>NZ_FTNF01000046.1 GCF_900156065.1 Micromonospora avicenniae | reverse complement strand
GAACTCTCGGGGGTAGGGCTTGGGCACAGCGACATCCTTCCAGCCCGCCACTAGGGCAAGCCATCTCAGATGTCACCTATCGGTGCAGCAGACCCGGCAGGCAGGACGGCGGGTAGATCGTTCGTCATGGCGCTGGCCGACCGGTACAGCGCTGGCGACCCTACCGGGCGAACCCAGGGAGCAGAGGCGTTTTTCAGCGGCCCGGCTCGCATGCTCCCGCCGGGGTTAGGTCCACTGCTCACCTGGCAGGGGAGGGCCACCGCCGGTGGCCAGTTCCGACCTTGGGGGCCGGGGTCGTGCCGGTTCAGGTTAGGCCAACTACGCCGCTGCGGCGGTGCCTGTCGGGGGCACGGTCCGTGGCACGAGAGCCGGCTCCATCTGTCTCGGCAGCGTCCGTACGTGCGCCAAGGCCACCTTGACGTGACGGACGGGAGGACCGGTCCACAGGACGGCGTTCCATCAGGTTTCATGGGCACGATGCGCCGTAGCTGCCGGGCCGGCAGCGATTTGAGGAGATCGAGCATCAGGTCGGTCCGCTCGAGGATGGTCGAGGCGTTCACCTTCCTGTTTCTCGAACCTGCTTCGCCACCTGAGACAAGGCGGCGCGCGCGTCAGCGACATCTGCTCTGAGAGCCCATTCTGCTGCGCACGGTAGCCAGCGGACCTGCAGAACCGGGGTGAGCGGCATGCAGGAGTTGCGAGCCCGTCCGAGATCCGGTGCAGCTCTGTCACGCACCCGACTATCAGCGCGTGACGCGTGAGTCAACCCATTGTCCCGTGCGCCGCAGATGGATACGTTCAGCGGCACGATTCGACGGAACCGATCTCGGGGCGCCGCCTGAGATGTCCGCCGACCGACGGAAGGCGTGACATTCGCATGGATATCAAGCTTTACTCGTCGACTCGCGCAAGAGTGCGCCGGCGCCTGATCGCTCCGGTTGCCGCGGCGGGTTTGCTCATGCCAGGAGCGGCCTGGATGGCGAATCCAGCCATGGCCGCCTCCGACGCCGCCGCCTCGCCCGCGAGGGCACCGGCAACACCGTTCGCGAGCTACGACAAGGAGATCGTCAGCAAGTTCGACGCGGCCAACTCGTACGAGCATGTCCGACACCTCGCCGAGGACATCGGGCCGCGTCTGAACGGCACGCCCCAAGAGCTGCTCGCCGCCGAGTACATCGGATCCGTGCTCACTTCCTACGGCTTCGAGGCGAAGATCGGGCACTGGGGACCGGTCTCCACGAAACGCGTGGGCACGGTGACCTCGCCGAACGCCAAGCTCCCCGGTGGACCGAACTGGCAGATGTCCGCCTCGACGAGTGGCAAGTTCACCGAGGCCGGTCCTGCCGTTCGCGCCGCTGTCCTCGATGCCGGGACAGGCCTCACCCCGGGTGCCTTCGACGGCGCTGCCGGCAAGATCGTCTTCGCGGACTACACGACGACCGCCGCGACCCGGAACGCGATTGTTGACAATGCCGTCAAGGCCGGTGCGGTGGCGGTCATCCTGGCCTACCCGACCGGCAACTCCGCCCCGCCGGCCTTCACGTTGACGACCCCGCAGCCGACCATTCCGGTGCTCGGCGGCGGCACCGCCCACAGCAAGTGGATCCGGGGACTGCTGGCCGAGGGGCCACTCACCCTGAACATCTCAACCCACGAGTACCTCAACCCCGATGGCAGCTACGTCGTCGGGACCCGGCATGCCGTCGGTGACCCGCAGGGCACGAAGGCACCGATCGTCATGGTCGGCGCACACATCGACTCCGTGCTCGGCGGACCCGGCGCCCACGACGACGCCTCGGGCAACGGGGTCTCGCTCGAATTCGCTCGTGTCATCAGCCAGTATCCACTCGACAAGGAAATCCGGATCGGCGGCTTCGGTGGTGAGGAAGGTGGTCTGCTCGGGTCGCGCGCCTACTCCAAGACGCTGACCCCGGACGAGATCAACCGGTTCGTCGGCGAGTGGCAGATGGACATGGTCGGCACCACGTACGAGCCGGCCGGCTTCTTTGCCCTGACTCCGGACGGGAAGTCGAACTTCGTCGTCCAGTCGGCGTACGACGCGCAGGCCCGGCTGAGCCCGGAGGACATCGACGGGCTCGGCCGTGACGACGTCAACCTCCAGAACTGCAAGCTCGGGCAGAGTGACCACCAGGCGTTCTTCGACCTCGGGATTCCGTCGTCGCTGTTCATCTGGCTCGACTACAACATGCCCAAGGCACCCGACACGTGCGAGAGCATCAGCCGCGGCACGTACACGACCGAGCCGCAGTACCACCGGCCGGACGACACGATGGACAACGTCAGCGCGAAGCGACTGCAGATCACGCTCGACGTCGTCGGGGGAGCCGCGGCCTACAACGCGCTCAACACCGTGACGATCAACGCGACTGGTGCTGACGGCGCCAAGCTGTCCGACACACCCGTGCGGGCGAACTGCGGCGACGGCTGGCGACCGGTGGGCACTACCGACGCGGCTGGCCGTCTCGTCGGGGTCTTCCCGCACGCCACGTGCACGTTTGAGGCGACCTCAGGCCGGGCTCTGGTCCAGCAGACGCTCGATGTCCACGGCGACCGCACGCTCGCGATGCGAGTGACCCTGCCGGAGTGTTCGAGCACGATCAGTGGCACGCACCGGGGTGCGCTGAAGATTACCTCCGGTGTGACCTGCCTCGACGGGGCCACCGTCAACGGGCGGATCACGGTCAGCCCGGGCGCGAGCCTCGTGTCCCTCGGCTCGACGGTGAACGGCGGGGTCTCGGCCATCGGGGCGAAGGACATCACGCTCTGCGGCGGCTCTGTCAACGGGAACGTGGCGATCACTGACGGGCAACGCGTCCGGATCGGCGGCGGCCCGAGCGACTGCGCCGGAGTCACTGTCGCCGGTGGTCTCTCCGTCGCCGGTGCCGACGAGTTGCTCATCCTCGCCGGGAACTCGGTGCGCGGGGTGGTCTCAGTGACGGGCAGCGAGACTCGCGTGGCGTCCGTCGTGGCGGCCAACACCGTCCACGGATCGTTGTCCTGCTCGACCAACGACCCGGGCCTGACCAACTACGACAGGGCCAACATCGTCACGGGTCAGAAGATAGGACAGTGCGCCTCGCTTTAGTCACACGCCGGTTCTAGGCCGGCCAGCACGACCGGCCACCTCGCCCACTGGGTGGGGTGGCCGGTCCGCGGCATGGCACTCCTCGGACCTTCTGGTATCCCGCGATCCGAAGTTCCCCGCAGGATGCGGGGTCGGCCGTAGCTGTCGGGGCTGTGGTGGCGCAGGACGGCGACTCGCGTGGATTCGATGGCGGGTGCGACGGCGAGGGCTTCGCAGGTGGTGACCAGGACCTGGCCGCAGATGAACTGCTTGTAGTAGTCCGCGCGGTCGCGTTGGGGTAGTTTCCGCAGTGACCGCGAGGCCCATACTGCAGCGCTGCCTCGCCCCGCCCACCGTGGCCAATATGACTTTCGGCGACCTGCTCAACAGCGGATGGCCCGGTGTAGCGCGGCGACACCGCCGCTGAGGTTGCGCCAACCTACCCGCTGCCAGCCGGATGCACCGATCCGCTTCGCCAGATCCGGCTGATTCGGCCAGGCACGGATGGATTCGATCAAGTAGACGTAGGCGTCGGGGTTGCTGGACACCCATCGGGTCATCATGGGTACGGCCCGAAGCAGGTGGGCGAGGTAGAGCGTACGGAAAGCGCGGTTCGTCGGATGGCTGCACTCGCAGACCACGAGCCGCCCGCCTGGCCTGACGACCCGGGCGAACTCGCGCAACGCGGCATCGAGATCGACCACGTTGCGTAGCGCGAAGGAGATGGTTAGCGCATCGAAAGCGCCGTCCGGGAACGGCAGGCACAGCGCGTCGCCTGCCACCAGCGGCACGGCGGGCCGGACGCGTCGGCCGACCTTCAGCATGCCGGACGAAAGATCCACTCCCACTGGGAACGCCCCGGAACGGGCCAGTTCCTCGGTGGAGACGCCGGTGCCGGCGCCCACGTCGAGCACCCGTTCGCCTGGGCGCAGGCCCAGCGCCGCTCTGGTCGCTCGCCGCCAACGGGCGTCCTGGCCGAACGAGATGATCCTGTTGGCCAGGTCGTACCGTTCGGCGACGCCGTCGAACATCGCGGCGACCACTGGCGGCTGCTTGTCCAGCTGCGCCCGGGTCATGCTGTCACCGCTGCTGCCGGCGTGGCCGTCACGAGCAGGTAGTCGAGCCCCAGCCGGAAGCGGCCACCATCGACCACCCCGTGATCGGCAACGAACGAGCGCAGGTCCGCGCGCAACGCCTCCCACCGGCACTGTGCCACGAGCCGATCCCGTTCGGCGACGACGTGCCCCGCGGTGTCGATGAGCAGGCTGGTCGCCGCGTCGGCGTCGGCGAAACTCAGATCCAACCGGTGAACGACCGCCGTCGTGATTCTCAAGTCGGCGGCTGCCAGGAGCCGTCCGACCTGGTTGGGGTCACCCCACCGGCTCGGCGGGGCGGATGCGGCCGGAGGCGGCGGTAGATAGCGGCCGAGGACCTGCCCCATGGCCGGAAACAGACCACCCGGTGTCCATGCGGTCAGCAGGACCCGGCCTGAGGGGGCACACACCCGGCTCAGCTCCCGGGCCGCCGCATCGTGGTCGTTCGCGTACATGACGCCGAACACGGACAGGACCACTTCGGCCGAGTCCTCTGGAAGAGGTAACCGGCTCGCGTCGCCGACCCGCCAGTCGATCGTCAGGCCGTCATCCGCGGCACGCCGCCGCGCCAACTCCAACAGCGCGGGCTCCAGATCCACCCCTACGGTACGGGCTCCAGACCGTGCGGCCAGTACCGCCGCGTTACCCGTACCGGTGGCCACATCGACCACCCGGTCATCCGGCCGTATCGCGGCGGTTGCCACCACCGCCTCGGCGACCGGCATCAGCCGGCGAGCCATGGCCGGATAGTCGCCCGCAGCCCACGTGGTCGCGGATGCACTCACCACGCCTCCCTCATCGGAGGCGCCCTTCAGTCAAATGGTCCCGGGTGAGCGTGGCGGACCTTGGTCCGGCGCAGCGCCTCTCACTCCGGCGTGACCGACCGTAACTGATCGGAATACGTCCCGGCGACCCCGTTCCTGAAAAGCGCGGAGCAGGCGACAGCCACGATCCACGCGGATCGGCCACTACGCGGATCGCGCGTTCTTGAACCGTGGGGACCAAAGCCCGCTCAGCCAACAAATGGCAGCTCACGTATCCTGACCGCATCAGCGGCTCGTCCGCCACGCCCGAACGACTGCAGGGACAGCAGTGAGCTTCAACTCCATCCGTGCCGACATCATCGCTGACCCCGACAACGCCTGGGCAGGCGATCTCGGCTATCTGCCGTTGTACGAGGCCGGACCGCACGCCCGGATCGCGCTCATCGGCCAGGCGCCCGGACGCAAAGCCCAAGAGTCCGGCATCGCCTGGAACGACGCCAGCGGTCTGAAGTTGCTCGACTGGCTCGGCGTGGCCGAAACCCAATTCCGGGACCCGAACCTGTTCGCACTCCTACCGATGGACTTCTACTACCCCGGTAAGGGCGCCAGTGGAGATCTGCCACCGCGCAAGTCCTTTGCCGCCCGCTGGCACCGACCCCTGCTCGAGTTGATGCCCGAGATCACCCTGACGATCCTCATCGGCAGTTACGCGCAACAGCACTACCTTGCCGGCCGGACGAAACGCAACCTCACCGAAACCGTGCACGCGTTCCGCGACTACCTGCCCGACACCATCCCACTCGTGCACCCGTCCCCGCTGAACTTCCGCTGGCAGGCACGCAATCCGTGGTTCGTCACCGATCTGCTCCCGGTCCTGCGGGACCAGGTCGCAACGGCGCTCGGTTCACCTCGCACCTCCGTGTACTGACCCGCGAGCCGGTGGGCGGCCCGGGAAAAGGGCGTTGCGCGGCCACCCGCCCGATCATCGTCACGCTGCCCATCCCTGGCTCGACCCAGGGAAACAGCACCCCTCATCCAGCTGAGGCGGACACGCCGACGGCCACGGCACCGATGATGGCCCTGTCACCGTCGTTCTGCACGTACCCGACCACCGAGGCTTGCCGAGGATCAAGATCCGACGGCACCTCCAACTCCACCCGCCCGCGCTCGGCGTCCAGGCCCACCGACGTGAACGCGCGTACCACGTTGTCCTGCCGCAGCGTCCGCCCGGCGTTCTCACCCCGGGCAACCTCGCTCACCAAGCCACGTTCCACGATCGCCACGTTCAGCACCGCGCGCTCCAGCGGCCGCTCGGTCTGGTAGTCCACCACCACCCGGCGTCCGCCGCCCACACCCCCGGCGGCGTCCTCGACCGACAGTGCGAGCGGCGCGGTGGCTGCCGCCGTCAGCGCGGACGCGATCGCGCTCGCCGCCCGTCGCCGGTCGGAACCAACGAACTCGACGGTGCCATTGACGACCATCTGCGGCGTGTACAAGCCCCCGGAGCCGAAGGCACGCGCGTACGCCTGCTGCCGCGCGGTGTACGCCTCGTCGGCGAACCGGTCGGGCCAGCCCAGGTCGTCCCAGTAGTCGACGTGAAATCCGAGGGCGAAGACAGGCTGTCGCCGCTCCCGGGCGTCGCGCTCGATCTCGCTCAGCACCTCCTCGGCCGGCGGACAGCTCGAGCAGCCCTGGGAGGTGAACAACTCCACGACCGCGAAGCCCTCGCCGGCCGGCGCGACGTCCCCTGCCTGCCGCGGCAGATCCGACGGGTGGGCACGATCCGACCCGGTGCCAAATGGGTCCGTCATGGCGCGTCTCCTCTGTCGGTGCTGCTCGCGGCCCTCCGATTCCCACTCTGGCCACGACCATGCATGATCAATCTAGTGCCGAGTCATGCAGCCTCGAGCGGGTAATCCGCGTGGCGGAGCTTGGAGCTGGTCGCGAATCGGGATTTCGGGCCTGCTCGCTGATTACGTCGGCGGATGTAGTCGCCGAGGGCGGCGTCCTGCTCGGCGTGGCTGCGGTGGTCGGCGCCGCTCAGAGCGAAGTACCGCAGCGCGGTGAACTCGGCCTCGATCCAGGTCAGCCAGGACGCGAAGGTCGGCAGGTACGCCAGCTCCAAGCGGTGGGCGGCAGGTTCAGCGGCACGATCTCCAGCGTGGACGGACAGGTGTCGGTGGCATCATGCCGATGTCAAGGCACGAGGTCAGTCCCAGGGGACGGTTTTGACGCCGGGTAGGTCGGCCATAGCACTGCGGTCTTCCCTGGCCAGGATGTGCAGCAGGGTGGCGGCCTCCTCGACGGTCACCAGACGACCTTGGGAGCGCTTGGCGGCGGGATCAGGCGTCTCCAGCCAAAGGTGGCCGTCGTCGGTGCACTTCGCCTGGATCGCGGCATCCGACCGGGACGTGAAAACTGCCCAGTTGCCCGGCGTACGCAGAATCTGGCCGTCCAGACGTGCCACACAGCTGTCGAGACCCTCCATCACTGGCAGCGATGCCCAGCCCCGGTCGTGCGTCTGATACCGCATTTCCAGAACGTCGGCCTCAGGCATACCCGCGGTGACCGTGACCAGCGTGCTCGCGTCCTCGCCGAGGAAGATCGGGCTGAGGCTCGCCCACAGGTCGTGCCGTGGTTGGTCGACCGGCGTAGACGCGCCGTCCGGAAAGGTGAGCGTGCCGACGGCGCGGTCCCATTGGCGCTGCAGGACCAGGTTGTGACCGCCCGTGCTGCGGATTTCGAAACGTACGTCCGCAGGGCCGTTGGATACGACACGGCTCAGTATCCGCTCGGCATGCCATGGATAAGGCTTCCGCGAAGGACGCATCACTCCACCCGGCCAGTCGTCGAGCAGGCGGGCGTCCGCCCGTAGGACCGGGTGGCGGTTCCAATCATTGAGGTGGTGGCCGAGGCCGGTGCCGCGCGATGAGATCGCGCGGTGGAAGTCCTTCTCCGCCTCGCCCGCTAGGATCTCGCCGTGGTGGACGGCAACGACGGTCACGGTCCGCTCGTTCAGCTCGGGGTCGCGGTTTGAGCCTACCCCGGGGCCGAGAACGAGTGCGTGGTCGAGACGCACACCAGGCAGGGAAACTGACGTCGGTTGTATCGACCCGGCCGCGACCGGAGGCACGTCCAGCAACACCTCCGCGATGTCGTCGCGGAACGAGTCCGCACTTGCGCGCAGCACCGTGACCTGTCCGTCGAGCACCCGATGGACGGTTGTCACCACACCAGCAGGCAGCCGGACGGTATCGATGAGCACGGCATGCTTGCCGATCCTGCCCGGTGTCTGGTCCCGCCCCCGCGCCCGGCGGATCCGCTCGGCGAGATCCTTGTCAGTCATCCACACATCCGATCAGGTTGGGCCCGGCAACCGCACCGCAGGATCAACAAGGACCGCGGTCCAGACCTGAAGGTCCGCACAGCTGCCGCAATCCGCGCGATGGCCGCGCCCGACGCAGGCGCGCTGTCATGCCGATGATCGGGCGCGTGCAGGCGGAGCAGATCACGCGGTCACAGCGGTGGAGCGGCGCCGGTCGGGGGATATCGTCCACCGGGTCAGTTCCAGGGATCGGCATTCGGATTCTCGCCGAGCAGCCGCGCGCTCTCCAGGCACAAGTCTTCGCCGAACAGTTGGTTGCCGCGGGAACCGGTGCCCCATGCATCGTCGGCGCAAGCAGCGATGGCGCGCCATGTGTAGCCTTCAGCCCGCCATTGCCTGACTTGCCGCGCGATGTCCGTGGTCGGGGTCAGTCCCCACGCCTCCAGCACGCGCCGAATTTACGCTGAGCGTCTTGACGTCGCCACCTGTGCGTCCGGATCTGCCGTGCTGAGGGCGTGGGAAGCCGGTGTCCTCGATGCCCGCCCAGCTCTACTCTGCGCCGTGGACGGCATATCCGCCGATGAGAATCGGGTACCGGGGTCGCTGGGGGTTCCCGGGGGGAAGGTCTGTCTCGGGGTCGAGGCAGTGGGTGGGCGGCCGCTCCGTCCCGTTCTGCGCCTGAGCATCGACGATCTGGTCCGGCCCGCTTCCACCGTCGATGATTTTCACGTAGTAGCCATGGTTCTTCACAGTGCCTTGGCCTTCGGGGACGATCGCCGTGAACACCGCGACGTTCCCGGTGACCTTCAGACACGTCACGTCGGCTCGTCCCTGCCCGACCAGCGAGCCGTCCGGCAGCTCGTGCCGGTACAGGAAGTGGCCGTGCGTCGATCCGTCGGTGGCCGTCACTGCCTGGACGCCGAACCAGATTCGGTGCCCAGCCGTGCCGGGCTCGTCGTACACGAAATGTCCCATCCCGGCGACGAGCGACCACCTGGCTGCGGCGCTCATCGGCTCTGGTGGCTGGGCCTGGGCGACAGCGGGCGATGCCACCACCCCCGCTGCCGCAACCGCCGCCAACGCCGTCGCACGCAAACTAGACCTGAACATGTCGCTCCTTCTGACCATTCCGTCGGCTGATGTGATCCAGCATCACGGCACGACGACGCGGGTGAATCCCTCCACCGAGCCACCCGCGTCCCCCGCTCAGGGGAGCGGTGCCGCATGCCCGCGTGTGGATGAGGGGATACCGCCGGGTGCCGCCAATGCGGCCTCGACCGAAGACGAACGCCGGCAGGCACGAGCCCCTCGGGCCGGCGGTGAGGGAGGTTGATCGTCTTTTAGCACGCCCTTAGTGATCGCTTATCCCTCGCGCGGCGAGACTCCGGGTGCCATCGATGCACTTGCGCATCGCCGACCCATGTCGCCGGTACCCGGCCAGTGGCCACCGCGCTGGCCCTGGCGGGGACACCGGGATCAGGAGGATCTGCAGTGGTTAGACGCAATGCCGCACGTCTCGTCGTGGCGTTCACGGGGGTGATCGCTCTGCTGGTCGGGGTGCAGACCGCCGCCTTCGCCGCGCCGACCAACGACGACTACTCCGCCGCCATCGCGGTGGAGTCCCTACCCTTCACCACCACCATCGACACCAGCGACGCCACGTCGGACCCGACCGACCCGACCGGGTGCTACAACAACGGATCGGTGTGGTTCAACTTCACGCCGACCCGGGACATGTGGATCCAGGCAGACACCATCGGGAGCAACTACGACACGGTGCTCTCCGCCTGGACCGGCGACCAGGGGGCACTCACCCTCGTGGGCTGCAGCGACAACTACTACGGCCAGGACGCGCGGCTCGCCTTCACCGTCAGCGCCGGCACCACTTACCACTTCATGGCCGGTTACTGCTGCGGCAACGGCAGCGACGGGGGCGGGTCGCTTCGGTTCTCGGTCAAGGAAGTCCTGCCGCCGGCCAATGACGACTTCGCCGACGCGATCCCGGTCGGCGCACTGCCGTACGCGGACCCGCAGGACTACCAGGGTGCAACCCGGGAGACGGGCGAGCCCGCTTCCTGTTTCACCCCGACCCGTACAGCCTGGTACTCGTACACGCCGACGACCACCGCATCGATCACCGCCCGGACGAGTCCCGGCTATGCCGGCATGGCCGTGTACACGGGCTCGTCGCTCACCGACCTGGTCATGTCCGAGTGCAGCACCCTCTACAGCTATCGGCCGCTGACCTTCCAGGCGGAGGCGGGTACCACCTACCTGTTCCAGGTGGCCGCGGACGGAATCAACGTGCACACCTTCCGACTCGAGGTCGCAGAGCAACCCACGGCCGAGTTCTACTACTGGCCGAGCGAGCCCAGCTCGTACGACCGGATCAGTTTCAGCAGCTCCGTCAACGACCCGGCGGGTGCGGGCATCTCCTCCTACGCCTGGGACTTCGGTGACGGGACGACGTCGGCCGACCCGAACCCGGTCCACCGGATGCCAGCCGATGGCGATCACACGGTCAGGTTGACGGTACGGACGCCTGACGGGCGGACCGCGTCCACCGCCCATGTGATCCAGGTGCGCACCCACGACGTCGCGATCGTGCGGATGACGGTGCCTACGACGGCGCGGGTGGGGCAGACCATCGGAGTCGACGTCCACGTCCGGAACACCCGGTACGACGAGAGCGTACGGGTCGAGCTCGAACGGAGTACTCCGACGTCGGGCTACCAGCCGGTCGGGGAGTTGACCCAGCAGGTCCCTGCCACGGACAGCAACAAGACCACCCGATTCTCGTTCAGCTACACCGTCACCAGCGAAGACCTGGCCCACGGGAAACTCACCTTCCGGGCTCTGGCCGATCCGAGCCCGAGCCGTGACGCGCTCCCGGCGGACAACGAACTGCTCTCGACCCCCGTCATTATCAAGTGAGTCGGCGGCGCCCCGGGGCCGTCATGGCCAGGGGCGCCGCTCCCGCCCCCGCCGGGCACGTGTGTTGGCAGCTAGGGGGCAACGTCTGGCCGGAGGCGGACAGAAGGGAGCCGGTCCGCTGGGCCGGCCCCTTCGCGTGGACAGCGAACGATCCCGCTGCCCGAGCCGGTGCTGCTGTCGGCCCAGGCTATAAGCCCGTCGATCGTTTGTGCGTCTCGACAGGTGTCCATGAATGGTTCACGGACTTCCTGCACATGTCGGGTGACGACCAATGGGGCCTTCCGTAGCGTGGCGTTGGCAACCAGGGCGCGGCCTGTTGCAACCAACTTGACCAGCACGAGAAGCGGTTCCATGGCCACGCCATGAGTACAGAACCCGGGCATCGCGATCCGCAGCGCTACAAGAACGGTGCGACGTCCTGACACGAGGAGGCTGCCTTTTATGTTAATCCCTGGTCCGGCGCGCCGATCGCGCTGGGGACTGCGCGCAGCGGCGCTCAGTACCGTCATGGTCGCCGCGTCGCTTGCACTGGTCGGCCCAGCGGCCGCGGAGAGCGACCAGCTTGCGGTGGACGAAATCTCGCACAGCAAGAACATCGATCTGGTGGCGAACATCCCGCGGCAGGGTCCGCTTGAGGGCCAGACGCACAGCGACATGGCGTTCTGGGGCGACTACCTGTTCCAGGGCAGCTATGGCGGGATCACGATCTACGACATCTCACACCCGCAGCGGCCTCAGACCGTGACCCAGATCAGCTGTCCCGGCTCGCAGGGCGACGTTACCGTCAGTCCCGACGGCAACCTGCTGTTCATGTCGGTAGACGCGCCGCGGTCGGACGACACCTGCACGAGTAGTTCGTCGAACGCGGCCGAGCCGACCGCCTGGGAAGGCATCCGCATCTTCGACATCACCGACAAGGCAAACCCGGTGTACGTCAAGGCGGTGCGGACCGACTGCGGATCCCACACGCACACCTACGTTCCGGGGGACGCGGACACGGCCTACCTCTACGTCTCCTCCTACAGCCCGAACACCAGATTCCCCAACTGCCAGCCGCCGCATGACTCGATCTCCATCGTCGAGGTCCCGCTGGACAACCCGACGACCGCGTCGGTCGTCAACGAGCCACTGCTCTTCCCCGATATCACGGGGGCGAACAGCACCTCCGGCTGCCACGACATCACGGTCTTCCCCGAGGGGAAGCTCGCCGCGGGTGCCTGCATGGGCGACGGCATCCTGATTGACATCTCGGATCCCGTGAACCCGCGCAAGCTCGCCGGTGTCCGCGACACCAACTTCGCCTTCTGGCACTCGGCGACGTTGATCAATGGCGGAAAGGGTGTCATCTTCACCGACGAGCTCGGCGGTGGAAGCGCGCCCACCTGCAACGAGGCGATCGGACCGAACAGGGGAGCCGACGCGATCTACGACATCGTCGGCGAGGGCGACGACCGTCGGTTGGAGTTCCGCAGTTACTTCAAGATCCCGCGCTCGCAGCAGAACACCGAGAACTGTGTCGCACACAACGGCATGCTGCTTCCGGTCAAGGGCCGCGACGTGTACGTGCAGTCCTGGTACCAGGGCGGCGTCTCGGTGTTCGACTTCACCGATCGCTCGAACCCGCAGGAGATCGCCTTCTTCGAGCGCGGTCCCCTGAGCGACACGTCCCTGGTCCTCGGCGGTAGCTGGTCGGCGTACTGGTACAACGGGTACATCTACTCCAGCGACATCACCAAGGGTCTGGACGTTCTCAAGATCACGGGCCTCGAGGGCGTGAGCAGCGCCAACTTCAACAAGTTGCCCTACCTGAACCCGCAGACCCAGGACAACTTCAAAGACACCGGCAACCGCAGCTGACGTACGCGAACGGGCCCCGGCAGCGCGCTCTGCCGGGGCCCTGCCGCCCATACTCTCAAGCCATCATCCACGCTTATCCCGTCTCGTAGGCGGCGAGACAGAAAGCAACTCAGAAAGGACGGGCGGACAATGAGATTTCGTCTAGCCATAGGCGCGGTACTGGTAGCCGCTTGTTCGCTCCTCGCGACAACCACACTGGTGACGACCGGGTCGGCCGCACCGCCGCTGGCAGCCAAGAGTGGAAAGCCGCCAAAACCCACGCCCACGCCGACGCCCA
The DNA here is from genome assembly GCF_900156065.1 of Micromonospora avicenniae. Lineage (GTDB taxonomy): Bacteria > Actinomycetota > Actinomycetes > Mycobacteriales > Micromonosporaceae > Micromonospora > Micromonospora avicenniae. The sequence continues at coordinate 1,063 of NZ_FTNF01000046.1, read as the reverse complement.
CGCCGACGGCAACACCGCTCCCGGTGAATCCTGCTGACTCGGAATTTGCCAGCATGATGGTCCCGCACCACTACCAGGCGCTCCTGATGAGCCGGATGGCGCCCACCAGGGCCAACGACCAGGCCGTGCTCTCGATCGCCGGCAATATCGATGCCGAGCAGGGCCTCGAGATCACGATGTTGCAGGCCTGGCAGTCCTGGAACGGCCTCGAGGTCACGAACGCCGAGGAGGCATACCAGGAACACCTGCAGGACCCGATGATGCTCGAAATGATGGGAATGGCCACCCCGGAGCAGATGACTGCCCTGAGCGCGGCGACCGGCGCTGACTTCGAGGTGATGTTCCTCCAGTTGATGATCCGGCACCACCAAGGCGCGCTCGACATGTGCGCAGACATCCTCGCCAACGGCAGTGACGAGACCCTCGGCCTGTGGGCGAACGACATGTACGTAACGCAGCAGGCGCAGATCAACTGGATGCAAGACCTGCTGGCGAGCAAGACGTCGTAAAGCCCATACGGGCGACACGTTGAGTCGACCCGAGCGTGAAGGGCCCGGGTCGAGCTGGACGCACCGGCGTACCGGTGGTGGACCTGTCCACTGGCTGCGAGCAGGCACGTTGCTGCCCGCAGTGCGGACCACGTGCGCTGAAGGTGAAGCAGCGGACGACGACCCGGCCGCGGGACCTGCCAGTCGGAGGCCGGACGGTACGACTGCGCCGGCGCAAACGGCGCTGGTACCGCCCGACCGCGGCCTGTCTACGTAAGTCGTTCACCGAGCAGATCGCGCAGGTCCCGGCCCGTGCCCGGCTGACCAGCGGGCTGCGGCAGGCGGCCGAGGCGGCAGTCGCCGACGGCGGCCGGACTGTGGAAGCCGCACGGGACCACGGCATCTCCTGGCCGGTCGTCGCTGCCGCGTTCACCGCCCCCCGCGAGCGTGGTGTTGCCGGACGACTGACCAGGAACTCAACAGTGGCAACCGGGGAAAACGATGAGGGAAGACGACCTGCGGGACCTGATCGAGCGCAGCCCGTGGCTCATCCGGGCGCTGGGCGTCGTTCGGGG
>NZ_FTNF01000003.1 GCF_900156065.1 Micromonospora avicenniae | reverse complement strand
AGCAGCTGGGCTTCACCGAAACCGCCCGCAACATGGCCAAAGACCTGTGACCGCGATCCGCTCGACCGCCCGGCTTCTCGACCTCCTGCGACCCGTCGGAGGTGCTGATTCTCGGTAGTGGACTCGTGCAGCTCCGAGGCCGTCTCCGTCACGAAACGACCGCCGGTGCTGGCGCTCCGGCGCACCTCGCTTCTCGGCCCTGCGGCCACCGAGGCAGGATTGGAGCGCCCGCTCGCACTTATCATCAGGCGGGGCAGCACTGGAGGATGACATTGTGAGCGCGATCGAGGCAAGCGGCATGGTTTCCGCTGAGAATGTTCAGCACTTTTCGTGGGGAGACCGGTGCGACGGATGGCGGCTTGTTGATAGGGCCGACTTGTCCGTCATCGAGGAACGCATGCCACCGGGCACTGAGGAAGAGTGGCATGTACACGACCGCGCCAGGCAGTTCTTCTACGTTCTCGCGGGCCAGGCCACGATGCGCACACGCGAAGGGGACGTCAACCTCCATGCCGGTGCCGGCCTAGAGATCCCACACGGCGTCCCGCACCAGATTGCCAACGACTCGGACCTTGATCTTCAATTCCTGGTCGTCAGCGCACCGTCCACGCGCGGCGACCGCACTCGTGTCGAGTCGCCAATCGGGATCGGCGGGTAGCACTCGCCCTCGGCACCGCACGGAGACCTCCAGTGGATCAGGCGGATTCGAGCGCTCGTCGCAACGGTGACGATCGTTAGGGTGCCGGAGCCGTGTGGAAGACGTGAGTTGGGGTGCGCCAGCCGAGGATCTTGCGGGGCCGGTTGTTGAGGCGTTGCGCCGGCCACCAGAAAAGCCTCATGTTCGACCGCGCAGCCGCCCTGCTTTAGCCGGCGGCGGCAGCCCCGAGGAGTGTTGCCATCCCCTCTGCCATCGACCCGCCCTCCTGGGAGCGGGCCGCCGCCCGGCCCGCCACGTCAAGCACGATCGGGTCGGTCGGCCGCCGCGTCGGTCGATTTTCCGGCGGCGGGTGTGGTTGCCGTCGCTGGTCCGGGCCGGTCTGCTCGGTCAGGTGATGAACACCGGCCCGCATCGATACCGAGCGATTTGGCCCGACCGGGAGGGCGTCGAGTGTTCGGCGAAGTTCACCACCGAGCGGGAGGCGGTCGCCTGCGTGGCGGCGAAGGCGGTCGGCGGGATGCGTTCCACGACCTGCGGCACGCCTACGCCACCTGGCTGGTCACCGACCGCGTCCCGATCAACCTCGTGCAGCGGGTCATGGGCCACGAGCAGGCGTCAACGACGTTCAACCGTTACACGCACACCCCGGATGACTACGCGGCTCGGGTCCTGAATGCCTTCACGCTGCCTGCTGACGATCTGCTGACTCCTGCCAGGGAAACACCCTCGGAGGGCTCCCTTGACGAAGACGAGGGGGACTGTGACCTGCGCCGCAGTGCTCGATGCGCAAAGGGACGACCCCCGTCGGGGGGAGACGGGGGTCGTCGGGAGGTTCGGCTCCGGGGGGGTCGAGCCGAACCAACTCAGCGGTCACGGGGGGTGCAACCGCTGAGGGTCTGCCTACTGTCGGATATGAGCACTCGTCGTGCGGACAAGTCTGCCTGAGCGGACCTGTTACGTCGAGTGGTGTTCACTCCACTCCCTGCGAATTTGTTTCGCAGAGTGTGATCGCGATCACTGTGCGCTGAGGTGAGGGCGTCCGGCCGCCGATCTGGAGATCATCGGACCCCGGGCACCCGCCGACCATAGACCATCGGGCTAGACTTTCGCGCCGTGGGCCGAGGTGCCGCTTTTTTCGATCTGGACAAGACCGTCATCGCCAAGTCGAGCGCCCTGGCGTTCGGCCGGCCGTTCTACCGGGACGGGCTGATCACACGTCGTGACGTGGTCAAGTCGGCGTACGCGCAGCTGATGTTCCGGCTGGGCGGCACCGACGAGCAGACCATGGCCCGCACACGGGACTACCTGGCGACGCTGTGCAAGGGCTGGCAGGTGGAGCAGGTCCGTCAGATCGTCGCGGAGACACTGCACGAGCTGATCAATCCGTACGTGTACGCCGAGGCCGCCGCGCTCATCGAGGAGCACCAGGCGGCCGGTCGGGACGTGGTGCTGGTCTCCGCCTCCGGCGAGGAGATGGTCCGTCCGATCGGCGAGCTGCTCGGGATCACCGATGTGATCGCCACCCGGATGACCGTCGAGGACGGCCGGTACAGCGGCGAGGTCGAGTTCTACGCGGCCGGCCCGAGCAAGGTCGAGGCGGTGACCCGGCTCGCCGAGGAGCGCGGGTACGACCTCGCCGACTCGTACGCCTACTCCGACTCGTACAGCGACCGCCCGCTGCTGGAGTGCGTCGGCCATCCCACGGTGGTGAACCCGGACCGGCAGCTGCGCAAGCTCGCCGCCGAGAACGCCTGGCCGGTGCTGGAGTTCCGCCACCCGATCCCGCTTGGCCGGCGGCTGCGCGAGCGGCCGGCTGTACCGGTGGCGGCGGCTGCGCTCGGCGTCGGCGTCGGCGTGGCGATCGGCATCGCCTGGTACGGCCGGCACCGGCGTACCCGGACGACCTCCACCCCCGCTTGATCACATTCGGCTGCTCGCTGATCCCGACGGCCGGGCATACCGGCCGGAGGTGATCCGGGTCAGGACGCGGCCAGCACCTCGTCGCCGATCCGGGTGAGTTCGTCCGCGCCCACCTCGACCGCGCGCATGTAGTGCCGCAGCCAGGAGCGGAGCCCGTCCGGGGTGCCGGTGGCGAAGGCGCCGGCCGAGCCGACGTACTCGGGCTCCCGCTCGTGGTGGCCGACGTCCACCGGGAGCAGGCCGCGCGGGTCGGTGCCGCTGGCCAGCAGCACCAGCCGGGCCGCGCCGCGGGCCACCACGCCGGACGGACCGGCGAACGGCCGCAGCGCCAGCAACTCGCCGTGCACCACGGCCGCGAGCACCAGCGGTGACACCCGGGTACCGCCGGCCACGAGCGCGGCGAGGTTGTCCAGCCGGGCGCCGAGGCCGGCGGCGGCGGACGCGACGACGTCGACCTGGTGGACGCGCTCGGTGATCGGCCGCCCGAGCTCCGACTCGGGTACGACGTCCCGGGCGGCGAGCACGTGCAGTCTGGCGAGTGCCTGCCGGGGTGCCTTCGGCCAGAGCTCGATCAGCCCGGGCAGCGCCCCGGCGACCCGCAGCGCGCCTTGGAGCACCGGATCGGTGACGGTGCCGGCCCGGACCGCCTCGCGGTCGTAGGCGTACCCCTCGAGCGCGGCGCTGGCCACCGCGGACCGGAGGCTCACCTCGGCGGCGACCTGTCCTCCGTGCCGGCGCAGCGCGCGGTGTCCCAGCGCCTCGTCGAACCGTTCCCGGGCCTGCTGGGCGGCAGGGGCGACGTCGGCGAGTTCGAGCAGCGGGGCGAGCGGGTCGGTGGTCATCCCGTCACGCTAGCGACCGGTGCGGGGCCCACGCCGACCAACCACCATGGCCGCTTCCGGCGGTAGCGGCGGCGTCGGGGCTCCCGCTTGCAGTTGGGCGCGTGGCGTGGGCCGCTGGGCGCGGGGGCGGGCGACCGGCGGTCGCCTCGCATGGCCGGCCGGACTAACCTCTCCCCCAGACGAGGCGCAGGTCACCCCGAGCGACGAGGAGCACGGATGAGCGAGGCATTGGCCAACTTGCTGAATGAGACGCGCCAGTTCCCGCCGCCGGCCGAACTCGCCGCGAACGCCAACGTGAAGGCCGACGCGTACGACGAGGCGGCGACCGACCGGTTGGCTTTCTGGGAGCGGCAGGCCGGGCGGCTGGCCTGGTCGAAGCAGTGGGAGCAGACGCTCGACTGGTCGAACCCACCGTTCGCGAAGTGGTTCGTGGGCGGTCAGCTCAATGTGGCGTACAACTGCCTGGACCGGCACGTGGAGGCCGGTCTGGGCGACAAGGTGGCAATCCACTGGGAGGGCGAGCCCGGTGACACCCGCACCCTGACGTACGCCGATCTGCACAAGCTCACCTGCCAGGCGGCGAACGCGCTGACCGACCTGGGTGTGACGGCCGGCGACCGGGTGGCGATCTACCTGCCGATGATTCCGGAGGCGGCTGCCGCGATGCTCGCCTGTGCCCGGATCGGCGCCACGCACAGCGTGGTCTTCGGCGGCTTCTCCGCGGACGCGCTGACGAACCGGATCCAGGACGCCAGCGCCAAGGTGGTCATCACCGCGGACGGCGGCTACCGGCGGGGCAAGCCGTCGGCGCTCAAGCCGACAGTGGACGAGGCGGTGGCGAAGTGCCCGTCGGTGGAGCATGTGCTGGTGGTGCGCCGCACCGGCGGGGACGTCGCCTGGTCGGAGAAGGACCACTGGTGGCACGAGACGGTGGAGACCGCCTCGCCGGAGCACACCGCGCAGCCGTTCGACGCCGAGCACCCGCTGTTCATCCTCTACACCAGCGGCACCACGGCCCGGCCGAAGGGCATCCTGCACACCACCGGCGGCTACCTGACCCAGGCGTCGTACACCACGCACGCGGTCTTCGACCTGAAGCCGGAGACGGACGTCTACTGGTGCACGGCCGACATCGGCTGGGTCACCGGGCACTCGTACATCGTGTACGGGCCGCTCTCCAACGGCGCCACCCAGGTGATGTACGAGGGCACGCCGGACACCCCGCACAAGGGCCGGTTCTGGGAGATCGTCGACAAGTACAAGGTGACGGTCCTCTACACCGCGCCGACGCTGATCCGCACCATGATGAAGTGGGGCGAGGACATCCCGGCCGGGTACGACCTCTCCTCGCTCCGGGTGCTCGGCAGCGTCGGTGAGCCGATCAACCCGGAGGCGTGGATCTGGTACCGGCAGCATGTCGGCCACGGTGAGCTGCCGGTCGTGGACACCTGGTGGCAGACCGAGACCGGAGCCATCATGATCTCCCCGCTGCCCGGGGTGACCGCGGCGAAGCCGGGCAGCGCCATGAGTCCGCTGCCGGGCATCGCCGCCGACGTGGTCGACGACCAGGGCCAGTCGGTGCCCAACGGTGGTGGCGGCTACCTGGTGCTCACCGAGCCCTGGCCGTCGATGCTGCGCACCATCTGGGGCGACGACAACCGCTTCCTGGAGACGTACTGGTCCCGGTTCGGGGCCGGCGCGGGCAGCGGGTCGGGCGGCGACTGGGTCTACTTCGCCGGTGACGGCGCGAAGAAGGACGACGACGGGCACGTCTGGCTGCTCGGCCGGGTCGACGACGTGATGCTGGTGTCGGGGCACAACATCTCGACCACCGAGGTGGAGTCGGCGCTGGTCTCCCACCCGTCGGTGGCCGAGGCGGCGGTGGTCGGCGCCACCGATCCGACCACGGGGCAGGCGATCGTGGCGTTCGCGATCCCGCGGGGCAGTGTGGAGACGGGGGGCGAAGCGGGCGAGCAGCTCATCGCCGACCTGCGCAACCATGTCGCGAAGACGCTCGGCCCGATCGCCAAGCCGCGGCAGATCATGCTGGTGCCGGAGCTGCCGAAGACCCGCTCCGGCAAGATCATGCGCCGGCTGCTGCGGGACGTGGCAGAGCACCGGTCCCTGGGTGACGTCACCACGCTCCAGGATTCCTCGGTGATGGAACTCATCGCCGCCGGCATGAGCGGCGGGAAGTCCGACGAGGACTGACGACCGACGTACCTGATGGAGGGTGGCGGCCCGCGCGGGCCGCCACCCTCCGTCATTTCTTACTGGAGGCAGCACTTCCTGATACGAGGTGTCACATCGGTCGGTCGGGTGAACCGGAGAAAGCTGAACGGACACAGGCAGGCTCCGACCCCTGTCGCTCCGGTGCCCCGGTGATTTAGGTTCACGCGGGCCGCACAACTTCGACGATCGTCACATCGACGAGGGGCCGGCCGAAGTCCTGCCATCCCATGCCCGAGATCGGAGCGGCATGAACAAAAGACCCCAGTCCAGCGGGCGTCGACGACTACTCGTCGCGCTGCCCGCCATCGCCCTCGCGGCCACGTCACTGACGGTGACCAGCAGCGCGGCGGCCGGGACCACCTCGGCGCCGCACGCGGTGATCGGGACGGACGAGTACTACATCAACTACGCCGAGCCGGAGGTTCAGCCGGACACGGCCGGCCGCGAGGTCAAGGGCAAGGACGGCGTGTACGCCCCGGCCCACGAGAAGATCCGCGAGTTCGACCGTAAGCACGCTCGCGGCAACCCGGTCACCGCGCGGGAGTTGGCCAAGGTCGAAGCCAAGTCGATCAAGACCGGCAAGAACCCGCGCCAGATCAAGCAGGCGCCGAGCACCCAGACGGCGAAGCTGCTGACGCTGCTCGTGGAGTTCAACGACCAGGCCAACGACGACTTCACCGACGTCATGGTGCCGCAGACGGTGTTCGAGGACCGTACCTGCGTTCCCGGCACGGTGCAGAACGGGCCGAAGCACAACAACATCCCGGACCCGGCCGAGTTGCCGTACAAGGACAACAACTCGATGTGGGTGCCGGACTTCTCGCCCGAGCACTTCGACAAGATGCTGTACACCAAGAACGGCATCACCGAGCGGGTGCGCAAGGACCTGAAGGGCCCGGACGGCAAGCCCGGCATCGACCTGTCCGGCCGCACCATGCACAACATGTACCTGGAGATGTCGAAGGGCGCGTACACGGTGGACGGGCAGGCCAGCCCGTGGATCACCGTGCCGCACTCGGAGGCCTGGTACGCCGCGAACCGCTGCTTCCAGGACGAGAACGGCAACTGGGTCGCCGGGCGTGAGCAGTCGATGAACGGTCACCCGGACAACCCGGCCGGCGCCGGTCGGCTCGCCACCGATGCGATCTCCACGCTCGCGACGCAGGACCCGGACTTCCCGTGGGCCGACTACGACATCGAGGACCAGGCCGACCGGGACGGTGACGGCAACTTCTTCGAGCCCGACGGCGTGATCGACCACCTGGTGCTGGTGCACGCCGGCAAGGGCAAGTCCTCCGGCGGTGGCGCGCAGGGCGTCTACGCGGTCTGGGCACACTCCTCCTCGGTGCCGGGCGGCTACACCATTCCGGGCACCAACCTCCAGGTGTCGAACTACATCGTCCAGCCGGAGGACGCCGGCGTGGGCGTCTTCGCCCACGAGTTCGGCCACGACCTCGGCCTGCCGGACCTCTACGACACCTCCGGCAACGCCGACTCGGACGTCGACTTCTGGGACCTGATGGCCTCGGGTTCGCACTCCGGCGAGATCTTCCAGGCGCTCCCCACCCACATGGGCATCTGGGACAAGTGGGTGCTCGGCTGGGCCGATCCGCTCACCGTCGCGCCCGGCTCCCGGCCGCGTGACGTCGAGCTCGGGCAGACCTCACGTACCCCGGTGGGCACCGAGGACGGCATCAAGATCGACCTGCCGGACAAGGTCATCACGATGGCCGAGCCGCACAGCGGCGCGAACATGTGGCACAGCGGCAACGACCAGGAGTGGGCCGACGTCAGGCTGACCCGTTCGGTCGCGGTCCCGGCGGCGGCCGACGCGAAGTTCTGGATGTGGAACAACTACGTCATCGAGGCGGACTGGGACTACGGCTTCGTCGAGGTCTCGACCGACGGCGGCGCCACCTGGACCGAGCAGAAGGTGTACGACGAGGCCGGCAACGTGGTCACCACGCCGGACAACTACCCGGACCCGAACGGCCGGATGAACGACTTCGGCGGCAAGAAGTACGGCCTGACCGGGAGCACCGAGGGCTGGCGGCACGACTACGTCGACCTGTCGTCGTACGCGGGCACGACCATCCAGCTGCGGCTGCGCCAAGCCACCGACGAGGCCTTCGAGGAGCGGGGCTGGTTCGCCGACGACTTCTCGGTCACCGGCGGCGGGGCCACCACCTGGAGTGACGACGTCGAGAGTGGCGCCAACGGCTGGACGCCGACCGTCGGCACCTGGGTCGACACCACCGGCGAGGGCTGGAACATCGACAGCGGCACCATGGTCCAGGCGCACTACTACCTGGCCGAGTGGCGCAACTTCGACGGCTTCGACGAGGGCCTGAAGTACACCTACGACACGGTCTACTCGCGCGACGCGTGGAAGGTCGACCGGATCTCGTACAACGCCCCGGGCATGCTGGTCTGGTACCGGGACACCGCGCTCGGCGACGTCAACCACGTCACCGGGCAGCTCACCGCGCTGCCCAGCTACGGCGCGAAGGGCGGGTTGCTCATCGTCGACTCGCACTTCGACCCGCTGCGCCGCAAGGGAGCGGCAGCCGTCAAGGACCCGTCGGTGACGGACAACCTGCCCAGCCGTCCGCAGTCGTCGAACGCGGCGTTCTCGTTGAAGCCGACGTACCCGTTCCAGGAGTGCCTGGAGGCGGCGGGCGAGCCGTACAGCGAGTACTGCACGAAGTTCGGCGCGCAGCCGCCGGTCAAGGCGTTCACCGACGCCAAGGGCTGGTACCCGGGCATCGAGATGCGCGACGGCGCGGCGTACGCCCGGGACAGCGACGCCTCGGTGGTCCTACCGTCGCGGGACAACGCCCCGTACACCACCCGGGTGACCTACCCGGACGGGAAGCCGGCGCCTGAGTTCTACGGCATGACCCTGGGCGGAGGTGCCATCACGCTGGGCACCGGCAACCCCGGTGACCTGCGCGTGAACTATGGCGTCTCGATCACCATCGAGAAGAGCGCGAAGGACAACTCGAGTGCCCGGGTCCACGTGACTCCGGCCAAGCAGTGACCTGACCGTTCTCGTCGCGGCCCGTCCGGAGCTCGGCTCCGGGCGGGCCGCTTCGTCGCCGGCCGTCGATCCGTTCGTCGCCCGGCCATCGACAGAGCACGTGGGTGGCAGTTCCGCGGGGCCGACGCTCTCCATCGAGGACCGCATAATCACGGCTGCGCAGGACGCTCGTGATTCAAACGTGATGTTAAAAGTTGCTTAGGGCTACGGATACCTTGGGCGAATTTGTCCCTGACAAACCCGAACAAAGTGGAAGATCATCCATTTCGGGAAGCTGGTGACACGCCCTCGCTCCTCTGTAAGGGTGATTGCCGCAACTCATGACAGTCGCCGCTTTGGCGCGCGCTGCCATGTAACAGATCCACAAAGGAGGACCCTTTGAGGAGACGAGTCACAGCCGGCCTGGCGACTGCCGCGGCCGCGCTGCTGGCGGCGGGAGTCGTGGCGACGCCGGCATCCGGCGCCCCCGCGGCGAGCCCGACCCCCTCATCCGACCGGACCGAGCACGGCCCGGACAACCTGCCCGATCCGAAGGCGGACCAGCAGCGCGAGCTCCGCAAGCAGGCCATCGGCGACCTGCTCAGCGGCAAGGCCAAGCTGGAAACCCGGCACGGTTCGAAGGTCATCAAGATCAACGACAAGTTCGTCGAGTACCAGCAGCCGCCGAAGGTCGACCCGATCTTCACCATGCTGGTCAACTTCGGCGACAAGGTCGACCCGCGGACCGGCGGCGCGGCCGGCCCGGTGGTGAACCAGATCCCGGAGCCCGACCGGAACTACGACGGCGGCGCGACCGACGACAACAGCACCACGTGGTCGGCGAACTACGACCGCCAGCACTACCTCGACATGTTCTACGGTAGCGGCGAGTCGATGCGCGACTTCTACCTGGCGCAGTCCGGTGGCCGGTACACCGTCGGCGGCGACGTCAGCGACTGGGTCACCGTCCCTTACAACGAGGCTCGGTACGGCAGCAACGCCATCCCCGAGTCGGACGGATCCTGGAACTTCATCAAGGACACCGCCACCTCCTGGTACGACTCCCAGGTCGCCGCCGGCAAGACGCCGGAGCAGATCAAGGACTACCTGGCCCAGTTCGACATCTGGGACCGGTACGACTTCGACCAGGACGGCAACTTCAACGAGCCCGACGGCTACATCGACCACTTCCAGGCCGTGCACGCCGGTATCGGTGAGGAGGCCGGCGGCGGCGCCGAGGGCGAGGACGCCATCTGGTCGCACCGCTGGGGCGCCTTCACCAACCTGGCCGGCACCGCCGGTCCGGAGGGCAACAAGGCCGGTGGCGTGCAGATCGGCGACACCGGCATGTGGATCCGCGACTACACCACGGAGCCGGAGAACGGCGGCCTCGGTGTCTTCGCCCACGAGTACGGCCACGACCTCGGTCTGCCCGACCTCTACGACACCGTCGGCGGCGACAACGGCGTCGGCTTCTGGAGCCTCATGTCGTCCGGCTCGTGGCTGAGCCACGGCAAGCAGGACATCGGCTCGACCCCGGGTTACATGGACCCGTGGTCGAAGCTCTACCTCGGCTGGCTGAACTACTCCACCGTCGAGTACGGCAAGGGCACCAGCGAGGTCACGCTCGGCCCGGCCGGCGACAGCGATGGCCCGCGCGCCCAGGCCGTCGTCGTGAACCTGCCGCCGCAGGAGCAGACCACCGCCTACAACACGCCGTTCGGCGGGTCGTACGAGTGGTGGGGCGGCAGCGCCGACGACCTGAACACGACGCTGACCCGGCAGCTCGACCTGACCGGCGCCTCGTCCGCCTCGATCAACGCCAAGGCCTGGTACGAGATCGAGGAGGACTACGACTACCTCTACGCCGAGGTGTCGACCGACAACGGCGCGAGCTGGACGCAGCTGACCAACTCGCTGGTCGACGACGCGGAGACCGGGGTCGACGGCTCGTCCAACGGTGACTGGGTGGACCTGAACTACGACCTGTCGGCGTACGCCGGCAAGGTCGTCCAGTTCCGCTACCGCTACCAGAGCGACGGCGGCCTGCACCTCGCCGGCGCGTTCCTGGACAACGTCTCGCTGGTCAAGGACGGCGCCGCCGCCTGGACCGACGACGCCGAGACGCTGGCCGCCGAGTGGACCGCCCGGGGCTTCACCCGGATGAACGGCGAGGTGACCGCCGAGTACCCCCGCTTCTACATCGCCGAGAACCGGACCTACTTCGGTTACGACGCGACCCTGGAGACCGGCGGCTACAACTACGGCTTCAGCAACACCCGTCCCAACTGGGTCGAGCGGTACGCCAACCAGCCCGGCATGATGGTCTGGTACGTGAACTACGCCTACGGTGACAACAACACGTCGGAGCACCCCGGCTACGGCCTGGACCTGCCGGTCGACGTGCGGCCGGGTCCCATCACGGTCCCGGGCCAGGGCACCATCACCAACCGGCGCAACGGCTTCGACGCGGCCTTCAGCCTCAAGCAGAAGCCGGCGCAGACCTTCCACCTCAACGGGGTGCCGGTCACCCTGCCGAAGCTGAAGGCCAACCCGGTCTTCGACGACAGCATGGTGGACCGTTACTGGTCGGCGCAGAACGAGCAGAACTCGGTGAAGGTGGCCGGAACGGGCACCCGCATCGAGATCGTGAAGCAGGGCAACAAGCCGACCGACAACATGGTCGTGCGCGTTAGCAACTGATCCATCGATCATCTGCGGGGCCGGTGGCGGAAACGCCACCGGCCCCTTTTTCGTACCTTCGATCGGGTTGATCGAAATACGCCGCTGGCTGCGTCTCGCGCTGGATCCGACCTGCTCATGTCCATTGATCGACCCGCAGGAGTATGACGGCCGAAGGCAGAGCCAACAAAACTTTGCAACAAATCGACGTGCCTGTCTTCCCACTCGACGCAGCAGTGTCTATGTTCACCAGTGGCCCCCTGTGGGGGCCGTCACAGCCGGCCCGCAACCCCGGGGGGCCGGTTCCCTCACATCGGAGGTACCACGTGCGCAAAGTCGCAGTGGGTCTACTCGGGCTTTCGCTGACAGCGACGGGACTGGTGGCTGGCACCTCTGCCAGTGCGGCGCCGAAGCTGCCGACCGCCGCTCCGTCGGTGGCCGAACCCGCCCAGGTGGACCACGACCTGCCCAACCCGCTGGAGGACAAGCGGCGGGCGATGCGCCAGGAGGGTCTGAGCGACGTCCTCACTGGCCGGGCCAAGCCCCAGAAGATCAACGGCAGCACCGTCGTCAAGGTCGGCGAGACCGCAGCCACCGGCGGTGCGGCCGCCCGGACCGCCAAGGCCACCAAGGGCGGCAAGGGCGCGACCAAGGACCAGTACATCGAGCTCGGCCGCGAGACGACGGACAAGATCTTCGTGATCCTCGCCGAGTTCGGCAACCAGCGGCACCCGGACTTCCCGGACAAGGACACCGACCCGGACACGGCGGGCCCGGCCCGCTTCGACGGGCCGCTGCACAACGAGATCCCGCAGCCGAACCGGGCGGTGGACAACTCGACGATCTGGCAGCCGGACTTCAGCGCCGACCACTTCCGCCAGATCTACTTCGGCACCAACCCGGGCGACGAGTCGCTGAAGCAGTACTACGAGGCGCAGTCCTCGGGCCGCTACAGCGTCGAGGGCGAGGTCACCGACTGGGTCAAGGTGCCGTACAACGAGGCCCGTTACGGCCGCTCGGGCGACGACCCGACCGACGCCAACGGCGACGACCCCGCCGTCTGCGCCTCGACCGTCTGCAACAACACCTGGAACCTGGTCGCCGACGCCGCCAACCAGTGGGTCGCCGACCAGAGGGCCGCGGGCAAGACCGACGCGGAGATCGCCGCGGACGTCAAGTCCATGGACCAGTGGGACCGGTACGACCACGACGGCGACGGCAACTTCAACGAGCCGGACGGCTACATCGACCACTTCCAGATCGTCCACTCCGGCGGTGACGAGGCCGACGGTGACCCGCACCAGGGCGAGGACGCCGTCTGGAGCCACCGCTGGTACGCCTTCGCGTCCGACCAGGGCCGCACCGGTCCGCCGAACTTCCCGGCCGGTGGCGCGCAGATCGGCAACACCGGCGTCTGGATCGGTGACTACACCATCCAGCCGGAGAACGGTGGCCGGAGCGTCTTCTACCACGAGTACGGCCACGACCTCGGTCTGCCGGACGACTACAACAGCATCAACGGCGGCGACAACAACAACGAGCACTGGACCCTGATGGCCCAGAGCCGGCTCGGCGCCAAGAACGACGAGGGCATCGGCGACCGCGGTGGCGACCTGGGCGCCTGGAACAAGCTCCAGCTCGGCTGGCTCGACTACGAGGTGGTCGTGGCCGGGCAGAAGCGGACCCTCGAACTGGGCCCGCAGGAGTACAACTCCGACAAGGCGCAGGGTGCCGTGGTGGTCCTCCCACAGCGGGAGTACACCTTCGATCACGGAGCGCCGTTCGCCGGCGCGAAGCAGTTCTTCTCGGGCAACCGGGACGACCTGAACAGCACGATGACTCGGACGCTGGACCTCACCGGCAAGACCAGTGCCGCGTTCAGCATGAAGGGTCGCTACAGCATCGAGGCGGACTTCGACTACCTCTTCTTCGAGGCGTCGACCGACGGCCAGTCCTGGACGCCGCTGCCGGGCACCGTCAACGGTGAGCCGCTGAAGGAGATCTCGACCGGACGGTACGCCCTGGACGGCTCCAGCAACGGGCAGTGGGTGGACATCAACATCCCGCTGGACGCCTACGCCGGTCAGAACGTGCAGTTCCGGCTGCGCTACCAGACCGACGGCGGTGTGTCCGAGGGCGGCTTCTACGGTGACGCCATCACCGTGACCGCCGACGGGCAGACCCTGCTCAGCGACGGTGCCGAGGCCGGTGCCACCGGCTGGACGCTCGCCGGGGGCTTCGAGATCGCCGAGGCGTCGTACACCCGCCTGTTCGACAACTTCTACATCGCCGGCAACCGGTCGTACGTCTCGTACGACAAGTACCTGAAGACCGGCCCGTACTTCTTCGGGTACATGAACACCCGGCCGGACTGGGTGGACCACTACGCGTACCAGGAGGGTCTGCTGATCTCGTACTGGAACACCCGGTACGAGGACAACGACACCCTGGAGCACCCGGGCGAGGGTCGGAACATGATCATCGACGCTCACCCGCGGCCGATCTACAACCTGACCGGCCAGGCGTGGCGGGCCCGGGTCCAGGTGTACGACGCGACGTTCGGCCTGAAGAAGGCGGACTCGTTCACGCTGCACCTGAACAGCCAGCCCCAGTACATCCGCGGCCAGGCCCCGGAGCCGCTGTTCGACGACACCAAGAAGTACTTCTACGAGGAGCTGCCGAACCACGGCGTCAAGCTCCCCGCCGCTGGTGTCAAGATCAAGGTGCTGGAGCAGGACGGCACCTCGATGAAGATCCGGATCTCCTGATCCGCTGATCCCCGCACCACCACGCGATGCCCGGGCAGGTCACCTGCCCGGGCATCGCCCTTTCTCCGGACCGCGACGCGAAGCCGACGAGGTCGGCCAGCGTCCTTCTTCCGCCGGCGACGCACAGCCGCAGAGGTCGACGATGCGCCGCACGCGACACCGGCCCCGTCCATCCGGCGGCCGGGCACGGGGGGCAACGCCCGGTCCCGGGCACCCATGCCCTGTCCTGCCGATCGTTGCCGGCCTGCGTCGGGTCCAGTCGACGACCGGCTGCGCTGTCACTTCGTCCGGATACAACACCGGTATCCGGACGAACCTCCGCCTTGCCGGGCCGCCACCTGGATCCCGCCTCGGCTCGACATGATCGACAGGACACGGCCTAGGCTGGGCTCATGACCGACCAGTACGGCGGGCCCATCGACGAGTCCTGCGTCCTCACCGAGGGTCCCTGGACACACCGATTCGTCGGCGCGAACGGCAGCCGGTTCCACGTGGTCGAGGCGGGCACCGGGCCGATGGTGCTCTTCCTGCACGGCTTCCCCGAACACTGGTGGGCCTGGCACGAGATGCTCCCGGCCGTCGCCGACGCCGGGTTCCGGGCGGTCGCCGTGGACCTGCGCGGCTACGGTGCCAGCGACAAACCGCCCCGGGGGTACGACGGCTACACGCTCGCCGCCGACACCGCCGGGCTGATCCGGGCCCT
Source organism: Micromonospora avicenniae (assembly GCF_900156065.1). Classification (GTDB taxonomy): domain Bacteria; phylum Actinomycetota; class Actinomycetes; order Mycobacteriales; family Micromonosporaceae; genus Micromonospora; species Micromonospora avicenniae. The sequence continues at coordinate 481,958 of NZ_FTNF01000003.1, read as the reverse complement.
GGGTGAGCGTTCCGCCACCTTGGTCGGCACCGGTGCGGGAGGCATGGTCGCCTGGACCGCCGCCTCGTTCCACCCGGCACTGGTACGCCGGCTCGTGGTTCTCGGCGCGCCACACCCGCTGCGGCTGCGCGCCGCCATCTTCGCCGATCCACGCGGGCAGTTCGCCGCCTCCACACCGGCCCTGAAGTTCCAGCTACCCCGCTACGAGCACGTGCTGACCCGCGACGGCGGGGCGCCCGTGGAGGAGCTGCTGCGCCGGTGGGGCGGGCCGCAGTGGGTGGCCGGCCCGGGCTTCGCCGCGTACGCCGAGCGCTACCGGGAGGCGATGCGGATCCCGCAGGCCGCGTTCTGCGCCATGGAGGGCTACCGGTGGGCGTTCCGCTCGGTGCTGCGGCTGCACGGCTACCGCTTCGTCAAGCTGATGCAGCGGCCGCTGGTCACCCCGACCCTGCAACTGCACGGCGCGGCCGACGTCGCCGCTCTGCCGCGTACCGCTCAGGGCTCGGGCCGCTACGTGGTCGCCCCGTACGAGTGGCGGCTCCTCGACGGGGTGGGGCACTTCCCGCACCTGGAGGCACCCGACGTGGTGCTCGGCGAGATCCTGCGCTGGACCAAGTCCTGAAGCGACCGGCGGTCAGATCCGCTGCTCACGCAGGTCGGTCACCTCGGCGGCGGGCGCCCAGCCCTGGTAGACGCCGAACTCGAAGACCTCGAGCCGCATCGCCTGCGCCACCGGCCACCGCCCGCCGGTGTACTCGACCCGCAGCCAGCCGTCGTGTTCGCCGAGCACGATGAACGGCTGCCCCTGCCACCGGCAGGTGGTACGCACGTACGCCAGATCCTCGACCTCGGTCGCCGGGAGCACCCGCACGTACCGGCCGGACCGGACCTCTTCGAAGCCCTCCCCCGCCTCCGGCTGGTAGAGGCGCACGTCGTCGCCATCGGGGCTGGCCTGGTACTCGCGGCCCCGCCAGCGGGCCACGTAGCCGTCCCTGATCACGCCGCATCGACCTCCCGCCAGCGCAGCGCGTCGCTGTCCAGAATCGCGACGACCCGTTCATTGCCGTCCGACCCGACCCGCCAGAGCTGAGCGCCGTGCGGCAGCCGGGCGCTGTCCACCTTGAACTCCGCCACCACGTCACTGCTCTCGCCGGGCGCGAACCCGTTGCCCCGGAACGGCGGCCGCTCGATCACCCAGCCCTCCATGGCACGCATGGCCGCCTCGTTCTGACCGCCGTAGGGGATCCGGTAGAGGCTCGGGCGGTACGCCGGCCAGCGCAGCACGTAGATCTCCTCGGCGTCGCGGGAGAACGGCGACTCGGCGTAGTTGAGCCCTAGCGCGTCGTACAGCTGCGCGGGGGTGTTCAGGTGGGCCAGTTCGTTGGCCCGGTGCACGAAGCCGGACACCCGGTCGTAGCCACGCTCCAGGTAGTAGGCGACCTGGCTGGGAGCGACCGCCTTCTGCATCATGACCGGCCGGGACGGGTCGGCCGGCTTCGGCGTCGTACGTGCTCCGGTGGCCGGCTCGGCCGGCACGGCGGACTCCTCCGAATCCACGTCGTCGCCGAGGCCGACCTCGGCGGCCCAGCTGGCCAGCGCGATGATCTGCTCACCGGGCAACTTCGCCCCGACCGGTGTGCCCGGGTTGACCGCGAACGACCACGCCTCGTTCGGCCAGCGCCGGATGAGCTGGACGAACTTGACCTGGGCGGTCTCCACGTCGCCGCCGACGCGCTCGGCCAGTCGCTCCGGCGAGGTGTACACCACGACGAAGGTCTCCGCGTCCAACTCCTCCGTACGCCACACGAAGCCGGGTTCACCGGGCCGACTACCGGGCGCCGAATCGGCCGCCACCGGCAGGAGCACCCGCGCGAGCAGCAGGGTGGAGAGGAAGGTGTCGGTGCTGCCCGCCCCGGCCGCGCCGAGCAGTTCCTCCTCGACCGCGTTGGCCGGCTGGAACTCGACCGCCGGCTCGTCGACGCCCGTGGTCGGGTCGTCGGCGTCCGCCTCGGACGCTGCGGTGAACGCGGTGGTTGCTTCGCCATCCGGCGCCGAGGCGGTGTCCGTGGCACGTTCCCCGCCCGTCGTCGGCGCGGTGTCTTCGGTTGCCCCAACCGGAGGTGCCGCACCGGCGGCGGCCAGCCGGTCCGAACGTGGCGTCCAGAGGTCCACGGGAGCGTCCTCGACGCGATGGGCCGGGGCCGAGGAGCCGGCGCCGCGCAGGTCGAGCGTCGGGTCGGCCGAGTAGTCGGCCGGCACGTCGCCGAGACGCGGGCTACCGGTCGCCTTCGGGTGCATCCAGGCGCTGCCCGAGCGGGGAGTCCACGGGTCGCCACCCGCCCCCGCACCGACCGAGGGTTGGTGCGGCTCGGCGCGCTGTGCGTCTCGCCGCGTGCTACCGGGCCGGGACGGGGACCAGAGGTCCTCACCACCGGCACCCGGTCGAGGCCCCCGCGAGCCGGCACCGTTCGGGGCGGTGGTGCCCGGAGCCACCCATCCGGTGGCCGGAACGCCGGTCGGGTCCACCGGACCGGTCGGGCCTCTCCCCGGTGGGTCGAGGTCGCGGGATTCGATGATGGTGCCCTCGATGACGATGGGCGTGAAGCCCCGGCGGGGCGCCGGTGGGCCGGAGACCGGCTCCGCCGTGGACGGTGGCAGTTCCTCCACGGGCCTCGGGTCGCCGGGCTCGGAGCGGGGGCGCGGCGGCAGCGGCTGAGTCCGTTCGCCACCCGGGTCGGAGCCGGGCCGGCCGGTCGCGGCAGGCGGTCGGATCGGTGCGCCGAACACACCGAAGGCCCGGGTGGGCTCCTCGGCCTGCGGGTCCGGCCCGCGGGGCGGCAGGGGCTGCGTAGCCTCCGTCCCGGTGGCCGGGGCTCCGGCCGTCCAGTCCGTGTCCTTCGACGGGCGCGGGGGCGGGGTCGTTTCCTGGGCGGCGGCGAAGAAGGCCTGGGTCGCCTCCGCGTCCCTCGGCCCGTCGATCGGGCCGCGTCGGGGAAACGGCTGGTCGCTGCGGCCGAACCGGGAGGGTGGCGCTGCCCGGTCTCCGGGCCGGAGGGGTTCGCGAGGCGCCGACCCGCGCCCCGACGCCGGCTCGAAGAAGGACCGACGCGGTGCCTCGGTGCCGCCGGTCGAGGCGGTCCGCGCGTTGCCCGCCGCTGTCTCGTCGGGTCCGGAACGCGCCGGCGGAGTTCGGCTGCCGAGAGAGGTGGACCAGTCGGCGGCGGGCGGAATGAACGGCGCGGCCCGTCCGCCCGCGCCCTGCTCCCCACCCCTTGAACGGGCCGGATCCGCATCGGCGCCCGGCGCCGACTCGGCCGACCGTCGCGGCAGCGCCACGGGGGCCGGCGGCACCCGACCGGCCGTTGCGGCGGTTTCGGTGCCCACCGCCAGCCCGGCGGCGGGCGCGGCGGCCCGGAACGGGGTTCGCCCCGCCGGGGCGCCGGCGGCCGGTGCCGTCGAGGCGTCCCGACCGGCCTCGGCGGCACGGGCGCGAGCCAGCGACTCGGCCCGTTCGAGCCGCGCCCGGGCGCCGAGGGTACGACCGGGGAGCCGTACCTCGCCGCGGGCGAGCTGGGCGACGTACCACGCGGGCAGGTATCCCTCGACGGGCAGGCCGGGGTTGATGGCCAGCCACCATTCGGGGTTGGGCCATCCGGCGGCGAGGTCCGCGAACGCGGTGCGGCGGCTGGCGCCCGCGTTGTCGCCGAGGCACGACCGCAGGGCGGTGGCGGAGGTGAACGCGAGCACGTGCGTGCGGCCGCCGCTGGTCCAGGTGCCCCACCCCGGCTGGGTCTGGCCGGCCGTCGCCTGCGTCGTCGGAAGGAGGAGATCGGTCCGGGCCAGGATCCGGAAGTAGCGCTCCTGGTCGTTGGCGCGTAACGCGTCCCGCAACGCCGCCTCGGCCTCCGTGGCCGGTTCCCATTCGGTCACGGCCACCTCTCCTCCCGAGAACAGGCCATAGGCATCGCCTACAACCTACAAGGTGGTAACAAGATCACAATGCCAGCCCGCCGGTGGTGCGCGGCGATGCCGCAGAGGCGATAACATCCCGTACCGGAGCCGACACGATGCGGAGGCGACCCGATGTCCCGGTCGATGGGGCGCCCGGCCATGGCGGCACTGGCCGCCGCGCTGCTGGCCGGTGTTCCGGCCGTCGCTCCCGCCCGGCCGGCCGCCGCTTCGAGTCCGGTCCCGCCCGCCGGGGCGACCGATTCGGTGGCCAGGATGCCGGATTCGGCGGCGGCTCAACCGGCTCGGCTTCGCCGCCCGGCCCAGGCGGTACTCCGTCCAGCCGCGGTCACGGAGAGCCGCCGAGCCGCGCCGCGTTGCGCCACACCGCTGGCTCCCGCCGGGACGGTCACCGCCACACCCTGGCCACAGCAGCGGTACGTCCCCGAACGGCTGGCCCCGTTCGCCACCGGGGCGGGGGTGACGGTGGCGGTCGTCGACTCCGGGGTGGATCGGGGGCATCACCAGCTCACCGGCCGGGTGCTCGACGGCACCGACCTGCTCGACGGCGGCGGCGACGGTACCCGTGACTGCGCCGGCCACGGCACCGGCGTGGCGAGCCTCATCGCCGCCGCACCCCGCACCGGCGTGGCGTTCCGCGGCCTGGCGCCGGGTGCCCGGATCCTCCCGGTGCGGGTCAGCGAGCAGCAGGTGGTGGAGGGGCGAGAGTCGGGGCGTACGGTCGGCGCCGGCGAGTTCGCCCGGGCGATCCGATGGGCGGTCGACCACGGCGCGGACGTGCTGAACCTCTCGGTCGTGCTCTACACGGACGATCCGGCCGTACGTGCCGCAATCGACTACGCGCTGAGCCGTGACGTGGTCGTGGTCGCCGCCGCCGGAAACCTTCACGAGGCCGGCGATCCCCGGCCCTACCCGGCGGCCTACGACGGGGTGCTCGGGGTTGGCGCGATCGGAGCGGACGGCTCACGCGCGCCGTTCTCCCAGACCGGGCCGTACGTCGACCTGGTCGCGCCCGGCAGCGACGTGCTGACGGCCGCGCCCGGTCGCGGCCACCACCGGGCCGAGGGCACCAGTTACGCGACCCCGTTCGTCGCCGCGACCGCGGCACTGCTGCGCGAGTACCAGCCCCGGCTGAGCGCCGCTCAGGTGGCCGAGCGGATCGTCGCCAGCGCCGACCCGGCGCCGGACGGCGGATACGGGGCCGGAGTGCTCAACCCGTACCGGGCGGTCACCGAGACCACCGGGGGCCCGGCGGGTGAACCCCGGCCGGTGGCCGCCCTGGCCGACGACCGGACCGACCCGGCACGACAGGCGCAGCAGGCCCGGCGGGACTTTGCCCGGGACCGAGCGCTGGCGGTGGCGGCCGTCCTCGGCGTGGCGGCCGCCGTCGTCGCCCTGCTCGCGTACCTGCTGCCGCGTGGTGCTCGCCGCCGCTGGCGCCCGGCCGACCGCGCCTGAGCGAGCGGTGGCGCGGCCCGGAGCAGGGCCGGCACCACCGTCGATGCGGCGAACCGTTGCGCCGGGAGGGCCCGGGGCACCTCCCGGCGCCGGAGTCACTGGAACAGGCCGACGTTCTTCTTCTCGGTGTCCAGATAGTCGGTGGCGGAATCGTCCACCGCGAGTTTGATGTCGCGCAGCATGGCCTGGAGGTCCTGCGAGGCGGCACGCCAACGGGCCTGCCGCTGCTCGTACGCCTGTTGGGCCTCACCCGTCCAGCCGGACACCAACGGAGCGGCGTCCCGCTCGAGCTGGCCGAGCTGCGAGTCGAGCGTGTTCAACGCCTTCTGGATGTCCGCGCTGGCCTGTTGCAGCGCGGCGAAGTTGACGACGAGTATGCCGTTGTCCATCTAAATCCCTCCCCCTGGATCGGAACCTGTCAGAGCGGCAGCTGGATGCCGCCGCGGTTGGTGCCGGCGATACGGCCGGCGGCCTCGGTGTCCGAGACGTCGTACTGCTGCCCGGCCGTACGGATCGCACCGGCCGTCTCTCGCAGGGCCCGCTGCAACGCGGCCTGATCCTGCGCCCACTGCTGCTTCACCTGCTCGAACGACCGCCCACCGGCGCCTCGCCAGGCCTGCTGCAACACGTCGAGCTCGGCCAGTAGGTTGCTGAGCATCGATTGCAGGGACTGGTCCACCTGCTCGAACCTGGCCGCGGTCTGCTGCATCACCGCGGCTTCCGCCTGGGTCTGGGACACTTTCGGACCTCACCTCGTCTCATCGGCCTCGGCCGGCCATGGGTGCGCACAGAAGCGCACCTCTCGCACCCGGGAGAGTCGCGGACGGCAGGCACGGGGTCAGCGGAATTCGTGGCTGACGGTAGTCGCCCGGTAGCTCTTCTGCTACCCCGCTCGGCTCCCCTGTGGACAACGCGCGCCGATCAGTTCGCTTACCATGTGCCGCAGCGAGGTAGCGGCGAGTGACGGGCGGGAGGGGCGGTGACGACTACCAGCACCGCCGGGCGGCGTCACTCGGGCAGACGGGTGACCGGCCGCTCGCCCTCATCCGCACCCGCGCAGTCGTCGGCGCGGTTCCGCGAGTCGCCGGGTGTCCGGGCCGGCCAGATCGTCGCCGCGCAGGTCGCGATGGCACTGCTCCTCGCCGCACTGGGCCGCGGCGCCGGGCCCCTGGCGGGTGCTCTGCTCATCGCCGCGCTGCTGCTGCCACTGGCCTGGCTGCGGATCCGGGGCCGGTGGCTCTACGAATGGGCGGGCACGGGCCTCGATCACCTCACCCGCCGCAGGGGGCTGCCGGCTCAGGCGGGCCCGCTGGCGCTGCTCGACCTCGTGGATCCGGGTGCCGTCGTCCGCCCCATCGACCTGCTCGGCGGGCGGGCCGCCGCGCTCGACGACACGGCCGGCATGGTGGCGCTGCTGGAGCTCGGCGATCCGGACGAGCTGATCGGAGGTGGACCGCGCACGCTACCCGCGCCCTCCGCGCTGCTGCCACCGCCCACGTCGGACGGTCCGCCGATCCGGATCCAACTGGTGCTCGCGGCGACCCCGGCCCCGGCGGTGGAAGGCGCGGCGGGCACGTCGTACCGGCAGCTGACGGACGGGCGGCTGGCCGGGCGCGAGCGGGCGGTCGTCGCCGTACGGGTGCTGCGGGTCGACGGGTGGTCGGCGGACGAACTGCGGGCCGCCCTCACCGGCGTGGTACGACGGATCGTCCGGCGACTGCGACCACTGGACGTACGTCCGCTCGGCGTGACCCCGGCGCTGCGGGTGCTCGCCGACCTCGCCCACCTCGACGGCACACCGGTGCGCGAACACTGGACGGCGCTGCACGCGGGCGGGCTGCGCCAGGCCACCTTCCGGCTGGACCGGTGGCCGGATCTGGACGGCGACGCCTGTCGACAACTGGTGACCCGGCTGCTCGCCCTGCCGGCCGTCGCCACGACTGTCGCGCTCTGCGCCGGCCCAGGCAATGGTGCCGACGCGACGAACGCAACGATCGTCCGCCTCGCGGCGGGTACGCCCGGGGCGTTGTCGCTGGCCGCGCAGGCCCTGCACCGGCTGCTGGCCGACCTGGGTGGGCAGGTCCACCGGCTGGACGGCACGCACGCCCGCGGGCTGGCCGGCACGCTGCCGTTGGCGCTGGCCGAGCCGGCCCGCCGATCCGCGGCGGCGCCGGAACTGCCGGAACTGCCCCTCGCCGACGCGGGACTGGTGCTCGGCACCAACCGGCAGGGGCAGGCGCTGACCGTCCGGCTCTTCCGGCCGGAGAGCACCCGGGTGCTGCTGGTCGGCGGCGTACGCGCGGCTCAGCTCGTGGTGCTGCGCGCCCTGGCGCTCGGCGCGCAGGCGATGGTGCAGACCAGCCGTCCGCGCGAGTGGGAAGCATTCGTCCGCGGCGTCGGCGCTCCGGGCGGGACGATACCGCTGCTTCCGCCCGGCCGGCCGCTCCCCACCGGGGCAGGCACCCCGCTCCGCCCCGTGCTGCTGGTGACGGAGGGCGGTGCGGTGCCGGCCGATCCGCAGCCCGGCCCACCGTGGCGGTCCACCCTGGTCGTACGCGAAGAGCTGACCGTGGCGGACGTGGACATGCTCAACCGCGCCGACCTGGTGGTGCTCCAACCTCTCGACACCGGCGAGGCCGCCCTGGCCGGCGCGGCGCTGGGGCTCGGCGATTCCGCGCAGTCGCTGACCCGGATGCGCGACGACATGGTGGCCGTCATCAACCGGCGCGCGTTGCGCTGGGCGCAGGTCTCGATCACTCCCGTCGAGGCGCACCTCATCGGCCGTCCATCGCGCGGCTGAGGTGGGCCGGCGACCGGGTCGCCGGGACCACAACCGAGGGACGGCTGCCGACGGATGGTGGACGGGCACGGGTTCCGCCGCTGGTCGACGCGTGGCACCATCGCCGCCATGAGTTTTCTGAAGGGCCTGCTGATCCGGCTGGTCACTACGGCGTTCGCCTTCTGGCTGGCCACTCTGTTCATTCCCGGCATCTCGCTCGACTCGGATTCGGCGGTCACCACGGTCACCACGCTGATCCTGGTGGCGGCGATCTTCGGCGTGGTCAACGCGGTTCTCCAGCCGATCATCAAGACCGTCGGCTGTGGGTTCTACCTGCTGACCCTCGGGCTGATCGCGCTCGTGGTCAACGGCTTGCTCTTCCTGCTCACCAGCTGGATCGCCGGTGAGGCCGGGCTGCCGTTCCACGTCGACGGGTTCTGGCCCTCGGCGGTGCTGGGCGCTCTCTTCGTCGGCATCGTGACCTGGGTGCTGGGCGCCATCCTGGACCGCGACTGATCCAGGTCGGGGCCGCCGGGAGCGGCCAGATTGCGGAAATTGGCAGGTGCCACGACGGGATGGCGGGGGTTAGCGTCCCAGGATGTTCACCCTGGTCCGCGATGACGGTTACCTGCTCAGCACCGATTCCGGTCGACTCGACCTGGATCGGGTGCACCGCTGGCTCAGCACCGACGCGTACTGGGCGCTCGACCGCGACCGCGAGACCGTGGGGCGGGCCTTCGCCGGCTCGATCGGGTTCGGCGTCTACCGTCCGGGCGACGGTCGCCAGGTGGCCGTGGCCCGGGCGGTCACCGACGGGGCCACGTTCGCCTGGCTCTGCGACGTCTACGTGGACCCCGGTGAGCGGGGGCACGGGTTGGGCACCTGGCTGGCCGGCGCGGTCCGGGACCACCTGACCGAGCTCGGCGTACGGCGGATCCTGCTGGCCACGCTGGACGCGCACGGGGTGTACGCGAAGGTCGGCTTCGCACCGGTCGACCCGGACCACTTCATGCAGCTCGACCAGCGCGGCCGGCCGGTGACGCCGGACGGCGCGGCCACGATGACCGCTGTCGGCGACGCGCTGGTGGCCCCGACCACCCGAAAGGAACCCGAAGGCCCGCCACCCCTTACGGTTGAGGCGTGACACCGCTGCGACTGGGTTACCTCTACGGCTTCGGCGCGTACCTGCTCTGGGGTTTCTTCCCGCTCTACCTGAAGCTGCTGCGGCCGACCGGGCCGCTCGAGATCCTGGCGCACCGGATCGTCTGGTCGGTGGCGTTCGTGGCGCTGCTGCTCGCCGCGCTGCGCAACATCGCGTTCCTGCGGGCGCTCGCGCGTCGCCCGCGAGCGCTCGTGGCGATCGGTGTCGCCGCGGCGCTGATCGCGGTCAACTGGGGCACCTACATCTACGGCGTGAACTCCGACCGGGTGGTGGAGACCGCGCTCGGCTACTTCATCAACCCGCTGGTGGTCGTGCTGCTCGGCGTGGCCGTGCTGCGCGAACAGCTCCGCCGGGCGCAGTGGGTGGCACTGGGCGTCGGCGGCGTGGCCGTCGCCGTGTTGACAGTCGACTACGGCCACGTGCCGTACCTCGCGCTCACCCTCGCCCTCAGCTTCGGCGGGTACAGCCTGGTCAAGAAGCAGCTCGGGCTGCCCGCGGCGGAGGGGCTCTTCGTCGAGTCGGCGGTGCTGGCGCTGCCCGCGCTGGGCTACCTCGGCTGGCTCGCCTCGACCGGCGATGTCACCTTCGGCCACGTCTCGGCAGCGCACACCGTGCTGCTGGTGCTGGCCGGCGCGGCCACCGCGATCCCGCTGCTGCTCTTCGCCGGCGCTGCCAACCGACTGCCGCTCACCAGCCTCGGCATGATCCAGTACCTCGCCCCGATCCTTCAGCTGGCCTGCGGTGTGCTGATCTTCCACGAGCCGATGCCGCCGGCCCGGCTGGCCGGTTTCGCGCTGGTCTGGCTCGCGTTGATCGTGTTCACGGCCGACGCGGTGCGCAACGCCCGGCGCACTCGGGCCGCCACTCGTACCAGCGCGCCCACTGCCGCCGCCACCGCCGCCCGCTGAGGACGTACGGCCGCCCGGACGCGTGGCCCTTGCCGACGTCAGGGCCGCCGGGCGGGCACCGCTGACGCGGGACGTCGACGGCCGGCGATCAGCGGACGTCGTAGCCGAGCACCGGGGTGTCGTCAGCGCGTAGCAGCTCCAGCCGTACCAGCTCCGCGCCGGTGAACCGGGTGACGCCGGTGAACCGTACGCTGTCGCCGGGCGCGGCCAGCCAGGACCCGACCTGCTCGGTCGCCCCGTCCGGCCCGCGCGCGACCAGCCGGAAGGTGTACGCCTTGCCGTAGCCGGGACGCGGGTCGTACCCGCAGCGCATGGTCACCTCGGTGCCCCATCCGGTGGTGGTCAGGGCGAGCTCGGCGTGCACCGGCACGCTGCCGGCCACCGGCTGCATGGCCACCATCCGCAGTTCCTCGGCGGGCGGGGCGGCCCGCCGCGGCAGCACGAGGGCCGCGCCGACCCCGACGATCAGGGCCAGCGCCGTCGCCACCAGCGCGGTCAACGCGTACCGCCGCCGGCCGGCCGCCCGCTCGCGGCGTCTACGGTTCCGGGCCTCGTCGAGCAGTGCCGGCAGCGACGGACCCGACGTGGGCTGCAGGAACTGCTCCAGTCCAGCCGGGTCGAGCCGGCCGAGCAGCCCGGGCAGTACGGCGAGTTCGGCGACCGCCCCGCGACACTCGGCGCACCCGGCCAGGTGTCGCTCGTACGCGGCCCGCTCGGCGGGGGCGAGGGCACCCAGCACGTATGCGCCGTCGTCCTGCGTGAACTCGCAGCGGCTCATTCGGTCACCCCCATCTCGGCCAGGACCAACCGTAGTGAGCGCAGCGCGTAGTGGGTGCGCGACTTGATCGTGCCCGGCGGCACCCCCAGCCGTGCCGCCGCCTCCGCCACCGACCGTCCCTGGTAGAAGCACTCGACGAGCACCTCCCGATGGGTCGGGCTGAGCCGGTTCAACGCCTCGGCGACGGTCCACGCCTCCACCGCGCGCTCGGCCTCGTCCACCGCCTCCGGCGGTTCGGGCAGTTCGTCCGTGTAGACCTCCCCGACCCGGGTGCCCCGTCGCCGCCAGGCGTCGATGGCCAGGTTGCGGGCGGTGGTGAAGAGCCAGGCACGGACCGAGCCGCGGCGCGGGTCCAGGGCCTCGGGATGCCGCCAGGCCCGCAGCAGGGTCTCCTGGACCAGGTCCTCGGCGCGCTGCCGATCGCCGTTGACCAGCCGCACGGCGTGCGCGTAGAGCGCCTCCGCATGCTCGTCGTGCAGCGCGCGAAGCAAGTGGGCATCGTGGTCGCTGATGGCGGTCTCCTCGCTCTTGTCGCGAGCACGGCGATGCGTTCGCTTCGAAATACGGGCGGTTGCCCGGAACGGTTCAGCCCGAGGCCGCGCGCCAGGTCGCACCGCGGGGCCCTCTCCCAGCCCGGGGAGGGGGCCTGGTCGGATGCCGGGTCAGTGCTGGTCGGCCGCGATGCTGTCGGCGACCGTCCGGGCCGCGGTGAGCAGCTTCGCCCGGACCATCCGGGCGGAGGTCATCATCTCGTTCGCCGGCAGCGCGCAGGCGAGCACGACCCGCCGTTCCATGTCCTTGTCGGGGCTGACCAGCACTGCGGCGCAGGCCACTCCTTGGCGGAACTGCCCGAGTTCCAGCTGCATGCCGCGCCGGTCGCCGGCGGCGAGATCGGCCTCGAACGTCTCCGAGGTGGTGAGCGTGGCGCTGGTGAACGGACGCATGCCGTACTCGCGTAGGTAGCGGAACCGCTGCTCGGCGGTGAGCGTGGCGAGCAGCGCCTTGCCGAGCGCGGTGGCGTGCGCTCCCTCGTCGAAGCCGGGGACCAGGTCCTCCAGGTACGGGGAGCGGGGCCCCTCGGCGACCGCGGTGACCGCCACCTGACCGCCGACGAACCGGCCGAGGTAATGGCTGTACCCGGTCTCCGTCGCGGCGCGGCGGAGGGTCTCGCCGACCGCCGGCGGCCCGCGGAACGCCGCCACCAGTTCCCGGTAACGGTCGGCGACCTCCAGCCCCACGATGTACGTGCCGTCCTCGCGACGGATGACGTAACCCTCGTACGCCAGTGTGCGGACAAGGTGGTACGTCGTGGCGACGGTCAGCTCGCACCGCCGGGCGATCTGCTTGACGGTCAGTCCTCTGGGCGCACGACCGACCGACTCGAGCACTCGTAGCGCGCGGGAGACGCTGCGGATGAGATCCGAAGGTTCCGCCAGGGGGTCGCGCACAACCACCTCCGCCGCCGGGGACTTACACCATATGAAATTCCGGGCCGCCGCGAAACGCCCGTTCGGGTCGAGGATGCCAGATCGTCATCAACGGCCTGTGTACTCACGGACACGATCCGTGGTCCATGAAGGCCTGGCGTAGGTTTGCCAGACGATGACCGAGACCGCCACCACCCCGCTCACCGGCACCGCTCCGGCCCGCCCTGTCCGGGCCAGCGCGAGTGCCATCGCCGTCACCATCGCCTGTGTCCTGCCTGTCTTCCTGGTCGGCGGTCTCGCCGTACAGCTGGGCGAGGACCTGAACTTCTCCCCGGCCGGGCTCGGCCTCGTGGTCTCCGTGTACTTCGGGGTGGGCGCGCTCGCGTCGGTGCCGTCCGGCGCTCTCGCCGAGCGGTACGGACCGGCGGTGGTCGCCCGCAGCGGCATCCTGCTCTCGGCCGCCTGCCTGCTGGCCGTGGCGGCGCTGGCCCACTCGTACGCGGTCCTGCTTGGGCTGCTGGCGGTCAGCGGTGTCGCCAACGCGCTCGGTCAGCTCGCCAGCAACGTCGCGCTCGCCCGGCACGTCCCGCCCCACCGGCAGGGGCTCTCGTTCGGAGTCAAGCAGGCGGCCATCCCGGTCTCCACACTGCTGGCCGGGGCGGCGGTGCCGACGATCGCGCTCACCGCCGGCTGGCGGTGGGCGTTCGTCGCCGCGGGCGTCGCCGCGCTGGCCGCCCTGGCGGCCGTACCCGCCCGGGAGGGCCGGGCGGCGCGGCGCACGGGCCGTGCACGGGCCGGTCGAGGCACCGGCGCCCTCGTGGTCATCGGGGTCGCCGCGACGCTCGCCGCGGCGGCCGCCAACGCTCTGGGCACCTTCGTGGTCGACTCCGCAGCCGCACGCGGACTGGCGCCGGGACTGGCCGGGCTGACGCTCACGCTCGGCAGCGCGGTCTGCGTCGTCGCCCGGATCGGCTCCGGGTGGCTGGCCGACCGCCGGTCCGGTGGGCACGTCGTCGTCATCGCCGCCATGCTGCTGGTGGGCGCGGGCGGGCTCGGTCTGCTCGCCACGGGCGGCGCAGTGCCGTTGGTGGCGGGCGTCGTGCTCGGCTTCGGGCTCGGCTGGGCCTGGCCCGGGCTGATGAACTTCGCGGTGGTCCGGCTGCACCCGCAGGCACCGGCCGCCGCCACTTCGATCACGCAGACCGGGGTGTACGCGGGCGGCTGCCTCGGCCCGCTCGGCCTCGGTGCGGTGGCCGCCCGGGTCGGCTATTCCGCCATGTGGGGCACGGCCGCGCTGTCGATGCTCGCCGCCGCCGCCCTCATGCTCACCGGCAGCCGCCTCCTCACCCGCCCCTGACCCCGGCGGCCCCAGGTCCGCCGGCGCGGACCCTGTCCGCGGCGTGTACCACCAGGTGATCAAGAGGGTTGCGTCATCATCAGCCCGATCTCTGACGCAATCCTCTTGATCACCGCGCTTGATGGCGGAAGGGAAGGGGTGCGAGTCAGCTGGTGCGGTCGGCTACGAAGTCGCAGAGGGACTCCAGGGCGCGGCGGGCCGGGTTGTCGGGCAGCGGGGCGAGCTTCGAGCGGGCGTCCTCCGCGTAGCTGCGGACGGTCTCCCGAGCCCGCTTCAACGCGGGGCTCTCCCGCAGCAGACCGAGCGCCTCGGCGTGCAGATCGTCGTCGGTCACCGCACCGGCGGAGAGGATCTCGCGCAGCCGGACGGAGGCGGCGTCGGAGTCGTCGCCCGACCGGGCGTACAGCACCGGCAGGGTCGGTACGCCCTCACGCAGGTCGGTGCCGGGGGTCTTACCCGACTGGACCGACTCGGACGCGATGTCGAGCAGGTCGTCGGAGAGCTGGAAGGCGACACCGATCGTCTCGCCGTAGCCGGCCAGCGCCTCGACGTGCTCCGGCGACGCACCGCCGAACAGGCCGCCGAACCGGGCCGAGGTGGCGATCAGCGAACCGGTCTTCCCGGCGATCACCTCGAGGTAGTGCGCGACCGGGTCGTCACCGGAGCGGGGCCCGACGGTCTCGGCGATCTGGCCGTGCACCAGTTGCGAGAAGGTACGCGCCTGCAGGCGTACCGCCTCGGTGCCCAGGTCGGCGGCGACGTCGGCCGCCCGGGCGAAGAGGTAGTCACCGACCAGGATCGCCACCGAGTTGGTCCACCGGGAGTTGGCGCTGGGCGCGCCCCGGCGAACGACCGCCTCGTCCATCACGTCGTCGTGGTAGAGCGTCGCCAGATGGGTGAGCTCCATCACCACCGCAGCCGGTACGACCGTCGCGGCGCACGGGTCACCGAACTGAGCGCCGAGCGCGACCAGCAGCGGCCGGAACCGCTTGCCACCGGCCTCGACCAGATGCCGGGCGGCCTCCGTGACGAACGGGTCGGCGCTGGCGACACTCGCCCGCAGCTCGACCTCGACGGCGTCCAGGACGGCCAGCACGGACTCCTCGAGGCGGGGATCGGCGAGATAGAGGCCGAGCGCCCCGAACTGACCCGCGCCATGCCAGCTCCGGCGGCCGCCGGAGCCGGTGGCACCTGTATCCTCGCCAGCCGGTTTCACCACGCCTCAACCATGCCACACGCGTTCGACCAGCCCCGGACGGGGGATGCGGGCGACGGCGGCAGCGATCGTACTCGCGAGAGACCGTGCGGACACCCGAAGGCCGGCACGCGTTGGCGTACCGGCCTTCGGGCGGAGCGGATCGTCATCTGACGAATTCGGCGGCCCCTGTGGCCAGATCGAGCAGCGGTGCCGGAGCGACACCGAGAACCAGGGTGGCCACCACACCGATCATCAGTGCCGCCGAGGTGAGCCCGCCCGGCACCGCGACGGTCGGCGTGGATTCACCCGGCTCGGAGAGCCACATCATCACCACGACCCGCAGGTACGGGAACGCCAGCACCATGCTGGTCAGCACACCGGCGACCACGAGCCACGCCCGGCCTTCGGCCAACGCCGGCCCGAAGACCGCGAACTTGCTGGTGAAGCCGCTCGTCAGCGGGATACCGGCGAAGGCGAGCAGGATGAACGTGAATACGCTGGCGAAGAACGGCGAGCGGCGCCCCAGCCCGGCCCAGCGGGACAGGTGGGTGGCCTCCCCGTCACCGTCGCGTACCAGGGTCACCACGGCGAACGCGGCGAGCACCGAGAAGCCGTACGCGACCAGGTAGAACATGGTGCCGGAGAGCCCGTCCTTCGACGGCGCGAGCACCCCCACCAGCAGGTAGCCGGCGTTGGCGATCGAGGAGTACGCCAGCAGCCGCTTGATGTCGGTCTGGGTCACCGCGAGCACCGCGCCGACCAGCATGGTCAGCACCGCCACGACCCCGAGCACCGGGGTGAAGTCCCAGCTGGCGCTGGCGAACGCCACGTGGAACACCCGCAGCAGGGCGCCGAACGCGGCGACCTTCGTGCAGGCGGCCATGAACGCGGTGACCGGCGTCGGCGCGCCCTGGTAGACGTCCGGCGTCCAGACGTGGAACGGCGCCGCGGCCGCCTTGAACAGCAGGCCGATGGCGAGCAGCGCCATCCCGGCGAAGAGCAGCACCCGGCTGGCCGGCGACTCGTTCACCGCCGCGTTGATGGTGGCGAAGTCGACCCCGGCCGACCGGCCCGGGATGCCGGAGGTGAAGCCGTAGATCAGCGCGACGCCGAAGAGGAAGAACGCCGAGGCGTACGCGCCGAGCATGAAGTACTTCAGCGCCGCCTCCTGGCTCAGCAGCCGCCGACGACGGGCCAGCGCGCAGAGCAGGTAGAGCGGCAGCGAGAAGACCTCGAGCGCGATGAACATGGTCAGCAGGTCGTTCGCCGCCACGAAGATCAGCATGCCGCCGATGGCGAACGTGGCGAGCGGGTACACCTCGGTGGTACCGCCAGCGCTCTCGGCCTGCCGCCGGTCCTCGGCCGACTCGGCGGTGATCGCGGCGTGCGCGACGAACGCTCCGCCGCGCTCCACCGCGCGCTCACCGGTCAGCAGCAGCGCCATCGCGGCGAGCACCAGGATCGCGCCCTGGAGGAAGAGGGTGGGCCCGTCCACGGCGATCGCCGAGCCGGCCGTGATCAGCCGGTCGTCGGCGTTGAGCACCACCATGGTCAACGCGGCGAGCACCGCGAGCAGCGACACCGACAGCTGCACCAGGTGCCGCCTGTGCCGCGGCACGAACGCCTCGACCAGGACACCGACCAGTGCGGCCCCCAACATGATCAGGATCGGGGCGAGCGCCGCGTAGTCGATCGACGGCAGCTTCAGTTCACTCACTGGGCCAACCTTCCGTTCGCGACTGGGTCGCTGTTTGCTCGCGACTGCGGGGCTCGCTCCGCGCGCTCCGCGTGCCCGTGCCCGGGCTCGCTCACGGTTGCTCGTTCACTCCTCGCGCTCACCGGCTCGCCTCCTGGACGCTGGTGCCCGGTGCCGGGGCGGGATCGGTCTTGCCGATGTCGTTCATGGTCGCCTGCACGGCGGGGTTGATCACATCGGTGACCGGCTTCGGGTAGAAGCCCAGCAGCACGATCAGCGCGACCAGCGGCGCGATCACGACCTTCTCGCGCAGGTTGAGGTC
Source organism: Micromonospora avicenniae (assembly GCF_900156065.1). Taxonomy (GTDB): domain Bacteria; phylum Actinomycetota; class Actinomycetes; order Mycobacteriales; family Micromonosporaceae; genus Micromonospora; species Micromonospora avicenniae. The sequence continues at coordinate 464,904 of NZ_FTNF01000003.1, read as the reverse complement.
ACGCCGCATCCCGTCGATCTCGGTCAACGCCGGGTTGAGGGTGCCCTGCGTGGTGCGCTGCACCATCCACAGCACGTACGCCGCCGCCAGGATGATGCCGAGGGTGGCGATCACCGCGACCGGCTTGTTCACCGTGAACGAGCCGATCAGCACCAGGAACTCGGAGACGAAGGGCGCGGTGCCGGGCAGCGCGAGCGAGGCCAGACCGGCGAAGAAGAGCACGCCGGCCAGCACCGGGACCAGCTTGCCGGCACCACCGAAGTCGCTGATCAGCGCCGAGCCGCGGCGCGCGATCAGCATGCCCACCACCAGGAAGAGCAGACCGGTGGCGAGGCCGTGGTTGACCATGTAGAGCACCGCGCCGGTGCCGGCCTGGGTGGTGAAGGCGAAGATGCCCACGCCGATGAAGCCGAAGTGCGCGATCGAGGTGTAGGACACCAGCCGCTTCAGATCGTTCTGCCCGACCGCGAGGAGCGCGGCGTAGATGATGCCGATCAGCGCGAGCGCGAGCGCCCACGGCGCGAACCACTTGGCCGCGTCCGGGAAGAGCGGCAGGCAGTACCGCAGGATGCCGAAGGTGCCGACCTTGTCGAGCACGCCGACCAGCAGCGCCGCCGCACCGGCCGGCGCAGCGCCACCGGCGTCCGGCAGCCAGGTGTGGAACGGGAAGAACGGCGCCTTGATCGCGAACGCGAGGAAGAAGCCGAGGAAGAGCCAGCGCTCGGTGCCGGTTGAGATGTCCACCTGCGACAGCGCCTGCCAGTCGAAGGTCTTACCGCCGACCACCCAGAGGCCGATCACCGCGGCGAGCATGAACAGGCCGCCGACCAGCGAGTAGAGGAAGAACTTGACGGCTGCGTACTGCCGCTGGTGGCCGCCGTAGCTGCCGATGAGGAAGTACATCGGCACCAGCATGACCTCGAAGAACACGTAGAAGAGGAAGACGTCGGCGGCCGCGAAGACGCCGATCATCGTGCACTCGAGGACGAGCAGCAGCGCGAAGTAGGCCGGTACCGACCGCCGAGAGGAATCAGCGTCGTGCCACGACGCCAGGATCACCAGCGGCACCAGCACGGCGATCAGCATCAGCATGACAAGCGCGATGCCGTCGGCGGCGAACGTGAAGTGGACCCCCCAGTTCGGGATCCACGGGTACGACTCGCGGAACTGGAAGCGGTCACCGTCGATCTTGAAGGCGATCCACATCAGGACCGAGAGCACCAGCACGAGCAGCGACCAGACGAACGCCACCTGCTTGGCCAGCTCCGGCCGCCGCCGCGGCAGGAGAGCCACCACCAGGGCACCCACCAGCGGCGCCACGGTCAGCACCGAGAGGAACGGGAAGTTGGACATTATGCGGCCTTACCTCCGTCGTCACTGCGTGGTCCGCCGGCGGGGGCGGCCGGGAAGAGGTCGATCACGCCAGCCACCCCGCCTGTACGGCCAGGAACGCCGCCACCACCAGCAGCGCGCCGGTCAGGATCGAGGTCGCGTACGACCGGACGAAGCCGGTCTGCAGCCGCCGGAGCCGGCCCGATCCTCCGCCGACGGCGGCGGCGAGGCCGTTGACCAACCCGTCCACGCCCCGGTTGTCGAGGAAGACCAGCGCCCGGGTGAGGAAGATGCCCGGCTTCTCGAAGACCGCCTCGTTGAAGGCGTCCGTGTAGAGGTTGCGGCGGGCGGCGGTGACCAGCACCCCGGCCGGCTGCGGCGCGGTGGCCGTGCCGTTACGGAACAGGGACCAGGCCAGCCCCGCGCCCAGCACGGTCACCACCAGCGAGAGGATGGTGATCACTAGATGCGGCAGGACCGGGTCGTGCTCCGCGTGCTCCCCGCCGAGGCCCGCAGTCGCGGTCAGCCAGTCGGGCACCGAGGTGGAGAGCAGGAAACCCGCGCCGATCGAGCCGATCGCCAGCAGGATCAGCGGAACGGTCATCAGCTTCGGCGACTCGTGCGGGTGTTCGATCTCCTCGGTCCAGCGCTTCGGCCCGTGGAAGGTCAGCACGAAGAGCCGGGTCATGTAGAACGCGGTCAGCCCGGCGCCGACCAGCGCCGCCCCGCCGAAGAGCCAGGCCGTCCAGTCCTCCCGCTCGAAGGCGGCCACGATGATCGGCTCCTTCGAGAAGTAGCCCGACAGCGGCGGGATGCCGATGATGGCCAGCCAGCCCATCATGAACGTGATCCAGGTGATCCTCATGTGCTTGGCCAGCCCGCCGAATCGGCGGATGTCCACCTGGTCGTTCATCCCGTGCATCACGGACCCGGCCCCGAGGAACATGTTGGCCTTGAAGAAACCGTGCGCCAGCAGGTGGATGATGGCCAGCGCGTACGCGCCGCCGCCGAGGCCGACACCGAGGAACATGTAGCCGATCTGGCTCACCGTGGACCAGGCCAGCACCCGCTTGATGTCGTCCTTGGCCGCACCGATGATGCAGCCCAGCAGCAGGGTCAGCGCGCCGACGCTCACCACCACGAGCTGGAGCGTCGTGTTGGCCGAGAAGACCGGGTTGGACCGGGCGATCAGGTAGACACCCGCCGTGACCATGGTGGCCGCGTGGATGAGCGCCGACACCGGGGTCGGGCCCTCCATCGCGTCCGGCAGCCATGCCTGGAGCGGGAACTGGCCGGACTTGCCGGTCGCGCCGAGCAGGAGCAGCAGACCGAGCACGAGCACGGTGCCGCCGGTCAGCGCGCCGACGTTCGAGAAGACCTCGTCGTACTGGGTGGTGCCGAGGGTCGCGAACATGATGAAGATGCCGATCGCCAGGCCGGCGTCACCGACCCGGTTCATCAGGAACGCCTTCTTGCCGGCCGTGGCCGCGCTCGGCCGCCCGTACCAGAAGGAGATCAGCAGGTACGACGCCAGACCGACGCCCTCCCAGCCGAAGTAGAGCATCACGTAGTTGTTGCCGAGCACCAGCAGCAGCATGGCCGCGACGAAGAGGTTGAAGTACGCGAAGAACCGCCGCCGGCCCTCGTCGTGCGCCATGTACTCGACCGCGTAGAGGTGGATCAGGAAACCCACCCCGGTGATCAGCAGTACGAAGACCGCGGCCAGCGGGTCGAAGAGCAGGCCGAAGTCCACGTGCAGGCCGCCGACCGAGATGAAGTCCCAGAGGCTCAGCTCGACGGACTTGTTCTCCAGACCACGCAGCTGGAAGAACGAGGTGAGGCCGAGCACGAACGACGCGCCGATGGCGGTCACCCCGAGCCAGTGCCCCCACCGGTCGGCGCGCCGGCCGAGCAGCAGCAGGATCGCCGCGCTGACCAGCGGGATCGCCACCAGCAGCCAGACGCCGCCGAGCAGGCCGTCCGCCGTCGCGTAGGTGACGGCCCCCGCCGGCTCCGCCGGGGCGTTCGTCAGAATCTCTCCCACCGCAGGCCCCTCTAGTACTTGAGCAGGTTGGCGTCGTCGACGCTCGCCGAGCGCCGGGTCCGGAAGATCGCCATGATGATCGCGAGGCCGACCACGACCTCCGCCGCGGCCACCACCATCACGAAGAACGCCATGATCTGGCCGTTGAGGTCACCGTTGATCCGGCTGAAGGTGACCAGCGTCAGGTTGGCCGCGTTGAGCATCAGCTCGACGCACATGAACAGCACGATCGCGTTGCGGCGGATGAGCACCCCGGCGGCGCCGATGGTGAAGAGGATCGCCGCGAGCACGAGGTAGTAGTCAGGAGTCACTTTTCTGTGCCCTTCAGCGAGGTCTCCTGCGCGGTCAGCTCGCGGACCGGCAGGATGTCCGGCGTGCTCCGCTCGGTGAGTCGGCCGTCCGGCAGCCGGGCGGGCGTGGCGACCGAGCTGGAGGTGGCGAAGACACCCGGGCCGGGCTTCGGGCCGGGGTAGTTGCCGGGCCGGAAGCGGGCCTTCATGGTGGCGATCTGGTCCATCTTGTCCTGCTTGCGCCGCTCGATGTGCGCCAGCACCATCGCGCCGACCGCCGCCGTGATCAGCAGCGCCGAGGTCAACTCGAAGGCGAAGACGTACTTGGTGAAGAGCAGCCGCGCGATGCCCTGGACGTTGCCCTCGGCGTTCGCCTGCGTCAGGCCCGCCGCCGTGGTGCCCTCCAGCGCCCGGTAGATGCCACCGCCGACCAGGCCGGCGAATCCGAGGCCGAGCAGGATCGCGGCGGTCCGCTGCCCGCGCAGCGTCTCGATCAGCGAGTCGGACGCGTCCCGTCCGACCAGCATGAGCACGAACAGGAAGAGCATCATGATCGCGCCGGTGTAGACGATGATCTGCACCATGCCGATGAACGGCCCGGCCTGGAGCACATAGAACACGCCCAGGCAGAGCATGGACAGCACCAGCCAAAGCGCGGAGTGCACCGCGTTGCGGGCGGCCACCGTCCCGATCGCGCCGATCAGCGCGAGCGGGGCGAGGATCCAGAAGGTGACCTCCTCACCGCCGGACACCCCGCCCGCGGCGGCGAGCACCGTCTGCGTGGTCATGCCTTGCCCCCCTTGCCCGCGGCGGCCCGCTGGGCGTGCTGCTCGGCGCCCGGGAAGGTGACACCGGGGTGCTCCTCCACCTGGTACCGGCCCGGGCTGTTGGCCGCGTGCTCAGCGCCGGCCGAGGTACCCGGGTTGGTCAACCCGCCGACGTAGTAGTCCTTCTCGCTGTCGCCGAGCCGCATCGGGTGCGGCGGCTGCTCCATGCCCGGCAGCAGCGGCGCGAGCAACTGCTCCTTCGTGAAGATCAGATCCTGCCGGCTGTCCCGGGCCAGCTCGTACTCGTTGCTCATGGTCAGCGAGCGGGTCGGGCAGGCCTCGATGCAGAGCCCGCAGAAGATGCACCGCGCGTAGTTGATCTGGTAGATGCTGGCGTACCGCTCACCCGGGGAGAAGCGCTGCTCCTCGGTGTTGTCGCCACCCTCCACGTAGATCGCGTCGGCCGGGCAGGCCCAGGCGCACAGCTCACACCCGATGCACTTCTCCAGCCCGTCCGGGTGCCGGTTGAGGATGTGCCGCCCGTGGTAGCGCGGCGCCGAGACCGGCGGCTTGAACGGGTAGTCGGTCGTGACCACCTTCCTGAACATGTGCGAAAAGGTGACCCCGAAGCCCTTGAACGTTCCGGTGATCGCGCCCACGTCACACCTCCCTGGACTCCGAGCCGGCGGTGACGTTGGCCGGCTCCCGCTCGGCGACCACGCGCCTGGTGCGCGGGCTCGGTGGGACCTGAAGGTCCATCGGCGGCAGCGGGAAGCTGCCGTGCGGACGGTTGTTGACCTGCTCCTGGACGGTCTCCTTCGGCTGCGGCTTGCGGCTCGGCCAGAGGAGGGTGAGCAGCAGCAGCGCCCCGGCCGGGACGCCGACCGCGATCAGCTTGCCCTGGGTGTCCCAGTCCTCGATCGACCGCAGGCCGCTGAGCACCAGGATCCAGACCAGGTTGATCGGCAGCAGCACCTTCCAGCCGAACCGCATGAACTGGTCGTAGCGCAGCCGGGGCAGCGTGCCGCGGAGCCACACGAAGACGAAGACCAGGGCGATGACCTTGCCGAAGAACCAGATCATCGGCCACCAACCGGAGTTGGCGCCCTCCCAGAGGGTGATCGGCCAGGGGGCTCGCCAGCCGCCGAGGAAGAGCGTCGTGGTGACCGCGGACATCGTCACCATCGAGACGTACTCGGAGAGCATGAAGAGCGCGAACTTCAGCGAGCTGTACTCGGTCATGAAGCCCGCCACCAGCTCGGACTCCGCCTCGGGCAGGTCGAACGGCGCCCGGTTGGTCTCACCGACGGTGGCGATGAAGAAGATGACGAAGCTCGGCAGCAGCAGGATCGCGTACCAGCCGGGGGCCGGGATCTGGGTGCCGAAGAGGCTGAGCTGGGTGGCGTCACCCTGCTTCGCGACGATCCCGCTGGTGCTCATGGTGCCGGCCGTCATGAAGACCGCCACGATGCTCAGCCCCATCGCGACCTCGTACGAGATCATCTGGGCGCTGGAGCGCAGCCCGCCGAGCAGCGGGTAGGTGGACCCGGAGGCCCAACCGCCGAGCACGATGCCGTAGATGCCCATCGACGAGCAGGCCAGCAGCACCAGCACCGCCACCGAGACGTCGGTGACCTGCAACGGAGTCCAGTGGCCGAAGATGCTCACCATCGGACCGAACGGCACCACCGACAGCGCGGTGACCGCGCAGATCACCGAGATGGTCGGGGCGAAGAAGTAGACGACCTTGTCGGCCGCCCGCGGGAGGATGTCCTCCTTGAAGGCCATCTTCAGCCCGTCGGCCAGGGTCTGCAGCAGGCCCATCGGCCCGACCTGGTTGGGGCCGGGCCGCACCTGCATGTAACCCACCACGCGCCGCTCGAACCAGACGCCGAGCAGGGTGGCCAGGACCGCGAAGACGAAGGCGAAGGCGACCTTGATGAGGACCAGCCACCACGGGTCCTTGCCGAAGTCGGCCAGGGTCGGGTCCTGGGCCAGGTAGACCGCGTTCATCGTGCCCACCTCTCGTTCACGACTGCGGGGCTCACTCGCTCACTCCTCGCGCTCACTGGGACGCACCCCCGGAGTTGAGCAGTGGGCCCGGAAGGCCGGCCTCGTCCGCCGCCACCCGGCCGGCCGGAACGGGCGTGCTCGGGGCGGGGACGGAGATCCGGACGACCGTGCCGGAGGTCGCACCGAGGCTGCGCCGGACGGTCGCGCCGGGCGAGTTGGTGGGCAGCCAGACCACACCGTCCGGCATCTCGGTGATGGCGGCCGGCAGCGTCACGGCGCCCCGGTCGGTCCCGACCGTCACCGCGTCACCGTCCGCGACGCCCAGCGCCTCGGCGGTGCCCTTGCCGACCCGCACCACCGGCGGGCGGGCGGTGCCGGCGAGGTGCTCGTCGCCGTCGAGGAGGCTGCCCAGGTCGATCAGCTGGTGCCAGGTGGCGAGCACCGCCTCCCCGGCGCCCGGCTGAGGCACGGCCGCCGGGTCCACCGACGGGGCGGCGGGACGGCTGGTCCGGGTGGGCGGCAGTGAGCCCAGCTCGCGGCGGATGCTGGGCACGTCGCCGGTGCCCAGCCGCACGTCGAGCTGCGCGGCGAGCGCGTCCAGCACCCGGCCGTCGGTCATCGCCGCCGTCTGGAGCACCGCCTCGAAGGTGCGCAGGCGGCCCTCCCAGTCGACGAAGCTGCCCGCTTTCTCGTCCACCGGGGCGACGGGGAAGACCACGTCGGCCCGGCGGGTCACCGCGCTGTTGCGAAGCTCCAGGCTCACCAGGAACGGCACGTTCTCCAGGGCCTGCTCGGCCAGGCGCGGGTCGGCCAGGTCGGCCGGGTCGACCCCGGCCACGACCAGGGCACCGAGCTGACCGTTGGCGGCCGCCGCGAGGATGCCGTCGGTGTCCCGGCCGGCCTGACTCGGGATCACCCCGGCCGCGATGTCCCAGGCCTCGCCCAGTTCGGCGCGGGCGGCCGGCTCGGTGACCAGGCGGCCGCCGGGAAGCAGGTTCGGCAGGCAACCGGCGTCGACCGCGCCGCGGTCACCCGCGCGCCGCGGCACCCAGGCCAGCTTGGCACCGGTACGCCGGGCCACGTCCGCGGCGGCGGAGAGTCCACCGGGCACCTCGGCGAGCCGCTCACCGACGATCAGGATGGCGCCCTCGGTGCTCAGCGCCTCGGTGACCGTGGCGTGCTCGGCGAGGACGCTCGCCTCCTCACCCGGCACCACCCGGGCCAGCTTCGCACCGAGCTTCTCCAGGCCACGGGTGGCGAACGGGGCGATCGCGTACACCCGGAGGCCGCCCTTGGTGTACGCCTTGCGCAACCGCAGGAAGAGGATCGGGCACTCCTCCTCCGGCTCGATCCCGACCAGCACCACCGCCGGCGCCTTCTCCACGTCGGCGTACGTCACGTCGGTGACGCCGGCGACCGAGCTGGCCAGGAAGTCGGCCTCCTCGCGGGAGACCGGCCGGGCCCGGAAGTCGATGTCGTTGGTGTTCAGGGCGACCCGGGCGAACTTCGCGTACGCGTAGGCGTCCTCGACGGTCAGCCGACCGCCGGTGAGCACCCCGGCACCCTGCCCGGAGTCCCGGGCGGCCCGCAGCCCTTCGGCGGCCACGGTGAGCGCCTCGCTCCAGGACGCCTCCCGCAGCTCACCGGTGCGCCCGTCGCGGACCAGCGGGTTGGTGAGCCGGTCGTGCGCGCGGGTGTACTGGAAGCCCCACCGGCCCTTGTCGCAGTTCCACTCCTCGTTCACCGCCGGGTCGTCGCCGGCCAGCCGGCGCAGCACCCGGCCCCGTCGCCAGTCCGTACGCTGCGCGCAGCCCGCCGAGCAGTGCTCGCACACGCTCGGGCTGGAGACCAGGTCGAACGGGCGGGCGCGGAACCGGTACTGCGTGCCGGTCAGCGCGCCGACCGGGCAGATCTGCACCGTGTTGCCGGAGAAGTAGGAGTTGAACGGGACGTCGCCCGCGTCGCCCTCCGCGCCGTACGCGTCGTCCCGGTAGATGTTGATCTCCTCCGCGGACGACCGGTTCATCAGGTCGATGAACTTGTCGCCGGCGATCTCCTCGGAGAACCGGGTGCACCGCTGGCAGAGCACGCAACGCTCCCGGTCGAGCAGCACCTGGCTGCTGATCGGCAGCGGCTTCGGGTACTCCCGCTTGTGCTCGTGGAACCGCGAGTCCGTCCGGCCGGTGGACATCGCCTGGTTCTGCAGCGGGCACTCGCCGCCCTTGTCGCACATCGGGCAGTCGAGCGGGTGGTTGAGCAGCAGCAGCTCCATGACCCCCTCCTGCGCCTTCTTGGCGACCGGGGAGCTGAGCTGCGTCCGCACCACCATCCCGTCGGCGACGGTCTGGGTGCAGGAGGCGACCGGCTTGCGCTGGCCCTCCACCTCGACCAGGCACTGCCGGCACGCGCCGGCCGGGGCCAGCAGCGGGTGGTCGCAGAACCGGGGGATCTCCGTGCCCATCTGTTCGGCGACCCGGATCAGCAGCGCCCCCTTGGGAGCGGTGACCTCGACCCCGTCGATGGTGAGCGTGACGGTTTCCGGGGCCTTGACGACGTCAGTCATGTGTCGGCCTTTCACTCGCGACTGCGGGGCTCGCTCCGCCCACTCCTCGCGCTCGCATCAGTGGGCCCCAACCAGCTGCTTGTCGGACAGCTTCGGCGCGGTGCGTCCCTCGATGTAGTCGAGGTAGTCCTGCTTGAAGTACTGCAGCGAGGAGGTCACCGGGCTGGTCGCGCCGTCACCCAGGCCGCAGAACGACCGGCCCAGGACGTTGTCGCAGGTGTCGAGCAGGGTGTCCAGGTCCTCGTGGGTGCCCTGGCCGGAGAGGATCCGCCGGTACACCCGGACCATCCAGTAGTTGCCCTCCCGGCAGGGGGTGCACTTGCCGCACGACTCGTGGTGGTAGAACTCCAGCCACCGGTAGGTCGCGTAGACCGGGCAGTCCTGGTCGGAGAAGATCTGCGTGGCCGTGGTGCCCAGGATCGAGCCGGCCGCCGCCACCCCCTCGAAATCGAGCGGCACGTCCAGGTGCTCGGCCGTGAGCAGCGGCGTCGACGAGCCCCCCGGGGTCCAGAACTTCAGGTTGTGCCCGGGCTGCATGCCGCCGGCCAACTCGATCAGCTCCCGCAGCGTGACGCCCATCGAGCACTCGAACTGGCCCGGGTTGGCGATCCGGCCGGAGAGCGAGTAGATCATCGGTCCAGAGGACTTCTCCGTGCCCATCGTCTTCCACCAGGCGGCGCCGCCCAGCACGATGTACGGCACGCTCGCGATGGTGCCCACGTTGTTGACGACGGTCGGGCTCGCGTACAGGCCGTGGGTCGCCGGGAACGGCGGGCGGAGCCGGGGCTGGCCCCGGAAGCCCTCCAGCGAGTCCAGCAGCGCGGTCTCCTCACCGCAGATGTACGCGCCGGCACCGGAGTGCACCACCAGTTCCAGGTCGAAGCCGGAGCCGAGGATGTTCCGGCCGAGGTAGCCCTTGGCGTACGCCTCCTGCACCGCGTTGCGCAGCCGCCGCGCGGCGTGCACCGCCTCACCCCGGATGTAGATGTACGCGCGGTTGGCGCGGATCGCGTACGAGGCGATGATGACGCCCTCGACCAGCGAGTGCGGGTCGTGCGTCATCAGCGGCAGGTCCTTGCAGGTGCCCGGCTCGCCCTCGTCGGCGTTGACCACCAGGTAGTGGGGCTTGCCGTCGCCCTGCGGGATGAAGCCCCACTTGAGGCCGGTGGGGAAGCCGGCTCCACCGCGCCCCCGCAGCCCGGAGTCCTTGACCAGCTGGATGAGGTCGTCCGGGTGGGCCTTGAGCGCCTTGCGCAGCGCCGCGTACCCGTCCAGCTTCTCGTAGGTGCCGATCCGCCAGGCGTCCGGCGACAGCCAGCGCTTGGTGAGGACCGGGGTGAGCTTGGCCAGCGTCTCCGGCCGAGGAGTGGTCACTTCTGGACCCCCGTTTCGCTCGCGACCGCCGGGCCCGCGCCGTCGCCGCCCGCCCCGGCCTCCGCTTCGTTGAGATTGCGCTCCTGCGCACCGGCGTCGTCGCCGGCGGGCTTGCCGTCACCGGCCGGCGGGTTGGCCGCCACACCGGCGGCCTCCGCCTCCTGCGCGTCGCGTGGTGCCGGCGGCACCGGGTCCGACGGGACCTTGGTGCCGGGCGCGCCCGGGACGGCGGTGCCCGCGTCCGGCTGCCGAGTCTCGGCGGTACGCACCTGCGGCGACTTGTCGTCCGGCGCCGGAACGTCCGGCGCGGTACTGCCGGTCGCCTGCTCCGGCTCCGCCGCCTCGACCCCGGCCGGCGTGCCGGTCGGGGCGGACGCGCCGTCGCCACCCTTGACGGGGGCGGCGGGAGCCGACTTCGCGGCGGCGTCGGCCTTGGCCTTCTCCGCGGCTTCCGCCTTCGCCTTCGCCTCCGCGGCGGCCCGGTCGGCCTCCGCCTTGCTCCGGATCGGCGTGTTCGGGTCGAAGCCCGGAACCGAGATGCCGTGCTGCTGGGCGAGGCGCAGCCCGCGCAGGCTCGATTCGCCCGGGCCGCCGTCGGCGACCGCGCCCTCCCGCTCGTCGGCGAACCCGGCGAGCTGGACGGCCATCTCCTTGAGCGTGCAGAGCCGGGCGCCCCGGGTCGGCATCGGCCGACCACCGGCCCGCAACTCGTCCACCACACCGACCGCGGCCTGCGGGTCGACGTTGTCGAAGAAGTCGTAGTTGACCGTCATGACCGGGCCGTAGTCGCAGGCGGCCAGGCACTCGGCGTGTTCGAGGGTGATCTTTCCGTCGGCGGTGGTCTCGTCGTGCCCGACGCCGAGGTGTTCGGCGAGGGTGTCGTAGACCTCCTGGCCGCCGAGCACGTTGCACATGGTGTTGGTGCAGACGCTGACCAGGTAGTCACCGGTGGGCTTGCGCTTGTACATGGTGTAGAAGGTGGCCACGGCGCCGACCTGGGCCTTGTTGAGGCCCAGCACCTCGGCGCAGAACTCCACACCGGCCCGGGAGACGTAACCCTCCTCGGCCTGCACCAGGTGCAGCAGCGGCAGCAGCGCCGAGCGGGACCGGTCCGCCGGATAGCGGGAGATGATCTCCCGTGCCCGCTCGCGGGTCTGTTCGGTGAAGACAGTCACCGGTCACAACCTCCCATCACCGGGTCCAGCGAGGCGCCACCGGCGATCACGTCGGCGATCAGGCCGCCCTCGGCCATCGCCGGGAGTGCCTGCAGGTTGACGAAGCTCGGCTCCCGGTAGTGCACCCGGTACGGCCGGGTACCACCGTCGGAGACGGCGTGTACGCCCAGCTCGCCGCGGGGCGATTCGATGCCGACGTACACCTGGCCGGGTGGGACGCGGAAGCCCTCGGTGACCAGCTTGAAGTGGTGGATCAGCGACTCCATCGACTGACCCATGATCTTGGCGACGTGCTCGAGCGAGTTGCCCATGCCGTCGACGCCGATGGCCAGTTGGGCGGGCCAGGCGATCTTCCGGTCGGCGACCATCACCGGCCCCGGCTTGGCCAGCCGGTCCACCGCCTGCTCGACGATCTTCAGCGACTCGCGGATCTCCGCGAGGCGGACCTGGTAACGGCCCCACACGTCACCGTCGGTGTGCGTCGGGACACCGAACTCGTACGTCTCGTAGCCGCAGTACGGCATCGTCTTGCGCAGGTCCCAGGCGAGACCGGCGGAGCGCAGCACCGGCCCGGTCACGCCGAGCGCCAGGCAGCCTGTCGCGTCGAGCACTGCCACGTTCTTCGTGCGCTCGGTCCAGATCGGCTGTCCGGAGAGGAGGTCCTCGTACTCCTTGAGCCGCTTGGGCAGCAGCTTGAGGAACTCGCGGATCTTGATGATCGCGTCGTCCGGCACGTCCTGCGCCACACCGCCGGGGCGGACGTACGCGTGGTTCATCCGCAGGCCGGTGATGAGCTCGAAAATCTCGAGGATGTACTCCCGCTCCCGGAAGCCGTACAGCATGATCGAGATCGCGCCGAGCTCCATGCCCGTGGTGGCCAGCCAGACCAGGTGCGAGGAGATCCGGTTGAGCTCCATCATGAGCACCCGGATGGTGTTGGCCCGCTCGGTCACCTCGTCGGTGATGCCGAGCAGCTTCTCCACCGCGAGCGAGTACGCCGTCTCGTTGAACAGTGGGGAGAGGTAGTCCATCCGGGTCACGAAGGTGCTGCCCTGGACCCAGGTGCGGTACTCGAGGTTCTTCTCGATCCCGGTGTGCAGGTAGCCGATGACCGAGCGGGCCTCCCGGACCGTCTCGCCCTCCAGCTCCAGGATCAGCCGCAGTACGCCGTGCGTCGACGGGTGCTGCGGGCCCATGTTGACGACGATCCGCTCGTCGTTGATCGGGTCGGTGCCGGAGACGACCGAGTCCCAGTCCCCACCGGTGACGGTGAAGACCCTGCCCTCGGTGGTCTCCCGCTCGGTCGCGTAGTTCGAAGTGGTCACTGGTACGACCTCCGCTTGTCCGGCGGTGGAATCTCTGCGCCCTTGTACTCGACCGGAACACCGCCGAGCGGGTAGTCCTTGCGCTGCGGGTGCCCCTCCCAGTCGTCCGGCATCAGGATCCGGGTCAGGTTGGGGTGACCGTCGAAGACGATCCCGAACATGTCGTACGCCTCGCGCTCCTGCCAGTCCGCCGTCGGGTAGACCGAGGTGACGCTGGGCAGATGCGGGTCCTCGGCGGGGACGGCGGTCTCCAGCCGCACCCGGCGGCGGTACGTCATCGAGGTGAGCTGGTAGACCACGTGCAGCCGGCGCTCGTCCGCACCGAGATAGTCCACCCCGGACACCGAGGAGCAGAGTTCGAAGCGGAGCGCCAGGTCGTCGCGCATCACCTGGCAGACCTCGGCGATCCGCTCGGGCCGGATGTGCAGGGTCAGCTCGCCCCGGTCGACCACGACCTTCTCGATCGCGTCCGCGAAGCCCGGGTACGCCTCCTCCAGCGCGTCGTAGACCTCGTCGAAGTAGCTCCCGAACGGCCGCGATGCGCCGGCGATCGGCCGGCGCGGCCGGACCAGGCCGCCGAAGCCGGAGACGTCGCCGGAGCCCTGGTTGCCGAACATGCCGCGACCGGCCGGGCTGGACGGCGGGTGCTCGGCGGGAGCGCCGCTGCTGGCCCCGGCCGGGGTCACCGGTACGGGCACCCCGCCGTCGTTCGGCTTGTCGTGAGGTGAAGTCACTTCTTCATGCCCCCGTACTGCTGAAGATGGTTCTGGGCCTTCATCCAGTTCTCGATCCGCAGCTGCTCCTCGCGGCCTTCGCGGACCGCCTTCGTCCACTCGGCACGGCGGTCCTTGTCGCTGCGGTACGACGACGGCATCGAGCCGTAGGGGACGACCGGGACGTCGCCGCGCTCCTTGCGCGCCTCGAGCATCTTGCGTCCGGTCGGGCCGAGCGGCTCGTGCATGATCTTCTCGCGGAGCTTGAGGATCGCGTCGATGAGCATCTCCGGCCGGGGCGGGCAGCCGGGCAGGTACATGTCGACGGGCACCACGTGGTCGACGCCCTGCACGATCGCGTAGTTGTTGAACATGCCGCCGCTGCTGGCGCAGACGCCCATCGACAGCACCCAGCGCGGCTCCGCCATCTGGTCGTAGATCTGGCGCAGCACCGGGGCCATCTTCTGGCTGACCCGACCGGCCACGATCATCAGATCCGCCTGCCGGGGCGAGGCGCGGAACACCTCCATGCCCCAGCGACCCATGTCGTAGTGCGGGCCGCCGGCCGCCATCATCTCGATGGCGCAGCACGCCAGACCGAACGTGGCGCCCCACACGGACGACTTCCGGGACCAGTTGACGAGCTTCTCCACCGAGGTCAGCAGGATGCCGGCGGGGAGCTTCTCCTCGATGCCCATCTGACGTTCCTTCCTCAGTCCCAGTCCAGGCCGCCGCGCCGCCACACGTAGGCGTACGCGACGAAGACCGCGACGATGAACAGGACCATCTCCACGAAGCCGAAGATCGGCAGGGCGTCGAACGAGACCGCCCACGGGTAGAGGAAGATGATCTCGATGTCGAAGACGATGAAGAGCATCGCCGTCAGGTAGAACTTGATCGGGAAACGCCCGCCGCCCACCGGCTGCGGGCTGGGCTCGATGCCGCACTCGTACGCCTCGAGTTTGGCCTTGTTGTATCGCCGGGGGCCGGCGAAGCGGGCGGCGGCCACGGAGAACAGCGCGAACGCCGCGGCGAGGGCGAACAGCCCGATGATGGGTGCGTAAGGCGAGAGCGACATCTTCTTCTCCTGCTCGTCCTTCCCTGCCCTCGTTGACGAGAATCACACTATTCACGTCCCCCGAAGTGTTCGCCGCCGGGGGGCGGGTCTGTCCGACCGGTCCGGTCCCTTCGCAGGTCACCGGGGGTCTATGTCATACCGCCGGCGCAACCCGGGTCATCGCATTGATGACCCGGTCCATCGCGTCCCCGCCGCGCGGGTCGGTCAGGTTGGCCAACAGCTTCAGCACGAAGCGCATCAGCGTCGGGTGCGGCATGCCGTGCTTCGTCGCCATCCGCATCACCTCGGGGCGGCCGATGAGCTTCACGAACACGCCGCCGAGCCGGTAGTAGCCGCCGAACCGGGCCTTGAGCTCGGCCGGGTACGCCTGCAAAGCCCGCTCGCGCTCCACGCCGGCCGGTCGGGCCAACGCCTGCACGACGATCTCCGCGGCCAGCTCGCCGGACTCCATGGCGTACGCGATGCCCTCGCCGTTGAACGGGTTCACCATGCCGCCGGAGTCACCGACCAGCAGCACCCCGCGGGTGTAGTGCGGGACGCGGTTGAAGCCCATCGGCAGCGCGGCGCCGAGGATCGGACCGTCCGCATTGGTCTCGTCGGTCATCCCCCAGTCCTCTGGGGTGTTCGCCAGCCAGTCGGTGAGCAGCCGGCGGTAGTTGGTCTTCCCGAACGCGGAGGACGAGTTGAGTACCCCGAGTCCCACGTTGACCCGACCGTCACCGAGGCCGAAGATCCAGCCGTAGCCGGGCAGCAGGTTGTCGCCGCTCTCCTTGCTACGCAGTTCGAGCCAGGACTCCAGGTAGTCGTCGTCGTGCTTCGCCGGGGAGCGGTAGTAGCGGCGCACGGCCACCCCGATCGGCCGGTCCTCGCGCTTGGCCAGCCCGAGCGCGAGCGGGAAGCGGCCGGAGACGCCGTCGGCCGCGACCACCAGCGGGGCGTGGAAGGTTTCGGGGGCCTTGTCCGGCCCGACCTCGGCCTGAACACCGATCACGCGACCGTCGGCGTCGAGCACCGGGCCGACGACGTTGGTGTTCGTGCGCAGCGTGGCACCGGCGGCGACGGCTCGCTCGGAGAGCAGTTGGTCGAAGTCCATCCGGGTACGGACCAGGCCGTAGTTGGGGAAGCTCGCGAGGTCGGGCCAGTCCAGTTCCAGCCGGACGCCACCGCCGATCACCCGCAGCCCCCGGTTGTGCAGCCACCCCGCCTCGGGCGAGGTGTCCACACCCATCCGGATCAGCTGGCGCACCGCGCGGGGGGTCAACCCGTCGCCACAGACCTTCTCCCGCGGGAACTCGGTCTTCTCCAGCAACAGCACCCGTACCCCGTGCTGGGCCAGGTGGTATGCCGTAGCCGAGCCACCGGGACCGGCGCCCACGACGATCACATCGGCGTCATGCTCCACCGCGGACATCCGCGCCTCCTCCCGCCTGCTCGTGAAATGCTTCACAAGCCAACCGCTGGGAGTCTATGACCGACGTCTCATCCGCGCTTGACCAGGGGGGCCTAAGTTACCGATGTGACACCTTCGAGCACATCGAGAGCGGTCGGTGTCAGGTTTACTCGCCGCGCCCTCAGGCCCGGCTGGGGGCGTCGAGGCCCGCGTCGACGCGGATCGTTTCGGGGAGATGGTCGCGCAGCGCACCGCCGGCCGCGCGGTCCAACGCGGCGAGCACCTCGGCCACCACCTGACGGACGTCGGCCGGATCGGCGCCGGCCAGCTCCCGCAGCTGCGCGATGAGTTCGGCCGCGTCGTCGTCGGTGGCGTCCACCCGGTCCGCCGGCTCTGGTCCCGTCATGGGGGCGAGCTTACGACGCAAAGTGGACTAAAAACGGATATTCGCAGAAAAGCGACTGGGTGGCAGCGGCTATCCGACTACTCGCGGACGGCCCGGTGCAGAGCGACGATCCCGCCGGTCAGATTGCGCCAGGCCACCTTCCGCCAGCCGGCCGCACCGACCCGCGCGGCGAGCGCCGGCTGATCAGGCCAGGCGCGGATCGACTCGGCGAGATAGACGTACGCGTCGGGGTTGCTGGAGACCGCGCGGGCGACCGCCGGCAGCGAGCGCATCAGGTAGGAGAGGTAGACGGTACGGAACGCCGGGTTGACCGGGGTGCTGAACTCGCACACCACCAGCCGACCACCGGGCCGGGTGACCCGGGCCAGTTCACGCAGCGCGGCATCGGCGTCGGCGACGTTGCGCAACGCGAAGGAGATGGTCACCGCGTCGAAGCTCGCGTCGGCGAACGGCAGCCGCAGCGCGTCCCCGGCCAGCAGCGGCACACTCGGCCGGCTGTGCTTGCCGGCGTACAGCATGCCGAGGGAGAGGTCCGCACCGACCGCGTACGCCCCGGACTGGGCCAGTTCCTCGGTCGAGACCCCGGTGCCGGCACCCACGTCGAGCACCCGCTCGCCGGGACGCAACCCGAGCGCGGCCCGGGTGGCCCGCCGCCAGGACCGGTCCTGCCCGAAGGAGAGGACCGTGTTCGTCAGGTCGTAACGCGCCGCCACACCGTCGAACATCGCGGCGACCTCGTGCGGCTGCTTGTCCAGGCTGGCGCGCTGGCCGTAGGGGGTGCGACTCACCCCTCCACTCTGCCAGCCGCCCCGTACCGGAGCACCGGTGGGTTCGGTGTACGCAGAGGGGGCGGGGTGACGTACGTCACCCTGCCCCCTTTCCAGCGATACGCGTCAGTCGGTCGGCTTCTCGTCGCCCGGCGCCACCAGCACGACCCGGCGCCGCCGGGACATCAGCAGCAGCGCGCCGCCGGCCAGCAGGATCGCCCCGCCGATGCCACCGATCAGGCTGACCTGCACACCGGTCACCGGCAGGCCGCCGTCACCACCACCGCCACCGCCCGGTGCCGGAGTGGTGGTGGCCGAGCTGCTCGGAGTGGGGGTCGCCGTCGGCTCGCCGGTCGGCGTGACGGTGGGCGTCGGGGTCGGCGTGGGCTGCGCGGACAGCTCCACGAACGCCTCGAAGGTGGTGTGGTTGTCGAGAATGTCAACCTCGGTGAAGGCTTTGCGCTGCTGCGCCGTGGCGACCCGCGGCTGCTCGGCCGCCGGCCCCTCGGCCGCGTCCAGGCTGATCGCGAAGAGGTCGCCCTCCTTGAGCACCGGCTCGGTCACATCCTCGCCGACCTTCACCCGGACGTCGGCGGTGTAGTACTCCCCCGGCTTGAGGATCACACCGGGGTCGTCGCAGAGCAGCTGAGCCTTGCCGACGATCTCCTGCTCGATGCAGCCCTCCGGCTTCTGCACGAAGCTGACGCCCGCCGGCACGGTCAACCCGTACGAGATGCCCGTCGCCTTGCGGCTGCCGCCGTTGTAGACCGCCCAGTCCAGCGGCACCGTCTCGCCGCGCGGCACCGGCTTCAGGTCCGGCTCGTCCTGGACCGCGCCGTTGACCACGACGTTCGCCTGGACGTCCTGTACCCAGGAGGTCAGGTCGTACCCGGGCTTCGACACCCGGACCGGCACGGTGAGGACCTCGCCGTCGTCCTGGCCTTCGGGGTCCCTCGAGTACGCACCGACGTACATCACCCCGCCGTCGCCCCTGCCCCCCGTGCTGAACAGCGGCACTCCGAAGTCCTCGCTGGCGCCCGGGGGCAGGTCGGGCAGGCGGCACTCGTAGAGCCACGCCGAGAAGATCCTGCAGCCGTCGGGCACTACGAAGCCGACCCGCTTCGCGTTGAGAGAGCCGGTGTTCACCCGAAAGACGACTGACTTCGCCGCAGCGTTCCCGCTGTTCGTCACGGTGAATTTGAACGGTTTGGCCGTAGCCGCCTTCACGCCTTTGGCCAGCTCGGTGCTGATCGGAATGACGTTGATCTCCGGCTTGGCGGCGGCGTGTGCCGGGGCGGCCACGGCGGCCAGGCCGCCGGCCACGACCAGAGCCACGGTGCCGATGCGCGCGAGGGCGGATCGGTGGAACGGTTTCATCGGTCCCCCGGGGGATGAGGAAAAGAAGTGGCTTCACGAACCCGAGCGGACGTTATCGAACGCCGATGTGTCGCGCCAGCGCCGGCGGTGCGGACTCGTCCGGGGTCGGATGAACGGTGCGGGCGGGATGGTCGCCCATCCCGCCCGCGCCGCTGGCGTCAGCCGAACGCCCCCCGGTCGCCCGGCGATCCGTCATCCGCCCACACTCCGGCGCGGGCTCTTCAAGTCAGTTGGCCTGGACCAGCGGCAGGGACTTCCCGACGCCCCCACCCGGGATGGCGATCGAGGAGAAGTGCGACACCACCCGGTCGTCGGTCGGGTCGTCCTCCGGGGTCCAGTGCACGGCGAGCCGGTGGTAGAGAGTGTCCCGCTGGGCCGGGATCCGGCCGGCCGTACGGATCATCGAGATCAGCTCGTGCAGGTTGGACCGGTGCCGGGCCCCGGCCGAGGAGATGACGTTCTCCTCCAGCATGATCGAGCCGAGGTCGTCCACTCCCATGTGCAGCGCGAGCTGGCCGACGTCCTTGCCGGTGGTCAGCCAGGACGCCTGCAGGTGCGGCACGGTCTCGAAGAAGAGCCGGGCCACCGCGATCAGGCGCAGGTACTCCAGCGTGGTCGCCTGGGTGCGCCCCTTCAGGTGGTTGTTCTCCGGCTGGTACGTCCACGGGATGAACGCGCGGAAGCCGCCGGTGCGGTCCTGCACGTCGCGGATCATCCGCAGGTGCTCGATCCGCTCCGCGTTGGTCTCGCCGGTGCCCATCATCATCGTCGCGGTGGACTCGAGGCCCTGCCGGTGCGCCAGCTCCATGACCTCCAGCCAGCGCTCGCCGGACTCCTTCAGCGGGGCGATGGCCTTACGCGGCCGCTCGGGCAGCATCTCCGCGCCGGCGCCCGCGATCGAGTCGAGCCCCGCCGCCTTGATCCGGGCGATCGCCTCATCCAGGCTCACTCCGGAGACCTTGGCCATGTGCAGGATCTCGCTCGGACCGATCGAGTGGATCGCCAGCTGGGGGTACGCCTGCTTGACCGCGGAGAAAAGCTCCTCGTAGTACTCCACGCCGTACTCCGGGTGGTGCCCGCCCTGGAGCATCACCTGGGTGGCGCCCAGGTCGACCGCCTCGCCGCAGCGACGCAGGATCTCCTCGGTCGAGTGGGTCCAGCCCTCGCTGTGCTTCGGCGCCCGGTAGAAGGCGCAGAACTTGCACGCCGTCACGCAGACGTTCGTGTAGTTGATGTTGCGATCGATCAGATACGTGACGATGTTGTCCGGGTAGCGCCGGCGGCGCACCGCGTCGGCCGCCTCGCCGAGGGCGTGGAAGGGCGCGTCGGTGTAGAGAAGCAGAGCCTCCTCGGGCGTGATCCGCCCGCCGTCCGCGCCGCGCTGCAGGATGTCGTCGATCTCCCTCACCATCACACCCCGAGCCTACGCCGACCGGCGCAGACGGCCATGGACGGGCGTTTCGTCCCGTGAGGTAGTCCCGGGCCCAACGCGTTCACCAAATCAAATTTCAAGATCAAAAATAAAATATTTTCGTGTCGTTGACAACTTGGACGACATCCATCACCATCATATTTACGAACTCCGCTCACCCCTCGGAGGCAGAAGTTGGGCGATGACGACACGGTACTGAGCATCAGCGCTCGATGCCGGCAGGACGGCGGGCTCACTGAGGCAACTCTCGGCGAACTGCGCGACGAACTCGGCTACAAGAAGCTCGGCCGTTGGGTGCTGGCCGAGATCGCGGACACGCTGAGAGCGGCGGGACTCGGATTCTTCCCCCCCGAGCGGCTCAACGCCGAATTGAACAGTGAGCCACGCCAGTGGCAGACGGTCTGGATCTACCAACGTGACGGCGGGTCACGAGCGCGCGTGATCGACGCCGTTCTCCAGCCTGACGAATGCGACGTGCGAGGCGTGCTGGACGGGATCGGGGCTGGCAACCTGGCGGCTCTCAGCCCTGCCGAACGTCTTAGCCGCATTCGCGAGATCGTCAACGCGTAGGCGACCGACACGGCCGAGGGAAGGAGGCGGATGATGAGTGCCCACGTGTTCGTGGACGAGACCAAGGAGCGGGGACTACTCATCGCCGCTGCGGTCGTCCTCACGCCGAATCTCTCATCCGCCCGCAAAGTGATGCGCAGCCTGGTCCTGCCCAGTCAGCGCCGAATTCACTTCCATAAGGAACGTGACGACAGACGGCGGCAAATCGTCGGTGCGATCAACGGGCTCGGCGTACAGGCGGTGATCCTGGATGCGAGCAATCACCCGAACATGAAGGTCGCGCGGGACGCGTGCCTGGTAAGCCTCGTCGCGTATGCTGCCAAGATCAACGCGGCTCGGCTGGTCATTGAGCGAGACGACTCGACGCTCAAGGCAGATCGCCGACTCTTGTTCGATGAGGTTCAGCGAGCCGGGCTGTCCGACACGCTGCGGTACGACCATCTGCGGGCACACGAAGAGTGCCTGCTCGCGATCCCTGACGCACTCGCGTGGTGCTGGGCCAAACGAGGCCGGTGGAGGGCTGCCGTCCAACGGACGGTAGTCGAATCACATCAGCTGTGAAGCGCGAAACCCGGCCCACCCACCGTCCGGAAGGCTGCCGGGTCCACTTCCAAGTGCTACTGCTCTTGGCGCTTACAGCCTACCTTCCGTCACAGTGACCAACAACCCGCTTCAGAGATGACTGTCACGCGTCGTAGTCGACGACCAGTTTGTCGGTGACCGGACTCGACTGGCAGGTCAGCACGTAGCCGGCGGCGATCTCGTCAGGTTCCAGGGCGTAGTTGCGGGCCATCTCGACCTCGCCCTCCACAACCTTCGCCTTGCAGGTCGAGCAGACCCCGCCCTTGCAGGCGTACGGCAGCTCGCCGCGGACCTTCAGCGCCGCGTCCAGCACCCGCTCGTCACGACGCATGGTGAGGCTCGACGATCGGCCGTCCAGCACGATCGTCACCTCCGTGCCGGCCCCGGCCTCGTCCACGGGCCGGCGCGGCGGCTCCGGCGGGGCGTCGACGTGGAACAGCTCCGTGTGCACCGCCGGCTCCGGAACGCCACGCGCGGCTAGCGTCTCCCGGACGTCGACCACCATGCCGTACGGGCCGCAGAGGAACCACTCCTCGATGCGCTCACCCGGCACGATCGTCTCCAGCAGGCGAACCATCCGGTCTGCGTCGATCCGCCCGGAGAGCAGCGGCGATTCACCCTGTTCCCGGGAGAGCACGTGCACCAGGTGCAGCCGGGTGGGATAGCGGTCCTTCAGGTCGGCCAACTCCTCGGCGAACATCACGGTGTTCGTGCGCCGGTTGCCGTACACCAGGGTGAAGGTGCTGGCCGGTTCCACGGCGAGCGCGGTCGAGACCAGCGCGAGCACCGGGGTGATGCCGGATCCGGCCACGATCGCCCCGTAGTGGCGGGCGCGGCCCGGGTCGAACGCGGACGTGAAGTGGCCGAGCGGGGGCAGCACGTCGACGGTCTCGCCGTCGCGCAGCACTCCGCAGGCGAATGTGGAGAAGGCGCCGCCGGGCACCTCCCGCACGCCGATGCGTAGCCGGCCGTGTCGAGCCAGGTCGTCCGGGGTGGAGCAGATCGAGTACGACCGGCGCACGTCGGTGCCGTCCTCGGCGGCGCGCCGCACGGTCAGGTGCTGCCCGGCACGGAACGCGAACGTGTCCCGCAGCTCCTCGGGCACGGCGAAGGTGATCGCCACGGCGTCGTCGGTGAGCCGGTCGACGGCGGCGACCGGGAGCGGGTGGAAGACGGGCCGGCGACGGACCGGCCGGGTGATGGTGACTGTCACAGCGCCTTCAGGTGGTCGAAGGGTTCAGAGCAGGAGCGGCACCGCCAGAGCGCCTTGCACGCGGTGGAGCCGAAGTGGCTGAGCTGTTCGGTCTCCGGCGAGCCGCAGCGGGGGCAGCGCACCGAGAGGGTCAGCGGTACGACGCCGGCCGGGCGCACCGGCTGCGGCGGCGCGATGCCGGCGGCGGCCAGCTTCGCCCGGCCGGACTCCGAGATCCAGTCGGTGCTCCACGCCGGGGCGTGGACGGTGCGGACCTCGACGTCCGGGTGGCCGGCAGCGGTCAGGGCGCGGCGGATGTCGGCGCGGATCACGTCCATCGCCGGGCAGCCCGTGTAGGTGGGGGTGATGGTGACGACCACGCGGCCGGTCGCCGGGTCCTCGTCGACCGACCGCAGGATGCCCAGCTCGTCGATGGTGAGCACCCGGATCTCCGGGTCCACCACCGCTGCCGCGGCCTCCCTCGGATTCACCGGCGCCACCCTCCCTTCGCGACCGCTGGGCTGTTCACCACTGCGCGCCCGGGTGGGCCCGGTGCAGCACCTGCATCTCGGCGAGCAGGTACGACAGGTGCTCGGTGTGCACGCCGTCCCGCCCACCGGCCGGCGCCCAGCCGGTCTCCGGCCGGGTCAACGTGGCCTCGGTCAGCACCGCCGCCACTGTCGCGTCGAACTCCGCCCGCAGGGTGGCCGGGTCGACCGGCGCGCCGGGGTCGGCGGCGAAGAGTTCCGCGACGTACGGCCAGACCTGGTCGACCGCCGCCTGCATCCGGCGGTGCGACTCCTCGGTGCCGTCGCCGAGCCGCTTCACCCAGAGCGAGGCGTGGTCCAGGTGGTACGCCGACTCCTTGCGCGTCTTGGACCCGATGGCGGCGAGCCGCTCGTCGGCACACTCCGCGAGCGCGGTGTAGAGCGGCAGTTGGTAGGCCGACAGGAAGAGCAGCTTCGCCATGGTGACCGCGAAGTCGCCGTTGGGCAGCTCGACCAGGAGACAGTTGCGGAACTGGCGGTCGTCGCGCAGGTAGGCGAGCGCGTCCTCGTCCCGGCCGGCGCCCTCGAGCTCACCCGCGTACGTCAACAGCAGCCGGGCCGCGCCGAGCTGGTCGAGGGCGATGTTCGCCAGCGCGATGTCCTCTTCCATCTCGGGGGCGCGGGTGGTCCACTCGGCGAGCCGCTGCGCGGCGATCAGCGCGTCGTCGCCGAGGCTGAGGGTGAACTCGAAGGGGGTCCGCTCGCTCACAGGTGCGCCACCCCGTCCGGCACCTCGTAGAAGGTGGGGTGACGGTAGACCTTGTCGGCTGCCGGGTCGAAGAACGCGTCCTTCTCGTCCGGGCTCGACGCGGTGATCGCGCTCGCCGGCACCACCCAGATCGACACACCCTCCTGCCGTCTGGTGTAGAGGTCGCGGGCGTTACGCAGGGCCAGCTCCGCGTCCGGGGCGTGCAGGCTGCCGACGTGGGTGTGCGACAGCCCCCGCCGGGCCCGGACGAAGACCTCCCACAGAGGCGACGGATCGGTCACGCTGCCACCTTCTCCTTGTTCTCCGCCGCCCGCTTGGCGGCGTACGCCGTGGCGGCCTCGCGTACCCAGGCGCCGTCGGCGTGGGCCTGGCGGCGGTGGGCCATCCGCTGCCGGTTGCACGGCCCGTCGCCGGAGATGACCCGCATCAGCTCGTCGTAGTCGGGCTGGGTGAAGTCGTACGCCTGCCGCTCGTCGTTCCAGCGCAGGTCGGGGTCGGGAATGGTCAGGCCGAGGATCTCGGCCTGCTGCACGCACATGTCGACGAAGCGCTGGCGCAGCTCGTCGTTCGAGAAGCGCTTGATCTTCCAGGCCATCGACTGCGTGGAGTGCGTCGACTCGCCGTCCGGCGGGCCGAACATCGCCAGCGACGGATACCACCAGCGGTCCAGCGCGTCCTGGGCCATCGCCTTCTGCTCAGGGGTGCCGTGGGAAAGTGTGTGCAGGATCTCGTAGCCCTGCCGCTGGTGGAACGACTCCTCCTTGCAGATGCGGATCATCGCTCGGGCGTACGGCCCGTAGGAGCACCGGCACAGCGGCACCTGGTTGACGATCGCGGCGCCGTCGACCAGCCAGCCGATGGCGCCGACGTCCGCCCAGGTGAGGGTGGGGTAGTTGAAGATCGAGCTGTACTTCTGCCGGCCGTTCAGGAGCAGGTCGACCAGCTCGTCGCGGCTGATACCGAGGGTCTCGGCGGCGGCGTAGAGGTAGAGCCCGTGCCCGGCCTCGTCCTGGACCTTGGCGAGCAGGATCGCCTTGCGCTTGAGCGACGGCGCCCGGCTGATCCAGTTTCCTTCCGGCTGCATGCCGATGATCTCGGAGTGGGCGTGCTGGGCGATCTGCCGGATCAGCGTCTTGCGGTACGCCTCCGGCATCCAGTCGCGCGGCTCGATCTTCTGGTCCGCCTCGACGACCTCGGCGAAGAACCCCGCCAGGTCGTCGTCGGACGCGGGCGCGCCCCGCCGCTGCCGGGCCGCCGCCTCCCGCAGGGCGGCCTCAGCCGCCTCGACCTCACCGAGCAGGCCGCCGCCGGATGCCTCCTCCGGGGCGCCGAAGTCGTTGCCATACATGACGACAAGTGTTACAGCTCACGACCGGATACACCAGGGGGTGTAACAGGAATCCGAGCACATCTTCCGAATCGGAACGTCGGCTGACCCCCGCCTCCCTTACGGAACTTTTACGGACAGTCCGGATAACGTGCCTTACGGAACAAAGATGAACTATCCCGTAATTCGCATAACGGTTCGATATCCCGCCTTCACGGCAACTTGCCAGGTGCCAGGCGCTGGCATATCGCAGTTGCGGACGTAGACTTCCGACGTCACACCGATCGGCTGGCGACGATCGCCGTCCCCACGGGCCGTGGACCCTTCCCGGCCTGGGCGATCAACCGGTCCGTCCTGACAGAAAGCCGGTCCCCCCGGCCCCTACATCTGGAGTTCACCGACTCATGCGTTCCCGCGTGACCATGGTGCTCGCCGTCGCGGCAGTCCTCCTCGGTAGCGCCCTGATCGTTCCGACCGCCTACGCCCGCCTTTCCAGCGGCGACGGCGGCAGCAGCGGTGGCGGTGGCGGAGCCAGCGTCGCGGCGCCCGCACCCACCGCACCGCCACCGCCGACCCTGGCCGCCGGCCGGGTCTCGGTGGACTTCGACGGTGAGTTCTTCTCCTGGGCCCTCATGGACCGCAAGACCGGCAAGATCTCCGGGTCGAAGAACATGGCCTCGACCAGCTCGACCGAGTCGATGATCAAGGCCTGGATCGTCAGCGACTACCTGCGCCAGCTCGACGACAAGAAGCCTCCGGCCGACATGCTGAAGGCGGCCAGCCTCGCCATCCGGGACAGCAACGACGACGCGGCCAACAAGGTCTACTACGCCGCCGGCGGCTCGTACAGGATCCTGCCGAACAGCCAGCCGAGTCCGGTGATCCAGCGGGCGATCAAGATTTGCGGCCTCACCGACACCAGCCGCGGCAACGTGGCCAAATACCAGGGCTACTGGAGCTTCACCCGGATGTCCCCGCGCGACGCGGTCCGACTCGGCGACTGCATCGCCGACGGCAAGGCAGCCGGCCCGCAGTGGACCAAGTGGGTGCTGAACGAGATGAGCAAGGTCCGCGGCAGCGTGTCCGACCAGCACGACACGTACGGCGGCGGCAAGTGGGGGATCGTCGACGGCCTGCCGGCGTCGATCAAGGCGCAGGGGCCGGTCAGCATCAAGAACGGCTGGACCCAGCTGGCGTACGACGGCAACTGGCACGTCAACTGTCTCGCCGTCACCGACAAGTGGAGCCTCGCCGTGATGTTGCGCTACCCGGCCAAGAGCCCGCTCTCCTACGGAGCCAAGACCTGCGCCAGTGTGGCCACCCAGTTGGTGACCCCGCAACCCGGCGCCGTGCTCAAGGTGCCGCAGCAGCCGGTCGGGAAGCTCTGATGGCCGGCGACCGGCGGAGCCGGGACGCGTCCCCCCTGCGGCTGATCGCCGTGGCGGTGATCCTCATCGGCCTGGTGCTCGTGTCGCTGCGCCTGCTGCCCGGCTCGCCGTTCGTGTCCCAGGCCGCGGCTACGTGGGGCGCGGGCGCCGGCGACGGCACGCGGGCCACCAACGAACCCGGCGACCGCAGCAACCGGCCCTCGGCGGAGCCGAGCCCCAGCCCGTCCCTGCCGCCGCTGCCGTTCGAGGCCAAGGACCTCGACCTCGACATCGAGGGTTGGTACGGCTGGGCCGTCCTGGACCGGCGGACCGGCGAGATCATCGGTTCGAAGACCATGGACGAGACCAGCACCACCGCCTCGCTGATCAAGTCCTGGATCGTCTCCGACTACCTGCGCCGGGCCGACGAGAAGGGGGAGAAGCCGAGCGACGCCAAGCTCGCCGACGCCACCCTGATCATCCGGGACAGTGACAACACCCGAGCCGAGCAGTTCTACAACAGCGTCGGACGGGCCGCCTCGATCAAGCGCGCGATCTCGATGTGTGGCCTCACGGACAGCAGCGTCGCCCCGGACGGCGGCTGGAGCCGTACGGCCCTCTCCCCCCGGGACGTGGCCCGGCTCGCCAACTGCATCGCCGAGGGCAAGGCCGCCGGGCCCGAGTGGACCGACTGGCTGCTCAACGAGATGCGCCAGGTCCGCGGCACTGGCGACTTCGGCATCCGGAAGGCGTTCCCGGCCGCCGAACGGAAGCAGATCGCCATCAAGAACGGGTGGATCGACCGGACCAGGGAGCAGGAGATGCACATCAACTGCCTGGCCATCGGCGACACCTGGACGATGGGCGTGATGGTCAAGTACCCGATCGACATGGGCTACGACTACGGCATGAAGAACTGCCAGAAGATCACCGAAGCCCTGCTCCGAGACCCCACCTGAGCATCCCGAACCGAACGAGAGACCGCCCTGGCCACAGCGATGGCCAGGGCGGTCTCTCGTTGCAGGGGCGAGGGCCGCGCCGAGCGGCGGCCGCGTCCGCAGTGGTCAGCCGGCGAAGAAGGCGGGGCCGTCCGCCGGCAGGGCGGGCGCCTCGCCGAGGGCCGCGGCCCGCCGGGCGAACTCGCGCAGACCGGCGACCTGCCGCTCCCCGAGGGAGAAGTCCAGGGTCCGGAAGTACGTGGCCAGGGTCTCCGCGTCGAACGGCTCCCAGCGGGCACCCGCCTCGGCGACCTGGTCCAGTTCCGTCAGGGAGAGGTCGCGGGAGCGCAGGAAGGCCTCGTGCACCTCCTTGACCCGGCCGGGATGGGCGGCCGCGAAGTCGCGGCGTACCGCCCAGACCGCGAAGACCATGGGCAGCCCGGTCCACTCCCGCCAGGCCTGCCCGAGGTCGGTGACCTCCAGGCCCAGCTTCGGCGCCTCGTAGAGCGCGCGCAGTGCCACGTCACCGATCACCACGGCGGCGTCCGCCTCCAGCAGCATCTGCGTCAGGTCCGGCGGGCAACGGAAGTACTCGGGACGCACTCCGTACCGCTCGCCGAGCAGCAGTTGCGCGAGCAGCACACCGGTCCGCGAGGTCGAGCCGAGCGCGACCCGGGCACCGTCCAGCTCGGCGAGCGGCCGGGTCGAGACGATGTTGACCGAGAGCACCGGGCCGTCGCTGCCGACGGCCAGGCCCGGAAGGAGCAGCAACTCGTCGGCGTGCCGCAGGTACTCGAGCTGCGAGATCGGCCCGATGTCCAGATCGCCGGCGACCAGTGCGGAGTTCAGCCGGTCCGGCGTGTCCTTGTAGAGGTCCACGTCGATCAGCGCCCCGGATCGCATCAGCCCCCAGTAGATCGGGAGGCAGTTCAGGAACTGGATGTGCCCGACCCGAGGGCGGGCGATGCGATCAGCAGCCATGCCCCGACCGTATCCCCGCCCCCGGAGTTCGGCTCAGCGACCCGGCACCGGAGTGGCCAACCCCGCACCCGGCTCCGCGTCCTCACCTGCGCTCGCCGGTTCGTCGCGCGACACGGGCCGGACGTCACGCTCCGCCCGGGCCGCACGGCGAAGGGGTACGGCCAGCACGGCGACCGCGGCCAGCCCGGCGAGCCCGGCGCCGGCCACCAGGGGCCGGGGGCTGAGCAGTTCGAGCAGGAGGCCGCCGGCCAGGTAGCCCACCATGGACGCGCCCTGCACCGCTCCGACGTAGACCGCGAACGCGCGTCCCCGGACCGGCTCGGGCACCCGGCGGGCCATCAACACGTTGCCGAAGACGTTGTCGCCACCGTTGCAGAGCCCGCCCACGACCCAGATCGGCACGAGCAGCAGAGCGGACGGCACGGCCGCCGAGACCAGCACCATCAGGCAGCATCCGCCGAGCAGGGCGAGCGCGGCGCCGGCCAGTGCCCCGTCGCGGCGGAGCCGCGCGACGGCCCGCGCGAAGATCCACGCACCGGCCAGCATGCCCAGCGTCCAGGCGGCGGTGACGAGTCCGTACGTGGTCGTGCTGCTGTGCAGCGTCTCTCGGATGAAGAAGACCTCCACCACGTTGATGGCGCCGACCGCGCCGACCACTCCGGCCACCCCGATCACCGTGGCGAGCAGCAGCGGATCGCGGCGTAGCCGCCAGGCGCGTGCCTCGATCCCGGCACCGGTCGCCACCGGCCCTGGACGCCGCCCGCCACCCCGCCGGGTACGGATCAGCAGCCCGGCTGCGACCAACGCGAGGTAGCTGGCCGCGTCGACCAGCAGCGGGAGACGGGTGCCGAAGCTCCCCACCAGCACCCCGGCGAGCGCGGGGCCGGCGAGCGCACCGAGTGTCCCCGCGGACTGCTGTAGCGCGCTGGCGCGGGCCAGGTCCGCCGGTCGCACCATGGCGGGGATCAGGGCGGCCAGCACCGGCTGGGTCACGGCCAGGCCGACGGCGAGCAGCCCGACCAGAACGATCATCAGCGTCGGTCCCCCGGTGTTTGCCAGCGCCACGCAGATACCCGCCTGCGCCAGCCCGGCGAGCACCAGCAGCGTGCGGCTGTCCACCCGGTCGGCGAGCCGACCGGTCAGCGGGGCCAGCGCCACCAGCGGCAGGGTCGCGGCCAGCAGCAGGCCGGAGACGGCCAGGCCGCCGGCCCCGGCGCTCTGCAGGGTGAGGGTGAGCGCGCTCGCGGCGAGGAAGTCGCCGCAGCTGGAGATGCCGCGGGCGGCGGTGACGAGCCAGACGTCTGACCAGCGCGATGGAGCAGTTGTGAAGGACATACTTCGAAAGTAATCCTTCACAACTGCTCGGGGCAACCCCTCTTCACTCCAGCGGCAGCGCCTTGTAGTGGATCGAGACGGTCCGAGCGTCGGACGGCGGATCGGGACGCGTCCGCTTGCGATACGGCTCCAGCAGCCGATCCACCGCATCGTTCAGCTCGGCGAGCTCCGCCGCGGTGATCAGAAGCTGGCTGTCGAATAGCCGGGCGACGTCGTACCACTCGGGCGGCTCGGCCGATGCGCGCCGCAACCACTCCCGGCTGCGCTCCAGCTCGACGGCGAGGAACGCCTCGACGAGTGCGGTCTGCGCCGCCACCGCCTCCGGCTCGGCGTCCCGACCGGCGTCCACCGTCCAGCTGGGGCTGACGGTCCGCCAGATCCGCTCCCGCGCGTCACCACGGCTCGGTGCCGGCTCGATGAGGCCCGCCTTGGCCAGTTCTCGCAGGTGGTAGCTGGTGGCACTCGGCGACAGGCCGACGACCTCGGCGGACTCGGTGGCCGTAGCGCCCTCCTGGAGCGCACTCAGGTGTTCCATGATCGCGAGTCGGGCGGGATGGGCCAGCGCCCGCATCACCTGCGGGTCGCTGATCCTCAGCCCACGTCGCTCGGCAGACGGCTCGGTCATACTCCCCATGATCCCGGCCGTTGCCCCACCTCGCCGCCCACCCCTCCCAGCGCGGCGGCGATGCCCGACAACTCACCCACCGCCGACGACGCGCCTCGTCACCGACCCGATAGGAAGGGACGATGCGAATCAGCGCGACCATCGGTCAGATCCCGACGCCCTGGGACATCAATACAAATCTCGCGTCCATCGAAGCGGTGGTGGCCGAGAGCGAACCGGACGACCTCGTGCTGCTGCCCGAGGGGGCCATCTCGGGGTACGCACCGGACCTGTCGCCCCTCGCCACGCTCGACCAGGCCCTCCTCGCCGACGCGATCGAGCGGGTCGCCGAACTGGCACGACGTCGGGGAGTCCACATCTTCTGCGGCTCCCTCCTGCCGGCGCAGGGCGGCTGGTGGAACGTCGCGCTGCACTTCCCGCCGTCCGGTGGGCGATGGGTCTACCGGAAGATCAACCTGGCGGTGAACGAGCGGGCGGCAGCGCTCCGGGCCGGTACCGAGCTGCCCACGCGGCAGGTACGTCAGCCCGACGGAGAGCTCGCCGTCGGTGTGCAGCTGTGCCGGGAGATCCGCTACCCCGAGCAGTGGCAGCACCTGGCGCGTTCGGGCGCGCAGGCCTTCGTCTACCTCACCAACGCCGCCAGCCCCGAGGCGACGCCTGGCGTCTGGCGCAGCCACCTGATCAGCCGAGCGGCCGAGAACCAACGGTTCTTGTTCGCGGTGAACCTCGCCGATCCCCGCCAGCACTGCCCGAGCATGGTCGTGTCACCACGCGGCGACGTGCTCGCCGAGCTGCCGCCCGGCCAGGCGGGCACGCTCCGGGTCACCGTCGACCTGGCCGAGGTCTCGGACTGGACCCTCGACCAGCAGCGGCGGGACGTGGTCGACCTGCGGTACCGACCCGATGTCCACGATCATGCCTGACGCCAGTGGCCCGGCAGCCCGGCAGCCCGGTTGCCCGGTTGCCCGGTTGGCCGGTTGGCCGGTTGCCCCGAGCAGCAGACATCACCACGAGGTTGATACCTCTGGGGCATAAAAATGCCTGAGAGGTATCAGGCTCACCGGCATGGCCGTCAGGCGGGACGCGCAGACGTGTCCGTGCAGGACGGGTGCCCGGATCAAGGCGGCCGGCGCCGGCGGCGACCGCACGGCGACCGGCGGCGACCGGCGGCGACCGGCGGCGACCGGCGGCGGCTGGCGGCGACCGGCGGATCGGTCCGGGAAATCACTCGGCGGCCGCGGCGTCGAGGCGTAGGGTGGACGACCGCGCGCGTTGACGCGCGCCTCCTGCCTACGGGCACAGCCGGCACCGCGTCGACGGAGCGCCGGGCGGCCCAGGTCAACCGATCACACGAACGCACCGGAAGGTCGCCTCGGATGACCCTTGCTGCCCACACGTCGAACGACCCCGCCGACCTCGATGACGAGCTGACGTCGGAGCGAGCCCACCTCGAGAGTTCCCGAGCGGCACTGCGCCGGATGCGGGAACGCGCGGAGGCCCTCTTCTCCACCGGCGACAAGGTCGCCGGCGACTCGTACACCGCTGAGCAGCTGGGCCGCCACATGGCCCGGCGAGTGAAGGAGCTGGCGGACGACCCGACCACCCCGCTCTTCTTCGGCCGGCTGAACTTCGGCGGGACCGACCGCCGGAACAGCGACGACGCCGGCCCCGACGACGAGGTCGTCGGGGTGTACCACGTCGGACGGCGGCACGTCACCGACGAGCTGGGCGAGCCGATGGTGATCGACTGGCGGGCCCCGGTCTCCCGGTCGTTCTACCGCGCCAGCGCCCGGGACCCGCAGGGGGTGACCGTCCGCCGCCGGTTCGGGTTCAGCACCGGCGCGCTGACCAGCTTCGAGGACGAGCATCTGGACCGGGGCGAGGAACTCGGCACCGCGAGCCGGATCCTGACCGCCGAGATCGAACGCCCCCGCGTCGGGCCGATGCGGGACATCGTCGCCACCATCCAGCCGGAGCAGGACGAACTGGTCCGAGCCGACCTCGCCGACTCGATCTGCGTGCAGGGGGCGCCGGGCACCGGGAAGACCGCCGTCGGGCTGCACCGGGCCGCCTACCTGCTCTACCTGCACCGGGAACGGCTGAACCGATCCGGAGTGCTGATCGTCGGGCCGAACCGGGCGTTCCTGTCGTACATCGCGGCGGTGCTGCCCGCCCTCGGCGAGGTGGAGGTCCAGCAGTCCACGGTGGAGGACCTGGTGGCGCGCGTACCGGTGCGCGCGGTCGAGGACGTCGCCACGGCGACGCTGAAGCACGACGTACGGATGGCGGAGGTGCTGCGCCGCGCGCTCGAGATCCAGATCGGCGAGCCGACCGAGCCGATCATGGTGTCCGACGGCTCGTTCCGCTGGCGGATCGGGCTGGAGCCGCTGCACCGGGTGCTCGAGGAAACCCGCCGGGAAGGGCTGCCGTACGGCGTCGGCCGCGAGCGGGTCCGGGCGCGGGTGGTAAGCCTGCTGCAACGGCAGTCCGAGGCGCGCCGCGCCGAGTCGCCCAGCGACGCCTGGCTGCGCCGGATGGCGAAGTCACGGCCGGTGACCACCTTCCTCGACACGGTCTGGCCGGCGGTCACCCCCGAGGGCCTGGTGCACACGCTGCTCGCCGACCCGGCGGCGCTCGCCGCCGCGGCGGACGGTCTGCTCACCGAGGCCGAGCAGGCACAGCTGACCTGGGCGAAGCCCCCGCGCACCGCGAAGGCGACCCGGTGGACGGCCGCGGACGCGGTCCTCATCGACGAGGCCGCGGGACTGATCGAGCGACCCGCCGGCTTCGGCCACGTCGTCATCGACGAGGCGCAGGACCTCTCGCCGATGCAGTGCCGGGCCATCGCGCGACGCAGCGAGCACGCGTCGATCACCCTCCTCGGCGACCTGGCCCAGGGCACCGCCCCCTGGGCCGCCACCGACTGGCACGAGACCCTCGCCCACCTGGGCAAGCCGAACGCGGTAGTGGTTCCGTTGACGGTCGGCTTCCGGGTGCCGGCCGCAGTGGTCGCGCTCGCGAACCGGTTGCTCCCGGCACTCGCCGTGAACGTCCCCCCGGCCGAGTCGCTGCGTCGTGACGGCGGCCTGGACGTGCGTACGGTGACGGATCTGACCGAAGCGACGGTGGCCGAGGTGCGGGCCGCGCTCACGCACGACGGCTCGGTCGGTGTCATCGCCGCCGACGACGCGGTGGAGCAGCTGCGGGCGGCGCTCGCCGACGCGGGCGTCGAGACCGCGACCGCAGACGACGTGTCGACCGCGGCGCGGGTCACCGTGGTGCCGGCGACGCTGGTGAAGGGTCTGGAGTACGACCACGTGGTGGTCGTCGAGCCGGCCGCGATCGTGGCCGCCGAGCCACGCGGCCTGCACCGGCTCTACGTCGTGCTGACCCGGGCGGTGTCCCGGCTGGCCGTGCTGCACCGGGACCCGCTGCCCGCCGCACTGGCCGGCTGAACGGCCGCAGCCGGGCCAGGACCGGGCGAGGCGCGCACGCGGATTCGCCGAAACCCTGCTCAGGGGACAGCGGGACTGGCACCGGCGGAGTAGACAGAGGGTCGGCAGACATTCACGGTGTCCACGAAGGAGAACCGCATGATCCTGGCGCGTGCCGACCAGGTCTCCCGCCGCTACGGCGACGTGCTGGCCCTCGACCGGGTCGACCTGACCGTCCGTGCCGGCGAGATGGTCGGGCTGCTCGGGCCGAACGGCGCCGGCAAGAGCACCCTGATGAACCTGATCGTCGGTCTGCGCCGCCCCACGTCCGGTCGGGTGGAGCTCTTCGGCGGCGACCCGCGCGACCCGGCGCCGCGCCGGCAGCTCGGCATGACGCCGCAGGAGACCGGCCTGCCCGGCACGTTGCGCGTCGGCGAGGTGGTGGACTTCGCCGCCGCGCATTACGCCGATCCCGTGCCGCGTGACGAATTGCTCGACCGTTTCGGGCTTACCGACCAGGTCCGGCGGCAGACCGGTGGTCTCTCCGGCGGCCAGCGCCGGCGACTGGCAGTGGCCTTGGCTTTCGTCGGCCGTCCCCGGCTGGTGTTGCTCGACGAGCCGACCAGCGGCCTCGACGTCGAGGCACGCCGCACCCTCTGGGACGCCATCCGCGCCTTCCACGCCGAAGGCGGGACAGTGCTGTTGAGCAGCCACTACCTGGAGGAGGTGGAGGCGCTGGCCAGCCGGGTGGTGGTGATCGGGCACGGTCGGGTGCTCGCCGACGACAGTGTGGACGCGGTCCGCTCCGTGGTCGGCGTGCGTCGGGTCAGCTTCGTCGCCGACGACCTACCGGCGCTGCCCGGCGTGGTGCGGTCCGAGCTGATCGACGGCCGCAACCACCTGCTCACCACCGACGCCGACCAGTTGGTGCGGGACCTGGTCACCGCCGGGGTCGGCTTCACCGACCTGGAGGTACGCCCCACCTCGCTGGAGGAGGCGTTCCTCGCCATCACCGCCGAGGAGCCGCCGAGCGGCGACACTCGTGGGGCCCGGCCAGGCGACGGCCCGGTGACCGTCGGGAGCCGACCGGCCGGCGATGACGACGAGCCCACCACCGCCGCCTCAGGCGGCCGACCGGCCACCGCCTGAGGAGGGGAAGCAATGCAACTCACCTTGGTCCACACCCGGTACCAACTGCTGGAGACCGTCCGGATCCCGATCGCCGTCGTCGGCAGCGCGTTCTTTCCCGCCGCAGCGATGCTCTTCTTCGTGGTGCCGTTCGCCGGCAAGGACGCGGTCGGCGCCACGTACGCCACCGCCTCGATGGTCACCTTCGCGGTGATGAGCGCCAACATCTTCCAGTACGGCATCGGCGTCGCCGAGGATCGCGCCCAGCCCTGGGATCCGTACACCCGGACCCTGCCCGCCGGACCGGGGCCCCGGCTCGCCGGTCGGGTGCTCGCCGGGCTGGTCCTCACCTATCTCTCGCTGATCCCGGTGGTGGTGATCGGTGCGACGCTGACCGCCGCCCAGATCACGCCGATGGCGTTCCTGCTGGCCATCGGCACCGTGGCGGTGGTGTCGGTGCCGTTCACGCTGATGGGGCTCGCCATCGGCTACTCGCTGCCCAGCAAGGCGGCCATCGTGGTCGCGCAGATCATCTTCTTCCCGCTCGCCTTCGGCGGTGGCCTGCTCTCCGCCCCGGACGAGGCGCCGGGGTTCATCGAGGTGGTCGCGCCGTACCTGCCCACTCGGGGCGCGGTCGAGCTGATGTGGGCGACCGTCGGCGACTACCCGGCGCGCCCGCTGCCGCTGATCATGCTGGGCGTCTGGGTGGTGGCGCTGGCGATGCTGGCGGTCTGGGCGTACCGGCGGGACGAGGGTCGCCGGTTCAGCTGACGATTCGCCCGTTTCAACCTCGTACGCCGGTCGGGCGGTGCCAGGATTCCGGCAAGGGGGACGTCGTGTCGCCCCGAGCCGAGAGGGGTCGCCGTGAACACCGTCCCGCCGGGTACGCCCTGCTGGGCCGACCTGGCCACCCCCGACCTGGCCGACGCGCGGCGGTTCTATCCGGAGCTGTTCGGCTGGACCGGACGGGTGGCGTCGGAGCCGGAGGCGAACGGTTACACGGTCTTCCAGCTACAGGGGCGCGCGGTCGCCGGGGCCGGTCCGCCGGCCATCCCCGACCAGGTGCCGATCTGGTCGACCTACATGGCCACCGACGACGCCGACCTGGTCGCCGGGCGGGTCGAACGGGCCGGCGGGCAGGTGGTGGTACCACCGTTCGAGGTGTTCGACCGCGGGCGGATGGCGGTCTTCGCGGACCCGGCCGGCGCGTCGTTCAGCGTCTGGCAACCGATGGCGATGCCCGGCGGCGAGGTCTTCAACGTTCCGGGCGCGATGGCCTGGAACGAGTTGGTCACCCCCGACCCGGAAGGGGCCAAGGTCTTCTACGAGCTGGTCTTCGGCTGGCAGCCGGACGACCAACTGGTCGGCTCGATGACCTACACCGGTTGGCGGCTCGGCGCGCAGATCGTGGCCGGGATGATGCCTCCGCTCGCCGACGACTTCCCCGACGACCTGCCGGCGTACTGGACGGTCTATTTCGCGGTCGCCGACGCCGATGCGGCCGCAGCCCGGGCCGCCACGCTGGGCGGGACCATCCTGGTGCCGCCCAGGGACATCCCGACCGGCCGCTTCGCCGCCCTACGCGACCCCCAGGGCGCCCTCTTCTCCGTCATCGACATCGGACCCCCCTAACCCCCACCCCCCACCCCTTCGCCCCGGCACTTTCACTGAAAGAGTGGCTATTCCGCGCGGAATGGCCACTCTTTCAGTGGAAGAGGCACGTTGAGGGGGGCGGGGTCAGCGGCGGCGGACGGGGACAATCAGGGGGCCGTGGTCTCCGTCGATCACGCGGACGCTGGCCTTGTAGTGCTCGGCTAGCAGTCGCTCGGTGAGCACCTCGCGGGGAGTCCCGGCGGCGGCCACCCGGCCGGCCGCGAGCAGCACCATCCGGTCGGCGTACTCGCCGGCGATCGACAGGTCGTGCATCGTGGCGACGACGGTCAGGCCGTTCTCGCGGCGCAGCTGGTCGACGAGGTCCAGCACCTCCTGCTGGTGGCCGATGTCCAGCGCACTCGTCGGCTCGTCGAGCAGCAGCAGCGTGGCCCCCTGGGCGAGCGCCCGGGCCAGGAAGACCCGCTGCCGTTCACCGCCGGAGAGGGTCGCCAGCTCGCGCCGTACGAATCCGGTCAGGTCCAGCCGCGCCAGCACCTCGTGCACGGCGGCCAGATCGGCGGCCGACTCCCGCCCCAGCGACGGGATGTACGGGGTGCGGCCGAGCAGCACGTAGTCCAGCACCGACATGCCAGGTGGCACCACCGGGGACTGCGCCACCGTGGCCACCACCCGGGCCCGGTCCCGCCGGCGCAGCGACTCGATGGGCGTACCGAAGAGAGCGACGGCGCCCGGCGCGGCCAGCAGCCCGCCGACGGCGCGCAACAGGGTCGACTTGCCGGCGCCGTTGGGGCCGATCACGGTGACCCACTCGCCGACGGCGACGGTCAGGTCGATGCCGGCGAGGATCGGCGTGCGGTCCAGGGTGACGTGCAGGTCACGCACCTCGACCGCGGGTGCGGCGCTCACGTCAGCGCCTGCCGGGCGGTACGCAGGACCAGGACGAAGAACGGGCCGCCGAGCAGGGCGGTGACCACGCCGATCGGGATCTCGGCGGGTGCGGCGACGGTACGTGCCGCCACGTCGGTGAGCGCCAGGAACGCGGCGCCGAAGAGCAGGGAGAGCGGCAGGATCACCCGGTAGCTCGATCCGGCGAGCAGCCGCACGGTGTGCGGCACGATGATGCCGACGAAGCCGATCAGACCGGTGGCGGAGACCGCCGCGGCGGTGCCGAGCGAGGCCGCGGCGATCAGCAGGTAGCGGGAGCGCTGCGGGTGCAGGCCGAGGCTGCTCGCCTCGTCGTCACCGACCGACAGGACGTCCAGTTCCCGGCCGTGCAGCAGTACCACGACGGCGGTGAGCACGGCGTACGGCAGGACCAGCAGCACGTCGTGCCAGCCGGCGGTGGCGAGCCGGCCGAGCAGCCAGGAGTAGACCGCCTGGATGCTGTCGGAGTGCCGTTGCAGCAGGTAGGTCTGCCCGGCGGAGAGGAACGCGGAGACGGCCACCCCGGCCAGGATCAGCATGGCGGGGGACCGGTTACGGCCGCCCGCCGCGCCGAGCAGGTAGGTCAACGCCACCGCGCCCAGCGAGCCGGCGAACGCGGCGAGCGGGATGGTCAGCGGCAGGCCGGTGAGTGCACCCTCCGTGCCGGCTCCGCCGAGGGCGATCACCGCGGTCACCGCGAGGCCCGCCCCGGCAGCCACGCCGAGCAGGTACGGATCGGCCAGCGGGTTGCGGAACACGCCCTGGTAGCAGCCGCCGGCCAGGGCGAGCATCCCGCCGACGAGCAGGCCGAGCACCACGCGGGGCAGCCGCAGCTCGGTCACGATGGCGATCTCCCGCTCGTTGAGCCCGCTGTCCAGGTGCACCCCGGGCAGCAGGTTGAGCAGTTCGGCGGCGACGCTGCCCGGCGGGATGGTGACCGGGCCGAGCGACACCCCGGCCACCAGCGCGACGAGCACCGCGACGACCCCGGCGGCCAGCCAGCCCGGTCGCAGGCCGGCCGGCCGGGACGGGGTCGCCGCCCCGGCCGGCCGGGCGGGCGGCGTTTCGGGGGTCACGGGCGCGACCCTGGTCACCGACGGTGCTCCGTCACGCGGGCACCTTGGCGACCGCGTCCACGATCGACCGGAGCAGGTCGACCACGCGCGGCCCCCAGCGGGACGCGATGTCGTCGTCGAGCGCGACCACCTGGTTGTTCTTCACCGCGGTGATCCCGGACCAGCCGGCGCGCGCCTTGACCGTGTCGCCGTTCTGCTGGCAGCACTTCGTGTCGGCGAGGAAGATGAAGTCCGGGTCGGCCTTGACGATGACCTCCTGGGAGAGCTGCGGGTAACCGCCGTTCTTGCCGTCGGCGTCCGACGGGTCGGCGATGTTCTCCAGGCCGGCCATCGCGTAGAGCGAGCCGATGAAGGTCTTGCTGGTCGCGCTGTACAGCTCCGTACCCAGCTCGTGGTAGTAGGTGAGCTTCTCCGGGCGCTGCGGCAGGTCCTTCACCAGCTTGGCGATCTCGTCGCGCATGCGCTGGGTGAGGTCGGCCGCCTCGGTGGGGTGCCCGGTGAGCGTGCCCAGCTCGGTGATCTGCTGGTACGTGTCGTCGAGGGTGGTCGCCGCCGGCGTGAGGTAGACCGGGATCTTGAGCTTGGCGAGCTGGTCGACGATCTTGTTCCGGTCGTCGGAGATCACCACCAGGTCGGGGTTCCGGCCGGCGATAGCCTCCGCGTTCGGCTGGAAACCGGAGAGGTCGGTCTTCGGCACGTCCGCCGGGTAGTTCGAGTTGTTGTCGACCGCGGTCACCTGCGGGCCGGCGCCGATGGCGAAGAGCATCTCGGTCGCGCTCGGCGTGAGCGAGACGATCTTCTCGGGACGCTTGTCGAGGGTGACCTTGCCGACCGTGGCCGGGAAGGCGGCGGCCGACTGGCCGGTGCCGGCCTCGGGGGCGTCGTCGGTCTTGTCGGCACAGGCGCCGAGGGCGAGTGCGGCGATCGCGAGGGTCGCGGCGAACAGCCGAGGGGTACGTCTGGACATCGGTCCTCCTGTCGGTCGAGGAGCGTGGTGCTTCGCCGACAGGGACACAGCGCCCGTCCGCGAGGCGCCCTTCCTCGAGAGCGCGGGTCGCGACCGATCCGCAGGCGACCTGGCTCGTCCCCTCCGCGGGGAGGGGTATCACAGTTGCGGGACAGCACCGGAGTCACACCGGCTTCGCTGGGAACGGTCGGTAAGACCGTAGCGCACCAGCAGACCAGGCCCCATCGATGAAGGGGCCCATCCAGGTAGCTCGATCGTCCGACCGCCCCGAGGTCGAGCCGATCGGCCGCTGGTTACCGAATTGCCCCGATCCTCGGGTGGGCGGGTGGGGCCCCGTCGGGGGCGGGACGGGGCCCCACCGGATCAGGAGGCGGTGATGGTGACGTTGTCCACAGCCGCCTCGACGAGGCTCGCGCCCGAGGCGTCCGCCGCTTGGACCAGGATCCGTACGCTCTGCCCGGCGTACGGGGTGAGGTTCAGGTTCGCCATCGCCCAGGAGCCGTTGCGGTTGGTCGCCGCGCCGGCCTGGTTGAACAGGGTGGTGGTGCCGCCGTTGTGCACCACGCTCACCCGCAGGTAGTCGGCCGACGAGGAGTTCGAGCCGTGCGCCAGGTACCAGGCCAGCGAGAGGGTGAGCGTGCCGCTCGACGGCAGCGCCACCGCCGGCGACCGGGCGCTCGTCACGCCGCCGTCGAGGTCGTAGTCGCCCGCCGCGGACCCGGCGAGCCGGCCGGTGACCAGGTCGTTGCTGCCGGCGTACGGGGTGAGTTGCTTGGCTCCGCTGGACGTGGTGGCCTGCGCGGCGCCCCGCTCGAAGGCGCCCGCGGTGGCGGTGTCCGTGCCGTTCGGGTTGATCGTCCAGCCGGTGGCGGTCTCGAAGGTGTCCGACCAGACCGTGGTGCCGCCACCACCTCCGCCGCAGTACTGCGCCTGCTTGCCGATCGCCCG
Organism: Micromonospora avicenniae; assembly: GCF_900156065.1. GTDB lineage: Bacteria > Actinomycetota > Actinomycetes > Mycobacteriales > Micromonosporaceae > Micromonospora > Micromonospora avicenniae. Next base: position 424,593 of record NZ_FTNF01000003.1, on the reverse strand, counting down.
GTACGGGCAGTCGGCGTACTCGCTGAGCATCAGCACGGCCTCCCGGTTGCGGGAGGTCTGCGCGGGGATCACCTCGTCGGGCGGGTAGAAGCCGCCGTCACCGGCCGACCCCGGGTACATCTCGAACGTGTACGCCCAGATGCCGTGCGTCGCCCACATCCAGTCGATGCTGGTGCCGTCGGCGATGTAGAGGTCGCTGGACTGCTCCGGCGTGTAGCTGTTCGTGGCCGCCATCTGCTGCCCGATGGTGGCGAAGGTGTTGTACTGGTCGGCCGTCATTCCGCTCGGCGTGTTGGCGGTCGTGTAGCCGAACGGCCAGAGCACGAGCTGCGAGTACGTGTGGAAGTCGATGTTGGCCTTGATCTGCTGCACCCCGCCGACCACCCGGCTGTTGACGAAGTTCCGCAGCGCCTGCGTCTCCGGGGCGGAGAACGCCGACGGGCCCCGGTAGGTCTCCGACGAGGTCGAGCCGGACGAGCCGCCGCAGCAGCCCCACTGGTAGCCCCAGTTCCGGTTGAGATCGGTGCCGATCGCCGAGGAGCCGCTGTTCGGCTGCCGGTTCTTGCGCCACGAGCGGTAGGAGCCGGTGGCGATGTCGTACTCGCTGCCGTCGGGGTTCACCGTCGGCACGATCCAGATCTCCCGGCCGTTCACGATGTTCGTGATCCGGGAGTCGCTGCCGTACCCGTCGGTGAAGAGGTTCAGCAGGTAGATCGCCATCTCCACGGTCAGGTGCTCGCGGGCGTGCTGCTGCGCGTTGAAGAGGATCTCCGGCTCGTTCTCGTCGGTGGTCACGTTGTCGGAGATCTTCACGGCCATCAGGTCACGGCCCTCGTACGAGCTGCCGATGCTGAGCTTGCGGGCGATCGTCGGGTGGTCCGCGACGACCTGGTTCACCACTGCCGTCAGCTCCGCGTAGTCGTGGTAGTTCGAGTCGGCGGGCGGGAAGGCGAGGGTGCCGACCTCGCCATGGTCGCGTGCGGGCGGCGCGGCGTCCGGTTCCAGCCGGAAGCCCAGCCGAGTGATCGCGGTGGCCTCGGCAGTGGTGGCCGAGACGTGCAGCACGCCGTGCTCGCTGTAGTCGATGGCGGCTCCGGTGCGCGCCACCGCGTTGCGGTCGGCGAGGGTACGCGGGCCGAGCACCCGGTAGGCCGCGGCGGCCGAGCCGCCGGGTTCCTCGGCCGGCCGCGCCGAGACCGGCCCGGTGGCCACGGTGACGAGCCCCAGGCCGGCGGCGACGGCGAGCGCCAGGGCGCGACGGAGACGGAGGGGTGTACGGAAGGCCATGGTCAACCTCCTCGGGGGGCGGGAGATCCCGCTCGGTGGAGCACACTCCACCACCCGTCACATGGTCATATCAATATCGGCCGTCGCCTATTCCATGCCAAGCCGATCATCGCCCCGGCAATGATTTTCCATCCATGTAGATATGGCGAAACTTCTCTGCGAGCGGGAGACTGACCGGCGACGATGCCCGACCACACCCCCGCGGAGCACCCATGGTCAGATCACGCCTGAGCGTGGCCGCCCTCGCCGGCGTCACCGCGCTCACCCTCCTCGGCACCGCCGCACCGGCGAACGCGGTCTCCCCCACCGCGACCGTCCAGGCGGCCGGTCAGCCGATCAGCCACGACGAGCAGGTCACCTTCCACGACTGGTCCCGCTACCCCGACTGGGGGCAGGGCAGCCACTCCGGCACCCGTGCCGTACCCGGCGCCCGCCCCGGCCTGACCCTGGCCCGGCCTGCCGGCACCACCGACTACACCGACCCGCACACCGGGGTCACCCGCACCTGGGAGTACGCCACCTGGACCTCCCCGGTCACCGCGGTCGGCTTCGACGCGACCGAACTGGTCGCCTCCTGGAACGCCGAGACCCCCGCCGGCACCTGGATCCAGGTCGAGCTCCAAGGCGGTTACAACACCGGCGACAAGACCCCGTGGTACGTGATGGGCCGCTGGGCCTCCGGTGACACGGACGTCAAGCGGACCACCGTGAACGGCCAGGGCGACCCGTGGTCGACGATCTGGACCGACACGTTCAGCATCGACGACGCGTCCGCCGGGGTGCTGCTGCGCTCGTACCAGCTCCGGCTGACCCTCTACCGGGCGCCCGGGCAGGCCGCCGCGCCGGTCGTGCACATGCTCGGAGCGATGAGTTCCAACGTCCCGGACCGGTTCACCGTCGCGCCGAGCGCCGGGCACATCGCCTGGGGCGTCGAGCTGCCGGTGCCCCGGTACTCGCAGAACGTGCACGCCGGGCACTACCCCGAGTACGACGGCGGCGGCGAGGCGTGGTGCTCCCCCACCTCCACTGAGATGGTGATCGAGTACTGGGGACGGAAGCCGTCCGAGGCGGACACCGCCTGGGTGGACCCGACCTACCCGGACCCGACCGTGAACCACGCGGCGCGGATGACCTTCGACTACGCGTACGACGGCGCGGGCAACTGGCCGTTCAACACCGCGTACGCCGCCAGCTTCACTGGGCTGGAGGGACGCGTCACCCGGCTGCACTCCCTGGACGAGGTGGAACGCTTCATCGCCGCCGGAATCCCGGTCGTGACCAGCCAGTCCTTCCTCGCCAGCGAGCTGGACGGGGCGAACTACGGCACCTCCGGCCACCTGTTCGTGGTGGTCGGCTTCACCGCGGACGGCGACGTCATCGTCAACGACCCGGCCTCGTCCAGCAACGAGGTGGTGCGCAACGTCTACCAGCGAGAGCAGTTCGAGCAGATCTGGCTGCGTACCAAGCGGATCAATGCCAGCGGCGGGGTCTCCGGCGGTTCCGGCGGCGTCGCGTACCTCATCAAGCCGGTCGACAAGGCCTGGCCGCAGGTGCCCGGCTCGACCAACTGGTGACAGCGGACGAGCCCGGCACGGTCGCGGTCGACCGTGCCGGGCTCGCCCTACGCTCAGTTCAGTCCGGTCGCGGCGAGGAACGCCTCGTCCGCCGCCTTCTGCTCGCGGCGCCGGCGGACCGCCCGCAGGATGACGATCACCCAGGCCACCGCGGCCACCAGGCCGGCCAGGGTGAGCCCGGTGACGAGCAACCAGGTGGAACCACCGGTGGCGGAGAAGACGCCGTCGCTCGCGCCCGTGTCCCGGGCCGGCGCGGTCTCACCTTCCGAGAGCGCGTCCGGCGCGTCGTAGAGGATCACGTCCTCGCGCGTGGTGCCCGCGTCGGTCGTGAAGTCCCCGTACCAGGTGCAGCTACGCCGGGAGCACTCCTGGTGCACCGCCGTGAAGGTGCCGGAGTCGCCGCCACCGCCGTGCGCCTGCCAGGCCGGCACGAGGTCGCCGGTGCCCGCCACGAATCCGATGACTGCGATGATCGGAAGGCCGACCCAGAGGAAGAACTTGGCCCGCCAGTCACTGATCTTGCTGAAGATCCCCACGGCGGCAGAGATTAGCGGGACGGGCCCGGCCGCGTTGCCCCGTTTTCTCGCCGGCTTCGCCCCGCACCGGCGAAAGCTACCGGGGCTGGCCGTCCTGCCGCTCGCCCTCGCTCGACTCGTCCTCGCCCGCCAGGGCGGAACGCAGCCGCTCCTTCTCGTCCCGGCGGCGCTGCGCGGCGCCGGCCATCTCCTCGGCCATCTCGTCCCGCCAGCCCTTGAGCAGGAAGAACGAGAGCGCGGCGGAGAAGACCAACGCCAGCATCAGCTTCAGGAAGACGTTGATGTCGACCAGCCAGAGGGCCGCCAACACGAGGACGAACAGCCCTATCCGCCCCAGCGTGTACTTGACCGCCGCGCTCACCTGCACCACTCCGTTCCCGCTCCGCCGGTCGGTCCGGCGGACGCCTCAGCCCGCGAGGGGCGGTTCAGCCCGTCCGGCGAGCCAGCCAGCGGACCCCGGAAAACCACACCACGGCGTACACCACCGTGAAGGCAGCCGCCGCCAGCGCGCCGGAGAGCAGCCCCGGCAGGCCCGCGGCCAGACCGGCCACCAGCAGCCCGACGACCACCCCGACAGCGGCGGCGACCAGTCCCGCCATCACCCGGGCCGCGCCGAACTCCCAGGCACGGAAGTCCTCCCAGAAGAGCCAGACCGGAAGGATCACCGAGAGCCACCCGTTGGCCCGCCCGGAGCCGCCGGCCCCGAACGAGGAGAACGCCCAGTCGAACAAGACCAGGGCGAGCACCCCGATCACCCAGCCGGCAAGGCTGATCCCGAGCAGGTCGCCGAGGAAACGTATCCGCCCCTCGGCGTCGCGCCGGGGGAAACCGCTCTGCTGTTCAGTCATCGCCCTACGAGAGTACGTGCCGGTCAGGCCCAGACCCGCTGCGGCTCGGCCCGGCGCTCCGCCAGCGACGGGGCGGCGTCGTACTCGCGCACCACGTTGTACCGGGTGTCCCGCTCGACGGGGCGGAAACCCGCCTCCCAGATCAGGTTGAGCAGGTCCTCCCGGTGCATGGTGTTCGGGGTGCCGTACGAGTCCGCGTCGTGCGTGATCTTGTATTCGACGACCGACCCGTCCAGGTCGTCCGCGCCGAAGTTGAGCGAGAGCTGGGCGACCGACAGGCCGTGCATCACCCAGAAGCACTTGACGTGCGGCACGTTGTCGAAGAGCAGCCGGGACACCGCGAAGGTCTTCAGCGACTCGGCCGGCGAGGCCATCGTCGTACGCGCCTGGATCCGGTTGCGGATCTTGCCGTCCGCCGAGTCGACGAAGTCGTGCTGGTAGCGCAGCGGGATGAAGACCGCGAAGCCCCCGGTCTCGTCCTGCAACTCGCGCAGCCGCAGCACGTGGTCGACCCGGTGCCGGGGCTCCTCGATGTGGCCGTAGAGCATCGTGGCCGGCGTCTTCATGCCCTTGCGGTGGGCCAGCGCGTGGATCCGCGACCAGTCCTCCCAGTGGCAGTCGTGGTCGACGATGTGCTGGCGGACCTCCCAGTCGAAGATCTCCGCGCCACCGCCGGTCAGCGACTCCAGGCCGGCGTCCATCAGCTCGTCGAGGATCTCGTCGGCGCTCAGCCCACTGATCTTCTCGAACCACTGCACCTCGGTCGCGGTGAAGCACTTGAGCTTGACGTTCGGTAGCGCCGCCTTCAGCTCCCGCAGCACCTTCGGGTAGTAGCGCCAGGGCAGGGTGGGGTGCAGGCCGTTGACGATGTGCAGCTCGGTGAGCTGCTCGTCCTCCATCTCCTTCGCCTTGCGGACCGCCTCGTCGATACGCATCGTGTAGGCGTCCTTCTCGCCCGGCTTGCGCTGGAACGAGCAGTACGCGCACGACGCGGAGCAGACGTTGGTCAGGTTCAGGTGCCGGTTGACGTTGAACATCACCCGGTCGCCGTTGAGCTCGGTGCGCCGGTGGTGCGCCAGCCGCCCGAGCCAGGCCAGGTCGTCGCTCTCGTAGAGGGCGATCCCGTCCTCCCGGCTGAGCCGCTCCCCGGCGTACACCTTCGCTTCGAGCTCACGCTTGAGTCCGGCGTCCATGGCACGTCCCTTCCACCCGCGGTCCCGATCGAGCGTACGACGGGCGGCCGGCGACTCCACCGGCACGGTCCGCGGCCGCGTTAACCACATTCTCAGCCATCCGTAACCCGACCACACATCGACAAGGCTGCGCCGACTGAGGTAAGACAGGGTGGGGAGGGACACACTGAACCCTTTTTCACCCGCTTTGTGGTCCGTTGTGGCCGCGGGCGCGGGTCGGAACACGGCGATCCGCGGTCCGGGTTGAAAAAGGTTCACTGGTAGCGTCCCCACGGCCGCGTCCACCCCGGCGCGGTGACTGCTCGGCGGATGGGGAGCGGGATGGTCGGCAGCGGGCACGGGCGACGACGGCGACGGCGGAGCCCGGTGATCTCGCCGGTGTTGCGACCACGACTCTGGGCCGCTCTGCTCGGCGCGATAGCCGCTGCGGTGATGGCCGCTCCGGTGTACGCCGAGCCGGCGCCACCCGCCGCCGTACCGGACTCGGGGGCCCGGCCCACCATCACGGGGACGCTTCAACTGCCCGGCGGCGCGCCCGTCACGACGAACCCGACGACGGGCGCACCGGCCGGCAACCTCGGCACCGGGCCGCTGGCCAGCCAGATCTATGCCGCCGAGACCGAGGTCGGCCTGCTCGGCGACACACTGCTGCAGCTACGGCAGAAACGCACCGACGCGGAGACCCAGCTCGCCAACGCCGACCGGGAGCTGAAGCTCGCCCGCGACACGCTGACCCAGGCCCAGCAGCAGGCCGACCAGGCGGCCGCCGACGCGTTCAAGGCCGCCGCCGCGCTGCCGTCCGCCGAGTTCGCCGAGGAGATCGACGGGCTCAGCCGGCTCCAGCGGATCATTCGCGGCGAGAAGGTCGAGGGCTCCACCACCGCCGCGACCGGCGAGCTGGCCCGCGCCCAGGCCGCCGAGCAGACGGCCTACCAGAACTACACGACGGCCGAGGCGCAACTGGGCGCCGTCCGGACCGAGTTCACCACCAGCGAGACGGCTCTGCACACCGCGGAGGCGAAGCTCCTCAAGCTGCGCGAGGACAACGCCGACCAACTCGTCGCGCTCGAACGCCAGCAGGAGGCCAGCGAGCAGCAGCTCGGCGCCGGGTACGTGCAGGGCCAGGGCGCCAACGGGATGGCCGCTAACCCGCGTGCGCTGGCCGCCGTTCGCTACGCGCTCGCTCAGCTCGGCGACCCTTACCTCTGGGCCGCGGAGGGGCCGGACCGGTTCGACTGCTCGGGCCTGATGTGGGCGGCCTACCGGTCGAAGGGCGCCGACTACTTCGACCTGCCCCGGGTCTCCCGCGACCAGTACTACGCGACCCGGGGCCGCACCGTGGCGCGCGACGCGCTGCTCCCCGGCGACCTGCTCTTCTTCGCCTCGGGCAGCAGCTGGACGACGATCCACCACGTCGGCATGTACATCGGCAACGGCAAGATGGTGCACGCGCCCACCACCGGCGACGTCGTCAAGATCTCTACCGTCACCTGGTCCCGGCTCTACGCCGCGACCCGCGTGATCGGCGCCGTTCCGGCTCCCACGACGACCCCGAAACCGCCGACCACCCCGAAGCCAACGACGACCCCGAAGCCAACGACGACCCCCAAGCCAACGACGACCCCGAAGCCCACCGGGTCGCCCAGCGGGTCGCCTTCCGGTTCTCCCAGTGGTTCGCCCAGTGGATCGCCCTCCGGTTCGCCGACGACGAGCCCGCCGCCCTCCACGGAGCCGAGCCCGAGCGAGACGCCGGATTCCACGCCGTCCACCAGCCCGACGCCGACTTCCTCGGCCTCGAGCTCTCCCTCGGCCAGCCGCAGCGCCGAGGCGAGCAGCAGCCCGTCCGCGAGCGGTTCGGCGAGCCCGAGCCGCGACAGCTGAGCCCGCAAGCAGCGACTCCGGGTGTGCCACCCGGGGAGAATGTGGCACCGTGACACCCAGACACCCGGTTCCGGCCGGGTGCGGGGGCGCAGGCGTGGGCGGAGGGGCGAAGATGGCCGAGCAGAAGGATCCGGCGGAGGTGGCGGAACCCGCGGCGACGCCGGCGGCACCTCCTGTCGAGCGGCCGGCACCGGAACCCCCGGCAGCCCCGGTTCGGGCCCGGGCCAGCGTCGCCGCCGCCACCGCTTCGAGCCCGGCCGAGACGCCGAAGGACGGTCCGAGCCCCGGCACGACCTACCGGGCGACCGGCCAGGCCGCACCGACGGCGAGTTCCGTCGGTTCGGCAGCGGGCCTGCCGAGCCAGCGTGACGGCTCGGTCGGGCCGGCTCGGGCCAGCGCCACGGTCCCGGGTACGACCAAGGCCACTGCCGACGATGCGACACCAGCCGCCCGGGCCGGTGCGCCCACGCCCAGCTCGGCGACGACCGACGGGGCGGCCGCGGTCGCCCGGGCCAGCGCCACCGTGTCGACACCCGGCCGGGTGACGGCGTCGGAGGCGCAGGCCGCCAACGACGCGCGGGCCGGCGCGCCGGCGGTGTACCGGTCGGGACCGGTCAACCCCGAACCCCCCGAGCCGGTACAGCCGCCCGAGCCGGCGCAGCCGCCGAAGCCACCCACCCCGGAACCGGAGCCGGCACCCGCGCCCACTCCTCCGCTACCCGAGCCCACCCCACCGTCGCCCGCCCCGCCGTCGCCGCGGCCTACCCCGCCGACCCCGGGTCCGTACCCGCCGGGGCCGCGCCCCGAGCCGCCGCCCGGGCCGGTACCGCCCGGGCCGGTACCGCCCATGCCCGGACCGCCGGCACCGCCGCCCGGACCGCCGGTTCCACCGCCACCGCCGCCGCCCGGCCCCACCCCGGCACCGCCGTTCCCGCCGCCTCCCGCCACGTCGTGGTCCCCGTCGGCGTCCGCCGGACCGGTCTCGACGCCGGCCGACGGCAGTCGTACCCGCAGCGCTCCGCCCAGCGGCGGCAAGCCGGCCGGTGGCCGCGCCGGACGGTACGACGGCGGGCCGGACCTGGCCGGCACCGTCTACGGCGGCGACTCCACCGACGGGCCGGGCTTCACCACCATCGCGCTACCGAACAACGCGGTCGAGAACTCCGGCTCGTTGACCGGGCACATTCTGGCCCAGGGCTGGGCGGACACACCGACACCTACGGAACGGTCGCGCACCACCCGGGTGGTGATCGTGCTCGCCACCTCCCTCGGTCTGCTGGTGGTGATCAGCGTGCTGCTCGTACTGGTCGCGGGAGACGCCGTCGACGGGCTCATCGGCAACGTGCTCAACAGCTGATCAACCCGCCCTGCGACCGGGCGATCCGACGGTGAGTCCGCCCACTGCGGTTCCACGTGGGTGGCGGCTCGCGGTGGTCGCCGTACACTTGTCGTGATCATTCACCTGGCGCGCACCGTGCGCGCCCATGGGCGGTCTTGCGGGCGATTCGCGCGGCGTCGAGCTGCGGCGGGCCATCGCGAAGATGCGCCCCGCTCGAAAGGCACTTCTTGACCACCTTTGCTGACCCCAGCACGTTCCCGTCCGCGTTCGATGCCGTACCGGCCGACCAGCCCGCGCAGGAGGACTCCGCGGAGCAGGCCAGCACGCAGGTCGCCGAGGCCCCCCGGGACTTCGCCGCCCTCGGACTGCCCCAGCCGCTGGTCCGCGCGCTCGCCCGGCAGGACATCACCACCCCGTTCGAGATCCAGAGCGCCACCCTCCCGGACGCCCTCTCCGGCCGGGACGTGCTCGGCCGTGGGCAGACCGGCTCCGGCAAGACCCTCGCGTTCGGTCTGCCGCTGCTCGCCCGCGTCGCAGCCGGGGACCGGGCGCGACCGCTGCGCCCGCGCGCCCTCGTCCTGGTTCCGACCCGGGAACTGGCCATGCAGGTCAACGACGCCCTCCTGCCGCTGGGCAAGGCGGTCGGCGTGTTCCTCAAGACCGCCGTCGGCGGTGTGCCGTACGACCGGCAGATCGACGCGCTGCGCCGCGGCGTGGAGATCGTCGTCGCCACCCCCGGACGACTCGGCGACCTGATCGAGCGCGGCGTCTGCCACCTCGACGACGTCGAGATCACCGTGCTCGACGAGGCCGACCAGATGGCCGACATGGGCTTCCTGCCCGAGGTCACCGAGTTGCTGGCGAAGACTCCGGCGGACGCACAGCGACTGCTCTTCTCGGCCACCCTCGACGGCGACGTGGACACGCTGGTCAAGCGGTTCATGACCGACCCGGTCACCCACTCGACCGCACCGCCGACCGCCGCGGTGACCACCATGGATCACCACGTGCTGCTCATCCCGCCGCAGGACAAGTTCCCGGTGGTGGCGTCGATCGCCGCCCGCCAGGGTCGGACCATGGTCTTCGCCCGCACCCAGCTCGGTGTGGACCGGCTGGTCGGCCAGCTCGCCGCAGTGGGCGTACGGGCGGGCGGGCTGCACGGCGGCAAGACCCAGCGGATGCGTACCCGCACCCTGGCGGAGTTCCGCGAGGGCCGGATGAACGTGCTGGTCGCCACCGACGTGGCCGCACGCGGCATCCACGTCGACGGCGTCACCCTGGTGCTGCACGTCGACCCGCCGAAGGACCCGAAGGACTACCTGCACCGGGCCGGTCGGACCGCCCGAGCGGGCGAGTCCGGTGCGGTCGCCACGCTCGTGCTGCCGAAGCAACGCCGGACCACCCTCGCGATGATGGAGAAGGCCGGGGTCGCGCCGTCGGAGACCCGGGTCCGGGCCGGCGACCCCGCCCTCGCCGAGCTGACCGGTGCCCGGGAGCCGAGCGGTGTCCCGGTTCGCGAGGAGCCGGAGGAGCCGCGCCGTCCGGGCGCCCGCTCCGGTGGTCAGCGCCGCATCGGTGACCGCCCGGAGCGCCGCTTCGGCGAGCGCGGCGGCGAGCGCCGGTACGGCGACCGGCCGCGCGGCGAGCGCGTCTCCGCCGGGCGCGACGACCGTTCCGGGTACCGGGCGTCGGACCGTCCCCGCGACGAACGCCGGTACGGCGGCGAGCGCGACGAGCGGCGCCACGGCGACCGGCCCCAGGGCGAACGCACGTACGGCGACCGCCGCCACGGCGACCGCCCGCAGGGCGAACGTGGCTACGGCGAGCGTCGGTACGACCGTCCCGGGGACGTCCGGGGTGGCTACCGGACCGAGGGCCGGGGTCGTGACGACCGGCCCCGCGACGAGCGCCGTGGCTACGGCGACCGGACGCCGGCCCGTACCCACTGATCCTGATCGACCTGCTGTCGCCGGCGACTGAGGTGGGCCGGCGTCGAGGAAGATCCGTTCAACGGCATCGACGTGTCGCAACGCCGTCGCGGAGTTCACGCTCCGCGACGGCGTTCGCGCATGTGCTGCCGGCGACGGTCCGGTCGCGTACCGTCGGCTCATGCCGAGCATGCCGAAGTCGCTCTTCTGGACCCGGACGGACACGGCCGGCGCCGAGCACACCCTCTTCGACGACGCGCAGGGGCTGGCGGCCTGCGGCACCATGCTCGCCGTCGACCCGGTCCAGTGGACCGGCCGCTACCAGGTCAACACCGATCCGGACTGGACGACCACCCGCGTCGAGATCGAGGTGGAGGGCACGGGCTGGCTGCGCAGCGTACGGCTGGAACGGGCGGCCGGCCGATGGCGCGTGACCACCGCCGAGCAGGGTGACCTGGACGCGGCGCTGGCGGCGGCCGGGTACCCGCCGGCCGGGCTACCCGGCACCGACGACCCGGACCGGCTGGCGGACGCGCTCGACGTCGACCTCGGCGGCTCCCCGCTGTTCAACACGCTGCCGGTGCACCGGCTCGGGCTGCGCAGCGCGCCGGCCGACCGGGCGCACCGGATCACCGTGGCCTGGGTGCTGATGCCCAGCCTGGTGGTGGTGGCCGCCGAGCAGGTCTACACGTCGCTCGGGCCGGGCCGGGTGCGGTTCGCCAGTGACACCTACAGCGCCGACATCGACCTGGACGGTGAGGGGTACGTGCTGCGTTACCCGGGGCTCGCCGAGCGGATCGACCCGCGCTGAACCGGACGGGGACGAGACTCGACCGCTGGTCTGAGCAGGCGCGCCGTCGACGCGATCAGGCGGCGGGTGGGCTGACCGGCTGTGGGCGGTTCTCCCACTTGGTGGAGAGCGCGATGCTGGTCCGGGTGGAGGCGACCCCGGGTGTCCGGTTTAGCCGTACGATCAGCTGCTCCAGCTCGGCGATGGTGCCGACCCGCGCCTTGAGCAGGAACGACTCGACCCCGGCCATGAAGTAGCAGGACTCGATCTCGGGCATGTTCCGGAAGGCGGCGAGGACGTCGTCCGTGTCGGCGCCGGAGTCCTCCACGATGCCGATGAGCGCGGTCACCCCGAGCCCGACGGCCTCCGGTTCGACGTCGGCCCGGTAGCCCCGCAGCACACCGCTGGTCTCCAGCTTGCCGACCCGCTCGTGGACGGCCGGCGCGGAGAGGCCGACCTGACGCGCGAGCTCCGCGTACGAGAGGCGGGCGTTGTTGCGCAGCAGGTCCACGAGGTTGAGGTCGATGGCGTCCACGGATGGTGAGACTAGCTCGTCACACGTAACGCAGGGACTTCGGCACCCGTTGAATATGACAGGACGTAACAGTTCGCGTACGTACGGTCAAAGGAGCGCATCGCCGGTACCATTGACTAACTTCCCACTCAGTGCGTTTTTCGCGTTTGGCGGACAGGCCAGGTCGCTGGTGCTGTAATTGCCATACGTCCCTCATGACGGCTCTGGGCTCGCACCGGCCGGGGGCAGTGTGTTCAGCCGGGGGCTTCGTCGATGCGAGGAGGGGGCTGTGGACACTGGAGATCGCCTGCTGACACCGGGTGAAGTTGCCGCATTGTTTCGGGTTGACCCGAAGACTGTGACGAGATGGGCAGCGGCGGGCCGGATCGGCAGCATCCGGACTCCAGGCGGGCATCGCCGGTTTCGGGAATCCGAGGTGCGGGCCCTGCTGGAGGGGGAGGGCATGCTGGAGGAGACCGACGAGGCGGGCCGGCCACGAAATGCCGGTCCGGCTGCCTCGACCGGTCCCGGTCCGGCCAACGCCGGCATGTATTGAGTCTGGTGCGAGGTTACCGCGTGGGCCGGGCCACGGTGCCCGGTTCGCGTACCACCCTGCGGCCCGGTGATCGGCGATGTCAGTCCCGGGCCGCGCCGAGCTCACCCGACCAACGCCGGAACAGCGTGTGCGACACGCCCAGCGCGTCAAGCACCTTTCCTGCCACGAAGTCGACGAGCTGCTGAGCCGAGGCGGACGCACCGGCACCGTAGAAGCCGGGGCTGGCGGGCAACACCACCGCACCGGCGTCGTGCAACGCGATCAAGTGCTCGAGATGGCTTCGGGTCACCGGGGTCTCCCGGGGCACCACCACCACCGGCCGGCGCTCCTTGAGGTTGACCTCCGCCGCCCGTTGCAGCAGGTCCTTGGAGAGGCCGATCGCGATGCCCGCGCAGGCCGCGGTGCTCGCCGGCACCACCGTCATGCCACGCACGCGGTACGAGCCGCTGCTCGGCCCGGCGGCGAGATCGCCTGCGGGCCAGTACCGCACATCCGCGTCGCCCAGGTCCCGGCCGAGCCAGCCGGCGAGGTCGTCGGCCCAGTGCGCGTCGCGGAACGGGCGGCCGGTCTCGTCGAGCAGCGTGAGCCGGGCCGCTCGCGAGACGATCAGGTCGACCGGCTCCCCCGCGTCGAGCAGCCCCCGCACTACGGCCGCCGCGTACGGGGTACCGGACGCACCGGAGACGCCGACCACCCAAGGCTCACGCATGCCGTCCCGCCTCACCCGGTCACGCCCGCAGGCCGAGCCGGACCACCAGGTCGAGCAGGGCGAGCACGAACAACGCGATGCCGACGAAGCCGTTCGCGGTGAAGAACGCCCGGTTGACCTTGCTGAGGTCGGTCGGGCTGACCACCAGGTGCTGGTACGCGAAGGCGGCCGCGGTCAGCACCAGGCCGATCCACCAGAGCCAGCCGAAGCCGACCAGGGCGCCGAACCAGAGGAACAGGGCGAACGTCACCACGTGCGCGACGGTGGAGGCGTGCAGCGCGAAGCGGGCACCGTACCTGGCGGGGACGCTGTGCACCCCGATCTGCCGGTCGATCTCGATGTCCTGGCAGGCGTAGATCAGGTCGAAGCCGCCGATCCAGAGGCCGACCGCCGCGCCGAGCAGCCACGCCGGACCGGAGCCGTCGAACGTGCCGGTTACGGCCAGCCACGCGCCGACCGGCCCGACCGCCTGGGCGATCCCCAGGATCGCGTGCGGCCAGTTGGTGAACCGCTTGCCGTACGGGTAGACGACCAGCGGCACCACGGCGAGCGGGGCGAGTGCCAGGCAGAGCGGGTTGAGCAGCGCGGCGGCGGCCAGGAAGACCACAATCGCGACCAGCGCCCCGGTCCAGGCCGTCCGTACGCTCACCGCCCCGGTGACCAGTTCCCGCTTGGCCGTACGCGGGTTCCGCGCGTCGATCCGCCGGTCGAGGATCCGGTTGGCGGCCATCGCGAACGTCCGCGCCCCGACCATCGCGATCGTGATCAGCAGCAGGTCGAGCCAGCGCACGTGGCCGCCGTTGACCTGCATCGCGGTGAGCGCGGAGAGGTAGCCGAAGGGCAGCGCGAAGACCGAGTGCTCGATGGTGACCAGCCGGAGGAAGGACTTGACCCTGCCCGGCCGTTCCACCGGCGCGTCGAGGACCGCCATCAGATCTCGTACTCCTTCCAACGCTTGTCGACCAGGGAGACCACCTCGGGCGACATCCGCATCTCCTCCGGCCAGCCCCGGCTGTAGCCCTCCTCGGGCAGCTTGCGGGTCGCGTCGACGCCCGCCTTGCCGCCCCAGAACTGCTGGTACGACGAGTGGTCGAGGTGGTCCACCGGCCCCTCGGTGAGCAGCAGGTCCCGGGCGTAGTCGACGTTGCCGAACGCGCGGAACGCCACCTCGTTGTAGTCGTGCACGTCGCAGTCCTCGTCGACGATCACGATGAGCTTGGTGAGCGACATCAGGTGCGCGCCCCAGATCGCGTTCATCACCTTCTGCGCGTGCTTCGGGTAGCGCTTGCGGATCGACACGATCGCGCAGTTGTGGAAGACACCGGCGGCCGGCAGGTCGTAGTCGACGATGTCCGGGATCAGCATCTTGAGCAGCGGCTGAAAGATCCGTTCGGTGGCCTTGCCGAGGCCGTGGTCCTCCTGCGGCGGCTTCGACGTGATGATCGAGTGGTAGACCGGGTCACGCTGCATGGTCATCGTCTCGACGTGCAGCACCGGGAACGGCTCGACCGGGGTGTAGAACCCGGTGTGGTCGCCGAACGGGCCCTCCGGCAGCCGCTCGCCCGGCTCCAGGTAGCCCTCCAGCACCACCTGCGCGTTCGCCGGCACCTGCAACGGCACGGTGAGGCAGTCCACCATCTCCACCCGCTCGCCCCGCAGGAACCCGGCGAACAGGTACTCGTCGATGTCGCTGGGCAGCGGCGCGGAGGCCGCGTACGACACCACCGGGTCGCAGCCGATCGCCACCGCGACCGGCAGGCGCTGGCCGAGGCGCTCCGCGACGGCGTGGTGCGCGGTGGAGTCCTTGTGGATCTGCCAGTGCATGCCGAGGGTGTTGCGGTCGTGCTGCTGGAGCCGGTACAGGCCGAGGTTGCGCTTGCCGGTCTCCGGGTGCTTCGTGTGGGTCAGCCCGAAGTTGTGGAAGATCCCGCCGTCGCCGGGCCACACCTGCAGGCCGGGGAGCCGGTTCAGGTCGACGTCGTCCCCGCGGTACACCACCTGCTGGCACGGCGCGGTCTTCACCTTGCGCGGCGGCAGCGACTTGAGCTGCATCACTTTGCCGAGCCCCTCGCGGATGCCCGACCAGCCGACCGGCAGCTCCGGCTTGATCAGCTCGCCGATGCGCGCGCCGACCTCGTCGAGCGACTCGACGCCCAGCGCCATCGCCATCCGCTTCTCGGTGCCGAAGAGGTTGATCGCCACCGGCATCTCACCTCGGGTCGGGCGCTCGAAGAGCAGCGCCGGACCACCCGCGCGCACCGTCCGGGTGACGATCTCGCTGATCTCCAGGGTCGGGTCGACCGGGACGCTCACCCGCCGCAGTTCGCCCGCGCGCTCCAGGGCCGCGAGGAAGTCCTTGAGATCGGTGTACGGGAAGCCACGAGCCGCCATACCTGCCAGTCTCCCGCACCGCCCCCCGCACCGCCCCAGCCGGGTCCGCAGCGTCACGCCGTGTGCCCTGCCTCACAACCGCGCCGATCCGGGCCGAATCTGTCGGGGCGTGTCGGCACCATGCGTGCGCCACCGCCGGGGACGAAAGGAAACCTGATGCCGCGCCGCACCTCCGTATCACTGAACGTCGTCGAGCGAGGTGTCGGGACGCCCGTGCTCGCGCTGCACGGCTGGACGCCGGACCACCGCCTGATGCTCGGCTGCCTGGAGCCCGTATTCGCCGCGCGTCCCGGCTACCGGCGGCTGTACCCCGATCTGCCGGCCATGGGGGCCTCCCCGGCGCCGCCGTCGATCACCAGCTCCGACGATGTGCTCGCCGCGGTGCTGGACTTCGTGGACGACACCCTTGGCGACCACCCGTTCCTGCTCGTCGGCGAGTCGTACGGCGGCTACCTCGCCCGGGCCCTCGTCCGGGCCCGGCCCGCGCAGGTGCTCGGGTTGGCGCTGGTCTGCCCCGTCGGCACCGCGGTGGAGCACGCCGAGCGGCGGGTGCCGGAGCCGCAGGTGCTGCGCCCCGACCCGGAGCTGCTCGCCGCCGTCGACGCCCGGACCGCCGAGGAGTTCGCGGACATGGCGGTCGTGCAGACCCCGGAGACGCTCCGCCGGTTCCGCGAGGAGGTGCTGGCTGGCCTGGACGTCGCCGACACCGATGCGATGGCGCGGATCCGGCAGCGCTGGACGCTCAGCGAGGATCCCGAGGGCGGTGCGCCGTTCACCCGCCCGGCCCTGGTCCTGACCGGACGCCAGGACCACGCCGTGGGTTACCTCGATCAGTTCGCGTTGCTGCCGCACTACCCACGGGCGACGTTCGCGGTGCTCGACGTGGCCGGCCACAACCTGCAGATCGAGCAGCCGGCACTGTTCGACGCGCTGATCGGCGAGTGGCTCGACCGGGTGGCGGCCGAAGCCGGGTGACCGGCGAAGGTCAGGACGGTGCCCAGGCGTGTGCGGCCAGTGCCGGGTCGAGCGGCGCGTCCACGAGGCGGTTGGCGAAGGTGGAGATGGTGTACGTCCCGACGCCGAGAACCACGTCCAGGGCGTTGCGCGGCAGGTAGCCGGCGGCCAGGAAGGCGGTCAACTCGTCCTCCGGGACGGCACCCCGCCGGTCGAGCACGGCGAGCGTGAAGCGCCGGAGCGCCTCGAGCCGGTCGTCGGGTAGCGGTACGCCGGCGCGCAGCGCGGCGATCAGCTCGGGGGCGACGTCGTGCTGGGTCAGGGTCGCGGTGTGCATGGCGACGCAGAGGTGGCACTCGTTGCTGGTGGCGACGGTCAGCACGACGACCTCCCGCTCCACCGGGTCGAGCGCACACCTTTCGAAGATGGCGCTGACGGTGAGGAAGCCGTTGAGCAGTTCCGGGGACTCGGCCAGGAGTCCGACGGCGGCGGGCAGGTGGCCGAGCTTGCGGCGCGCCCCCTCAATGGCCGGCCGGGCGGCGGCGGGGGCGGTATCGGCGGTGTGCGGTGTGAAGATTGGCACGGGTGACCTTTCATCGAGGGGTGAGCCAGGTCGGCGAACACGACCCGACCAGCGATGACCTAGGATCGTCAACGTGGTTGACGGAATAGTAAACGTGGTTGTCGAGTATGGCAACCACTGACGCCGAGCGACCGGGCTTCCTGCTGCCACTGCTGCTGCTGGCGGGCTTCCGGGCACTCATCGACGATCTGCACGCCGAGCTGGCCCGACAGGGGCACACCGAGCTGAGGCCGCTGCACGGCTTCGTGCTCCAGGCCGTCGGCCCCGACGGCACAACCGCCGGCGAACTGGGCCAACGGCTGGGCGTCTCGAAGCAGGCGGCCGGCAAGACGGTGGACCGGCTGGTGGCCCTCGGCTACCTGGAACGGGCCGACGACCCCCGCGATGCCCGGCGCAAGCTGGTGCGGATGACCGACCGCGGGTACGACGGGCTACGCCGCTCGGCGGTCGTCTTCGACCAGCTCCGGCAACGGTGGGTGGCCACGCTCGGGGCGGAACGGGTCGCCGCCATCGAGGACGACCTGCGGGCCGTCACCCCGGCGAACTGGTTCCGCCTCGACGTGCCCGGCTGGTTCGGCGCCTGACCTACCCGGCTGGTGCGGGGTCTGACGTCGCCGGTGCTCGCGCCGGGTCGGGAGAAATGTCACCGACTCTGGCGGGCCGCGCCGACCGGGCGGAACCTGGAGGGCATGTCGGACGCGTACGTCGTGGGAGACCCGGACGGTCTGTCGCCCCTCCTGGCCGAGCTGCGCGACGCGGTCGCCCGGGAGCTGCACGCTCAGCTCGCGCTGCGCGCGGAACGCCTCGAACTCGCCGACGTGCCAGAGGCGGCCTACCAGGTCACGCTACGGATCGACGAGCTGCTCAGCGGACTCGTCTCGTCCCGCGGTCGTCACTCGCCCGCGTAGAGGCGGCCCGGGTCGGCAAGGATCACATCCGTCCGGTGGCCGGCTAGTCGCCGCAGTTCGTCGGTGAAGCCCGCCGCGCCGGCCAGCAACAGCCGGGCATCGCGTGCGTCGACCCCGGGGCGGCTGGTCAGCTGAGGCCGGCGTAGGAGTGCAGGCCGGTGAAGAAGATGTTCACGCCGAACAGGTTCATCAGCATGGTGAAGAAGCCGAGCACGGCGATCCAGGTCGCCACGTTCCGCTTCACGCTCGGGGTGGCCCGGGCGTGCAGGTAGCCCGCGTACACCACCCAGGAGATGAACGCCCAGGTCTCCTTCGGGTCCCAGCCCCACGGGCGGCCCCAGGCCGCCTCGGCCCAGATCGCGCCGGCGATCACCGCGAACGTGAAGATCGGGAACGCGAAGGCGTGCAGCACGAAGGTCAGCCGCTCCAGCGCGGCCGCCGACGGCAGCCGCTTCGCCAGGGTGTACGGGAAGCTGCGCTTGCCCGCCTCGTACCCCCGGCGCATCAGGAACGACACCGCCGGCACCACGCCGAGCAGGAAGATCCCGGAGCTGAACACGATGGTCGAGACGTGGATGACGAACCAGTACGAATTCAGAGCCGGGACCAGCGGCACCACCGGCACGTAGAGCACCAGTTCGGCGGTGGCCACCAGCAGCACCATCACCAGCGTGAGGAACAGGCCGAGCTTGCGCAGCGACGGTCGCTTGGCGAGCACCACGAGCCAGGCGGCGACACCGATGAAGGTGACCGTGAGCACGAACTCGTACATGTTGCCCCACGGCATCCGGTCGGCGGCGACGCCGCGGGTGACCAGGGCCGCGAGGTGCAGCAGAGCGGCGACCGCGGTGGCCACGACGGCGATCCGGCCGGCCAGCCGGGCCCGGCCGGCGGAGCGGCCGGTGGCGACCGTCACCGGCGGCGCCGGGTCGGTCGGCGCGGCGACCGTGTCGCCGGGAGCGCCGACCCCGGCGCCCACGAGTTCCCGGACGGGACGCGCGGCAGCGACCCGGACCCGGGCCCGGACGTTGCCGAGCGCGAATTCGACGGCGTGGCTGATCATCGCGACCAGGTACGCCAGGATCGCGAACGTCACCAGTTGGTCGGAGAGTGCGGACATCAGTTGGTCCCTTCCCGCATCCCGGCCCGGTCGCTGTCGTCGCGATCCGTGCCGACCCGCTCGTCCGGCCGCCCGTCACCGCTGATCGCGGAGACGAGCTGCGCGAACTCGTCTGCGAACCCTGGATAGTCGGTGCGCGGCAACCCACCGGCCTCGACCAAACTACTACCGCTCGTCGGAGTTTCGCCTGTGGGGTCCGCGGATCCACCGGACGTCACCCGGAAGAAGACCCGGCGCCGCCGTCCGAAGAGCGATCCCATCAGACCCGCGAGCAGGAAGCCGCAGCTCACCAGCAGGATGCCCGAGCCGGGGTCGTGCCGTACGGAGAGGGTGACGTACTTCCGGGTGCCGAGGAACTCGACACTGCTGCCGTCGTCGAGCTTCCAGGTCTCGCCCGGCTTGAGCAGCTTGTCGCCGACCTGCTTCACCTTGCCCGTACGGATCTGCCGCTCGTCCAGCTTGTAGACCGACCCGGGGATGCCGGCGTCCAGGCCGAGGTTGCCCTGGTACGCGACCAGGCTGAGCATCGGGTTGCGCTCGGTCGGGTACTGCGAGCGCACGAACGGCGCGGAGTCCGGCGCGGTCGGCAGGTAGAGGCCGCTGAAGGCCATCTGCAGGTTCGAGTCCCGCTTTCCGGTCTTCGGGTTGACGTTGGCGTCGGGGAACGCGGCTAGCCCCTCGCTGGTCAGGCCCATGTCACCGGTCGTGAGGAACGGCTCGACGCTGGTCTGGCTGCGCCCGTAGCGGTCGGTGTAGCGGATGATCGGGGCGTATCCGTGGCCCAGCAGGTACACGTTCGCGCCGTCGAGCCGCAGCGGGGAGTTGACCGAGAAGTCGGCCTCCCGGGTCGCCGCACCGGGCTCGTCCACGGTCACGGTGGCGTTGAAGGACGACGGCTGCCCGGACTCCAGGAAGCGGGCGTCGAACCGGTCCAGGGTCAGGCAGAAGCCGGGCAGCCTGCCGGTGTCCACGCGTGGCCCGAGCTTCGTCTCGGCGTACTGCTGAGCCGTGTTGCAGAAGGACTTGTCCTCGCCGGCGACCAGCAGCCGGTTACCGCTCCAGCCGTACCAGTGGCCGAGCGCGACGCCGGCCAGGACGACCACCAGCGAGGTGTGGAAGATCAGGTTTCCGGTCTCCTTGAGGTAGCCCTTCTCGGCGGAGACCTCGTTGCCACGTACCATCACCCGCCAACGGCGGCGGCGCAGCACCTCGGCGATCGCCGGCACGCCACCGGCCGGGAGAACCAGCGTCGAATGCTGCGGCAGCCGGTCGAGCCGCTTCGGCGCGGCCGGCGGCTTCGACCGCAGCGTCCGGATGTGGTCGCGCATCCGCGGGGTGATGCAGCCGATCAGCGAGGTGAAGAGCAGCAGGTAGATCGCTGAGAACCAGACCGAGCCGAAGACCTCGAAGCCGCCGATCTTGTCCAGCCGGGGGGCCAGGTCGGGGTGCTCGGTGAAGTACTCGTTGACCTTCTCCGGGCTGATGTTGCGCTGCGGGAGCACCGAACCCGGGATCGCCGCGACCGCCAGCAGGAAGAGCAGTACGAGAGCCGTACGCATGCTGGTGAGCTGCCGCCACGAATTGCGCAGCAGGGCCAGCAGGCGGTTCGGGCGGCGACGGGGCGCCTCGGCCGGGGTGGCGGGCCGCTCGTCCACGACGGTCATCAGATGCTCACCTCACCCACGCCGACGGTGGTCTGCAACCAGATCACGATGTTCGTCCACCCGCCGGTGACCAGCGCGAGGCCGATCACGATCAGCAGCACGCCGCCGACCCGGGTGACCCAGCGGCTGTTGCGGCGGATGGCGCGGAAGACCCCGAGCAGGCGCTGGAAGCCCAACCCGAAGACGACGAACGGTATCCCCAGCCCCAGGCAGTACGCCACGGCCAGCACCACGGCCCGGTCGATCTGCCCGCTGACCGTGGCCATCCCGGTGACGGCGGCGAGCGTCGGACCGACGCACGGAACCCAGCTGAGCGCGAAGACCGCGCCGAAGACCGGCGCACCGAGCAGGCCGGCGGCCGGGAGCCGGTGGATCCGGAACTCGCGTTCCATGCCGGGGAGGACGCCGACGAAGGCCAGCCCCAGTAGGATGATCAGCGCGCCGATGACGATCTCCAGCGTCCGCTCGTACGCGAAGAAGACCTTGCCGACGCTGGCGAAGAGCACCGCGGTGGCGGTGAACACGACGGTGAAGCCGGCGATGAAGAGCAGCGTCCCGGCGAGTACCCGGCCCTTGACCGCGGCCACCGCGCCGCGGGTCGTACGTCGGCGCACCGCGACGGCCACCCCGCCACCGGAGTCGCCGCCGCCCGCGCCCTCCGGCGTCGCCTGCCGCGCCCGCCCTTCGAGGTCGGCGCCGGCCAGGCCGGTGACGTACGAGAGGTAGCCGGGGACCAGCGGGAGCACGCACGGGGAGAGGAAGCTGACGAGACCGGCGAGCGCGGCCGCCCCGATGGCGAGCAGCAGCGGCCCGGAGAGGGCGATCTGCCGGAACGTCTCGCCCATCAGTTCGGACCGCTGCTGGGCTGTTCGGCGGCGATCCGCTCGACGATCGGCTTCAGGCCCTCCTGCTTGACGGCGGCCCGGATCACCGCGGCGATCCGGCCCTCACGGTCGAGCACCACGGTCGCCGGAATGGTGTTCGGCGGGATGTCCAGGGCGAGCGCCATCCGGCTGGCCGGGTCGAAGAGGCTCTGGTAGCTGATGCCGAAGCTCTGCTCGAACGCCAGCGCCTTGTCCTTGTTGTCCTGGACGTTGATGCCCAGGAAGGTCACCCCGGAGGCCTTGGTCGCCTGGTAGGTGGCCTCCAGGTCGTCCGCCTCGGCTCGGCAGGGCGAGCACCACGAACCCCAGAAGTTGAGTACGACCACCTGGCCGCGGGCCTGGACGACGTCGTAGTTGCCGCCGGTGAGCAGTTCCCCGGCGACCTTCGGCGGCGCCGACCGCTCGTCGGGCGCGCACTCGATGACACCGTCCGGGGTGGTGCCGCAGGACTTCTCCTGGCTCTGCGACGTGCAGCCCACCAGCGCCACCGCGGCGACGGTGGCGAGCAGGCCGGCGGTCCACCTCCGGACGTGCATCATCAGGCCCCCTTGGCCGTCCGGGCGGTCGGCGACATGGCGACCAGGTGCGCGGCGGGCTCGGTGTAGCCGATACCGGCCACCTTCGCCCCGTCGAAATGGAACGAGGTCAGGCTGGCCAGGGAGCACTGCCGCCGGCGCGGGTCGTGCCAGAGCCGCTTGCGTTCGACGTACCGCCGCAGCGTCCAGATCGGCAGCTGGTGCGAGACCAGCACGGCCTCCCGCCCCTCGGCAGCGATCCGGGCGGCGTGCAGCGCCGCGAACATGCGCTCCGCGATCGCCTGGTACGCCTCACCCCACGACGGGGTGATCGGGTCGCGCAGCACCCACCAGTTGCGGGGGTCGCGGAACGATCCGTCGCCCGGGGAGACCCGCTTGCCCTCGAACCAGTTGGCGCTCTCGATCAGCCGCTCGTCCACCCCGATCGGCAGCCCGAACTGCGCGGCGATCGGCTCGGCGGTCTGCTGCGCGCGTTCCAGCGGGCTGGCGACCACGTGCACCACGTTGCGGTCGGCGAGCCCCTGCGCGGCGGCCTTGGCCATCTGCACACCGAGCTCGGACAGGCGGAAACCGGGCAGCCGCCCGTAGAGGATCTTGCCGGGATTGTGCACCTCGCCGTGCCGGAGCACGTGAACGACCGTACTGCTCACCGCGCCTACCCCCCGTGACCCGCCGCTGCCGCTGCCCCCGCCGCCGCCGGCAACGCCGCCGCGATCTGTTCCAGGGCGGCGTCATCCAGCGCCGCCGAGACGAACCAGGACTCGAACGCGCTGGGCGGCAGGTACACGCCCGCAGCGAGCATGGAGTGGAAGAACGCCTTGAACGCCGGCACCTGCTGGGTCCGCGCGCTGTCGTAGTCGACCACGTCGGCGTCGGTGAAGAAGATCGAGAACATGCTGCCCGCGTACGACAGCCGGTGCGGGACACCCGCGGCGGCCAGGGCGTCGGACGCCAGCTTGCCCACGAAGGCGGCCGTGTCGTCCAGCTTGCGGTAGAGCGCGTCGTCGGCCAGTCGCAGGGTGGCCAGGCCGGCGGCGCAGGCCAGCGGGTTACCGGAGAGCGTGCCGGCCTGGTAGACCGGGCCGGCCGGGGCGAGCCGGGCCATGATCTCCGCCCGGCCGCCGAACGCCGCGGCGGGCAGGCCGCCGCCCATGACCTTGCCGTACGTCCAGAGGTCCGCGTCGGTGGGGTCGAGGCCGTGCCATCCGGCGCGGGAGACCCGGAACCCGGTCATCACCTCGTCGACGATGAGCAGCGCGCCGTGCGCGTGTGCGATGCGGGCCAGCTCCTGGTTGAAGCCGTCGCGCGGGGCGACCACGCCCATGTTGCCGGCGGCGGCCTCGGTGATGATCGCCGCGATGTGCTGGCCCTCGGCGGCGAACGCCTCCTCCACCGCCCGCAGGTCGTTGTACGGCAGCACGACTGTCTCGCTCGCCGCGGCGCCGGTGACGCCGGGCGAGTCGGGCAGGCCGAGGGTGGCCACGCCCGAGCCGGCGGCGGCGAGCAGCGCGTCCACGTGACCGTGGTAGCAGCCGGCGAACTTCACGATCTTGGAACGGCCGGTGAATCCTCGGGCCAGCCGGATCGCCGACATGGTGGCCTCGGTGCCGGAGTTGACCAGCCGGACCTGCTCGACCGGTGTCCGGTCGACGATCTCGGCGGCCAGTTCGACCTCAGCCGGTGTGGGAGTGCCGAAGCTGGTGCCCCGGGCGGCGGCTGCCTGCACGGCGGCGACCACCTCCGGGTGGGCATGACCGAGGATCAGCGGGCCCCAGGAGCAGACCAGGTCGACGTAGCGCCGGTCGTCGGCGTCGTAGAGCCACGGGCCCTCCCCTCGGACCATGAAGCGTGGGGTGCCACCGACCGCGCGGAAGGCGCGTACGGGGGAGTTCACCCCGCCCGGCACGATGGCGCGGGCGCGGTCGAAGAGGGCCTCGGAGGCCGGCGCGTCGGCCGGGTAGCGGCCGGATCCGGCGGACAGGGTATCGGTCACGATGCCGCCATTGTGTCAGCGCCGGCAGGAGAACTGGCAGGCACCCCGGCCTGGGGTTACCGGGCTCACCCCTGGCGAAGGATCGGGGGGTGGCGGCTCCTCGGCGGGCCGGGTCGATCAGATCGGGTTAGGCTGGCCCGGTGGATCGTGCCGAACTGTCCATCACGCTACACCGGACGGGTGACGAGGCTGTGCTGCGTCTCGCCGGAGAGATCGACATGCTCACGGCCGCCCAGCTCTCGACCGTCGTGAACGAGGTGCTCACCGATCCGCCGGCTCGCATCGTGCTCGACCTCGCCGGGGTGACCTTCTGCGACTCGCAGGGCCTGGGCACACTGGTCGTGCTCAGCCGCAAGGCGAGTCACGCCCAGAGCCTCCTGGTCCTCACCCACGTGGGCGATTTCCTGCTCCGCGTCCTGGACATCACCGGCCTCCGCTCGGCCCTGATGATCCGCAACGACCAACCCGCCAGCTAACCCCAACCCACCGCCCTCCCAGGGGTTCCGCCCCGGTGATCAAGAGGTTTGCGGGACCCGGTGTCCGGGTTGTCCCCGCAAACCTCTTGATCACCGACGCTGCCGGGGCGAGGGTGGGGTGGGGGGTGGGTCAGGTGGGGGTTCCCCAGCGAGCCTGTTCGAGCAGTTCCATGGCGCGGTCACGGGCGGCCGGGTCGTCGTCGCGGAGCAGGGCGGTCGCCTCGTCGACCGCGTCGGTCAGCACCCGCCACTGCGCGTCCCGCTCCCGCACCAGATCGGACTGCGCGGCGAGCTGGCGGGTCTTGACCCACAGCTCCACGAAGACCGAGACCTTGGCCCGCAGCACCCAGGGGTCGAACGGCTTGGTCAGGTAGTCGACCGCGCCGACCTGGTAGCCACGCAGCGCCAACTGGGCGTCCCGGTCGGCGGCGGTGAGGAAGATGATCGGTACGTGCCGGGTCCGCTCGCGCCGCTTGATGTGGCCGGCCGTCTCGAAGCCGTCCATGTCCGGCATCTGGGCGTCCAGCAGGATCACGGCGAAGTCGTCCACCAGCAACTGCTTGAGCGCCGCCTCACCGCTCTCCACGGCCACCGCCTGGACCGGCAGGCCCTGGAGGATCGCCTCCAGGGCCATCAGGTTCTCCCGGCGGTCGTCCACGAGCAGCGCCTTGGCCATCTGGGTCACGAGCTCTCCTCCGTCTGGCTGCCGCTGATCCAGGACGACATGAGCTCGATCAGCTCGTCCAGGTCGACCGGCTTGGTGATGTAGTCGCTGCCCCCGGCGGCCAGGGCGGATTCCCGGTCGCCCGGCATCGCCTTCGCGGTCAGGAAGACGATCGGCAGGTCCGCGAACCGGTGGTTACGGCGGATCTGGCGGGTCGTCTCGTAGCCGTCCTGGTCGGGCATCATGGCGTCCATCAGCACGATGTCCACCTCCGGGTGCTCGGCGAGCAGGCGGACGCCGTCCGCCCCGTTGTCCGAGTACAACACGGTCATACCGTGCAGTTCCAATGCGCTGGTCAGGGCGAAGACGTTCCGGACGTCGTCGTCGATGATCAACACGGTCGCCCCGTCGAGCTGCCGGCTGGTCGGGACGGCCGCCGGCTCGGGCACCTCCAGCGGCGGCATGAGCAGCGACGACGGCAGTCCGGCCCGGGTCGGCGACGGCGGCAGCGGAGCCACCACGGCGTCCGGCGCCAGCACGTCCGGGACGAAGAGCGTGAAGGTCGAGCCCTGTCCCGGCGCCGACGCGACAGTGATCGTGCCGCCGAGCAGGCGGGCCAGGTCACGGCTGATCGACAGGCCCAGTCCCGTACCGCCGTACCGGCGGCTGGTCGTGCCGTCCGCCTGCTGGAACGCCTCGAAAATGATCGACAGCTTGTCGTCGGAGATGCCGATGCCGGTGTCGATCACGGTGAACGCGATCACCTGCCGCGCGTTGGTCAACGTCGGTACGTCGAAGACCGCGCTCTCGGCCGCCGGTGCGATCCGCAGGGTCACCGCGCCGTTGTCGGTGAACTTCACCGCGTTCGAGAGCAGGTTGCGGAGGATCTGCTGCAACCGCTGCGCGTCGGTGACGACCGACCCCGGCAGGTCCTTGCTGATGCGTACCTGGAAGTCCAGGCCCTTGTCCTCCGCCTGCGGGGCGAACGCCTGCTCGACGTAGCCCCTGATGTCGGCGAACCGCACCTCGGTCGGCTCCACGTCCATCCGGCCCGCCTCGATCTTGGACAGGTCCAGGATGTCGTCGATCAGCGAGAGCAGGTCGGAGCCCGCGCCGTGGATGGTCTTGGCGAACTCGATCTGCTTCGGGGTCAGGTTCTGCTCCGAGTTCTCCGCCAGCAGCCGGGCCAGCAGCAGCAGCGAGTTCAACGGCGTACGCAGCTCGTGGCTCATGTTCGCCAGGAACTCCGACTTGTACGCCGAGGCGCGGGTGAGCTGCTGGGCCTTCTCCTCCAGGCCCAACCGGGCAAGCTCGATCTCCCGGTTCTTGACCTCGATGTTGCCCTTCTGCTCGGAGAGCAGCGTGGCCTTCTCCTCCAGCTCCGCGTTGGTCCGCTGGAGCTCGGCCGACTGCTCCTGGAGTTCGTGCGCGAGCCGTTGCGACTGGGCCAGCAGTTCCTCCGTACGGCGGTTGGCCTGGATGGTGTTGACCGCGATGCCGATGGTGAGCACCAGCCGCTCGAGGAACGACAGGTGCAGCTCGGAGAAGGGAACCACGCTGGCGAACTCGATCACGCCGAGCAGCTCGCCCTCGAACAGCACGGGGAGCACCACCAGGTCCGCCGGCGGCGTGCTGGCCAGCCCGGAGCGGAGCGTCAGCGCGCCTTCCGGGGCGGCGCTGACCCGGATGGTCCGGCGGCTGAGCGCCGCCTGGCCGACCAGCCCCTCACCCGGCCCGAACGTCACATCGTGCCCGCGGGCCACGTACCCGTAGGAAGCGGTGAGCCGCAGCCGCATGCTGCCGTCGGAGTTGTCCGCCAGGAAGAAGGCGCCGAGTTGCGCGTCCACCAGCGGGGTCACCTCCATCATGATCATGCGGCAGACCTCGCCGAGGTCGCGCTGCCCCTGGAGCAGGCCGCTGATCCGGGCGAGGTTGGAGTCCAGCCAGCCCTGCTCGGCGTTCTTCTTCGTCGTCTCCCGAAGGGTGACGATCATCTGGTTGATGTTGTCCTTGAGCTCGGCGACCTCGCCCTGCGCCTGGACGTTGATCCGCTGGGTCAGGTCACCCCGGGTGACGGAGGTGGAGACCTCGGCGATCGCCCGCAGCTGGGTGGTCAGCGTGGAGGCGAGCTGGTTGACGTTCTCGGTGAG
The DNA here is from genome assembly GCF_900156065.1 of Micromonospora avicenniae. Taxonomy (GTDB): domain Bacteria; phylum Actinomycetota; class Actinomycetes; order Mycobacteriales; family Micromonosporaceae; genus Micromonospora; species Micromonospora avicenniae. The sequence continues at coordinate 397,115 of NZ_FTNF01000003.1, read as the reverse complement.
GTCCCGCCAGGTGCCGGAGACGCCCTTCACCTGCGCCTGACCACCGAGCTTGCCCTCGATGCCCACCTCACGGCCGACCCGGGTCAACTCGTCGGCGAACGACGACAGCTGATCCACCATCGTGTTGATCGTGTTTTTCAGCTCCAGGATCTCGCCCTGCGCGTCCACCGTGATCTTCTGGCGGAGGTCACCGGTGGCGACCGCGGTGGTGACCGAGGCGATGTTCCGCACCTGACTGGTCAGGTTCGACGCCATCGAGTTCACGTTGCCGGTGAGGTCGCGCCAGGTACCCGACACACCCTTCACCTGCGCCTGACCACCGAGCTTGCCCTCGGTACCCACCTCACGCGCGACCCGGGTCACCTCGTCCGCGAACGACGACAGCTGATCCACCATCGTGTTCACCGTCGACTTCAGCTCCAGGATCTCACCCTGCGCGTCCACCGTGATCTTCTGCGACAGGTCACCCTTCGCCACCGCCGTCGAGACCTGGGCGATGTTCCGCACCTGCGCCGTCAGGTTCGACGCCATCGAGTTCACGTTGTCGGTGAGGTCGCGCCAGGTGCCCGCCACCCCGCGTACCTGGGCCTGGCCACCGAGCTTGCCCTCGGTACCCACCTCACGCGCGACCCGGGTCACCTCGTCCGCGAACGACGACAGCTGATCCACCATCGTGTTCACCGTCGACTTCAGCTCCAGGATCTCGCCCCGGGCATCCACGGTGATCTTCTGCGACAGGTCACCCTTCGCCACGGCGGTGGTGACCGAGGCGATGTTCCGCACCTGACTGGTCAGGTTCGACGCCATCGAGTTCACGTTGTCCGTCAGGTCCCGCCAGGTACCCGACACACCCTTCACCTGCGCCTGACCACCGAGCTTGCCCTCGGTACCCACCTCACGGGCCACCCGGGTCACCTCGTCCGCGAACGACGACAGCTGATCCACCATCGTGTTCACGGTGTTCTTCAGCTCCAGGATCTCGCCCCGGGCGTCGACCGTGATCTTCTGCGACAGGTCACCCTTCGCCACCGCCGTCGAGACCTGCGAGATGTTCCGCACCTGCGCCGTCAGGTTGCCGGCGAGCTGGTTCACGTTCTCGGTGAGGTCCCGCCAGGTGCCGGAGACGCCACGTACCTGGGCCTGGCCACCGAGCTTGCCCTCGATGCCCACCTCACGGGCCACCCGGGTCACCTCGTCCGCGAACGACGACAGCTGATCCACCATCGTGTTCACGGTGTTCTTCAGCTCCAGGATCTCGCCCTGCGCCGCGACCGTGATCTTCTGCGACAGGTCGCCCTTCGCCACCGCCGTCGAGACCTGGGCGATGTTGCGCACCTGCGCCGTCAGGTTCGACGCCATCGAGTTGACGCTGTCGGTCAGGTCCTTCCAGGTGCCGGCGACGTTCGGCACCTCCGCCTGGCCGCCGAGCTTGCCCTCGGTGCCCACCTCGCGGGCCACCCGGGTCACCTGCTCGGCGAAGAGCCGCAGCGTGTCCGTGAGCGAGTTCATCGTGTCGGCCAGCTCGGCGACCTCGCCACGCGCCCCGACCGTGATCTTCTGCGACAGGTCGCCCTTCGCCACCGCCCGCGCCACCTGGGAGATCGACCGGACCTGACCGGTCAGGTTCGACGCCATCGTGTTCACCGAGTCGGTGAGGTCCTTCCAGGTGCCCGCGACGCCCCGAACGTCGGCCTGGCCACCCAGCTTGCCCTCGGTGCCCACCTCACGGGCCACCCGGGTCACCTCGTCCGCGAACGACGACAGCTGGTCGACCATCGTGTTCACCGTTCGCCCGATGCGCAGGTACTCACCGCGCAGTGGCCGCCCGTCGATCTCCAAGGCCATGTGCTGGGACAGGTCGCCGTCGGCGACGGCGACGATAACCCGGGCGATCTCGGTGGCCGGCCGGCCGAGGTCGTCGATGAGGGAGTTGACCGCCCGGTTGCCCTCGGCCCAGGAACCGTCCAGCCCCTCCTCGTCCAGGCGCTCGGTGAGCCGGCCGTCCCGGCCGACGACCCGGCTGATCCGCCGCAGGTCGAGACACTGCCGTTCCTGGAGCGAGACCACCTCGTTGAAGGCGTCCGCGACCTCCCCGGCCTGCCCGGCGCGTCGGGGCAACCGCACCTTCAGATCACCGCGGCGAACCCGCCGCAGCGCCTCGGTCAGTTCATCGAGGAGCGCCTCGTGGTCGGGCGCGGAGGAGTCCGCCACCGACTGCTTCACCGTGGTCATTCTTCCTCGTCTCAGCTCGGGGGCCACCGGCTCGTGCCGAGATGCCGGCCATCCCATATTGTGCCCGCGGACGCGCCGTTGCCAGGGCGCGTGAACGCTCGCCACGCCCCGGCACCGGGTCGGGCGCGCCCGATCCGGGAGCGGGTTGGCAGTCGCCGGGGTGGCGGTGGAGGATACGAGAGTGTCGGCGGAGACGAGGCCCGCGACGGCCGGGGGCCCGGACGGGCACCTCCGGCGCGTCCGCCTGCCCGCCGACCGGCGTACGCCCGCGGCCGCCCGTGCCCTCGTCCGCTCCGTGCTGGCCGAGGCACACCTGGACGAACTGCTCAACGAGGCCCTGCTGCTCACCACCGAGCTCACGACGAACGCGGTGGAACATGCCGGCACGGACCTGGACATCGAGGTCAACGCCGACGACGTCGGGCTGACCGTGACCGTCTCGGATTTCGCGTCCGGCCCGGTCGAGGAACTCATCGTCGGCGTGCGCAACGAGGCCAACGAGATCACCGAGGTGGCCGAGCGGGGCCGCGGACTGCTGCTCGTCGATCACTTCTCCAGCCGGTGGGGCACCACCTACCTGCCCACCGGCAAGGGCGTCTGGTTCCGGCTCGACCGGTCGGGCAGCGCCGACGCCCGGCCGGACGCCACGGCCGCCGCCTCCGGCCCGCCCGGCAACGCTCGGAGCGGCGACGCCACGCCGACAGCCAACTCCGCCCCGAGCGCCGCCGCGGTGAGCGAGCTGATGAAGATCAGCCCCGACACGTACGCGGACGACCCGCTGCCGGACTTCGCCACCAGCCTGCTGGCCCGGGTCGCCGAGATGGTCGGCGCGGCCGGCGGGTTGATCCGGTTGGACCGCGGCGACGGGACGGGCCCCCAGGTGCTGGCCCGCTACGGCCGGCAGCCCCGGGCCGGCAACGAGCTGCTCCACGTGCCGCTGACCGTGCACCGCCCGTACGCCGGTGAGCTTGAACTGGACGCCGCACCGTCGGCGTACGCCGAACCGCTGGCCGTACTCGCGGCCGAGCGGCTCGCGCTGCACCTGGAGAACGACCGGCTGCGCCGGGCCGACGTGCGGCGGCAGGCCTGGCTGACGTTCCTCGCCGAGGCGAGCGAACTGCTCGCCCAGTCGCTCGACGTCGAGTTGACCATGGCGCTCATTCCGCAACTGGTGGTGCCCCGGCTCGGCCAGTGGTGTGCGGTGCACACCACCGACGAGTGGGGGCGGTTGCGGCTCGCAGCGGCCACCCACGCCGACGAGTCGGTCCTGCCACAACTGCACAAGGTGCTCGCCGAGACCGGTCCGGACTCGGTCCAGGCCCGACTGCGTGAGGCGTCCCGCAGCGCCGCACAGGTGCCACTCGGCGGGCCGATGGAAGGCTTCGCCGTACCGCTGATCGCCCGTGGCCAGCGGCTCGGGACGTTGGCCGTCGGCCGGCACCAGCGGCACCGGCACGACCCGGACGAGGTCGCAGTGCTCGAGGACGTCGCCCGCCGGGCCGCGTTGGCGATCGAGAACGCCCGGATTCACGCCGAACGTCGGCGTATCGCGCAGACACTGCAGCAGTCGCTGCTGCCACCCGTGCTGCCGGTGGTCGAGGGGATCGGGTTCGCCGCCGAGTACGTCCCGACCGGGGGCGACGCCGACGTCGGCGGCGACTTCTACGACGTGGTGCCGCTGCCCGACGGGCGGTGGCTGGTGGTGATCGGGGACGTCTCCGGCAAGGGCGTGCAGGCCGCGGCGGTCACCGGGCTGGTCCGCGACGTCATCCGGGTGCTGGTCGGCGACGGCAAGCCACTGCCCGAGGTGCTCACCCGTCTCAACGAGACGCTGGTCGAGCGGGGCGGCGGCCGGTACTGCACGCTGGCGCTGGCGGCGGTCGGCCCGGTCGACGGCGACCGGCTGGACGTCTCCCTGCACCTGGCGGGCCACGACCGGCCGGTGCTGCTGCGCGGCGGGGGCGGAGGCGCCTTCGTCGGTGCTGGCGGCACGGCACTCGGCCTGCTCGACCGGATCAGCACGCCCACCGCCGAGGTGCCGCTGGCACCGGGCGACGCGCTGGTCTTCTACACCGACGGGGTCACCGAACGGCGGCGCGGGCGGGAACTCTTCGGCACCGAACGGCTCCGCGAGGCCGCCATGCCGTTGGCCGGCTACTCGGCCGACGTGGTCGCCGCCCGGCTGCGGGCCACCGCACTAGGCTTCTCGGTCGAGGCCCCCCGCGACGACATCGCGATCCTGGTCCTACGCAACGAAGCGGCCTGACCGGACCGACCCTGCCGCCAGCCATCGCTTGATCGACTCGCTTCATTGAAGTCGCGGCATCCGCCTGCCGCGGACACCCCGACTTCAATGACCTCGTGATCTAAGCGATCTTCCGCCCCGGCTCGCTCCGGCCTGCCGACCAGCATCCCGGCCTGAACGGCGGATCCGGCCGGCGGGCAGCAGACCGTAGGTTGACCTTCATGTCGACTGCCGTGGATGCCGTCGCCGACCTGCCGCGGCTCGTCCGTACCGTCCTGGTCACCCAGCTGGCGGTGGCCGCCGCGTTCGTCGTGGTGGCGGCGCTCTACGTCGGACGGATGGTGACCGCCGGCGTGGGCCCGGCCGAGATGCTGACCGGGGCGTACGACCCGAAGGACCTCGTTCCGTTCGGCCTGCACGCCGCGAACCCGTTCTTCTGGCTGTACGCCGTCATCTCGGTCGTCTACCTGATGGGCACCGCGTTCACCGTGCCGATGGCGGTCTACGCCGTGGCGGTGGCGGCCCGGGACACCGACCGCCTCTCCCGGCGCATCCGGACACTCCTGCTGGTCGGCGCGGGCACCACGACATTTCTCCTGCTGGCCCGGTTCACCCCGGCCGTCGCCGACATGCACAGCTGGTGGCTCGACTGACCGTCGGGCCGATCCACGACCGGAGCCCGCCCGTCCACCACCGGAGCCCGCCCGCGAACGAGAAAGTTCCCGGGCCTTGGTCTACACCGCTCGGTGCCTTCGGCCACCGCCCGGCAGGACGGCGTCAGTCGCCGCCGGGGAGGCGGCCGGGGGCGAGCCGGTGGTGCGGGTCGAGGTGCGCCTTGGCGGCGCGCAGCCGGGGCAGGCCGGTCAGCTCACCCCAGAGGTCGACCTCGCGGCGCACCGGCGCCGGTGCCGACAGGACCACACACCGGCCCTCGCGGGCCAGCAGCACCCCACGGACGGCGGCCAGGATCGACGCGACCCGGTCGGCGGGGAGCGACCCTGGCAGTGCCGCGTGCACCACGCCCAGGCCGGCGGAGCCGCGTACTGGCACCGGGGCGCCGGCCGCGTCGCGTAGCGCGTAGACGGCCGCGTGCAGGTCGGTGATCGGCACCTCGATGCGCAACGCGGTGTCGCCCGGCCCGAACGGGTAGCGCCGCCACCACGGCGGGGCCGAGTGCGTGACCAGAGCACCGTCGATCAGGGACACCAGGTGTTCGGCCCGTTCGACGGCGTCCGCCGGGCCGCCTTCGAGCAGCACCACGACGCTGCCGGCCCGCGACGGGGCGTCCGCCCGCCCGGCCATCGACGGATGCCGCGCGCGGGCCGCGGCTGTCGGGTCGGCCGGGTCGATCGGGCGGCGGGGCCGGGGCAGGGCGGGAAGGTCCAACTCGATCGCGGCCGGGTCGAGGCGTGCGGCGAGGACCGTGCGCACCAGGTCGTGCACTTCGAGCGGCGTCCAGACCGGACGGGAGACCCAGAGACGGGTGGCCGGCACGGCCTGCACCCGCAGGGTGGCCGAGACCAGCACCCCGAGCGCGCCCTGCGACCCGCAGAGCAGGCGCGCCAGATCCAGCCCGGGCGCTCCGCCACCGGCGCTGACCAACTCTCCGTCGGCGGTCAGGTAGCGCAGCCCGACCAACTGGTCGCAGGGGGTGCCGTGCCGGTGCCGCAGCGGACCGGCCTCGCCGGCGGCGAGTACGCCGCCCAGGGTCGCCCCGGGTGAGGGTGCGTCGACGGCGAGCCGTTGACCGGTGCGGTCGAGTGTCGCCTGGACCGCGCGCAGCGGCGTGCCGGCGCCCACCTCGGTCACCGGCGCGCCGACCGGCTCGTGGCCGATCCCGGCGAGCCGGCCGGTGTCGAGCATGATGTCGACCTGCTCGGGCGCGGCACCCCAGTCGATCTTGGTGCCGGCACCGCGTGGAACCACCGTAAGGTCGTGCCGGGCCGCCAGCCGGAGCACCTTGGCCGCCGCCTGCGGGCCACCCGGCACGGCGACCCACCGGGCAGCGCGCCCGGCCACCTCATCGGCCGGGCCCGCGAACCGGGCGAAGGGCGCCCCACAGATCTCCGTGAGCCGTTGGGTGATCTCGAGGGCTCCGGACCGGTCGATGGAACTCGCTGCAGCCGCCATGCCGGTCATCGTACATGTGTTCGAAGAACGTGGCGGGGATTCGGCGCGCGTACCCCGCGACGAGCGGTGGCCGCCGGTAACGTGGCGCCGTGACCACCGAGACTTCCCCGCCCGTGGCCAAGCGGTTGCCCGCCGAGCGCAACCACCACGGCGACCCCGTCATCGACGAGTACGCCTGGCTGGCCACCAAGGACGACCCCGAGACGATCGCCTACCTGACGGCCGAGAACGACTACACCGAGGCGCGTACGGCTCACCTGGCCGGGCTGCGCGAGCAGCTGTTCGAGGAGACCCGGCGGCGCACCCAGGAGACGGACCTGTCGGTGCCGACCCGCAAGGACGGCTACTGGTACTACACCCGGACCGTCGAGGGACAGCAGTACGGCGTGCAGTGCCGGCGTGCCGTCCGCGAGGGCGAGACCGAGCCGCCGATGAGCGCCGACGGAGCCCCGCTCGACGGCGAGGAGGTGCTGCTCGACGGGAACCAACTGGCCGAGGGGCACGACTTCTTCGCGCTCGGCGCGTTCGACGTGAGCCCGGACGGACGCTGGCTCGCGTACTCGACGGACTTCTCCGGCGACGAGCGGTTCACCCTGCGGGTGAAGGACCTGACCACCGGCGAGCTGCTCCCGGACGAGGTGCCGGACACCTTCTACGGCACGGCCTGGTCCATCGACGCGTCGGTGCTCTTCTACGTCACCGTCGACGACGCCTGGCGGCCGCACCGGGTCTGGCGGCACACCATCGGGACGTCGTCCGCCGAGGACGCGGTGGTGCACCAGGAGGACGACGAGCGGTTCTGGGTCGGCGTCGAGCTGACCCGCTCCGAGAAGTTCATCGTCATCGACATCCACAGCAAGATCACCAGTGAGGTGCTGGTGATCCCGGCCGGCAACCCGACCGGGCTTCCGGCGGTCGTCGCGCCCCGCCGGCAGGGCGTCGAGTACACGGTGGAGCACCACGGCCACCGCTTCCTGATCCTGCACAACGACGGCGCGGAGGACTTCGCGCTGGCGTACACCTCGGCGGACACGCCGGGCGACTGGGTGCCGCTCATCGAACACTCTCCGGGCACCCGGCTGGAGGCGGTGGACGCGTTCGAGAACCACCTGGTGGTCTCGCTTCGCACCAACGGGCTGACCGGGCTGCGGGTACTCCCCATCGGTGGCGGCGACGCGTACGACATCGACTTCCCCGAGCCGATCTACAGCGTCGGCCTGGACGCGAACCCCGAGTACCGGACCGGGCAGATCCGGCTGCGCTACTCCTCACTGATCACCCCGGACTCGGTCTACGACTACGACCTGGTGACCCGGCAGATGGTGCTGCGCAAGCAGAAGCCGGTGCTGCCCGGCCCCGACGGGCGGCCGTACGACCCGGCGGAGTACGAGCAGCACCGGGACTGGGCGCTCGCCGACGACGGCACCCGCGTACCGATCTCGCTGGTCTTCCGCAAGGGCACGCCCCGCGACGGATCCGCGCCCTGCGAGCTCTACGGCTACGGCTCGTACGAGGCCAGCATGGACCCGTGGTTCACGGTGGCCCGGCTCTCCCTGCTGGACCGGGGCGTGATCTTCGCGGTGGCGCACATCCGGGGCGGTGGCGAGTTGGGCCGGCGCTGGTACGAGCAGGGCAAGCTGCTGGCCAAGAAGAACACCTTCACCGACTTCGTGGCCTGCGCCCGGCACCTGGTCAAGGCGGGCTGGACGGCGAACGACCGGCTGGTGGCCCGGGGCGCGTCGGCCGGCGGGCTGCTGATGGGTGCGGTCGCCAACATCGCCCCGGACGCGTTCAGCGGGATCGTGGCGCAGGTGCCCTTCGTGGACGCGCTCACCTCGATCCTCGACCCGTCGCTGCCGCTGACCGTCACCGAGTGGGAGGAGTGGGGCAACCCGCTCGACGATCCCGAGGTGTACGCGTACATGAAGTCGTACACGCCGTACGAGAACGTGGCGGCCCTCGACTACCCGGCGATCCTCGCGGTGACCAGCCTGAACGACACCCGGGTGCTCTACCACGAGCCGGCGAAGTGGATCGCCCGCCTGCGCGCGACCGCGCCGCAGGGCGACTACCTGTTGAAGACCGAGATGGGCGCGGGTCACGGCGGCCCCAGCGGCCGGTACGACTCCTGGCGTGAGGAGGCATTCATCAACGCCTGGATCCTCGACCGCCTCGGCCGCGCCTGACGAGCCGGGAAGCGCAGACGCGCCTGCCAAGCCGGGAGGGGTCCGACGGGGCCCCTCCCGGTGCGGAGCACAGACCCGTCAGGCCGGCCCGGCGGTCAGGACACCGGCCAGTACGTCCGGGTCGGCGTTGCCGCCGGTGACCACGACGACCGTCCGACCCTCGGGAAGCTCGTGGCTGTGGAACAGCCGGGCGGCAAGGGCTACCGCGCCGCTCGGCTCCACCACGAGCCGGGCGTCGCGCACCAGGCGACCCATCGCGGCGGTGATCTCCTCCTCGGTCACGGTCACGATGCCGTCGAGGCGTTCCCGCAGGTGGGCGAAGGTCAGCTCGGACAGGTTCGTACGCAGCCCGTCGGCGCTCGTCCGCTGGGTACGTTCGACGTCCCAGACCACCACCGCACCCGCGGCGAGCGATTCCCGGGCGTCGGCGGCGAGCAGTGGTTCGACGCCGATCACCGCGGCTGACGGGCGCAGCGCCTTCACCGCCGTGGCCACGCCCGACGAGAGACCACCGCCGCCCACCGGCACCAGCACCACGTCCACGTCGGGGAGGTCCTCGACGATCTCCAGCCCGACGGTGCCCTGGCCGGCGATGACGTGCGGATCGTCGAAGGGCGGCACCAGCGCGCCGCCGGTCTCCGTGGCGATCCGCTCCGCCTCGACCAGCCGCCGCGCCGGCGGGACGAGCACCACCTCGGCGCCGCGGGCTCGGATCCGGTCGACCTTCACGGCAGGCGCGCCCTCCGGCACCACCACCGTGCAGGGCACGCCCGCGGACCGGGCCGCGTACGCCAGCGCCTGCCCGTGGTTCCCGGACGAGTGGGTGACCACACCGCGAGCGCGGACCGCCGGGTCGAGCCGGGCGACCGCGTGGGTCGCGCCGCGCAGCTTGAACGACCCGACCGGTTGCAAGCTCTCCGGCTTGAGCCACGTCTGCGCGTCCCACGGTGTCGGCAGCAGCGGAGTACGGGTCACGGTGCCGGCGATGTCCGTCGCGGCGGCCCGCACATCATCGATCGAGATCAGCTCCATCGCACCATGCTGCCCGTACCGCCGGTCGTCCGCTGCCCGCCGCGAACGCGGTCGGCCGGGAGAAAGCCCGCGACCAGCCCAGCGCCTACCAGATCCACCACCCGGGCGCGGTCATCCGACCTCGGCGCGCCGCAGTCGTGCGCCACCTAGACTGCCTCGGTGAGCGAGGCCGACGAGCAGCCGGACGGGGCCGACGTACCCCCGGAAGGGACGGCACCCGCCGGCCGACGCCCGGCGTTGGTCATCCTCGCGGTCGTCGTGGCCGCGATCTTCGTCTGCTGCTGCTCGGCACTGGTCGGTCTGCTCATCTCCTGGTCGGCGGGACTGTTCCACCCGGCTGCCTGACGCGCCGGGGTCGACGACCGGACAGCCCGTCCGTCGGGTTCGGTCAGCCCGAGCGGCCGGTGGTGAGCAGGGCCGCCGCCTCACCGGTACGCGCCATGCGTTGCCAGCGCAGCCGGTTGCCGATCACCGCAGTGACCACGGACTGCACCACGACGAGGTACATCACCTGGCGGTAGACGATCTGCTGCAACGGCAGCGCCCACAGCGGGCCGAGGCGTTCGCGGTCCAGTCGCAGCGCGTAGCCGGCGGTCAACGCCTGGAGCAGCAGCAGCCCGAACCAGGACAGCGCCAGCGTCGACCAGGGCAGGAACAGCAGACCGTAGAGGGCGAAGACGTCGACCGCCGGTGCGGTCAACGGCAGTAGGACCTGGAAGACCGTGAGGTACGGCAGGCCCCGCCGGCCCAGCTTGCCGCCCGCCCCCGGCTCGCGCAGCGCGTGGCGATGCTTCCACATCGCCTGCATCGTGCCGTAACACCAGCGGTACCGCTGCCGCCACAGTTGCCGCAGCGTGGACGGCGCCTCGGTCCAGGCGATCGCGGCCTCCTCGTAGACCACCCGCCAGCCCGCCCGCAGCACCTTCATGGTGAGATCCGTGTCCTCCGCCAGGGTGTCGCCCGGCACCCCGCCCACGGAGAGCAGCACCTCACGGCGGAACGCGCCGATCGCGCCCGGAATCGTCGGCATGCACTCCAGCACGTCGTACATCCGGCGGTCGAGGTTGAAGCCGATCACGTACTCCAGGTGCTGCCAGCGGCCGAGCAGCCGCCGGCGGTTGGCCACCTTCGTGTTGCCCGAGATGGCACCCACCGTCGGGTCGGCGAAGCCCTGCACCAGCCGGCGCACGGTGTCCGCCTGGAACACGGTGTCTCCGTCGACCAGCACCAGCAGCCCGGCCCGCGCGACCCGGATCCCGGTGTTCAGAGCCGCGGGCTTGCCGGCGTTCGCCTGCCGGACGACCCGTACGCCGCGCAGCCGCATCCGCTCCACGATGTCGGCGGTACCGTCGGTGGAGCCGTCGTCCACCACGATCACCTCCAGCGCCGGATAGTCGCTCGCCACCAGTGACCGGACGGTCGCGGCGATGTTCGCAGCCTCGTTGTACGCCGGCACGATCACCGAGACCGGCGCACGGACCTCGGGCCGGTGACCGGTACGCCGCCGCACCCGGCGGACGTGCCGCTGGGCGCAGAACACCTGTACGGCGAGCCGGGCCACGCCGAGCACCAGCGCGATGCCGAGCAGCAGGTTCATCCCGGTGGCCACCCGGCCGGCCGCGGCCTGGGTCCAGCGCACCAGTGTGCCGCTGATCCGAGTGCCGGTGCCGGCCGCAACGGCCGACTCGGGCGCGTCGATTCCCGCCGAGACAGTGGTGAACCGGTAGCCCTGCCGGGTGAGCTCCGGCAGCAGCCGGTCCAGCGCGGCCACCGTCTGGTCGCGGTCGCCTCCCCCGTCGTGCATGAGCACCACTGCACCACGGCCGTCGGCCGGGGTGGCCGCCTTGACGATCTGCGCAGCACCGGGGCGCTGCCAGTCACGGGTGTCCAGGTCGGCGAGCACGGCGACATGACCGCTGCCGGCGGCGGTACGCAGCGCGTGGTAGTCCGCCCCGGTCAGCGCGGACGGAAGCGAGGAGTAGGGGGGCCGCAGCAGGGTGACCTCCCGCCCGGTGGCGCTGGCGATCGCCTTGCGGGTCAGGGAGAGTTCCAGCTCTCTGCGCCAAGCGGGCGCGGCGGAGAGATCCGCGTGCGTGAAGGTGTGCGAGCCGATCTCGTGTCCCTCGGCGAGAATCCGCCGCACCAACTCGGGGTGCTCGTTGACCCGGGCACCGACGACGAAGAACGTGGCGTGGGCGTGATGCCGCCGCAGCACGTCCAGCACCTGTGGCGTCCAGCGTGGGTCCGGCCCGTCGTCGAATGTCAGCGCGATGGTCCGGTCCGGCATCGCCCGGCTGACCGGCTCGGGCCGATCCAACCGGAGCACCGGTCCGGCTTCCGTGACGCTCTTCGGCGGGGCCGTCCCATCGGTGGTGCCGGCCTGGCCGGCCGGGCCGGAGCCGCCGCCCAGCCCGGTCACCAGACCGTGCACCGTGAGCGTGGCGAGCAGCAGCACCACGCCGAGCAGGAGGAGGAACCAGTGCGCCCGGGGGTCCCGCCGAGCCACGTGTCGGGGCGGCGGGGTCACTGCGGCTTGCCCGGAGACCTGTTCGGCTTCGCCGTGCTGCGGTGCTCGTCGCCCTGACCGGGATGGTCGGTTCGAGCGGGCTGGGCGGTACGCGAGGCCGGACCGGTGGCGTCCGGAGCCACCGACTGGGCGGGCGTCGGAGCGGATCCGGTCGAGTGGGTGACCGGAGAGGGGCTCGCGGAGGGAGAGGGCCCGAGGTCGGCGCGGCCGTCCAGCCCCGCCTCGATGGGTTGCGCCGGCCGGGAGTCCGGCCAGCCGGGCATCGGCACGGGGGCATCGAAGAAGAGGCCGGCGAGGATCAGCACGATGCTGGCAAGCAGGCCCAGGCCCATGGCTGTCCCGGCGATCACCGTCAGGCGGCGGCGGCGACCGGTCCGGTCGACGAACACCGGCGACGCGGTGCCCGGTTGGTTCTGCATCTGGTGGACTCCCACGGCTGACTCCGCCGAGGCTCGTCCGAGCCTCGGAGAGGGGCCCGGCATGCCGGGCCCCGAGACTCAAAGCGCTCCGCGGGCTCGGGGCGTTACACCGTCAGGTCGTCCTGAGTTCCTCGGTCGCGGTGCTCGACCGGAGGAAGAGCAGGCCGATCCCGACCGTGGCGAGCACGCCGGCCAAGGCGCCGGCGCCGAGCAGCGCCAGTTGTTCCAGCGGTACGTCGGGCACCGCGCGCAGCGCCGCGCTCTCCGTGATCCGGGTGTACTGCTCCCGGGTCGCCGGGTCCGCGCAGAGCGCCTCGCTCGCTTCGCACACCGCGTAGGTCGAGGAACCCCGGACGACATCGCCGAAGAACGCCCGGCCCAGGACCGTGCCGACGGTCAACGCCAGCAGGACCGCCGGAACGGCGGGGAGCACCGCCTGCCAGGCGATCGACCAGCCGAGTGTGCCTCGCGGCACACCGGCCGCCACCAGTGCCGTGTACGAGCGGCGCCGCGCGACGATGCCCTCGACGACGGCGACGAGCAGACCGGTGGCGGCGATCACCAGCGCCACCGCCACTGCGAGGTCCACCAGGCTGATCGTGCTGAGGTAGAACGGGTTGTCACCCACCTCGCCGCCGGCGACTCGGCTCTCCTCCCGCATGAGCCGGTCCTGAGTGACGAAGTAGGAGCGCAGCGCGGCCGCTCCGGCGCCGAAGGTCACCGCCGCCAGCAGGGCGGCGAAGGCACGGCTGCCGGCCCACGGATCGCTCATCAGCCGGCCGGCGGCGAGCAGGGCGGCGGGGTGCCGGGCGTATCTGCGCAGCAGCCTGCCCGTGGTGTACGAGATCCAGCCGGTGCCCGTCACGATGCCGAACATGGCGGCGAGCCCGCCTCCGATGAGCAGCACCAGCGCGAGTCCGACGTACGGTCCGTCCACGGTCCGTCCCAGCATGACCGGCCAGCCGACGATGAATCCGGCCACACCGGCGACGATCAGCATTCCCGCCCAGGGGCCGGGGCCGCGCTCCCGGGCCGCCCGCCGGGTCACGCCCAGCGGCGTGGTGATGACTGGGCGCAGCATCAGCGCGCTGGACAGCCCGGCGACCAGCGGTAGGCCGACCACCACAGCGGCGAACGCCCCGCCGTGCGGCAGCACGTCGGTGGGGAGGGCCAGCTGTCCGCGCTCGTCCGGCCGGTCGAGCAGCTCGCGACCGACCAGGTAGAGGGCCAGACCGGTGAGGGTGCCGAGGAGACTGGCGACCCCGGTCTCCACCATCGCGAGCCGGGTGACCTGCCCCGGGGTGGCACCGGCGAGCCGGAACGCGGCGAGCCGGCGGTCCCGGGCCGGGGCGCCGAGCCGCGCACACTGCCCGGCCAGCGCCAGCACCGGAATCGTGAGCAGCACGAGGGCGAACGCGGTGCCGCCACGCAGCCCCGGCTCCCGCAGGAGTGCGTGCGAGTACTGCTCGGACCAACGGCCCGCGTTTTCGTCCGTGGCTGCCGGGGTGGGGATGGCCAGCACGTTGAGCGCCGCGAACGCGGCCAGCGCGGCCAGCGCGGCGCTGAACGCGGTGAGCAGCACACGTGCGGTGTCGGTGCGGGTCCCGGCCAGCGCGAGCCGGAGCAACGCCGGTGGCTTCATCGGTCGCCGCCGATCAACGGTGCGTCCAGGCCGAGGCCGGTGTGGTCGACCGTTCCGTCGCGGAGGGTCACCTCCCGGTCGGCGTACGCGGCGATGCGCGGTTCATGGGTCACGAGCACGATCGAGGTGCGCTGCTCCCGGGCGACCCGGACCAGCGTGGTGAGCACCTCTTCGCCGGTGAGCGAGTCCAACGCACCGGTCGGCTCGTCGGCGAAGAGCACCCGTGGGCTGGTGACCAGCGCCCGGGCGGTGGCGCACCGCTGCTGCTGCCCGCCGGACATCTCGCCCGGCCGGACGTCGGCCAGCTCCGCCACCCCGAACCGGTGCAGCCAGGTCACCGCCGTCTCCCGCGCTTCTCGCCGCCCCGTGCCGGCGAGAAGCAACGGGAGTGCGACGTTCTCCGCCGCGGTCAGTTCGGCCACGAGCTGGCCGAACTGGAACAGCACCCCGAACTCGGTGCGCCGCAGCTTCGATCGGGCGGCCTCGGACCAGGTGTCGAGCCGTTCACCACGCCAGAGCACCTGACCGGCGTCGGGCCGCAGGATCCCGGCGAGACAGTGCAGGAGGGTGGACTTGCCGCACCCACTCGGCCCGGTCACCGCGAGGATCTCCCCCTCGTCGACGTCGAGCGTCACGCCGCGCAAGGCAGGCGTCCGCCCGTAGGACCTGACCAGGTCAAGAGCCCGTAGCTGGCTCATGCCATACCTCCCGGTGCCAGTCGGCGACGCGGCTCAGCGTGGTTTGCAGCCATCGCAGGTCGGCGTCGAGGTGAGCAATGGCGAAATCGACCGCCACGATGTCGTCGAGGGTGGCGGACGGGGCGTGTTTCAGCGCGGTCAGCTCGCGCAGTCGCGCGGTGTGCGCCTGACGCTGGGCGGCCAGGCAGGCACGGGCCCGGTCCACATCGGCGACCAGCAGCGCCACCGCCACCTTGGCGAGGAGCGTGCTGGCCACGTACGGGAACGGCGGCTCCACCTCGGTCAGCCAGCGGTCCAGCGCGACCCGCCCGTCGTCGGTCAGCGCATAGGTGGTGCGCTCGGGCCCGCCGTCGCGCTCCTGTCCGGTGGGCACCACCAGCCCGTCCCGCTGCAACCGGTTGAGCGTGGCATAGACCTGACCGAAGGCCAGTGGCCGGGCCTGCGGCAGCCGCTCGTCGTGGGCGCGCTTGAGCTCGTAACCGTGCTTGTCGCCGGTCGCGAGCAGCCCGAGCAGGACGTGCGGCATGGACATGCGTCCACTATTCACTCAGTGAATAGTGAGAGTCAATGAACTGAGCCCGCCGACCGCCCTCCGTTTGTGACACGGGTACCGCACGGAGGGCGATCGACGGGCGGGTGGAGTGTGCCGGTCAGTCGACGGCGCTCCAGCGGGGATCGCGGCCGGTCAGGCCGAGCAGCCGGTCCAGCTCGGGCACGGTCGGGTCGGTCGGCACCGGATCGGCGAAGGCACCCATCTGCCGGGCCGTCGGGGCGAGCTGTTCGGTCAGCTGCTGCAGCGCGGCGGTGGCGTTGGGAGCCGGGGCATACGGTTGACCGGTCGCGACGGCCAGGTCCCAGCCGTGCACGGTCAGGTCGAGCAGGACCATCCCGCCCACAGTGGTCTGTGGCATGCCCATCCCGGGCGACACGCCCTCCGAACTCGCCGGGTCGGTCCAGGCGACGATCAACCTGTCGACCTCCACCTCGAACCGGCTCCGCCAGTCGTCGGTGAGGTGGTCCGGCTTCTCCGCCCACGTCACGGCGCGCTTCACAGCCAGGTCCTGGAAGTTGACCACGACCTGGAAGAGATGGTTGAGCAGGTCGCGTACGGAGTAGTCGCGGCACGGCGTCGACAAGTGGAGCTGGTCGTCGGCGATGCCCCGCACCACCGCGACCGTCGGCGGCGCCGCAGCCGTCAGCAGATCGCTAGTCTCTGTGGCCATAGGCCCAGCGTATGAGGGTGGTCTTGAAAAAATGCGACAGCGACCGCGTGGCGACAGCCGGGGAATTCTCGCCCCCGGCCGGCTGCTGCGGCAGGTCCGGTTCCGTCGGCATCTGCCGGCCCCCGCACTACGCCCGTGGGTCGAGCACTACTGGCTCGTCGACTGGGAGCTGACCGAACCGTTCGCGCAGCAGGTCGTACCGCATCCCGCGGTGAACGTGGTCTTCCGCCGCGACGGTGACGGCCCGGAGTCCGGCGAGGTGGCCGGCGTCGGGCTGACCCTCTTCTCGATCACGCTGACCGGCACCGGACGGGTCAGCGGCGTCCAGTTCCGGCCAGGCGGCTTCCACCCGTTCTGGCGGCGCTCGGTCGCCGAACTGACCGGCCGCCGCCGGCCGCTCGCCGACCTCGCCGAGCACTGGCCGCCGGCCCGCGACCACAGCGGCGGCGCCTGCGACGGTACGGACGCCGATCGCTGCTGCCGTCTCGACGAACTGCTCACCGGCTGGAAACCGCAAACGGCGGACCCCGCCACCGACGAGGTGATCCGTCTGGTCGACGAGATCCGCACCGACCGCACGGTGCTTCGGGTGGACGCGTTCGCCCGGCGGCACGGGCTCACCACCCGCCGGCTGCAACGCCTCTTCCTGGACCGGGTCGGCGTCGGCCCGAAGTGGGTGATCCGGCGCTACCGGATCCAGGAGGTCATCGAGCAGGCCGCCGACGGGCCGGCACCGGACTGGGCACGGCTCGCCGCCGACCTCGGCTACAGCGACCAGGCCCACCTCGTGCGGGAGTTCACCGCCGCCACCGGGATGTCCCCAGCCGCGTACACCCGCTCGCTCGCCTGACCCGGCCCGACCCGGCTCGCCCGATCCCCGCGCCCGGACCTCCGGTCCCCGCCCGACACCGGCCTAGACACCAACCTCGACGCCGGACCCGACCTCGATGCCGGCTCCGACCTCGATGGCCGGCCCCCTCGATCCCGATCCCGATGTCGATGCCGGGTCGACACCGGCGTCACGGAGCGCAACGCGGCCTCTCACCCGACCACTCTCACTCGAACACTTTGCTCTGCACCCACATACGCGCCACTAACCCACAGTCACTCCTCGAAGCAACCCGCGCGCCGACCCCAGCTAAAAAGAGTGCAGGTCAAAGCCGTGGTGCGTATTCGGGTGCAGAGCAAAGCGAGCGAGGCGGTGGTGGTCGACCGTGACTCGCGACAACGCTGCGTGTCGGGCGTCCACGATCACGCTGTGCAACCGCAGCGCGAACGGCGCCACGCTCTCACCTGCGGCGCAGGACGACCACCGCGACGTCGTCGTTGATCTCGGGCGGGGCGAGTTCCACCAGCAGCCGCTGGCAGAACCGGTCCAGGTCGTCGTCGACCTGCGCGGCGACGTCCGCCAACGCCGCCAACCCCTCGTCGATGGTCGCGTCCCGGCGCTCGATCAGGCCGTCGGTGTAGAAGACCAACGTCGCCCCGACCGGCAGCACGAACTCCAGGTCCTCCGGGCGATCCGCGCGGACGCCGAGCAGCGGCGCGGAGTGCTGGACGAACTCGACCTTGCCGTCGAGGCTGAGCACCGGCGGCAGGTGGCCGGCGCTGGCCAGCCGGACCCGACCCGTCGCCGGCTCCAGCAACAGCAGGCAGAGGGTCGCCGACTCGTTCGGCAGCAACGTACGCATCAACTCGTTGACCCGGTGCAGGATCGCGCCCGGCTGGTGCCCCTCCACCGCGTACGCCCGGACGGCGTGCCGGAGCTCGGCCATCACCGTCGCCGCGTGCAGCGAGTGCCCTGCCACGTCACCGACGGCGAGGAGCAGGCGCCCATCGAGCATCACCAGCTCGTAGAAGTCGCCGCCCACCTCGGTCCGCGCGCTGGCCGGCTCGTAGCGCACCGCGAGGTCGAGACCGTTGATCTCCGGGAGCCGTCGCGGGAGCAGGCTGCGCTGAAGCGTCACCGCTATGCGGTGCTCCTCGTCGTACGAGCGCTGGGCCTCCACCGCCGCCGCCAGGGCCTGGACGAGCTGCACGAGGGCCGGAGTACGGGCGGTCTGGGTCCTGGTGGGGACCACGACGTAGAGCGGCGGCCGGTCCTCCCGCAGCCGGGCGGCGGCCACCGTCACCGTGTCACCGGCCGGCCAGTCCAGCAACGCCCACTCGGCCGGATCGTTGACCCGGACCGTCGTGCCGACCGGCACGACACTGTCGTCGCGGACCACCCACGGCACGGTCGTGACGTCCAGGCCCCGGCCTGCGGCCACCCCGGCGAGGTACTCGCCGTCAGCGGTCTCGGCGATCACCGCCGCCGGGCTCCTGAAGATCTCGGCGGCACCGGCCGCAGCCGCGCCGAGCAGCTGCCTGAAGGTCGACGCGGCGTGCACCGCGACGGTGGTGTCGGCGAGCGCGAGCATCCGCGCGGCGAGCAGTTCGGCCTGTTGCCGGGCCTGGTAGTAACGCAGCACCGCGTTCGCGGTGGCGATCAGCTCGTCGGGCTCGATCGGCTCGGCGAGGTAGGCGTCCGCGCCCCGCGTCAGCCCCCGGGCCCGGTCCGCCACGTCCACCGCGTGCGCCGACACGTGGATCACCGGCGTGGACGGACGCAAGTTCTTGATCCGTTCGCAGACCTCGAAGCCGTTCACGTCGGGCAGCCGGACGTCGAGGACGACCAGATCCACCTGGTCGGTCTCGACCCGGGTCAGCGCCTCGGTGCCGCTCTCCGCCTCGATCACCTGGAAGCCGGCGCGGGTCAGCCAGCTGACCAGCAGGTACCGCTTGGTCCGGCTGTCGTCGACCACCAGCACGGTCGGCTGGGTGGACACGTCAGGCTCCGCCCACGGGCAGGGTGACGGTGAAGGTACTTCCCCGGCCCGGCTCGCTGGTCAGCTCCAGAGTGCCGCCGAGCAGGGTCACTAGCCGCCGGGCGTACGGCAGGCCGAGCCCGGTACCACCGACGCGTGTCGTCCCCGGCGCCTGGTAGAACTCCTCGAAGATCCGCTCGTGCAGCT
The DNA here is from genome assembly GCF_900156065.1 of Micromonospora avicenniae. GTDB lineage: Bacteria > Actinomycetota > Actinomycetes > Mycobacteriales > Micromonosporaceae > Micromonospora > Micromonospora avicenniae. The sequence goes on along the minus strand of NZ_FTNF01000003.1, from coordinate 377,767 downwards.
CGGGCGCGATACCGGGACCCGTGTCGGTGACCGTCAGCGCCCAGTGGTCGTCCCGTCGCAGCGCGCGCAGCCGCACCTCGCCCCGCTCGGTGAACTTCAACCCGTTGTGAAGCAGGTTGCGCAGCACCTGACCGAGCAGCACCTCGTCGGTGCGCAGCGTGGCGGCGGGCGGCTCCTCCACCACCAACTTCACCTCTGGACGGGTGGCGACCGCGCGCAGCGTGCCGCGCAGCTGCCCGAAGACCGGCCGCAGGTCCACCTCGGCCACGTTCAGCTCGATCCGGCCGGACTCCGCCTTGGCCAGGTCGAGCAGCTCGTTGACCAGGGTGAGCAGATCGGTCGCCGACGAGCGGATCAGCTCCACCTGCTGGGACTGCTCACCGGTCAGTGGATCCGACGCGGAATCGGCGAGCAGCCGGCCGAGCCCGATGATCGCCGTCACCGGCGCCCGCAGCTCATGGCTGACGTTTGCCAGGAACCTGCTCTTGGACTCGCTCGCCGCCCGCAGCTGGGCGGACTTCTCGTCCAGCTCGGCGTAGAGCGCCACCACGCCGCGGTTGGTCGCCTCCAGCTCCTCCGAGAGCTGACCGTAGAGCGCGAGCACCCCGCGGTTCGTCTCCTGAAGCTCCTCGTTCAGCACCGCCAGCTCGTCCCGCTGTTGACGCACCTCGTCGAGGGCCGCGATCAACTGCTGGTTCTGCGCCGCCAACTCGTCCAGGGCGCTGCCCGGGGCGCTCTGGACGAGCTCGGCACGAAGCTCTTCGAGGCGCGCCGGAGTCAGCGCCTGCGCGGTGACCGGGACACGTCGGGACATCCTCACGACCGTATCCCGACCGGCCCCGATCGCGCCCAGGCTGTCCATGAGCCGCACCACAGCGGCGGACTGCGGCTCGTACCGGTCGTGCGGCAGCGGGCGGACCGGAACCAGATCCACCCGCAGGTGTTGCCGGCCGTCGGGCGCCTCGTCGACGTGGAACGTCACGTCCGCGCCGCCGGTCACACCCAGCAGGTCCCGGGCCACCTCGCTGAGCGCGGTGGCCACCCGCACCTGGTCCTGGTGCTCCAGGCCCACCGCCGCGGCGACCTCCCGGCCCCGTTGGCGCACCACGAAGATGTCGTGCTCGACGCGTAGCGGCATCTGGAGCAGCGGCCGACGGCCGGGTGCGGTGCTCATGCGGGTGCCCTCGCCACCAGCACACAGGCGTCGTCCCGCCGGGTGCCCGCTTCCCGCAGCAGCGTCGCGGCGACCACCAGCGGGGAGCGCTCGACGAGCCCCGGGTAGTCGTCGAGCTGCCACCGATCCACCACACCGTCGCTGTGCATCACGAGCAGGGCGCCCGCGTCGAAGGGGTAGTCGTACTCGCGTACCACCGGGCGCTGGTGCCCGGCGATGCCGGGCAGGGAGACCAGACCGCGGCGCCGCCCGTCCGACGCGATCACCTGTCCGGCGATGTTGCCCAGGCCGGCGTAGCGCAGGACACCGGCCGACGGGCCCAGCTCGGCCACCGCCAGAGCGGCTCCCCGGGTGTGCGACATGGACCGGTGCAGGTGCTGCACCACCGCTGCCGGCGGCCCGGCCGGGGCGCGGTGGAAGGCCGCGATCGCCGTGTCGCTTGCGGCGGCGGCCAGCGGGCCGTGCCCCAGCCCGTCGGAGACCAGCACCTGGCGGCGTCCTTCGATCACCCGGACGGCGTAACCGTCCCCGCTGATCGTCTCGCCGCCGAGCGGGCGGGTCAGCCCGCCGACCCAGGGCGTCTCGCCGATCTCCGACGGCCAGACCTGGACGGCGAGGACGGTACCCCGGCCGGGCAGCGAGTAGCCGTCGAACCAGGTGGCCTGCCGGACTATCGCGCCGAGGCCGATGCCGAGGGTGCCGACCGTCGAGTGGCCGTCCCGGGAGGAGGTCGCGAGGTTCGCCATGCCGGGCCCCGAGTCGACGGCGATCAGCTCCACACCCGCCTCGTCCGCACGGCGGACGGGGCGGAGCAGCAGCGCCGGGTCCTCGGCGTGCTTGGCCAGGTTGCTCGTCAGCTCGGCGACGACGATGATCAAATCCGCCGTACGAGCTTCCCCCAGCTCGAGCTGGCGGCCGAGGCGCTCGGCAGCCCGCCGTACGACGCTGCCGGTGCTGCCCGGCTCCATCCGGAACCAGAGCCCGTGGTCGGTGATCGTGTCCTCGCTCACCGAGCCCACTTGGTGACGGTGATCCGAGTGCCTCTGCCGGCCCCGGTGTCGATGTCGAACTCGTCGACCAGCCGGCGTGCGCCGCTGAGCCCCAGGCCGAGCCCACCGCCGGTGGTGTAGCCGTCGGTGAGCGCCAGGTCCAGGTCGGCGATCCCCGGCCCGGAGTCGGCGAACACGATCCGCACCCCGCGACGCCGCCCGTTGTCCATGGTCGTCACCTCGACGCTGCCGCCCCCGCCGTAGACCAGCGTGTTCCGGGCCAGCTCACTGGCCGCGGTGACCACCTTGGTCTGGTCGACCAGCGACAGCTTCGCGGCCACCGCCACCGTACGCACCAGCTGTCGGACGCGTACCACGTCCTCGTCGCTCCGGATCGCCTGCGCCTGCGGCTGACTCAGGTCGATGCCCGTGGTCACGCTGAATCCGTCGTCTCGGGTTCGTCGGTCTCGTCGTGGAACTCGTCGTCGTCCGGCGACTCGTCGGGGCGCGCGGCCGCGATCAACTCCATGCCGCGTTCGACGTTGAGCGCGGTCCGGATGCCGTTGAGCGACAGGCCCAGCTCGACCAGGGTGATGGCGACCGCCGGACGCATCCCGACCACGACGGTCTCGGCGTCGAGCACCTTGGAGATCGACGCGATGGTGGAGAGCATCCGACCGACGAACGAGTCGACGATGTCCAGCGCCGTGATGTCGATGATCACACCGTGGCTGCCGGTCGACACGATCCGCTCGGCGAGATCCTCCTGCAACTGGAGCGCCGTCTGGTCGGACATGTCGACCTGGATCGAGACCAGCAGGATGTCGCCGATCTTGAGGATCGGTACCCGCTCCATCAGGCCCCCCGGCGGGAGCGGCGCGACGTCTCCACGCCGGACAGGCGCAGCACGTGACGCAACGCGTCGGCGAGGCTCGCCTTGGTGGCGATGTCGCCGAACTCGATGCCGAGCGCCACGATCGTCTGGGCGATCTGCGGCCGGATGCCGGAGATGATGCATTCCGCGCCCATCAGCCGCGCGGCCACCACGGTCTTCAAGACGTGCTGGGCGACCTGGGTGTCCACCGCCGGTACGCCGGTGATGTCGATGATCGCGTACGGCGAGCCGGTGTCGACCAGGGTCTGGAGCAGCCGCTCCATCACCACCTGGGCCCGGGCGGAGTCCAGCGTGCCCACCAGTGGCACCGCGACCACGCCGTCCCAGAGCTTGACGACCGGGGTGGAGAGCTCGAGCAGCTGCTCCGCCTGGTCGGCGATCAGACCCTCCCGGGTGCGTACGAAGCTCTCGAAGGTGAACAGCCCCATCTGGTCGATAAGGCCGGAGAACGCCACGAAATCGCGGAGGACGCTCTCGCCGCCGCGGGCCTCCAGCAGCTCCAGCAGCACTTCCTTGAGGGCGTAGACGCTGATCGCCGTCTCGGTGGCGGAGAAGCCCTGCCGGGCCCGCCCCCGGGACAGCTCGCCGAGCACGGCACGCAGCTCGGCGGCGTGCTCGGCGTCGACGTCGACGATCCCGTTCTCGGCCGTCGTGAGGATGGCCCGGTGCAGTTCCTGGAGCTGCCTACGCAGTTCGGCCTGGCTGAGCCGGCCGCGCAGCTGCACCGCCACGGCCTCCGTCCAGCGCTGCGTGACCTGGTCGACGTGCTCGCTCAGCAGAGCTGCGAGCCGGCCGCTCTCCTCGGCGTTCAACGCCATTACCAACCCCCTCGACCCGGACCGGGCGGACTCTATCACCGGAACCCGCCCAACTACTTGCCGCGCAGCAATGGAATGATGCTGGCCACCAGATCGCCGCGCCCGTTCCGCGTACGGCGGGGGTCGTGGGATACCGTTCCACCGATAACAGGAGGTCTGGCGAATGTCCCTGACGGTGCACACGGAACAGCGCGGCGACGTGGTCGTCGTGTCGGTCGCTGGCGAGCTGGACATGGCGACCGCACCGCAGCTGCAGGATCAGATCACCGACCTGCTCGACAAGGGCCGCAGCCGCCTGGTGTTCGACCTGGCGGAGGTCTCGTTCTGCGACTCCACCGGGCTGTCGGTGTTCGTACGGGCCAAGAACAGCTGCGACGAGGTGGGTGGCGTGGTCCGGCTGGCCGCGCCTCAGCGGGGCGTGCTGCGCATCCTCGAGGTCAGCGGCCTGGTCGAGGTGCTTCAGACGTACCCGACGGTCGAACAGGCGGTCGCCGGGGACCCGACACCCGCCTCCTCCTGACCCTTCCGGCTTACTGCTCGTCCTCGATGTGCCGGGGACGGGCGATCGCTATGCCCGCGCTCGTCTGCACCGCGAGGGCGACCAGCAGGAGGACGATCGGCGCGGTCCAGCCGCCGGTCCGCTCGTAGAGCACGCCGACGAGGAACGGGCCGAGCGCCGCGATGACATAGCCGGCGCTCTGCGCGAACGCCGAGAGCGCCACCGTTCCCTCTGGCGTACGGGCGCGCAGCCCGATGGCGGCCAGGATCATCGGGAAGGCACCCTGGCCGATCGCCAGCAGGGCCACCCAGAGCAGCGCGCCGCCGTGTGGCGCCAACGCGAGTCCGACGTACGCCAGGGTCGACGCGACGGTCAGCCCGAGCACCAGCGGGTGCAGAGTACGCAGCCGACCGGCCACCGTCGGCATGAGCATGGCGATCGGCACGCCGAGCGCGGTCACCCCGGCGAGCAGCAGGCCGGCCTGCTCAGGCTGGAAGCCGGAGTCGCGGAAGAGCTGAGCCAGCCAGCCCATGATCGCGTACCCGCTGAGCGACTGCGCGCCGAAGTAGATCGCCATGGCCCAGCCGAGCCGGGTCCGCGCGGGCCGGATCCGGGCCGGAGACTGCCCCGCCGTGACGGCCGCGGCTCGCGGCGATCGGGCGCGCCGCGCCAACGGCACCCACGGAAGCACCGCCAGCACGGCCAGCGCGGCCCAGACACCCAGGCCGGCACGCCACGAACCGAACGCGTGCGCGATCGGCACCGCCGTGGCGGCGGCCACCGCCGTCCCCGCGGTGAGGGTCATGGTGTACGCCCCGGTGATGAGCCCGGCGCGGTGCGGGAAGTGCTGTTTCACCAGCATCGGCAGCAGGATGTTGGCGACCGCGATGCCGGCCAGGGCCAGTGCGCTGGTGAGCAGGAACACCACCGCCGAGTCGGTGACCGCCCGCAGCACCTGACCGATGACGAGGACGACCATTCCGGCCACCAGCATCCGGGCGGGCGCGAACCGGCGGACCAGCCACGGGGTGAGCGCCCCGAGTCCGGCGAACGCGATCGTCGGCAGGGTGGTGGCGATGCCCGCCGTCGTGCCGGAGAGCCCGATGCCGTCCCGCACCTCGTCGAGCAGGGCTCCGAGGCTGGTGACGGCGGCGCGCAGGTTGAGCGCGACGAGGAGCATGCCGGCGAGTACCAGGGCCCCTCCGGTGGCTGGACGGCCGGCGGGACGCGTCCCGGGCGCCGGCGACTCCGGAGCGGTGGGCACGTCGGCGACGGTCGCGAAACCGGCGGCGGCCGGTGGGGGCGGCGGTGTCATGCGGTTGAACCTACAATCATGGGATGAATTCCGGGCCGGTGATGTAACCAGTGACACCATCAGTCGATTCCCCGCCGGTGCCGCCCCGCGGGCAGCGGATACGCGAGACGATCGCCCAGCTCAGGGAGCGGATCCTGGCCGGCGAATGGCCGGTCGGCAGCCGCATCCCCACCGAGCCCCAGTTGGTCGCGGCGCTCGGGGTCGGGCGCAACACGGTTCGCGAGGCGGTCCGGGCGCTCCAGCACGCCGGGGTGCTGGAGTGCCGGCAGGGCTCCGGGACGTACGTGGTGTCGACCGACGAACTCGCTCCCGTGGTGGCCCGTCAGCTCACCGACGACCGGATGACCGAGGTGATCGAGGTACGCCGCGCCTTCGAGGTGGAGGCCGCCCGGCTCGCGGCGCTCCGGCGTACACCCGAGGACCTGGCCGCCCTCGACGACGCGCTCGCGGCCCGCGAGGCCGCATGGCACGGCGGCCGGGCCGACGAGTTCGTGGAGGCCGACATCGCCCTGCACACGGCGGTGGTCGCCGCGGCGCACAACCGGATGCTCGCCGAGCTGTACTCCTCGGTCGGCACCGCGCTGCGCAGCAGCCTCACGCAGACGATCGGCGCGACGATGACCCCGGAGCATCCCATCGACCACGCCCGACTGGTCGACGCGATCCGGGCCGGTGATCCCGAGCGGGCGGCCCGCGAGGCCGGTGCTTTCCTGGAGCCGGTGCCCAAGGCATAGGTTGTCCCGGACGGAAAACCGGACAGCGCGGGAGTACGGATGCTCAAGGGCTTCAAAGACTTCATCATGCGGGGCAACGTCGTCGACCTGGCGGTCGGTGTCGTCATCGGTGCCGCGTTCACAGGCGTGGTGACCCAGCTCACCAAGTCGTTCCTCGACCCGCTGATCCGGGTCTTCGTGCTGCTCGTGACGGGCAGCACGAAGGGCATCTCCGGCACTGCCCCGAAGATCCGCGGCATCGAGTTCGACTGGATCGCGTTCCTCAACGCGCTGATCACTTTCCTGCTCACCGCGGCGGCGCTGTACTTCCTGGTCGTCTACCCGATGAACAAGCTGGCCGAGCGGCGGCGGCGGGGCGAGGAGCCGCCGCCCGCCGCGCCCAGCGAGGAGGTCAAGCTGCTCACCGAGATCCGCGACGCGCTGGTCGCGGCCGGTCACCGGACGCCCGCCCAGCAGCGCGGCGCGCTCGACGACATGCTCGGCCGGCACGAACCGCCCACCGCGCGCTGAACCAGGCAGCGACACATCGGCCCCCGCGGGATTCCCGTGGGGGCCGCACATTCTCGTACGTATGTTCGATAGAGTCCGCGCATGGAGCAGCGGAAGCACTGGTGGAACGGGAAATGGGGGCGGCTGGCGCGGCGGGACGTGTTCCTCCGCGTGGACGGCGACCGGTGGCACGTCGAGCAGCGGGCCGGCGGCGCCGAGGGCGTCTCCCGTTTCTACGAGTACGACAGTGCCGACGAGGCCGAGGAGACGGTCCGCGCGCTGCTCGAGGGCACGGACGGCTGGCGTGAGTTGTCGCCGCGCCCGCCGGGCGGCTGGGGCCCGCCGAGCACCTGACCCTCCGGGTCGGCCCCGGGTGGCGTTTAGCGTCGCGTCGCCCCGGGAACCGCGTCGGGATGAGGCAGCAGGGCGACCAGCAGACCATTTCCCGGATCACCACCGGGATGCCGGTGATCGACGCCGACGGAGTCGAGGTCGGCACGGTGGATCTCGTCCAGCGGGGTGACCCGAATGCGGTGACGGTGCAGACACCGACCGCCGACCCGGGCAGCAGCCTGGACGAGCTGATCGAGTCGACCGCGGTCCGGGAGCCGGACGTGCCGGCGGACCTGGCCGCCCGCCTGATGCACGGCGGCTACCTGAAGGTGAGCACCGAGCTCGCCGGCACCGGGGCGGTCTACGTGCCCGCCGACTGGATCGGCGCCGTCACCGACGGCCGGGTACGCCTCGACGTCCCGGCCGCCGACCTGCCCGCCGAGGAGTGACCCGAACCGATCGGTCAACGCCGGCTCAGCACCGGCTCCGCGTCCGGTACGGGATCCGGCTGGGCACGTCGGCGGCGACGGAAGAGCAGGAGCATCAGGCAGCCCGCTACCAGCCCCCAGAACGCGCCGCCCACGCCGAGCAGGGCCACCCCGGAGGCGGTGACCACGAAGGTCACCACCGCGGCCTCGCGTCGCTCCGGCTCGGCCACGGCCGAGGTCACCGCCGAGGTCAGCGCGGTGGCCAGCGCGCCGAGCAGGGCCAGCCCGGCGACCGCCTCGATCAGCACCGGCGGGGCGATCGCCACCAGCGCGGTGGCTGCCCCGGCGCCCAGCCCGAGCAGGGCGAGACCGATCCCCGCCGTCACCGAGGCGATCCAGCGCCGATCGGGATCGGGGTGGGCGTCCGGGCCGGCGGCCAGCGCGGCGGTGATCGCGGCCAGGTTCACCGCGTGACCGCCGGCCGGGGCGGCCAGCAGGCTGGCGACACCGGTGGTCCGCAGTGCGGCGGTGAACGGTGGCCGGTAGCCGTAGCCGACCAGCACCGCCGTGCCGGGCACGTTCTGCGCGGCCATGGTGACCAGGAAGAGCGGTAGCGCGAGTCCGATCAGGACCGGCACGTTCCAGGACGGCGGAGTCAGCTCGACCACCGGGCGCAGGTCAACCGCGCCGAGGCCGGCGCCGGACGAGGTGGAGGCGATCGCCGCCACCGCGGCCACCAGCGCACCCGGCACCGCCCAGGGACGGGCGTACCGGTGCAGCAGCAGCCAGGCGACGACCACCGGGCCGGCCAGCCGGGGCACCTCGACCAGGGCGCGTACCGGCGCGACGCAGAGCGGCAGCAGCACGCCGGCGAGCATCGCGCCGGCGATCGGTTTCGGGATGGCCGCCACCGCGCGGCCGAGCGGCGGGATCAGCCCGGCCGCCACGATCAGCGCTCCGGAGACGAGGAAGGCTCCGGCGGCGGCGGGCCAGCCGCCGGGCACCGGCCCGGTAGCGACCAGCAACGCCGCGCCCGGGGTGGACCAGGCGACACTCATCGGCATCCGGTGGCGCAGGCCGAGCCAGGTGGCGGCGAGGCCGGACGCCACGCAGAGCGCCAGCAGTCCGGAGGCGGCCTGCTCGGTGTCGGCCCCGACCGCCCGCAGGCCGGCCAGTACGACGGTGAACGAGCTGGCGAAGCCGACCAGCGCGGTGACCACGCCCGCCAGCACGGGTTGGAGTCGTACCGCCACGCCACCCTCCCCTCCCACGGCGTTCCGTTTACGGAACGGTGGTTTGTAGCACCATAGCGAGGTGCCTCAGCCACCACCAGGGCACCGTGCCCTCGACGCCGATCCGAGCGTGATCGGCGCCCGGGTACGTGGACTGCGCGAGGAGAAGGGGATCTCGCTCTCCGCCCTGGCCCGGCTCGCCGGCGTGGGGAAGGCGACCCTGTCCGGCCTGGAGAACGGCACCCGGAACCCCACGCTGGAGACGCTCTACGCGGTCACCGCCCAGCTCGGCGTACCGCTGACCGCGGTGCTCGCCGAACCGGCCGCGGCGCCCACCGTGCACGGTGCGGCGGTGCACGCCACAGTGCTCGAGGTGTTCACCGACGCCGACGCGACCTACGAGCTCTACCGGATGCGGGTCTCCCCCGGGACCGGGCAGCTCTCCCCGGCGCACCAGCCCGGCGTCACCGAACACGTCACGGTCTTCTCCGGGGTGCTGCGCGCCGGTCCGGCGGACGCGCCGTCGACCGCCGCGGCCGGCGGGTACCTGCGCTGGGACTCCGATGTGCCACACAGCTACGCGGCGGTCGGCGACGAGGAGGTCACCGCCAGCCTGCTGCTGCGCTACCCGCGGCGCTGACGGGCGTGCGCGCCGGACCCGACCGGCGCGGACCCTGGTCGCGCCCGCTCAGCGCTCGACCGGCGTGGGCACCGGCAGCCGCCGCCGTACGGCCCAGAGCGCGACCTCCGTCCGCGAGGCCGCCCCGGTCTTGCGCAGCAGGTTGGACACGTGCACGGTGACGGTACGCACCGAGATGCCGAGCGCCTTCGCCACCTGCTTGTTCGACATCCCGGCGACCAGACAGCCGAGCACCTCGACCTCCCGGCCGGTCAGCTCCGCCTCGTCGACACCTGACGTTCCCGCCGGGCGGGCGGGACGGGGCGCGGACCGCGCCGGCTCCATCGAGCGGGGAGCGCCCGCCGGACGAGCCGACTGCCGGGGGCCGGAGGTAGCGATCAGCGTCGCCATCGGTTGACCGGCGTGCGCGGCGAGCAGTTCGGTCAACGCGAACGGGTTGCCGCCGGTGCGCCGCCAGACCGCGGTCGCCAGCCGCCCGGACGGGCGCGAACCCGGGTACACCTGGCTGAGCACCTCGGCGACCTCGGCGCTGCGCAGCGGCCCGAGATGCTGGCGGACGGCGCCGGGTACGCCGCAGAGCCGGGCGAGCGCACGGACCGCCAGGTCAGGCGCGACGGCCTCCTCGGCGGGCCGGGTCGCGACCACGAGCAGGGCGGGCAGTTCGGCGGCGGTGGCCAGCTCGCCGATCAGGTTGAGGCTCGCCGGGTCGAGCGCGTGCAGATCCTCGACCACCAGCACGGCCGGGCCGGCGCCGACGAGCAGCCGCACCGTCCGGACGGCGAGCCGGAGCAGGGCACCGGGCGCGTACCGCTCCAGGGGCGAGGTCGGATGCTGGGCCAACCAGGCCAGCGCGTCCGGCGGCAGGTCGAGGAGGCTGGTGTCCCGTCCGCTGAGCACAGCGGCCAGCCAGTCGTACGGGGCGGGGCTGTGTACCCGCGCGGCGCCGGAGAGCACCACCGCCGGACGCGGGGTCAACGCGTCCAGGGCCGCGGCGACGAGCAGGCTCTTGCCCACTCCCGCGCCGCCGGTGACCACCGCCACGGTCGGCGCCGCCCGTCGCCCGGCAACCACGGTGGACCATGCCCGGTCGAACTCGGCCAGCTCACGGGCGCGCCCCACCAGCGACACCGGCATCATTCCTCAACCCTACGCAGTAGTGCGTAGAGACGCGGGTGGGGTGTTCTTGGCAAGCTAAGCGCATGACGCTCATCCTCCGCTCGGCCATCCTCAACGACATCGGCCTGGTCCGGACCAACAACGAGGACTCCGCCCTCGCCGGTGACCGGCTGGTCGCCGTCGCAGACGGCATGGGCGGACTACCCGCGGGGGAGGTGGCGAGCGAGATCGTCATCCGGATCCTGGACGAGCTGGCTCCGCCGGCCGAGCCGGAGCCCGCCATGGACGCGCTGCGGGCCGTGGTGAGCACCGCCAACCAACGCATCCACGCCGCCATCACCGTCGATCCCGCCCGCGACGGCATGGGTACGACGCTGACGGCCGCCCTGCTCGCCGGCGAGACTCTGGTGCTGGCGCAGGTCGGCGACTCACGCTGCTACCTGCTGCGGGACAACAAGCTGACGCAGCTGACCCGGGACGACACGTTCGTGCAGGCCCTCGTCGACCAGGGGGCGCTCACTCCCGACCAGGCCCGGCACCACCCCCAACGGTCTCTCGTGACCCGAGCCGTGCAGGGGGCGGACAGTCCGCCGACGATCGGCACGTTGACCGTCCAGGCCGGTGACCGGCTGCTGTTGTGCAGCGACGGCCTCTCCGACTACGTCGAGGACGCGGCCATCGCGGTGACCCTCGGCGCGTACGGCGATCGGCAGCTCTGCGGTGAGCAGCTGGTCAAGCTCGCGCACCAGGCCGGCGCGCCGGACAACGTGACGGTGGTGGTCTCCGACGTCACCCTGGTCGCCTGATGGCGGCCGTCCGCCGGATCAGTTCCGAGGAGCGCCTGACCACCAGCTTCGTGCTGAGCGCGTACGCCTTCGAGGCGACTCCGCGTACCTTGCGCCGGGCCGAGGAGTTCCGGAACTACCTGCCGTACAACGAGGGCAACCGGACGCTGATCGTCGAGGAGGACGGGGAGACCCTGGCGGCCGCCTCGGCCATCCCGATGCGACAGAACCTGCGTGGCGCGGTGCTGCCCATGGCCGGTGTCGCGGGCGTGGCGACCCACCCGCTGGCCCGCCGGCAGGGGCACGTCCGGACGCTGCTGCGCCAGCTCCTCGACGAGATGCGCGACGAGGGTCATCGGCTGACCGCGCTCTACCCGTTCCGCCCCAGTTTCTACGCGCGGTTCGGCTACGTCGGGCTGCCCAAGCCGCGTACGGCCACCTTCTCCCCGGCCGACCTGTCCCCGCTGCTCCGCGCCGAACTGCCCGGCGAGGTGGGTTGGGAGCGGATCGGCACCGGCTACCCGGCGTGGCGCGAGTTCACCGAACGCTGCCTGCACGACCGGCACGGTTTCGCGCTCTTCCCCGACTACCGGGACGTCCGGCTGCGCGACGACGACGACCGCTGGCTGCTCACCGCCCGGGTCGACGGCGCGCTGGCCGGCGTGGTCACGTACCGGATCGACGAACACGGTGGCGAACTGGCCGCCGACGATCTGCTCGTCGCCGACCCGTACGCCCGGGCCCTGCTGTTGCAGTTCTTCGCCCGCCACGTCGACCAGGTGGAGCGGGTCAGTGTCCGGCTGGCCGCAGACGAGCTGCCGGAGCTGTGGCTCACCGACCTCGCCGTGCACGTGGAGGCGCGGGTGGCCCGACCGGGTTCCTCGGCTCCGATGGCGCGGCTGCTCGCACTGGACGCCCTGACCGGGTTGCCGGCCGGCCCGGGGCGGGTACGCGTCGAGTTGACCGGCGACCGCTGGCTGGCGGGCAGCCACCTGCTCGACGGCACCACCGGCTCGCTGGAACTCCTCGACGGTACGACCACCACGTCCGTGCCGACGGCCACGCTCACCGCCGCCGGGCTCTCCGCACTGGCGTACGGGGTGCTCGACCCGATCGAGGTCCACCTGCGCGGGCTCGGGCAGGTGCCGGCCGACGCCGCCGCCGAACTGCGCCGGATCTTCCCGCGCCAGCTGCCGTACCTCTTCGCCGACTTCTGAGAGTTCCGGTCGCGATCGGGTTTCCGGCCGCGACCGGCACGGGTACGGTCCCGGAGTGCCGGAGTGGTTGCAGGCGGGTGGTTGGGGGCTGCTGGCCGGGTCCGCCCTGCTGATCGGGGCGGCGGTCGGGTGGTACACCCACGTACCCCGGTGGATCAATGCGTCGATCATGGCGTTCGGCGCGGGCGTGCTGCTGTCCGCCGCCGCGTTCGAACTGATCGACAAGGCGCACGAGCGGGGTGGGGTGTTCCCGACCGCGATCGGGGCGGCCGGCGGCGCCGTGGCCTACACGCTCGCCAACGTCGAGCTGGCCCGGCGCGGCACCCGCCATCGGAAACGTTCCGGCCGGCAACCCTCCGAGAAGGAGAAGCCCGGTTCCGGTCAAGCCATCGCCGTCGGCGCGGTACTCGACGGCATACCCGAGTCGGTGGTGATCGGCGCGAGCCTGCTCGCCGGCAGCGCGGTCAGCCTGGTCACCGTGGTCGCGGTCTTTCTCAGCAACGTCCCCGAAGGGCTGTCCAGCGCCGCCGGGATGCGGCGGGCCGGCCGGAGTGGACGGTTCGTCTTCCTGCTCTGGAGCGGTATCGCGCTGCTCAGCGGGGTGGCCGCACTGGGCGGAAACGTCCTGCTGGGCGGTGCGTCGCCGGCGCTGTTGGCCGGAATCACCGCACTCGCCGCCGGGGCGATCCTCGCGATGATCACCGACACCATGGTTCCCGAGGCGTTCGAGGACGCTCACCTCCTGGTCGGTCTGATCACCGTGGCCGGCTTCCTGACCGCGTACGCCCTGGGCCACATCTGAGGTGGCACCGCCGCTCGCATCGATCCGGTCGCGGGCGGCTTAGCAACGGGTTAAGCCGGCCCGGGGCGGTCCTCCGCGCTCCCTAGCATCGTGGCGTGCGCACCGGATCCCCCCTCGCTCTCCTCGCCGCCGGCCTCCTCGCCCTGTCCGCCTGCGGCACGGTCGACCCGGCGCCGACGGCGCCGCCGGTCACGCCCTCGGTCAGCGCCGGGTCGCCGACCGGCGCGCAGCAGGCGGCGCCGGCGGCCCGGACCGGGTTCGGCAGCCCGAGCCCGTCCCCGTCGAAGCGGCCGCCGATCGCGTTCCGGGCCGGGAACCCGAAGGGGGACGCGCCGGTGCCGGCCGAGGCGCGAGCCGTGGACACCTCGAAGCCGACCCGGACGGTCGGCAGCGGAACCCCGGCGAGCTGCACGTCGGCCGCCGTGGTGAAGGCCGTCGCGGCCGGCGGCGTCATCACCTTCGACTGCGGACCGGATCCGGTGACGATCCGGATGACCGCCACGGCCAAGGTACGCAACGCCAACGGGCCGAAGGTGGTGCTGGACGGCGGTGGCAAGGTCACCCTGAGCGGTCAGGGCAAGCGACGGATCCTCTACATGAACACGTGCGACGAGGCGCAGGGCTGGACCACCTCGCACTGCCAGAACCAGGACCACCCGCAGCTCACCATCCAGAACATCACCTTCGCCGAGGGCAACTCCACGGGCGAGCAGGCCGAGGGCGGTGGGGGTGGCGCGGTCTTAGTCCGGGGTGGCCGGGTGAAGGTGGTCAACGCGCGGTTCGTCCGTAACCGCTGCGACCGTACCGGGCCGGACCTGGGCGGCGCCGCGCTGCGGGTGCTCAGCCAGTACGAGAACAAGCCGGTGTACGTCGTGAACAGCACCTTCGAGAACGGTTCCTGCTCGAACGGCGGCGCGTTGAGCAGCATCGGCGTGTCATGGACCGTGCTGAACAGCGTCTTCACCGGCAACGAGGCGATCGGTAGCGGCGCGAACCCGGCGAAGTCCGGTACGCCGGGCGGCGGGAGCGGCGGCGCGATCTACTGCGACGGCAACCGCTTCACCGTCCGGATCGCCGGCACGGTGATCGAGAACAACGAGGCCAACGAGGGTGGCGGCGCGATCTTCTTCGTCAGCAACGACCGGACGGGCACGATGACGATCGACGACTCCACGCTCCGCCGCAACCGCAGCGGCCAGTTCGAGACCCCCGGCCACCCCGGCATCTTCTTCCTCGGCGCCCGCCTGACCTGACCCCTCTCTGCGGGGTGGGTCAGTAGGGGTTCTGGTGGGCGGTGGGGTTGCCCTTCAGGAGGGCGGCCAGGCGGCCGGGGAGCTCGGGTGCGGCGGACATGGGCGGGCTGGCGGTGTGGGCGCGCTCGGCCATCCCGGTGAAGAGCTCCTTCAGTGCGGCGAGCGCGTCGACCCGTGGCTGCCAGCCCAGCTCGGTCTCGGCGCGTTCGCTCGACATCAGCGGCGAACTCAGCGCCAACTGCACCCAGCCGGCGTCGATCGGTTGCAGCCGCGCGTACCAGGTCAGCTTCGCCGCCGCGAGCAGCACCGGGGCGGCGACCGGCACGGTCCAGCCGTGAAAGTGCCGGGCCACCAGCTCCGGCGTCAGCACCGGGTCCGCGGCCAGGTTGAAGGCGCCGCGCGCGTCGCCCAGGGCCGCCCGGGTGTACGCCTCGGCGACGTCGTCGGTGTGCACCGCCTGCATCCGCAGCCGGCGGTGAGTCGGTACGAGCGGGATCCGGTTGAACCGGAGCAGTTGGACCGGCACCAGGGGACCGAGGAAGTAGCGGCTGATCTCGGTGGCCGCGTCCCGCTGGAAGTTCAACCCGGGTCGCATCCGCACCACCCGCAGCTCCGGATGCTCCCGTTCGGCGTCGTCGAGCAGCGCCTCCACCTCGGCCTTGTCCCGGCTGTACGACGATTCGGGTACTCCCGTCGCCGGCCAGCGCTCGCTCACCGGGTGGTCCTTCGGGCCGGGCGCGTACACGCCCACCGACGACGCGAACACCAAGGCCGGCACCTTGGCCCGGACCACCGCGTCGATCACCGCCCGGCTGCCGCCGACGTTGGTCCGGTGCAGCACCCGCTGGTCGTGGCTGGGCTGGATCTGCCAGGCCAGGTGCACGACCGCCCCGGCCCCGGCGAACACCTCGGCGAGCTGGTCCGCCGCGCCGGGCATGCCGATGTCGCAGGAGTGCCACTCCACCTGGTCGTACGGCTCCCCCGAGTCCGGCCCCGGCAGCCGGCGGACGACTCCGGCCAGCTCCACGTCCCGCTCCCGGCGCAGCCGGCGCAACAGGGCCGTCCCGGCGTTACCACTGGCCCCGACCACCACGATCCGCATGCCCGACCGTACCCGCCCAGACCGCCCCTATACGTCCACATCTGGGTGGACGCCCGTCAGGGGCGCGGTGCGTGCCGGACCCAGCCGTGCTTCTCGTCGCGGCGGCGGCCCTCCGTCGCGGCCAGGCAGCGCGGGCAGATCCGACCGATCGGATCCGCGTCGGTGAGGACGTCGGTCGAGGAGTAGCCGAACGGTACGTGCGGAAAGCGCCGCAGCCGGGCCCGGCTCAGCGGGAGCCCGCAGACCGTCTGGTTCTGCCCGGGCAGCCAGGCGTGCACCTCGCCGCCCGGCTCCCGTACGCCGTCGGGGCCGACCTCCTCGCCGGAGGCCGCGACGGCCGGTCTGCTGCTCGCACGCATGACGGACCGGTTCCCGATGCCGGCGGTTCCATGCCTGGCCCCTGCACGCCCGAGCCGTAGCCGAGCGGCGTCGTTCACGGCGGGGCCGTGGCCGAGCGGAGTCGTTCACGACGCCGCCGCAATGGCCGAGCCCGCCGGCCGGGTGGGTTCCCCACCCGGCCGGCGTCCGGACCCGCCATGGAAGCCCGCCCCGGAAGGCTGGCAGCGGCGGGTACCGGTCTGGGACGACCGTCTCAGTGCTTCTTGAACACCGGCATGGTGTCCAGCGTGGTGGTGATGTTCTGCGTGGTGCCGCCCTGGTACGTCTTCCCGGTGAAGATGTCGGTCCAGTCGTTGCCCGGCGGGAACCACACCGACGTCGTGGCGGTGTTGCCCGGCGTCGTCACCGGTGCCACCAGGTAGTCCGGGCCGTAGAGGTACTCGGAACCGGCGGTGGCGTACGCGGCCTGCTCGTTCGGGTATGCCAGGTACATCGAGCGGACGATGGGCGTACCCGTGCGGGTGGCCTCCTCGGCGGCGGCGTAGGTGTACGGCAGTAGTTCCTCCCGCAGGTTCAGGAACTTCTTGGCCGAGGCCTCCGCCTCCGGGCCGTACTGCGAGGGCAGCCGGTCGCTGTGGTTGGAGTGCAGGCGGTCGATCGGCTGGAACGTGCCGAACTGGACCCACCGGGCGTAGAGGTCGTCCGGCAGCTTCGTGCTGCCCGGCTCGCTGCCCGGCTGCTGCAGGCCGCCCGTGTGCCCGCCGATGTCGTGGCTGACCGCGGCCAGCCCGGTCGCGGCCGACTCGCCCGGCGTGTAGCCGACCTCCATCTGCAGGGTCTGCCAGTTGGAAGTGGTGTCGCCGGTGAAGTGCAGGGTGGTGCGCTTGTCGGCCCACGGTCCGGTCGCCACCGGGGTCGGGCTGCTGTAGCCACCGGCCTGCAACGACCCGTACGCCCGGGAGAACGCGAAACCGGTCTTGTCGGCGTACTGCTGGTTGATCCAGGCGTCCGGAGTCACCCCGGCGAGCGAGGACTTCGAGTTGTCACAGCACCAGTCCATCCACCAGAGGTCCGGGCCCTTGCTGCCCTTCGGCACCATCTGGTCGTGCAGCTGCAGGTACGCCTTGAGCTGGTCCGGGTCGCCGAAGTCGAACGCGTAGCAGTCGGCACCGCCGTTGCAGCCGACACGCTGCAGCTTGCCCTTCGCGGTGGCCTGCGCCTGCGCGAACTTCGGATCCGAGCCGAGGATGCTCGGGTGGATGTTGATGCCGGTGTGCAGGCCCTCCTTCTTGGCCCACTGGAAGAACGCCTTCGGGTCCGGGATCCGGGTGGAGTCGATGCTCCAGCCGTTCCACTTGTCCGGCGCCTTGATGTCGGTGTCGAGGACGAGCACGTCCATCGGCACACCCTCGGCCTTGGCCTTGGCCACGACGTCCTGGAATTCGCTGGCGGTGCGGTCGTAGTACTCGGACCACCACACCCCGTACGCCCACTTCGGCAGCAGCTTCGTGGGCCCGGTCAGGGTCGACAGCTCCTTCAGACCACGGGTGTAGTCCTGCCCGTACGCGAAGACGTAGGCATCCTGCTCCGCGGCGGGCCGCGGCTTGGTGTCGCGCAGGGCCGAGGCCGAGTCGTCGAGCAGGTACCAGCCGTCCTGGTAGAGCAGGCCCGCACTGGTGAGCGCGGCACCGTTCACGCCGTCCAGGCCCCGGCGGTAGCCGCCGAGCGGCGCGTGCGGGGCCAGCAGCGGGGAGTCGGCGCTGGTGACGGCGACCGTGTCCACGTTGACGTTGCAGCTGCTGTCCGTGGGGCAGCCCAGCGTCACGGTGTTGGTGCCACCATCGAGGTGGACCGGGACGGAAACCGTGTTCCAGTAGTCCCACCCGCTGGTCGGCGGAAGGGTCGCCGTGACCGGCGCCGCCGTTCCGGCAGTGACCGACATGGTGCGCGACTGGACCGGCTGGGAGCCGGCCTGGCCGTTGGCGTAGCGGATCTGCACCCGGTAGTCACCGGCGGACGGGACATCGGTCACGGTGAGCGCGACGGCGGAGGTGGTGTTCTCCAGGCCGGCCAGGAATCCCGTACCGGAAGCGCCGTTGTGGTCGTTGGCGGGCCTCGCACCGCCGCTCAGCGCGCCGGTCTCCGCCTCGCCCAGCGTGCCGAACCGCAGGGGCTGCGGCTGGGGCGCGGCCGGCGCCGGGAACGAGTCGCCCGGGTTGACCATCGCGAGACTGTCGATGTTCACGTTGCCGGAGTCGTCGGGACCCCGCACGACACTGATCTCGTGCCGGCCCGCGGTGAGGTCGACCGGCACGCTGGCCAGCCCCCAGGTGTCCCAGTTCGCGGTGGGCGGCAGCGTCAGCGTGGGGCCGGCCTCGCCGTCGACCTGGACCGTCAGGGTGCGGGCCTGGTTCTGGCCGTCGCCACCGGTGCTGTTGGCGTAGCGGACGGTGAGCTGCTTCGTGCCGCTGTCCGAAGCATCCACCGCGAACTTGACCGAGTCGCCGGACGAGGCGAAACCGGCCGCGAAGCCGCGTCCGGTGTATCCCCGGTGGTCGGTGGCCACCCCGGGGCCGCTGAGCTGCAGCGATTCGGCCTCGCAGAGCACGCCGAAAGCGCAGTCCGGAGCAGCACGGTCGGCCCAGGGACGGCCCTGCACGACCTGCTCGCCGGTCTTGAGCTGCACGGTCAGGTTGTCGGCGTTGAACGCGCCCGAGCCGACCCGGTAACGCAACGTCATCGCGCCGGTGTCGATGGTGAGCCAGCCGTTCTCGACGTGCTTCGTGAAACGCGTACGGGGGAAGTCATCGCGCCCGATGGCGTTGAACGTGGCGGCGTCGGTGAACTTGCCGTCCTTCTGGTACTCGGTGCGGATCAGGGTCGGGGACAGCACCTCGAAACGTGCGTCACCCGACCGAACGGCGTTGTCCTTCGCCTTGTTGGGGCTGGCCTGGGCCGGCGCGGACGGAGCGAGTGCCAGTCCCGTGATGAGGATGCCGGCCGTGGCGGCTGCTGTCGCGCCGCGGCGGCGTAGATCCCGATAGAGCAAAGTGCGCTCCTCGTCTCATATGGAGGAAATCAGTCAATGACAACGTTGTCATTTGGTGGAAACACATGTCAACGGGCCTTGGAGGGTGTCCCTTCTCTCTTCCGTCGACGGTCGCACTCGTCCGGCGGTCGACGGAAGATGCCGGACGCCTGCGCCGTGACGCTCGATCGCCGGCCGCGACGCCATTGCCATCGGGAACAGCAGGGTCCGAGCTGAGCTTCGTCTGCGGAGCCACCAGGGCCCGGCCGAAGGCCCTTGACGCTGTCCGCCACGCATGATCGCCTATGGCCGCCGGGGCACGACGGAGGTAGGGCATGCCATTTGCGGAGCCACCATGCGGCGCCTGCTGTTACGCCTTCACTGACACTCAGTGCGGTGACTGCTACTCGTCCTGCATCGCCGGGAGGGCGGACTTGGCTGCCTGGCTGTCATTGCCGGGGGTGATCGTCCATGCGGTGTGGGGGGTGCTGGCGAGCCCGTCGACAAACTGGTCGTCGCCCGCGAGCATCCCTTCCCGCCTGGCCATTGGCCTGATCAAGGGATATCGGCAGCGCATCTCGTCGCGAACGGCGGCGCGGTGCCGGTTCGCGCCGACGTGCAGCGCATACGGCTTGGCGGCGATCAAGTCGTACGGTGTCCTGCGGGGTTGCCAGATGATTCACCACCGATTGGTTCGGTGCCGGCCGATCGTCGCGATCGGCACGGCCGACCCGGTGCCACTGAAGGCACTGGCAGGTCGTCCGGCGTGAGCGCCGCCGACCGCATCGGCACGGGTCACTGACTGCTTCCGGCCGCCCGTCGGCGACCCCGCCGGGGAATGCGGGCTCAGGCTCTCGACTGCTGCCAGCTGGTGGTGGCCCGCGTCAACGAGCAGATGTAGGGCACCGTCGGACGACGTTCCAGACCGACCAGCGCCGAGGCTCGGCCGCCTTGCCGCCGCCCCACTGCCTGAGTGACAACGTACGGGGGCGGTCAGCAGGGCGGGCCGCACCGAGCGATTCGGCAGCTGTCAGCAGAGTGGCACCGAGAAGCACCGTGTCTTTCAATAGGAATTGCCCCAACTGAGAGAGGCTGAATTTCCCCTGCCCTTCCTGCCGGGCCTCGGGCGTCGTGACCAGGAAACTGAGCGTGGTGAGGAACATCCCGACCGCTCCGAGGCTGCCGATCGCCGACGCTCTCGGCGCGAACGGCTTCGCGGCGATCAGGGAGCCCACGGTGATCTCCGTGATCCCGATGAGTCGGTTGAGCTTCTGTGCGCCCAACTTCTGGCGGAGCCGCGAGAACAGCGGACTCGAAGTCACCAGGGGCTCGTCGTTCTGGACCTCGTACTGCTTGAACTTGAGCGCACCGATCCACAAGATGTTCGTCGCCAGTCCGTAGCGCACGACCGAGAAGCCCAAAGAGGCGAGGTCATCGGCGGAGGCTCGTCGTGTGCCCATCGCGCTCCCTAGTCGCTGTGTCGACGGTCGGCGTGCTGGGAGCCATTACCCGCTGGAACCAGCCACACACCGAGGGCGCGAAAGCAGCAGCCTGCCTCGACCAGACTTGGGACCTGCGTGACCTTCGATATCGGGACATGCGTAACGGAAGCTCGGCTCGCCTGTGACTGTCCTCAGCGAGAGGGTGACGTCGACGCGGGAGACGTCAACCCGACCAGCGGTGGGAGCGGCGAGGCGCCCGGGGAGGCCTCGAACGCCTGGATGGCGAGCGCGGCGAAGCGCCGGGAAGCCGTGATCCGGGCGGCCGGTGAGGTCGCACGGATACCGCTGTTGGCCATCAACACGAGGAGCACGTCGTCCAGGACGAAGTCGGAGCGCAGGCGGCCGGCGTCCATGGCGCGGCGGGCCAATTCGGCTATCGCCGTGAGCGCGTATTCGCGACGCGCCTCAAAATCCAAGGCTTTGGGAAAGGCCGCGACAAACGCGGCGGTGAAGCCCTGGTCCCGCGCGTGCAGGTCACACATTTTTTCGATCACGAGGCAGAAGCCGCGCCAGGGATCCGGGTCGGCGAGCCCCTCGTCGACAATGTCGTGGCACGCGTGCATCTGCTCCGTAAATGCCTCGGTGACCAGCTCCTCCTTCGTGGGGAAGTGGCGGTACAGGGTCGCGGGGGCGACTCCCGCGCGCCGGGCTATCTCCCGCATCGGAGCGTGCACACCGTCGGCAGCGAACACCGCACGGGCGGCCTCGAGGATGCGCCCGCGATTGTCCAGCGCGTCGGAGCGCAGGGGGTGAGACAAACCGTCCGTCACCACTCCCACTTTAGTCAGGCGGAGGGTTGTGCCCGTTAACGTCCGCGGGCATGAGAGCGCTGCACTTTTCCGAATACGGTCCCGCGAGCGTGCTGAAGGTCGCCGAGATGCCGGAGCCACACGCCGGACCGGGCCAGCTCCGGGTGACGGTCCGGGCCTCGGGTGTCAATCCGGCCGACACGTACGTCCGTGCAGGCCGGTTCCAGGAGTGGATTCCGCTCCGCCTGCCGCACGTGCCCGGAGTCGACGCGGCCGGCGTGGTGGACGAGGTCGGCGAGGGGGTGACCACGGTTCGAGTGGGTGACGAGGTCTTCGGGATCACCGACTACGCGCAGATGGGCGGCGCGAACGCCGAATACGCCGTCCTGGCCGCGTGGGCACCGAAGCCGGCCGCGTTGAACTGGGAGCAGGCCGGCGGCGCGGCCGGCAACATCGAGACGGCCACTCGCGTGCTCGATCGGCTGGACGTCCAACACGGCACTGTCCTGCTGATCGAGGGCGCGGCCGGCGGCGTCGGCACGACGGCGATCCAAATCGCGGTCGCTCGCGGCGCAGTCGTCATCGGCACTGCCAGCGAGCGCAACCACGAGTTCATCGCCTCGCTCGGGGCGATCCCGACCACCTACGGCCCCGGCCTGGCCGAACGGGTAAAGGCTCTGGTGCCCGGCGGAGTGCATGTCGTGCTCGACAGCGCCGGCTCGGGGTCGCTGCCCCACCTTGTCGGCCTGGTGCCGAGCCCGGAGAGGGTGGTGAGCATCGCCGATGCCAATGCCGCCACGTACGGCGTGCACCTTTCGCGCGGCTCCGGTCCCGGCGCGGACGCACCGTCGTTCGAAGGAATCGCCGCCGCCGTCGAACTCGCCGAGCAGGGTCGCTTCACGGTGCCGGTCGCCGCCGTCTTCTCACTCGACGAGGCGGCCGCCGCCCACGAGCTGAGCGAGTCCCGCCACGCGCGAGGCAAGATCGTGCTGAAGCCGTAGGCGCTCGGGCGGCTTCGTGACGAACCGGGGGCGGGCCCCTGCGTGGGCCCCCGGAAACGGCGTCGGGCGCGGGCGAGTCGCCGTGGACGCTACCCAGCCGGCTGGGTAGCGCGCCGGAGCGGCTGCTCATGACTCGTTCACGTCATCAGATCGATAGGCGGCTGCCGGAGAGCCACATGCCTCCGCCACCGATGAACGCGCACTTCGCTGCCGAACCACCCATGATCGCGACTCCACCGGCCGCACAACAGGCCGCTGAACTGGAGAAAAGTGGGCCGCCAGGGACCCGAACCCTGAACCTATGGATTGCCGGCGAGCTGGCCGGATGGGGGTGCGGTACGAGGTCATCCGGCCTGCTGCCGCGCTTCTCGGCTGGGTTCGGCTGGCACGATTGCTGTACTTCGCTGCTGTACTGCTGGCGTCAGACGAGGCGTTGGATGCGGACCTTCGGACGGTCGTTCCTCACGTGGCCTTGCTTGTGCTGGCGGACCTGCTCGTCCCAGACCTCCTGGTCGTAGTCCGGGTTCGGCGGGATCCACCGGTGGGAACCGTCGCTGTAGTGGAACTTCTCGTCGCCGGGTCGCAGGATGCTCATCGGGTCCAGCCGAGGAATCGGTGGTGCAGGTGGCCAGCGGGGACGTGGGCCAGGTCCTGTGCGGCGTCAACGAGCTGAGCGGCCAGGTAGAGGGCGAGCGACACCGGGGCGCGGTGGTATTCGGCTCGCAGCTCGCGCCGTCGCGTCTGACAGGGCCAGTCGGCACCGCATCTGCCGCATGTCCAGGCCGGTGTGACCGGGAGATGTGTCGTCATCGCGGCGTCTCCCGCGCCGCCGACCGGGCCTCTGGCGGGGCACCTTGCCGAGCCTGGTCCGACGGCCAGTGGCCCCGGCTGATCGGAATCCGATGCCTCTTGCGGCAGGGCAGCTCGCTTCCGCATCGGCAGACCTTTCGCCACCGCTCCCATGACCAGACCGGCTGGTGCCGCCTGGCCAGGGTGAGCGCAACGGCCACCAAGTACTGCTCATACGACACTCGAGGCATCGGGTCTCCCTCAGGGGTGGGTCAACGTCGCGCTACCTGCGCTCGACCTAACGCCGCAGCTCGTATCACCGTAATGACGTAGGACTGTAGATACAATAAGATGTAGAGCTGTTGGACACGTAGCGTCACTTTCGTGATCGACCCCAGTGCGGATCGCGCCGTGTTCCGGCAGCTCGCAGACCTTCTGCGAGACCGGATCACGTCCGGCGACCTTGCGCCCGGGGCGTCGCTACCCAGCGAGCTGCGGCTCGCTCAGGAACACGGACTGAGCCGCACGAGCGTCCGACAGGCGATAGCGCTACTCCGGTCGGAAGGGCTCGTGATCGTGGAACCGCCACGCGGCACGTTCGTCCGCGCCGTCGAGCCGACCGAAACAGTGACCCTCCTGAAGGGCGACACTGCCACCGCTCGGATGCCCACCCCAGTCGAGCGGCGCGAACTGGAGATTGGCGAGGGTGTCCCGGTCATCGTGATCTTCCGCGCTGACGGATCCCGCGAGACGTACGCCGCCGACCGCATCCGCATAGGCCGCTGACCGCTTCCCGCCGCCCGTCAGCGACCTCCGCCGAGGGGATGCGGACCGAAGTTGTCGGCTATTGCCGCCTCCTAGCGGATCATGCTGGCGAACAGGTGCGGGCCGCCGTCTTTTGACCATCCGGCACCGAGTCGAATCAAGGCTCCTCATGCCTCCTCAATGCCTCGCTGCTGCCCGAGGTCTCGCAGACAAGCTCTGTGCACGTGGTCCGCAGGTATCCGTCTATGTCCGTGACCTCGAAAGGCCCTCCGCCGTCGTCGTTTCGCGTCCCGACGGATCCGTGCCGGTTGCTGTCGGCGATGCTGTCGCCTCCGGGGATGGACGCCTCGGCCGACCCCGTCGATCTGTGTAGGGTCCGTCGAGTGATCTTCAAGAATGTCCGTGACTGGCGGAGTTTGCCGTGACGTCGGCAACCCGATGGCCCGTGCTCGCACCCGCGGTCGCGGTCGGTCTCCTAGTGCTCGGCCTGGCGCTCAACGGCGCAACGATGATCTACGACCTTATGCATTGGGACGTGGTCTACTACATGCCTCCAGAGGAGGCAGCCGATCGGAATGGTCTTGCTGACCTTGGCCTCGAAGTAGTGAATCAGCTGGCCACGGTTGTGTCCGGCTTGGCCATGGCCGGCTTGCTGCTGTCGATGGTGGGACTCGTGCGCGGCAGGACGTGGGCACACGCGACGACCTGTATCGTCACCACACCATTCGCACTGTGCTGCGGCATGGCGTTCATTGAAGGGCGAGGTTCCTTCGCCGGAAACCCCGACGACCCGAGCAACATCACGCCTCGACACACCTCGGCGCCAACCTGGGTCCTCGTTGGCGACGCTCTGGGGCCAGCCCTGCTCGTGGGTACGGCGATCATCGTCTTGATCCTGCTGTTCGTCCCTGCGATCTACCGGCGCTTCTACCCGTCCCGCCAGCAACACGACCCCCGTGGGCTCCAGCGACCGCCGTTTGGCCAGGCGTGACCTCTTCGTCCTGAAGCAACTACCGGCGGTCGATGAGCTGCGCGGGTAGCTGGGCTGAGCTGCCTTGAAAAGTCCGTCAGCGTCCGTGGAGGTCCGGCGTCGCCCGCCCGGGTCGTCACCCAGTTAGTCACCCTCCGACGGGCGGCACTGTGCCTAACTAGGCAGACGTGGGTCGGCCAGCAGCACGACACGGTCGGTTTCGACATCAAAGCCGAGCACCGGATGTTGGTAGTCGCCCTCGGGAGCCATCAAAACCGGCTTGCCCAGCCTGCGCCCGATCGCCGCAAAAAACCCGCACAGCATGTCCAGCCGCTGCTGACCTTGCAGCTCCCGCAGGTCGATGTCGAAGTCGATCTCGACCGCCGAGTATGGCCAGAAGTTGACCAGGACGCCAGGGACCGGCCACACCCGCAAGATCGGCAGCTCAGCGTCAGCAGGTCGCGCCAGCACATCGGTTGCTGACGGAAGCGGAACGACGGCATCACCCACTGAGTACTCCCACTTCCAGCCCTGCGTCTGGACCAGGTCGAACACCGCCTGCCAGTCCTCCACCGAAGCATCTTCGACACGCACGTCTGGCAATGCGCCCATCAGGTTCGGGTCGAAGAAGTTCTTGACGTCGTCCCACACAAGCTCAGGCACCTCGTCATGCTCGCTGACCGCCGGTGCTGACGCAGTCCCTATTGCGTCGGGCACACCCACACGCTGTTTGCCACCCTGCTGCTGCACCGGGAGACGAAGACGGCGACCTCCGACGCCACCCTGCCGCTGCCGGACATCTGCACCGTGGCCCTCGGCCGCCGCCGCGTCGCGCAGATCGTCAGCCGGGACGCCGCCGGACCAGCCTGGCACCCCTCCGACCTGATCTTCACCACCCGCTACGGCCGTCCCGTCGAGCCACGGAACTTCAACCGCTTCTGGGACCGGCGCTGCGAGGCTGCCGGAGTCCGGCGGATCACCGTCAGGGACGCCCGGCGGACCTGTGCCTCGCTCCTGGCCGACCTGGACGTCCACCCCCGGGTGGCGATGCAGATCCTCCGGCACGCCCAGTTCGCCATCACCATGGAGATCTACACGGTGGTCTCCTCGGCGGCCACCCGCGACGCCCTCAAGCGGCTCGGCCAGACGCTCGACCGAAGCACGCCGCTCAGCTGAGCTCGCGTGAGTAGGATCCGGGCCAGGCATCCAGGCGCATGATTATCTGCTCGAGGCCCGCCTCGAAGGCGTCGTCGCCAAGATCGCCTTCTCGGCGGCGGGACCACAGCTCACTCAGGTCGTCCTCGATGGCTCCAAGCTCCATGAGTCGATCGGCGGAGGCAAGCGCGCTCTGAAGCAATTCGTCCGCGCTTCCGGATCTTATGGTCAGCTTGTCCGCGAGTATCGCGAGCGTGCAGCGCGCCTCTGCGGCGATGCCGCGGCCGGCGGCCTCCACAGCCCGCCGGGTCCCCTCCGGGCCTTGGACGATCTCGGTGAACAAGCCGAGTAGCCGCGAGTTGCGCACGACCAGTCCGTCCGTCATCGTCCGCCCTCACTCGATCGCTGACCGGTCTACTGCTGTATTTCGCTGCTGTACCGGCCAAGATCGCGGCTCCAGCGGCCACATGAAGGGCTGCTGACCTGCGGAAGAGTGGGCCGCCAGGGACTCGAACCCTGAACCTATGGATTAAAAGTCCACAGCTCTGCCATTGAGCTAGCGGCCCGACGACCCCCTAGGCTACCCGACCCCCACGGCGAGGCGCGCGGCTCTCGGGGCGGGTGCGCCGCAGCCACGGAATCGGCGACCTTGCACCGGTCCCTGGCGCGGAAGAGGGCGGGGTACGCGTGGTCGCTCACGCCGGGCGGCTATGGGTCGCCTCCGGCACTTCCCCGAGTACGGCTCGGCCGCCCTGGCAGCAGGTGCTGCCAGGGCGGCCGGGCGTGAGCAGGGCCTGGCCGGTGGGCGCCGCCGATCAGCCCCGGGACGGGAACGCGCCGCTGACGGTCACCGTTCCTGAGCGGGTGAGCGCGGCCCCCTGTCCGTCTGCCGGGGTCGCGGTCAGCGTCCAGGTGTAGGTGCCGTTCTCCACCTGCCGGCCGACGCGGTCGGTGCCGGACCAGGCGGTGGTCACCAGGCCGCGCGACTCGCCGCCGGTGAGGGTACGCACGGTCACGCCGGTGGTCTGCCTCTTGATCTCGAGCGTCCACGAGCCGGCCGGCTTGGACAGCCGCCATTTCGGGCGCCACTGTCCGCCGTTCTTGACGTTCAGCGAGGTAGCCACGGTGGCGTCGATCTGGACGAGAGGGGATACCGGAACGCCGCTGGGGACCAGGTGGATCGAGCCGTCGGCGGCGAGGTGAGCGATCACCCCGGTGTGCGGGTCCACGTCCCAGGGGTCCCACGGCGAGAGGTCGTCGGCGGTCCGTACCGTGGGCGAGCCGCTGCGGAAGTCGACGACCTTCAGCTGGTTGTCCTCGCCGCCGGGGACGACGACGAAGCCGTCACCGAGCTTCGCGTACAGCCATTCCGGCCCGGAGTCGAGCGCCAGCTGGGTCTTGTTGACCGTGTCGTAAATGCCCTGGCGCGGGGTCGCGCCGACGCAGAGCCACAGCAGCCAGCGGCCGACGGCCTGGACGTCCTGCAGCAGACATCCGTCGCCGAACCACACCGGAGCGCCGCGCTGCCCCGTCAGCACATCGACAGGCACCACTGCTTGGTTGCCGTCCCGCAGCCAGGCGGTGGTGCCCCACATCGCCTCGACCTGGGCGGGAGTCAGGTAGACCAGCTGCCTGGTGTCGAGGTCGATGACCGAGGTGGCGCCGCCGCCGCTCGACCACAGCGCGGCGAACCGACCACTGACGGCGGAGACCGACTGGTAGGTGTAGGTAGGGACAATCCGGGTGCCGGGCAGGGACTGGGTCGGGTCCAGGAGATGCGGTTGCTGGGCACTGCCGGAGCCGGTGCCCGCGACGACCGTACGGCCGTCGCCCGTGTCGTAGAGGTCGACGCAGATCGGGACGGCGCAGCCATTGTCGGCGACACCGCGGGCGGCGCGTTCCCCGATGGTGGGCGTGCCGGCGACCCCGATGTCGCGGGTGTAGAGGCGGTGTTCCTCCCGCGCTGGGTCGTACTCCAGCGTGTTGAGCCGCCCCTGGGTGTAGGTCAGACCTTCGACCGCGTTGATCTCTGAGAGCGGCGAGTCGGCGATCCTGCGGATCGTCGCCCCGCCGCTCTCCTCGACGAGGAAGACGCCCCACTGCTCCACGGTGGGGCCGCCCGGCACCAGGAGGCCACCGGTCGGGGTGGGCATGGCCAGTCCCTGCGACCTGGCCAGCAGCGTCTTCACGGTGGTGCCGTCGAGGGCGACGGCGTCGATCCGCCAGACCGGCCGCAGGTAGCTGAAGCTACCGAGGGTGGCGTCGTACCGGGCGACGACGAGGGTCTCACCGACCATGCCCAGCAGCCGTGCTTCACCGGTCAGCGGCACGGTCGTCGGCGCGGCGGTCAGATCGTCGCGGGAGTGGATGTAGACGGTGCCGCCCTGCCACCAGAGCAGGTGCGTGGCGGTGAGTACGGCCCGCCCGGTGCCGGGCCAGTCGTACGGCAACGGCACGAACCGCGCTTGATCGGCGTCGAGCCAGCCGGTCCGCCCCGTGCTGCCGATGCGGTACTGCACGATCTGCCCGTGCGGGTCACCGAGCGGGGCGGCTTCGGTGTACCAGCCCTCGATGCCGGTCGGTACACCTGTCACTTCCCGCTGGGTGAAGGTGCCGTCTTCGTGGGTGTCGAGCAGCCGCCAGGTGACGGCCGGGCTCTCCGTACGCGTCACGACCGTCCAGCCGAGTGAGGTGACGTACGAGTGGCCGGCGGGCAGGGTGACCGTACGCGACCGGCCGTCCGTCATGTCCCGCAGCGTGACCGTCCGGGGCGCCTTGTACAGCGCGACCACGTCCGAGCCCGCGCCGAACTCCGGTACGCGGGAGGAATCGGTGCCGGCCGTGTCGACCGCGGTGTCGAGACCGGTGTAGCTCGTCCAGAGGTGACCACGCCCGGGCTCCCGGCGCAGGAAGCCGGACGGCCCCGCGGTCAACAGTTCCGTTTGCGGAAGCAGCGAGATACTGGCGGGAACCACCACCTCCCCCGCGACCGGTTCGGCCTGTGCTGGGCCCGCGACCAGCGGGTTGAGGCTCCCGGCGAGTGCCAATGCGGCGACGGCCGCGATCCCGGCGCGCACGAGTAGACGGCTGGCCAAGCTGGTCCTCCCTGTGATGGAGAAGGTGGGGGAAGGCCCGGGCACGCCTGCGGGACGCTGGTGTCCAACCGGCGTACGGACGGCGCTCGGGCCACGGAGTCGCCGGAGCCTAACAGCCGGAACCGGCCCCGGGCTGGGCCTGGCCACCGCGGAATCGGCTCCGTCCGAGCTCCGGCGATCGGGTGCCGCCGCCTGGGTGGACCCGGCGCACACGAGCGGGGCCGCTTCCTGTCGCCCGGGTGGGATACCGTGTCGCCCGTCTATCTGGGGTGGTCCCAGGATCCGTCGGGGAAAGAAGTTGTCGCGTGTCACTTTGGAAGAAGACCACCGTCGTGGCCGTCTCCGCGCTCACCGCGCTCGCGGTCAGCGCCTGTGGTTCCAAGCCCGGGTCGTCGGAGGAGCCGAAGCAGCCCAGCGTGCTGGAACTGCTGGCCAGCGACCTGAAGGGCTCGTTGCAGAAGACGATCGACGCCACCGACAAGAGCGACTCGGTGACCGTGGCGATGGAGGGCACGGCCGCCGGTCAGAAGCTCTCGATGCAGGGCGTGATGGACCTCGGTGACCCGGTCAAGGCCGAGATGAAGACGACGGGCCCGGACGGCACCCCGGTGACGGTCCGGATGATCGGCACCGCCGTCTACATCGAAGTTCCGGAGGCGGAGCGCGCCAACACCGACGGGAAGCGCTGGATGAAGCTCGACCTGGCCGCCGCCGGCGCCCCGGCGGGGATGGACTTCTCCAAGCAGTTCGAGGACGTCGACCCGGCCAAGCAGGTCAAGACGCTGCTTGCCACCGACGGCGTCAAGGTCGTCGGCGAGGAGACGGTCAACGGGGCGCGTACGGTCCACTACACGGTGACCGCCCCGGTGGCGACGTACCTCGGGCAGGTCGACGCCAAGACGCGGCCGCAGATCGAGGAGCAGCTGGCGAAGCAGGGTGTCAAGGAGGTCACGGTCGACCTCTGGGTCGACGAGGAGTACCGGCCGCGCCGGACGCACATGGTCATGGGCACGATGAGCGACATGACGATCGACTACACCGACTACGGCAAGCCGGTGAACATCGACACGCCGCCTCCGGCGGAGACGGCCGACCTGGCCGAGATGCTGAAGGGCCTGGGGGATCTGACCGCAGGGAACTGATCAGAGCCGAACGCTGCCCGGCCGGTGACCAACACCGGCCGGGCAGCGCCGTCTCCGGACGATGTTCGCTCGGCAAGCCGGTGCTTCCCGGCCCGGGACGCGCGGCCGCACGACCCGGAGGCGGCCCAGGTACGCGGCCGCACGCCCCGGAGGCGGCCCAGGTACGCGGCCGCACGCCCCGGAGGCGGCCCAGGTACGCGGCCGCACGCCCCGGAGGCGGCCCAGGCGCGCGGCCGCACGGCCCGGAGGCGAGCGGGCGCCCGGGCAGAGCCGGCGGCGCGAGGAGCAGGCCGCCGGAAACCGACCGGGCGGCGACCGCTAGGGCTGGTCGAGCCAGATCACGATGCCGGTCAGGTCGTGGAGCACGGCCGCCACGCCCGCCCGGATGGCCGCCGCGCAGCGTTCGGCGGTGAAGGAGTTCGCGTCGTACGTCGAGGACATGCCCAGCCCTTCGCCCCGGAACGACGCGCCTGACCAGTCGGCCGCCGTCACGTTCTCGGTGGGCTCGGCGACCTCCGCGCCGACGACGAGGAACTGCTGTGACAGGTGGCTCGCGGTGACCATCGCGAGCGGGTCGATCAGGTCGTTGCCGGCGCTGACGATGAGGTCCGGGCTCATCTTGACGGCCCGGTCGATGCTCGGCACGAAGTCGTGCGCGTCCTTGGGGACCACCGTCCGCAGGTCGACGTCCTCGTCGTCGGCCCATTCCTCGACCGCCTTGACGAGGGCCTTGGTGGGGGCGTCGTCGCCCGTGGTGAGCAGCACCACCCGGTAGCCCTTCGGCGGGTGGACCGAGTTCCACGAGCCGGGCCGCGGCGTGACGGTCCCCTCGGGCTTGGGCGGGTCGGTGGGGTCGACGAACCCGGTGCCGAGGGCGCCGACGGGGCTGGGTTTGGGGCGGGGCTGCGACCAGTCGTCGCCGGAGCCACAGCCGGTGAGCAGGGCGGCGACCGCGGCCAGGGTCGCAACGGCCCGAAGCGGGGGACGCAAGGTGGTCGTCGTCCTCTCGAGGCGTACGGAAAGTGCGGGCTCCTTCCTATCCCAGGTCCTGCCGGATACCGACAGTCGCAGGCCTGACCTGGGTCTTTGTTTGCCAACGGTTCGTCGATCGCCCGGTTGCCGTTCATCCGCGACATGCACCGTGCACTGGCCAACAGAAGGAAAGAGCATGTCGCAACGTATTCGCAGGAGCCTCGCCGTCACCGTCGTCGGGCTCGCCGCCGCGGTGATCACCCTGCTGAGCGCCGGGCCGGCCCTCGCCCACGGGTTCACGTCGACCGTGTACGGCGACGTCACAGCCGGGGCCGAAGGCCACGTACGGACGAAACTGGAGCTGGAGTACGACCTTTTCCTCGTCTCGGCCGCCGACTACGAGAAGGACGACCCGCTGTTCAAGCAGGGTCAGCCCGCGTTCGAAGACCGCGACGCCGCAGGCATGGTCGCGGCGCTGAACGCCCACCGGAAGTCGGCGGTCGGGTACGTCACGAAGCGCTTCTCGGTCGCTTCGAACGGTGTGACCTGCGCTCCGACACAGGTCGGCGACTTCACCCTCGGCGTGCGGGACGGTGTGCCGTACGCCGGGATGCTGCTCGACTGGGCGTGTGCCGAGAGCGGCACCGCACACGAGGTGCGCAGCGGCCTCTTTCCCGACTCCGAGGAGTACGTCAAGGGCACCAAGACGATCCTCACGTACGACGTGGACGGCAGCTCGGGCAGTGCCGCCCTCGACGCCGAGCACCCGTCCTTCTCGACGGGCCAGACCTGGTACGAGCGGTTCTGGGAGTTCCTGCGCCTGGGTGCCGAGCACCTGCTGACCGGGCTCGACCACATCCTGTTCCTGCTGGCGCTCATCGCCGGATCACGGCGGTTGCGCGAGATCGTGCTCGCAGCCACCAGCTTCACGCTGGCGCACTCGGTCACGTTCATGCTCGCGGCGCTCGGTCTGGTCGACGCACCGGCGGGCATCGTGGAACCCGTCATCGCCCTGTCGATCGCCGTGGTGGCCGCCTGGCACCTGTTCGGGATCTGGCGTCGCGGCAATCACGCGACGGATCTGGAAACGGCGGGCCACGGACACTTCAGTTTGGACCGGGCGGGGTGGCTCCGCCTCGCAGTGGTGTTCTGCTTCGGCCTCGTACACGGTCTGGGTTTCGCGGGTGCGCTGGGCATCGACGAGGCTTGGTCCTGGCAGTTGCTGTGGTCGCTGCTGGTGTTCAACGTCGGAATCGAAATCGTTCAACTCGCGATCATCGCCGTCGTCTTTCCGCTGCTGGCGGTGCTGCGCCGGCGCTCGCCGAAGGTCGGCCTCTGGGCCACGGGCGCAGTTTCCGCGGGTGTGGCCGGTATGGGGCTTTTCTGGTTCGTGCAGCGTGTATTCGGATTCTGAGAAAACGCTGGTCTTCCTGGGCGCGATACCGACCGGCCGGGCCGCATTCATGATCGGTTCACCGAACACCGCCAGGTTGAGGACGCTCTCGCACCACCTCTCATCCGAAAAGGACGGAAATTGATGAGACTGAGCACCTCGGCACGGGCCTCTCGGCTCGTGCGCCGTCGCGTGGCCACTGGGGCCGCTGCGGCGATCTTCGGCCTCGGCGTGGCCCTCAGCGGTGGCCTGACCACCGCCGCCAGCGCCGCCGACGCCACCTCCTACAGCGGCATCGTCCTCGGGGTGGGCGCCAACGAGACCCAGCGCATCGTCACCTGGTACTCCTCGGGTGACACCGCGCAGAAGGTCCAGGTCGCCCCGACGGCCTCGATCGTCAACGGCGAGTTCCCGGCCGATGCCGTCACCTTCGACGCCACCGGCGCGGCGAACACCTCCACCACCGGGTTCAACCGGCACGCCACGATCACGAACCTGAAGGAGAACACGGGGTACTCGTACCGTGTCGGCTCCGAGGGCAACTGGTCCACGGCGTACGCCTTCAAGACGCAGGACTTCGAGGGCGACTACGACTTCCTGTTCTTCGGTGACCCGCAGATCGGCTCCTCCGGCGACGTCGCGAAGGACCAGGCCGGCTGGGCGGAGACCCTGCGTTACGCCACCACGGCGAACCCGAACGTCGAGATGCTGGTCTCCGGCGGCGACCACGTCGAGTCTGCCAACAACGAGGCCCAGTGGGACGCGTTCCTCGCGCCCGACCAGCTGCGGCAGTACCCGCTCGCGGCGACCATCGGTAACCACGACGTCGGTGGCAAGTCCTGGGAGCAGCACCACTTCACCCCGAACACGGACCGTTCGAGCCAGTACTACAACGGCGACTCGGCGACCCGCTCCGGCGGTGACTTCTGGTACGTCTACAAGGACACGCTGTTCATCGACATCAACAGCAACAGCTACGTCAACCCCACTGACGGCTCGCTCGGCGGCGACGCGGCGCACGTCGCGTACGTCACCGACGTCGTCAAGAAGCACGGTGCCGAGGCGAAGTGGACCGTGCTGGTCTACCACCACTCCATCTACTCGGCGGCCACCCACTCCACCGACGGCGACAACAAGCAGCGGCGGAAGGACTTCACCACCGCCTTCTCCGAGCTCGGCGTCGACCTGGTGCTGCAGGGCCACGACCACGACTACACCCGCAGCTACTCGATCAAGAACGGCCAGAAGGAGAACCCCGCCGAGCAGCCGGGCGCGGCCGAGGTGTTCCCGGGCCCGGGCGGCGTCATCTACGTGACGGCGAACTCGGCTTCGGGCTCGAAGTACTACGACATCAAGAAGCCGGACAACTCCGGCACCGGCGTCGACGGCCTCGGTCCTGACCCGCTGAACCCGAACAACTACTGGTTCAACTCGGTGCAGAACCAGGAGCACGTCCGCACCTACGTCAAGGTGGGCGTGAAGTCCGACAAGCTGGTTGTGGAGAACATCCGCAGCGGCACCTGCGCGGCCCCGAACGCGGCGGTCGAGAAGGGCCTCTCCTGCACCAACACCGCCGAGGGCCAGCCGGTGGGTTCGATCGTCGACAACGTGACGATCCACCCGTACCACGGCGACGGCCAGGACATCCAGGTCAACGTGCCCACGGCGACCGGTGAGTTCGGCTGGACGATCGACGGCTACAACGGCCTGGTGGACCTGGGCACCGCGAAGGAGCGCGACGCGTTCTCCTTCGAGGCGACCGGCAAGATCAACCCGATCCTCGTGTCGGACAGCCGCTTCTCGCTCGCCCCGTGGTCGATCTCGGCCAACGTGAGCGACTTCAAGGACGGCGACAAGACCATCGCCGGCTCGTACCTCGGTTGGTCGCCGCAGGTCATCTCGGCCGGGGCCGGCGCCACGGCCGGTGCTCCGGTGGCCTCCGGTTACGACGACCAGGGCCAGGGTCTCGCGATCTCGCGCGGCCTCGGTGCGGCCGACCAGGGCCACGCCCGCGGTACCGCCAAGCTCGGTGCCGACCTCGACCTCAAGTTCCCGAACGAGGTCGCCAAGGGTAGCTACCGCGCCACCCTCACGATCACTGCCCTGAGCAGCTGATCGAACCTGCTCCACCGGCGGGGTAGGCACCTTCGGGGCCTACCCCGCCACCCGTTTCGACCCTCCCCAAGATCACACCTAGCAAGGACCAGAGATGCACGCGCCCGCAACGCGCTGGACGACCCGGACCGCCAAGCTCCTCCGTACGACAGTCCTGTCCCTGCTCGCCGCCGTCGCGGCCGCCGGCATGAGCGCCGGTCCCGCCCTGGCAGCCGACGGCGACGTCACCTGGACGGTCAGAACGGCCTCCAACAGCTACGGTGCGACCCGGTCCAGCTACAGCTACAACGTCAACCCCGGCGGCACCATCGAGGACGGGATGGTCGTGGCCAACCGCGGCAAGGCCCCGCTGAACCTCACCGTGTACGCCGCCGACGGCTTCACCACCGACGCCGGCCAGCTCGACCTGCTCACCCGGGACAAGAAGTCGGTCGCCATCGGCGCCTGGGTGCACCCCGACAGCGCCAGTGTCGCGATCAAGCCGGGGAAGACCGCGACCGTACCGATCAAGATCAGCGTCCCGGACAACGCCACGCCCGGTGACTACGTCGGCGGCATCCTCACCTCGCTGACCCAGCCGGACCAGGCCGAGGGCATCAACGTGGACCGGCGGCTCGGTATCCGGATCAAGCTGCGGGTCGGCGGCGAGCTGAAGCCGGCGCTCGCGATCGAGGACTTCGGCGTCGACTACAAGGGCACCTGGAACCCGTTCGGCCGGGGCGACGCCACCATCACCTACAAGATCCACAACACCGGCAACGCCGCCCTGTCGAGCGAGCAGGCGGCCTCGGTCTCCGGCCCGTTCGGGCTGCTGCGTACCAAGGCCCACGACCTGCCGAAGACGCCGGAACTGCTGCCCGGCGAGAGCTGGCAGGTCACCGTGCCGGTCGAGGACGTGAGCCCCGCGTTCCGGCTCGCCGCGGCCGCCGCCCTCACGCCGCTGCTCACCGACCCGTCCGGCTCCATCACCCCGCTCGACAAGATCTCCGACACCGCGCACGCCTGGGTCGTCCCGTGGACCCTGTTGCTGCTGGTCGTCGTAGTGGTCGCCGCCGTCGTCGTGGCGATCCGCCTCACCCGCCGCAATCGGGTGCGCCGCAAGCAGCGCGAGGACGCCCGCGTGCAGGAGGCCGTCGAGCAGGCGCTCCGCGGGCCGAAGGCGTAGCACCCCGGACGCTCAGACGACCTGGCGCGCGGTGAAGACACCCGCCCGTTCCACCACGGCCACCACGGAGAGGAGCACCGTGGTGGCCGCGGTCGCGACGAGCAGCGGAAGGTCCGCGGTGACCACACCGACCACGACCAGCAGGGGCACCCCGACCAGCCGGGGCCAGGAGAGGCGGCGGTGGATGGCCGTGGAGAGCAGCAGCCGCCCGGTGAGGAAGAGCGCCGGCCCGGTCACGACGAACGCCACCGCCCCCGCCTCGTCCGGGCGGACGATCACCAGCTCCGCGCCGGCGGCGGTGGCCACCACGCCACCGACGATGACGAGGTGCAGGTACGCGGACTCGGCACCGAACCGGGTCGGGTCGGCACGCTCGATGGCCGGAGCGAGCTGCTGGCCGGCCGGCGTCACGTAGAGCAGGCCCAGCAGGACCGCGGTGGCGAAGACCAGCACGAACGCGACGGTGTGCGCCAGCCCGGTACCGGCGCGGGTGTACCCGAGACCCGCCGTCAGGACCAGCTCGCCGAGCGAGATGACGAAGACCTGCTGGAAGCGTTCGGCGAGGTGACGTCCGGTGAGCTGGAGTTCCTCGGGGGTGGCCCGTCCGAGCCCGGGCACCGGCCAACCGAGGCTGGGCCCGAGGTAGTGGATCGTCAGCGCGAGCAGCCAGAGCGGAACGCGCGCCGCCGGGGTGAAAACCCCGGCCATCCACAGCACGCCGCTGACGACTGACCAGCACAGGATCCGCAGGGAGCGTCGTTGGCGAGGATGGTTGCGCAGCGCCACGAGGCCCAGCAGGCCGCGACCCAGTTCGGTGGCGACGAGCGCGCCGGCGAAGAGTTCGGCCCGCCCGCCCAGAGCGTTCGGCGCGGCCGCGCCCATGAGCAGACCGCCCAGCGCGGCGCCGATCAGCACCATCCGCAGGACCAGCGCGCCCGGGGCGTACCAGTCGGCCGACCAGGTGGTCGCCACCCACAGCCACCAGAGCGCGGCGAGCAGGATCGCGGCCCGCAGCGCCGCGGCGATACTGAGGTCGACCAGCAGGACGGTGGTCAGCTGGTTGAGCGCGAACACGAACGCGAGGTCGAAGAAGAGCTCCAGGAAGGTCGCGCTCGCCGGGTCCTCGCGGTGCCGCAGCAGCCGCTCGGGCCTGCTCACCATCCGCGCTCCTCCGCCCGCCTCCCGCTGATGTCCTACCACCCGGCCGGACGCTCGCGTACCGGAAACGAAAGAGCCGGCCGCACGGGCCGTAGCTCGACGGACGTGCCGGATCGGCGGCCGGCACGGTGCGGGACGACCCGGCGGGAGGTCGTGTCGTTGATCCGGCTGCACCCCACGGCACGCGCGAACCACGGTGGGGGCACCGATCGTCGAGGAGGACGCCGATGACCAGTCAGCGGGAAACCGTCCAGGTCGAACCGGACCTGTTCCGAGCCGTCTACGATTCGCCCGCCGCGCTACCCGGCCGGCACCGCTGGACCACCCCCGAGTCGGACGTACGGCGGTTGGAGAAGCTGCTCGGCATCCCGCCGCGCAGCATCGGTGCCCCGCTCTGGGTCAGCGGCGACGAGCCGGACTGCCCGAAGTGCGGCCGGCGGGTGACCTGGTACGACATCGTTTCGTCCGCGCTCGACGGCGTACACGATCGGACGATGATCGCCATGGTGATCCTCGGTGACCGCAAGTACGTCAACACCGAGGTGCCCGACGCCATCCCCAACGTCCGCTGCAGCGACTGCCACACGGCCATCGACGGGCTGCGCAGCTTCAAGTGCCACAACTGGGCGTACGCCTTCGAGGCCCTGGAGAAGGTCCGGGAGCGGATGTCCGGCGGGCTCGAAGTGTCCTGATCCCGCGGTCACCTGCCCCGGATGGTGGCGGACCCGCCCGGGCCGCCGCCGCGACCGAAGTCAGGTGAATCTCCTGCCCTTCGTCACTGCCGTTGAATCTCGGTGATCCGTACCTTTGATCGGGATCAACGGAGTATGAACGATTGGTGAGGTGATTCATGGTGAGGACCGGCACGATCGATGTACCGGAGTTCAGCGCCGACTGGTATCGGGACATCGTCGACGCGGCGGCGGACAGCCCGCAGCCAGTGCAGTGGTTCGCCGGGCACTTCACCGAGGGGGCGATCGTGCTGCTCGGCCTGCTGCTGCTGGCCGCCGCGGTCACCCGCCTCGGCGCCGGCCCGCGGGACCGGGCGCTCGCCCTGGTCGCGCCGATCCCGGTCGTCCTCGCGTACGGCTGCAGCGAAGGACTGAAGACTCTGGTCGACGAGGAACGGCCGTGTCGCGCGGCCGTTCACGCGATCATCGCCGGCTCCTGCCCACCGACCGGTGACTGGTCGTTCCCGAGCAACCACTCGACTGTCGCGGGCGCTCTGGCGGTCGCCACCCTGCTGCTCGCCCGCCGGATCGGCCTCGTGGCGCTGCCCGTGGCCGCGCTCGCCGCATTCTCCCGCGTCTTCGTCGGCGTGCACTACCCGCACGACGTGGTCGCCGGTCTGCTGCTCGGCACGGGCGTGGTCCTGCTGCTCGTCCCGCTGCTGGTGCGGCCGGTCGCCACGCTGCTGCGCCGCCGGTCGCACGCCGAACCGCCGGTCGCCGACCCGATCGGTGGTTCCACCCGCCGCTGACCGGTCGCGGCCGCCCCGTGCTCATCCCGTCAGGAGCAGGGCGGCGATCGTGCCGAGGGCGAGGAACGGACCGAACGGCACATGACCGGACCAGCGGACCCGGCGGGCCGCGAGGAGCCCGAGGCTGACCAGGGCGGACAGCCCGAGTGCGAGCAGCAGCCCGGCCACCAGCACCGGCCAGCCGTGCCAGGCGAGCAGCGCCCCGACGCCGAGGGCCAGTTTGGCGTCGCCCAGCCCGAACCCCCTTGCGCCCAGCAGCAGGGTGGACGCGGCGAAGAAGAGCGCGAGCCCGGCGCCGCCCAGCACGGCTCGCAGCCAGGGGCCTGCTCCGACGCCGGTCGCCGCCGCCAGCCCGAGCAGCGCGCCGACCCCGGCCGCCGCCGGCCAGGTGAGCCGGTCCGGCAGACGGTGCACGGCGACGTCGATGAAGCACAGCGGCAGAACCCAGCCGAGCCACCAGGCGACGGCGAGCAGCTCGGTCGTGGGCGGACCGAGGAGCACCAGCACCGCCACCGCCCCGATCGCGGCCAGCTCGACAGCGACTGGCGGCGGCCCCACTCGGGCCCGGCAGCGCCCGCAGCGCGCCGCCGGGCCGAGCACCGGCCACGGGCGCCGCAGGTCGACGGGCTCGCCGCAGGTGGGACATCCGGCGCGGAGAGCGGATCGGGCCGGTACGGCGTGCCGCAGCACCGCCAGCCGCAGCAGCGGGGTGAGCGTGAGACAACCGAGCGCGGCCCGTCGGGCGCCGGGTCGTCCACCACCGCTGGGCGGGCCAACGCCCGACGTCGACGCGCGCTCCTGATCTGATCGCGGCGAGCTACCGCTCAGCTCCATGACCACCGCCAGGCTTGATCACCCGAGTCGCCGAAGGCGAACACGGAACGTAACTTAACGATCGCTCGGGTGTAGCGGATGGCGCGGAAAGTGACCGGGTGCCTGCACCGCGCGACGGCGAGCGCAGCGGCGGCGACCAACCGGAGCCGGCGCGGCGACACCGATCGACGACGAGGGGACGGATCGGGCGAGATGCCGCGAGCGGGTCGAGTCGCCTCCGCCGTCCGGCCAGCGCGGACCCCACCCGGCGTCGAGCCACGCCGCCCGCCGCAGCGCGGGCCGACCCGCCGGCACCCGGCCGGGCCGAGCTGGGTGGTCGCCACCCGCCACCACCACCTGTCATTACTCAGCGTATTCAAATGAATTTCCTCTGTTGCATCGGCGAACGTCAGCCTATGCTCGCCCCTTGGGTGCGACGCAAGCCCCACCGAGACGATGGGACGGCATCGAGCTTCGCTTTTACAAGAGATCCGTGAAGGTAAATGCGGTAGCGCAATCCACAACCCCGGATGCGACCATTCGGGAGCGCTTCCGCATGCCCGGCGGCGACCAGGAGGTGACCGCCGGGTCACCACCGAGGAGGCACGGCGGTGCGAGGAAGGCAGCTCAGCCGAGCGGCAATCTGCCTGATGACGGTCACGGCGACGGCGTCGATCATGGCGTGCGGCGCGGGCGAGGAGGCGGTAGTCCGGCCGCCGGCACCCGCGGCCGCCGAAGCCGACGCGGACCGGGACGCCGATGAACAGGCCGCGAGAAAAGCCGCGCTCGACGCGTATTCCGGCTATCTCACCGCGTCCCGTACGGCGAGTCGGCACAGCGATCCGTACGCGCCGGAACTGTCCAGATTCCTCGCGGATCCGCTGTTGACCCGGGTCCGAATGGCAATTCGTGACGCAAAGGAGCACGGCGCGATGCGTACCGGAACGTTGAAGTCCGACCCCACCGTGACCGCGGTCAGCCTGAGCGCCGTACCGGCCACCGTGGAGATCCAGGACTGCCTCGACGCGACCGGATACCGGCTGGTCTACACGAAGGACCGGCGGGTCGTCCCCGGCAGCGGCGGGAAACGGTACCTCGCCACCGCCACCGCGACCCGGTACCCCGACGGCCGATGGTTGATCAGCGCCGGCGCCGCCCATCAGGATCAGCCGTGTTGACCTGGGGAGGAACGGTTGCCCCGGTCCGGCCCCCACGGACCGGGGCAGCCCGCCGCGCCGACGCCCGACGCCGGATGGCCCGGGTCGCCGGTCTCGGTCTGGCGGTCGCGCTGGTCGCGGCCGGCATGGGACCGGCGACCGCGGCCAAGCGGGCCGACCCGGGCGGATCATGCCCGCCGGAGCAACACGACTGCAGCGTCTGGGACGACGACCCGGGCACCCCCGGCGGTGGCGGGGACAGCGGCGGCGGGGGCGGGGACTCCGGCGGCGGGGGCGGCGGCAAGTGCCAGTGGAACGGCCGCACCGTGAAGTGCTACGACGACCTGCTCGGCTGGTTCAACAACGCCGACGGCTGCTACTACAAGCTGGAGGATCCCCAGCCGCCGGACACGCCCGAGGGCAAGCAGTGGTACCTGGTCACCTGCAACGGCGGTGACCGTGGCGACCAGCACGAGGAACTGCTCGACGGCCCCCCGCCCGGCTACGGCGCCCCGCCCGACCCCGAGGAGCTGGCTCGGCGTGCGCTGGCCCGGATCAGCATCCGCCCGCCCCGGATCGCTGTCGCACCGCGCCGCGCCACCGGCCCCGGACTGGTCGGCCTGCCGGTCTGGATGTGGGGGGAGAACGCCGCGCAGACGTTCGGTCCGGTGATCTCCGACGACGAGACCGAACGGGGACTGACCGTCGAGATCACGGCGGTCTTCGACCGGATCGTCTGGGACATGGACAACGGCGAGCAGGTCACCTGCACCGGCCCCGGCACCGAGTACAAGGTCACCGGCCCGCACGCCGGCAAACGCTCGCCGACCTGCGGCTACCACAGCGGCTACCCGAAGGCCGACACCTACGAGGTCAGCGCCACCACGTACTGGACGGTGACCTGGGAGGGCGGCGGCGAGACGGGGGTGATCCCCGTGCAGCGGAGGACGGGGAC
This sequence comes from Micromonospora avicenniae, assembly GCF_900156065.1. Classification (GTDB taxonomy): domain Bacteria; phylum Actinomycetota; class Actinomycetes; order Mycobacteriales; family Micromonosporaceae; genus Micromonospora; species Micromonospora avicenniae. Next base: position 336,203 of record NZ_FTNF01000003.1, on the reverse strand, counting down.
GGTCCCGATCCAGATCAACGAACTCCAGGTGGTGACGCGATGAGCGCGAGAGACGAGCCGATCGGAACGGCGGTGACCCGGTGAGCCTGGCGACGCGCGACGGAACGAGCCCGGCGGAGGCGCCGGTCACCCCGCCCAGGGTGGTCCGGCAGCGGCGAATACGCCCGGGGCTGCTGGGCCTGGCCGTACTGCTGATCGCCCTCGGCGGGTTGGGCGCCGCGTTCGCGGTCACCTCGGTACGCGCCACCGGTAGCTACCTGGCGGTGGCCCGCCCCGTGGAGGTGGGCCGGCAGCTCAGCGCCGACGACCTCAGGCCGGTGCAGGTGGCCGGCGGTCAGGGGCTCAGCCCCGTGCCGGCCGACCGGATCGACGAGGTGCTCGGCAAACGGGCCGCGATGTCGCTGGCCCCGGGCAGCCTGCTGACGATGGGGCAGCTGACCGACGCCCCGCTGCTCGGCCCCGACCAGCAGCAGCTCGCGCTCGGCCTGGGCCCGGCCGAGGTGCCCGCCCGGCAACTGCACCCCGGTGACAAGCTGCTGCTGGTCAGCACCCCGGACGACAGCGCCAGCGGTTCCGCAGCGGCCGGCGGGACCCGCTTCCCGGCCACCGTCATCGACACGGGCACCTCCGACACGAACGACGACATCGTCGTCTACCTGGCGCTGGCCGTTCGGGACGTACCGGCGGTGGTGGCGTTGAACGCGCAGGACCGGATCGCGGTCGTGCTCACCGGGGCGGCCTGAGCATGGCGATCATCGCGCTGGTCTCCGCCAAGGGCTCGCCGGGCGTCACCACCTCGGCGTTGGCCGCCGCACTCACCTGGCACCGGCGGCTCGTGCTCGCGGAGTGTGATCCGGCCGGCGGTTCGATCCTCGCCGGCTTCCTCGGCGGCGCGCTCGACGGGCCCCGCGGCATCGGTGAACTCGCCGTCGGCGAGTTGCGCGACGGGAACCTGGAGACCGCGTTCTGGTCACAACTGGTCGACCTGGACGCGCCCCGGCGGGAACGGCTGCTGCTGCCCGGGGTGGTCGACCCGGCCCAGTCCGGCAGCGTCACCCCGCTGTGGCAGCGGTTCGCCGACTTCCTCACCGACCTGGAACGGGGCACACCCCCGTACGACGTGCTGGTCGACTGCGGCCGGCTGCACGTGACCAACCCGCCCTGGCCGCTGCTGCGCGCCGCCTCGGTGGTGCTCGTGGTGACCCGCGCCGAACTGCCCGACCTCTCCGGCGCGCAGGCCATGGTCAAGGCGATCGAGCGGGACTTCGCCGAGCACCGGGTACCGCCGGGCAACCTGCGGCTGCTGCTGGTCGGTGACGGGCACGGGCGCACCGAGATCAGTCGGGTGCTGCGCCTGCCGGTGATCGCCCGACTGCCGTACGACCCGCGTACCGCCCGGGTGCTCGCGTTCGGCGGAAACGTGCGGGCCGGACGGCCGCTGATGCGCGCGGCCGCCGCATTGGAGGTGCCGGTCGGCGCGCTGCTGGACCGGCGTCGAGCCCGGCTGGCCTGGCCCGTCCCGCAGGGAGTCCCACATGCGCTTTGAGCCCGTCTCGGCCGACCCGCGGCAGCAGCCGCCGGCCGCCGGCCCGGTCGCGCCGCCGAGCGCCACCTCGGTCACGCCGCCGCTCGCCCCGGCCAACGGCCGGCACCATGCACCGCCGCTCCCCGGGGCGGCCACCACCTCCCCGTCCCGGCCACGGCTCGACTTCCAGGTGGTCCGGGAACTGCGCCGGCAGCTCAGCGAACGACTCACCCTGTGGCAGCGCGGCCGGGAGTTCACCCCCGACGAGGAGGACACCGAGCGGGCCCGGCTCGCCGTGGCGGTCGTCTCGGAGTACGCCGACTCGGTCCGCCGGGCCGGTACGCCGATGCCCGCCGACGAGGAACGGAACCTGCTCGACCAGGTGACCGCGGAGTTGGTCGGCCTGGGCCGGCTGCAGACGCTGCTGGTCGACGAGACCATCGAGGAGGTGCACATCCTCGGCTGTGACCAGGTGCGCATCACCCGGCACGGCGGCGGGTCCGACTGGGCTGAGCCGATCGCCGACAGCGACGCCGAGCTCGTGGAGATCCTCCAGGCGGCGGCCCGGCGGGCCGGGGCCACGGAACGCTCGCTCTCCACGTCGAAGCCCACCCTCGACCTGCAACTTCCCGACGGCAGCCGGCTCGCCGCGGTGTTCCTGGTCAGCCACCGCCCGTACGCGGTTATCCGCAAGCACAACACGCTGGACGTGAGCCTGGACGACATCGCCGGCTCCCGGCCCGACCTGGACGAGATGATCGATCCGCTGCTACGCGACTTCCTCCGCGCGTCCATGCGCGCCGGGTTGAACATCATGGTCGCCGGGCTCGCCGGCGCCGGGAAGACGACCGTGATCCGGGCCCTCATGAACGAAATCCCGCCGGACGAGCCGTACGTGCTGCTGGAGGAGAGCCGGGAACTGCTGCCGGCCCGCCGCCAACCGCGGCACCGGGCGGTGATGAGCTTCGAGGCCCGCGAGGGGCACGGCGAGCGGGGACTGGACGGTCGTCCGGCCGGCGAGGTCACCATCGCCGACCTGATCCCGGTCTCACTCCGGATGGGCGTACTGCGGATCATCGTCGGCGAGGTCCGGTCCCGGGAGATCGTGCCGATGCTCCAGGCCATGACGACCAGCCGGGGCTCGATGTGCACCATCCACGCCCGTACCCCGGCCGGTGTCGGCGAACGGATCGTGGAGCTGGCCCTGGCGCACGGCCGGGAGATGACCGTCGACCAAGCACGCCGGATGGCCGGCAACGCGCTCGACCTGATCGTCTACGTGACAGTCGAGGACGAGACCGCGATCGGTGGCCGCAAACACCGGTTCGTCTCGCACGTCGAGGAGGTGATCGGTGCCGGCGACGCCGGCCGGATCACCACGACCACGGTGTTCGGCCCCGGGCCGGACGGCCGGGCGATCCCCCGGCACCTGCCGGAACGCGTACGCGACCAACTGCTCCGGGTCGGCTACGACGCGCGGTTGCTGACCCGCTGGATCGAGGCCGGCACCGGCGCCTGGCGGCGGCCACGGCAGACCCGACTGGCCCGGCGGTGACGGCGTGCGCGACGACGTCGAACTGATCGCGATGGTCTCCGGCGTCGCCTGCGTGGCCGGGCTGGTCCTGGCCGTGGTCGCGCTCGTCGGCACCCGGCGACCGCCCGGACCTGCCCCCGGCGCCGGGCCCGGCCTGCGCCGCCTCTGGTACGGGTCGGGCGGCACACCCGGCGAGCAGCGCAACCACCAGGCCCTGCTGGTCGGCGCGCTGGTGGCCGGAGCGGCGGCGTTCCTGCTCACCGGCCTGCCCGTGGTCGGTCTGCTGGTCGCGGTCGCGGTGCCCGGCACTCCCTGGCTGTTCAACGTGGGCCGGGCCGAGCAACGCGCCATCGCCCGGGTCGAGGCGGTCGGCGAGTGGACCCGCCGGCTCAAGGACGTCTCCGCCACCGGGCAGGGGCTGCAACAGTCGATCATCCATACCGTCGGCACCGCGCCGGAGGAGATCGAGGAGGAGGTACGGCTGCTCGCCGCCCGGCTCCAGGCCGGCTGGCTGGCCCGCTCCGCCCTGCTCGCGTTCGCCGACGAGATCGGCGACCCGGTCTGCGACCAGGTGGTGGCCGCGCTGATCCTGCACGTGACCGACCGGGGCGACCGCCTCGGCGACGTGCTCGGCTCGATAGCCGCCGCGGCGGCCGCCGAGGTGGCCACCCGGCGGGAGATCGAGGCGAAACGCACCCAGCCCCGGTTCGCGGTGCGCTTCCTGACCGGGATGACCCTCGCAACGCTCGGCTACGGGTTGCTCAACGACGAGTACATCCGCCCGTACGCCACGCCGATCGGCCAGCTGGTGATGACAGCTCTCGGTGCCACCTTCATCGGCCTGCTGGCCTGGGTGCGGTCGATGAGTCAGCCGCGGCGGCCGGCGCGTTTCCTGCCCGCCCCCGATCCGGAGGAGGCGATCGCGTGAGCGCGCGGAGCGGACCCCTGGCAACCGCGGGCGGGAACGGGAGGCCGGACCGGTGATCACCTACCTGAACTGGCAACTCGGGATCGCCGTGGGCGGCGGGGCGGCCGTCGGGCTCGGCCTGTTCCTGGTCGTACGCGAGCTGGTGCCGGCCTCCCCGGCGCTCGGGCCCGCGCTCCGCCGGCTGCACCAACCGGCGGGCACGACACCGCTCACCGCCCCGGCCGGACGACGCCTGGAGTGGCTCAGCGGGTTCTCGCGGTGGGTGCGCCCACCGCACCGGCAACTCGCGCTGATCGACCAGACCCCCGAGCAGTACGCGCTGTCGCTACTGCTGTCCGCACTGGTCGGGCTGGCCGCGCCGACCCTGCTGGGAGTGGCCTGCTTCGTACTCGGCATCTCCCTGCCACTGGCGGTGCCGGTGCTGGGCAGTCTCGGGCTCGCCCTGGGCGCGGCACTGCTGGCGCACCGGTCCGTCCTGGCCCGGGCCGCCAAGGCCCGGGAGGAGTTCCGGCAGGCGGTCTGCACCTACCTGGACCTCGTGGCGTTGCAGCTCTCCGCCGCGCACGGACCGGTGCAGTCGCTGGAGCGGGCTGCGGCGGTCTGCGACGGCTGGGTCTTCGACCGGATCGCGGAGGCGCTGCGGATCGCCCAGATGCAGATGCACTCACCGTGGGACGAGCTGCGGGACCTCGCCGACCGGATCGGCATCCCCGAACTCGGCGACGTCGGCGCGATCATGCGCTCGTCCGGCAGCGAGGGGGCGCAGGTGCACGAGACCCTGCGCAGCCGGGCCGACTCACTGCGCGACCAGATCCGTACCGACAACCTCGCCCGGGCCGAAGGTGTGACCAGTCGCCTCGACATCCCCGGCGCGCTGCTCGTCTTCGTCCTGCTCGGCTTCGTCGTCTACCCGTTCATCGCCCGCATGTGAACCCCCGATCCGAGAAGGAGCACGCCATGTCCCTCTTCACCTACGTGCACGTCGCGTTGACTACACGCCTGGCCGAGTTGCGCCGCGACGGCGAACGCGGGGACAGTCCCGTGCCGACCGCCGTCATCATCTTCGGCCTGGTGTTCGTGGCGACGATCGTCACCGGTCTGGCCCTCGCCAAGGCGGAGGACTGGATGAACGGCATCCCGGCCCACAGCAACCCGACCAAGCCGTAACCGGCGATGCACCGAGCCGCTCAGCGCCGGGGACACCGGACGGCACCCACCGTCCGGTGCCCCCGTAGGGCCGTGACCGGCCGCTCCGCGCGCCGCGCCGTCCACCGGGTGGCCGGCGCGGCGCTGCAACGGACGACCGCCCGCGGCGCGGACCGCGGCGCCAGCCCGGTCGAGTTGGCGGTGGTGATGCCCGTGATCCTGGTGCTGCTCTTCGCCTCGGTGCAGATCGCCGTCTGGTTCGTGGCCCGGTCGACCGCGCTGAACGCCGCGCAGAGCGCGGTGAACGCGCAGCGGGTGCACCAGGCTCCCGCGGACGCCGGTGCCCGGCGGGCCACCCGCTTCCTCCGCGCCTCGGGTGACTGGCTGGTCGGCTGGGATCGGCCCGGTCCGTCCTGCCAGACCGGTGCTGCCGAGGTGACCTGCACCGTGCGCGGCCGGTCCCTCTCGGTGATCCCGCTGGTGAGTTTTGCGGTGGTGCAAACCGCGCACGGGACGAAGGAACGGTGGACCACGCCGTGACCCGAGACAACGGACGCGGTTCGGTCTCCATCGAGGTGGCGGTGCTCGCCCCGGCGTTCATCGCGCTGATCGTGCTCGCCGGGGTGACCGGTCGCAGCGCGGTGGCGGCCGAGGCTATCGAGGCCGCCGCCCACGACGCGGCCCGGGCCGCCTCCATCTCCCGGGACGCCGGCACCGCCCGCGACGAGGCTCGGAATGCGGCCCGGCAGCAGCTGAGGTGGGAGGACATGAACTGTGTCGACGGCCCGACCTTCAAGTTCAGCGGCTCGGTCGCCGGCCGTCCCACCAGCTTCGGCGCGGCCTTCCACAGCCGGGCCGGCCGCGAGGCCACGGTCACCGTCGAGGTGAGCTGCACCCTGTCCTACGCGGACCTGCACCTCTCCGTGCTGCCCGGTATGCCCAGCGGCAACGCGGTCTCGGCGAGCTTCACCTCACCGCTGGACCGCTACCGGAGTCGCAGATGACCGCCGGGCCGGGCCGCGACGCGGGGCGGGTGAGCATCTACCTCGCGGTGGCGATGGTGGGGGTGCTCGCCATCATCGGGCTCTCCTACGACGGGGCCGGTCAGCTGCGTACCCTGCAACGCGCCGACAACCTGGCCGCCGAGGCGGCCCGCGCCGGCGGGCAGGCCGTCGACCGGGCCACCGCGATCGCCGGCGGGCCGAAGCAGATCGACAAACGGCAGGCCCGTGCCGCGGTGGCCGACTACCTCGCCGCCGCCGGCAGCGCTGGACACACGGTCGGTTTCCCGGTCGTGGACGGCGAGACCTTGATCCGCGTACGCGTCACCGTCACGTACCGCAGGTCGATGCTCGGCCTGTTCGGCCTCGACGACACCGTCACCGTCACCGGTGAGGCGACCGCGCGTGCCCTCACCGGACCGTAGAAGGAAGGCAGCCATGGGTCGCTCCGCCCTACGCCGGACCGGACGGATCCTCACCGGGTTCGGCGCACTGATCGTGCTCTGTGCGGTGCTGGTGGGCGCCCCGATGGCGCTGCTCGCCCTCGCCGGCAACCCGCTCCCCGACCACGTACCGGCTCTCGCCGAGGTCGGCGCCACGCTGACCAGTCGCGATGACGGGCAACTCTTCCTGCGGGCGCTGGCCGTCGTCGGCTGGTTCGGCTGGGCCACGTTCGCCCTCTCGGTGCTCGTCGAACTGGGCGCGCAGGCGTTGCGCCGACCGGCGCCCCGGCTGCCGGGCATGAGCCGGCAGCAGCGCGCGGCGGCCGCACTGGTCGGCTCGGTCGCGCTGATCCTCGCCGCCGCCCCGGCGGCCAACGCCGCCACGGTCGCCTCCCAGGCGTACGCCGGACCGGCCGCAGCCGGTGTGCACGCGGCACCCTCGGGTGCGGCGCCGGTCGCGTTCTCCGCCAATCCAGGAACGATCGCGCCCACCGCGTCGGCGACGGCGAACACGCGGGACGAGCGGGCGAGCGGCCCGGCGGTGTACCGGGTCGCGAGGGGCGACTACCTCGGCGCGGTCGCCGAGCGCTACCTCGACGAGTTCGTCGACTACCGCGAGCTGGCCCGGATCAACCGGCTCGCCGACCCCGACCGGATCCGCCCGGGACAACTGCTCAAGCTGCCGGAACAGGCGACCGATCGGGGCGTGCGACCGCATGCCACCGGTCGTCTCGTGGGCCGCCCCTCGCCACGTCCCACGCCGGCCACCGGGCGGGTCGCCGGGGCACACGAGACCCGGCCGGCGCCGAGCACCCCGGATGCCGGGAACTCGCACGGCGACTCCGCGCGCCCCGACGCCGAGGCGCCCGCGATGACGGTGGGCGCGGCCCGCGCCGGTGAACCGGACCGGCTGAACCGCCCGTTGGCGGTCTCCGCCGTACTCGCCGTGGCCAGCATCGTCGGCGCGCAGATAGGTGCCGTCCTCGGGCTGCGCCGCCGCCCGGCCACGGCCGGCACACGAACGGGCGCGACGAGTGCGGCGACGCACGGACGGACGGGTCCGACGGCGACCAGCGTGGTGCGCGCGTTGCCCAGCGGTCAGGCCGGCGCACCCGCCCGAGCCGCCGGGGAGCTGCCGGTCGGGCGACACCGTCGCGACTGAACCGGTCCCGGCGGCGCCCGCCAGCAGGAGGCGTCGTACGCCCGCACCGGCGCGCCGCTCAGGGCAGCCGCGCCTCGATCATGCCGTTACGGATGCGGGTGGGCAGCACCTGCCCGTCGTTGCCGGACGGACCGTGCACCACCTCGCCGCCGTTGAGCCGGAACGTGCTGCCGTGCCACGGGCAGACCACGCAGTCGTGCCCGTCCACCTGCTGCACCTCGCCCTGGCCCAGCGGGCCGCTCTGGTGCGGGCAGCGCTCCAGCATCACCGTCACGTCGTCGCCGTGCCGGTAGAGGATCACCGACACGTCGTCGATCTCGCGGGTGATCAGCTGCCGCTGCGGAAGGCTCGCCATGTCACCCAGCGGATGCCAGCCCTGGCTGATCAGGTGCAGCTCGGAGATGCTCTGGCTGACCTGCGCGCCCTGCTTGTACGCCAGGTGCCCACCGATGTAGGCGCCGAGGCTGACGGCACCGAGGCCCGCCATGCCGAGCGCGCGGCCGAGCCGGTGCTGACCGGAGAAGCGCGCCGCCAGCGAGCCGGCGTAGCAGGCCAGCGCCACGCTGTTGGCGGCGGCGTGCACCAGGCCGACCCGGCGCTGGTCGGGTGCCAGTGCCGCCCAGTCGTTGAGTCCGGCGACGATCGCCGGGAGGGCGCTCACCGTGCCGACCGCGGTCAAGGTCGTGGCGGCCCGGCGCTGCCCGGGCATCAGGTCGAGGATCGCCGCGCTGATCCAGGATCCGACCGGCACCTGCACCATCGCCGGGTGCAGCGGGTGGCCCAGCGGGACACCGTGCAGCAGGTCCCGAATCCGCTGCGGTCGCAGGACCGCCTGGACCGCGCGCTGCAGCGGATCACCCACCCGGTCCAGCCGCGTGTTCTGCTCGATTTTCGTCAGGAGTGCTCGCACGGGTAGCGACTTCCCGGTCTTCGCCGTCGCAAACCGGTCGCCGGGGACGGATTCGTAGCCAAGCGTGACCACCGTACGATCCCGCCGTGACGGGTTCCGCAGGTGAGACCGACGGGCCCGTTCAGTCGGTCACCGGCCTCCAGCGCTCCGCGTGGATCGCGTCGGCCAGCGGACGTTTCTGCCGCCAGCCGTGCCGGGCCAGGTCGGGCACCGATTCCAGGTGGGTCACGGGCCCGACGCAGAGCCAGGCGATAGGCCGGATGCCGGCCGGGATGCCGAGCAGCTCGGCGAGCCAGGGCTCCCGGTAGAACGAGACCCACCCGACGCCGAGCCCTTCGGCGGTGGCGGCCAGCCAGAGGTTCTGGATGGCCAGGCAGGCCGAGTAGAGCCCGGTGTCGGCGATCGCGTGCCGGCCGAGCACGGCCGGGCCGCCCCGGGCCGGGTCGTACGTGACCACGATCGAGAGGGTGGACTCCCGTACCCCGTCGATCTTGATCCGGGCGAACCGCTCGGCGGCCTCCCCGGTGAGGGTGCCGGCGAAGGTGTCCCGCTCGGCACTGACGTGCTCGTGGAAGCGGTGCCGGGTCTCCGGGTCGCGGACGACGATGAAGTCCCAGGGTTGCGAGTAGCCGACGCTCGGCGCGGCGTGCGCTGCGGCGAGGATCCGGTGCAGCGTGTCGTCGGGCACCGGAGCCCCGGTGAACTGGGCCCGCACGTCCCGGCGGCGGTGGATGACGTCGTACAGGTCGGTGTTCACGGCACCCCTCATGATCACGTTCGCGGGCATGGTAGCCCCTGGTGTACCGGCACCGCCGCGGGCATGCTGTGTCGATGGGTGTACGGGTCGAACGTCACGGACCGGTGACCACTGTGATCCTGGACCGGCCGGCGGCGCGCAACGCCGTGGACGGGCCGACCGCGCGGGCGCTGGCCGACGCGTTCCGCGCCTTCGACGCCGACCCGGACGCCTCGGTCGCGGTGCTCTGGGGTGCCGGCGGCACGTTCTGCGCCGGCGCCGACCTGAAGGCGATCGGCACGCCGAGCGGCAACCGAGTGGAGCCGGACGGGGACGGCCCGATGGGCCCCACCCGGCTGGCCCTGGGCAAGCCGGTGATCGCGGCGATCTCCGGGTACGCCGTCGCCGGGGGTCTGGAGCTGGCGCTCTGGTGCGATCTACGGGTCGCCGAGGCCGACGCGGTGCTCGGCGTGTTCTGCCGACGTTGGGGTGTCCCACTGATCGACGGGGGCACCGTCCGGCTGCCCCGGCTCATCGGCGAGAGCCGCGCGATGGACCTGATCCTCACCGGCAGGGCCGTGCCGGCGCAGGAGGCGTACGGCATGGGTCTGGTCAACCGCCTGGTCGCGCCGGGCACGGCGCGGGCGGAGGCCGAGCGGTTGGCCGCCGAGCTGGCGCGGCACCCGCAGCCCTGCCTGCGCAACGACCGGGCGGCGGTGCTCGCCGGCGCCGGGCTGCCCGATCCCGCGGCGATGGCGAGCGAGCTGGCGTACGGGATGGAGTCGCTGGCCGCGGACGCGGTGGCGGGCGCGGCCCGGTTCGCCGCCGGCGCCGGCCGGCACGGCGTTCCGGCCGGCTGACCGGAACGGCGGACGCCGCCGGGAGAATGGCCTCCCCCGGCGGCGTCCAGCTGTGGACGGTCAGTTGCGGATGATGGTGAACGTCGAGGTGGTGTTCCTGATGTCGACGTCGTTGTCGGTCAGCCGCAGGTTGGTGAAGGTCGCCGAACCGACCGCCGGGCCCTGACCCGGCTCGGGCATCTCGTTCGCCCAGATGGCGAAGCCCGACTTGGCGTCGAAGGCGTCTCCGCTGCGCCGCGCCCCGGAGATCGAGACGTTGGTGAAGACCGTGTCGGTGACCGGGTTCTCCGGCTGGCTGCCGGTGTACTTGGTCTGGAACATGATCCCGGAGTACGTCGGGTCCACGATGTCCACGTCCGTGACCCGGATACCGCGGAACTCCTTCGACGCCGAGAAGATCCAGATCGCCGGGAAGGTCTGCGCGCCCCAGAAGTGGCCGCCGGACCGGATCAGGGAGATGTTCTCGAACCGGGTGGGTGGGCTGGCTCCGAACCCGATGAACGGGTAGCCGAAGTCCAGCGAACTGATCGTGATGCCGGAGTACGTCAACTGGTCGGCGATGTAGAGGTTGCGGAACACGTTGTCGTAGCCGCCGTACACCGCGATGCCCGCCGCCCGCCAGGTCAGCGTGGCGGTCAGGTTCTCGAACACGTTGCCGTGGTTGCCGGTCGACGCGCCCTGGTCGGTGGCGGAGAAGAGCGCGAACGCGTCGTCACCGTTGGACCGGCCCTCCGAGTTGGCGACCCGGTTGTCGGTGCTGCCGTTGGTCATGTTGACCGCGTCGGCGAAGGTGTTGCGGAACCGGCTGTTCGTGATGGTGAGGCCGCTGACGCTGACCCCCCAGTACGCGCAGACGGTGTGCTCGACCCAGACGTTGTCCAGGGTCATGTCGTCGACGTCCTTCAGCTCACCCCAGACCTTCCCCGGCCCGTCGATCCGGTTGGTGTAGTTGCCGAAGAAGGCGAGGTGCTCGAAGGACGACCCGCTGGCCGAGGGTTCCACCCGGAAACCGGCGTCGGTGTTCTGCTGCGACGTCGGGGTCTGGAAGCGGGTGAACCACATGCCGGCGCCGACGACCTTGACCGGCTTGCCGTAGACCTGGAACTTCTGCGAGGTCTCGTACGTGCCGGCCGGCAGGTAGACACCGGTCAGCGTGCCGGAGGTGTCCATCCGCACCGCGTCCAGGGCGTTCTGCACGTCGGAGTGGCTGAACCCGTTCGGCACCTTGTACCGGGCCGGGTCCGGGTTGGCCCGCGGCGACACCTGCTCCAGGTTGATGAAGTCGATGGCGTACGTGGTGTTGTTGGCCGGGTCCTTCTGCAGCCGGATCCGGCTGCCGGCCGGGATCGTGGAGTTCAGCAGGACGTTCGCCTCGTCGTAGAGGTGCCGGGGCGGCCCCGCGCTCGGCGAGTCGCTCGGGCCGGCCTCGGCGCCGTACAGCCAGATGTGCTTCGAGGTGAGGCTGATCGGCTTGTGCAGCACCCCGTCGACGTAGATGTTCAACGTCGAGTCGATGCCACCGCCGCCCGGCGCGTCCGGGATCGAGAACCGGGTCACCAGCGCGTTGGCCGGGGCCTTGGTGGTCCACTCGACGTACGCGCCGTTGTTGTTGAGGGTGACCGCTCGCCGGCCGGACGCCTCGCCGGCCAGGTCACCGATGGTCCGGTTCGGCGCGAGCACCTGCGCCCCGCCACCGACCGTGCCCTCCTCGGCCTCGTACATGTCGTACGGCAGGTTCGCCCCGCGCCCGACGAAGAGCGGCCGCTCGCTGGTGTTGTTCTGCCGCTTCACCGGCAGCTCGTTGGCGTCGTCGGCGAGCACCACCCGGACGGTGTACCGGCCGTTGGCCGCCGTCCAGCCGCCGAGGCTCACCGGCCCGGCGGTCGCGCCGGCCGCGATGGTGCCGCTGTACGAGCCGGTCAGCGTGCGGACCACGGTGCCCGAGTCGTTGACCACGGTTAGCGTGATGCCGTGCGCGCCCGCCGCCGAGGCGACAGTGCCCTGGTTGCGGATGGTCACCGCGAAGTCGACCGTGGCTCCGGCGCTCGGTGTGCCAGGTGACCAGGTCACCGCCGAGGCCACCAGGTCGGAGCTGGCCACCGGGCTGACGGTGAGCGCGTTGGGGCTGGTGTAGCTGTTGTTCGCCTCGTTCTGCTCGATCACCGTGTTGGCCTCGTCGACCTTCGCCACGAGTTCGTAGCTGCCGGCGTTGCGCGGGCCGATGTTCGCCGAGACGGTGGTCGACGCGCCGGCGGCCAGCGCGCCGACATTCGCCGTGCCGACCTTCGTCGTACCCAGGTAGAGGCCGACGGCCGTGGCCGCGGAGCCCGCGGTGCCGGCGTTGCGGACCGTGGCGGAGAGGGTGATCGAGTCGGTCTCGACCGGCGCGGCGGGTGACGCGGTGAGACCGGTGACCGTGAGGTCCGGGTTCGGGGCCGGTACGCCGATCACCTGAAGCTCGGCGACCTGCCCGTTGGACGAGCCGGAGTTCGCGGTGAACTGGAGCCGGACGTCGGCGGCGGTCGCCGAGACCGGGATGGTCACCGTGTTGCCGCTCGCCGGGTTGAACGAGTAGGTGGCCGACCCGACCAGCGTGGTGAACCCGGAGGCCGACTGCTCCCGGCCGAGCACCTGGAACGTCTGGGTGCGCGGTCCCCAGACCGGATCGGGGTTGAGCTTCACCACCAGCGAGTTGACCGTCGCGTTCGCGCCGAGCGCCACGGTCAGCGTGCTCGGGTACGCCCCGGGCGCGCCCTCCCAGTAGGTGGTGACGTCGTCGTCGTTGGCGTTGACGGCGTTGAAGATGTGCACCACCGAGGAGGCGGTGATCGGCTTGCCGACGGCGAGGTTGCTGCCGCCCGGCGTGCTGCCGGGGCGGGTGACGATGTTGCTGTTCGCCGACACGTTCCCCGCCGCGTCCCGGGCCCGGACGAAGTAGGAGACGGTCGCCGACGCGGGCTGGCTGTCGGTATACGTCAGCGTGGAACCGTTGACGCTGCCGCGCAACGTGCCGTTGGCGTACACGTCGTAGCCGGTCACCCCGACGTTGTCGGTCGCCGCGGTCCAGGTCAGCCGGATCTGCCCACTCGCCGGCTGGGTGTAGGCCAGGTTGCCCGGCGCGGTCGGCGCCATGGTGTCACCGGTGTTGCCGGTGCGGGTCACCGAGTTGCTGTTCGCCGACACGTTGCCGGCGGCGTCCCGGGCCCGTACCTGGTAGGTCACCGTGGCGGAGGCCGGCTGGGTGTCGGTGTACGTGAGCGTCGAACCGACGACGCTGGTGCGCAGCACCCCGTTGGCGTAGATGTCGTAGCCGGTCACGCCCACGTTGTCGCTCGACGCGGTCCAGGTGAGCCGGACCTGGTCGGCGGCCGGTTCGGTGAAGGCGAGGTTGCCGGGCGCCGAGGGCGGCTGGGTGTCGCCGGTCGCCGGGCCGTAGACCTCCAGCTCGGAGAGCTGCCCGGCGGGCCAACCGGTGTTCGCCGTGACCAGCAGGCGGACGTAGCGGGTGGCGGCGTTGGGCACGTCGACGGTGACGGAGTTGCCGGAGCCGGGGTTGAAGGCGTACGACGCCGAGGCGACCAGGGTGCTGAAGCTCGACCCGTTGGTGCTGCCCAGCACGGTCAACGTCTGGCTGCGCGCGCCCCAGCCGCCGGGCAGTTTGAGCACCAGCCGGTTGACGTTCACCGTGGCGGCCAGGTCCACCTGGATCCACTGCGGGAAGGCGTTGTTGGCGCTCTCCCAGTAGGTGCCGGCGTTGCCGTCGTTGGCATTGGCCGCGCCGTAGACGTCGGCGTGGCTGCTCTCCGCCATCGCCTTGCCGAGCGCCAGGTTGGTCGACGAGGTCGCCGCGCCGTACACCTCCAGCTCGGCGAGCTGGGCGGCCGGCCAACCGGTGTTCGCGGTGACGTGGACGCGGACGAACCGGGTGCTGGTGGCCGGGAAGTTGATGGTCACGGTGTTGCCGCCGGCCGGGCTGAACGACCGCCCGGCGGCGGAGACGATGGTGCTGAAGCCGCTGCCGTCCGCGCTGCCCTGCACGGAGAGCGTCTGGGTACGCGCCTCCCAGCTGCCGGGCAGCTTGAGGATCACCTGGTCGATCGACCGGCTGGAGCCGAGGTCCACCTGGGCCCACTGCGGGAGGGCACCGCTGCTCTCCCAGTAGCTGCCCTGGTTGCCGTCGATCAGGTTCGCGGCGACGTACGGGGCGTTGGTGCTGCTCGCGGAGGTGCTCCTGCCGGCGGCGAGGTTCGGGCCGCCCGCAGCGGCGGCGGGTGGTGCCGGGGCCGCGGTGACGGCCAGGCCGATCACGGCCAGTACCGCGATCACTCGGGTACGGAATCTGGACATGGTTGCGGACACCTTCTTCCCGGGGGACGTGGAGAGGCGTGTGCGGTGGTGCGGGGTGTGGCGGGCGCCGGCTCGAAGGTGTAGCCGGTCGGGCGCGGGCTCTTCGGGGTGGGTGGTGGTGGCGTGATCGGGCATGAGCTGGGCTCTCCCTCTCGTCGGTGGTCCAGATCCCCCCGTGCGTTGCAGTCCCCCCGTGCGTTGCGGTCCCCCCCGTGCGTTGCGGTCCCCCCGATGCGTTGCGGTGTGCGGCAGCTACCTCCGGGTCGGTCTCGGCCGGCCGGGCCGGCGGGCTGGCGGAAAGCCGGCGGTGGGAGGGCACCGCCGGGTGGTGCGGGTGCGGTGCCGGCGGCGGGACGGAGCCGCCGGCACGGCGGGATCAGGCCGGGTCGGAACCGGCGGGAATCGGTTCGGCGGTGCGCAGCCAGACGGCGGTGTCCGGCGGCAGCAGGTCGTCGTCGAGCGGGCCGCTGGCGAGCAGCCGCTCGGTGTGCGGCGGCAGGGGCACCGCCCCGGCGGAGATGTTGACCAGGCAGGTGAAGCCGGGTGAGCGGTGGTAGGCGAGCACCCCCTCCGGAGCGGGCAGCCAGGTCATCGCGCCGTCGCCGAGCGCGGGGTCGGCCCGGCGGATGGCGATCGCCCGCCGGTACAACTCCAGCATCGATCGCTCGTCGCCGGCCTGCGCCTGCGCCGTCCGGTCCTTCCAGTCGGCCGGTTGGGGAAGCCACGGCGTCCCCGTCGCCTCGTCCGGGCTGAAGTCGAACGGCGGCGTCTCGCCGGACCAGGGCAGCGGGACGCGGCACCCGTCACGGCCCGGGTCGACACCACCCGAGCGGAAGTGCATCGGGTCCTGCCGCAGCTCACGCGGAATGTCCTCGACCTCCCAGAGGCCCAGCTCCTCGCCCTGGTAGACGTAGGCCGCACCGGGCAGCGACAGCGACAGCAGCGCTGCGGCCCGGGCCCGCCGGGTGCCCAGCTCCAGGTCGGTGGGGATCCCTTCGCGCTTCGCGGCGAAGCTGAACGTGGTGTCGGCCCGGCCGTAGCGGGTGACGTGCCGGGTCACGTCGTGATTGGAGAGGACCCAGGTGGCCGGCGCGCCGACCGGCGCGTGGGCGCTCAGCGTCCCGTCGATGCTCTCGCGCAACGCGGCGGCGTCCCAGGCGCAGCCGAGGAAGTCGAAGTTGAACGCCGCGTGCAGCTCGTCCGGGCGCAGGTAGTTGGCGAACCGCTGCCGGTCCGGCATCCACACCTCGCCGATCAGCGCCCGGTCGCCGGGGTAGGAGTCGGCGACCCGCCGCCAGGCGCGGTAGATCTCGTGCACGCCGTCGAGGTCGCGGAACGGGTGCGGCCGCCCGGGCAGCGTCTCCGGCAGCGAGCCGTCCTTGACCAGCAACCCGGCCGAGTCGATCCGGATACCGTCCACTCCCCGGTCGAACCAGAACCGCAGGATGTCCTCGAACTCCGCGCGCACCCTCGGGTGGTCCCAGTTGAAGTCGGGCTGTTCGGCGGTGAACAGGTGCAGGTACCAGTCGCCGGGGGTGCCGTCCGGATCGGTGGTGCGGGTCCACGTCTCGCCGCCGAACTCGCCGACCCAGTCGGTGGGCCGCTGATCGCCGTTCGGGCCCCGGCCGGGACGGAACCAGAACAGATCCCGCTCGGGCGCGTCCGGTCCGCCGGCGAGTGCCGCCTGGAACCAGGGGTGTGCGTCGGAGCAGTGGTTCGGCACGACGTCGACGATCGTCCTGATACCGAGCGCATGTGCCTCCGCGATCAGCGCCTCCGCCTCCGCCAGCGTGCCGAACACCGGGTCGATGTCGCGGTAGTCGGCCACGTCGTAGCCGGCGTCGGCCATCGGCGAGGGATACCAGGGGCTGAACCAGATCGCGTCGACGCCGAGCGTGGACAGGTAGTTGAGCCGGGACCTGATCCCGGCGATGTCGCCGATCCCGTCGCCGTTGCCGTCGGCGAAGCTACGCGGGTAAACCTGGTAGATCACCGCTCCACGCCACCACGGACTACCGTCTGCTGTGGACACGAGCACCTGCTTTCTGCGTTACGTCGGCGGGTTCGCCGGACCTAGTTCTGTACCGGGCGAACGATCGTTGTTCGCCGCGGGAGGGGTCGCGCCGGTGCGTCCGGCCTCGTCGGCCGCACCCGAGGACGCGCAGCACCCCGGGGATCGAGAGCTAACCCTTGAGGCTCCCCGTGGTCAGACCGGACATAATGTTGCGCTGGAAGATCAAAAAGATGATCACGGTCGGGATCGCGGCGATGACCGATGCGGCGATCACCACGTTCATCGGCGTACCACCCGCGAAGGCGTAGATGCCGACGCTGACCGTGCGCGTCTCGGGCGACGGCATCACCAGCTTCGGCCAGAGGAAGTCCTTCCACACCGCGGTCACGGCGAAGATCGACACCACCCCGAGGATGGGACGCGACATCGGCAGGACGACCGACCAGAGCGTGCGCAGCGCCGTCGCCCCGTCGATGAGGGCGGCCGCCATCAGGTCCTCCGGGATCGAGTCGAAGAACCGTTTGAGGAGGAAGATGTTGAACGCGTTCGCGACCAGGGGCAGCCAGATCGCGAACGGCGAGTCGAGCAGGTTGATGTGCAGGATCGGCAGGTCGATCACCGTCACGTACTGCGGGACGATGAGGACCATCGCCGGGATCATCAGCGTCGCCAGCATCATGGCGAGGATCGCGTTGCCGAAGATCGGGCGGAGCTTCGACATCGCGTACGCGGCGGCGGTGTCGAGGACGAGCTGGAACAGCACCGCGCCGGCCGCGTAGTAGAACGTGTTGAAGAGCAGCTTGGCGAGAGCCAGGTTGTTCCACGCGTCGGCGTAGTTCTGCCACTGCGGGTCCTGGGGGAAGAGCGACGGCGGGGTCTGTGCGATCTCCTGGCCGGACTTGAGCGCCCCGGTGACCATCCAGTAGAGCGGCCCGAGGAAGACGAGCGTGAAGCCCACGACCACGACGGCGACCAGCGTCCAGTAGATCGCCTTGCCGCGCCCGCGCCGAAGCTGGGCGTGCGAGATGAGGGTCCGGGTGCCGGAGTCGTGTGCCATTTCTCGTCCGTCCTAGTCCTGTTTCGCCGTCAGCCGCAGGTAGACCGCGGAGAAACCGGCGAGCACCACGAGCATGATCACGCCGAGCGCCGCGGCGCCGTTGAGATCGTTCTGGAAGAACCCGTGCTGGTAGATGAGGTACGCGACCGAGGTCGCCGAGTCCTCCGCCCCCGCGCCGTTGGCGAGGATCAGCGGTTCGATGAAGAGTTGCATCGTGGCGACGATCTGCATCATCGCCATGAGGGCGAGGATCAGCCGGGTCTGCGGGATGGTCACGTTCCAGATCCGGCGCCAGATCCCGGCGCCGTCGAGTTCGGCCGCCTCGTAGAGCTCGCCGGGGATGTTCTGCAACGCCGCCAGATAGATGAGTACGGCGCCGCCCATGTTCATCCAGGTCGAGGCGATCACCATCGCCGGCATCGTCATCCCCGGGGACTGCATCCACTGGGAGGTGGGCAGGTGCAGGGCCTTGAGAATCGCGTTGAAGAGTCCCGCCTCGCTGGGGTCGTACGCGTAGAACTTGAAGAGGAAGAGCGCCGAGGCCGGCGGCAGCATCACCGGCAGGTAGACCAGGACCCGCAGGTACCCCTTGGCGTGGCGCAGCTCGTTGAGCAGGATCGCCACGAAGAACGGCACCGCGTACCCGAGGACCAGCGCGAGGACGGTGAAGTAGAAGGTGTTCTTCCAGGCGGTCCAGAAGCTGGGGTCGTCGATGATGCGGGTGTAGTTGTCCCAGCCCACCCAGGTGGTGACACCGCGCCGAGTGCGCTGGAAGCTCATCACGACGCCGCGGATCATCGGATACCAGGAGAAGAGGGCGAAGCAGAGGACCGCACCGATCAGGAACGCGTGCCCGGTGAGGTTGTCGCGTACCTTGCGGCCCAGGCTCGTACGCCGTGGCCGTTCCGCGTACGGCGATGAGGGGCGACCCGGTCTGGTGGTACCCGGGACGGTGGTGATCGCCAAGGCAACTCCTGGTGAGTCGGTGACCGGACGTACGGCAAGGTGGCGTGGGGGCCGGCGCGCCGGCCCCCACCCGGATCAGCCCTCCGCGGCGAGGAGCTGATCGACCTTCTGCTCGGCCGTCTTCAGCAGCGCGTCGAGGTTGGCGTTCGGGTTCGTGAGCACCCCGGACATCGCCGCGTCGAGCACCGCGTAGATCGCCTGCGCGTTGCGCGGCTCACCCTTGATCGGAATCGGGTTCGCCTCGAAGAGCGCGAAGTTCGCCGTGTCGACGTTCGCGTTCGCCTTGCGCAGCTCGAACTCCTGCTTCTGCGCCTCGCTGCCGTTGGCGAAGAGCAGCGGCTGCGGCAGCCCCACCGGATAGTTCTGCGGCTTGGCCCGGACGTAGTCGAACTGACCCTTGCCCGGCGTCAGCTTCTGGTACGCGATCCACTTCAGCCCGGCCTTGACCTGCTCCGGGGTGAGGCCCTTCTTGAAGAAGTAGCCCTCGCCACCGCCGAGCGTCCCCTTCGCGGGGCCGTCCTGGCCGGGCAGCGGGCCCATCGCCCAGTCCTGGAACTTGCCCTGGAACTGGCTGACGATCGCCTGGGTGGTGTCGGGCGCGCCGATGAACATGCCGACCTTGCCCGCGGCGGCGTTGGTCAGCAGGTCACCCCACTGGAGCAGCTGGCGGCTGCCCATGCTGTTGTCGCCGTACCGCATGTCCTTCAGGTTCTGCAGGACCTGCTTGCCCATCGGGTTGTTGAAGTCGGCCTTCTTGCCGTCCTCGGTGAGCACCTGGCCGCCCTGCGAGTAGAGCAGGGAGGTGAAGTGCCAACCGCCCGTGTTGCCGGCGCTGTACTCCGCGTAGCCGGCGATGCCGTCACCGAGCGCGGCGATCTTCTTGGCCGCCTCGCGGACCTCGGGCCACGTCTTCGGCGGGTTGTTCACGTCGAGCCCCGCCCGCTGGAACAGGACCTTGTTGTAGACCAGACCCATCGAGTAGTTCTTCACCGGGACGGCGTAGAGCTTGCCGCCGTCGGTGAAGACCTCCTTGAGCGCCGGGTCGACACTGTCCCAGGTGGAGATCGTGTCCTTGTTGGCGAACTCGGTGATGTCCATCGCCTGACCGGAGTCGAGCACCTGCTGGAGGTCGGTCATGTATCCGTAGAACACGTCGGTGACGGTGCCGCCGGACAGCCGGGCGGTGAAGTCCGGCGGGTTGTTGCACTGCTCGCCGACGCTCACGCTCTTGATGATGATGTCGGGGTTCTGCCGCTGGAACTCGGCGACGTCGTCGTTCCAGTTCTGCAACAGCTCCTTCTGAGCGCCGACCGGCTGGCAGTCGACGGTGATGGTGACCTTGCCGCCTGCGTCGTTCGACGTGTCGTCACTCTTCGTGGAGCAAGCCGTGAGGCTGATTCCCAGGCCGGCCACGAGCGCTAACGCCGCAGCCTTCCGGTACTGCGGTACGGACATCTGTCCATCCCTTCGGGAACGGGTGTCTCCATGACCTTCGCTGAGCTGCGGTGATCGCCACCGCGGCGATGCCCTGCCATTGATCTGCATGCGCGATGCGACCCGCCCCCGGGTAGGTGCGCCGAGGTCAGGTGTGAGTGAAGTCACTGTAACGAGGTGGACTCACAGCGGCAAGGTATGGATTCCACGATGAAAGGACGCGACTTGATTACGAGAGATCATGACAGTGTCTTGAAAGCTGGTCGAAGTCCGGGGCTTTGCCGCCTTTGGGTAGGCACGAAGAGGCCGCCGACCGCGATCAGCGGCCGGCGGCCTTGACGTCGTTCAGCAGCCGGGGCGGGGGCTCGGGGCGAGGGCTCCGTTCAGCGGCCGGGGGCCGGAGCGGTGGAGCCGCGCACCACCAGTTCAGGCTCGAACAGCAGCTCGTCGTGCAGCACGCCGGCGCCCTCGATCTGGGTGACCAGCAGGTCCACCGCGGCCTGCCCCATCGTCTCGATCGGCTGCCGGACGGTGGTGAGCGGCGGGTCGGTGCAGGTCATGAACGCCGAATCGTCGAAGCCCACCACCGACACGTCGCCGGGCACCGAACGGCCCAGCCGACGCACCGCCCGGATCGCGCCGAGGGCCAGCACGTCGCTGGCACAGATCACCCCGGTCACCCCGCGGTCGACCAGCTTGCTCGCGGCCACCCGGGCGCCCTCCATGGAGAAGCTGGACCGTTCGACCCACTCGGTCGGGTCGGCCCAGCCGGCGATCCGCGCGACCGCGGCGAGCTTGCGCCGGGACGGGACGTGCCCCTCCGGCCCGAGCACCATGCCGATCCGCTCGTGCCCGAGCGAGCGCAGATGCCCGTACGCCTGCTCCACGGCGACCGCGTCGTCGGTGGAAACCCGGGGGAAGCCCAGTTCGTCCACACCGGCGTTCACGAGAACCACGGGGAGCCCCCGGTCGGTCAACCGGCGGTAATGGTCGTGTGGCGCGTCGGCCAGGGCGTACGAGCCACCCGCGAAGATCACGCCGGAGACCTGGTGGTCCAGGAGCATCTCGACGTAGTCCGCCTCCGAGACGCCGCCGATGGTGCGGGCGCAGAGCGCGGGGGTGAATCCGCGCTGCGCCAGCGACCCGGTGACCACCTCGGCGAGCGCTGGAAAGATCGGGTTCTGCAGCTCGGGAAGGACCAGCCCCACCAGCCGGGCGCGCTCACCGCGCAGCTTGGTCGGCCGCTCGTAGCCGAGCACGTCGAGCGCGGTGAGCACCGCCGTACGCGTCGTCTCGGAGACGCCACCACGCCCGTTGAGCACCCGACTCACGGTGGCCTCGCTGACGCCAGCCTTCCGGGCCACCTCGGTCAACCGTTTCGTCACGGCGTAATCCTATGCCAGACCATTGCAAGAAATGAACAGCACGGTGCCGTCTCGCGTCAGATCAGCGCAGCTCGTGCAGCGCGGCCTCGATCGCCCGATGGAACGTCGGGTACGCATAGATCATGTGCCGCAGCTGGCTGAGCGGCACCGCCGCGTGCACGGCGACGACCAGCCCGGAGAGCACCTCGCCACCGGCCGGACCGGCCGAGGTCGCCCCGATCAGTACGCCCTGGTCGGCGTCCGCGATCAGCTTGATGAAGCCCTCGTCGCCGACCCGATGGATCCAGCCCCGGGTCGAGTCGCTGAGCTTGCTGAAACCGACCTGGACGTTGATGCCCCGGGAGCGGGCCTGCTCCTCGGTGAGGCCGACCGCGCCGACCTCCGGATCGGTGAACGTGACCCGGGGCAACGCCCGGTAGTCGGCTCGGGGAACGGTGCCGGCCGTTCCGCTCGACCCACTGGCGCCGAGCGCGCTGGCCGAACCCATCGCACCGCCGACCACGCTCGCCGTGCCACTGGGGTCGGCGCCGGGCCGGCTGTGCCGGGCACGGTCGAGCACGTCCGCGATCACGATCGCCGCCTGGTACATCGCGATGTGCGTGAACGCGCCCTCGCCCGTCAGGTCGCCGACCGCCCAGATTCCGTCGGTGACCCGCATCCGGTCGTCGACCGGCAGGTAGCGCTGGTCGGCGTCCACCCCCACGCTGTCCAGCCCCAGCTCGTCCAGGTGTGCCCGGCGGCCGGTGACCACCAGCAGCCGTTCCGCGGTGAACTCGGCCCCGCCCTGAGCGCGGAGGGTGAACCGCTCACCGTCGTGGTCGACCCGCTCGGCCCGTACGCCGGTGTGGATCTCGACTCCGTCCGCGCGCAGCGCGGACGCGGCCACCTCCGACGACTCCGGCTCCTCGACGGCGAGCACCCGATCCAACGCTTCGACGATGGTGACCCGTACGCCGAACCGGGCGAAGACCTGTGACAGCTCCAGCCCGATCGCCCCGCCGCCGAGCACCAGCAGCGATTCGGGCAGCTCCTCCACCTCGATGGCCTGGTGGTTCGTCCAGTACGGCGTTCCGGCCAGTCCCTCGACGGGCGGCACCGATGGGCGGGTGCCGGTGCCGAGCACGACGCCGTACCGGGACTCGAAGACCTGGTCGCCGACCCGTACCCGGCCCGGACCGTCCAACCGACCGCTGCCCCGCACGAACCGACCGCCCCGGCCGACGAACCGCTCGACCGCGGCCCGGTCGTTCCAGGTGTCGGTCGCCTCCTCGCGGATCCGCTTCGCCACGGGCGCCCAGTCCGGTCGCACCTCGGCGCTGCCGGCCAGCCCGTCGATCCGACGGGCCTCGGCGAGGGCGTTCGCCGCCCGGATCATCATCTTGCTCGGGATGCAGCCCCAGTACGGGCACTCGCCGCCGACCAGGTCCCGCTCGATGCCGACGACGCTCAGGCCGGCCTCGGCGAGTCGCCCGGCCACCTCCTCGCCGCCGACGCCGAGGCCCACCACGATCACGTCCACCTGCTCCGACTCCACCACGGACCCAGCATCCCCCAGCCGGATCGGCCGCAACCGCCGGGGTGACCGCTACCCCCGGTTGATCATGAAGTTATTGCCGATCGGTTCGGCGTGGCGCCGCAATAACTTCATGATCAACGCGGTCGAGGGCGGGGCGAGTGGGCGGCCCGGGGACGACCACCGGCGTGCCGGTCGGCGCGAGCAGGGAACGGGCGGCCACGCTGAGGCGTCGCCGCCCGGGTACCACCGCCCGCCGGGCGAAGACGTCGTAGTCCTGCGCGGCGACCTCGTCGAGAATCCCGCCGTAGAGGGCGTACGCGGTGCGCATGCAGGCCTGCGAGGCCGGCGCGAGCAGAGTGATCCCGGGTGCCGCCGCGGCGTAGTGCGCCTGCGCCCGGGTCACCTCGAAGGCGACGAGCGCCCGGATCGCCGGGGTGACCCGCCCCCGCGCGGACGCCTCGGCCAGCTCGTGCCGGGTCACCCCGAACCGGTCCAGGTCCTCGTCGGGCAGGTAGGTCCGCCCCCGAGCCAGGTCCTCGCCCACGTCCCGGATGAAGTTGGTGAGCTGGAAGGCGAAACCGAGCTGCCGGGCCGGCTCGCGGGCCGCGACCGGGTCGGAGCTGCCGAGGATCGGCAGCATCATCGTGCCGATGGCCGCGGCCGAACCCTCCATGTAGTCGAGCAGGTGCTGATAGCTCGGGTACGAGCTGACGGTCAGATCCATCGCCATGCTCTTGAGGAACGCGGCGAAGTCGTTCCGGTCGAGGTCGAACACGGCGATGGTGTGCAGTACGGCGGGGAGCAGCGGGTCGTCGACCTGTTCGCCGTGCAGGCCGGCGAGGAAGCGGCCCGCCCAGTCGTCGAGCCGGCTGGCCCGCTCGGCCGCGGAGAGTCCGTCGGTCCGGTCGACGATCTCGTCGGCGTACCGGGTGAAGCCGTAGAGCGCGTGAACGTGTCGGCGTTTCCACGCGGGGAGCAGGCGGGTGGCGAGATAGTAGGTGCGGCCGTGGCGTCTGTGCAGCTCACGACATCGGTCGTAGGCGGCTGCGAGTTCCGTGTCCACCGGCCCTCCTCCAGTAATCGACGCACTAATCGACGCAACTCGTTACTCTAGGGTACGCTCGGCCGCATGGCCAAGGATGCGGACAGGACGGACACCACCCCCGGAGCGGGGATGCACCGTGATGTACCCGCAGATCCCGTCGCCACCACCGATCGGCAGGCATGATGGGCGGTCTCGCGCGAAGAGGTGGTGGCATGCGGACGGTGGACGGACGTACGGATCGGGTGGTGGTGGTCGGCGCCGGTCTCGGTGGCCTGGCGTGCGCGCTGCACCTGGCTGGGAGCGGCCGGCAGGTGACCGTGCTCGAACGCGAACCGGTGCCCGGCGGCCGGGCGGGCCGGCTCGGTGTCGACGGCTACGAGTTCGACACCGGTCCCACGGTCTTCACCATGCCGGAGCTGATCGCCGAGGCGCTCGGCGCGGTCGGCGAGGAACTCGGCGACTGGCTGGACCTGACCCCGCTCGACCCGGCCTACCGGGCGTACTACCCGGACGGCTCGACCCTCGACGTCATCACCGACACCACCCGGATGGCCGCCGAGATCTCCCGCGTCTGCGGCCCCCGCGAGGCCGACGGCTACCTGCGCTTCGTGGACTACGCCCGGCGCCTCTGGCAACTCGAACGGGCCGACTTCATCGAGCGCAATCTGGACAGCCCGGCCGACCTGCTCACCGGCAACCTGCTGCGGCTGCTGGCCGGCGGCGCCTTCCGCCGGCTGCACACCAAGATCGGTCAGTTCTTCCGCGACCCGCGCACCCAGCGCATCTTCTCCTTCCAGGCCATGTACGCCGGCCTCGCCCCGCACGACGCCCTGGCCATCTACGCGGTCATCGCGTACCTGGACTCGGTGGCCGGGGTGTGGTTTCCCCGCGGCGGCATGCACAGCGTCTCCCGCGCGATGGCCGGCGCGGCCGAGAAGCACGGCGTGCAGATCCGCTACGACACCACGGTGACCCGGGTGGAGACGGCGCACGGCCGGGCCACCGGGGTGCTGACCGCCGACGGCGAGCTGATCCCGGCCGACGTGGTCGTGCTCAATCCGGACCTACCGGTCGCCTACCGCGACCTCCTGCCGCCCGGCCCCCGGCGCCGGCTCAGCTACTCGCCGTCCTGCGTCGTGTTGCACGTCGGATCGAGCCAGGGATATGGAAGGATCGCCCACCACAACATTCACTTCGGACGATCCTGGAGGGGCACCTTCGATGAGGTCATCCGCCGGGGTGAGCTGATGTCCGACCCGTCCCTGCTGGTCACCAATCCGAGCCGCACCGACCCTTCGGTGGCGCCCCCGGGCCGGCACACCTACTACGTCCTCGCCCCGGTACCCAACCTGGAGCGGGCCCCGCTCGACTGGCGGGGAGGCCTGGCCGGCCGCTACGCCGACCAGCTCATCGGCACGCTGGAGGAGCGCGGCTACGTCGGGTTCGGCTCGGGCATCGAGGTGCTGCGTACGGTGACCCCCGCCGAGTGGGCCGACCAGGGAATGGCTGCCGGAACCCCCTTCGCCGCAGCGCACAGCTTCCTCCAGACCGGACCGTTCCGCCCCGGCAACCTCCACCGGACGCTCCCCAACGTGGTCTTCGTCGGCTCGGGCACCCAGCCCGGCGTCGGGGTGCCGATGGTGCTGATCTCCGGCAAGCTCGCCGCCGGCCGTGTCACTGGAGGCATCCAATGAGCGAACGCAGTGAGCGAATCGTCAGGCACAGCGCGTCCGAGCCTCAGGACGGCGCCGACCGCAGGGAGGTGCCGGCATGAGCGAACGTGAGGCGCACCTCGTCGAACTGGTCGACGAAGCCGGGCAGGCCCACGGCGAGATGACCGTCGCGGCCGCCCACCAGCCGCCGGGCCGCCTGCACCGGGCCTTCTCCGTCGTGCTCGTGGCACCGGACGGCCTGGTGCTGCTCCAGCGCCGCGCCGCCGTCAAGACCCGCTTCCCGCTGCGCTGGGCCAACTCGTGCTGCGGCCACCCGTTGCCCGGCGAGTCGCTCACCGACGCCGCGAACCGGCGGCTCCACGAGGAACTGGGGGCCGGCCCGGTCGAGCTGACCGAGGTCGGGGTCCACCTCTACCAGGCCGAGGATCCGATTACCGGCCGGGTCGAGTTCGAGTACGACCACGTCCTCCGGGGCGAGTTCCGTCCCGGCGCGCCGCTCGCGCCCGACCCCGCGGAGGTCGCCGAGTTGCGCTGGGTGGAGCCGGCCGCGCTGGAGGTCGATCTCGCCGCCGACCCTCGGTCGTACGCCCCCTGGCTCGGCGGCGTCGTGAACCGGCTGCTGCGGCCCACCGTGCCGGGCTCTCCCGTGACCCCGTCCGCCGGCGCCGCAGGCGTTGCGGCCGGGCTGGACGCCGCCACGTTCGGATCGGGCGCACCGAGCGATGAGGTGCCGGAGCGGTCGGGTGGCCGTTGAGGCGCTGAGCGCGGGGGCGGTGGCCCGCAGGCTCGGCGTCGCGGTGACCACGCTGCGCACCTGGCATCAGCGGTACGGGCTAGGGCCCAGCCAGCACACGCCCGGCCAGCACCGCCGTTACACCGCCACCGATCTGGCCCGGCTCGAGGTCATGCGGCGGCTCACCGCCGACGGGGTCAGTCCCGCCGAGGCGGCCCGCTGGGCACGGCAGGCGCCCGAGTCGGTACGCGCCGGGGAGGCGTCCCGAGCCCGCCCGGGCGCCGCTCGCGACGGTGGCGGCCAGACCATCCCGGTGGGTCGCGCCGGACCGGCCGCCCGGGGGCTCGCCCGCGCAGCCATGCGGCTGGACTCCGTCGCCATCGGGGACACGATCGCCCGCGCCCTCACCGAACACGGCGTGGTCGCCACCTGGGACCGGCTGCTCCGGCCGGTACTCACCGGGATCGGCGACCGGCACGCCGCCACCTCCGCCCTGGTCGACGTGGAGCACGTGCTGTCCCGCTGCATCTCCGAGGCGTTCGCCGCCGTCGCCCGCACCACCCCGCCGGGCGGGCCCCAGCGGGTCCTGCTCTCCTGCGCCGACGAGGAGCAGCATTCGCTGCCGCTGGAGGCTCTCGCCGCCGCGCTCGCCGAAGCCGGGGTGGGCTATCGGATGCTCGGGGCCCGGGTACCGATACCGGCCCTGTTGGAGGCGGTCGACCGGACGGGTCCGGCCGCGGTGGTCCTCTGGTCGCACACCCCGGCCACCGCCGACCCGGGCCAGCTCGGGGCGCTGCTCGCCGCGCCCCGCCGGCCGCTGCTGGTGCTCGCCGCCGGCCCGGGCTGGGCGGCCGCGACCCTGCCCCCCGGGGTGCTACGCCCCAGCCAGCTCGCCGAGGCGGTCGCCCTGGTCGGGGCGGTGCAGGACGCGTTGCAGCAGTCACCCGGGCGCTGACCGCCGGTGTCGCCTGCGGGGGATGTCCACTAGCGTCGGGTGGTCCGCATACCCCGACCCCTTGCGGGAGCGAACAGATGAACGCCCGAGCCGTGCTCGCGTGCGCCCTGGGCCTGGTCCTGGTCCTCGGCGGCTGCGCCGACACGGACCGCCGGACAGCCGCCGACGGCCCCACCCCGAGCACCGCGACCACGCCACCGTCCCCGAGCCCGAAGCCGACCGTGTCGCCGAAGCCGACCCGGACCAGCCCCACCAGACCCCCGCTGCGGCCCCGGCCCACGAAGATGCCGGCCGGCCTGCGCCGCACCACCGGCGTACGTCCGGTCGCGCTGACCTTCGACGACGGCCCCAGCCCGGCGTGGACGCCGAAGATCCTCGACCAGCTGCGGTCAGCCAAGGTGACCGCCACCTTCTGCCTGGTGGGGAGTGAGGTGAGGCGCCACCCGGAGCTGGTCCGCCGGATCGTCCGGGAGGGGCACCAGCTCTGCAACCACAGCTGGCGACACGACCTCGACCTCGGCCGGCGGACGGTGGCCGAGATCCGGGCCGACCTGGAGCGTACGAACAAGGCGATCCGGGCGGCCGTCCCGAAAGCCAAGATCAGCTTTTACCGACAGCCCGGCGGGGTCTGGACACCCGAAGTCGTCGCGGTGGCCAAGCAGTTGGGCATGAGCCCGCTGCACTGGAGCGTCGACCCACAGGACTGGCGGAAACCGCCGGCGAAGACGATCAGCAAGCGCGTGCTGGCCGCCGTCCGCCCCGGCTCCATCGTCCTGCTGCACGACGGGGGCGGAGATCGGGCCGCCACAACCGCCGCCTGCAGCGGCCTGATCGGGGAGCTGAAGCGGCACTACGGCGTGACTCGGCTCAGCTAAGGCCGTCTGACCTGCGGTTTCTCGGGTCACCAGAGATCGACCCATACCGGTTTGGTCGAGCGCCCCGGCATCACGTATGCTTTCCAAGCCTCCGGCGGGGCCGGATGGGAGCAAGTCCGCTTGACCTTGCGAATGTGCAATGATGGCGGGGCCGCCCTCATCGTCTAGCGGCCTAGGACGCCGCCCTTTCAAGGCGGTAGCACGGGTTCGAATCCCGTTGGGGGCACTGCCGGCGCAAGCCGGTGCAACAAAGCTAGGTCCTGTGGAGCAGTTGGAGTGCTCGCCGCCCTGTCAAGGCGGAGGTCGCGGGTTCAAGTCCCGTCAGGACCGCAGCGCTAACGCCGCGCGAAATTTGCGCGGCGTTCTGTGTATCGGATCGGGGTGCCCTTCCGGCGGTCGAACCGCCCTCCGGGTAGCATGGTCCGAGCAACCCGGCCAGGTAGCTCAGTTGGTACGAGCGTCCGACTGAAAATCGGAAGGTCGGCGGTTCGACCCCGCCCCTGGCCACATAGCCTTTCGCCGGGCTACAGAGATCCCCACCAGCGGAAACGCGGTGGGGATCTTGCTTTTGGCGCCTCTGCCGTAGCAGTCGCCCTTGCCCGTGATTGCCGCTCCCGGCCCGTGATCACCGCCACAGGACGCACGTTCCACGGACCGCCAGGTGCTCGCCTCGGCCCGCACGATGACGCAACCTCAGCCGCGCCGCGCCGCCGCGGGCGGCCTCTGCTTCACATTCCGTGGGGCCAGCGCTGGGTGGTTTCGTCAGAGCCGATGGTCCGGGCAGCGTCCACGGCAGGGCTGGGCTGGAAGACGTCGCCCATCTCCCCGGTCCCGCCGGGTCTGGTGCGCCTGGCGCGTCTGAGGCGCCGTACCGCCTCGAATCCGGCCGCTACCACCACAAGCAGCCCCGCCATCAGTGGCCATGGAGCAGGACCGCTCTTCCCGGCTCGTTTCCTCTTCGGCGCACGACGAAGAGCCACGACCGGTTTCCTCTTCCGGCACCTCTGCGCTGTCACTTCCTCATTGTCGGCACCCCCGCCGGACCAAGTGACTAGATCGGAGGCCGCAAATGGTCCGGCCATCCCCGCCCACTGGTTGGTTGCCAAGGGTGGCGGTCAGGTGCTGCGGCGGGCTGGAATCCCCAGTTCACCTCGATCAACTCGGCTTCCTTGAAGTCGGGCCTTCCTGCCCGGCGGACACCCCGACCTCAAGGAAGCCGAGACACGCGGCCTCGGCGGCATGGGTCTTGGCGGCCTCAGCTCTTCGATTCGGGTCCGTGCTGGGCCATGCCGGCCCGTATCGCGTCCCAGACGCTCCGGCCCACCTGACGCAGCGCCTCACCGGCCTGCTCGGCGAGATCCCCCGGACCCGGTACCGGCCGCCCGGCACCATCCGCCTGACCCTCGCCCGGTCCACCCCGGCCGCCCTCCGGCCCACGGGCCGCCTTACCTGCTCCTGGCTCCCCGCCCGGCTCGCCACCGCCAGGTTGCTGCCCGCGCGCCTCCCCGCCGGCCGGTCGGCCCTGCGGCTGCCGACCGCCCTCACCCGGCTGCTGCCCACGTGGCTTTCCGGGGCGCTCGGCCTGCGACGGCTCGGACACCTCCTTGGCGACCGTGCCCTCCCCGGTCCACTCGGCGCGGGCGCTGATCGAGCCGATGTCCCGTCCCAGCCGGTCCACCACCCGGTCGAGGTGTTCCGCGCGCCCGGTCACCTGTTGCGCGGCCCGCCCGGCATCATCGAGCGCGGCGTACGCGCTGTTCTTGATCGACTCGATGAGCTGCGGGTTCTGGTCGAGAGTGTCGAGCGCCCGGTCGAGGATCTGCACGAGCCGCTCCAGCCGCACCTTGAGCAGGACTTCGGCTCGCACGTCGTTGATGTCGAGCTCAACCGCGTCCAGGCGTACCCGGACACCGGCGTCCAGCACGAGGAGGTTCGCCAGCCGCGCCCGGAGGGAGAGGTCGGCGTCCAGGCCGTCCACGGCCAGGCGCAGCTCACCGACCCGCAACTCCGGCACGTCCAGCAGGACGTCCGGCTCCCCGTGCCGCCCCGGCCCTCGCTCGACCTCAGCGGGCCAGCGCCTCTCCCGTACGTGCCGCTCCGGTCCGCTCTCCGGCTGCCCGCCAGCGGCGCGGCTCTGCTGATCCTGGTCAGGCCGCTTCGGGTCCTGTCCCACCTGCCCGCGCTCGCTCCCGCTGCTCATCCCGCCCCGCTCCCGGCTCGGCTGGCCCGGTCCGCCCGGCCCCGACCGGGCGCGCTTACCCGCTTCCCCCCTTGCCATCCCTGGTACGGCAACCGGCGCGCCTGTCCGGAACCGGGCGACAACGGCCGGCTGCACAGGCGGGCATCAGCCGGTATGGTCCGGGCCTATGGGACAGGAGATGGCGGACCAGGCCGACATCCGGCAGGACGTCGACCAGTTCTCAGTGAGGTGCGACCTGGTCATCTCCGCCCCGACCGAACGGGCCTTCGCGGTCTTCGCCGGCGCGCTCACCGACTGGTGGGTCAGGGAATACACCTGGTCCGGTCCCGAGGCGCTGTCCGAGCTGGGCATGGAACCTCGAGCAGGCGGGATGCTCTACGAGATCGGCCCGTACGGCTTCCGAGCCGACTGGGGGCGGGTGCTCATCTGGGACCCACCCCGTCGACTCGTCTTCACCTGGCAGATCGGGCCGGACCGCTCACCCGTTCCGGACCCGGCCCGGGCAAGCGAGGTCGAGGTGCTGTTTCTCGCCGAGGCACCGGGGCAGACCCGGGTGGAGCTGGAGCACCGCCACTTCGACCGGCACGGCGAGGCCGCCGAGGGCTACCGGCAGGCGCTCACCGCCGGCTGGCACGAGCTGCTCTCCCGCTACGTCGCGACGGTCGACGGCCACCGCCCGCCCCTCGGCTGATCGCCCCTCCGCGCGGCCCGCGAACCCGAGTGCGGTTCCGGCGGTACGGCCGATCAGCGGCCGAGGCGGCGATCGAGGCCCGGGCCCGTACCTACCTCGGGGCTGCTCAGGTCGGCCCGCCGCCCCGCGTCGGCGCCCGAGGCGAACCCGGTGCCGGCCAGCCTCCGCGCCGGCGCGGTACGGAGCCGTGGATACACCTCGGCGAGCCGCCGCTGCACGCGGTCGGAGCGGTCGGCCAGGACGAGCGCCACGCCGGGCTCACCCGACCCGGTCGCCGCCGCCGTCTCGGCGGCCCGCAACCGTGCCCCGATCACCTGGGCGAACCCGGCCAGCCATGAACGGCGGAAGGTGCCGGGTTGTTCGCCGGGCGGTACGGGCGTCCCGGCCAACCCGTGCGCGGCCTGCACCAACAGCGAGGTGTAGAGCAGTTCGGCCCGTTCCAGGTCGCTGGCGAAGCCGAACAGGTGCATCTCGAAGCCGCTGCCGTGCCGGCGGCGTACGCAGCGGCAGCGGAGTGGATCGGCGACCGCAGCGAGCAGGCCGGCCTTGTCGCGGGCATACGGCGCGGCCACCTCGACCACGCGGTCGCCGACCGGGTCGCTAGCCGGGTCCCGGGCCGCGAGCAGGGCCCGGTCCACGCCGTAGCGGGCGATCAACTCGGTCGCCTTCGACATGAACGCTGCCGACTCGGCGGGGGTGCAGGCCGGGTCCTCGGCCTGGGCCAGCAACTTGCGCACCTTGCTCAGCATGGCCTCGGACATGCCATCAGAGCTATCACACGCCGCTGCTGAGCCGCCTTCTCACCGGTCGCGGCTGCGCAGTGTGGCGACCGTCGAGCCGGCGAGGGTCAGCAGGCAGTCGGGCAGCAGGCCGTCGGCGGCCGCCGCGCCGAAGAGCGCCTGACCGGTGTCGGCGTCGCGGTTGGCGTACGCGCTGACGAAGCGGGCCACCCAGCGGGTGTCGTAGCCGGCCTCGTCGATGCCCGGGAAGTCCAGTGCGCAGGAACCGGCCGGCCCGGGGTCGCCCACCATGGTGGCCGCGAGGCACCAGGCCACCCCGTACGCCCCGGCCAGGCCGGACCGGTCGACCACGTCGTCGAACGCGCCCACCACGGCATCACCGTCCCCGGCCAGCGCCGAGCGGAGCACGGCGGTCGCGTCGTCGAGCGTCTGCTGTGGCAGGTCCGTCACGCAGGGCACAGTAGGCGGGCGGGTCAAGGAGATCCAGGCACCCTCATCGATTGCTACTCTCCGTGACCAATGGGGGCGACCTGCGGAATGACCAGGCTCCACGGTCCCGCGTCCGACGTCGGCACGCTAATGTGCGCAGCGGACCTTCGCCGATGGAAGGACGACCATGCTCGTATCGCGCGGCTCCCGGACGGCCGCACTGGCCGCCTGCGCCACGATCCTGCTCGCCACCAGCGCATGCGGGAGTGACAAGCCCGAGGAGACGACGGCCCAACAGGCGCGTCTCTACGGGACCGACGGAAACATGCTCAACTCCTTCCCGGCGGAGTTGAAGGACCGCGCCGACCTCGTCAACGGAATGAAGGGCACCACGCCGGCGACGCCCTTGCCCGAAGAGTTCAAGAGTCGGCTACAGTCCGTCGATCCGAAGTTGGGCGACTACCTCTACTCCGCGGAGACGTACGACGCGATCGTGATCAGCGCGCTCGCCGCGCAGCTGGCGGGCAGCACGGACTCCACCAAGATCGCCCAGCAGATCGTCGGCGTCACCAATGGCGGCGAGCGGTGCGAGAACGTGGCCGCCTGCCTGAGCCTGGCCCAGGCGGGGCGGGACATCGAGTACCGCGGTGTCTCGGTGACCCGTTCGGGCTTCACCGACGCCGGGGAACCGGCCACGACGAGCTACGCCACCCTGCACTTCGACGGTGAGCGGCTCAACGACGGCAAGACCGAGTTCGTGGGGGCCGGGGACGAGTCGGCCGCGAGCACCAAGGCCCCGCCGAAGGCGAGCAAGCAGGGCAAGAACCCGGTACCCGGGGCTCCGCTGGTCATCGCCGGGCTGTTCCCCAAGACCGGTGACCTGGCCCTGGCATATCCGCCGATGGCCGCCGGCGCGACTCTGGCGATCAAGGAGATCAACGCCGCGGGTGGTGTGCTCGGCAAGAAGGTGACCTGGCTCGAGGGCGACGACGGCGCCAGCGCCACGAAGGCGAAGGCGACCGTGGCGGAGCTGATCGAAGGTGGCGCGGACGTCATCATCGGTGCCGCCAGCTCGGGTATCTCCCTGGCGGTGCTGCCCGAGACGGTCCAGGCCGGCAAGGTTCTCTTCTCCCCGTCCAGCACGGACGACGGCCTTACCACGGCCGAGGACAAGGGCCTCTTCTTCCGCACCGCTCCGCCGGACAGCCTCCAGGGCCGCGCCCTGGCCGACGTGATCCTTCGGGACGGCTCCCAGCGGATCGCGATCGTCGCCCGTAAGGACTCGTACGGCGAGGGCCTCCAGTCCGTGGTGAAGGCGGAGCTGGAGAAGGCCGGCATCGCCGGCGACCGCATCAAGCTGCTGACCTACGAGCCGCAGGAGGGCGAGTCCGCCCCGCCGGTGGACTTCACCACCGGGGCCAAGGAGGTCAAGGACTTCGGCGCCGACGCCGTGCTGGTGATCGGCTTCGGCGAGTCGGCCCAGGTGATCCGGGCGCTGGCCGATGCCGGCGTGGAGATGGGGAGCTGAGCAGACCGCAGGACCGACGAAAGAGCGGCCGCACCGGGAGACCGGTGCGGCCGCTCTTTCGATCCTGCCCGCCGACGAGCCGGGCCAGGTGACCGGCGCAACGGGCTGCCGGCTGGACCGCCGGCCGGCGGTGCGGCGAACCTCACCGCCGGACAGCACCCGCGTCAGCGGGCGCGCCGCCGCTCGAGGAACTCCGTCATGCGGCGGTGTTTCTCCTCGTCCTCGAAGAGCACCGCCTGACTGACCAGGTCGAGCTGCGGGTGGGCGGCCGCCGGGGCGTCCACCGCGAGCTTCGTCAGCCGCAGGGCCAGCGCCGACCCCTTGGCCATCTCGTCGATCAGGTCGTGCGCGGTCGGCAGCAGGTCGTCCGGCTCGGCCACCACCCGGTTCACCAGCCCGATCCGCAGCGCCTCCGCGGCGTCGACCCGCCGACCGGTGAAGAGCAGTTCCTTGGCCCGGGCCTCGCCGATCAGCGCGGGAAGCCGGTGGGTCGCGCCGGCGCCGGCCAGGATGCCCAGCCGCACCTCCGGCTGGCCGAAGACCGCACGCTCCGTGCAGACCCGCAGGTCGCAGGCGTACGCCAGCTCGGCGCCGCCGCCCAGCGCAGGCCCGTCCACGGCGGCGACGGTCGGCATGGGCAGCGCCCGGATCCGGGCGAAGGCGGCCGAGTTGATCGCGGCGAGGGCGTCCAGCCGGCCCCGATCACGCAGCTGCCCGATGTCGGCGCCGCCGGCGAAGATGCCCTCCGTACCACCGGTGAGCAGCAGCAGCCGGGGACGGGCCTCCAGGTCGGCGCAGACCGCATGCAGCTCGGCGATCAGGTCGGCATCGATCGCGTTGCGCTTCTCCGGCCGGTCCAGGGTCACCACGAGCCGGTCCGGGTGCTCCTCGACGCGCAGCCCACTCCTCGCGCTCACCGCTTGACGCCGCCTTCCCAGGTGTAGAAGCCCTGGCCGGACTTCTTGCCCAGCCGGCCGGCGGCGACCATCTCCTCCAGCAGCGGCGGCGGCGCGAACCGGTCCCCGTACGCGGCCTGGAGGGTGCGGGCGATGTCCAGCCGGACGTCGAGCCCGACGAGGTCGGTCAGCTCCAGCGGCCCGATCGGGTGCCGGTAGCCGAGCACCATGGCCTTGTCGATGTCGGCGGGGCTGGCCACCTCGTCGGCGACCATCCGGATCGCCTCGAGGCCGAGCGTGACGCCGAGCCGCGAGGTGGCGAAGCCCGGCATGTCGCGTACGACAACGGGATCCTTGCCCAGCCGCCCGGCGAGCGCGACGGCCGCCGCGGTGGTCTCCTCGGCGGTGCCCGGGCCGACCACGACCTCGAGCAGCGCCATGGCCCAGACGGGGTTGAAGAAGTGCAGCCCGAGGAAGTTCTCCGGCCGGGCCAGATCGGCGGCGAGCTCGCCGATGGAGATGCTGGACGTGTTGCTGCCCAGCAGCGCCGGCCGCAACGCCTCGGCATCACGCAGCACCGCCCGTTTGAGGTCGAGCCGCTCCGGCACCGCCTCCACCACCACGTCGGGCCCCTCGGCCACCTCGGCGAGGGCGGCACGGAGGGTCACCCGCCCCTGGTTGGCCTCCGCCTGCTCGGCGGTGAGCTTGCCCCGCTCGACCGCCCGCTCCCACAGCTCGCCGAGCCGCGCGACCGCCCCCGTACCCCGATCGGGGTCGACCTCCACCAGCTCGACGGTGTGTCCGGCACCTGCCGCCACGTACGCGATTCCGAGCCCCATCGTGCCGGCTCCGATCACGACGAACCGATCGCTCACCACGCCTCCCCGCTGCGCCCGACGGCGGTGCGGGGTTCACCCGCGGCCGACGGTCCGCTCCACTGCCTCATGGTGCGACCCTAAGAGCCCCGACGGCGACGCCCCGAGTGGGGGCGCGACGGATCGGGTACGAGACAGCCGTCAACGTCACGGAAGGACCAGCGGATGAGTGAGGCAACCGAGAACGTCGCGGGCGGGGAGACCACCGCAACGGTGGAGACCCGGGGGGACGAGCGGGTCGACCTGCTGCGCGCGGACACCAACAACGACGGACGGACCGACGTGTGGGTGGCGGACACCGACGGTGACGGAAAGGCCGACCTGTTCCAGTTCGACACCGACCACGACGGCGCGGTGGACATCACGATGGTGGACCTCGATGAGGACGGCACCCCGGACGAGGTGGTCGACGGCGACGGCGGTCTTCCGCCCGAGCCGCTGCCGCCGACCGTTCAGGCCTGAGCCGCACGGCTGGCCCCGATGGGCCGCTCGTCCACATCGGGCGGCCCTCGGGCGCTCCGCCGCAGCTCAGCGACCATTCGAGCGGTACGAGACACGGCTCCACGCGGTTCGCGCTATCCGGTCGGTCAGTCAGTCGCAGGGCCTTATCCTGGCGGCGTGGAGACCCTGGACCGCCTGTCGGCGGAGAAGTACATCCTGCTCACGACGTTCCGCAGGGACGGTCGGGCGGTGCCGACTCCGGTCTGGTCGGTCCGCGACGGTGACGGGCTGGCGGTCTGGACCGCCGCCGACTCCGGCAAGGTGAAGCGGATCCGCAACAACGGCACGGTGACCGTGGCGCCCTGCGACGTGCGGGGTCGACCACAAGGCGCGTCCGTGCCGGCTCACGCGACCCTCTACGACCAGGCGGGCAGCCTTCGGATCCGGGGCCTGCTGAAGCACAAGTACCGGCTGCTGGGCCGGCTCACGCTGCTGGGCAGCCGGTTGCGCCGAGGCGCGGGCGGAACGGTCGGCATCCGGATCACCCTGAACGAGGGCCGAACATGAACCAGGGCGGTGGACCGAAGTCCACCGCCCTGGTTCATCGAACGTGGTGCGGGCTCAGTCCCCCTGGCGCTGCTGGGGAATCTGCCCCTGCAGCAGGGCTCTGACCTCCGACTCGCGGTACCGGCGGTGCCCGCCGAGGGTGCGGATGGCGGAAAGCTTCCCCGCCTTGGCCCACCGGGTCACCGTCTTCGGGTCGACACGGAACATCGACGCCACCTCGGCCGGTGTGAGTAGCGGCTCTGGTTCGTGCGTTCGCGATGCCATCGGTCACTCCTCCACATGTATAGACATCGGCCGGGGTCCCGCCGGCCGACGCGTCTCCCATGGTCCGGCTAGTCCCCGATGTCCGACATGGGCCGAACGGCCGAACGTCCCTAGACGGACGGATGAACCATGCCCGATTTATACAACTTTTATGCGGCAGAAAGTACCTTATTCGGACTCATGATCACGGTTCGTGAAGCATCAACTACGAGCACTACTCGCCTTGGGAGCGCTCCGTAGGCGAAATGCCCTAGTTGCATCGTTCCAACAACTGCACCGCCCGCCAGCGCGCCACCAGCTTGTCGTACGCGGCCGAAGCCTCCTCGGCCTCGCCCCGGGAAAGCCCCGCCAGACCCGCCGCGACCAGCTCGGGCGAGTCGTCGGCGGAGAGCGTCTCGTCCGGCAGCAGGTCGACCAGGCCGCCGTAGTCGAGCTCCACCGTCGACCGCGGGTGGAACTCCTCCAGCCAGCGGGCAGCCTCCTCGACGGCCTCGGTGATCGGCGCCTCGCCGACGGACTTGCGCAGCACCGCCAGCGCCCGCGACGACCGCCGCCGAGCATTGGAGATCTCCGTCCGGTAGCGCAACACCCGCCGACCCGGGTCGGTGACCAGCTCCCGCTCCTCCGGGTCGAACAGGACGAACCACCGCAGCGGCACTCCCCAGGTGGCGATCTGCTCGTGCAGCCGGGGCACCCCGTGTTCCAGCACCCGGGCGCCGCTGCGCCAGTCGTCGACCACCGCCTTGGCCTGCCCGGCGAGGACCGGGGGCACGAAGGCGTCGGCGAGCACCGGAGGAACGCCGTCCCGGGCGCTGAGAGCCGCCTCGGCCACCCGGATCCGCAGGTTCCACGGGCAGACCAGCAGGGTGTCGTCCGTCTCCAGGACGTACGCCTCCTCGGGCAGGTCCGGCAGGCGCGTCCAGCCGGCTCCGAGCGCCTCGATCACCGCCGTCCGCTGCCGGCCCGGCCCCTCGACCGGGGCAACCGCCCGCCCCTCGGACACGTATCGCCGCCAGTACGACTGGCGGTCCCGGTCGAAGGCGCTGAGCGGCTCGTACACACGCAGATAGGAAGCGAAGAGCGACGGCACGGCGCGATCCTCCCACGAACACCGCCTCCAGCGCCGCCAGCGCCCGTGAGCACGCCGTGGACGACGGGCCTGCGACGGCCGATATTAGGCTCAGACGCACCGGCAATATCCCCGCCGGCGTCCAACAGGTCCGTGTCCCACAAGGACGCACCGACACCAGGAGCCAGTCATGGGCGTATTCACCAGCACCGACGACCCCGGATCGACCGGCCACGAACAGGTCGTCTTCTGCCAGGACAAGCAGACCGGCCTCAAGGCGATCATCGGGATCTACTCCACCGCGCTGGGGCCCGCGCTCGGCGGCACCCGCTTCTACCCGTACGACAGCGAGGAGGCCGCTCTCGCCGACGTGCTGGACCTGTCCAGGGGAATGGCCTACAAGAACGCGCTGGCCGGACTGGACCTCGGCGGCGGCAAGGCGGTCATCTGGGGCGACCCGGAGAAGATCAAGTCCGAGGCGCTGCTGCGGGCGTACGGCCGCTTCGTCGAGTCGCTGGGCGGCCGCTACTACACCGCCTGCGACGTCGGCACCTACGTACCGGACATGGACGTCATCGCCCGGGAGACGCGCTACGTGACGGGTCGCAGCGTCGAACACGGCGGTGCCGGTGACTCGTCCATCCTCACGGCCTGGGGCGTCTTCCAGGGCATGCGGGCGGCCGCCGAGCACGTCTGGGGTGAGCCGACGCTGCGCGGCAGGCGGGTCGGCGTGACCGGCCTGGGCAAGGTCGGCAAGTACCTGGTCGGGCACCTGCTCGACGACGGCGCCGAGGTGGTGGCCAGCGACGTCAACCCGCGCGCGCTCGAATGGGCTCGGACGAACCACCCGCAGGTCACCCTGGTGGACGACGCGGCCCTGCTGGTCTCCTCCGACATCGACGTGTACGCCCCGTGCGCTCTCGGTGGCGCGCTGAACGACGAGACCGTGCCGGCGCTGCGGGCGAAGGTGGTCGCCGGCGCGGCGAACAACCAGCTCGCCCACTCCGGGATCGAGAAGCTGCTGGCCGACCGGGGCATCCTCTACGCGCCGGACTACGTGGTCAACGCCGGCGGTGTGATCCAGGTCGCCGACGAGATCGAGGGCTTCAACTTCGAGCGGGCCAAGCTCCGGGCCACCCGGATCTACGACACGACCCGGGAGATCCTCGAGCTCGCCGACGCCGAGGGAGTACCGCCGGCGGTGGCCGCGGACCGGCTGGCCGAGCGGCGGATGGCCGAGGTCGGCCGCCTGCGCACGATCCACCTGCCCTGATCCCCGCCCCGGGGGCGGAACGGAGGCGATCCGTCCGTCCCCGGGATCACCCGCGGCGCACAACGGGCGGCTAGTCTGAATCTGGAGTCACTTCGTACCATTTTGACCGGCGTCACGGGTGCTCACGTTTCCGCCCCTTACCGGGTACACTGGGTGACGGCCGGACCACCGCGACGCGCAGGGCCGGTAGACGGTAACCCGAGGTGCCGAACGGTGGCATCCCCATGTACCGTAAGAGCCACGAGAGATGCCTGACGTCATCGGGGCCCGCCTTCGGGCTGCCCCGCATTCTGTGCGAGGGGGTCGAGCCATGGGGCGCGGCCGTGCTAAGGCCAAGCAGACGAAGGTGGCCCGGGAGTTGAAGTACCACTCCCCGAACACCGACCTAACCGCCTTGCAGCGCGAACTGGCGGGTAGTGGGAAGTCTGAGCACAACTTCGACGACGACTACAAAGAGTATGTCGACGACGATGACGAGGACCACGCGGACGACGACCCCGACACCTGGGTCCGTCCGACCCGCTGACCCCCGGTCACATCTGAGCACGCGGTGAGCTCCGCGTGCTCACGCATGTGCCCGCTGGAGGCGGCGGTGTGCCCCGACGGTCAGGGGCCTGCCGAGCAGTGCGCGCCGGACAGGCCCCTGATCCCGGTACCGCACCCTCAGCGCGGTCGGTTGTTCCAGTTGTAGAAGGTCGGGATGTTCTCGAAGTGGTTCCAGGCGCAGACCGCGCCTCCATCACTCGCGCCCGCCACCTCCGACCGGAGGAGCCGCGCGGCCTCGGCCTCGCGGAGCAGAGCGACGAGCCCCGGGGCGGCATCATGCACCCGCTCGGCCACTCCCGCTGGGACGACGACCGCCGCGCGCTCAGGCTGCCGGTGACTGGTGGTCTCGGGCATGCTCCAACACTCCCTCCAGTAGGCGGATCTTGCTGTTGCGGCAGTGCTCGGTCTCCGTACCGTCGAACCGCCCCAGCTCGAAGTAGCGGTTGGCGGCATGGCCGCCACCACAGAAGCCGAAGTAGGGGCAGCTCGAACGGCACGCCTCGACACCGTCGAGGAACTCGCCCACCCAGGGCGTCCGCTCCACGCCGGCCAGGATCTCGGCCAGCGGGGTCTCCAGCACGTTGCCGCTGCTGAAGTCGCCGTACCTCGGGTCGGTGAAACCGGCCAGCTCCGGCGAGAGCACGGTGACCGAGCCGTCGAACCCGATCGTGGGGATCGGATCCAGCTGACGGGGCAACACGTCGTCCGCCACACCGTCCAGGACCGCCGCCGCGTACCGCAGCGACCACTCGATCTCGCGCAGGTGGATGCGCGGCTCACGGCGCCACGCGGCCACCAACTCGGCCCAGAAGGCGGTCACCTCGGTCACGTCGTGGGCGTTGTCCCGGGTGTTGACCCCCTCGGTCTCCTCGATGTTGACGCCGAGCACGTCACAGCCGAGGTCGAGGAAGTAGTCGTACAGTTCCGCGGCGAGCCCGGGCACCGGCCGGGAGACGACCGCGAGCGCCGAGAACGGCAGCCCGCGCCGGCGTAGCGCCGTGATCCCGCGCACGATCCGGTCGTACGCCGGGCGGCCGCCCCGGGTGACCCGGTCGCCGTTGCGGTACCGGGGGCCGTCCACGCTCACGCTCACCCGCATCTGGTGCTCCACGAAGAAGTCGCACCAGGCGTCGTCGATGAGCGTCGCGTTGGTCTGTACGTGGTGCTCGACCTCGGGCCCGAACGGGGCCATCAGCGCCGCCAGGTGCTCCCGGCCGGCCGCGAGCGGCTCACCGCCGTGCCACACCACCGAGAACCGGCCGGTCGTCGACCACGAGTTGACCGAGGCGGCCACCGCCTCCGCCACCGGCACCGGCATCCGCCGGTCGGCGGCCCGTAACGGCAGGTAGCAATACGCACAGTCAAGGTTGCACAGAGTGGTCGGCTGCATCACGACATACGACGGGACGGCGGCCACGCCGCGCATCCCGAAGAACGACTGTCCCCGAGCAGCCATCGCCCTCCCTTGCCTGGCGTGAGGGTGCCCTCAAGGCTAGGCGGCGATGGCTACTCGGGTGAACCCCTGATCAGGTGCTCGTATGATCAGCGGAGCGTGATCAACCGCGGGTGTGCTGGCCGATCATCTGAACGTTCCCGGAACCCTCGATGATCTCGCCGGCCTGCCACGCCTCGACGCCACGGCCGGTGAGCGTGGCCAGGGCGCGGTCGGCGTCCTCGGCGGAGACGATCGCGAACATGCCGACGCCCATGTTGAACGTCGCCTCCATCTCCGAGTCCTCGATCCGGCCCTTCGACTGGACCAGGTCGAAGACCGGCTGCGGGCGCCACGTGGAGCGGTTCACCACCGCGTCGACGTTCTCCGGCAGGATCCGGACCAGGTTGCCCGGGATTCCGCCGCCGGTGACGTGGGCGAGCGCCCGCACCTCGGCCTCGGCGATCAGCTTGAGGCAGTCCTGCGCGTAGATCTTGGTGGGGGTGAGCAGCTCCTCACCGAGGGTGCGCTGGCGGCCGAAGTCGTCGATCACGACGTCGAGGCGCATCCGCCCCGCGCCGAGCAGCACGTGCCGGACCAGCGAGTAGCCGTTGGAGTGCAGGCCCGAGGAGCGCATGGCGATCACGACGTCGCCCACCTCGACCCGCTCCGGGCTGAGGATCTCGCTCTCCTCGACGACACCGACACCCGTGGCGGAGATGTCGTACTCGTCGGGGCGCAGTACGCCCGGATGCTCGGCCGTCTCGCCGCCGAGCAGCGCGCAGCCCGCGTACCGGCAGCCGTCCGCGATGCCGGCGCCGATCTCGGCGACCTTGTCCGGCACCACCTCGCCGGTGGCGATGTAGTCGAGCAGGAACAGCGGCTCCGCCCCGCAGGCGACCAGGTCGTCGACCACCATCGCGACCAGGTCGATGCCGACCGTGTCGTGGATGTCCATCTGCTGGGCGATCACCAGCTTGGTGCCCACACCGTCCGTCGACGAGGCGAGGATCGGGTTCTTGTACTTCGCCGTGTCCAGCCGGAAGAGGCCGGCGAAGCCGCCCAGGTCGCCCAGCACCTCGGGCCGCCGGGTCTGCCGCACCTTGGACTTGAGCAGCTCGACGGCGCGGTCGCCCGCCTCGATCGACACGCCCGCGTCGGCGTACGAGGCCGAGCGTTTGCGCGCCTGCCGGCCGGCACCCGCCGTCCAGGGCTGGCGGTCGCCGCCGGCTCCCGTCGGGCTGGTACCTGCGCCGCTGCGCTCGGACACGTGCGTCACGGTTCTCCCCTTTGTGTTTCTGGCGTCGCCGTTGCGGTAGCGACGCCCCGTGGTGCTACGGGCGGTTGACGGAAGCGCCGCCCGGAGTGGCGACGAGCGCAGAGGTGGTGTGCTCCGGGGCATCCGGGGCGCTGGCGGCGACCCGCCGGCCCACCCCTTCGAGCACGTGCTTGCCGATCAGGTTGCCCGCCGGCAGCTCGATGGGGTACTCCCCATCGAAGCACGC
This sequence comes from Micromonospora avicenniae, assembly GCF_900156065.1. Classification (GTDB taxonomy): domain Bacteria; phylum Actinomycetota; class Actinomycetes; order Mycobacteriales; family Micromonosporaceae; genus Micromonospora; species Micromonospora avicenniae. Next base: position 293,502 of record NZ_FTNF01000003.1, on the reverse strand, counting down.
CCGGCAGAGCCGGGTCTTCGGCTGCTCGGTCGCCGCGACCAGACCGGACAGCGAGACGTACCCGAGCGTGTCGGCACCGATCGAGCGCCGGATGCCGTCGTTGTCCAGCCCGTTGGCCAGCAACTCGGCGCGGGTGGCGAAGTCGATGCCGTAGAAGCACGGCCACCGCACCGGCGGCGACGAGATGCGCACGTGCACCTCGAGCGCGCCCGCCTCGCGCAGCATCCGCACGATGGCCCGCTGCGTGTTCCCGCGCACGATCGAGTCGTCGACGACCACGATCCGCTTGCCCCGCACGTTCTCGCGCAGCGGGTTCAGCTTGAGCCGGATGCCGAGCTGGCGCAGGGTCTGCGACGGCTGGATGAACGTCCGACCCACGTACGGGTTCTTCATCAGGCCCTGGCCGTAGGTGATTCCGGACTCCTCCGCGTAGCCGATCGCGGCCGGGGTGCCGGACTCCGGGACGGGAATGACCAGATCGGCGTCGACCGGGTGCTCCTTGGCCAGTTGGCGGCCGATCTGCACCCGGGCGGAGTGCACGTTACGGCCGGCGATGGTCGCGTCCGGGCGGGCGATGTAGACGTACTCGAAGAGGCAGCCCTTCGGCTCGGGCACCGCGAACCGGGTCGAGCGCAGGCCGTCCTCGTCGATCGCGATCAGCTCGCCGGGCTCGACCTCGCGGACCACGCTCGCGCCGACGATGTCGAGGGCCGCGGTCTCGCTGGCCACCACCCAGCCACGCTCGAGCCGGCCGAGGACCAGCGGGCGTACGCCGTGCGGGTCGCGGGCGGCGTAGAGCGTCGACTCGTCCATGAAGACGAAGCTGAACGCGCCGCGCAGCTGCGGCAGCACCTCCAGCGCGGCCGCCTCGACGGAGAGATCCGGTCGGCTGGCCAGCAGCATGGTCACCAGGGAGGTGTCGTTGGTCGAACCGTCGTTGGCGATCCCTCGGTCGGTGACCTCCCGCTGCAGATCCGCGGTGTTGACCAGGTTGCCGTTGTGCGCCAAGGCGATGGTGGTGCCGGCGCTGGTCGAGCGGAGGGTCGGCTGGGCGTTCTCCCAGGTCGAGCCGCCGGTGGTCGAGTAGCGGGCGTGTCCGATGGCCACGTGCCCGCGCAGACTGGCCAGGGTCGGCTCGTCGAACACCTGCGCGACCAGGCCGAGGTCCTTGTAGACCACCACGCCCGATCCGTCGCTCACCGCGATGCCGGCGGCCTCCTGGCCGCGATGCTGGAGCGCGTAGAGGCCGAAATAGGTCAGGTTGGCAACCTCTTCCCCCGGGGCCCAGACGCCGAAGACGCCGCACGCGTCCTGGGGGCCGGGTCGCTGGGGATCAAGGTCGTGGCTCAGCCGGCCGTCGCCTCGGGGCACCTGCCGCTCCCTCTTGCTGGGGTCTGTCGGGCCTGGCGGGATCACGGGGTGGGATCCGCACTCCTCGGCCGGGACCACTGGTTTCGCCTGACAGTGTACGCGAATCACCGTCAATACAGAAAGTCACGATGGCCACGCTCAGCGTCACCGACGCTGAGCGTCCGGGCAGCTAGAGCGGCAGATGGGGTGCGAGATCAGCCCGGATACCGCTCACCCGTACGCGACCCTCCGTGACGGCCTGCGCCCAGTCGAGCCGACCGGTGGCGACCGCGAGCCAGGTCTCCGGATCCATCTCCACCACGTTCGGCGGGGTGCCGCGGGTGTGTCGGGGACCGGGCACGCACTGGATCGCACCGTATGGTGGGACGCGCACCTCCACCGATCGGCCGGGGGCGCGCTCCGCAAGGGCGGCCAGCAGGGTCCGGACCGCCTCCCGGAGGACCGGCCGTTCGGCGGCACGCCCCTCGTCGAGCGCCGACAACGCCGCCGCTACCGCGGCGGACTTAATGTGCGGAGAGGACACGACGGGACGATACGACCTCAGCCGGCGGACGCTGACGCTGGCCCTGGGTCGCGCCGGGACAGTCGGACAAGGCATAGTTGCCGACGGCGTATTCGAACCGTGATGATCCCCCGGCCCGGCACCCGCCGGTGCGGGAAGTCAGTCCGGAAGGCGGTGGACGTGTCAACACACCGACGTGCCTGGAAGCAGCGGGCCGGTGTGGTCGTAGCGCTGGTTACCGGCGCCCTACTCGCCCTCCCCGCCACACCAGCCTCAGCGGCGAGCATCGACTCGGCCACCGATGCCGTCACCATCAACGCTGGCGGTAGCCCGGGCTCCGTGCAGGTCCAGGTCGTTCCGGACTTCAACGAAGACTCGGCCAACATCGACGTCACCGGTCTTCCCGACGGCGTCAACTGCGGGGGATGCGGCAAGATCGACTTCCCGCCTGGCGCACCGACGGCGAAGACGGTGACCTTGACGTTGACGGCGGCTGCCAACGCCCCCGCGGCGAACGGGACGCGCGCGACGATCCGCGTCGAGGGCCGCGGGACGGATTCCGAGCCCCTCAGCGTGACCGTCAAGGCGGCGGCGCCGCCGGAGGTGAAGACGGTACGGTCGGTCTCCGGCAAGGTCGTGATCCAGGCGAACGGCAAGCCGGTGAAGGGTGCATACGTCGCACTCCAGGACACCGGCGGCCACCGGTACGAGACCACCTCGGACAGCAACGGCAACTGGCGCTTCACCGGCACCAGTTCCAAGCCGATCACTCCGGGCCGGGTCGACGTCGGCGCCAGCTTCGACGGTGTCCAGAAGGTCAACAGCTTCAACGCCGGTCCCAACCAGGAGATCACCGGCCAGCGGATCAACCTGGCGGTCAAGGTCGAGGTGACGCCGAGCGCCACCCCGTCCGCCAGCGAGTCGGCGGAGCCCACCGAGGAGCCGACCGAGGAAGCCAGCGACGAGGCGACCGACGAGACGCCGGAGGCGACCGAGGGTGCGGTGGCCAACGCCTCGAACGAGGACTCGGGCGGCGGCATGGGGCAGTGGCTGGTCATTCTGCTCGGCGGCCTGCTCGTCGCCGCCGGTGTCGGCACAATCGTGCTGCTCTGGATGAAGCGCAAGGACAACCCGGACGACGTTGACGACGACGTTCCGGCCGCCGCTGGCGGCGGTGGTGCGGTGCCGGCGGCCCGGGGCGCGTTCCGTGGCGCCGACGACCAGACCCGGGTGGTCAACCGGGTCGGCGGCGGCCCGGACCCGACGATGGTCGCGGGCGGCACCGCGTTGAGCGAGGCGCCGACGATGATGCACCGCCCCGTCGTCGACGACGTGCCACCGGACCCGTACGGCGCACCGCCCGCGCAGCCGTACGGCGGCAATGCCGCAGGTGCCGGCTACGGCTACGGTGACGAGCCGGCCGGCTACGGAACGCCCGGCTACGCCAACTCCCCCGCCTCGGGCGGTGGCTACGGCGCTGACGCCGGCTACGGCGGCACTCCGGGCTCGGCCGGCGGCTACGGCGCCGGTGCCGGCGACGCGGGTTACGGTGCCGGCGACGGTGGCTACGGCAACGCCCCCTCATCCGGCGGGGGCTACGGCAGCCGTGACTACGGCGCTCCGGCCGGCGGTGCGGGCTACACCCCCGCCTCGGGCGGCGCCGGTTACGGCGAGCAGCGCTTCGACGAGCCGACCGGTCGCTACACCGGCGACAGCACGCAGTACCCGGCACCCGCCGACCCGTACGCCACCGGGCTGTACGAGCAGGGCCAGGCGCAGGGCTACGGCCAGCCGGACCCCGGGCCGTACGGTCGGGGCGCGGAGCCGACCGGCGGGTACGACCAGCGCGGCGGCTACGAGCAGCCGGGCGGGTACGACCAGGGCGGCGGATACAACCAGCCGAGCGGCTACGGCCAGGAGCCCCCGACCCAGCGCGGCGGCTACGACGACCGCGGCTACGACCAGGGCGGTTACGGCCAGGGAGGGTACGGCCAGCAGGGCGGGTACGGCCAGGACTCCCCGACCCGGCAGGGCGGATACGGCCAGGACTCCCCGACGCAGCAGGGCGGGTACGGCCAGGAGCCGCCGACCCGGCAGGGCGGGTACGGCCAGGAGCCCCCGACCCAGCAGGGCGGATACGGCCAGGAGCCCCCGACCCAACGCGGCGGCTACGACGACCGCGGCTACGACCAGGGCGGCCATTACGGCGACCAGCAGGGTGGCCGGGGCCGTGACGGGGACCGAGGCGGTCGCCGACTGGACTGGCTGGACGACTGAGCCGAAGGGCTTGCGGCTGCACCGACCGCCGAGGCCCGCTAAGCAGGCAGGTCGAACGGGCCGCCCGGATCTCCGGGCGGCCCGTTTCGCATGTCCGGTGGCGGCGGGGATCATCACGCAGGTCACGGTGAGACACCGATGGCGGCGGACGGAAGGCGCAGTGGGGTCGGACGCCACAGCGGGCCGAATGCCGCGAGGGGTGGGTGCCGGTTGGCAGCTGCCCGATGAGCCGGCGAACGGTGGTGCCCGAGCCGATGACGACCGGCGGGGATCGGTCAGCCGGCGGAGAAGACGCCCTGGTAGAGCACCGGCACCACGTCGGAGACGTCGATCTGCACCGCGATCTCCACGTCCCCGGCGAAGCCACCCTCGGTGAGTTCCCGTCCGGAGACGCAGCCGCGCACCGCGGCCGGTACGTCCGGAGTGCTGGCCAGCGCCGCGAGCGCCATGGCCGCCTCGACGGAGAGCCCACCCGGTACGCCGGAGAGGGCGTCCAGCACGCTCGCCGCGCCGAGCTGGTCCTCCACACCGGGGCGTAGCGAGCCGTCCGGCCAGCGCTCACCTGCGGCGATCACGCCGACCGGCGCGGCTGACGAGCCGTACCCCTGGCGGCGCAGCCAACGCCCGACGGCGCGGGCGTTACGCAGGCAGGCCGCCACCACTGGTACGCCGGTGGCGCTCGCCGCGGCGCTGATCGCCGAACCGTTCGGCGACGGCAGCACCAGGTCGGCGACGACCGGCGCCGTGCTCAACGCCGCCGGTGAGAGCGACCACGGCTGCGCCGGGTTGGTCTGCCGGCGGCCCACCGCGACGGTGGCGCCGATCCGGCTCGCGTACTCGGCGGCCTGCTCACCCCAGGGGAACGGGTGTACCCGCATGCCCCGGCTGACCGCCACCTCGACGGCGGTGGTGAACGAGAGGACGTCCACCACCACCAGAGCACCGCAGACGCGGCCGAGCTCCGCCGCCCCGGTCAGGCCCCAGTCGAACCGGGCGCCCGATCCGGGTTGGGCGAAGACGGCCGCGGCCAACGCCTCAGCGCTCGTCGGACGCCGTCGGCTGCTCGGTGTCACCGGAGTCGGATCCGGATGCCTCGACGTCATCGGTCGAGGCCGCCGTGCTCGACTCGGCCGAGCCGACGGGCACCTCGGCCACCGGCGCGACCGGACCGGCCGACGCGATCGGCTCGGACACGACGCTCTCCGGGTCCACCGGCGCCACCTCGGCGGCCGGGTCGGTGACCGGCAGCGGCACCGCCTCGACGGCACCGGCCACGCCAGTCGCCGGAGCCGGAACCTCGACCAGCGCGGCACCGCCGAAGAGCCGCGGCAAGGTACCGGTGTGGGCGGTCCGCAACTCGTCCAGGCCGATCCGGAACTGGCCGTGCACCTCCAGCGCGCCGCCGGTCGGATCGGTGACGCCGATCCGCTCGGCCGGCACCCCGTGCTCCGCGCAGAGCGCGGTGAACGCCTTCTCGTGACCGCGCGGCACCGAGACCAGCACCCGCCCGGCGGACTCGCTGAACAGGTAGACGAACGGCATCGAGCCGCCGGCGAACTGGTCCGGGACCGCGATCCGGGCACCGACTCCGCGACGCAGGCAGGACTCGACCAAGCTCTGCGCGAGCCCGCCGTCGGAGAGGTCGTGCGCCGAGCTCAGGTGGCCGACCCGGGCAGCCGCCGCCACGAGGTCGGCCAGCGCCTTCTCCCGGGCGAGGTCGACCTGCGGCGGGATGCCACCGAGGTGCTCGTGGGTCACCCAGGCCCACTCCGAGCCGGAGAGCTCGACGTGCGTCTCACCGAGCAGGAAGAGCTGGTCGTGATCACCGTCGGGGCGCGGCACGAAGCCCATCGGCACCCGCTCGGTGACGTTCTCCAGCACGCCGAGCACGCCGACCACCGGGGTCGGGTGGATCGCCGCGGCACCGGTCTGGTTGTAGAAGCTGACGTTGCCGCCGGTGACCGGGATGCCCAGCTCGGCGCAGCCGTCCGCGAGGCCGCGCACGGCTTCGGCGAACTGCCACATCACCGCCGGGTCCTCGGGGGACCCGAAGTTCAGGCAGTTGGTGACCGCGATCGGCGTCGCGCCGGTCACGGCCACGTTCCGGTACGCCTCGGCCAGCGCGAGCTTGGTGCCGTGGTACGGGTCGAGGCGGGCGTAGCGGCCGTTGCCGTCCACGGAGAGCGCCACACCGAGCCCGGTCCGCTCGTCGATGCGGATCACGCCGGAGTCCTCCGGCTGGGCCAGCACCGTGTTGCCCAGCACGTACCGGTCGTACTGCTCGGTGACCCAGGTCTTGTCGGCCAGGTTCGGCGAGGCGATCATGCGCAGGACGGTCTCCCGCAGCGCCTCGGGGTCGGCCGGACGCGGCAGGGTCTCGGCCCGATCGGCCTGGAGCAGGATCAGATCGGCCGGCTCCCGCATCGGGCGGGCGTAGACCGGACCGTCGTCGACGAGCGAGCCCGGCGGCACGTCCACCACCAGCTGGTCACGCCAGGTGATGACGAGCCGGCCCGGCTGACCGTCCGGGGACGGCGCGGTGACCTCACCGATGGCGGTGGCCCAGACACCCCACTTTTCGGCGATCTTGAGCACCGCGTCGAGCTTCTCCGGCTCGACGACCAGCAGCATCCGCTCCTGCGACTCGCTGGCCAGGATCTCGTGCGGCTCCATCGAGGGCTCGCGCAGCGGGACCCGCTCGAGCCAGACCCGCATGCCGGTGCCGGCCGCCGCGGCGGTCTCGGTGAGCGCGCAGGTCAGGCCCGCGCCGCCCAGGTCCTGGATACCGACCACCAGTTCGGCGTCGTACAGCTCCAGGCAGGCCTCGATGAGCAGCTTCTCCATGAACGGGTCGCCGACCTGGACGGACGGACGACGTTCCTCGCTGCCCTCGTCGAACGTGGCGCTGGCCAGCACCGACACACCGCCGATGCCGTCCCGGCCGGTCTTGGCGCCCATCAGGACCACCACGTTGCCGGCGCCGGCGGCCTCCTTCTTCTGCAGCCGGTCGACCGGCAGCACGCCGAGGCAGAGCGCGTTGACCAGGGGGTTGCCCTGGTAGGTGGGGTCGAAGACGACCTCCCCGCCGATGTTGGGCAGGCCGAGGCAGTTGCCGTAGCCGCCGACACCGGCGACCACGCCGGGCAGCACCCGGGCGGTGTCGGGGTGGTCGGCCGCGCCGAAGCGCAGCGGGTCCATCACCGCGACCGGACGGGCTCCCATCGCGAGGATGTCCCGGACGATGCCGCCGACGCCGGTGGCCGCGCCCTGGTAGGGCTCGACGAAGCTCGGGTGGTTGTGCGACTCGACCTTGAAGGTGACGGCCAACTCGTCGGAGACCTGCACCACGCCCGCGTTCTCACCGATGCCGGCGAGCAGCCGGTCACTCGGCGGAGCCTTCTCGCCGAACTGGCGCAGGTGCACCTTGCTGGACTTGTAGGAGCAGTGCTCGCTCCACATGATCGAGTACATGGCCAACTCGGCCTGGGTGGGCCGGCGGCTGAGGATCTGCCGGATCCGCTCGTACTCGTCGTCCTTCAAGCCGAGTTCGGTGTACGGCTGGAGTTCGCCCGGGGTGCCCGCGGCGCGCGGCACGGTGTCCACGCCCTCGGTCCACGTGCCGGGGGCCGGCTGGGCCGGAGCGGCCGGCGCGACGACGGCGGCCGCGCCCGGCTCCGCCGACTGCGGCGAAGCGGCCGGGAAGGCCTCCGGTGTCTCCCGTACCGGATCCGGATGGGTGGTCATGACCTCTCCTCGCTGCGCTCGTGGCCGCCCGCGGGGCGGTTGAGCCGACCGATGATCCTGTTGCTGGTCGCTGCTGCGCGCTTCGTTCGCGACTGCGGGGCCCGCAGACCCGGCTCGCTCCACGCGCTCACGCAGGCGCCCCTACCAGGTGCTTGAGGACCGAGGTGAAGAAGCCGAGGCCGTCCAGCGAGGGGCCGGTGAGCTCCTCCACGGCGTGCTCGGGGTGGGGCATGATGCCGACCACGTTCCCGGCCTCGTTGGTGATCGCGGCGATGTCACGCTGCGACCCGTTCGGGTTGCCGCCGATGTAGCGGGCCACCACCCGACCCTCGGCCTCGAGCCGGTCCAGCGTCGCGGGGTCGGCGACGTAGCAGCCCTCGCCGTTCTTGACCGGAATCAGCACCTCCTGGCCCGGCTGGAACGTGTTCGTCCAGGCGGTGCCCACCGTCTCGATCCGCAGGACCTGGTCCCGGTTGCGGAAGTGCAGGTGCTGGTTGCGGGTGAGCGCGCCGGGCAGCAGGTGCGCCTCGCAGAGGATCTGGAAGCCGTTGCAGATGCCGAGCACCGGCATGCCACCCCGAGCGGCGTCGACGATCGACTCCATCACCGGGGCGAACCGGGCGATGGCCCCGCAGCGCAGGTAGTCGCCGTAGGAGAAGCCGCCGGGAAGGACGACGGCGTCGACCCCGTGGAGGGCCGGGTCGCCGTGCCAGAGGCGGACCGGCTCGGCGCCGGCGATCCGTACGGCGCGGGCGGCGTCCCCGTCGTCGAGCGAGCCGGGGAAGGTGACAACTCCGACCCGCGCGGTCACGACCGGGCGCCCGCGGTCTCGTCGGCCTCGACCACGCGGACGGTGAAGTCCTCGATGACCGGGTTGGCGAGCAGCTTGTCGGCGATCTCCCGGGCCCGGTCCAGGTCCGGTTCGCCGGTGAACTCGATCTCGATCCGCCTGCCGATCCGGACCGAGGCGACGTCGCTGACGCCGAGCCGCGGCAGCGCGTTTGCGACGGCCTGGCCCTGCGGATCGAGGATCTCGGGCTTGAGCATGACGTCGACGACGACGCGAGGCACTGGGCACTCCTGACTGTGTACGCAGTTGGGTGCCGGCCCACATGGGGCGAGCGCAGCCAGCCTACCTGGCAGATGACGGTGTGCCCGCACCGGCCGGGCTCGGGCCGGGCCGCAGTCGAGACAACTCCACGACACACGTGGCGTGGGCCACTCCGCGACCCCTGGCACCACTCCCACCAGGGCATATACGACTCACGCTATGGCCGAATCGTTATGTCGCGGAGTCCAAAAGGAAATCTTGAAAACGTGCGCCGCTCCCCCTAGTCTACATCGACAGAGTTCGATGATATGGCGGTAAGGATCACACGCCGCCGGTTGCCCCCGCCCGGCGACCCCGGGCAGCACCCCACCCTCAAGGAGTCCAGCCCATGCGCATCCGCTCCCTGCTCGTCGCGATCAGCACCGCCATGATCGGCGTCGTCGGCGCCGCCTCCGGTGCCACCGCAGCCCCCGCCGGCCCCCAGCCGATCATCGGCGGCGGCACCGTCTCGTCCGCCCCGTGGGCCGCCGCGGTGTTCAGCAACGGCTCGTTCACCTGCTCCGGCAGCGTGATCGCCTCGCAGTGGGTGCTCACCGCCCGGCACTGCATCAGCGGCACGATGTCGGTCCGGATCGGCAGCGTCAACCGCTCCTCCGGCGGGGTGACCCGCACCATCTCGGCCACCTACACCCGCTACGACCTCGCCCTGATGCGCCTCTCCAGCGCGGTGAGCTCCTCCACCGTGACCCTGGCCACCAGCAACCCGCCGATCGGCTCGACCAACTCGATCTACGGCTGGGGCATGACCTGCTACAGCGGCTGCTCGGCGTCCACCGTGCTGAAGACCGCCAACGTCCAGGTGACCAGCAACAGCGCCACCGACGCGTACGGCGGCCAGGCCATCCGCAGCTCGCGCATCAACGGCAACGCCTGGCGGGGCGACTCGGGCGGCCCGCAGTTCTACAACGGCCGGCAGGTCGGCGTCGCCTCGACCGCGGACGGCGTGAACATCCAGAACTACGGCAGTGTCGCGTACAACCGGTCCTGGATCACCTCGGTGGCCGGTGTCTGACGGTTAGCGCCCGGCGCGGCGCGGATGGTCGGCAGAGCGCCAGCCGTCCGCGCCGCGCCGTTTTTCAGCATCCGATCAGGTGAACACCGCTCGCGATCGGGTGTCGCTCACCCTGACAGCATCGGAACCGTGCTGGTCGTGACGACGGATCAACTGCCCGGCTACGAGATCCGCCAGATCCTCGGTGAGGTGGTCTCCTCGATGGCCAGGACCAGAAACCCGTACCGCGAGGGCGTCAAGAACCTCCGCGGTGGCGCGTACGACCCGATGGCTCCGGACAACCTCACCCGGTGGCGTACCGACTCGGTGGCCCGGCTCGGCGAGGAGGCCCGCCGGCTCGGTGCCAACGCCGTGATCGGCATGCGCTTCGACAGCCGGGACTGCGGCGAGATGTGGATGGAGATCTGCGCGTACGGGACGGCGGTGATCGTCGTACCCAAGGTGCCCGACGTCATGCCGCCCGACCAGCCGCTGGTCGCCGCGGAGACCGCCAGCGACCCGGCCATCGCGGAGGCCCCGGGCGGCATCGCCGAACCGGCGAGCGCCCCCAACCTACGCACCGCCGCCGAAACCCCCACCCGCGACTCCTAACCCACCAACCCACCCACCCCGCCCCCGGAGGCCCACCTCCTGCCCTTGACTGACGTCGGTGATCAAGAGGTTCGCGTCACGTTGAAGATCGAACCTGACGCAAGCCTCTTGATCACCGGGGCGAAGTAAGGGGGAGGGGGGAGGGGGGAGGGGGTGGGGGTGGGGGGGGTTGGGGTTAGAGGATGGGGGGTGGGGAGTAGGCGGCAGCCTGGGGGTGGGCTTCGACGATCTTCGTGATGCGGCGGGTGACGGCCTGGACCTGGGCGGGGGCGGCACCGACGAAGGCGGCCCGGTCGGCGACCAGCTCGTCGATCTCCGCTCGGGTCAGCCCCAGCCGGCCGTCAGCGGCGAGCCGGTCGAAGAGGTCGTTCTCCAGCGCGCCCTTCTCCCGCATACCGAGCGCCACGGCCACCGCGTGCTCCTTGATCACCTCGTGGGCGACCTCCCGGCCGACGCCTCGCCGGACCGCCGCCACCAGGATCTTCGTGGTGGCCAGGAACGGCAGGAAGCGCTCCAGCTCCCGGTTGATCACCGCCGGGTACGCCCCGAACTCGTCGAGCACGGTGAGGAAGGTCTGGAACAGCCCGTCGGCGGCGAAGAACGCGTCCGGCAGCGCCACCCGGCGCACCACCGAGCAGGAGACGTCCCCCTCGTTCCACTGGTCGCCGGCCAGCTCGCCGACCATCGACAGGTAACCGCGGATGATCACGGCGAAGCCGTTGACGCGCTCCGACGAGCGGGTGTTCATCTTGTGCGGCATCGCGCTGGAGCCGACCTGACCGGGCTTGAAGCCCTCGGTGACCAGCTCCTGACCCACCATCAGCCGGATCGTGGTGGCCAGCGAGGAAGGACCGGCGGCGACCTGGGCCAGCGCGGAGAGCACGTCGAAGTCGAGCGAGCGCGGGTAGACCTGGCCGACGCTGTCCAGCACCCGGGAGAAGCCGAGGTGCTCGGCCACCCGCCGCTCCAGCTCGGCGACCTTCTCGGCGTCGCCGTCCAGGAGGTCGAGCTGATCGGCGGCGGTGCCCACCGGCCCCTTGATCCCGCGCAGCGGGTAGCGGGCGATCAGGTCCTCCAGCCGCTCGTACGCGATGAGCAGCTCCTCCGCCGCCGACGCGAAGCGCTTGCCGAGCGTGGTGGCCTGCGCCGCCACGTTGTGCGAGCGGCCGGCCATCACCACGCCCGAGTACTCGTTCGCGTGCCAGGCCAGCCGGGCCAGGGTGGCCACCACCCGGTCCCGGATCAGCTCCAGCGAGCGGCGCACCTGGAGCTGCTCGACGTTCTCGGTGAGGTCCCGGGAGGTCATGCCCTTGTGCACGTGCTCGTGCCCGGCGAGCGCGCTGAACTCCTCGATCCGGGCCTTCACGTCGTGTCGGGTGACCCGCTCCCGCTCCGCGATCGAGGCGAGGTCGACCTGGTCGAGCACCCGCTCGTACGCCTCGACCACCCCGTCCGGCACCGGCACCCCGAGGTCGCGCTGGGCCCGGAGCACGGCGAGCCAGAGCCGCCGCTCCAGGCGGATCTTCTCCTCCGGCGACCAGAGGGCGACCAGTTCGGGCGAGGCGTACCGGTGGGCGAGCACGTTCGGGATCGTCGTCACGCTGCCATTCTCCCGTATCCGCCGGTCGCGCCCGGACGGGGCCGTCGGCGGGTACGGCAGCAGGTGTCGTCGGGTGCGGGCCGGCGGTACCGGGCACACGCATGCCCGGCCGGACGAGTTGCCGCTCAGTCGGCGCGCTTCAGCCGGCCGGTCTCCTTGCCCTGGGCGCTGAGCAGCACCAGCACGTCGCCGTCGAGCCCCGCCCGGGACGCCCGGGACAGCCAGGCCGCCAACGGCACGTTGTCGCAGCCGATCAGCGTGCTGTGCCCGGCGGTGGCGAGCAGGGCGCCCTCCGGGCCGGCGACCCATCGTCCGCGCTGGCCGTTGCAGCCGTCGGAGCCCCGCCACTCCCCGTCGCCGCGCAGCTCCAGGTAGGCCGCGCTCGCGCCGGGCCTCCGGTCCGCGGCAGGCACCCACCGCCCGAGCAGGGTGTCCCGGCTCGCCGGGGACAGACCGGCGGGCAGCTCGGCGGCGGGCGCGAGGGCCTCCCGCGCCGCCGCGGTGACCGTGGGCGGTTCCGCCAGCGACGGCAGCAGGTCCGGCCCGGGCGTGGGCTTCGCGCCGGGCCGCAGGCTGGCGAGTCTCCGGCCCCGGTCGTCGAGCAGGACCGGAGTGTCGCCCTCGAAGCGGAAGGCGGTGACGCGACCCAGCCAGGGGGCGGTGTGTGGACAGTCGGCCGGGCCGGCCACCGAGATCTCCGACGGATCGGCGATGAACAGGCCGTACGTGTCGGCCCGCCAGCTGCCCATCGATGGCCCGCAGCTGCCGAACCAGAGCAGGCCGCCCTGGTCGACGGGGGCGAGCCGGAGGACGCCTCCCGCGTCCCCGTCGACCTCCGTCGCCGTCCAGGAGCCGATCAGCCGGACCGGATCCGTCCGGGCGGGCACCGGCCCGGCCGGGGAGGTGCCCGGCGGCTCCGAACCGGAGGGGTCCGCCCGGCTGTGCGCCGACGCGGTCGGGGCGGTGCCCGACGGCTCCGAACCGGCGAGGTCCGCCGCCACCTGCCCGGGCCCGTCCGCGCAGCCCGCCAGCAGTGCCGAAATCGCGGCCACAGCCATCACACGCCCGCTTCGCCTCATCGCCGCTCCCGTCCGCCGAACCCGACCTACGGCGGTTGGACGGCACCGCCCGGGAGATGGTTCCCCGCCGGGGTCAGCGCTCCAGGATCGCCGTCACGCCCTGGCCACCCGCGGCGCAGATCGAGATCAGTCCGCGTCCGCCGCCCTTCTCGGCGAGCAGCTTCGCGAGGGTCGCCACGATCCGGCCACCGGTCGCCGCGAACGGGTGCCCGGCGGCCAGCGAGGAGCCGTTGACGTTCAACCGGTCCCGGTCGATCGCGCCGAGCGGCGCGTCCAGGCCGAGCCGGTCCTTGCAGAACTCGGGTGACTCCCAGGCGGCGAGGGTGGCCAGCACCTGCGAGGCGAACGCCTCGTGGATCTCGTAGTAGTCGAAGTCCTGAAGGGTCAGCCCGGCCCGGGCGAGCATCCGGGGCACCGCGTACGCGGGGGCCATCAGCAGCCCCTCGTCGCCGTGCACGAAGTCCACGGCGGCCGTCTCCGACCAGGTGAACCAGGCCAGCACCGGCAGCCTCCGTTCCCGCGCCCACTCCTCCGACGCCAGCAGCACGGTCGACGCGCCGTCGGTGAGCGGCGAGGAGTTCCCGGCGGTCATGGTGGCCTTCTCGGCGTCCGGCCCGCGCGTGCCGAAGACCGGCCGCAACGCGCCCAGCTTCTCCAGGCTGCTGTCGGGGCGGAGGTTCTGGTCCCGGGTCAGCCCGAGGTACGGCGTCATCAGGTCGTCGAAGAAGCCCCGCTCGTAGGCGGCGGCCAGCCGCTGGTGCGACCGGAGCGCCAGTTCGTCCTGGGAGCGCCGGTCGATGTTCCAGCGCAGCGCCGTCCGGGCCGCGTGCTCACCCATCGACAGGCCCGTGCGCGGCTCGGCGTTACGCGGGATCTCCGGCTTGAACGGCTGGAGCGGGCGCAGCTTCGCGGCCACCTTCAGCCGTTCGCCGACGGTCCGGGCGCTGTTGAGTTTGAGCAGCGTACGACGCAGGTCCTCGTTGATCGCCAGGGGCGCGTCCGAGGTGGTGTCGACGCCGCCCGCGATGCCGACGTCGAGCTGCCCGAGGGCGATCTTGTTGGCGACCAGGATCGCCGCCTCCAGGCCGGTGCCGCAGGCCTGCTGGATGTCGTACGCAGGGGTGTGCGGGTCGAGCCGGGATCCGAGCACCACCTCGCGGGTCAGGTTGTAGTCCCGGGAGTGCTTGAGCACCGCCCCGGCGACCACCTCGCCGACCCGCTGACCGGCCAGGCCGTACCGGGCCACCAGGCCGTCCAGCGCCGCGCCGAGCAGGTCCGAGTTGGACGCGTTCGCGTAGCGCGAGTTGGAGCGGGCGAAGGGGATGCGGTTGCCGCCGATGACCGCCACCCGCCGGATGCTCTGCACGATCCGCCTCCTCGACAGTGTTTGCCCGTACCCTACTCGCCAGTAGGCTACGCCCATGACCGACAGGTACGCGAGCTTCGTCCAATCGGGGGCCGGTCGCGCGCTGGTCAAGCGCCTCGGGCTGCCCGACCCGCCGCGACTGCGCCGGCACCGGCCCGGCGACCCGCTCCTCCCCGGGCCCGCCCTGCTGGGCGCGGCCACCGGCGGCCGGCTCGCCGAGCCGGTCGGCACGCTGCTGGCCGCCGCCGGGATCGAGCTGCGCGACCCGGCCGCCGGCACCGACGCCACCGAGCGGTTCGGCGCCCTGGTGTACGACGCCACCGGCATCACCGACTCGACCGGGCTGCGACAGCTCTACGACTTCTTCCACCCGGCGGCCCGCTCCGTCACGCCGAGCGGCCGGGTGGTCGTGCTCGGCACCCCACCCGCCGAGTGCGACACGCCCCGCGAGGCGACCGCCCAGCGGGCCCTGGAGGGCCTGACCCGCAGCATCGGCAAGGAGTTCGGCCGGGGTGTCACCGCCCAGCTGGTGTATGTCACCGCCGACGGCGACGCCGGCACGAACACCAGCCTCGAAGCCACCCTCCGGTTCCTCCTCTCCGGGCGGTCCGCGTACGTCTCGGGGCAGGTGATCCGGATCGGGGCCGGCACCGCCACCGCGCCGGCCGACTGGGACCGCCCGCTGGCCGGTCAGGTCGTGCTCGTCACCGGGGCGGCCCGGGGCATCGGCGCGGCGCTCGCCCGCGTCCTCGCCCGGGACGGCGCGCAGGTGGTGGCGCTGGACATCCCGGCCGCCGGGGACGCGCTGGCCGGCGTGGCGAACGAGATCGGCGGGAGCGCCGTACAACTCGACCTGACCGGGCCGGACGCGCCGACCCGGCTCGCCGACCATCTCGCCGCCCGCCAGGGGCGGGTCGACGTGGTCGTGCACAACGCCGGCATCACCCGGGACAAGACGCTGGGCCGGATGGACGCCGACCGCTGGGACCAGGTGATCGACGTGAACCTCGCCAGCCAGGAGCGGATCAACGACGAGCTGCTCGCACGTGAGCTGATCCCGGCCGGGGGCCGGATCGTCTCGGTCTCCTCGATCGCCGGGATCGCCGGCAACCGCGGCCAGACCAACTACGCCACCAGCAAGGCCGGGGTGATCGGGCTGGTCGACTCCCTCGCCCCGGCCCTACGCGGACGCGGGATCAGCGTCAACGCGGTGGCGCCCGGATTCATCGAGACCCGGTTGACCGCCCGGATCCCGCTGGTGATCCGCGAGGCGGGACGCCGGATGAACAGCATGGCCCAGGGCGGGCTCCCGGTCGACGTCGCCGAGACGATCGGCTGGTTGAGCTGGCCCGCCAGCGGCGCCGTCAGCGGCAACGTCGTACGGGTCTGCGGCCAGAGCCTGCTGGGGGCGTGATGAGCGACTCCACCAGCGGGCGGACCACCGTCGAGCTACCCGGGATGCCGGCCGCCGGCGCGCTCTACCGGCGGGCAATCGCCGGTGCTCTTCCGGGCACCGGCGGCCGACGGGAGGCTCAGCCACCGGCGGTCCGGCTCACCGTCTCCGGAGTGACGGTCGACCTCGACCATCTGGCCGACTACGACCGGGTGTGCGGGTTCCGGCTCACCGACCGGCTGCCGGCGACCTATCCGCACGTGCTGGGCTTCCCCCTGGCGCTGCGACTGATGACCACGCCGGGGTTCCCGGTGCCGCTCACCGGGCTGGTGCACGTGGCCAACCGGATCACCACGCACCGACCGGTCCACACCGGCGAGACGCTCGACTTCTCGGCGTACGCGGAGAACCTGCGCCCGCACGACCGGGGGCGGCAGCTGGATGTGGTGCTCGTCGCGACGGTCGCCGGGGAGGAGGTGTGGCGGGGCGTCTCGACGTACCTCAGCCGGGAGCGGCGGGGCGGCGGCGGTGAACGGCGCGAGCGGGATGCGTCCCCGTCAGCGCCGGCCGCCTCGGCGACCTGGCGGCTCACCCCGCGCATCGGCACCGAGTACGCCCGTGTCTCCGGCGACCACAACCCCATCCACACCTCGCGACTCGGGGCGCGGCTGTTCGGCTTCCCCCGCCCGATCGCGCACGGCATGTGGAGCAAGGCGCGCTGCCTGGCCGCGCTGGAGAACCGGCTGCCGGACGCCTACACCGTCGAGGTCGCCTTCAAGCTGCCCGTACCGCTGCCGAGCACGGTGAACTTCGCTCCCCTGCCGGACGGCGGGTTCACCCTGCACGACTCGCGCGGCCGACCGCACCTGGCGGGTCTCGTGCGCTGAGCACCCCTGCCCGCCCGGACCTGGGACTTGGCAGGGGCAGGCCCCTCCGCTGATGCGCTGCGGGCCGGTACGCCCTCGCCGCCGCCGGCGGGGTCGACGGCGACAAGACGGCGTGCGGTCCGCTGCTCGCCCCCGGCCCTGGTCTGCTCCAGCTGACGTCCGGCTGACGGCGGGTGATCCGGCGACTCGGCCACCGGACCGGTCGCACCCGGCGAGCATGAGGACATGGATTCCGCGCTCGACCTGCTCCGGCAGCTGGTCGCCTCGCCATGGGTGTACCTGCTGATCTTCGGGCTCACCGCGGTCGACGCGTTCTTCCCGGCCGTGCCCGGCGAGGCGGCCGTGATCACCGCAGCCGTCATCTCCGCCACCGACGGACGCCCCAACATCATCGCCGTGATCGCGGCGGCCGCGCTCGGCGCCCTCGCCGGCGACCACATCTCGTACGCGATCGGGCGAGGCGGTGGGGCCCGCCGCCTGGCGCGGCTACCGGAACGGAGCCGGCGGCGGGCCGGATCGGAGTGGGCCCGTCGCGCGGTCGACCGCCGGGGCGGGGTCATCCTGACCACCGCCCGCTACATCCCGGGCGGCCGGACCGCCGTGACCCTCACCATGGGCGCGGTCCGGTACCCGCGCGGCTCCTTCCTCCTCTTCGACGCGATCGCCACCTCCACCTGGGGCATCTACTGCGGCCTGCTCGGCTACTTCGGCGGCCTGGCCTTCGAGCGCGACCCGATCAAGGGAGTGCTGGCCGGCCTCGGCCTCTCGATCGCGGTCACGGCACTGCTGGAGGTCATCCGTGCGCTGCGCCGCCGGGCCCGCCACCGCGCCGCCGAGCGGAGCTGAGCGGCGCCGACGGTCGCTGCGGCAGGAACGCGCCACCGTGCGGAACGGCGACGGCTGCCCGTCAGAGCAGATCGGCGTCGTGCACCAGGATCGCGACCTGGACCCGGTTGGCCAGCTGGAGCTTCGCCAACGCGCGGCTGACGTGCGCCTTCACGGTGGCCTCGCTCATCGCCAACCGGCGGGCGATCTCCGCGTTGGCGTGGCCGCGCGCCACCTCCCGCACGATCTCCAACTCCCGATCGGTCAGCAGGTCGAGCTGCTGCCGGGCGGCGGTCCGGCGTGCCGGACCACGCTCGGCGAAAGAGCTGATCAGACGGCGGGTCACCGTGGGGGCGAGCATCGCCTGCCCCACGGCCACCGTGCGGACGGCCGCGGCCAGTTCGCGGGGCGGCGTGTCCTTCAGCAGGAAGCCGACGGCCCCGGCGCGTAGCGCCCGGTGCACGTACTCGTCGAGGTCGAACGTGGTAAGCATGATCACCTTGGGACCGGCGGCCACCACCCGCGGCGCGGCGGTCAACCCGTCCGTGCCCGGCATCCGTACGTCGAGCAGCACCACGTCGGGTCGGAGCCGGTACGCCTCGACCAGCGCCGCGGCGCCGTCCGCTGCCTCGCCGACCACAGTGATGTCCGGGGCCGCCTCGAGGATCAGACGCAGGCCCGAGCGGACGAGCTGCTCGTCGTCGACGACCAGGACCCGGATCATGAGGGCCTCGGAGTAGGAATCAACGCCCTGACCAGGAAGCCGCCGTCGGTCGGCCAAGCTTCCAACCGGCCACCGAGCAGCTCGACCCGCTCCCGGAGGCCCACCAGCCCGAGGCCCGCACCAGGCAGCCCGAGGCCCGCGACCGGCCGGCCCGGTCGGGGGTTCGGCAGCACCGGGCGTTCGGCGGACGGGCCGTTGCGGACCTCGATTTCCACCCAGCCCGGGAGATACCGCAGGTGTACGGTCGCGTCGGCCTCCGGGGCATGCTTGCGTACGTTGGTCAGCGCCTCCTGGACCACGCGGTGAACGGTACGTCCCACGGTCGGCGGCACGGAGCGTGGTTGGCCCTCGTCCTGCCGCCGGACCCGCAGCCCGGCCACCCGGGATTCGCGCAGCAGTTCGGCCAAACCGCCGAGCAGGTCGTCACCCGGATCGGCCAGGGCGAAGGTGGGCTGACGCAGGACCCCCAGCACCTCGCGCAGATCGGTGAGCGCCTGCCGCCCGGTGGACCGGATCAGTGCCGCGGCCTCGACGGTCGCCGGCTCGGTTGCGGTGACCTCCAGCGCACCGGCGTGCACCACTATCAGCGACACCCGGTGGGCCACCACGTCGTGCATCTCCCGGGCGATCCGAGCCCGCTCCTCCACCCGTACCCGCTCGGCCCGCGCCTCCCGCTCCCGCGCCCCCCGTTCGGCTCTGTCCCGCAGTGCGACGACCACCTCCCGCCGCGACCTGACCAGAAGCCCCGCCATCAGCGGAAAGGCCACCAGACACAGAGCGGTGACCATCGCGTTGGCCGGAGTGGCAGTGGTGATCCGTCGTGGGCCACCGACGGCCAGCCCGATCAGCACTCCGACCGCCATCACGGCCACGGCGCCGACGAGGTACCAGGTGACCCGACGCCGGTCGGGGAGCCGGAGACCCGCCTGGTACGACGCGACCACCCCGGCCGGCCACGCGGCCATCGCCAGCCAACCGACCGCGGCGGCCAGGAACAGCGGCCAGCGGCGGGTCCGGACGACCGCCATCGCCCAACCGGACGCCACGGCGATCGGAAGCACGAGTACACCGGGCAGCGACGTACGGACCCCGAGCGCGCCGGTGCGGGATTCCCAGACGGCAACGGCCACGACCACCGCGACCAGCAGTGGCGCGTAGCGGTCGACAACCCGCCGAAGCTCGACGGTGCTGGAGGGCATGGGCCGAGCCTATGCTCGGCCCGGCGCTGCGGGCAGCGACGAACCCGAAGCCCGGGGTCGGGTGGGGGAGCTCCCTGATCCGCGCTCCGGGGTACTGGCTACTTAGGTCGCGGTCCAGTGTTGACCGACGGCCGATGGCGCGGACGACCGGCGCGACCAGCATCGAGATCATGAATCTGCTCGACCTGCTGCACCAGACGATGTCTTCACCCTGGGTCTACCTGGCGCTCTTC
Source organism: Micromonospora avicenniae (assembly GCF_900156065.1). Classification (GTDB taxonomy): domain Bacteria; phylum Actinomycetota; class Actinomycetes; order Mycobacteriales; family Micromonosporaceae; genus Micromonospora; species Micromonospora avicenniae. The sequence goes on along the minus strand of NZ_FTNF01000003.1, from coordinate 273,588 downwards.
GCGATCGCCGTTCTCGACGGGTTCTTCCCGGTGGTGCCGAGCGAAACCGCAGTGATCACCGCAGGCGTGTTCGCCGCGTCCGGCGAACCGTCACTGCCGGCGGTGATCCTGGTCGCCGCGTCGGGTGCGCTGCTGGGCGACCACATCTCGTACGCCATCGGCCGCGGCGGCGGGGCCCGGCTGCTCGATCGACTTCCCATGGGCGGACGCCGACGTGCCGGGGTCGAGTGGGCCCGGCGCGGCATCGCCGCGCGGGGCGGCCTCATTCTCACGGTCGCCCGTTACGTTCCCGGCGGACGGACGGCTGTCACGCTCACCATGGGCGCGGTCGGCTATCCGCGGCAGCGCTTCTTCGCCTTCGACGCGCTCGCGGCCGGCTCCTGGGGGCTCTACTCGGCCCTGGTCGGTTACCTGGGCGGGCTCGCCTTCGAACAGGACCCCGTGCGCGGCCTGCTGCTCGGGCTCGGCCTGGCGCTGACCCTGACCGTCGTGGTGGAGGGGGTACGCCTGCTCCGCCGCCGCGGTCGGCGCCGCTCCGCCTCGACGGGCCGAGGTGTCGACAGGGAAATCCTGCTCAACCGCAGGCGTTGACCGGGGTCTCACCGCTCGGGCGGACGCCAGGTGACGCCGTTCAGCAGCTGGTCGGCGCCGAGCCAGGCCACGTTCATCATCCGCGTCGCGGTCTTCTCCGGATCAGCCTCCGGGTGATCGGCGAGCCAGTCGGCCAATGATTCGCTCGCACCGACCAGGGCGTACGCGGCCAGCTCCAGGTCGGCCCCCGCGATCTCGCGCCCCTCGGCGCGCAGCGCATGGTCGAGCATGCCGGCGACCACCTCGACCAGCCGGGCCCGCATGGCGGCGAGTTCTCCGGCGAACGGCTGCTCGCCGCGGGCCTGCCGGTAGAGCACCGCCCATCCGTCGCGGTGCGCGCCGACGAAGCCGAAGAACGCCCGGAGTCCTCTCCAGAGCCGTTCGTCGGCCGGCAGTTCGGGCGCGGCCGCACCAGCTATCGCCTCGGTCATCCGGGTGCCCTCGCGATGCAGGCAGGCGACGAAGAGTTCCTCCTTGGTGCCCAGGTACGCGTAGACCATCGGCTTGGAGATGCCGGCGTCCTCGGCGATCTCGTCCATGCTGGCCGCGTGGTAGCCGCGGCGCGAGAAGACCTTGACGGCCGCGTCCAGCATCTGCTGCTCGCGTACGGCCCGGGGCAGGCGCTTGAAGGTGGGAGTGCTGGACACCTTGCGAGCATACCTACTGGTGCGTAAGGTTACGCCAGAGTAACCAGAATCGCCCGCCCGGAAGGTGTTCCGCATGACTGACTTCGACCCGGCCAACTTCGCCAACGTCGGCCCGAAGGAGTTCGCCCAGCTGGTCAAGTCCACCCCGGACGACAAGATCGCCCAGGTGATGGCCGGCGACCTGCGCGGCAAGGTCCTCAGTGAGGTCTTCAACCGGATGCCGTCGCTGTTCCGGGCCGACCGGGCCGGTTCCACCAACGCGGTCATCCACTGGACCATCACCGGCCGCCCGGACGGCGGCAGCGACACCTACGAGGTGGTCATCGAGAACGGCACCTGCACCGTTCCCGAGACGCCGCAGCGCGACCCGAAGCTGACCCTCACCATGGGCCCGGTCGAGTTCCTCAAGATCGTGTCCGGTGGGGCGAACCCGGTGATGATGTTCATGACCGGCAAGCTCAAGGCCAAGGGTGACCTGGGTCTGGCGGCCAACATCGCCAACCTGTTCGACATCCCGAAGGCCTGACATGCCCGAGTTCTCGCTCGACCTGTCCGAGGAACAGCGGGACCTCCGGGACTGGGTGCACGGCTTCGCCGCCGAGGTCGTGCGCCCGGCCGCGGCCGAGTGGGACGCCCGGGAGGAGACTCCCTGGCCGATCATTCAGGAGGCGGCGAAGGTCGGCCTCTACGGTTTCGAGTTCCTCGCCACCTGCTGGGCCGACCCGACCGGACTCTCCCTCCCCATCGCCAGCGAAGAGCTGTTCTGGGGCGACGCCGGCATCGGCCTGAGCATCTTCGGCACCTCGCTCGCGGTCGCCGCGATCTACGGCGCCGGTACACCTGACCAGATGGTCGAGTGGGTGCCGCAGTGCTTCGGCTCGGTCGACGAGCCGGCCGTGGCCGCGTTCTGCACCAGCGAGCCGGAGGCCGGCTCCGACGTCGGCGCGATGCGCACCCGCGCCGCCTACGACGAGGCCACCGACGAGTGGGTGCTGACCGGCCAGAAGGCGTACGCCACCAACGGCGGCATCGCCGGGGTGCACGTGGTCACCGCCTCGATCGAGCCCGAGCTGGGCTCCCGCGGGCAGGCGGCGTTCGTCGTACCGCCCGGCACGCCGGGGCTCAACGCGACCCGCAAGCTGCGCAAGCTCGGCCTGCGCGCGTCGCACACCGCCGACGTCTTCCTCGACGACGTACGTGTGCCGGGGCGCTGCCTGCTCGGCGGCAAGGAGGCCCTGGACGAGCGGCTGGCCCGGGCCCGCTCCGGGCAACGCGCCTCGGGTCAGGCGGCGATGCGTACGTTCGAACTGTCCCGCCCCACCGTCGGTGCGCAGGCGCTCGGCGTGGCCCGGGCCGCATACGAGTACGCCCTGGACTACGCGAAGGAGCGGGTCCAGTTCGGGCGCCCGATCATCGAGAACCAGGCGGTCGCGTTCGCGCTGGCCGACATGAAGATGGAGATCGACGCGGCCCGGCTGCTCGTCTGGCGCGCGTCCTGGATGGGACGCAACAACCGGCCGTTCACGGCCGGTGAGGGCTCGATGTCCAAGCTCAAGGCCGGTGAGGTGGCCGTCTCGGTGACCGAGAAGGCGGTGCAGCTGCTCGGCGGTGCGGGCTTCCTGCGCGACCATCCGGTCGAGCGCTGGTACCGCGACGCGAAGATCTACACCATCTTCGAAGGCACGTCCGAGATCCAGCGGCTGGTCATCTCGCGCGCAATCTCGGGCATGCAGATCCGCTGACCGGCAGGGCGGGCTGACGGCGCCGGCCCGGAAGCGACTCTCCGGCCGGCGCCGTCCCCGGGACTCCAACGCACTTCCGGCCGCCGGCGCGGGGATCCCACCAAGCGGCCCCGAACGGCGATGCCGAGCGCTCGCACGTACCGTGCCGTCTTCGTCACGTGGCGCCGCCGCCAGCTGTGCCGAATCGCGGCACCCCAGGCATGATCAGGGCAGACACCCAGACGGGTAGAACAGTCCTCGGCCCCGCCCGGCCACACCCCTAGGAGGTCTGCGGCATGGACCTGCCCTTCATGGTCACCACGATGACCCGGCGAGGGCTGCTCACCCCCGGTCAGCCGATTCGGATCGCCTCGCAACTCAACGCGCTGCGCCGCTGGGGTTGGAGCCTGGCCGGCGAGCTCCGGCAGGCCGCCGCCCGGGATCCCGGCCGGACGGCGGTCGTCGACGAGCACGGCACCGAGCTGACCTATCAGGAGTTGCTCGACCGGGCCGAACGGATGGCCCGCTCTCTGCGGACGGCGCACGGTGTGCAGGCCGGGGAGCGGATCGGTGTGCTGTGCCGCAACCACCACGGTCTGATCGAGACGATCGTCGCGGCCACCCTGCTCGGGGTCGACGCGGTGCTGGTCAACACCGGGCTCTCCGCCGCGCAACTGGCAACCGTCGCCGAGGAACAGCGCCTACGCGTGTTGGTGCACGACGACGAGTTCACCGAGCGGGTGCTCGGTCTGCCGGCCGAACTGCCCCGCCTCGACGAACGCGCCCGTGAGGAGATGGTGGCCGGCGCACTCCCGGGCGAGCTGCAACCACCCGAGCGGGACGGGCGGATCATCGTCCTCACCTCCGGCACCACCGGTACGCCGAAGGGTGCCCGCCGCCCCACCCCGAACGGCTTCGGCCCGCTGGTGTCCATCATCGACCGCATCCCGCTGCACACCCGGGACCGGGTGATGATCGCCGCGCCGATCTTCCACACCTGGGGATTCGCCGCCCTCCAGGTCTGCTTCGCGCTGCGGGCCACCATCGTGCTGCACCGCCGCTTCGACCCGGCCGCCACGTTGGCCGCGCTCGTGGCGCACCGATGTGACGCGCTCTTCGCCGTACCGGTGATGGTGCAGCGACTGATGGAGGTGGCGCCGCCCTGGCCGCGCCCCCAGCTCAAGGTCGTGGCGGTGAGCGGCTCAGCGTTGCCCGGCGGACTCGCCACGCGGTTCATGGACGTCTACGGCGACGTCCTCTACAACCTGTACGGCTCGACCGAGGTCTCCTGGGCGTCCATCGCGGGTCCGGCCGAGCTGCGGGCGGCGCCCACCACCGCCGGCCGGCCACCACGCGGCACCCTGCTCCGCATCCTCGACGCCGAAGGCCGGCAGGTGCCGGACGGGCAGGTCGGCCGGATCTTCGTCGGCAACGAGATGCTGTTCGAGGGGTACACCACCGGGGCGAGCCGGGAGAGCCGCGACGGACTCCTCGACACCGGCGACCTCGGCCGGCTCACCCCCGACGGACTGCTCTTCGTCGACGGCCGCGCCGACGACATGATCGTCTCGGGTGGCGAGAACGTCTTCCCGTCCGAAGTGGAGAACCTGCTCGCGCAACTGCCCCAGGTACGCGAGGCGGCCGTGATCGGCGTGCCCGATCCGGAGTACGGCCAGCGCCTCGCGGCGTTCCTCGCCCTGCACGCCGGGGAGACGCTCGACCCGGAGGCCGTACGCGAGTACGTCCGGCACTACCTCGCCCGCTTCGCCGTACCACGCGACGTGGTCTTCGTGAAGTACCTGCCACGCAACGCCACCGGCAAGGTGCTGGCCCGGGAGCTGCGCCGCTACTACGGCTGACCCGGCAACGTCCCAGGTCGGGACCGGCGCGTCGGGCCGGGCGTGGGGGCGGCGCGTGGGGGCGGGCGTGGGGGCGGTGCGGTTGCCCGCGATCACTGGGGAGTTTCGATCCGCCCCTCGGCAGCCGCGGCGGCGATGTCGGTGCGGTGCTGCGAGCCGGCCAGTCCGATGCCGCGTACCAACTCGTAGGCGGCGTCCCGGGCGGCGGCCAGGTCGGGACCGGTGGCCGTGGCGGAGAGGACCCGCCCACCGGCGGAGACCAACGCGCCGTCGTCGGCCCGGCGGGCGGTGCCGGCGTGGATGACGCCGGGGCGGTCCGCGCCGGTGATCACGTCACCGGTACGCGGCGTACCCGGGTAACCCTCGGACGCGACCACGACGGTCACCGCGGCCCCGTCCCGCCAGCGCAGCGGCGGGTGCTCGGCCAGCGTGCCGGTGGCCGACGCGTGCAGCAGCCCGGCCAGCGGCGTCTCCAGCAACGCGAGCACCACCTGGGTCTCCGGGTCGCCGAAGCGGGCGTTGAACTCGATCACCCGGGGGCCGTTCGCGGTGATCGCGAGCCCGACGTAGAGCAGGCCGGCGAAGGGAGTGCCCCGGCGCCGCAGCTCGGCCAGGGTCGGGTGGACCACGTCCCGCATGACCTCGTCGACGAGGCCGGGCGAGGTCCACGGCAGCGGCGCGTACGCCCCCATGCCGCCGGTGTTCGGGCCGGTGTCGCCGTCACCGGCGCGCTTGAAGTCCTGTGCGGGCAGCAGCGGCACCGCGGCCTCGCCGTCGGTGACGACGAAGAGCGACACCTCGGGACCGGCGAGGTACTCCTCGATCACCACCCGGCCGCACTCGCGCGCGTGCTCCTCGGCGCGGGCCCGGTCGTCGGTGACCACCACGCCCTTGCCGGCGGCGAGCCCGTCGTTCTTGACCACGTACGGCGCGCCGAACTCGTCCAAAGCGCGGCCGACGCTCTCCGGGTCGGTGCAGGTGTAGGCGCGGGCGGTCGGCACGCCGGCGGCGATCATTACGTCCTTCGCGAACGCCTTCGACCCCTCCAGCTGGGCCGCCGCCGCGGACGGGCCGAACACCGGAATGCCCTTGGCGCGGACGGCGTCGGCGACCCCGGCGACGAGCGGCGCCTCCGGCCCGATCACCACGAGGTCGACCCCGGTCTCCACCGCGAGCGCGGCCACTGCCGCCGGATCGTTCGCGTCCACCGCGCGCAGCTCGGCCACCTCGGCGATGCCCGGATTGCCCGGCGCCGCGATCAGCTGCGTGACCGCCGGATCGGAAGCCAACCCGAGCGCGAGCGCATGCTCGCGCCCCCCACCACCCACCAGAAGTACCCGCACAGAAGGGCATCCTACTGACCCCCACCCCCCACCGGCTCCCCCCGCCCCGGCCGCCGCCCCGGCCGCCGCCCCGGTGATCAAGAGGTTTGCGTCACGGATAAACCCGAAGTTGACGCGAACCTCTTGATCAGCTGACGTGACGGGCCTCAGACGGGGCGGTGGGCGGCGGCGATGGCCTGGCGGACGGTCCACGGGATGTAGTCGGGACGCAGGGTGTCGGCCCAGGTGAAGCGGAGGACGGTCCATCCCGCGTTGACCAGGCGGTTCTGGCGGCGACGGTCGGCGAAAATCGCGCCCGGATTGTCGTGCGGCCCGCGGCCGTCGGCCTCGGCGATCACTCGCGGGGCACGCCAGCCCAGGTCACCGATGCCGAGCAGGTAGCCGTCGTCGTCGCATACCGCCAACTGGAGGGCGTCCGGCGGCACCCGGCCGTCGACGCACCGCAATCGGACGCGGGTCTCGAGCGGCGACTGCGCGCGCCCGTCGGCCTCAGCCAGATGGCGCCGGGCGAGGACGGCGCCGCGCCGGCCGCGGATCATCCCCGGCACCGCCAACAGGTCGTCCGCGATGAGCAGTTCCCGGTTCAGAGCGGAGTCGAGCACCGCAACCGCGGCGTACCGGTCGACTTTCAAAATGACATCCGCGACGGTGCGGAGCGGGGTGGTGGTCGGCAGGCCCGCGACGCCGGTCAGATCGTGGGGTGGGACCGTCAGTTGGTGCACCACCAACCACGGAGCCAGACCGCGCTGCGGTCGGGGTTGATCCACTGGTACCGAGACGTGGACTTCAGTGGTGGGACGCAGACCGGCGATGCCGTGGAGTTCGAGCGCCGTACCGAGGACGGCGAAGGAACCCGGGCCGAGGCTCGACACAGCAGCACGGATCCGGGCGCGTTGCAGCGCGGCTGCGTTCAGGTCCTCGGTCAGCACGAAGCACCCGCGCAGGATCCGCCGCCACCGGCCCGATCGGCACAGCTGCCGCACCTGGTCCCTGGTCAGGCCTGCGCGCAGGGCCTGCGCAAGGGTGACCATCCCGTCCTGGCCGACAGCCAATCCACGAAGAACATCGAGCGGCGTCATCACCCCACGATGTCGACCCGACCCCGTGTCCCGAAGCCCCTGTGGATAACCGGCGACCTCCTGTGGACAACGCCCGGAGGAGACCTGTTGATCAAGAGCTTCGCGTCACGCTCGCGCCGGATCCTGACGCAAAGCTCTTGATCAACGAAGCGACCCACGGGGCGCACCCGGGGCGCACCCGGGGCGGGGGCCGGGGGTTAGGGGATTAGGGGGTGTTGGACTACGTTTTCTTCGCGGCCGGGGCCTACGCCGATGACGCTTACCTTGGTACGGCAGAGCTCCTCGATGCGGGCGATGTAGCGGCGGGCGTTCTCCGGCAGGTCGTCGACGCTCCGGGCCTTGGTGATGTCCTCCCACCAGCCGTCCATCTCCTCGTAGACGGGCGTGGCGTGGTGGAAGTCGGTCTGGGTCATCGGCATGTCGTCGACCCGCTCGCCGTTGATCTCGTACCCGACGCAGATCGGCACCTTGGCCAGGCCGGTGAGCACGTCCAGCTTGGTGATCACCAGGTCGGTGACGCCGTTCAGGCGGCAGGCGTACCGGGCGACGACCGCGTCGAACCAGCCGCAGCGACGCTCCCGACCGGTGGTGGTGCCGTACTCGTGGCCGACCTTGCGCAGGTGCGCGCCGTTGTCGTCGAAGAGCTCGGTGGGGAACGGTCCGGAGCCGACCCGCGTGGTGTACGCCTTGCTGACCGCGATCACCTTCGTGATGGCGGTCGGCGGGATCCCAGCACCGACGCAGGCGCCGCCGGCTGTCGGGTTGGACGAGGTCACGAACGGGTAGGTGCCGTGGTCCATGTCGAGCATGGTGGCCTGGGCGCCCTCCAGCAGGACCGTGTCGCCCTGGTCCAGCGCGTCCCAGAGCAGGCCCCGGGTCTCCGTGATGTACGGCTTCAGCCGCTCGGCGTACTCCAGGTACTCCTCGACGGTCGCCTCGACGTCGATCGCCTTGCGGTTGTAGACCTTGAACAGGATCTGGTTCTTCTCGCGCAACGCGAGTTCCAGCTTCTTGCGCAGGATGCCCGGGTCGAGCAGGTCCTGCACCCGGATGCCCATCCGGGCGACCTTGTCGCCGTACGCCGGGCCGATGCCTCGGCCGGTCGTGCCGATCCGGGAGGAGCCGAGGTAGCGCTCGACCACCCGGTCCAGCGCCCGGTGGTGCGGCATGATCAGGTGCGCGTCGCCGGAGATGCGCAGGCGGGAGACGTCCACGCCCCGCTCCGCGAGGCCGTCGATCTCGGTGAGCAGGACCTTGGGGTCGACCACCACACCGTTGCCGATGACGATCTTCGCGCTCGGTGACAACGCACCCGAGGGCATCAGGTGCAGCGCGTACTTCTGGCCGTCCGGCGTGATCACCGTGTGGCCGGCGTTGTTGCCGCCGGAGTAACGCACCACGTAGTCGACCCGCTCACCCAGCAGGTCGGTAACCTTGCCCTTGCCCTCGTCGCCCCACTGAGCGCCGATGAGCACGATCGCTGGCATCTTCTCCGCCTCCAGAAGGCTCGGGTGCCAGGTGGCGACCGTTTGGCGAGCCCGGGGTGTCAGGCTAACAAGAGGTTGCGGCGCGACCGGCAGGGGTCGCGTCGAGAGGCAGGAGGCTCCTTCCGTGTACGACGTGGTGCTGCTCACCCTCGGCTCGGAGCGGGACGCCGCCCCGGGCTGCGGCAGCGGCGGAGCCTGCTGCGGCGGCGCGAGCGAGGCCGCCGAGGAGAAGCCGGAGCGCTGCGAGACGCCCCGGGTGCCGGTGCTGACCTGCGCGGACGCGCTGACGGCCCGGGGAGCCCGGGTGGAGATGGTCACCGCCCGATCGGACGCGGAGATCGACGAGGTGCTGGCCCGGCTCGACGGCCCGCCCCGCCCGGACGGCCTCACCTGGCCGGATTCGGATTCCAAGGTCCGGCTCGTGGTCGCCACGGCCAGTGACGCCCAGTTGCGCGCCGTGCTGCGCCGGCTGGTCCGGCGGTACGCTCCGCCGCCGAGCCGCCGCCCCGCGGACCTGCCCGGCAACCGAACCGTGCCCGACCTGCCGCCCGTCGGCGTACTGCCGCTGGATCCGGCCGGAAGCACCGGGCACCGCGACCTGGTCGCGCAGCTCGGGCTGTCCCGCGACCCGGCGGAGGTGGCCGCCGCCGTGCTGGACGGCACGCCCCGCCGGCTGGATCTGCTGCGCAACGACGGTGGCTCGGTGACTCTGGACGGCGCGCTGATCGGGGCCGCCGACGAGGCCGGTCGGCCGTTGCACTGGCGCGGACGGGTCGAGGTGGACGACACGGTGCTCTCCGACGGCGACGAACCGCTGATGGCCTGCGCCATCGGCAACGCCGGCGGGTACGCGACGCTCAACGACGTGACCCTGTTGAACCGGCCGGACCCGACCGACGAGTTGGTCGAGGTTGCCGTGGCGGTGCCGGTGGTGGCGCGCTCCACGTTCGGCCGCAAACGGGTACGCCTCGAGGTGCGCCGCGCCCGAGGACGTGCCGTGTCCGTGCTTCCCCGCGACGAGAAGGTGCCGTTCCTCGACGACGGCGCCGAAGGCGAGTTGAACCGGAAGCGGTCCTGGTGGACCGAGCCGGGCGCGTGGGCGGTCTGGGCCGCCTGACTCCCCGGCACCCGGTTCGCTGACCAGCCATCGGCGACCGTTGGGCCTATCCTCGGCAGGAGGACTGGGGAGGGACCGTGGTGGACGACAACGCCGACCGGGTGCACGTACCCGGCCAGCAGCCGGTGCCGGAGCGGGACATCGAACCACTGTGGCCCTCGGATCCGGCCGACGCCGCCGCTCCGCCCTGGGCCCCCGTGACCGCCCCGGTCGCCGCGGACACGACCGCGCCCCAGCGCGAGGCACCGGCCCCCGGCCCGGTCTCCGGGCAGCCGGCCTCGGGCACGCCGACCGGTACCGTCCCCGTCCAGCCGATCGCCGGCGCCGACGCCTACCCCTCGTTGATCAGCGCGCTGCCCCCGCCGAACGGCTGGGCGCCACCCGCCACCACCGCACCACCGCCGAACGGCTGGGCGCCACCTGGCACCACCGCACCACCGTCACCCGGCACCACCGCATCGCCACCGCCCGGCACCACGGCACCACCGCCATCCGGCACCACCGCTCCACCACCGCCCGGCGTGACCGTGAGCGACCGGGTGGCTGACGGCGACTCCGGCGCGGCAGTGGTCAGCGCGCTGGCTAGCGGGAAACCAGCGGCGGTCGGCGGACAGCCGGCGGTCGGCGGACAGCCGGCGGTCGGCGGACAGCCGGCGGTCGGCGGACAGCCGGCGGTCGGCGGACAGCCGGCGGTCGGCGGACAGCCGGCGGTCGGCGGACAGCCGGCGGTCGGCGGACAGCCGGCGGTCGGCGGACAGCCGGCGGTCGGCGGCGTCGACCTCAACCTGCCGTTCTCCCTCGATCAGGCACCCGGGCTGAGCGACGGCCGCGCAGTCGTCGACCAGGCGCCCCAGGCGGCTGCGACCGGGAGCGGACGCGGCGGGCCCGGACGGCCGCCGATCGCCGTCACCGACGAGGGCGACGCAAACCCGAGCGGCCGCACACCGGGCAACGGCGGGCCGACGGCCGACGGCGGACGGTCGCCGAACGCCATGACTGGGCCGGCCGGCACCGGGCGGACGGGTGACTCGCCATGGGCGTACCCGCCGCAGCGGGCCAACGCCGAGGCCGACCCGCCGTCCGCCCAGCTGGTGCAGGCGGAGGTCGACGCCGGTGCGGCGAACGGAACAGCGCCAACCCCGGCCGGCCCCGCGGCTCCAGCCGGCCCCGGTGATGCCGGCGAGAGTCTGGCCGCGACCGGCGTGCCGATAGTCGATGCCGTCGGGTCCGGCGTGCCACCGGCTTCGGCACCGGGTGCCGTTCCCTGGCTCGGCGTGGCGGAGGCGCAACCGTCACCCGCCCCGCGACCGGACGGTACGACAGCCGCGGCCGGCACCTTCAACTCCGACTGGCAACCGCCGCAGTGGCAGCAGAACGGGGACGGGGTCCCACCGACGGCACAGCAGCCGTACCAGCCGCAGCCGGGTGAAGTGGGTCCGGCACCCACCGGCCATCCGCCCGGCATCGGCCCCGCACCGACGGCGGAGGACTTCGCCCGGCGGCGGCAGGTACGGCCCGCCGATCCGGTCGCCACGATGGGCGTACGGGCGGTGGTCAACAGGATGGGTCTGCGACTGCCGCCGGGACGGCACGAACAGGAGCTCAGGCGCGAGATCGAGATGGTCCGCCGCAACTTCGGCGGGCTGCGCCAGGTGACGGTCGTCAACCCGAAGGGCGGCGCCGGTAAGACGGTGGCGATCCTGCTGCTCGCCATGACGTTCGGGCAGAAGCGCGGCGGCTACGTGCTGGCCTGGGACAACAACGAGACCCAGGGCACCCTCGGGATGCGGGCGCAGCAGGACTTCCACTCCCGCACCGTGCGGGATCTGCTTCGCGACCTCGGCCAGTTCCAGGGCGCGCACGGGAGGGTCGGCGACCTGTCGCAGTACGTCCGTTCGCAGGGCGAGGGGATGTTCGACGTACTCGCCTCGGACGAGTCGGCCACCGGTGGCGAGATGCTCACCGCGTCCGCGTTCGCCGAGATCCGCGAGGTGGTCAGCCGCTTCTACAAGCTGATCTTCGTGGACACCGGGAACAACGTCCGGGCGCAGAACTGGCAGGCCGCCATGGACGCGACCGATCAGCTCGTGGTCACTATGTCCGCCCGTAACGACTCGGCGGAGACGGCCGCCCGGATGCTCGACCACCTGGAGCAGAGCGGCCGGCAGCGGCTGGTCCGCCAGGCGGTCACCGTGGTGTCGATGCCCCCGTCCCGCAAGGACATCGACCTGCCCGCGATCCAGGAGCACTTCGCCGCCCGTACCCGGGCGGTGCTGCTCGCGCCGTACGAGCGGCTCATCGACAGCGGCGAGCCGATCCGGTACAGCGGACTCTCCACGGCCACCCGCGACGCCTGGCTGAAGATCGCCGCCGCGGTGGCCGAGGGGCTGTAGGCGCCGGACGGGCGTGCGGCGCTCGGTGGCCGGCGCGGCGGGCATCGAGCCGGCCACCGATCGCTGGGGTCAGTTGCTGGACAGTGCGTCCGCGGCAGCCGGGTCGCAGTCGCGGAGGAACTGGGCGCAGCGGGCCGCCTCGTCCGCCTCGCCGATCTCGTCGGCCGCGCGGGAGAGCACGTAGAGGCAGCGGAGGAAGCCCTGGTTCGGCTCGTGCGACCAGGGCACCGGGCCGTGCCCCTTCCAGCCGTTGCGCCGTAGTTGATCGAGGCCCCGGTGGTAGCCGGTGCGTGCGTAGGCGTACGCCTGGACGGCCTGGCCCGCCGCGAGCGCCCGGGCGGCGAGTGCCCCCCACGCCGCGCTGTACGTCGGATACCGCGCCGCCACCTCGGCGAGCGCCTCGTCACCGCCGTCGGTCTCGGCGGCGGCCAACGCGGCGTCGGCCTCGTCGTGCGCGGGGAGGAGGGTGGCCGGGGGCTCCGGCATGAGGTTCTGCATCGCCCCATTCAACCCGCTTCGCCCTGGGACACGCGAGCGGGTCGGCCCAGCTCGCTGGCTGAACGGCTGAGGAGTTGGTCACGCCTGCGGCCTATGCCGGAGGAAGGTGTTTTCCGTTACAACTATTGGTCCGGAGCCTCCCCAGGACCCGGTTATGCAGGAGCCCGGTGGCTACCGCCGCCGGGCTCCTGTCGCGTCCGCCGGGAACATGTGAACTGCGGAAAGCTTTCGCCGCGAAGGCGCGCCGCAGGCTGGCCCCACCCGGCCCGGGTGGCCCGGCCGCCATTCGTCGGATTGGACCTGCCGAGGCAGGATGGCCGAGTGCCCACCCCACCACCCGCGGACGTCATCGAACCGCATGCCACGAACGAGATCGAAACCCGCGTCGAGTTCGACAGGCGGTTGGCCGGCGGCGACCTGACCGGCCTGACCGTGCAGGGCCTCCGGCTCGACCTGGACCCGGTGCCCGACCTGAGCCGGGTCACGGTGGCCGGGACGCTCTTCGTCGGCTGCCGCTTCGTTTCGCGGGAGGTCGGCGCCGACCTGGTCCGGCGTGGCGCCAACGTGGTTCCGCCCTTTTCCGGGTTGCCGTACCCGACCCAGCCGAGCCACCTCTACACGCCGGAGGACCTGGCCGCCGGGTTCGCCGAGGCGGGGTTCGAAGGGATGTACGACACCCGGGTGTACGCGCACTTCCGGGCGCACGGCGGCGCGCTGCCGGACGTCAAGGAGGCGCTCGGCCAGCGGCTGCACGACCACGGGGTCGACAACGCGCTCGCCGACGCGACCCGCTCCTGGCTGGCCGCGTACGGGCCGCAGTCGGTGGTCGGGATCATGGGCGGGCACGCGGTACCGCGCGGCAGCGTGCCGTACCGGATGGCCGCCGTACTCGGCTGGGAGCTGGCCCGGGCCGACCGGCTCGTGATCACCGGCGGCGGCCCGGGCGTGATGGAGGCCGCGAACCTCGGCGCCTACCTCGCCGGCCACCCGGCGGAAGAGTTGACCGAGGCGATCGACCTGCTGGCGACGGCGCCCGACTTCACCGACCACGACCGGTACACGGCGGTGGCGCTGCGGGTACGCGAACGGCACGCCCCGCCGGTGCCCCGGCAGCGCGGCGCGGACGACCTGGCGTGGGCGCGGGCCGGCGGGCTCGCCGTCCCGACCTGGCTGTACGGGCACGAACCGGCGAACCTCTTCGCCGGCCGGATCGCCAAGTACTTCTCCAACGCGATCCGTGAGGACACGATCCTCCGGCTCGCCCGGGGCGGGATCGTGTTCGCGCCGGGGCGCGCCGGCACCGTGCAGGAGGTGTTCCAGGCGGCGACGAAGACGTTCTACGGCACGGACGGTTCCAGTGGCGCGTACGTCTTCCTCGACCGCACCTTCTGGACCACCGAACTGCCCGTCGAGTCGCTGCTCCGCCCGCTGCTGGCCGGCTCCCCGCTCGGCGACCTGTCGCCGAGCATCCACCTCACCGACGACGTCCACGAGGCCGTCCGGCTACTGACGGCGGGGTAGGCAGCGGCGGCGTCATCGTCACCGGGCGACGAGGCACGCGACGACACGCGGGGCAGCTCGTATGTCGCCCGGGAACGCCGACGGCCGGCCCCCGAGGGGACCGGCCGTCGGGTCGTCCGTCCTACTTGCTCATCTTGGTGCCGGTCGAGCGCAGGGCCTCGCAGGCCTCGACGACCCGGGCGGCCATGCCGGCCTCGGCGGCCTTGCCCCAGACCCGCGGGTCGTACATCTTCTTGTTGCCGACCTCGCCGTCGACCTTCAGCACGCCGTCGTAGTTGCGGAACATGTGGTCGGCCACCGGCCGGGTGAAGGCGTACTGGGTGTCGGTGTCGATGTTCATCTTCACCACGCCGTAATCGAGCGCCTCACGGATCTCGGACAGCAGGGAGCCGGAGCCGCCGTGGAAGACCAGGCTGAGCGGCTTCTCCTTGTTGTACTTGGCGCCCACCGCCATCTGGATGTGGTTGAGCACCTCCGGGCGGAGCTTGACGTTGCCCGGCTTGTAGACGCCGTGCACGTTGCCGAACGTCAGCGCCGCCATGTAGCGGCCCTTCTCGCCCAGGCCGAGCGCTTCGACCATGGCGAGACCGTCCTCGACGGTGGTGTAGAGCTTCTCGTTGATCGCGTTCTCGACGCCGTCCTCCTCGCCACCGACGACGCCGACCTCGATCTCGAGGACGATCTTGCCCTTGGCGGCCTCGGTGAGGAGCTGCTCGGCGATCTCCAGGTTCTCCGCCACCGGCACCGCGGAGCCGTCCCACATGTGCGACTGGAACAGCGGCTCCTCGCCGCGCTTCACCCGCTCCTGCGAGATCCCCATGAGCGGCCGGACGAACTTGTCCAGCTTGTCCTTCGGGCAGTGGTCGGTGTGCAGGGCGATGTTGACCGGGTAGTTCTTCGCCACCTCGTGCGCGTACGCGGCGAAGGCCGCCGCACCGCTGACCATGTTCTTGAT
The DNA here is from genome assembly GCF_900156065.1 of Micromonospora avicenniae. GTDB lineage: Bacteria > Actinomycetota > Actinomycetes > Mycobacteriales > Micromonosporaceae > Micromonospora > Micromonospora avicenniae. The sequence continues at coordinate 258,377 of NZ_FTNF01000003.1, read as the reverse complement.
CGACGGGCCGGAGAGGTACTCGGCGCCACCGGTGGAGACCTGGACGATGCCGTCGCTCTCCGCGTCGGCGAAGCCCTTGAGCGCCGCGTGCAGCGTCTGCGAGGAGGTCACGTTGATCGCGGGGTACGCGAACCGGCCAGCCTTGGCGCGGTCCAGCATCTCCGCGTAGGCCTCGGGGGAAGCGATGGGCATGTCGAACGCTCCTTCTTACCGCTCTCGGCCGTGCTGGCCGCTGTTGTCCATTGGTGCGCCGGACCGCACTGTCCTCCGTCGGGCAGTATCCCGCAGCGCGGCCGACCGGCCGCCACCGACCCTGTGCGGGTCCACCGGCCGGTGACCTTCGGCGCCGGCGGTCACCGCCCCTCCAGCCGGTCCGGGAGCGCGACACTGATCAGCCAGGTGACCACAGCCATAACGATGGCGCCCCAGAACGCGGACCAGAAACCGTCGATCTGGAACGGGAGGTCGAGCGCGCGGGCGATCCGGTCGGTCAGCAGGAACAGCAGCGCGTTGACCACCAGTGCGAACAGGCCCAGGGTCAGCAGGTAGAAGATGCAACCGACAACCTTGATGACCGGCTTGAGGACCGCGTTCACGAGGCCGAAGATCAGCGCCACGACGACCAGGGTGAGCACCGTGTTGGCCCCCGACCGGCCGCCGACGTGGACCCCGGGCACGATCAGCGTGGTGATCCACAGCGCAACCGCGGTGATCGCCCACCGGATCAGGAAGCCCACCGTCCCATCCTGGCATCGACGGTACGCGCCGGTGGGCCGATTCGGAGATCCTTCAGCGAAGCCGGGTGACCCGTTCCGGGTTCGCCGCGGCCCACTGGGCCAGCCGGTCTTCCCGCAACGCGGTGAGGAAGGCCGGTGCGGCCTGCGGGTCGGCGCGCAGCCCCAGGCCGCCCGTTTCGCCCGTGGAGGTGGGTGAGCTGGGAACCTCCGGCCACACGACCGGCAGGCTGAGCCCGACGGGATCGGCAGACGACAGTTCCGGTACCACCCGCAGCAGGTCGGGCACCGACATATTGCCCGCCACGGTCAACTCCGGTGTGATCGCGGCGAGGATGCGGGACATCTGCACCGGGTCGGTCAACGCGCCCTGCTCGGCGACCTGCCGCACCACGCCGGCCGCGAACCGCTGGGCGTTGCGGTCGCGGTCCAGCGCGCCGTCCGGCATCCCGCGGCGCTGCCGGAGCAGGTCGAGGCTGGCCGCGCCGTCGAGGCGGTGACAGCCAGCGGGGTAGACCCGCCGGGTGTGGACGGACTCAACCTGCTGCGGCAGGCAGATCTCCACCCCGCCCAGCACGTCGGTCGCCTTCCGCATCGCGGAGAAGGTCAGGACCACGCCGGCATCGACGCGTACGCCGGTCAGGTCGGCGACGACCCGGCGCGTCAGGTCGTACCCCTTGCTCCGGTCGGGGTGTTCGGATCCGGCGCCGTACGCGAAGGCCGCGTTGAGCTTGCTCCGCTGGAACCCGGGGATCTTCACCTCCAGGTCCCGAGGGAGCGAGATCAGGTAGGGCCGGCTGCGGTCGGCCGGGATGTGCACGATCAGCACCGAGTCGGCCGACGGCGGTGCTCCGTCCGACCTCGTGTCAAGGCCGAGCACCAGCAGGTTCAGGGCTCCGGTGGGCAGCCCTGTCGACGGCCCGGCGACGGTTGGGGCGTGCTGCGGACTCGGGCGGGGCGCGAGCTGCGGTAACCCGACGCCGAGCGCGCCGACCAGGGCGAGCGCGACACCGGCCGCGCGGACCCGCTGCCGACGGCGACGACGCACGGCGGCCACCCGGTCGATCGCCGCGCGCACCGGACCGGCCGGTGGTGTCAGCGCTTCGTGCCGGGTGAACGCGGCACGCAGCTCTCTCTCAGTCACGAGCAGACCTCCACGTATTCGGTCCGAAGGGTGGCCAGGGCGCGGGAAATCGACGAGCGCACGGTGCCGACGGCGCAGCCCAGGATGTCCGCGATCTCCGCGTCCGGCAGGTCCTCGTAGTAGCGCAGCACCAGGCTGGCCCGCTGGCGGCGGGGCAACCGGGCCAGCCAGGACCAGACCTGGTCCCGGTCCACGGAGGACTGGGCGTGATCGCTGGGTGCGGGCACGGCCTCGTCCGGCTCCGCGCGCAACAGCACCCGGCGCACCCACGAGCCCCGCCGCCAGTCGATGTACTGGTTGGTGAGCATCCGGCGCACGTACCGCTCGGGCGAGTCGGCCCGAGCCACCCGCCGCCAGTTGAGCTGTACCCGGACCATCGTCTCCTGCACCAGGTCCTCCGCCTGGTGTGGATCACCGGTGAGCATCACCGCGTACCGCAGCAACGCGGCCAGACGCGGGTCGGCGAACTCTTCGTACGTCACCACACCTCCCGAGCTCCTGCTCCTGATGACGGATCCGGGCGGACGAAACATTGCGGCGGCCCGCCGTCTCCTCCCGGATCCTCTGATGCCGAAGGGCAGGCGAAAACCGGGCGACGCAAGATCGATCCGGCTGCCACCATGGTCGGCGTGCTGCTCACCCTGACCACCACGCACCGGCCGGCGACCGACCTCGGTCACCTGCTGGTCAAGCACCCCGACCGGGTGCAGTCCTTCGACGTACCGGTCGGCACGGCGCACGTCTTCTACCCGGAGGCGGACGAGCAGCGCTGCACCGCCGCCCTGCTGCTGGACGTGGATTCGCTGCGGCTGGCGGGCGCCCGTCGGCGCGGACGCGGCGGTCCGTCGGCCACGCCTGAGACGTTCAACCTCGGGCAGTACGTCAACGACCGGCCGTACGCGGCCTCCAGCCTGCTCGCCTCCGCCATGGCCAAGGTGTTCCGCTCGGCCCTGCGCGGCGAGTCGCGGGAACGCGCGGAGCTGGCAGCGACCCCGATTCCCCTGGAGCTGCGGGTGCCGGTGCTGCGATGCCGGGGCGGCGCCGAGGTGGCCGTACGGGTCTTCGCCCCGCTCGGCTGGACGGTCGAGGCCACGCCGATCCCGCTCGACGAGGCGTACCCCGAATGGGGCGACAGCCGATACGTCGACCTGCGGCTGACCGGTGTCCAGCGGCTCGCCGACGCGCTCAACCACCTGTACGTGCTGCTCCCCGTCCTCGACGACGCCAAGCACTACTGGGTGGCGCCGGACGAGGTGGAGAAGCTGCTCCGGGCCGGCGCCGGCTGGCTGGCCGGTCACCCGGAACGGGGGCTGATCACCCGGCGCTACCTGGCGCACCAGCGCGCCCTGGCCGGGCAGGCGCTGACCCAACTGGCCGAAGAGCGGCTCACCGACGAGCCGCTGCCCGCCGACACTGTCGACGACGGGTCCGACACCGCCGCGCAGGGGCGACCGTCGCTGGCGGCCCGCCGGCGTGCGGCAGTGCTCGCCGCCCTCGCCGACAGTGGTGCGAGCCGCGTGCTCGACCTGGGCTGCGGCTCCGGCGCGCTGCTCACCGCCCTCGCCGGTGACCGCCGGTACACCGAGATCGTCGGCACCGACGTCTCCAGCCACGCGCTGACGCTGGCCGCCCGACGGCTGCGGTTGGACCGGCTGCCGGAGCGGCAGCGCAACCGGATCAACCTCTGGCAGTCCGCGCTCACCTACCGGGACGACCGGCTGCGCGGCTACGACGCGGCGGTGCTCATGGAGGTGATCGAGCACCTGGACCCGCCACGGCTGCCGGCCCTGGAGGACGTGGTGTTCGGGCACGCCCGGCCGGGCACCGTCGTGGTGACCACCCCGAACGCCGAGTACAACGTCCGCTACGACGGGCTGCCGGCGGGCCGGTTCCGGCATGCCGACCACCGCTTCGAGTGGACCCGCGCCGAGTTCACCGCGTGGGCCGAGCGGGTGGCCGGCACCTACGGTTACCGCCTCCGGCTCTCCGGCGTCGGCGACGAGGACCCGGAGGTGGGCAGCCCCACCCAGCTGGCCGTACTGACCATCGACGTGCCGGACCCGGACCACCGGGAGCCGCAGCTGACGCCCCGGAAGGAGGAGCGGCCGTGACCGTACTGGACATCCCCGAACTCGCCCTGGTGGCTCTCGTCGGCGTCTCCGGTTCCGGCAAGTCGACCTTCGCTCGCCGGCACTTCCTCCCGAGCCAGGTGCTCTCCTCGGATGCGTTCCGGGCGATGGTGGCGGACGACGAGAACGACCAGTCCGCCTCCGCCGACGCGTTCGACGCCCTGCACTACGTCGCCGGCAAGCGGCTGCGCGCCGGCCGGCTCACCGTGGTCGACGCGACCAACCTCCAGCCGCACGCCCGGGCCGGGCTGGTCCGGGTGGCCCGGGAGCACGACGTGCTACCTGTCGCGATCGTGCTCGACGTGCCCGAGGCGCTGGCCTGGGCGCGTACGGAGGTACGCGCCGATCGCACCCTCGGCCGGCAGGTGCTCACCCGGATGCAGCGGGATCTGCGCCGGACGTACGGGCAGCTGGCCCGGGAGGGCTTCCGGAAGGTGCACGTGCTGCGCGGCCCCGAGGAGATCGACGCCGCCGAGGTCCGGTACGAGAAGCTGTTCAACGACCGGCGCGAGCTGACCGGGCCGTTCGACATCGTCGGCGACGTGCACGGCTGCCGCGCCGAGTTGGAGTCGCTGCTGGTCCGGCTCGGCTGGCGGCTGCACCGCGACGAGCAGGGCCGGCCGGTCGACGCCACGCATCCGGCGGGGCGTACCGCCGTCTTCGTCGGCGACCTGGTGGACCGCGGCCCGGACTCTCCCGGCGTGCTCCGCCTGGTGATGGGCATGGTCGCCGCCGGGCACGCGATCTGCGTACCGGGCAACCACGAGCAGAAGCTGCTGCGCCGGTTGCGTGGCCGCGACGTCCGGCTCACCCACGGTCTGGCCGAGACGATGGCTCAGCTGGAGGCGGAGTCACCCGAGTTCGTGTCGGCGGTGGCGAGCTTCGTCAACGGGCTGGTCAGCCACTTCGTGCTCGACGGGGGCCGGCTCGTGGTCGCCCACGCCGGACTCAAGGAGGAGTACCAGGGCCGGGCGTCCGGCCGGGTGCGCGCGTTCGCCCTGTTCGGGGAGACCACCGGCGAGACCGACGAGTACGGCCTCCCGGTCCGCTACCCGTGGGCGCGCGACTACCGAGGTTCGGCGATGGTCGTCTACGGGCACACGCCCACGCCCGAGCCGGAGTGGGTCAACAACACCATCTGCATCGATACCGGCTGCGTCTTCGGCGGCCGGCTCACCGCCCTGCGCTACCCGGAGCGGGAGCTGGTCTCCGTCGCCGCCGAGCGGGAGTGGTACGCCCCGGCCCGGCCGCTGACCGCTGCGCCGGCCCGTCCGGACGAGGTGCTGGAGCTGGGCGACGTGGCGGGCCGCCGGCACATCGAGCACGGCTACGGCTCGCTGACCGTACCCGCCGAGAACGCCGCCGCCGCGCTGGAGGTGATGAGCCGGTTCGCGGTCGACCCGCGCTGGCTGACCTGGCTACCGCCGACGATGGCCCCCTGCTCGACGTCCAGTCAGGAGGGGTTCCTCGAACACCCGGCGGACGCGTTCGCCGACTACCGCGCGGCCGGCGTGGACCGGGTGGTCTGCGAGGAGAAGCACATGGGCTCGCGGGCCGTGGTGCTGGTCTGCCGGGATCGCGACGGTGGTCGGTTCGGCCCCGGCGGCGGCGTGGTGCACACCCGTACCGGCCGGCCGTTCTTCGGAGAGCCGCTCGACACCGAGCTGCTCGACCGGGTGCGGCTGGCGATCGGCGCGGCCGGGCTCTGGGATGAGCTGGAGACCGACTGGCTGCTGCTCGACGCCGAACTGCTGCCGTGGTCGGCCAAGGCGGGCGGCCTGATCCGTGAGCAGTACGCCGGGGTCGGCGCCGCCGGCCGCGCCGCCCTGCCGGCGGTGCGGGAGGCGCTCGACTCCGCCGCCGCCCGAGGGCTGCCGGTCGGCGAACTGCGCGACCGGATGGCCCGCCGGCACGACGAGGTACGCGCCTACAGCGCCGCCTACCGGGCGTACGTCCGGCCGACCGAGGGTCTGCGCGGGGTGACCCTGGCACCGTTCGCGGTGCTCGCCGGCTCCGAGAGCAGTTACGCCGACCGGGATCACGGTTGGCACCTCGACCTGGCCGACCGGCTCTGCGCCGCCGATCCGGAGTTCTTCACGCCGACGCGGCGACAGGTGGTCCACCTCGCCGACGAGGCGTCGGTCGCCGCCGCCACGGACTGGTGGCTGGCGCTCACGGCAGCGGGCGGCGAAGGGATGGTCGTCAAGCCGTACGCGGGTCTCGCCGCCCGCAGTAAGCGGGGGTCGCTGCTCCAGCCGGGCATCAAGTGCCGGGGGCGGGAGTACCTGCGGATCATCTACGGCCCGGGCTATGACGAGCCGGAGCAGCTGAAGCTCCTGCGCCAGCGCTCCCTCGGCCGCAAGCGCGGGCTGGCGCTGCGTGAGCACGGCCTGGGCCTGGCGGCGCTGGACGGGCTTGCCGACGGCGTGCCGCTGTGGCGTCGGCACGCGCTGGTGTTCGCGATCCTCGCCTGCGAGTCCGAGCCGGTCGACCCACGGTTGTAGGTCTCGGCCCGACGGGTGCCCCGGCCCGGCCGGGCGGGTGCCGGAAGTAGCCGCCGGTGGCCGGGCAGGTGCTGGTGGTGGCCGAGGGGACCGGCACGCAGCGGATCCGGACGGCGGGCTGCGACAGCCGACACAGGTGTGACGTCGAGCACCGGGCGTCTCGGACGGCCACCTAGACTACGGACGTGCCGTCGCCGCCGGCGACTGAACGCCCCCACCGTTAGATCGGAGGTCGCTCGTGCCGACGCCCACCACCACCCTGGCCCTGGGCCCTGACTGGCTCGACCCGGAGTGGTTGATCTCGACGTTCGGGCTGCTCGGCATCCTGGCCATCGTCTTCGCCGAGTCGGGTCTGCTGATCGGCTTCTTCCTGCCGGGCGACTCGCTGCTCTTCACGGCGGGCCTGCTGACGGCGGACGGGCAATACATCACCTACCCGCTCTGGCTGGTCTGCCTACTGGTCACGATCGCAGCGGTCGCCGGTGACCAGGTGGGGTACGCGTTCGGCCGGAAGGTGGGGCCATCGCTCTTCCGGCGGCCCAACTCCCGGTTGTTCAAGCAGGAGAACGTGCTGAAGGCGCACGAGTTCTTCGAGAAGTACGGCGCCCGCTCGATCGTGCTGGCCCGCTTCGTGCCGATCGTGCGGACGTTCACGCCGATCGTGGCAGGGGTCAGCCGGATGAACTACCGCACGTTCGTGACCTACAACGTGATCGGCGGGGTGCTCTGGGGCAGCGGCGTGACGGTGCTCGGCTACTTCCTCGGCCAGATCCCGTTCGTCAAGGACAACATCGAACTCATCCTGGTCGCGATCGTGGCGATCTCGGTGATCCCGATCGCCATCGAACTGCTCCGGGCGCGGATCGCGGCCAAGCGGGGTGCCAGCGCTGCGGAACGGGCCGCCGCCGAGGAAGCGATTCGGGAAACCCGGCAGCACTACGGCAAGCACTGACCGGCCGGCCGTCCGGCGCCGTCCCGGTTCGGGGAGGGCACCGGACGATCGGTACGGGTCAGCGAGCCTTCTTGGTGGCCCGCTTGCGCGGCGGGGTCAGCAGATCGGCGATCGTGGCGATCGCCGTCGGCACCAGCCGGTAGTAGGCCCACACACCGCGCTTCTCCCGCTCCAGCAAGCCGGCCTCGGTGAGGATGCGCAGGTGATGGCTGACCGTCGGCTGCGAGAGGCCGAGCGGCGCGGTCAGGTCACAAACGCACGCCTCGCCCTCTGGAGCCGACTGGATCAGGCTCAGCAGCCGCAGCCGGGCAGGGTCGGCGAGGGCCTTGAGAACCCCGGCGAGACGCTCGGCATCGGCACGTTCGATCGGCTCGCCGGCGAGCGGCGAGATCTGAGGCATAGTCATTTCAGCCAACGCAGTTCCCACGTTTTCCATCCTTCCACCAGCAGCATCGATCCGCCTGCATATCAGCAGATCCGAATCGGCAGACTTTTACGCCACAAGGCCGAGGTCAGCCAACGTATAGGCCGCCCGATAAGGCAGTCCGGCGGCTCGCACCGCGTCGCCGGCACCTCGATCAACAATAACCGCCACACCGATGACCTCGGCCCCGGCCTCGCGTAGCGCTTCCACCGCGGTCAACACACTCGACCCCGTCGTCGATGTGTCCTCAACCGCGAGTACTCGACGACCGGCGACATCCGGTCCCTCGATCCGTCGCTGCAACCCGTGCGCCTTACCGGCCTTGCGCACCACGAAGGCGTCCAGAGGCCGATCGGTCGGAGCAGAGGCGTGCAGCATCGAGACGGCGATCGGATCGGCGCCCAGGGTCAGGCCGCCGACCGCGTCGTACTCCCAGTCGGCGGTGAGGTCGAGCATCACTCGACCGACCAACGGTGCCGCCTGGTTATGGAGCGTGACACGTCGCAGATCGACGTACCAGTCCGCCTCGATGCCGGAGGAGAGCACCACCTTGCCGTGTACCACGGCCAGATCGGTGATGAATTTACGCAGGTCGTCGTGGTCCCCCATGGCGATAGAGGGTACTGCTCGAGTCTGTGAGCCGCGTCTGGGGTCCACCGGTATCCATCGCTCGGGCGACCGATGCATGGCGATATACGACTACTCTGCGCGACGAAGCCCGCTCCGCTCGCCACCTGACGAACGAGATCCGGGCGGTGCCGGTCCCGGGCGACGGATCAGTTCGCGTCCCGGCCGGTCCGGCCCCGGGTGTCCTGGGAGACCGCGTGCAACAAGCGCCGCGGCGCGTGCCGAAGACCGGCGACGGCGAGCTTGTATCTCCACGACGGAACGCTCACCAGCTTGCCTTTCCGCAGGTCACGCAGCGCTTCGTCGACCACGTCGTCGGCTTGCAGCCACATCCAGCCCGGCGTCTTGGACATGTTGATGCCGGCCCGCTGATGGAACTCGGTGCGCGTGTAGCCGGGGCAGAGCGCCATCACACGTACGCCGAACGGCCGCGCCGACTGTCCGACGGACTCGCTGAAGTTGGTGACCCACGCCTTGCTGGCCGAGTACGTCGAACCGGGCATGACCGCGCCGAAACCAGCAACCGAAGAGACATTTATCACTGCCCCGCGCCGCCGATCGGTCATCGGCCGCAACGCGGCGAGGGTCAGGCGCATCACCGCGTGCACGTTGAGACGCAGCAATCGGGCCTCGTCCTCCGCCGAGGAACGCAGAAAAGGCTTGTTGAGGCTGATCCCGGCATTGTTGACCAGCAGATCGATCGGGGCGTCAGCGACGAGCCGCCGCTCCACGACGACGCAACCGTCGTCGGTGGACAGATCGGTCGAGATGATCTCGACGTCTCGTCCGCGGCGCTCCCTGAGTTCGGCGGCCATGTCGGCGAGGCGGTCGGCATCGCGGGCGACCAGCACCAGGTGCCAACCGTCGGCCGCCAGCCGGCGGGCGAACGCCGCACCGATGCCGGCCGTCGCACCGGTCACCAGGGCCCGCTGCTCGTCGGGCGCGGAGTGGGACGTCACGGAGGGTCCTCAGCTGTACGGCGGCAGGATCGATGCTGGCTGGTACGGGGCGGGCGGGGGCCCGGGTGGTGCGGCTGGCGTGGATCGACGGCGGAACCACACGTTCGCCGCCGGCAGGGCCAGCAGCGCGGCTACCACAAGGTAACCGAGTGTTTGCCCGATCGAAAGCCCCCCGCCCAGGGGGATCCACCATGACGGGTAAGCGTCGGCGATCAGGCCGAAAAGTTCGCCGTTCGTCTGGTCCTGGGCACCCAACCGCAACGGCACCGACCGCTGGCCGACGAACAGCGCGAGGCCAGCGCAGCCACAGAACGCGCCGAGCCCGCTGACGACCCAGACCGTCACCCGGGCGCCGGCGCGTCCGCCACCCACGCCGACCGCCAGACCGGCGAGAAGCACGCCGGCCAGCAGGCTGAGCACGGCGGAGACCACCGCGGAGGCGTGCAGCAGCGCGACCGTGCCGTCGACCTGGTCGGCGGGGGCGCCGCTCGCGGCGGAGCGGAACCGGTCGACGGTGCCGCCGATCACCAGCAGCCCGGCCATGGCGTACGCGACGGCGACGACCGCCATCAGCAGCAGCACGGCCATCGCCACCGTGACCGCGGCGGGACGGCGGGTCGGCACCGGATACGGGTACGACACGACGGATCCCTCCGATAGACGTCGACTGCAACCTATCGGAGGGACCCGTCAGCATGGCCGTTCTCCGGCCGTCAGCTCATCGGCGGCGGGGTCGGGCCGGGCCGGTCCGACGAGGGCGGCTGGTCACCGGGCTGACCGAACGTCGGCGGCTGACCGAACGTCGGCGGCTGACCGGCCGGCGGCTGACCGGGGATCGGCGGGTAGGAGGGGTCACCGGAGGACGGGTAGCCCGGACCCTGCGGATAACCCGGCTGACCCGGGCCCTGCGGATAACCCGGCTGACCCGGGCCCTGCGGATAGCCCGGGTATCCCGGGTAGGCGGCACCGGGCGTCGGCGGCTCCCAGACGGGCTGCGGCTTGCGGAAGAACTCGTTCGCCTTGGGCAGCGCGAGCAGAATCAGCGCGGCGAGCAGCGCGAGCACCGCGATCAACGAGATGGCGGTGCTGAGCGGAGTGAACCAGCCGGGCAGCGCCGCGTCGACCTGACGCTGGATCTCGTCCGGGCTCGGTGCGTTGCCACTGGCACCGCCGGTGGCACCACCGGTGAAGCCGCCCGCCGCACCGCTGGCCAGGTTGCCACCGGTGCAGCAGATCATGATGCCGCCGAGAACCCAGGTCGTGATCCGGGAACCGTTCTTGCCCCGGTTGTTGAGCAACGCCAGCACGACCAGGCCGGCCGCGATGAGCAGAGCGAAGATCGCGCCGCCGATGCCGACCGCGTAGGTGATGCCGCTGACCGCGTCGGCCGCTTCGGGATCGGTGCTGGCGTACGCGTCCCGCATCACGTCCCGGATGGTGCCGATGGTGGACAGCGTGACGATGAGACCGACGAGCTGAAGGACGGCGAAGAGGATCAGCAGATAGCTGGAAATCGTCACCACACCCGGCCGTGACCGGGCCGGCGTGCTGGGGGAATCGACCACGATGCTCCTTCCCTAGATCGCGCCCACACCGTATCGGCAATCGGCCAGCGCGGCAGGCCGCGACGCCGCCGCGAGGCACCCGACGTGGTGCTGCGGGAATGCGCGGATCAGTAGCCGCGCCACTCGGTGCGGGCGTACTCGAGGACCCGGGGTTGCAGCAGGGTCGACGCGGGCACCACGATGCGGCCCCGGTCGGCAGGGAAGGTGGCCGCCGCCGCCGGGGTCGCCGAGCTCAGGAAGTGCAGCCTCGGCGCGTCGGTGGGCAACGCCAGCGTGGGCGGCACGGCCTCGTCGAGCACCGTGGCCGGCAGTTCGGGTGGTCGCCCGGGCAGGCAGGCCACCGTCTCGGTCAGCATGCCGTCGCCCGCGCGCAGCACCACCTGGTGCGATGCGCCCAGCAGTCACAACTCGAGTCGGATCGGCCCGGGCAGGACGAGGTCGAGCACGTGCAGCGCGGGCCGCTCCACGTCGTCGCGGGCCAGGCTGAGGTCGGCCGCGCTGGTGTCGACGTACGGGGCGTCCAGGGTGACCAGCACTCAGTACTCCCCGCTCCGGTCCTCGCCGGCCTGCGGGTAGATCATCACCTCGGTGCGGTGCAGGAGTTCGCCGCGCGCCACCTCCCAGCCCGCCTCCCCGTAAGCCTCGAAGGAGAGCCGCGCCCCACCCGGCGCCTGGTAGTCGTGGTACCGCATGCTGCCGGCCGGGTCGAGGCCGGTGGTGCCGGTGGCCGTGAACCGGGCCTGCCCGGACTCTTTCCAGCTGTACCGCCTGCCCGCGAAGTCGATGGTCGGTGCGCCGGGAGTGACGGTGGCGCCGGCCTCGGCGGCCCAGAGCACCAGTTCCAGCTCCGGATCCTCCTCGACGGAGAGCCAGCGCCGTACGCCCTGCGCGTCGTCGAGCAGGTGCTCGACCCAGCTCCAGCCACCCTCGACCAGACGGATCGTGCCCCGCACCAGGTAGGAGACCTGACGGATCTCGACGATGTCGCCGGGACGCAGCCGGCGTGGGTCGCCGCGCAGCACGTCGGCGTCGTGATCCCGGAGCGGATCCGTCGGTGCGGCTTCGGGTGGCCGCCGGCTCCGGGACCGCCGCAGCGCCACGACGGCGATCACCACTCCGACCGCCCCGATCAAGCAGCCCACCGCCGTTACCAGCCACGCCACGGACCCGTTCACCGACCACCCTCCCCGGTACGTCGGCGCGAACGGTAACAACCCCGTGCACCAGGTTGAACGTGTAGCAGGTCGAGTGAGCAGCCGGTCACCCGGTGCCCGTGGGACCCTCTCCGGTTGCGGGGGTTCACGCGTCGGCGAGGCGGATCGCGGCGTACTCGCCCAGCGAGGAGCGGCCCATGAGGCAGCCGCTGAACGTGTTGAACTCGCCCGGATCGTCGCGCATCGCGGCCCACGCCGCCCGCGCGGCCAGCGGGTCGACCCGCTCCAGCAACGTCGCCGCGTACGCCCGGCCGGCCGGGGAGCCGTGCGCGAGCAGCCGGTCGACGTGCCCGCGTACGACGTCGGGGCGTTCGGTCAACGCGGCCTCGACCGTGCCGTACGCCTCGGTCACCGGCAGCAGCGTCCCGGCGAACCCGACCCCGCCGAAGGCGAGCGTGTCCGCCCGCGCCAGCTCCTCGACCGCGTCCCGGATCTCACGGTCCCGCTTCTTCCCGATCCCGAACATGCCCCCTACTTTCCCCGCCGCCACCCACCCCACCCGGTCGATCAAGGAGTTTGCGTCGACGGAAGGCGGTTCCGCGACGCAAACCCCTTGATCACGAGGGCTGGGCGGGGTGGGGTGGGCGTCAGGCAGGGGTTACCGTGAGGGCGTCCTTGGTGGGGGTCAGGTCGACCTTGACCGTCTGGCCGTCGCGGATCTGACCGGCCAGCAGGGCCTTGGCGAGTTGGTCGCCGATCGCCGTCTGGACCAGGCGACGCAGCGGGCGGGCACCGTAGATCGGGTCGTAGCCGTGCTCGGCCAGCCAGCCCCGGGCGGCGTCGGTGATGTCCAGCGCCAACCGGCGGTCGGCGAGGCGGTTCCGCAGCCGGACGAGCTGGATGTCCACGATGGATCGCAGATCCTCCTCGCGCAGCGCGGCGAAGACCACCACGTCGTCGAGCCGGTTGAGGAACTCCGGCTTGAAGTGCGAGCGGACCACCGACAGGACACCCTCCCGACGCTGCTCCTCCACGAGCGTCAGATCGCTGACCACCGACGACCCGAGGTTGGACGTGAGGATCAGGATCGTGTTGCGGAAGTCGACCGTCCGCCCCTGGCCGTCGGTGAGCCGGCCGTCGTCGAGCACCTGGAGCAGGATGTCGAAGACGTCCGGGTGGGCCTTCTCCACCTCGTCCAGCAGGATCACCGAGTACGGCCGGCGGCGCACCGCCTCGGTGAGCTGGCCGCCCTCCTCGTAGCCGACGTACCCGGGCGGGGCACCGACCAGGCGGGCGACGGAGTGCTTCTCGCCGTACTCGCTCATGTCGATGCGAACCATGGCCCGCTCGTCGTCGAAGAGGAACTCGGCGAGCGCCTTGGCCAGCTCGGTCTTGCCGACGCCGGTCGGCCCGAGGAAGAGGAAGCTGCCGGTGGGCCGGTCCGGGTCGGCGACGCCGGCCCGGGCGCGGCGTACCGCGTCGGAGACCGCGCCCACCGCCTCGGCCTGGCCGACCACGCGGTCCCGCAGCGACTCCTCCATCCGCAGCAGCTTGGCCGTCTCGCCCTCCAACAACCGACCGGCCGGGATGCCCGTCCAGGAGGCGACCACTGCCGCGATGTCGTCCGCGCCGACCTCCTCCTTGAGCATCGCGCCGTCCGCCTGGAGCCGGGCCAGCTCCTCCTCGGCCTGCTTGAGGTCGGCCTGCAACGCCGGAATCCGGCCGTACCGCAGCTCGGCGGCGCGCTCCAGCTCGCCGTCGCGCTCGGCTCGCTCGGCCTCGCCGCCGAGGCGCTCCAGCTCCTCCTTGGCGGTCGAGAGCTTGGTGATGTGGCCCTTCTCCAGCTTCCAGCGATCGGAGAGCGCGGTCAGCTGTTCGCGCTTGTCGGCCAACTCCCGGCGCAACCGCTCCAGCCGCTCGGCGGAGGCGTCGTCCGGCTCCTTGGCCAGCGCCATCTCCTCGATCTCCAGCCGCCGCACCGCCCGCTCGATCTCGTCCACCTCGACCGGACGGGAGTCGATCTCCATCCGGAGCCGCGACGCCGACTCGTCGACCAGGTCGATCGCCTTGTCCGGCAGGAACCGGTCGGTGATGTAGCGGTCGGAGAGGGTGGCGGCGGCGACCAGCGCGGCGTCGGTGATCCGTACGCCGTGGTGCACCTCGTAGCGCTCCTTGAGCCCGCGCAGGATGCCGATGGTGTCCTCGATGGTCGGCTCACCGACCAGCACCGGCTGGAACCGCCGCTCCAGCGCCGGATCCTTCTCGATGTGCTCGCGGTACTCGTCCAGCGTGGTCGCGCCGACCATGCGCAGCTCACCACGGGCCAGCATCGGCTTGAGCATGTTGCCGGCGTCCATCGAGCCCTCGCCCTTGCCGGCACCGACGACGGTGTGCAGCTCGTCGAGGAACGTGATGACCTGCCCGTCGGAGTTCTTGATCTCCTCGAGCACCGACTTCAGCCGCTCCTCGAACTGCCCGCGGTACTGCGCGCCGGCGACCATCGCGCCCAGGTCGAGCGAGACGAGCTTCTTGTCCCGCAGCGACTCCGGCACGTCACCGGCGACGATCCGCTGGGCCAGGCCCTCGACGATCGCGGTCTTGCCCACGCCGGGCTCGCCGATCAGGACCGGGTTGTTCTTCGTACGCCGGGAGAGCACCTGGATGACGCGCCGGATCTCCGAGTCCCGGCCGATCACCGGGTCGATCTTCCCCTCACGGGCGCTCGCGGTCAGGTCGACGCCGTACTTGGCCAGCGCCTGGTAGGTCTGCTCCGGGTCGGCGGTGGTGACTCGTCGGTCCCCGCCCCGTACGGTCGGGAAGGCGGCGACGAGGTTCTCCTCGGTGGCGCCGACGGCCTTCAGCGCGTTCGCGACCGCGCCACCGACCCGGGCCAGGCCGGCCAGGAGGTGCTCGGTGGAGGTGTACTCGTCGCCCAGCGGCTGGGCGATCTGCTCGGCGGCGCCGATGGCGTTGACGAACTCGCGGGCCAGCGTCGGCTCGGCGATGCTGGAGCCGCGCGCGGCGGGCAGGGCGTCGACCGCACGCTGGGCCGCCCGGCGCAGCTCGGCAGGATCGGCCCCGACGGCGCGCAGCAGGCCGGCGGCGGTCGAGCCCTCGGTGTCCAGCAGCGACAGCAGCAGGTGCCAGGGCTCCACGGTGGCGTGACCGCGCTGATTCGCCAGCGCGACGGCACCGGTGATGGTCTCGCGGCTCTTGGTGGTGAGACGTTCCGTGTTCATGACTCCCCCGGATCGACAGGTCCGCTAGGAAGGACACAACCAGAGTTGAGCCTATTCCGCTCAACCCTGTCGGTGTGACTCCCGTCACCCGATCCGGTTGCCCCCGGGGGGCGGGACACCCGGACGAACGGCCGGGAACACCGGCCAGGTGCGAACATCGGCCGACGTTAACGGCTCGGAGATCGACCGGCCTGGACACGGTAGCGTTTACCGGGTGCGAGTACGTGTCGAGCAGACCGCGCTGCCGGGTATCGGCGTACGTCATGACCTCCTGACGGAATCCGGACGCCGTGTAGGCGTGGTCTCCCACCGCAACGGTCGTCGCGACCTTGTCCTTTACGATCCGGATGATCCTGACTCTTGTCAGGCTGACATACCGCTGACCGACGACGAGGCGGAGGCACTAGCCGACATCCTCGGCGCGTCGCTGATGCTCGGTCAGCTCTCCGGACTACGCGAACAGGCGGCCGGACTGCTCACCGAGCAGATCGTCATTCCGGCCGGCTCTCCGTACGTCAACCGGAAACTCGGCGACACCAAGGCTCGCACCCGGACCGGAGCCTCGATCGTGGCGGTCCTCCGCCAGGGCGAGGTGAACGTCTCGCCGGACCCGGCCTTCCGTTTCGCCGCCGGTGACGTGGTGGTCGTGGTCGGGACCCGCCAGGGTCTCGACGGAGTGACCGCCATCCTCGCCGACAGTGACCCGGACGGCTGAGGCGCGTATGCACGAGACCAACACCCTGCTCATCGAGGTCGGCGCACTTCTCTTCCTGCTGGGTCTGCTCGGCCGGTTGAGTCGCCGGATCGGCCTCTCTCCCATCCCCCTCTACCTCCTCGCCGGGCTCGCGTTCGGGCACGGCGGGCTGCTGCCGCTCAACGCCAGCGAGGAGTTCTTCGCAGTCGGCGCCGAGATAGGCGTGATCCTGCTGCTGGTGATGCTCGGCCTCGAGTACTCGGCCAACGAACTCGTCGGCAACCTCCGCTCGGCAGCCCCTGCCGGACTGATCGACGCGGCGCTCAACGCGCTGCCCGGGGCGGCCTTCGCGCTGCTGCTCGGCTGGGACTGGGTGGCCGCCCTGGTCCTGGCGGGCATCACCTGGGTCTCCTCCTCCGGAGTGATCGCCAAGGTCCTCGGCGACCTGGGCCGGCTCGGTAACCGGGAAACCCCGGTGATCCTCTCGGTCCTGGTGATCGAGGACCTGGCCATGGCGCTCTACCTGCCGCTGGTCACCGCCGTGCTGTTGGGCGCCGGCCTGATGGGTGGCGGCATCGCGCTCACCATCGCGGTCGCCACCGTCCTCGTGGTGCTGGTGGTCGCCATCCGCTTCGGCGGGGTGATCTCCACCCTCATGTCCGCGAAGGACGCCGAGGCGCTGCTGCTCGGAGTGCTAGGACTGACGCTCCTGGTGGCCGGTTTCGCCGCCGAACTCCAGGTGTCGGCGGCCGTCGGCGCGTTCCTGGTCGGCATCGCACTCTCCGGGCCGGTGGCGCACCACGCCACCGAACTGCTGACCCCGCTGCGGGACCTCTTCGCAGCGGTGTTCTTCGTCTTCTTCGGGCTGACGACCGACCCACGGGAGATCCCACCCGTACTGCTGCCGGCGCTCGCTCTGGCAATCGTCACGATGGCGACGAAGACCCTCACGGGTTACCTGGCCGCGCGCCGGGTCGGCATCGCCGAGCCCGGCCGTTGGCGAGCCGGTCTCGCACTGGTACCCCGCGGTGAGTTCTCCATCGTCATCGCCGGGCTCGCGGTCTCGGCCGGCAGCGTCGAGCCGCGATTGGCCGCGCTCGCCACGGCATATGTGCTGGTCACCGTGGTGACCGGCCCACTGCTGGCCCGGCTGCCGGACTTCCCGTGGTTCAAGCGCTGGCTGCGCCACCGCGCGGCCGCGGCGCAGCGGCGGGAGCTGGCCCGGGTCGCGGACTGAACCTGGTCAACACCTCTCCGAGCCGGGTCGGCCGTACGGTCGGCCCGGCTCGGCCAACGGTTGACCAAATGCTCCCTGGAGGGTCTACCGCTACTGACGGGTACCGCGTTACCGTGTCGCCCCAGCAGCCAGGTCCGCGGGCGGCCGCGCCAACTGTGGGCGAGATTGGAGGTTGGCCGGTGAGCGTGCAGGAGTCGACGTTCCACGGTTTCGCCAACCCAGTCGACCCGTCACCGGCGGAGTTGCGCGCGTGGGCCTACCGCCCCGACTCCGTACCGTTGGCCTCCATGCCGCCGGACTGGGACCTGCTGGTCTCCGGCGACAGGCTGGTGGCGACGCTGTTCGACCTGGCCATGGACCCGTCGTGCCCGGCCCGGCGGTTCGCCCTGCACTGCCTCTACATCTACGCCGCCGACGGCATCCGGACGAAGTTCCGGGCACACCCCAAGCGCCGTTTTCGGAAGCTGGTCGAGCAGGCCGAGAAGAACGGCGACGAACTGATGCGGGTCTGGGCGCACAACAGCCGCGTGCTCCTGGCTCGGCCGGAACTCTTCGTGTACCGCGACTGGTGCGAGGGCGGCCTGGTCCGGGAGAACCGCCGCCTCGCCTGAGCCGTCCAGCACGGGTTGACCACGGCCCCCAGCTTCCCGGCCCGCCGGTCTCTCCCGGCGAACGGGCCGGGACCCCCCGTGGTTCCCGGCCCGCACGTCGACGTCCGGTTCTCAGCCCGGCCCGTCCGGCTTTCCCTGTCGGCTCTCCGCTCTTTCCCGATCCGGCCCCTGCTCGATCCGGTCGTCGAAGAACCCCTGGTTCGCCAGATCGGCGAAACGACTCTTGGTGATCTCCTCGAACTGCTCCCGGACGGTCTCGACGACCTTGTCGAGCCGGTCCTCCGTTCGCTGCGCAACCTGCTTCGCCGCCTCCGTCATCGCCCCCCCTGCCATGCCGGTAGGTCCAGATTTGCGCGGAAAGGACCTCATTTGCAGGCTAACGGGAACGGCCCGGCCCGCGCCGGAAAACCGGCGAGCGGACCGGGCCGTCAGGCTCCGGAGAACGGGCGGATCAGCGGTCGGATGCGCGCCGGGGGCGCCAGACCACCAACGCCGTGGAGGTGCGGTTGGTCGGCACCAGGTCGCGGCCCGGGAAGCGGGCCAGCGCCTCGAGTTCGGCGATGCGGTGGTACGCGGCGTCCAGCTCCGCCTCGAGCCGGGCCACCCGCTGCTGGGCCTCTTCGAGCAGCCGCTCCAGCCCGATGATGCGCTTGACCCCGGCCAGGTTGATGCCATCGTCCTGGCTGAGCCGCTGCACCTCGCGCAGCAGCACCACGTCCCGGACGCTGTACCGCCGGCCGCCCCCTGCGGCCCGCCCGGCCTGCACCAGGCCGAGCCGGTCGTACTGGCGCAGGGTCTGCGGGTGCATACCCGCCATCCGCGCCGCGACCGAGATCATCAGCACCTTGGCCTCGTAGGCAGGGTCACTCGACGAAGCGGCGTACTCGCCCGACATCCTGCTCACCTCCGCGTCCGCATCAACTGACTCGACGCACCCGCGCGTCGAGATGTTCCCGGCTCGCCGGCGGGGTCTGCTCGGCGAACGTCTCCAGCGCCGCCCGCGCCTCGTCCGACAGCCGCGCGGGCACCACCACATCCAGTGTCACCAACAGGTCACCCGCTTGCCCATCGCGGCGGACCACGCCCTTGCCGCGAGCACGCAGGATCCGCCCGCTGGGCGTACCGGGCGGGACCCTCAGGGTCACCGCACCGTCGAGCGTGGGCACCCGCAGGTCCGTGCCGAGCACGGCCTCCGCGAACGTGATCGGCACGGTGAGCGTGAGGTCGTCGCCGCTGCGGCCGAAGATCTCGTCAGGCCGCACCTTCACGTGCACGTACAGGTCGCCGGGCTGGCCACCACGCTCACCCGGCTCGCCTCGCCCGGCCAACCGGATCCGCTGACCGTCGGCCACACCGGCCGGGAAGCGGACGTTCATCGTCCGGGTCTTGGTCACGCCGCCGGTGCCGTGGCACTCCGGGCACTTCTCCTCGACCACCGTGCCGACGCCCTGGCAGTTGCGGCACGGCTCGGAGAAGCTGAACGACCCCTGGTTGCGGGTCGTCACCCCGGCGCCGTGGCAGACCGGGCAGGTACGCGGCTGGGTGCCGGGCTTCGCCCCGTTGCCGTGGCAGGTGTCGCAGACACCGGGGGCGCGCAGGGTGAGCGGGAGGGTCACGCCCCGCACCGCGTCACCGAAATCCAGCGCCACCTCGGTCTCCACGTCCCGCCCCGGAGCCGGGCCGCGCGGAGCGGTCGGGCCGGCGGGCCCGCCTGAGAAGATCGAGCTGAACAGGTCGGAGAAGCCGGCGCCGCCACCACCGAAGCGGCGCTCTCCGCCACCGCCGGCGCCCCCGAACAGGTCGGAGACGTCGAACGGCATGCCCCCGGGCTGGCCCGCGCCCCGCGCGTTACGCCGGAACGCCCCCGAGCCGAAGAGCGAGCGCATCTCGTCGTACTCCCGGCGACGGCCGGAATCCGACAACACGTTGTACGCCTCGGACACGGCCTTGAACCGCTCCTCGGCCGACGGATCACCCGGGTTGTGGTCCGGGTGCGACTCCCGGGCCAGCTTGCGGTACGCCTTCTTGATCTCGTCCTCGGAGGCGGCCTTGTCCACGCCGAGCACGGCGTAGAAGTCCTTCTCGATCCAGTCCTTGGAACTCACCGGTCCACCCCCTCCCCACCGGTCCGCCCCGCCCGCCGCCGTGCGGCGGCGGGCGGGGCGCTCGGGTCACTGCTTGGCACTATTCCGGGTCCGCGACCGCTACCAACGCCGGCCGCAGCAGCCGCTCACCGAGCTGGTAGCCGCGCCGCATGATCTGCACGCAGGTCGGCTCGGTCACCTCGTCGGAGGTCTGATGGGCCACCGCTTCGTGCCGAGTCGGGTCGAACGGGTCACCCTGTTCGCCGAACGGGGTCAACCCGAGCTTCCCCACCACCGTGGTGAGCTGGTCCGCCACTGATCCGAACGGTCCGACCAGGTCGCCGTGTTCCCGGGCCCGGTCCAGGTCGTCGAGGATCGGCAGCAGGGCGGCGAGCACCGAGCCGGTCGCCTGCTCGGCGACGGTGGCCCGGTCCCGCTCCACCCGCTTGCGGTAGTTGGCGTACTCCGCCGTCACCCGCTGCAGGTCCCGGGTCCGCTCGTCGAGGTCGGCCCGGAGCGCCTCCAACTCGGCGCCGAGAGTCGAACTGGTCGCGGCGTCCACCGGCTCGGCCGGCGCGTCCACCACCGGCGGGCCGTCGGGTGTGGCCCCGTCGACCGTGCCGGCCTCGACCTCGATCTCGTCGACGACGATCTCGGCGTCCTCGATCAGCCCCTCGGCCGGGACGTCGGTCCCGGCGTCGGCAGCGGTTCCCTCCGGCTCCGCGGGCTGGCCGATCTTCCGGTTGTTGCGGATGACGACCCGCGGCGCGTCGCCGGTTGCCGGCTCGGCGGGCGCGGAGCCACCCGTCGTCGACCCGGTGTCACCCTGGTCGGCGGCTCGTGACTTCTCCGTCATGCGGCTACCTCACCTTCGCCGTGAGTCCGTGTCGCGAGCGGAACGTCACTTCTTGTCCTCGTCCACGATCTCGGCGTCGACGACGTCGTCGGCCCCACCGGCCTGCGTGCCACCGGTCGCACCTGTCGCACCGGCGTCCGGTCCGGCCTGGCCGCCCGCCTGCCCCTGCTCGGCCTGCTGCTGCGAGTAGAGCAGCGAACCGGCCTGCTGGGAGACCTGCGCCAGCCGCTCGTGCGCCGACTTGATCTTCTCGATGTCCTGGCCACCGAGGGCGCTACGCAGCTCGCCGAGCGCCTCGTTGAGCTGGTCACGGTTCTCCGTGGGCAGCTTGTCGCCGCTCTCGGCGAGGAACTTCTCGGTCTGCCACTGGAGCGCCTCGGCCACGTTGCGGGTCTCGGCCTCGTCGCGGCGGCGCTTGTCCTCGTCCGCGTGCTCCTCGGCGTCCCGGCGCATCCGCTCGATGTCGTCCTTCGGCAGCGAGGAGCCGCCAGTGATCGTCATCTTCTGCTCCTTGCCGGTACCGAGGTCCTTCGCGTGGACGTTCACGATGCCGTTCGCGTCGATGTCGAAGGTGACCTCGATCTGCGGCACGCCACGCGGCGCCGGCGGGAGGCCGGTCAGCTCGAAGGTGCCGAGCTTCTTGTTGTAGGCCGCGATCTCACGCTCGCCCTGGAAGACCTGGATCAGCACCGACGGCTGGTTGTCGTCCGCAGTGGTGAAGACCTCGGAACGCTTCGTCGGGATGGTGGTGTTGCGCTCGATCAGCTTGGTGAAGATGCCGCCCTTGGTCTCGATGCCCAGGCTCAGCGGGGTCACGTCGAGCAGCAGGACGTCCTTGACCTCGCCCTTGAGCACACCGGCCTGCAGCGCGGCGCCGACGGCGACGACCTCGTCCGGGTTGACGCCCTTGTTCGGGTCACGGCCGGTCAGCTGCTTGACCAGGTCGGTTACGGCCGGCATACGGGTCGAGCCGCCGACCAGGATCACGTGGTCGACGTCGGAGACCTTGATCCCGGCGTCCTTCACGGCCTGCTCGAACGGGCCCTTGCAGCGGTCCAGCAGGTCCTGCGTCATCCGCTGGAACTCGGCGCGGCTCAGCGTCACGTCGAGGTGCAGCGGGCCGGCCGCGCCGGCCGTGATGTACGGCAGGTTGATGTTGGTGGTGGTGGCGGCGGACAGCTCGATCTTGGCCTTCTCGGCGGCCTCCTTGAGCCGCTGCATGGCCATCTTGTCCTGGGAGAGGTCGATGCCGTGCTCGCCACGGAAGGTCTTCACCAGGTGGTCGATGACCCGCTGGTCCCAGTCGTCGCCACCGAGGTTGTTGTCACCGCTGGTCGACTTGACCTCGATGACGCCCTCGGCCAGCTCCAGCAGGGAGACGTCGAAGGTGCCACCGCCGAGGTCGAAGACCAGGACCGTCTGCTCCTTGGAGCCCTTGTCCAGCCCGTACGCGAGGGCGGCCGCCGTCGGCTCGTTGACGATCCGCAGCACGTTGAAGCCGGCGATCTCACCGGCCTCCTTGGTGGCCTGCCGCTGGCCGTCGTTGAAGTAGGCCGGAACGGTGATCACCGCGTCGGTGATCTGCTCACCCAGGTACGCCTCGGCGTCCCGCTTGAGCTTCATGAGCGTACGGGCGGAGATCTCCTGGGGGGTGTACTTCTTGCCGTCGATGTCCACGGTCCAGTTGGTGCCGATCTCCCGCTTGACCGACCGGATGGTCCGGTCCGGGTTCGTCACCGCCTGCCGCTTGGCGACCTCACCGACGAGCACCTCGCCGTTGCGGGCGAACGCGACGATCGACGGGGTCGTCCGCGAGCCCTCAGCGTTGGCGATGACGGTGGGCTCACCGCCCTCGAGAACGCTGACGCAGGAGTTCGTCGTGCCGAGGTCGATACCGACCGCACGTGCCATCTTCGCTTCCTCGCTTCATAAGGTTTGAGCAGGTGACGGGCACCGCCCGCAGCGCACCCACCACAAGTTGAGTGAACTTGACTCAATAGTGCCACGCCCACGCGGAACGTCAAGTCGGCATTGAGTCGACCCGACGCAACCCCTGATGCTACTGATCGGTTGTCTTGAGTTGCGTCGGTCGGGCACGCTTTAGCGGTGACGACGCACGGCGACCCCGCCAGCCACTCCGGCACGCCCGCCGTCGCAGCCCGCACCGGCCCACGGGACGCCCCGGCGGCCCCGTCCGCCGACCCCGGGGACGAGAGCCTCCCCGCCGCGCTGGAGGCCCTGCGGGTCGCGATCGGGGCGGCCCGATTCCCGTTGGCCCTGCCGTCGGCCGAGGCGGCCCGGCGGGACGCCGCCGCGCTCACCCAACAGCTCGACGACTACCTGCTTCCCCGCCTCTCCCGGCTCGACGCGCCACTGCTCGTGGTCGTCGGCGGCTCCACCGGCGCAGGCAAGTCGACCTTGGTCAACAGCCTGGTCAAGGCGCGGGTGAGCGCCGCCGGTGTGCTTCGCCCGACCACCCGGTCACCGGTGCTGGTGTGCAGCCCAGCCGACACGTCGTGGTTCCGGCAGGGCGAGTTGCTGCCCGGCCTCACACGTACCAACGAGCCGAGCGAGGACCCCCGCACCCTCCAGATCGTCACCGCTCCGGCGTTCCCGGCCGGGCTCGCCTTCCTCGACGCGCCGGACATCGACTCGGTGGTCGACGCCAACCGGGCACTCGCCGGTCAGCTGCTCGCCGCCGCCGACCTCTGGCTCTTCGTCACCACCGCGGCCCGCTACGCCGACGCCGTGCCCTGGGAGCTGCTGCGCAGCGCCCGGGCCCGGGGCACGGTGATCGCCATGGTGCTGGACCGGGTGCCCCCGGAGGCAGCCGACGAGGTTTCCGCCCACCTGTCCGAAATGCTCGCTGAGCAGGGGCTCGACCAGGCGCCGCTCTTCGTGCTGCCGGAGACCCGGGTCGACGGCCAGGGGTTGCTCCCGGAGCGGATCACCACCCCTCTGGCCGACTGGTTCACCCGACTGGCAGCCGACACGAACGCCCGGGCCGCCGTGGTCCGGCAGACCCTGGACGGGGCGCTGGCCGCTCTGCACCCGACGGTCGAGGGGCTCGCCGACGCCGCCGACGAACAACTCACCACCGTCGACGCCCTCGACGAACGGGTACGGACCGCTTACCGGGGAGCGCACCGCACCGTCGAGCAGGGGTTGAGCGACGGCCGCCTGCTCCGCGGCGAGGTACTCGCCCGCTGGCAGGAGTTCGTCGGCACCGGGGAGTTCTTCCGCACCCTGGAGGCCCGGATCGGGCAGCTGCGCGATCGGATGGTCGCCGCGCTCAGCGGCCGTCCTGCGCCGGCCGCCGGGCTGCGTAGCGCGATCGAGTCGCAACTGGTCACGTTGCTGCGCGGGGTGGCCGCGGAGGCGGCCGAGCAGGCGTACACCGGCTGGAAGGCGCATCCGGCGGGCGTCGCGCTGCTCGACCCGGCGCTGGCCCGTCCGGGCGAGGACCTGCCCGCTCGGGCCGAACGGCTGGTCCGGGACTGGCAGCGCGGGGTGCTGGAGCTCGTCCGGACGCAGGGCAGCGACAAGCGCTTCGTGGCCCGCACCGCCGCGTACGCGGTGAACGTCACCGGCCTGACGGTGATGATCGCCGTCTTCGCCTCGACCGCGTTCATCCCGACCGGCCTGGAGGTCGCCACCGGCGCCGGCACCACGGTGGCCGCGCAGGCCGTGCTCCAGGCGATCTTCGGCGACCAGGCGGTGCGTACGCTGGCCGCAAAGGCCCGGACCGACCTGCTGGAGCGGGTGCGGACGCTGCTGGACGACGAGGCCGGGCGCTACCTGACCCGGAGTGCAACGGCCCGGCTCGACGCGGAGACCGTCGGCGCGCTGCGGGCGGCCGCCGACCGGGTGGAGACCGCGCGACGACGCAGCGGACTGACCACCGGAGGGCCGACCGCGTGAGCACGAGGACTGGGGCCGCGGCCGCGAACGGAGTCACCGACGCGATGAGAGGACCCGCGAACCCGGCGGTCACGAGCGGGAGGTCCGGGCGGTGAGCAACGTGGTCGGCCGGATGCGCGGCGCGTTCCGCGGCGACCAGCGGGTCGACCCGGACGTGCTGCTCGCCCGCCTGGACGCGGTACGCCGCTTCCTCGCCGCAGCGGACGGGCACCTGCCGGACAGCCGACTCGTCTCCGCGCACACGCTTGTCGAGCGGGCCGGCACCCGCCTGGCGCTCTCCCGCGACCACACCGTGGTCGCCCTGGCCGGCGCGACGGGCAGCGGCAAGTCCAGCCTCTTCAACGGGCTGGCCCGGCTGCATCTCTCTCCGGTCGGGGTGCGCCGCCCGACGACCGGGGTCGCCCACGCCTGTGTCTGGGGCGCCCAGGAGGGTGCGGCCCGGCTGCTCGACTGGATCGGCGTCCTGCCCCGGCACCGGTTCGTACGGGAGAGCGCCCTGGACGCCGACGACGAGGCCGCGCTGCACGGCCTGGTTCTGCTGGACCTGCCCGACTTCGACTCGGTGCAGTGGTCCCACCGGCTGGAGGTGGACCGTCTGCTCGGTCTGGTCGATCTCGTGGTTTGGGTGGTCGACCCACAGAAGTACGCCGACCGGGTGATCCACACGAACTACCTGGGCGAGTTCCACCGGCACCGCGACGTCACGCTGGTCGTGCTCAACCAGGCCGACCGGCTCTCCCCGGCCGAGCTTCCCCGGGTCCTGGCCGACCTGCGTCGGCTGCTGGACGCGGACGGGCTGGAGGGCGTACCCCTGCTCGCCACCACCGCGACCGACCCTGGCGGCATCGTCGAGCTGCGCGCGGCGCTGGAGCGGACCGTCACCGAACGCCAGGCGGCGCTGCGCCGCCTCGCCGGTGACGTGGACACCGTGGTCGCGGGGCTGGACGAGTTGGTCGGCTCCGACCGCCCGACGACCGGCCCGGACGAGGCCGCTAAGAGCGAGCTGACCCGGGCCCTGGCCGGCACGGCCGGGGTGCCGGCAGTGACCGAGGCGGTGCAGCAGGCGTACCGGCATCGCGCGGCCGCCAGCACCGGGTGGCCGCTGGTTCGTGGGTGGCGGCGGCTGCGGCCCGATCCGATGCGTCGGCTGCACCTGCCGGGCGCGCCCGGCGAGGCCACCGACCCGGCGGAGAGCCTGGTGGCCGCGACCTCGGTGCCGGACCCGACCGCCGCACAGCGTTCCGCGCTCGGGCTCGCGATCCGGACGGTGGCCGATCGTGCGGCGGCCGAGCTGCCCGCCGGCTGGCCGGACGCGGTGGCCGACGCGGCCCGGTCCCGCCTCACCGACCTGCCGGACGCACTGGACCGGGTGGTGGCCGCCACCGACCTCGGCATGGCCCGCCGACCCCTCTGGTGGCGGTTGGTCGGGGCCGGGCAGTGGCTGGTGACGCTGGCGGCGCTCGGCGGGCTGGGTTGGCTGGTGCTCGGCTACGTGCTGCGCGCGCTCGGCCTGCCCGACCCGGAGCACCCGATGGTGGGCGTTGTGCCGGTGCCGACGCTGCTGCTGCTCGGCGGCCTGCTCGCCGGTCTGCTGCTCGCGGCGCTGACCCGACCGGTCGTCCGTTGGGGCGCCGTCCGGGCCCGACGACGGGCGGACCAGCGGCTCACCGCAGCGGTGGCCGCGGTGGGCGACGAGTACGTGCTGGCCCCGGTCCGGGATGTCCTCGCCAACTACGCCGTGGCCCGGGATGCCCTCCGGGACGCCACCCGACGCTGATCCTCGCCCATCGCCACCCGCTGCCCGCTACCCCCGCACGGGCGTAGGGTCGACGCATGGCCCCTCCCCGGACCCCGTACGACACCGTCCTGCACGCCGCTCGCGACGTGACCCGGCTGGACAACGCGCTGGACGCCGAGATGCTCGGCGCGGCGCTGCTCGGCAGCGTCTACGCCATCGCGGAGAGCGACCGCAACACGGCCGTCCGGGAGTTCGTCACCGGCTTCCTCGCCGCCACCGCCCGTCGGCGCACCGCCGCGGCGACCACCATCCGGGCCGTCTTCGCCGCCCTGGTGCCCGACGCCGAGGGTGCCGAGCGGGTCCGCCCGGGCAGCCAGGCACCGGCCTGGTCCGGACAGCTCGGCCGGGTACACCTCACCGGCACCTGGGCGTACGGCGACGTGTACGGGGACCAGACCTCCTACCTGGCCACCTTCGCATACGACGACACGGCCGGCGGCCAGGAGCACGCGCTGGTGGCGCTGGTGGACCACAACATCGGCATCACCAAGGACATCTACGTCGGCGGGCCGGCCGGGCGGATCCTCGAGCAGGTGCGGCAGATGTGCGCGGCCGACGAGCTGACCTGGTTCCGGGAGGAGGACCCGGCCCGGATGCGTGACGAGGTGATCCGCCACCTCGCGATCACCGACGACCTCGTCGAACTGCCGAGCGCGGGGGCTCTCGCCACCGACCGGGCGCTGGCCGGCGCGCGGCTCGCCGTACTGCCCACCGCCCCCACGCCCGCGCGCGGGGCGCCCGAGCCGCTCTCCGCCAGCGACCGGGCCGACCTGCTCCGGCGCTTCCTCGCCTCCCCGGAGGCCACCCGAGCCGGGCTGGACACCATCGACGGCCCCGAGCTGGCCTCGCTGCACTTCTGCCTCGGCCTGCTGCTGGACCACGCGGCGAGCTTCCCGGACGCCGACCCGCTGCGCTGGAGCCCGGCGGTCGCGGGGCTGTTCCTGCTCGACTGGGTGCACCGGCGCGCAGTGCTGGACATGGACGACGCCGCGATGCTGCCCCGGGTGCTGCGCGCCTGGGCCGCGTACGCAGCCCGGCAGCGTGAGCTGCCGACGCTCGCGGCGACGCAGACCGACGTGGCGATCGAGGAGATGGTGCCCGAGTTCGCCCGTCTCTACAGCACCGGCGAGCGGCGCAGCCCGGCCACCGCGGCGGTGGCCGAGCTGATGGCCGGCGGCGTGGACCCGGACGACCCGGAGGCGCTGAACGCCTGGATCGAGGCGAACCGCCACCGCCTGATCGAGCCCGACTGAGCCGGCCCGGACGAGCGGGCCCGAAAGTTCCGAGGTGCCGGGCCGGGGAGTTCGATCGCCGGGCCGGGGAGTTCGATCGCCGGGCCGGGGAGTTCGATCGCCGGGCCGGGAAGTTCCGAGGTGCCGGGCCGGGGACGCGGCGGGCGTCCGGTCGCCGCCGCTCAACGCAACGCGGCGAAGACCACCCCGGCGACCAGGCCGCCCACCAGCGCACCAACGACCACCTGCGGCACGGTGTGGTCACGCAACCGCACCCGGGACCAGCCGACCAGGGCCAGCAGCGGCGCGACGACCAGCAGGCGGGCACCGAAGGTGAGAACCAGGATCACCATGGCGCCGGCGGCGACGGCCGAGTGGATCGACATCTTCCACCAGTGGCTGACGGTCACCGCCACCACCAGGCCGACCGCCCCGGCCACGGCCAGCGCCACCACCGGCCGCGGCGCGCCGAACCCGACCAGCAGAACCAGGCCGACGACCACCGAGCAGAGACCGACGAGCAGCGGAACGCGGCGCTGTTCGCGCTGCCCGACGTGGTGGTCGGTGAGCCGCCCTCGGCGTACCCCGCCGACGATGTACGCGAACGGAATACCGCTCACGAAGATGACGGCGAGCAGTGCCCACCCCAGCCCGGCCACACCACCGCGGGTGCTGTGCCAGCCGACAGTGATCATCAGTACGGGGACGAGCACCGCGGGTGCGGTCAGCTCCGTGATCAGTCGGGCCAGCCGCAGCGCCGGACCGGACCGGGGCACGGGGACCGGACCGGGGGCCCCACCGCCGTCCACGCTGTCTCCTCGAAGTGCGTCATCCGGGCGGTCCGGCCGCGCCTGATCATCACCGTATAGACGGCGAGCGGCGCGGACAACGGTTCGCCGGTTCCGGGCACGACGGGATGACGGGGGCGGCCGACGGTGCCGAACCGCTTCCGGCGGTACGCGGACCGATGCCCGGGGTGGGACGGGGAACGGTGGTCGGATGGGTGCCGGCGGACGGCCGGGGGCGGGCGGTCAGGGCCGGTGAATCCGCGGGGCCGGGCGAATCCTCCGGGCGCGTCGAGTCGTCCGGGCCCTCGGTGGGCAGTGCGGTGGGTGGCGAGGGAGACCCGGACGGCGATGGACCGGCGGTCGGCTCGTCCGTCGGTGACGTGCTCGGGGTCGGCGACGGGCTCGGCGACGGTGGGCGCGAGGGGCCTGGCGGGCTGGTCGGAGTGGGACGCGGCGCCGGTGGCGTGGGCCGCCGGGCCGGCTCGGTGCCGCTCCAGGCCTCGGCTGCGCCGTTCCGGTCCGGGTCCGGCCGCTCGGGTCCACGCGGCGCCAGGTCGGACGACCAGCGGCTCACCGCCGACGGGCTGGTCGTGGGCCGGGCGGGCGGCTGACTGGAGGTCGGTAGCGGGACGACCACCGGCCCCACGGAGGGCGTCGGGATGAACGGAGTGCTGCTGTCCGGCAACGCCGTGCTGCCGACCGTGGCGGAGCCGGCACTGATCGCCGCGAGGATCGGCATAGAGGCGGTGCCGGCCAGCAGCGCGACGGTGAAGAGGTAGCCCCGGGACGGCCCGGCGGCGCCGGGCGCGCGGTGCGCACCCACCACCCGCCGGTAACCGCCGTTGATGGCGCGGTGTCGCCCGAGCGGCGGCGTACCGGGTCCATCGGCTGGCTCGGACACCAAGCGCCTCCTCGTCGTCGGTAGTGGACGGACCGACCCGATGGGGCGGGCCCGGAGTGCGGCAAACCGGCCCGTTCACGGCGATCCTGCGGGGACCAGCCTGACCCAGTGACGCTCCGTTGGCCAGATCCCTACAGCGTGTCGACATGGGCAACTACCCGAACGGTGACGAACCATCACCGGATCGTCGTCGGGTGCTCCACGTGCCGATGTTGACAAAGGCCGCGAAGCGATCGGGCCTCGTCGAGCAGGCCGGGCGTACTGTGGGGCCACTCACCTCCTCTGCGAATATGGAGCACGACGGCAACGCAGCCGCGGCCTCCGCGCACCCCCGCGGCAGGCTCGGCGGACGCCGGCGCTCCCCGATCCGGGTTCGGCCAACTGAATCCGGCTCACGCCGCGCGGCAACCCTCACCGGGGCTAGGCGCGGCCGCCAGGACCGGTCCGGCACCGCCGGGCCGGCGCAGGATTTGCGCGGCCGGGCGACCAGCCGGTGCCGACGCAGACATGACAGGGAGAGACGGATGGCAAAGGGCGACCCCGGGGTCAGCACCCGCAGCAGGCGGGCGGCACCCCGTTCCAGGAAGGGCACGGGCGGCGACCCGGAACTGGTGCAGTTGCTCACCCCCGAAGGCGAGCGCATCGACAGCGTCGTCGGGCCGGACGGCACCGTTTACAGCGTCGACTTCACCGACGAGGAGTACCGCGGCCTCTACCGCGACCTGGTGCTGGTACGGAAGCTGGACGCCGAGGCCACCGCCCTGCAGCGCCAGGGCGAACTGGGCCTCTGGGCCAGCCTCCTGGGACAGGAGGCGGCGCAGGTCGGCTCGGGCCGCGCGCTGCGCACGCAGGACATGGCCTTCCCGACCTACCGGGAGCACGGCGTCCTCTACTGCCGGGGCATCGACCCGATCATGCCGCTCGGCCTGTTCCGCGGTGTCGACCAGGGCGGTTGGGACCCGAACGAGTTCAAGTTCAACATGTACACGATCGTGATCGGGGCGCAGACCCTGCACGCCACCGGGTACGCCATGGGCGTCGCCATGGACGGCAAGACCGGCACCGACGACGGCGAGGCGGTGATCGCGTACTTCGGCGACGGCGCCACCAGCCAGGGCGACGTGAACGAGGCCTTCGTCTGGGCGAGCGTCTTCAACTCTCCCCTCGTCTTCTTCTGCCAGAACAACCAGTACGCGATCTCCGAGCCGCTGGAGCGGCAGACCCGCGTCCCGCTCTACCGGCGGGCGGCCGGCTTCGGCTTCCCCGGAGTTCGGGTCGACGGCAACGACGTGCTCGCGTCGTACGCGGTGACCCGTACCGCGCTGGACAACGCCCGGCACGGGCAGGGCCCGAGCCTGATCGAGGCGTACACCTACCGGATGGGCGCACACACCACCT
This sequence comes from Micromonospora avicenniae, assembly GCF_900156065.1. Lineage (GTDB taxonomy): Bacteria > Actinomycetota > Actinomycetes > Mycobacteriales > Micromonosporaceae > Micromonospora > Micromonospora avicenniae. The sequence continues at coordinate 227,426 of NZ_FTNF01000003.1, read as the reverse complement.
CCGACGACCCGACCCGCTACCGGATCGCCAGCGAGGTCGAGGCGTGGCAGGCCAAGGACCCGATCGCCCGGATGAAGGCCTTCCTGACCAAGCAGCAGATCGTCGACGCGGACTTCTTCGCCGAGGTCGACGAGCAGGCCCGCCGCGAGTCGCTGCACCTGCGTGAGCGGGTACTGGCCATGCCGAACCCGGAACCGGTCACCATGTTCGACCACGTCTACCCGAACGGTTCCCCGCTGCTGGACGAGCAGCGCGCGAAGTTCAGCCGCTACATGGAGTCGTTCGAGGGGAGCGCCCACTGATGGCCACGGAGACGCTCACCATCGGCAAGGCCCTGAACACCGGGCTACGGCGGGCCCTGGAGAACGACCCCAAGGTCGTGATCATGGGTGAGGACGTCGGCAAGCTCGGCGGCGTCTTCCGGATCACCGACGGGCTCCAGAAGGACTTCGGCGACCAGCGGGTGATCGACACCCCGCTCGCCGAGTCGGGAATCATCGGTACCGCCGTCGGCCTCGCCATCCGCGGCTACCGGCCGGTCTGCGAGATCCAGTTCGACGGCTTCGTCTACCCGGCCTACGACCAGATCGTGTCGCAGGTGGCGAAGATGCACTACCGCTCGGGCGGCAAGTTGCGGATCCCGATGGTGATCCGGATTCCGTTCGGCGGCGGCATCGGCGCGGTCGAACACCACTCCGAGTCGCCGGAGGCGTACTTCTCGCACACCCCCGGCCTGAAGGTGGTCTCCTGCGCGAACCCGCAGGACGCGTACGTGATGATCCAGCAGGCGATCGCCTCGGACGACCCGATCGTCTTCCTGGAGCCGAAGCGGCGCTACTGGGAGAAGGGTCCCGTCGACCTGGACGCGCCGCTGGCCGACGCGTACCCGCTGCACGCCTCCCGGATCGCCCGCCCCGGCACCGACGCGACCCTGCTGGCGTACGGCCCGATGGTGCGGACCTGCCTGGACGCGGCGACCGCCGCCGCCGAGGAGGGTCGTGAGCTGGAGGTCATCGACCTGCGCTCGATCTCCCCATTGGACCTGACCGCGGCGTACGAGTCGGTCCGGCGCACCGGCCGGGCCGTGGTGGTGCACGAGGCGCCGTCCAACGTCGGCCTCGGCGCGGAGATCGCGACACGGATCACCGAGGAGTGCTTCTACTCGCTGGAGGCTCCGGTGCTGCGGGTGAGCGGCTTCGACACCCCCTACCCGGCCGCCCGGGTGGAGGAGGAGTACCTGCCCGACATCGACCGGGTGCTCGACGCCGTCGACCGCACCTTCGGCTGGTGAGCGACATGTCCCGAGTCAAGACGTTCAACCTGCCCGACCTGGGCGAGGGCCTCACCGAGGGCGAGATCCTCAACTGGCTGGTCAAGGTCGGCGACATCATCGAGCTGAACCAGCCGATCGTCGAGGTCGAGACGGCCAAGGCGGCCGTGGAGATCCCCGCGAAGTGGGGTGGCCGGGTCCAGGCGATCTTCCACCCGGAGGGCGCCACCGTCGACGTCGGCGCCCCGATCATCTCGATCGACACCGACCCGGACGCCGGCCCGCTGGACACCCCGCAGGCGCCGTCGGCCGCCGCCCAGCCCGGCGGCGATCTGCCCACCCCGTCGGCGGCCTCGCTGGCCGCGGTCGAGGTGGCACCGGCCGAGGGCGCGGTCGAGCCGGGTCTGATCGGCAGCCCGGCGCCGGGTGGACGGACGCCGGTGCTGGTCGGCTACGGCCCACGTACCAGCACCGCGAAGCGCCGACCGCGTAAGGGTGCCGTCCCGGCGCAGGCCGTCCCGGCGCGGGCGCAGGCGGTGCCGGCGCAGGCCACCGCGGCGCCGGTGGTGCCGAAGCAGGTCGCGCCGGCACCGGACACTTCCGCTACGAACGGACACGGCGGCACGCCGACCGGCGTGCTGGCCAAGCCGCCGGTCCGCAAGCTCGCCAAGGATCTCGGCGTCGATCTCAGCGCGCTGACCGGCTCGGGCCCGCTGGGCTCGATCACCCGGGAGGACGTCCAGCGGGCGGCGGACGCCACGACCGCGCCGGCACCGGTCGCCACGACCGTCACCACGGCGGCGAGCTTCGGCGCGGACCGTGAGCAGCGCATCCCGGTCAAGGGAGTGCGCAAGCTCACCGCCGAGAACATGGCCCGCTCGGCCTTCACCGCCCCGCACGTGACGGAGTTCCTGACCGTCGACGTGACCCGGGCGATGAAGGCGCTGGACCGGCTCCGCAACCGCCGCGAATGGCGCGACGTGCGTATCTCGCCGCTGCTGCTGGTCGCCAAGGCCGTGCTGCTCGCGGTCAGGCGGCACCCGATGGTCAACTCCACCTGGGCCGGCGACGAAATCGTCGTCAAGGAGTACGTCAACCTGGGTATCGCCGCGGCCACCGATCGCGGCCTGATCGTGCCGAACGTCAAGGACGCCGGGCGGCTGTCGCTCCGCGAGCTGGCCGACGCCCTGACCGACCTGGTGCAGACGGCCAAGGCCGGCCGCACCACACCGGCGGACATGTCCGGCGGCACGCTGACCATCACCAACGTCGGCGTGTTCGGCGTGGACACCGGGACGCCGATCCTGCCCCCGGGCGAGTCGGCGATCCTGGCCTTCGGTGCGATCCGGGAGATGCCCTGGGTGCACAAGGGCAAGGTGCGTCCGCGTCAGGTCACCACGCTCGGTCTCTCCTTCGACCACCGGATCATCGACGGTGAGCTCGGGTCGAAGTTCCTCCGGGACGTCGGGGACTTCCTCTCCGATCCGGAGGCGGCGCTGCTCGCCTGGACCTGACCGGTCCCTCCACCAGCCACGGCCGGTGTGCCACGGGTTAACGCCCGGCACACCGGCCGTGTCCATTGAGAGACAGAAACATAGGCAGGGGAGCCTGGAAACCTTTGATTGTTCGGCTCGTGGTGCAGCTCACCTAATAATCGATGGAAGTCTGCGCCTGGTTGGTGTTCAATAGAGACATCAAGGGGCTGACAACCGAATAGCCGGAGGAGAGACCGACCATGAGCATGATCGAGCGAATCAAGACCCGCCGCGACGCCAACCGCCGCGCCCGCGCCATCGAGCACGCGCTGCGCTCCGCCAACTCGCCGGCCGTCCGCGAGGAGCTCCTCGTGATCGCCCAGCGTCACATGAGCTGACGCACCAGACCTTTCCTCACCTCCTCCAGATCGATGACCCGCCCGGGAGCACCGGGCGGGTCATCGGCGTTTCACACCCATTGACACCGGGATTCCACCTAGGCGCAGCGCCCGGTACGGTGGGCTTCGGTCGTCGCCACCGATTCGGGGCAGGTCGAGCCGACTGAGCGCAGTTCGATACCACCCGACCACGTGGAGTGACGGCCGATGCTCCCCGGGTGCCCTGGACGGTCACCGGATACGGTGCGGGGAGCCCGGCACGGCCGGTACGCCGGCAACGCCGGCAGCCAAGCCGAGGAGACCGATCGGCACCGGCAGCCGACATGTGATGAGGAGGCGCACCGATGACGTCCGAGGGCCCGCACCACCCCGGCCAGGAGCCGGACGAGGTGCCGCCGGGCGCCGGCGGACCGGCGCCGTACGGCGACCACCCGGCGCAGCCGGCCAACGGCTACGGCACCGGCCCGGACCTGGGCTGGGCGCCCCCGCCACCGGTAGGACACAATCCGGCCGCGCCCAACTGGCCGGCCCAGAACGACCAGCCGCCCGCCCAGTGGGGCGCGCAGACCCCGCCACCGGCCGACGCGGGGCAGCCCGCGCCGTGGCCCGCGACCGGCACCCCCCAGCCTTCCTGGGGCGGGCAGCCCGAACAGTCCGGCCAGGGCTGGGCCGGCGCGGCCGAGCAGCCGGCCTGGGCGCAGGCCCAGCCAGCCGCCCGCGGTGCGGCTCAGGTTCCCTCGCCCGCATCGCCTCCGCAGGTGTGGCCCCAGGACGACCCGGCGCGCTCGGGCGGATGGACTCCGCAGCAGCCGGGCGACGCGTCGCAATCCGACCAGCCCGGCTGGGGCGCTGCTGCGGCTCAGCCCGGCCCGGCCAACGGCGGTTGGCCCGCCGGCGGCTCCCAGCCGGAGACGCCCGGGAACGGCTGGAACGACGGCGGGCAGCAGGCCGAGCAGCCGGCCTGGGCGCAGGCCGAACAGAACGCACCGGCGTGGGCCCAGGCCGAACAGGCCGCGCGCGGCGCAGCACAGGTGCCGACGGCGGGTGACTCCGGCCCCGCCGGATGGACCCCGCAGCAGGACGCCGGCTGGCCGCCGGCCACCCCGGGGCACGCCGACCAGCCCGCCCAGCCGGACACCTCCGGCAGCTGGGGAGCCGCCGCCACGAGCCAGCCGCAGCAGCCCGACTGGATGCTCCCGCAGACCCAGGAACCCTCGTCCGACGGCGCCCCCGCGGGTGGCTGGGGCGAGGCCCCCGCCGATCCGGCCCGCTCCGGCGGCTGGTCGGCGGAGCCGAACGGCACGCCCGCGCGCGCCAGCGCCAGCGTGCCCGGCGCCGGCAGCCTGCCGCAGCGCACGCCCGGCGAGCGGCAGGGCGTGTCGGAGGTGGAGCCGTGGGCACCCGGCGAGGCGTGGGGCAACACCGACGCCGACTCGGCGAGCCGCTCCGCCGAGCGTCCCGAGGAGGCCCCCGTCTACCAGCCCGGCCCCGCGCCGGGCATCTCCCCGGCGAACGTCGTACCGCTGCCTCCGCAGGAGCAACGGGTGCCGGGCGCCAGCCTGGCCGCTACGCCGCCGGTCGACTACGCGCCGCCTGCCGAACTCCCGGCGGCTCAGTACGGCGCAGTCGCCGGGCAGCCGGCCCAGTTCGGGCAGCCGGCGTCGAACGAGCGCGCCGGCTGGCCGCCCGTCGAAGCGACCGGACCGGCGTACGAGTCGGAGCAGCCGGCCTGGGGAGGCGACACCCATCCGGATGAGCCGTCATCACCGGCCGGCCCGGTGGTGCCCGCGCCACGTACCTCTCCCGAATCCGGTGCGGCCGGTCGCACCACGGCGAGCGCCGCAGTGCCGCTGGCCAGCCGGGTGATGCCGCCAGCCGATCAGTCCCTGCGGCCCGACGCCGCGTCCGCACCGCAGCCGCGGGTGTACGGTCGCCCGGCCCAGCCCGAGCCGGCGGACGAGCCGGAGCAGGTCCAGCCGAACGGCTACGGCATGGACGCCCGGCCTGAGGTGGGTCACCGCTTCGACGACCGCGACCTGGCCCCGCCGCCGGTCGGCTACGCCGAGTCCGGCCCGGCGAGTTCGGGGCCGCCGCCCCCGCCGGCGTTCCCGCCGGGTGTGCCGACCTTCGTCGACGCGCCGAACAACACCCGGCCCGTCAACGGCAACCGGCCGCATCCCGGCGAACGGCAGGCCGATCCGTACGGCTCGCCGGTGCCCAACGATCCCGGGATGCCCGCCGCCGCGGGCTACGGGCCGCCCCCGCTGCCCGACAGCGAGCCGGCACCCACCAGCGCGTTCCCGCCCGCCTTTCCGCCGGCCCCGCAGCAGCAGCCCGTGCCGTCGTGGCCGCAGAACGGGCCCGACCAGCAATCCGCTCCGGCCTGGACACAGCACGGACCGGACCAGCGGTCCGTCCCCAACTGGGGGCAGGGCGCGCCGGAGTCCGACCAGGGCCGGTTCGACGCCTTCAAGCCGGACGAGGAGCCGAAGACCGAGGCGCCGCCGCCGAAGGTCCGCAACGGGCGGGTGCTGGCGGCGGTGCTGACCGCCGCGGTGCTGATCCTGGCGGTGCCGCTCGGCCTGCTCTTCCTGCTCGGCAAGGTCGGCGGCGACCAGGCGCCGGCCTTCGACCCGGCGGTGGGAAGCTGCGTGAAGCAGGCCGGCGAGGGTGCCGTCCCGGCCGACTGCGGTGAGGCGAACGCGTTCACCGTGGTCTCGAAGGTGGACAACAAGGACAAGTGCGGCGACCCGACCCTGCCGCACGTTGTACTGCAGGGAGACGGCCCCAACCGGGTGCTCTGCCTGAAGCCGGCCGCCGCCGGCAAGTAGTCGCCTCGACGGGGGCCACGGTCGTCCGTGGCCCCCGCCGTCGTGTCCGGGGCCGGGCAGGTGTGATCGAGCCCGCTCGGGGTACCGCCGGGCACCACCGGCCGGGTCCGGCAGACTGGACGCATGAGCGCACGAGTACGGGCTCCTGAGCTGCGCGGCCGGGGCTGGCTGAACACCGGCGGCCGCGACCTCACCCTCGCCGACCTCCGCGGCAAGATCGTCATCGCTGACTTCTGGACCTTCTGCTGCATCAACTGTCTGCACGTGCTCGACGAGCTGCGGCCACTCGAGGAGAAGTACGGCGACGTGCTCGTGGTGATCGGCGTCCACTCGCCGAAGTTCGAGCACGAGAAGGACGCCGACGCGCTCGCGGCGGCGGTCGAGCGGTACGGGGTGCACCACCCGGTGCTCGACGACCCCGAGATGGACATGTGGCAGCAGTACGCCGCCCGCGCCTGGCCGACCCTTTCGGTGATCGACCCGGAGGGGTACGTGGTGGCCACCATGGCCGGTGAGGGCCACGCCGAGGGGCTGGCCCGGCTCATCGACGAGCTGATCGCCACCCACGAGGCGAAGGGCACCCTGCACCGGGGCGACGGCCCGTACGTCCCGCCCGCCGAGCCGGAGACCACGCTGCGTTTCCCCGGCAAGGCTGTGCTGCTGGACAGCGGCAACCTGCTCGTCTCCGACTCGGCCCGGCATTCGCTGGTCGAGCTGGAGCCGGACGGCGAGACGCTGGTACGCCGGATCGGCTCGGGCAGCCGGGGGCGGACCGACGGCCCGGCCGAGGTCGCCACGTTCTCCGAGCCGCAGGGGCTCTGCGTGCTGCCCGAGCAGGTGGCCGAGGTCGCGGGCTACGACCTCGTGGTCGCGGACACCGTCAACCACCTGCTTCGCGGCGTACGCCTGACGACCGGCGAGGTCGTCACGATCGCCGGCACGGGGCGGCAGTGGCGCTCGACGGTCGACGACCACGCCCACGACGCGCTCTCGGTCGACCTCTCCTCCCCCTGGGACCTCGCCTGGTACGACGACAAGATCGTCATCGCGATGGCCGGCATCCACCAGCTGTGGTGGTTCGACCCGATCAAGCGGACCGCCGGCATGTACGCCGGCACCACCGTCGAGGCGCTGCGCGACGGCCCGCTGGCCGAGGCGTGGATGGCCCAGCCCTCCGGCCTCTCCGTCTCGACCGACGGAACCCGGCTCTGGGTGGCCGACAGCGAGACCAGCGCGATCCGGTACGTGGAGAACGGTGTCATGGGCACCGCGGTCGGGCAGGGGCTCTTCGACTTCGGCCACGTCGACGGGCCGGCCGCGTCGGCACTGCTCCAGCACCCGCTGGGCGTGTGCGCGCTGCCGGACGGTTCGGTGCTGATCGCGGACACGTACAACGGAGCGGTGCGCCGGTTCGACCCGGCGACCGACCAGGTCTCGACGGTCGCCGACGGCCTGGCCGAGCCGAGTGACCTGGTGGTCACCGGGGAGGGCGAGGTGCTGGTGGTGGAGTCCGCGGCACACCGGCTCACCCGGCTGGCACCCGGCGCGCTCTCCGCTGCCGGTGCGAACACGGTGGACGGTCCCCGGCACCGCGCCGAGCGCAAGCCGACGGACGTGACGGCCGGCGAGCTGACGCTGGACATCGTCTTCACCCCGGCGCCCGGCCAGAAGCTTGACGAGACCTACGGTCCGTCCACCCGGCTGGTGGTCTCCGCGTCCCCGCCCGAGCTTCTCGTCGAGGGGGCGGGCACGAGCACCGAGCTGTCCCGGCGGCTGGTGGTCAACAGCGCGGTGACCGGCGGCGTGCTCCAGGTGACCGCCCAGGCCGCGACCTGCGACGTCGACGTCGAGCACGCGGCCTGCCACCTGACCCGGCAGGACTGGGGCGTACCGGTCCGGGTGGTGGACGGCGGCGCGGCCCGGCTGCCGCTGGTGCTGCGCGGCCTGGACGCCTGATTCACGGGGAGGGGCCCGGGGGCGAGGGTCCCTCCCTCAAGCGAACGGGCTGACCTGCACTCCCGCGTCGATCAGCGCGGCGCGCACCATCTCCGCCGAGGCGACCGCGCCGGGGCTGTCGCCGTGCAGGCAGATCGATTCGACAGGGCACGGCACGACGCTGCCGTCCACCGCCACCACGGTCCGCTCGGTGGCCATCCGGACGGCCCGCTCGGCGACCTGCTCAGGGTCGGTGACCAGCGCGCCTGGCGCGTTGCGGGGTACCAGCGTGCCGTTGGGCAGGTAACCGCGGTCGGCGAAGCCCTCGCCGACGACCCGCAGACCGGCGCCGACGGCCAGTTGGGCGAGCACCGACCCGGGCTGGCAGAGCAGCGGCAGCCCGTGGTCGTACTCGTTGACCGCCGCCACCAGGGCCGCCGCCTCCTTCTCGTCGGACATCGCCGCGTGGTAGAGCGCCCCGTGCGGTTTCAGGTAGCGCACCCGGGCCCTGAACAGCCGGCAGAACGCGTCCAGCGCGCCGAGCTGGTAGATGACCTCGTCGCGCAGCTCCGCGAAGTCGTACGTGATGTGCCGCCGGCCGAACCCGGCCAGATCCCGGTAGCCGACCTGTGCGCCCACCGCGACCCCGCGTCGCGCCGCCTGTTCGCAGACCCGGCGCATGGTGGGCGGGTCACCGCCGTGGAATCCGCAGGCGACGTTCGCCGAGGTGACCAGGCTCAGCAGTGCGTCGTCGTCGCCGAGCTGCCAGATGCCGAATCCCTCGCCGAGGTCAGCGTTGAGGTCCATGGAATCTGACGGTAGTGCCTGGGCGGGCCTGTGCGAGCGGGGTCACGTCGGCCACCACCCCGATGACCGGATACCCGCCGGTGGTCGGATGGTCGGCCAGGAAGATCAACGGTTGGCCGTCCGCCGGCACCTGGACGGCGCCGAGCACGATCCCTTCGCTGGGCAGTTCGCCGGCGACCGCGCGAGGCAGCGCTGCGCCGGCGAGTCGCGCGCCGACCCGGTTGCTCACCGGGCTCACCGTGTACGCGGTGCCGAAGAGCTGGTCCAGCGCCGCCGGGGTGAACCAGTCGTGGCGCGGGCCGAGCCGTACGGCGAGCCGCAGTTCGGCGCGGGGCGGCGGACCGACGGTCAGGTCGACAGGTGGGGGCGGCCCGACCGGGGTGCCGAGGGGGATCCGGTCACCGTCGCGCAGCGGGGCCGGGCCGAGCCCGGACAGGGTGTCGGTGGCCCGGCTGCCCAGTACGGGTGGCACGTCGACCCCGCCGGAGACGGCCAGCCAGTTGCGTACCCCGTTGCGGGCCGCACCGATCCGCAGCACCGCCCCGGCCGGTACGGACAGCGGCCGGCCGGGGTCGCCGGGGCGGGTCCCCACGCGGATCTCCGCCTCGGCGCCGGTGACCGCGACGGTGGCCGCCCGGGTGAGCCGCAGCGCGCAGCCGGTAACGGTGATCTCCAGCCCGGCCGCGCTCTCGGGGTTGCCGACCAGCCGGTTCGCGAGCCGGAGCGCCGCCGGGTCGAGGGCACCGGAGCGGGGCACGCCGAGGTGGGCGTAGCCGGGTCGACCGAGGTCCTGCACGGTGGTGAGCGCCCCGGCGCGGAGCACGACGATTTCGTTTGTCATGCCGGCACCAGCCGGACGCGGGTGCCGGGGGTGAGCCGGGACGGCGGATCGGCGGTGACGTCGAAGAGCACCAGCCCGGTCCGCCCGACCAGCAACCACCCGCCAGGGGACGGACTCGGATAGATCCCGGCGTACGGGCCGGCCAGGGCGACCGAGCCGGCCGGGACGCGGGAACGCGGAGTGGGCAGCCGGGGCAGCGCGAGGGCGTCCGGGAGTCCGGTGAGGTACGGGAAGCCGGGTGCGAAGCCGCAGAAGGCCACCTGGAACTCGGTGCGGGTCAGCCGGTCCACCACGGCGGCCACGTTGGTGGCCCAGTGCGACGCGACGACTGGCAGGTCCTCCCCGTCGTACGTGATGGGGACCTCGACCGGGTCGGCGGTGCTGCCGGCGGTGGCCGGGCGGGGCGTCCAGCCGGCGATCAGGCGGGCGGTCTCCTCCGGTTCGGGTACTCCGTCGAGCAGCACGGTGGTCGCCGCCGGGACGATCTCCACGGCGGCCAGCTCGCCCAGGTCGCGGCGGTGGGCCAGCTCCGCCCGCCACGCCTCCACCCGACCGGCCACCTCGGCCCGGGCGGGCTCGCGGTCGGGCGCGAGGTCGAGCAGCAGGGCGTGCGCCCCGACGGGTCGGATCCGCATGCCGCCATCCTGGCCCAACCGGCCTGGATACGGGTACCTACATTCGTCGATGCGTCGGGTGACGAGACGCACTACCTACAAGTAACCTACGGTGTCGTAACCTGTTCGCGTGACCACCTCCGCACCGTTCCGGCTGAAGCCGGTCGACATCGGCAAGCCCCGGATGCGCGGCTGGCTGCACGCGTACGCGTTCTTCGTGGCCCTGGTCTGCGGGATCGTGCTCTGCGCGATCGCCGCCACCCGCCCCGGCTTGGCACCGGTGATCAGCTGCGCCATCTACAGCCTGACCGTCTGCGGGCTCTTCGGCACCAGCGCGCTCTACCACCGTCGGGTGTGGTCGGAGCGCGGCTACCAGGTCATGCGCCGGATGGACCACTCGATGATCTTCGTGTTCATCGCCGGCACGTACACGCCGTTCTGCGTACTGCTGCTGGCGGCGCGCCCGGCGACGGTGATGCTCTCGCTGGTCTGGGGCGGCGCGCTCGCCGGCGTGGCGCTCAAACTGATCTGGCCGCACGCACCGCGCTGGGTCTCCGCGCCGCTCTACCTGGCGCTCGGCTGGGTGGCGGTGGCGATGCTCCCGCAGATCCTGCACGAGGGCGGGGTGACCGCGTTGGTGCTGCTGCTCGCCGGCGGGGCCGTCTACAGCGCCGGAGCCGTCTTCTACGCGCTGCGCCGGCCGAACCCCTGGCCCACCGTCTTCGGGCACCACGAGTTCTTCCACGCCTGCACGCTGCTCGCCGCGATCTGCCACCACGTCGCGATCTACTTCGCGCTCTTCGCCTGAGCACAGATCGAGGGCCCCGCGGTGTCACGGGGCCCTCGACGAGCAGTCGGCACGGGTCAGACGGGGTGACCCGGCCGGCGTACCTCGCGGTACTCCTCGACGACCCGGGCGTCCTGGGCCGGCACCACCCGGTCGGTGACGACGCGGTCGGTCCTGGCCGGGGCGGTGGTGACCACCGCGCGCCGACGGTTCCAGAAGTAGAGGGTGACGAGCAGGCCGGCGACACCGGCGAGCATCAGCACCCACCCGACGACGGCGAGGTCGAGCCAACCCAGGTCGGCCTCCACGGCGAACGCGAAGATCGCACCCAGCGCGATCAGGAAAATGCTGCCACCAATGCCCATCGGTCGCCTCCTCGGCTGTCAGCTGGCGATAACTTCCGCCGCGGCCATCGGTGAGGTTGCGGCATCCATCGACTTACCCCGGCACCGTGATCGCCAATCGGGCAAGCTGGGGGCATGACGGACGCGTACGCCGCAGCCCGGACACTGGTGCTGCTGCGCCACTCGAAGGCCGAGCAGTCCGAGGAGGGGCCGGACGCGGATCGCCCGCTCACCACTCGCGGGCGGGCCGACGCCGAGTCCGCCGGCGCCTGGTTGGCCAAGCACGGCCTGCTGCCGGACGTGGTGCTCTGCTCGACCGCCCGGCGCACCCGGGAGACCTGGCACGGTGTGGCGATGGGGATGACCGGCTCGCCGCCGGAGGGCGGTTCCGCCGGTCCCCGGCCAGATGTCCGGTACGAGGCGGACGCGTACGAGGCGCACCCGGATGACCTGTTGGCGCTGGTTCGCCGGGTGGACCCGGCCGCCCGGACGGTGTTGCTGATCGCCCACAATCCGGGCATCTCGCTGCTCTCCGCGCTGCTGGACGCGGGGCGGGCGCCGGAGGAGCTACGGACGACGGAACTCGCGGTGCACCGGAGCGCCGGCCCGTGGGTGGAGCTCGACCGGGGCCGGGCGCAGCTCACCGACCGGTACGCCGCACGAAGCTGAGCCACCCGCCGGTGGACGGGTGGCTCAGCGCTGCGCGGCTCAGGAGGGCGGCGCGGTGGGCGGCGGCGGGTCGGGAGGCGGCGGCATCATCGCGGTGGGATGGGACAGCCGGTTCTCCTCGACGATGAGGGTTCGTGCCCGCTTGCGCCGATCCTGCCAGTACCACAGCGTGGTGAGCAGGACGGCCAGACCGGCCAGGATGAACACCCAGCCGACCGCGCGCAGGTCGACCCACCAGACGTTGGCTCTGATGGCGAAGGTCAGGATCGCGCCGACCGCGATCAGGAAGATGCCGCTACCAATGCCCATGTCCGCTGGACTCCCCCGTGCGATGGGTTCGGGCGTGTTCCGACGTGGTCTCGCAGGGGTTACCCGCCACGACGGCCGGCTACCCGGCGGGGAGTTGCCGAATGCCTGCTCAGGCCACGTCCCTCGGCCGCCTTCGGCAGTGCGATCCGGCCGCGCACCCGTTCGCGGGGGTTCTCGTCGGCATCGGCGGGAAGAGGCCGGAAGGCCGACGGCCGGCGGGTTGGTCCCCGCCGGCCGTCGTGCCGGTCATCACCGCGTATGGTGCGGCCGTCCGTTCCGTGTCATGGGCGGTACGGTTCAGAACGCCTCTTCCGGCAAGTCCATGATGTCCAGGTCGGCGGACTCGATGATCCGCCGGTCGGCGCCGATGCGGGGCAGCACCTCGCGGGCGAAGAACCGGGCGGCGGCCACCTTGCCGGTGTAGAACGCCTGGTCGCCGGCGGTGAGCTCACCGTTCAGCGCCCGCAGCGCCACCTCGGCCTGCTTCTGCAGCAGCCAGCCGACGACCAGATCACCGATGGCCAGCAGGAACCGCCGGCTGCTCAACCCGACCTTGTAGAGGGCCCGGGCGTCACCGGCCTGCGCGGCACCCAACCAGCCGGTCATGACGCCGAGCATCGTCTGAACCTCGGCGAGCGCCTTGCCGAGCGCCCGGCGCTCCTCCTTGAGCTGGCCGTTGCCGCCCTCGGAGGTGATGAAGTCCTGAATCTCGCCGGCGACCGTCGCCAGGGCCTTGCCGTTGTCCCGGACGATCTTCCGGAACACCAGGTCGAGGCTCTGGATCGCGGTGGTGCCCTCGTACAGAGTGTCGATCTTGGAGTCGCGGACGTACTGCTCCAGCGGGTAGTCCTGGAGGAAGCCGGAGCCGCCGAAGGTCTGGAGGGCCTCGTGTCCGAGCAGCTCGTACGCCCGCTCCGAGCCGACGCCCTTGACCAGCGGCAGAAGCAGGTCGTTGACGCGCTTGGCGAGCCTGGTGGCCTTCTCGTCACCGGCCGCCTCGGCGATGGCCACCTTGTCCTGCCAGCACGCGGTGTACAGCACGAGCGCCCGCAGGCCCTCCACGTACGACTTCTGCAGCAGCAGCGAGCGCCGGACGTCGGGGTGGTTGGTGATGGTGACCCGCGGCGCGGTCTTGTCGGCCTGCTGGATGAGATCGGCGCCCTGGACCCGGTTCTTGGCGTACTCGAGGGCGTTCAGGTAGCCGGTGGAGAGGGCGGCGATCGCCTTGGTGCCGACCATCATCCGGGCGTACTCGATGATCATGAACATCTGCCGGATGCCCTCGTGCTTGTCGCCCATCAGCCAGCCCCTGGCCGGTACGCCGTGCTCGCCGAAGGTCAGCTCGCAGGTGTTGGAGACCTTCAGCCCCATCTTGTGCTCGACGTTGGTGGCAAAGACGCCGTTGCGCTCGCCCAGCTCGCCGGTCTCCTCGTCGAAGTGGTACTTCGGCACGACGAAGAGCGAGAGGCCCTTGGTGCCCGGGCCACCGACGCCCTCGACACCGACCGGGCGGGCCAGTACGTAGTGGACGATGTTGTCGGTCAGGTCGTGCTCACCAGAGGTGATGAAACGCTTGACGCCCTCGATGTGCCACGAGCCGTCCGGCTGCGGGACGGCCCGGGTGCGGCCGGCGCCGACATCCGAGCCGGCGTCCGGCTCGGTGAGGACCATGGTCGAGCCCCACTGCTTCTCGACGAAGAGTTTGGCCCACTTCTTCTGCCGTTCGGTCCCCTCGACGTGCAGCACGTGCGCGAAGGACGGGCCGGACGCGTACATCCAGACCGGAGCGTTGGAACCGAGCACCAGCTCGGCGAGGGCCCACCAGAGGGCCCGCGGAGCGTTGGTGCCGCCCAGCTCGGGCGGGAGGTCCAGCCGCCAGAACTCCGACTCCATGAAGGTCCGGTACGACTTCTTGAACGACTCCGGCAGTGGCGCGGTGTGCGTGGCCGGGTCGAAGACCGGCGGGTTGCGGTCGCTGTCCGTGTAGCTGGCGGCCAGGTCCTCCCGGGCGAGGCGGTCGACCTCGGCGAGGATGCTGCGCGCGGTGTCGGTGTCGAGCTCGGAGTACGGCTCCTGGCCGAACGCCCGGTCCGCCCCAAAGACCTCGAACAGGTTGAACTCGAGGTCCCGCAGGTTGCTCTTGTAGTGGGTCATGCTCACTGGCCCCGCTTCCGGACAGGTGTTACCGATCAGTAACTCCGACTCTATTACCGGCAAGTAGACAGCGACAAGCCGATCACCGAAGTGACGGCGATTACACAATCGCGGCCGGCGTACCGGGGGTGGTCGCCGTACACGCGAGGCGTGACGACCCGTTGCCGGGCGGCGTCAGCTCTCGGCCGTGCCGACCTCCCAGCTCGGCACGGCCGCCGTTGCCCCGGTGCGCGCACCCGTGTACTCCATCAGGACCAGGGCGATGTCGTCGTCGAGGCGTCCGTGCACCCACTCGACCAGGGCCGTCTCCAGTGACGCGAGCCCGTCGGCGACGGTGCCGTGGCCCAGTAGCCGCCAGGCCCGGTCGGCGGTCGGGAAGAACTCGCCGTCGCGGCGCGCCTCACCGAGCCCGTCGGTGAAGAGCAGCAGCCGGTCGCCGGGCTCCAGCCGCTCGACCCGTGGCCGCACCGCCGGCATGAACCCGAGCGGGGGCGCCGGCGCGGGCGGCTCGAGCGGAATCACCGCGCCCCGCCGCAGCAGCAGCGGCGGCGGATGTCCACAGTTGACGATGGTGAGCGTCCCGCCCCGCTCCTCCACGAGCGCGGCGGTGACGAAGTCCTCGTCACCGACGCTGCGGGCCACCGCCCGGTCCAGATCGGCGACGACGGCGCGCAGGTCGGTCCGCTCGAACGCCACGTGCCGGTACGACCCCAGCACGATGCTCGCCAGCCGTACGGCGTCCAGCCCCTTGCCGCGCACGTCGCCGATGATCATGCGTACGCCGTACGGGGTGTCGAGTGCCTCGTACAGGTCGCCGCCGATCTCGGCCGTCGCGGTCGACGAGATGTAGCGCCCGGCGACCGACAGCGTGCCGACCTGCGGGCCGAGCGGACGCAACACCGCCTGCTGGGCCACCGCCGCGAGCTTGGACAACTCGGCGATCCGCTCGGCCTGCCGCTGCCGAACCGAGGCCACCGCCACCGCGATCCCGGTGGCGAGCGCGATGCCGACCACGCTCGTCCCGTTGATCAGCGAGACGGACCTGTCACAGGAGGCGTCGGTGGCGTTCATGGCAGTCGCCGCGAAAGTGGCGCCGACGGCGGTTGCCGCGACGCCGACGCCCAGCACCACCCGCCAGGACGCCAGCGCGGCGGCCAGGAAGGGCGCCGCCACCATCAGCGCGATGTAGTGCGCCGCGCGGCCGTCGGCCAGCTCCACCAAGGAGACGATCGCGAGCAGGGCGACGGCCGCGCCGAGGCCGGCGCGGGATCCGGGGCTCAGCGGGCTCAGGCCCGGCTGGAAGGGATGTGTACGTACGAAGCACAGCATGCCTGATCGACGTGAACGGGTGAATGAACCTGGCCCGTCGTCCGAGCAGGTTCTGTCCGGCCGGATCGTGACGTCGGCCGTATCGCCGCCGGGCATCGGCTCAGCCGAGCACCTCGTACCGGACGGTCATCGCGCCGACGTCGAGGGGGGCGATGTCGGCGAAGGCGGCCCGGGACAGGTCGAGGCAGCGCCCGTCGACGAAGGGGCCGCGGTCGTTGATCCGTACCACGACCGACTTCCCGTTCGCCGGGTTGGTCACCCGGACCTTCGTGCCGAACGGGAGGGTCTTGTGCGCCGCGGTCAGCGCGTCGGGGTTGAAGGTCTCCCCGTTCGCGGTCAGCTGGCCGTCGGAGTAGAAGGAGGCGCCGCAGGAGCCGCTGTCGACCACCTTCGGGGCCGGCGTGGTCCTCTTCACCGTCGGCTTCGGGGCCGCCGTACGCGCCTTGCCCCGGGAGGCCGCCTGCGGGGAGCGGGTCAGCGTCGGGCTGGCGGTGGCGCTCGGTGTCACGCTGGGGCTCGGCGACGCGGCAGGCGAGCTGGGCGCGAGGCTGGTGGGCACGGTGCTGGGAGTCAGCTCGATGGCGACCGGCCGGGAGTCCGTACCCGAGGTCAGGTGCACGGCGCCGACGGTGCCCCCGACGGCGAGCGCGACGCCGAGCGCCGCCGTCGCCGCGATGCCGGCCGGCGAGGAGATCCTGCGGGTACGGGAGTGCCTAGCAGCCACCAGCCCGGTCCTTTCATCAGCTGAACAAGCCGGGTCGGACCGTAACGAGAGAGGCACTTCCGAAGTCAACGTGATCACGGTGGTATGCCCGCATTTGCAGGTATACGTGTAGCCGATCATCCGACCCGTGATCCACCGCCCGGCCCGTGCCTGTCCCGGTGCCGCCGGCGTCCTCCGGCCCTACCGACAGCCCGGCCTACCGGCGGGTCCGGCCCCTGCCGGAGGATGGGCGGATGCCCGCTGAGCTGAGCGAACGTCTGGTCGAGTTGTTCCGCTGGATCGACCCCGGGCCAGGCTCCACCCACCTGGTCAGCGACATCTCCGGCTGGTGGCGGGACCCGGAGGTGCTGGCCGAGCTCGGGCCGGCCCTAGTGGCGCCGTTCCGCGCCGCCCGGCCCACCGTGGTGCTCGCCCCCGCAGTCACCGGCCTGCTGGTCGGCCCGCTGGCCGCCACCGCGCTCGGCGTCGGCTTCGTACCGGCACACAAGCCCGGCGACGGACGACTGCCGGCCGGCCCGTTGACCTGGGCGCAGAGCCCGCCGGACTTCCGGGGCCGCCAGGTCGACCTGGCCGTACGGGAGCGGCACCTCGGCCCCGGCGACCGGGTGCTGGTGGTGGACGACTGGGTGGCGACCGGCGCGCAGGTACGCGCCCTCTACGACCTCTGCCGGACCCGTGGGGCCGAACCCCTCGGCACCGCCGCCATCGCCGTCGACTGCACCCCGGAGACCGCCGCCGAGCTGCGGGTACGCGGGCTGGTCTCGGGCGCCGACCTGAACGCGTGACCTCGGTCGAGCCGGTCGCGCGCCCCGACGTCGGCGGCTACTTCCCCCACATGACCTGAACGAACTCCTCGACGGCGGTACAGACCCGGCCCAGCGCCTCGGCCGAGCGGACCAGCGGCCCCGGCAACAACAGCGAATGATCCGCCTCCGGGATCTCCACCAGGTGCGGGCTGAGCCGGCGGGCCGCCGCGCTGTCCCACGTCCGGTCCGCGGCACCCCCGACCAGCAGGAACGGGGCTTCCGCGCGCTGCAGCGCGTCGACCACCTCGGGCAGGTGCAGCAGCGGGGTGAGCCAGACCGCCGGCAGCGCCCGGTCGGCGGCGAGCGGCGCGGCGAGGCTGCCGAGCGACTTGCCCACCAGCAGGTCGGTCGACTCGGTCAGGGCCGGACGGACGCGCTCCGCCACCCACGGGCCGTGCTGCTCGGCGGCGAGCCCGGCCGGGAACTCCCAACCGATCTCGTGGAGGGCGAACCCGGCCCGGCGCAGCGACTCACCGACGTACGCGAACAACGGCGCCCGGGTGTCGTACCCCATGCCGGGGATGAACACCGCACGTCGCTTCGCCATGGTCGCCTCCCGTGGTCGACTGCCGCTCCCGTCACCGTACGCCCGGCACAGCCGCTCGGGGCCCACGAGCGAGCCGCGCAGCGACCTCCCGGCCCCGGGCCCGGAAAAGCAGCGGCGGACGGTCCCACGCTCGCCTAGCCTCGGCAGGATGTGGCCTCGGATCGGCGAACTGCGCACCCTCGCCCTCGGCACTTCCGGTGAGCTGCGGAGCACCCTGAACGGCCTGGTGCTCGCCGGGGTGAAGACGGCGACCGCCGGTCTGCTCACCGAGTACGCCGAGGAGGGCGAGGAACTGGAGCGGGTCGGCGAGCGGCTGGTACTGGTCGACGACGACGACCACCTGGTCGGGGTCGTGGAGGTCACCGGTGTCGAGGTGGTCCGTTTCGCCGACGTCAGCTGGGACTTCGCCCGCTCTGAGGGTGAGGGTGACCCGTCGATCGAGGACTGGCGCTCGGGCCACGCCGCGTACTGGGCGCGACTCGGCACCCCGGTCACGGACGACACCGACGTGGTCTGCCTGCGCTTCCGCCTTCTCCCGACCGACGACGGCGTCATCGGCACCTGACTGGCCGATCGACCCGGAGCGGCTCAGGCCCGGCGCAGCTCCGGCAGCAGCCGGGTGGCCACGTCCACCAGCGTCTCCTCGTCGCCCGCGTACCAGCTGCTGGCCCGCGGCCAGTGCGTCACCACGTCGGTGAAGCCCAGTTCCGCGGCACGCCCGACCTGATCGGCGAAGAACTGTGCGCTGCTCAGCGAGAAGACCGGGGCCGCGTCCAGCGAGAGGTAACGGTCGATCGTGGCCGGGTCACGGCCGGTCTCGTCCAACGTCCGGTCCAGCCGCTTCGACAGCTCCGCGACCCCGGCCCACCAGCTCTCCAGGTCGTCACCACCGTCACCCGTGGTGACCCAGCCCTGGCCGAAACGGGTCACCAGCCGCATCGAGCGGGGGCCGTTCGCGGCCACCACGAACGGCACGCGGGGCGTCTGCACGCAGCCGGGATTGTTCCGGGCGTCGACGGCGGTGAACCACTCGCCGCGCCAGGTCGTGCCGTCCTCCCGCAGCACCAGGTCGAGCAGCTCGACGAATTCCGCGAACCGGTCGACCCGCTGCCGTGGGGGGAGGGTCTCCCCACCCAGCACGGCGGAGTCGAAACCGATCCCGCCGGACCCGACGCCGAGCAGCGTACGGCCACCGGAGATGTCGTCCAGCGCGGTGATCTGCCGGGTGAAGGCGGCCGGGTGACGGAAGTTGGGCGAGGCGACCAGGGTCCCGAGCTTGATCCGCGACGTCACGGTGGCCGCCGCGGTGAGCGTCGTCATCGAGTCGAACCAGGGGCCGTCGACCAGGTCACGCCAGCCCAGGTGGTCGTACGTCCACGCGTGGTCGAAGCCCCACTCGTCCGCCTGCCGCCAGCGCCGCTGCGACTCGGCCCAGCGCTGGTCGGGGAGGATCACGATGCCAATACGCATGATCGCAGCCTAGTCCCGCGACCGACGGATTCCTTGACCACACGTTGATCATCGATATACCGTCCGGCATGCGCGCACGCCTGGGTAGGCCGGAGAGTCGTACCGTCGTCGTCTGGGCCGCGCTCACGGCCGTCATCTGCGGCCTCTTCAGCGCCGCGCTCGCCACCTGGGCCGCCTGGCACACCGCGCGCCCCTTGCCGGATGCCACCGAAACCACCGCGATCGTCGCCGAGGTCCTACCGGGCCGAGAGGTCAACGAGGTCGAGACGGGGGCCGCGCTGTTCACCTTCTACAGTCAGCCGCTGCGTCCCCGGGATCTCAAGGCCCTGCTGTTCCCCGACGGGGGCGAGTATCAGCAGGGCACCACCGTGGCGACCGTGAAGGCCGTGCCACCGGCCGCGCAGCAGGAGACGCTCGCGCTCGCGCAACGCCGGCTCCGCGAGACCGGCTGGCACGCGTTCCCGCCACACGTCGAACCCGAGGTGACCTGCCGGGCCGGCGGCGGCTGCACACCGACCGGCGGACCGAGCAACATCAGCCTCGTCGCGCGCCGTGGCGACACCGCCCTCAACATCCAATGGCTCGCGAACCCGTCGATCGACGGCACGCACCTCACCGTGGCCGTGTACCGGGCCACCCCGCCCGCCGTGCTGCCCGCCGGCGTCGCCGGTGGCCTGGTCGGCGCCCTCCTCGGCGGGCTGGTCTTCGCCTGGGCGAGCCGGCGGACGCGGCCTCCGCACCCTGCCGCCAACGGCGTGACCGTCCTCTACGCGATCACCATGCTGTTCTGGTGGGCACCGGTGCTGCTCGCCGGGTCGAGCATGTCGCGGCACCACCTCGACGAACCACACCCGGTGTGGCACCCGCTCTGGGAGTGGCTCGGCCAGCCCGGCCTCTCCCTGTTCTTCGTGCTCGGTGCGGTCTGCGCCCTCTTCGCGCTGGCGCTCGCCACGATGCCCCGCCGCGACGCCGACCCGCTCTCCGCCGCGGTCACCGAGTTCGCGCGTTAACCCGGTGACCAGAGTCGAGCCGGCGGCTAGTTTGGCTCGGTGCCCGAACTTCAGCGGCTGACCGCCGGCCACGCAGACGCGCTGCTCGCCTTCGAGCGGGACAACCGGCAGTTCTTCGCTCGCTCCATACCGGACCGGGGCGACGACTACTTCGCGGATTTTCCCACCCGGCACGCCGAACGGCTCGCCGAGCAGGCCGCCGGCCTGTGTCACTTCCACCTCCTGCTCGACGACGACGGATCGGTGCTGGGTCGGTTCAACCTGGTCGACGTCACCGCCGACGGCAGCGCGGACCTGGGCTTCCGGGTGGCGGAGCGGGTTACCGGTCGCGGCGTGGCCACTGACGGCGTCCGTCGAGTCTGCGCGCTGGCCAGGGATGAGTACGGGCTGCGCCGGCTGTACGCATCGGCCGCGCTCGACAACGCGGGCTCACTTGGGGTGTTGCGGCGTACCGGCTTCACTCCCGTCGGTGCGGTCGTGTTGAGCGGCCGTCCCGGGCGCAGGCACGTCCTCGAGTTGGCGGTCTGACAGAACCGGCCGCGCCCAGCGCAGCGCTTGCTGATTGCCTGTCGCTCAACGTCTGGCACGCCGCTTGTACTTCGACCTGCTCGTGAACGCACCGCCCGGGACTGCTGAAGCACGCCGCAGCGGCCTACGCCTAGGCAACCAGCGCCCCCACGGAATGTGGGACAGCGTCGTCAGAGCCCCTAGGAGCAGGGCCGCGAAACCGGCGGCCCCCAGCCCGGCCTGTAGGCGGCCTCGGTGCCCGCTGAGCTGCTCGAAGTCGGTGACGAAATCGGTCGGGTCCGAGCGGTTCACCCAGATCCGCACCTTCTCGCCGTACGACCGGCACACCTCGACGCAGGGGACCTCCTGCTCGTACGTCCGGCGGTCGAAGTCGTAGCGGAAGTACATGGTGGTCTTGCCACGGGCCGTCGTGATCCGGTCGTAGATGATTGCCTGCGCCGGCTCGCCGCCCGCCCGCAGTTCCACGGCCCAGTCGTCGAGCGCGTTCTGTGTGTGGATCGGAAGCCAGAGCAGGAGCGCACCGACCACCAGCAACAGGCCACAGCCGACCGCCTGCCAGAGCCGGGTGTTCAGTCGGGTGAGCACGGCACGCATGCGATCACCGTGCCATCAGGATGCAATCGCGAGCCAAGGTGCGCCGGCGCGGGGGCGGTCGCGGACCTACTTCGCCGTCAGGTGCCCGTACAGCGCGCGCAGCTCACCCGCCCGTGAGGCTCACCAGCTTGCCCAGCATCCGGCCAAGGTGCGGTTCGACGGTCGCCGGGGCGGCGGCGGCCACTTCCTGCGGCGTCCACCACCGGACGTCGCGGAACTCGCCGAGGTCGGGGACGAACTCCTGGCTGCGGCTGCCGCTCAACACGAACCAGAGGCTCACATCGACGTGCTGATCCGCCGGCGCGCCGACCGTCCGGCTGACGGTGAGGAAGGTTGGTCGCTCACCGAAGCGCGGATGAAACACCGCCGGCACGCCCAGCTCCTCCAGCACCTCCCGACGTACCGTCTCGACCGGGTGCTCTCCGGGTTCGACGTGGCCACCGCTGGGCAGCCACCTCCCGGCGTTACGGTGATCGACCAGCAGCACGCTGCCGTCCGTCCCGTCGTGCAGCAGGAAATACGCCACCAGGTGGGGCGACGGGGTCCGCGGCTTCTCCCGGCGGAAGATGTCGTGGGTCCCGGCCAGCCAGGCCAGGCACTCCGCTCGGTGCTCCGCCTCCAGTTCGTCCACGGGTACCAGCGCCTCGACCAGGGCCCGGATCTCGTCGTTCACCTGCACCCGGCAAATGCTGCCAGCCGCCCGCAGTACCCGTCGACCGTCCGGCCGGGCGAGGCTCGTCGAGCCGGTCACACCACGCGTCGGCGCGCGCTCAGGAGGGTGGCCGGTCCGGACCGGCCGACGCCGGCCGGAGGCCGCCAGCAGCCGGGGCAGGGCAGGCGCGCCCCGGCCGGCTCGGCGTGTCATTGACGGAAGGGGTGGGGCGTCACGCCTGCACAAGCTACGGGCTCCGAATTGAACCTGTCACGGTTTCGTAAGTTCATACGGGGTCCGGTGTTGTTTCCTTGGAGTCCGGCGCACTTCTGGCGCCGATTGGACCTTGGGGAGGAACTATGCAGAACGTACGTGTTCGCACGCTGCGTGTATTCGGCGCGGCTGCGGCTGTCGCCGCAGCCGCGGTCCTGGGCCTGGCCGCACAGGCCTCGGCTGGGGTATCCGGTCCGGCCTTCTACGCGGATGGAGAGCTCTACCGGACCGTTGGCACCCCGACGGACTTGTCGCACACCGGCGCACCCGACCGCGCATGGGACGTCCTCTACAGCTTCGGGGACGCGCAGCGGAACGTGGCCGAGGCCGCACCAGGCGACGCGGGCTACAACGGCGGCCGGTGGCAGGTTCACGCGCTGTCATTCCCTGCGGGCTACGCCGCCGCCGTGACCAACGGCGACCTGGACGGCGATGGGGTGCTGGACTCGGCCATCGAGGTTCGGGCAGCGGTGACGGCTGGGAGCGCCATCGACACCGGTGTCGTCAAGCAGTTCGAGTGCCCCGCTATCCCGCTCCACAACTGAGTGCCGACTCTTTGCCGGCCATCACTACAAGACGCTCTGTTCAGAGTGATTAGTACGGCACCCGCCGTTCGAGATCTCGCTGCCTGGGTGGGGTAGGCGCAAGGCAGCCGCCCCGGCGTCACCGGCTCGCCGCTTCCCTGGAGACGGCCGTGGGGCAAGGGCAGAAAGGCTACTTGGAAGCGTGGCTGATGGCCCACAGATGGGCCGCCGCGCGCTGCGACCTCAACAACATCGAAGGCCCTGGCTCGGACTGTCGTCCTGGCCAGGGCCTTTCGGTTGGAGCGGGTGACGGGAATCGAACCCGCACTGTCAGCTTGGGAAGCTGATGTTCTGCCATTGAACTACACCCGCAGCGGCACCACTGTACCCGAGTCACCGGTCACCCGCATCCAGGTACCCCCTCAGCACACCGGCTGCGACCCGGCGCCGGACGGGCTGGCGGATCAGCGCTCGCGTCCCGACAGATGGTTTCACCATGACAAGGGATAGGTATTCTCAAATTCCTCGATGACTTGTAGCGTCTGCCTCACGTTCTCAGCCACGGCGTGACATGCCTCCGGTCGCGTCGCCAGAAAGAGGTGGGCCCATGGGACTCCGTCCCAACCTGCTGACCCGGCGTACTGCCGGTGTCGCGTCCACGACCCTCGCGCTGCTGCTCAGCACGGCCGCGGTGGGCGTCCTTCCGGCCGCTTCGGCCCTCTCCGCCGCCCCTGCGGGTACCTGTGCCGAGCCGGCCGACGCCCACGTCGACGCCCGCGTCAAGGCGGGCGGCGCCGCCAGGCACGAGCCGAACGAGTTGACGGCCACGCAGATCAAGGAGCGCGAGGCCGACCTGGCCGCCGCGCTCCGCGAGCGCGCCAACCGGCGTACGGGCGCGGTCGCCCCGCTCGCCACCGTCACCATCCCGGTGGTCGTGCACGTGATCCAGGAGAACAGCACCCGGGCCGGCGGCAACATCCCGGACTCGATGATCCAGAACCAGATCACCGTACTGAACCAGGCGTACAGCGGGGCGACCGGCGGAGCGGCTACGGCCTTCGCCTTCCAGCTCGCGAAGATCAATCGGGTGGTCAACCCCTCGTGGTACCCGATCCTCGACGGCTCCTCGGCCGAGCGCTCGATGAAGTCGGCGTTGCGTGAGGGCGACAAGAACACCTTGAACCTCTACCTCGGCGACGTGACCCCCGGCCTGCTCGGCTGGGCGACCTTCCCGCAGCGACGACTCAACAGCGCCGACGGCGTGGTCGTGCTGAACGAGTCGCTGCCGGGCGGCACCGAGACCAACTACAACCAGGGCGACACGGCCACCCACGAGGTCGGCCACTGGCTGAACCTCTACCACACCTTCCAGGGCGGCTGCTCCGGCTCGGGCGACGGCGTCGGGGACACCCCGGCGGAGGCCACCCCGGCGTACGAGTGCCCGACCGGTCGGGACACCTGCAGCGCGGCCGGCCTGGACCCGATCACGAACTTCATGGACTACACCTACGACTCGTGCATGCACCAGTTCACTCCCGGGCAGGCGAGCCGCATGTTGACCGCGTGGAACGCCTACCGCGCGGTCTGACGACGCGTACCGCCGGTGCCGGCCCATGATCCAGGGGGCCGGCACCGGCGCATCGCTCCCCAGGACGCGCTCAGGCCGCCGAGCGGTGGACGTCGCGGCGCCCGCGGCGGGCGGGACGGGTCTGCGGTACGACCGGGGTCAGATCGGCTGGCCGATCGTCCGCGTGCGGGTCGAGCCAGACCTGCACGGCAGGGCGGCCGCACCCCTCGCCCGGCCCACCGGCGCTACCGGTGTCACGCCGCGACAGCATGGCCACGTCGACGGTGAACTCGAAGAGCCGCCAGTCGACCTGGGACGCCGCCCCGGCCCTGGCCGCGAGCCGGGCCACCCGGGCCTGGTCGGTGACCGGGTGGGCATGCCCCGCCACGTACGCCTCGTCGTCGCTCTCCTCCGGCGGGAAGGAGTGCAGCGCATAGCGGCCGTCCCGCTCCAGGTCACGCCGCTTCGGCGAGTCGATGATGAAGCAGAAGAGCCCCTCGTCGGTGATCACCGGCGACACCGGGTGCACCCGGGGCCCGCCGTCGGCACGGACCGTGGCCAGGTAGCCGAAGCCCGGACCGTACTGCTGCATGAGAACGCGGATCCCGTCGGCGAGCCGGGGCTCGTCAGCGGCGAATTCGGACCAGGAAGCCATGCGGACATTCTATCGAACAAATGTACGACCGTGTGCCGCGACGCGCTGGTCAGCGACACCGGATTCGAGCCTTCCGAACGGGCCTCGCTATGGTGGTGCGATGCTGCTCTCCGACCGCGACCTGGTCTCCGAGATCAAGGCCGGCACGCTCGGGCTGGAGCCGTTCGAGCCCACCCTGGTCCAACCGTCGAGCATCGACGTACGCCTCGACCGGCTCTTCCGGGTCTTCAACAACCACCTCTACACGCACATCGACCCGGCACAGCAGCAGGACGACCTGACATCGGTGGTCGAGGTACCCGACGGGCAGCCGTTCGTGCTGCACCCGGGGGAGTTCGTGCTCGCCTCGACGCTCGAGGTGATCTCGCTCGGCGAGCAGCTCGCCGGCCGGCTGGAGGGCAAGTCGAGTCTGGGCCGGCTCGGCCTGCTGACCCACTCCACCGCCGGTTTCATCGACCCGGGATTCTCCGGCCACGTGACGCTGGAGCTGTCGAACGTGGCGAACCTCCCGATCACGCTCTGGCCGGGCATGAAGATCGGGCAGCTCTGCATCTTCCGGCTCTCGTCGCCCGCCGAGCACCCGTACGGTTCGGCCGTCTACGGCTCGCGCTACCAGGGTCAGCGTGGCCCGACGCCGAGCCGGGCCTGGCAGAACTGGCGCACCTGGCCCACCCGCTGACCGGCGGTCGGGCCCGGAACCCGACCGCACCGACGCGCCCAGCCGGGCGCACGAAAAGACCCCTTCCACCCGGGTGGAAGGGGCCTCTGCGCGGAACGATCAGCCGGGACGGCCGAAGCTGTGGATGGGGCCGTCGTCCACCTTCTTCATCTTGATCGGCACCCCGGCCTGGGAGGCGTGCACCACCCATCCGCCGCCCACGTACATGCCGACATGGTGCAGGTCGCTGTAGTAGAAGACGAGGTCGCCGGGGCGGAGGTCTGCGCGGCTCACCGTCTTCGTCACCCTGCGCTGCTGCGCGGCGTTGTGCGGCAGCGACACCCCGGCCTTGGCCCAGGCCGCGAGCACCAGCCCGGAGCAGTCGTACGAGTCGGGACCGTCGGCACCCCAGACGTAGGGCTTGCCGATCTGGGCGCAGGCGAACTTCACCGCCACCCCGGCGGCGCCACCCGGATAGGTGGCCGGGCACGGGGCCGGACGCAGCGGCCCGCCGCCGCCGTTGCCGTACACCTTGATCCGCAGCTTCTGCAGCCGGTCGATCTCGGCGTTGATCTGCTTCTTCTTCGCCGCCAGCTGGGCCTCGGTCCGGGTCAGCTGGGCGACGAGCTCGTCCAGCGGTGCCTTCTGCCGGGCCAGCTCGTCGCGCAGGTCGACGACCTGGGCGACGTCCGCCTGCTGGTTGTGGGCGAACCGGTCGAGCAGCTCCAGCTGGCCGACGACGTCACTCGGTGACTGGCTGCCGAGCAGGGCGTTGACGGTGGAGAGGTTCTCGCCCTTGTACGCCCGCACCGCGAGCACGCCGACCTTGTTCATGGCCTGGTCGATCCGGAGTTGCAGTGGCTTGATCCGAGCGGCCAGCGCATCGGCCTGCTTGCGCTTGGCCGCGAGCTCCTGGCGGGTGGCGTTGTGCCGCTCGATCACGGGTTCGAGCTTGTTCCAGTCCTGGTCGATCTGGCGCTCGATCTCGGCGACCGACGGGTCGGCGTGCGCCGCTGTGGCGCCGCCGGTCAGGACGACGCTGACGCCGATGAGAGCGGCGAGGACGGTGGTGATGCGGGACCAGCGTGGACGCGGCGCACCCGTCGTCGGGCCGGCTGTCGCCGACCGTCCGGACGGAGGCCGCGGGGCATGGTGTGCCACCGGGCTCCGTACTCCTTCTTCCTGACCGCCTACCGGGTTAGCTGACGGGTTCGGGCGGGAAGGTCGGCGCCCTACCGCAGTGGCTGCGGATTCACCCCGGAAACCTGGGTCCCCGGCTCGCTCGGCGAGCGACTCGGCGGTGTCGGACCGTTACCGCCCGGGTTGGACGGACCTGCTGTCGGCCGACGATTGATCAGCCTAGAGAGCGTCGTTACCGATCCGCAACCCGTCGAGCCGTGACACTCCGTGGCGACGCGGCGGGACGCACCCCTGGTGCGAGGTCGAAGGTTTTCTTCCGATCGCTTCGACTGGTGGAAAGGTATTGACCGAGAGTGCGCGGCGGAGTCAGGGTGACCAATACCTTGACCCGTCCGTATCTGGGGGTTCGATGCACCGATCAACCATGTCGAGGAGCAGGCGTGCCCTGCTCGCCGCGGCGGTGGTCACCGCCACCGCTGCCGTGCCACTGACCGGCGGTCCGGCCGGGGCCGCCCCGCTCGCCGGGACCGACCCGACCGGCGACCGTCAGCAGCAGTACGCCGCCGCAGCGGCGGAGTACGGCGTGCCGGAGAGCGTCCTGCTCGGCGTCTCCTACCTGGAGTCCAGGTGGGACACCCACGCCGGCACGCCCAGCACCAGCGGCGGCTACGGGCCGCTGCACCTCACCGACGCGGCCAACGTCGCGAGCCTGACCCCGGGCCACGTCCATCAGGGTGAGGACCCGCGCGGCGACACCTCCCGGCCACTGACGGTCGCCGCGCCCCGAGGAGCCGACCCGTCCGCCGCGCCGGCGTCCGCGGCGCTACAGACCCTTCAGGCCGCCGCAGCGCTCACCGGGGCCGACGCCGCGGCACTTCGTACGGATCCGGCGGCCAACATCCGTGGCGGGGCGGCGCTGCTCGCCTCGTACCAGAAGCAGCTGGGCGGCGCGGTCGGCGCGAAGACCGACCCGGGAACCTGGTACGGCGCGGTGGCGCGCTACTCGGGAGCCGACACCGAGGAGACGGCATCCGCCTTCGCCGACGAGGTGTACGACCAGATCCGCGCCGGTGCGAGCCGGCGAACCGACGACGGCCACCAGGTCACCCTCGCCGCGCGCCAGGTGACCGCGCGGGCGGACACGGTGCACCGCCTCGGGCTGCGCAAGTCGCAGCGCCCGGATGAGGTGGAGTGCCCGGCCCGGCTCGGCTGCGAGTGGATTCCCGCCCCGTACGAGCAGTACGGCCCGGGCGCCGGCGACTACGGCAACCACGACCTGGCCAACCGGCCGGCCCAGCAGAAGATCGAGTACATCGTCATCCACGACACCGAGGGGTACTACGGGCCCAGCGTCGGCCTCGTGCAGCAGGCCGACTACCTGGGCTGGCACTACACGCTGCGCTCGGTCGACGGCCACGTCGCGCAGCACGTCCGGACCAAGGACGTCGGCTGGCAGGCCGGCAACTGGTACGTGAACGCCAAGTCGATAGGCATCGAGCACGAGGGCTTCGCCGGCCACGGCACCTGGTACACCGAGGCGATGTACCGCGCCTCGGCCAAGCTGGTCCGGTACCTGGCGCTCAAGCTAGACATCCCGCTGGACCGGCAGCACATCATCGGGCACGACAACGTCCCCGGCACCGTCGCCTCGACCGTGGCCGGCATGCACTGGGACCCGGGTCCCTACTGGGACTGGTCGCACTACTTCGACCTGCTGAAGGCGCCGTTCCGGACCACCGGCACCAAGCGGACGGGTCTGGTCACCATCGACCCGGACCTCACGGTCAACCGGCCGGCGTTCGTCGGCTGCAACCAGCAGCCGCCGGGCGTGCCGGATCCGGTGCCGCCGGCCGAGCCCTGCCCGCTGCGCGGCTCCTCCGCGGTCGTGCTGCACAGCGCGCCGAGTAACGACGCCCCGCTGGTCAACGACCTGGGTCTCCGTCCGGACGGCTCGCCGGACACCATGTACATCTCCGACCACGGTGCCCGTGCCTCGGCCGGCCAGACGTACGCGGTGGCCGAGGTCCGCGGTGACTGGACGGCGATCTGGTACCTCGGCCAGAAGGCGTGGTTCCACAACCCGGCCTCGTCGCCGACCGCGAAGTGGGCCACCGGGTTCGTGGTGACCCCGAAGCCGGGGAAGCCGACGATTCCCGTCTACGGCCGGGCCTACCCGGAGCAGGCCGCGTACCCGGCCGGCGTGCCCTACCAGACGATCTCGCCGTTGCAGTACACGCTCGCCGCCGGTCAGCGGTACGCGGTCGGCGACGTGCTGCCGAGCGAGTACTACCAGGCCTCCACCTTCGACGGCTCGGCCCCGGGCGACTGGACGGTGATCCGGGGCGACCTGCGGTACGTGCAGATCCAGTTCGGCCACCGCATCATGTACGTCAACCTCGACGACGTGCTGCTGCTCCCGTCCGCGGTGGGCGCACCCCGCTGACGGACGTTACGAGAAACGCGAGGGCCCCCGGTCGGTCGACCGGGGGCCCTCGGCGTACGTGGTGGATCAGCCGGGTCGTCGGAAGCCGGCGACGGGCATGTAGTTGATGCTCGCCACCTGGACCGGCTTGCCGGCCCGTGGTGCGTGCACCATCTGGTCGTTGCCGAGGTAGAGCCCGACATGGTGCAGGTCGCTGAAGAAGAAGACCAGGTCACCCGGGCGCGCCTCGGAGCGCGGGATGGCCTTGCCCTCGTTCCACTGGGCGCCGGTGAAGTGGGTCAGGCTGATCCCGGCCGCCTTGTAGGCGTACTGGGTCAGGCCGGAGCAGTCGAACGAGTTCGGGCCGGTGGCGCCCCACACGTACGGGTCACCGACCTGCTTGCAGGCCGTCTGGATCGCCGTGCGGGCCGCCGCGCTGACCACTCCCTTGACGGTCGGGCAGTTCTCCGGCATGACCACGGACTTCGGCAGTGTCTTCTCGAGCCGTTTGATCTCGGTGTCGATGTTCTTCTTCTTGGCGGCCAGGTCGTTCTTCTGCTTCGTCTGGGTCGCGATGAGCGCGTCCAGCTTCTGCTTCTCGGCGTCGTACTTGGCGCGGACCTTGAGGATGCCCTCGACCTGCTTGTGCTCCTGCCGGGCCAGCCGGTCCAGGATGGTCAGCTGCTCGGTGAGCGTGTCCGGCTTGGCGCTGATCAGCAGCGCGCCGAGGTCCTGCGAGGGCCCGCTGATGTAGTAGCGGGAGGCGAGGTCACCGACCCGGGTCATCGCCAGCTCGGTCTGGAGAGCGAGCGGCTCGATCTTCTTCTCCAGGTCGGCCGACTTCTTCTGGTTGACCTTCAGCTGCGCCCGCACCTTGTTGTACTGCTCGATCGTGGGTTCCAGCTGCTCCCACTGCTTGTCGATCTGCGCCTCGATCTCCTCGACCGAAGGCTCGGCGTGGGCCGGCGCGGCGAGCAGACCGGCGCCGACGGCCGCGGCGGCGACCAGTGTGAGCAGACGGTGGGCAGCCCGGCGAAGGCCACCCGGACGAGCGGGACGTCCCGGTGCGTGACGATGAGGGGGCATGGTTGCCACCGGCACCGACTCCTTAGCGACCGACCGCCGGGCGCCTCGCAGAGGGGAAGGGCGCGAGGGCAGACGACCCACAGCGGTCGGTGCCCCACGATAGGGAAGCGCCGAAGCGGAATCAAGGCGAGCCCGCGCGCCGTCACTCAGGTGCGACGGGTCACCTACCAAGGGTGCCGGCGGACGCTCGCGGCGATGGTGGCCTTCCGACCCCCGGAGACGCGCGACGGCGGTGGCAGATGCCACCGCCGTCGTCGTTGCGGATGCTCCGGGCGTACGCCTCAGCCGGCGACCGGCTCGGCCTTCTTATCGCCCTGCGCCTGCTCCGGCTTCACCGAGCGGAGCAGCACGCTCGCCACGTCGATCACCTCGACCTGCTCACCGGCGCCCTTGCCGTTCACGCCGTCACTGAGCATGGTCGAGCAGAACGGGCAGCCGACCGCGACGGTCTTCGCACCGGTGGCCATGGCCTCCTCGACGCGCTCGACGTTGATCCGCTTGCCGATCTTCTCCTCCATCCACATGCGAGCGCCGCCGGCGCCGCAGCAGAAGGAGCGCTCGCTGTTGCGCGGCATCTCGGTGAGCTCGCCCTCGATGGCGGTCCCGAGCACCTCGCGCGGCGGGGCGAACACCCGGTTGTGCCGGCCGAGGTAGCACGGGTCGTGGTAGGTCACGCCGCCACCGACCGGCTGCACCGGGGTGAGCTTGCCGGTGGACACCAGGTGGGCGAGGAGCTGGGTGTGGTGCACGACCTCGAACTCGCCGCCGAGCTGCCCGTACTCGTTGCCGAGGGTGTTGAAGCAGTGCGGGCAGCTGGCAACGATCTTGCGCTTGCTCTTCTCGCGGCCCTCGAACGCCTCGTTGAGCGTCTCCACGTTCTGCTGGGCGAGCATCTGGAAGACGAACTCGTTGCCGATCCGGCGGGCCGGGTCGCCCGAGCAGGTCTCGCCTTCGCCGAGGATGGCGAAGGAGACGCCGGCCTCGTTCAGCAGCGTGGCGACCGCTCGGGTGGTCTTCTTCGCGCGGTCCTCGAACGCGCCCGCGCAGCCGACCCAGAAGAGGTATTCGAAGTCGTCGACCTCGCCGACCCGGGGCACCTCGAAGTCGAGGCCCTTGGTCCAGTCCTCGCGGGTGTTCTGCGGGGCGCCCCACGGGTTGCCCTTGTTCTCCAGGTTGCGGAGCATGACGCCGGCCTCGGACGGGAAGCTCGACTCGATGAGCACCTGGTAGCGGCGCATGTCGACGATGTGGTCGACGTGCTCGATGTCGACCGGGCACTGCTCGACGCAGGCGCCACAGGTGGTGCAGGACCAGAGCACGTCCGGGTCGATGACACCGCCCTCCTCGGCGGTGCCGACCAAAGGCTTGTCGGCCTCGGCGAGGGCGAGCACGTCGACGTGGGCGAGCTGCGCCGCGGTCGCCTTCTCCTCGCCGGTCAGGTCCTTGCCGCCGCCGGCCAGCAGGTAGGGCGCCTTGGCGTACGCGTGGTCGCGCAGGCTCAGCACCAGCAGCTTCGGCGACAGCGGCTTGCCGGTGTTCCAGGCCGGGCACTGCGACTGGCAGCGGCCGCACTCGGTGCAGGTGCTGAAGTCCAGCAGGCCCTTCCAGGTGAACTGTTCCACCTGGGCGACACCGAACTGGTCCTTCTCCGGGTCGGCCTCCTCGAAGTCCAGCGGCTTGCCGTTGCTGGTCATCGGGCGCAGGGCGCCGAGGCCGGAGCCGGCGGCCTTGGCCGGTTCACGCTTGAAGAAGATGTTGAAGAACGCCAGGAAGCGGTGCCAGGCCACGCCCATGGTGACGTTCAGCGAGATCACGATGAGCCAGGTCATCGAGATGACGATCTTGATGAGCGCGGCGACGCTGACGCCGGCCTCCCAAGCTGGAAGGGAGTTGCCGAGCGCGTGGCTGACCGGGGTGGCCCAGACCGGGTACTCGAAGTGGCCGGTGGCCACCTTGAAGCCGCGGATCAGGAAACCGAAGATCAGGACCAGCAGTACGACCCACTCGACGAAGTAGCCCTGCCACATGGTCGAGCCGGTGAACCGGGAGCGACCGCCCGGCCGGCTGGGCCGGTTGCGCAGCCGGATCCCCATCAGCACCAGGATGCCGACCAGGCCGAGCACGCCGATGATCTCGGTGGCCAGGCCGAAGGCCGTCCAGTGCCCGATGATCGGCAGCTCACCGCCGGTGCTGACCACCTCGAAGTACGCCTCGAGCACCAGCAGCGACAGCACGATGAACGCGACCATCACGAACCAGTGCGCCGCGCCCACCAGGCCCCACTTGAGCATGCGGGTGTGACCGGCGGTCTCTACCAGCATCTTCTTCGTGCGGGCGCCCTTGTCGGCGAACCGCTCCGGCGCGGGCTGCCCGAGCCGGATGACGGCCGTCATCTTCATGACCGCGCGCACCGCAAGCCACACCGCCACGGCGGTGATGGCGGCCGCGAGGATCGTGGCGACGATCTGGACGCTGCCCATCGAGTTGGCCTCCCGGTCTGCTGCCTGTCGAGCGACTCGGCGACCGGGCCGGGTCAGGCCACGGGCGACGAGCCGCCGCTGCCACACCCTCGACCGGACCGATCGATGACCGCGCTCCGCCCGGTCATGCGGTGCAGCCTACGCGCAAGGTTACCCAGCAGTAACGTGAGTCGTCTCGCACCCGGGCCGCGCCGCCCTGCGCACACCATAGGAGCCCCCGCCCGGAACCGCCGGGCAGGGGCACGTCGAGTGAGATGGATCGGCCCGGAGCACGGCCGGCGGCGAGCCGCCGGCCGTGGTCAGCGCCAGCGCGAGAGCAGGATGAGGGAGGCGACCATCGCGCCGAAGCCCACCGCGAGGTTCCAGTAACCCCACGACAGGACCGGGTACGCCTGCTCGGAGAGGTAGTAGACCACCAGCCAGCCGATGCCGACGACGATCAAGGCGACCGCCGCGATCGGCAGCCAGACCGGGCTAGGCTTGCGCGTCGCCGCCGTAGCCGTCGGGCGTACGTCCGTCGGCGGGGTGTACACCTTCTTCTTACGAACCTGAGACTTGGGCACGACGCTCTCCAGAGGGGGTTATTGCGACCTCGTCCGGCCTGACAACCGGGCGCGAAGGCGACGGTCCATGGCCAATAATGTTCGACAGCTAGCGTAGTCCGGAAGGCCCGTCCAATCCACGAATGGGGTCAGGCCGGTGCGCGGAGTGACCGGAAAAGGCGAAAGTATTCGGATCACCGCCCCGGTCGCGACGCGGCGGATGACGGGAAGGAACGCTCGGTGGAGTACACATCCGGCGCTGCCTCCTGGCAGAAGGTGCTCCGGCGCGCCGTCGCCGGGCTACTGCCACGGCGCCCGCGGCAACGACGGCCGGGCTGGTCCATCGGCGTACCGGTGATCGCCGCCGCCGCCGGGCTGCTCTTCACCACCACCGCGACCACCGCCGGCGGCATCGCCCTGCGCGAGGACCGGCGCCCCCAGCTCACCCAGTTGATCGAGGAACGTCGGCAGCAGGTGGCCGCGAGCGAGCGGCGGGCGGCGACGTTGCGGCAGGACATCGAGGAGCGGACCACCGCACTCGGCGCACAGGACGGCCCGATCCAGGCCCAGCAGGACCGCGCCGCCGGGAGCCTCGAGACGGCCGGCTTCACCGCGCTGACCGGCGTCGGCCTCACGGTCGAACTCAACGACGCGCCCCGTCGTAACGACCAGCGGCTACCCAAGGGCGTCAGCAACGACGACCTGGTGGTCCACCAGGGGGACGTCCAGGCGGTGGTGAACGCGCTCTGGGCCGGCGGCGCGGAGGCCATGTCAATCATGAACGTCCGCGTACTGGCCACCAGCGCGGTACGCTGCGTCGGTAACACCCTGCTGCTGCACGGCCGGGTGTACTCCCCACCATTCAAGATCGTAGCAATCGGCGATCCGGCTTCCCTGCAGCAGGCGCTCGCCGAGTCTGAGGGAGTCCGCTTGTTCAGGGACGCGGTCGAGCACTATCAGCTCGGTTACCGGGAGAGCGTCTCCATGGTGACCGTGCCGGCGTTCGAGGACTCGACCGGGCTGCGCTCGGCGAAGGTGCTTCATTGAACCGTTCGGCGAAGGTGCTCCAGTGAACGACGACGACCGGCCCGACGGGCGGCACCGCGGCCAGACCGACGAGCCGACCGCGTTCCTGCCCAAGGTCGACCGCGCCGAGCCGGGCGCGACTCGCGCCCGGAGTGCCTGGCCCGAACCCGTGCTGCCGCCGCGAGTCGGCCGACCGCCGGCCGCCGGCGAGATCACCCCCCAGGCGTCCCCTCCGCCGGATCAGCTACCGCGCCGCCCCCAGCCGGGCTCGCCGGCGGCGAACGGCACCCCGGAGGGCGGCATGCATCCAGGAGGCTCCGGGCGGTTCGCCCCGGGTCCTGACCGGCCGCCGACCCGCCCGGCCGCGCAGTACGACGCCCCGCCGCCATGGCCCGGCGCCACGCGGCCGACATCCCCCGCCGGGGCGGGAGACTCCTTCGCTTCCGCCGGCGGACCACCGGCCGGCCCGACGGCCGGGGGCGAGAACCCGAAGCAGCCGTCGCAACCTCCGCGCGCCCCCGACGCCGCCGTCCGGCCCGCCGCCCCCGGCGGCCACCCGAACCACCCGTCCGCCGGCGCTCCGGCCGCTCCCGACGGCTACCCGAACCATCCCGCCGCCGGCGGATCCGCGCACCGTGCTGCCACGTCCGGCAGTCCCCCGTACGCCTCGTCCGGCACCGGGCACGGTGACCCCTTGGGCGCGCAGCCACGGCCTGCGAGCCTGCGCGACTCCGCTCCGAGCAGGGCTGCCACCGCCGGGCCGGGCACCCCGCCAGCCGGCTCCGGACGTCCACCGACCAGCACCGGCGACAGCCCGACCGCCTTCATCCCCACGGTCACCCCGCGCGGCGAACGCCCCTCGGGCCCGCCGATCGCCGGCGACCCGGCAGCCACCGCACTCATCCCGGCCGTCTCCGCGGCACCGACGCGGCATCCGGCGCTCGACTCCACCGCTCTGATGGGCGCGGTACCCAAGCCACCGGAGACCGACGACCCGGCCGAGGCCGGGCCTGCGGAGCCGCCGCGTCCCCGGCGGGGCGAGCGAGTCGTCCAGCTACGCCCGGAGCAGACGGGCAAGGGTTACCGGAGCGTCTACTCGGAGCTGACCCGACCGTCGTTCGGTTCACGGGTGCGCAGCGGCCTGCGGTTCACCGGCGAGATCCTGATGACCTTCGGCCTGGTCGTCCTGCTCTTCGCCGGCTACGAGGTCTGGGGCAAGTCGGCGATCGTGGACGCCCACCAGAACGACCTCAGCCAGCAGCTCGCGCAGGCGTGGGGGCCGACCGGGGATCCGACGGTCTCCGCTGCCGCCACGCCTTCCGCCAAGCCGTCCCCGCCCGTCCATGGCAAGCCCATCGCCGGTCTCTACATCCCGAAGCTCGACAAGAACTGGGTCGTCGTCGAAGGTGTGACCCAGGCGGACATCCGTTACGCCCCGGGCCACTACCCGGACAGCGCCCTGCCTGGCCAGGTCGGCAACTTCTCCGTCGCTGGGCACCGCAACCGGGCCACGTTCTGGCGTCTGGACGAGCTGCGCGACGGTGACGCGATCGTGGTCGAGAGCAAGACCGACTGGTACGTCTACAAGGTCGCCCGGACCCGGATCGTCAAGCCCACCCAGGTCGAGGTCGTGGCGCCGGTACCGGGCAAGCCCGGCGAGAAGCCGACCCGGCGCATGCTCACCCTCACCACGTGCAATCCCAAGTTCGACAACTACCAGCGGTTGATCATCCACGCCGAGTTGGACCGGACGCAGCCGAAGACTGCGGGCAGACCGACAGAGCTGGGAGGCTGACGGGCCATGTACGCGTGGATCTGGCGCAAGCTCCCGTTCGGCCTGGTCGGCAAACTCGCCGGGTCCGTACTGCTGGCCGCCGCGGCGGTGGCGCTGCTGTGGTACGTGGTCTTTCCGTGGGCCGAACCGTTGCTACCCTTCGACGACGTGCAGGTCACCCAGGACTCCGAGGTTCCCGGTGACCCGGCCGGTGACGTGATACCCGGCGACGCTCCGCCGGGCGACGAGCACGACCTGCCGTACGACACCGGGCGGAACAACACCCCACCCACCACTCCGAGCCGGTGAGACGATGCGCGTCCTTGTGATCGACAACTACGACTCGTTCGTGTTCAACCTGGTGCAGTACATCGGCCAACTCGGCGTGGAGTGCGAGGTACGCCGCAACGACGAGATCGACGTCGCCGAGGTGGGAAAGGTCGGCGCGTCCGGCATCCTGCTCTCGCCCGGGCCCGGCAGCCCGGACCGCGCCGGCATCTGCCTGGACGTCATCCGGCGGTACGGGGGCGAGCTGCCCATCTTCGGTGTCTGTCTCGGTCACCAGGCGATCGGGGAGGCCTTCGGCGCGACCGTCGCCCGCGCGCCCGAGCTGCTGCACGGCAAGACGTCCGAGGTACGGCACCAATCGGTGGGCGTACTCGCCGACCTGCCGGACCCGTTCACCGCGACCCGCTACCACTCCCTCGCGGTACTACCCGAGACCCTGCCGGACGAGCTCGAGGTCACCGGCTGGACCGGTTCCGGCGTGGTGATGGCGATGCGTCACCGCAGCCTTCCGATCGAGGGCGTGCAGTTCCACCCGGAGTCCGTCCTCACCGAGGGCGGCCACCTGATGCTCGCCAACTGGCTGGCCGGCTGCGGCCACCCTGAGGCGCTGGAGCGGGCACCGGCGCTGGCAGCCGAGGTCGACGCCCGCCGCCTGGCTGCCTTCAGCGCCGCCTGACCCCGAGGTCGGACCGGCCGGGTGTCGACCCGGCCGGTCGTACGGTCAGTCGTTGCGGGAGAACGTGCCCGACGGTGGCGGAAGCATCGGGAAACCGTCACCGCCACCGTTGCCCGTGCCCGGCGTGGTCGGCGTCGCCGTCGGCGTGGGCGAACCCGAGTCGCTGGGCGGCGCGTCCGGCGCGGGGACGGTCACATAGATCGTCACCTGCCGGCCGCGCGGTAGGTCCTTGCCCGGGCCCGGGTCCTGCCGCTCGACACGGCCGGCCTGGTCCGCAGGCACCTCGCTCCCCTCGCGGACCCGCACTTCGTAACCGGCGTCCTCGAGTTCCTCCCGCGCGTCGTCCTCGGTGGCACCGATCACCCGAGGCACCTGACCCACGTTGCCCTTGGAGACGGTCAGGGTGATCTTGGTGCCCTCGGCCGCCTCCTTGCCGGGCTTGGGATCCATTTCGAGGACGGTGTTCTTCTCCCGCGGGCTGTCCTTCTCCTTCGAATCGACCACGAAGCCCAGGCCCTCGAGCTGCCGTTTGGCGCTCTCGAAACTGGAGTCGACCACGTTCGGGATCGTCTGCATGGCCGGCCCCCCGCAGACCTGGATGGTCACCGTTCGGGTGGGCTCGAGCTCGGTGTCCGGAGCCGGGCTCTGCGAGACCACCTTGCCCTTCTCGCAGGTGGAGTTGTTCACCTGCTCGCCTGCCTGCGGAGCGAATCCGGCATTCTGGATCTCCTGGAACGCCTGCGCCTGGGTCATGCCCGTCAGCGTCGGCACCCGGCGCAGGTCTTCTCCCTTGCCGTTCATGAGCAGGGCGGCGACCAGCGCGATCACCGCGAGCACACCCACCGCCGAGAAGAGCGCGATCAGCCAGGACGACGCCCGGCGGCGGCGCGGGTCACCGACCCGGGCCGGGATCTGCCGCGTCGGTGGGGCCGCACCGCCACCGGCCGGGTAGCCCCCTGCGGCCGCGGCCGGAGCCATCGGCATGGTTTCCTGCTCGCGCATCACCGGGGTGGCCAGCACCGGCCGGCCGGCGGCGGCCCGCAGCAGATCGGCCCGCATCTCGGCAGCGCTCTGGTAACGGTTCAGCGGGTTCTTCGACAGCGCCTTCAGCACGATGGCGTCGACCGCCGGGTTGACGTCCGGGTTGATGTCGCTCGGCGTGGGCGGCGCCTCCCGGACATGCTGGTAGGCGACGCTCACCGGGCTGTCCCCGACGAACGGCGGGTGCCCGCAGAGCAGCTCGAAGAGCACGCAACCGGCCGCGTACACGTCGGAGCGGGCGTCGACCGCCTCACCCCGGGCCTGCTCCGGGGAGAGGTACTGTGCTGTGCCGATCACCGCGCTGGTCTGCGTCATGGTGGTCGCACCGCTGGCCAGGGCCCGAGCGATGCCGAAGTCCATGACCTTGACCTGGCCGGTCTGGGTGAGCATCACGTTGCCGGGCTTGATGTCCCGGTGGATGATGCCGTGCCGGTGGCTGAACTCCAGCGCCGCACACACGTCGGCACAGATCTCCAGCGCCCGCCGTGGCTGGAGTCGCCCCTCGGCGGCCAGCACCTCTTTGAGGGTTCGACCGTTGACGAACTCCATGACGATGAACGGCAGCGTCTCACCGGTGGGCGCGGTCTCCTCGCCGGTGTCGTAGACGGCCACGATCGCCGGGTGGTTGAGCGACGCCGCGTTCTGCGCCTCCCGGCGGAACCGCATCTGGAAGGTGGCGTCCCGGGCGAGATCCGTCCGGAGCATCTTGATCGCGACGTCCCGACCGAGCCGGAGGTCGCGACCGCGGTGCACCTCGGCCATGCCACCGTAGCCGAGCAGCTCGCCGACCTGATACCTGCCACCGAGCAGGCGGGCCTGGGCTGTCATCGCGTCTGTCGTCCTTCGCTCGTCGTCTCGCCGCTCGCCAGTCGGAGTCGCTCGAACTGACGGTACGACGTCCGGGTCAGATCTTCGCGTCCGTCGAACCGTAGCGCGCCGGAGGCCACTGTCTGCGGTGTGACGGGTGCCGATTGGCCCCTCTTACGCAAGTTGTAGGAAATCACGCCCGAGCAGACCAGGACCAGTACGGCCATCAGGACGGCCACCAACACCATTCCCGGCCGGGAGCGTCCCGGAACGGGCGGCGGCAACGTCGGACCGGCCTGCCCCACGTAGGGCGGGGCCGGCCGGGCCGGAGCCTGCGGCACCGAGGCGGCGCCGCGCGGGTAACTGGCCGCGGTCATCGGCGATCGGGGCTGCTGCCCCAGGGCCGGAGCGACAGCGGTGGGACGTGTGGGCTGGGCCGGCGCGGCGACGCCGGGACGCGGAACGGCGGCGTGCGGCGGCACCGGCGACGCGAGGGCCGGCGGCCGGTGTGGCGCTGCCATGGGGCGCGGCTGCTGCGGGGGCGGTACCTGGGCCCGCCCGGGCGGGGCGGCCGGTGAGGCCGGCACGCCCGAGATCGGCCGGGACTGGGCGCCGGCCCGGGCCTGCTGGGACAACGCCGCCTTCAGTTGGCGGGCCACCCCGGCCAGCGCGGCAGCGGTCGGCCAGCGGGCCGCCGGGTCCTTGGCCAGTGCCCGCTCGACCACCGACCGCACCTGCGGAGGGATGTCGGCGGGAAGCGGCCGGGGCGTGTCCTGGACGTGCTTCATGGCGATCTCGAGGGGGTTGTCCCCTTCGAACGGGCGGCGGCCGGCGAGGCACTGGTAGGCGACCACACCGAGCGCGTAGACGTCGGAGGCGGGCGAGGCGACCTGACCCATGGCCTGCTCGGGCGAGATGTACGAGGCCGTGCCGAGCACCGATCCGGCCGCGGTGAGCTGCCCGACCAGGTCGGAGCGGGCGATGCCGAAGTCGGTCAGCACCAGCGTGCCGTTCGGCCGGACGAGAAGGTTGCCCGGCTTCACGTCGCGGTGCACGATGCCCTTCTCGTGGGCGGCGTGCAACGCGTCGGCAGCCTGAGCGACCAGGGCCATCGTTCGGGCCGGGGTGAGTCGCCCGACCCGGCTCAGCGTCGCCGAGAGTGGATCACCCTCGACGTACTCCATGACCAGGAAGGCGATCTGCTGGTCGTTGCCGAAGTCGTAGACGTCCACCACGCCGGGGTGGTTGATGGTGGCCATGGTGCGGGCCTCGCCACGAAACCGTTCGGCGAAGCCGGGCTCGTCGAGCAGTGCGGGGAGCAGGCTCTTGACGGCGACCGTCCGGCCCAGCACCTGGTCGGTACCGCGCCAGACGTCACCCATGCCACCGCTGGCGATCCGCTCGTCGAGGCGGTAGCGGTTGCCGAGCTGGACCCCGGGGCTGAGCATGTCAGCGACTCCCGGGGTCGGAGATGACGGCCTGCATGATCTTGCCGGCGATCCGCGCCGCCTCGCCGCTGCCGCCGGGCCCGGCCTGCTCCAGCTCGACACAGACGGCGGAGATCGGGGTGCCGTTCTTGTCCAGCACGAACCCGATGAACCAGCCGTGGTCGGGCCGGTTCGGTGCGGACTGGGCGGTGCCGGTCTTGCCGCCGACCGTGTAGCCGTTGATCTGTGCCTTGCGGCCGGTGCCCTGCTCGACCACGCTGACCATCATGTCCCGCAGGTCGCTCGCGACCTGGCCGCTGATCGGTTGCCGCAGCTCCCGCGGCTCGGCGCTGTAGTAGCTCGTGGTCCGGTCCGGGCCGAGCATCTGCCGCACCAGGTACGGACGCATCTGCTTGCCGTCCTTGTTGGCGACCGCGGCGGCGATCAACGCACCCTGCAGGGGGGTCATCCGCACGTTGTTCTGGCCGATGGAGGACTGGGCCAACGCGGCCGGGTCGGCGCTGCCATCCGGGTTCTGCATGTCCCCGGTCCGGCTGGCCGCCACCGGGAGCCCGCTCTCACCGAGCTGGCCGACGGTCAGGTCCTCCTGCTCGAAGCCGAACTGCCGAGCCTTCTCCTTGATCGCATCGGCACCGAGCCGCACCCCGAGCTGCGCGAAACCCGTGTTGCACGACTCGGTGACCGCCTCGATCAGAGTGACCTGCGGATCCGGGCAGATGCCCGGCTCCGCGTTGCGGATGGGGGTGCCCGAGGTCGGCGCGGTGTAGCTGGCGCCGGCGGGGATCTTCGTCTCCTTGCCGACGCCGTTCTCCAGCGCAGCCGCGGCGACCACGATCTTGAAGGTGGAGCCGGGCGGCAGGACCTCCCCGAGCGCCCGGTTCTTCAGCGGGCCGTTCGGGTCCTGCTCCAGCTCGTTGTACGCGGCGGCGGCCTTCTTGCTGTCGTGGCTGGCCAGCGGGTTCGGGTCGAAGCTGGGCATGGAGACCAGTGCCTGCACCGCCCCGGTACGCGGGTCGATGGCGATCGCCGCGCCCCGCTTCACACCCAGCGTGTTGTTCCGTAGCTGGTTGTACGCCGCGTCCTGGGCCTTCTTCGAGAGAGTGAGCAGGACGTTGCCGCCGCCGGTCTGGTCACCGGTGAAGAGGTCCTTGATCCGGTCGCCGATCAGCTGGTCGCTGGTGCCGGCCAGGAACTCGTCCTCCACCCGCTCGATGCCGGTCTCGGCCAGATTGACCGGCTTGTAGCCGAGCACGTGGGCGTACTCCGCCCCGGCGGGGTAGGTACGCAGGAACTTCAGCTTGCCGCCGGTGTCCTTGCTGGTGGCGAGCGCCGTGCCGCCGGCTTCGATGTTGCCGCGCTTGCGCTCGTACTCGGCGACCTGGACCCGGCCGTTGTAGTCGCTGTTGCGGTATTCGTCCG
This sequence comes from Micromonospora avicenniae, assembly GCF_900156065.1. GTDB lineage: Bacteria > Actinomycetota > Actinomycetes > Mycobacteriales > Micromonosporaceae > Micromonospora > Micromonospora avicenniae. Next base: position 185,506 of record NZ_FTNF01000003.1, on the reverse strand, counting down.
CCTTGTAGGACTGAATCCAGTTCAGGTTCGCGAAGAGCAGCCCGAAAAGGATCATGACGACGACGCCGGCGCGGCGCAGGGGTGCGTTCACGGCCTGATCACCTCCGTGGGGGCACCGTGCAGTTGCTCCGGCGGACCGCCCGAAGGGCGTGCGGGCGCGCCCCCACCGGTCACCGGCCGGCGGGCCCCGTCGGAGATCCGCAGCAGCACCGCGATGAGCAGCCAGTTCGCCATCAACGAGGAGCCACCGGCGGAGAGGAACGGGGTGGTCTGGCCGGTCAGCGGGATGAGTTTGCTGATCCCACCGACGATCACGAAGACCTGGAGCCCGAGGGTGAACGCCAGGCCGCCGGCGACCAGCTTGCCGAACGAGTCGCGGACCGCCAGCGCGGCACGCAACCCCCGCTCGACGATCAGCAGGTAGATGACGAGCAGCGCGGAGAGGCCGAAGAGGCCGATCTCCTCACCCAGCCCGGCGAAGATGAAGTCGTTCTGCACCTCGGGCAGCAGGCCCGGCTGGCCACCGCCCGGTCCGGCGCCGAACAGCCCGCCGGTGCCGAGCGCGAGCAGCCCCTGCACCAACTGGTAGCCGTCGTTGTGCGGGTCGGCGAACGGATCCAGCCAGATCTGCGCCCGCAGGTAGAAGTTGGCGAACGGCCCGCCGACGAGGTCACCGAGGACGTACGCGAGGTAGGCGCCGCCGAAGAAGAGCACCAGACCGATGAGCAGCCAACTGACCCGCTCGGTGGCGATGTACAGCGTCACCACGAACATGCCGAAGTAGAGCAGCGAGGTGCCGAGGTCCTTCTCGAAGACCAGCACCAGGAGGCTGATCAGCCAGACCACGACCACCGGGCCGAGGTCGCGTCCCCGCGGGAAGTCGATGCCGAGGAAGCGGCGGCTCGCCAGCGACAGCACCTCGCGCTTGCGCACCAGGTAGTAGGCGAAGAAGACCAGCAGCGCCAGCTTGGCGAACTCGCCGGGCTGGATGGAGAAGGACTCGCCGAACTTGATCCACAGCTTGGCGCCGTTGATCTCGGAGAACCGGCGGGGCAGCACCGCCGGGATCATCACCAGCACGATGCCGGCCAGCCCCAGCGTGTACGCGTAACGGGAGACCGACCGGTGGTCGCGCATCAGGACCAGCAGCCCGGCGGCGAGCATCACCGAGACGAGCGTCCAGGCGAGCTGACGGCCGCCCGTGCCGGCGAAGACCGCCAGGCCCTCTCGCGCGGCGGGGGCGGCCTCGTCCAGGTCGAGCCGGCGCAGGAAGCCCACGCCCAGGCCGTTGAGCAGTGCCACCGCCGGCAGCAGAGCCGGGTCGGCGAACGGCGCGAGGAACCGGATGACCAGGTGGAGACCGAGGAAGACGGCGCCGAGTGCGGCAGCCGGAATCCAGAAGTCCGGGGTGACCGTGTCGAGCATGGTCGCCTCGACGGTCGCCCCGTACGCGGCCACGAGCACCATGGCCAGCAGCAGCAGGGAGAGTTCGGCGTTGCGCCGAGACCGGGCCAGGCGTACGCCGGGCTGCTCGCCCGTTGTGGCGGGCGAGGCTGCCGGTGTGGCCGCTGCGGTCACGGAAAGGTCCTCGGGGTCGGGCCGACGCTCACTCAGGCGACCGGCAGGCGGCCGGGTCGAGCGCCGGCGGTACCGAGTCGGAGGGTGGGGCGTCGGGCGTGCTGGTCGGCTCGATGCCGTCCACGCTGCCGCTGGGGCTGGGGCTGGGGCTGTTCGAGGCGGTCCGGGTGCGGCTGCCGGCCGTCGGCATGCCGACGGCGGCGCTGCCGCTCGGCGTCGGTGTGGTCGCCACGTCGGTCGGCACCGGAGTCGACGAGGTCGGTGCGCTCGGCGAGGCCGTCGGCGTGGGCGAGTTCGGCGGGCAGATGGGCTTCAGGTTTGGGTTGGTCGGGCTGTCACTGGTCAGCTCGGCCAGCCGACGCTCCGCGTCCGGCTCGCTCTTGGCAGGAATGCCCTGCTTGACCTGCTCCTGGGCGGCCAGGGTCAGATCGTCGAGCTGGGCGGGGCTGGTGGAGTGCACGGTGGAGAGATCCAGGCCGGCGATCTGGCCCTGGATCCCGCGGAACACCGCGACCTGGCCCTCCTCGGTCGCACCTACGTAGTACTGCTGCTGGGTGTAGCTCCAGCCGCCGAAGAGACCACCACCGAGGATCACCAGCAGCGCGAGCCCCGTCGCGGCGGCGCGCACCGGCCGGTGCCGGCGTCGCTCCGGCTCCTCCTCGTCGGGCGGCTCCTCTGGCGCCGGCGTGCGCGGCGCGGAGAGCGCCGACGCCCGGGCGGCCGGAGTGGAGGTGTCCGCGGAGGTCGCCATGCCCCGGTCCCGAGCGGCGGCGCCGCCCACGATCGGTGTCGCCTCGACGATGTCCTGGTCGGTGGCGTCGGCGATGATCACGGTGATGTTGTCCGGACCGCCGCCGCGGAGCGCGAGCTGGACGAGCCGCTCGACGCACTGCTGCGGGTCGGTGTACTCCCGCATGGTCTCCGCGATGGTGTCCGCGCTGACCACACCGGAGAGCCCGTCGCTGCAGATCAGATAGCGGTCACCGGGGAGCACCTGGCGGACCGAGTACTCCGGGTCGATGTCCCGCCCGTCGAGCGCGCGGGTGAGCAGCGACCGCTGTGGGTGACTGCTCGCCTCCTCGGCGCTGATGCGGCCTTCGTCGACGAGCATCTGGACGTAGGTGTCGTCCTTGGTGATCTGTGCGAACTCGCCGTTGCGCAACAGGTACGCACGGGAGTCCCCGATGTGCACCATGCCGAGCTTGCTGCCGGAGAAGAGGGTCGCGGTCAGCGTGGTGCCCATCCCCTCCAGTTGAGGGTTGGCGTCCACGGTGTCGCGGAGCTGTTGGTTGGCGGTGCCCACGGCAGATCGCAGCGCGTCCACGAGGGCGTCTCCAGGGACGTCCTCGTCGAGCGGCGCCATGGCACCGATGACGATGTTGCTGGCGACGTCACCGGCGGCCATGCCGCCCATGCCGTCGGCGACGGCGAGTAGCCGCGGCCCGGCGTAGACGGAATCTTGATTACCGTCTCGGATCAGACCGCGGTCGCTGTGGGCCGCGTAGCGCAGGGTCAGAGTCATGGCCGTAATTCGAGGGAAGTGCGGCCGATCCGGATCGGCACGCCGAGGGGGACGGGGGTCGGTCCGGTGACCTTAGCGCGATCCAGATAGGTGCCGTTAGTCGAACCGAGGTCCTCGACGAACCACTGCCCGTCGCGCGGCACGAGTCGGGCGTGTCGCGCCGAGGCATAGTCGTCGGTGATCACGAGGGTGGAGTCCTCCGCACGACCAATGGTGATCTGCGCCTCACCGAGCGTGATTCGAGTGCCGGCCAGTTGACCGGCGGTCACCACCAACTGGTGGGCTGCCCTTCCCCGCTTCACCTTGGCCGGCTTCGCCGCCTGCCCGGCCACAGCGCTCAGCGTCCGGGGTGCGGCGACCAGCCGGCCCGAGCGGGCACCCGCGAAGAGATCTCGGCGGATGACGCCGACCACCGTGAACACGAAGATCCACAGCAGGATCAGGAACCCGAACCGGGCGACGGTGATGACGAGCTCCGGCAACGCGGATCAGCCGTCCACGCGGAAGGTCAGTGTGGTGGTGCCGAGCTGGATCATGTCCCCCGGGTTGAGGGCGACGGCCGAGACCCGCTGACCGTTGACCATCGTGCCGTTGGTCGAGCCGAGGTCGGTGAGCACCACCTGACCGCCGTCGAAGTCCAGGCGGGCGTGCCGCCGGGAGATGCCGACGTCCGGCAGCCGCAGGTTGGCCTGGTCGCCACGCCCGATGACCGTGGAGCCCATCTGTAGCGGGTAGGTCCGCCCGTCACCGGAGACCAGGCGTACGTTGCGCCCACCGCCGTGCCCGGGCGGAGGACCGTAGCCGCCGCCCTGGTCGTATGAGGGATAGGCGGGCGGGCCCGCGTCGTAGCCGGGGCCCGGGGCCGGGGCGACATCGCCACCGGTGTAGACCTCGGCGGTGACCCGGAACATACCGGTGTCCAGCCCGTCGCCGCGCTCGATCTCGACGATCACGTCGCCGTACACGGTCCAGGCCTGCTCGCCGATGAACTCCGCCTGCGACTGGGCCAGCTCCTGAGCCAACGCAGCCGCGTACGGCGCCAGCCGACTGTGGTCGTACGGCGAGAGATCGATCACGTAGCGGTTGGGCACCAACGTGCGCCCACCGGCCAGGATCGCCTTGTGCGCCTCGGCCTCCCGCTGCATGGCGTTGAGGATCTCCACGGGGTGGACCACCCCTTTGAAGACCTTGGCGAAGGCCCCTTCGACCAGGCCTTCCAGACGCTTCTCGAAGCGTTGCAGCACGCTCACCGGCTCCTCCTCGGGTCCCGAGGACATGATGGTATCCGGCCGGCGCGCGTGCAGCTCACACGCCGCTCGGCCGCCTTGTCCTGGCCCGTTCGGACGGGCCACTTCTACCGTGCTACTCTTTCGTCCGCCACGAACGGTAACCGGTCGTGGCGATGACCGGGACAGCGTAATATGTGCCGGGCCCCGCCGCTGGCGGCGAGGTCGGGCCGGGTTACAGTGAACTGGTCGTGCCACGGGGAAGTGGCGGAATGGCAGACGCGCACGGTTCAGGTCCGTGTGCCCGAAAGGGCGTGGGGGTTCAACTCCCCCCTTCCCCACCACCACACGAGGGCTCCGCGGGTCGCGGGGCCCTCGCGACGTATCGGGGCATGTCGAGCGTCACGCTATGCTCCGATGGTCTCTGCCTCCGATGGACCAGGAGTGGCGTGTGAGTGTCGCGTTGGTGACCGGGTCGGGCGGTCTGATCGGCTCCGAGGCGGTCCGGCACTTCGCCGGTCTCGGTCTCGACGTGGTCGGTATCGACAACGACATGCGGCAGCAGTTCTTCGGCTCGGAGGCGTCGACCGCGTGGAACGTGGAGCGGTTGACCCGGGAGATGGGTTCGGCGTACACCCACAACACCATCGACATCCGCGACCGGGACGCGCTGGCGAAGCTCTTCCAGCGGTACGGCTCGGACATCGCAGTGGTGATCCACACGGCAGCGCAGCCCTCGCACGACTGGGCGGTCCGCGACCCCTTCACGGATTTCGACGTCAACGCCGGCGGCACGCTGAACGTCCTGCAGAACGTCCGCGAGCACTGCATCGAGGCGCCGGTCATCCACTGCTCGACCAACAAGGTCTACGGTGACCGGCCCAACAGTCTTCCCTTCGTGGAGCTCGCGACCCGCTGGGAGATCGAGCCCGGGCACCCGTACGAGCAGGGCATCCGCGAGGACATGTCGATCGACTCCAGCCTGCACTCGATCTTCGGTGCCTCCAAGGTCGCCGCGGACGTGATGGTCCAGGAGTACGGCCGCTACTTCGGCATGCGTACGGCGTGCTTCCGCGGCGGCACGTTGACCGGCCCGGCCCACTCGGCCACCGAGCTGCACGGTTTCCTCGGCTACGTGATGCGGGCCAACATGGAGCGCCGGACGTACCGGATCTACGGCTACCAGGGCAAGCAGGTTCGTGACGCCATCCACAGCTCGGACGTGGTCGCCGCGTTCGAGGCGTTCTTCCGCAACCCCCGCTCGGCCGCCGTCTACAACCTGGGCGGCGGGCGGCACTCCAACACCTCCATGCGGGAGGCGTTCGCCGAGGCCGAGCGGATCACCGGCAGGGAGATGGTCTCGGAGTACGTCGAGGCCAATCGGGTCGGTGACCACAAGTGGTGGATCGGGTCGAACGAGGCGTTCCAGGCCGACTATCCCGAGTGGAAGCAGGTCTACGACGTGCCCATGATCATGCGGGAGATCTACGAGGCCAACGTGGACAAGTGGGTGCCGTCGGCATGACCGTGCAGCGGAAGCGCAACGTGCTCGGCGTCCTGGTCGACGCCACCGACTACGCCGAGGCGACCGAGCAGGTTGTCGCGGCCGCCCAGGAGCGCCGCCCGCTCGCGCTGACCGCGCTGGCCGTGCACGGCGTGATGACCGGCGTGCTCGACCCGGCGCACAACGCCCGGCTCAACTCCTTCGACGTGGTCACCCCGGACGGGCAGCCGGTGCGGTGGGCACTCAACCTGCTGCACCACGCGGGCCTCACCGATCGGGTCTACGGTCCGACGCTGACCCTGCACGTGCTCTCCCGGTTCGCCGACGAGGGTCTGCCGGTCTACCTGTACGGCTCGACCGAGGAGACGCTGTCCCGGTTGATCCCGGCCCTGGAACGGATGTTCCCGGCACTCAAGATCGCCGGCGTGGAGCCGTCCAAGTTCCGGCCCGTGCAGCCGGGCGAGGACGTCGAGATCGCGGATCGGGTCCGGGCCAGCGGGGCTCGGCTCGTCCTGGTCGGGCTCGGCTGCCCCCGGCAGGAAGTCTTCACGTACGCCATGCGGCCGCTGCTCGACATGCCGCTCATGGCCGTCGGCGCGGCCTTCGACTACCACGCCGGGTTGCTGCGCAAGCCTCCGCCGTGGATGCAGCGGGCCGGCCTGGAATGGTTCTGGCGTCTGGGTCTGGAGCCGAAGCGACTCTGGCGCCGGTACGTGATCCTCAACCCCGTGTTCCTGGGCCGCCTGTTCGCCCAGAAGCTCGGGCTCTGGAAGGCGGCTCCGCCGGCGCCGACCAGCGAACGCCCCGCGAGCTTCGCGGTCTGACCGCGCTGGCTCCCGACCCGCGGGAGGGCCCCTCCCCGCTTGGGGAGGGGCCCTCCGTGTCAGCTGGTCAGAGGTTCAGCGACCAGGTGTTGAGGTAGCCGGTGTCACCCGAGTAGACGTCCCGCACCCGCAACTGCCAGGTGCCGTTCGCCGCCTCGCTGGACAGGTTGACGGTGTAGGTGGTGTTCACGTTGTCGGCGCCGTCGAAGAAGCTGCTGTTCTTCAGCCGGTACGCCGAGCCGTCCGGGGCGACCAGGTCGATCACGAGGTCACCGCGGAAGGTGTGCACGATGTTGACCGGGACCTGCGAGCTGGCCGAGGCGTTGCGACCGCAACCCGAGATCACGATCGAGCTGGACACCGTGGCACCGGTGTCCGGGATGGCGACGTCGGTTCCGTTGGTCCCCGAGCAGCCACCGCTCGTGCCCGTCACGGTCAACGTGTAGGTGGCCGTACGGGTCGCCGACGCGCCGGTGCCGGTGATCGTGACCGGGTAGCTGCCGGCCGGCGTGCTCGCCGCGGTGGCGATGGTGAGGGTGGCGGAGCCGCCCGAGGTGACCGTCGACGGGCTGAACGAGGCGGTCGCGCCGCTCGGCAGGCCGCTGGCGGAGAGGCTGACCGACTGGGCTGAGCCGCTCGTGGTGGCCGTACCCACGGTCGCCGTCACCGAACCGCCTGGCGCGGTGGAGCCGGAGGTCGGCGACACCGAGACCGAGAAGTCGTTGGTGGGCGGCGGGGTGGACCCGTTCACCACGTAGAGCAGCCGGTTCGGGGTACCGGTGCCCAGGTTGGTCAGCACGTTCGGGGTGGAGTTGTTGACCAGGCTGTCCCGTACCTGCTGCGGGGTCAGCCCCGGCGTCGCGGAGAGCACGAGCGCCGCGACACCGGCGACATGCGGCGAGGCCATCGAGGTGCCGCTGATCGTGTTCGTCGCGGTGTTGCTCGTGTACCAGGCGGAGGTGATGTTCACGCCCGGCGCCAGGATGTCGACGCAGGTGCCGTAGTTGGAGAAGCTGGCGGCGGAGTCGTTGTTCTGGGTCGCGCCAACCGTGATGGCCGGGCCGACCCGGGCAGGTGAGTAGTTGCAGGCGTTCTGCCGGTTGCCGAAGACGTCGCCGTTGCCGGCCGCGACCGCGTACGTGATGCCGGAGTTGATCGAGTTGGTGACCGCGGTGTCGATCGCGCTGTTGGCCGAGCCGCCGAGGCTCATGTTCGCCACCGCCGGCTTGACCGCGTTCGCGGTCACCCAGTCGATGCCGGCCACGACCTGGGCGTTGGTGCCGCTGCCCTGGCAGTTGAGCACTCGGACGCCGACGAGCTGGACGCCCTTGGCCACACCGTAGGCGGAGCCGCCGACGGTGCCCGCGACGTGCGTGCCGTGACCGTTGCAGTCGTCGGCCGCGCCGCCGTCGATCGCGTCGTAGCCGGAGACGGCCCGGCCGCCGAAGTCGTTGTGCGTGAACCGGATACCGGTGTCGATGATGTAGGCGCGCACGTTGGACGCCGTGTTCGGGTAGGTGTACGAGCTGTTCAGGGGCAGGTTCCGCTGGTCGATCCGGTCCAGCCCCCAGGACGGCGGGTTGGGCTGGGTGTCGGCGATCGAAACGGTGTGGTTCTGCTCGACGTACGCCACCGCCGGGTCGGCCGCGATCCGTGCGGCAGCCTTCGCGTCCACCCGGGCCTCGAATCCGCGCAGCGCGGCGCCGTACGTCCGGGCGACCGACCCGCCGTGCCGCCCGACCAGGCGGTCGGCGTTGTCGCCGACGGCGGCCTGGCCGACCGCGGTGTCCTTGAAGACGACGATGTAGCTGTCGGCCACGGCGGTGTCCCCACCCGCCGATCTGATCGTTCCGGTCGGTTCGGCGGCCAGTGCGGGTGTGGCGGCGGCCAACATGCTCAGTGTGGCCACCCCGACGAGTACGGACCTGTGGGCAAGACCCATCTCTCTACCTCCCTCGGACCGGCGGTCGTCCGAGTCGGGTGCCCGCTCAGATCGACGACCGCCGATCCAGCTGAGAGTAGATCGAGAGGATGTCCCGTTGAAACATGTCGAATCTTTCATAACGCGCGAGGATGACCCCTACGGGAGCGCGTCCGGGGCGGACGGGGGAGGCGCCCGGATTCGCGAGCCGTCCGGACGGGCAATCCTGGGAGCATGGAGAGTCATCTCGCCGTCCTGCCACCGATCGCCGCAGTGTGGCTGGCCGCCGGTCTCCTCGCGGACGGGCTGCCCCGGTTGGCAAACGCCCGCGCGGTCCGCCGGCACAGCGGATGGCTGCTCGGTCTGGTCCTGAGCGGGCTCGCGTTGACTGCGACCGTGCTGGTGGCCGGGCTTCTCGGCACCGGAGACAACCCGGCCGACCGGGCCGCCGCCGCACTCGACATGACAGCTGTCCCGGCGCTGATCGTCGCCGTCTGCACCGTACGGCGGGTACGTCGGCTGTGGGCCGGAGCCGGCGCGTTCGCCGCGGCGCCGGGCACGCCCGCGCCGTACGGGCTGCGGGCCGCGGCAGCGCATCCGTTGATCGGGCTGCCATTGCAGGTCACCGCCCTGCTGACCGTGGCCGGTATGATCGCCGCGAGCGGCGGTGACCGGTTCACCGCGCCGGGTGTCACCGGGCCGGCGATCACCGCCGGGGCACTCGGGATCCTCGCCGTCGGTGTGCGGCACGCGCTACGGCACAATCGGCTCGCCGAGCGGGCCCGAGCGCCGGAGGCGGCGTCAACGCGAGCGAGCCGTCCCCTGCACGTATAGCAGCTCCAGGATCGCGCGGGTCGCCTCGAACCAGCGGTCGAGCCAGCCGGGCGGCGGCACGCTGCCCTTCGGCGGCAACTCCATCAGGAGTCCTCGCAGCAACGGGTGGTCGACCAGCGAGTCACCGGGCTCGGTCGCCCAGCCGGACGGCGGGAAGGAGGGCTCGGTCAACGGATTCGGGTCCAGCGACGGCAGGGTGATCGGAGCGGCCGACGACTCGGACACGGACGTCTCCCGCCCCGATATTTCGGAGTCGGTCGAGCCCACCTCGGTCAGGACGGTGTCCCGGCGCGCGCCGCGGTACTTGCCACCGAACCGTTCCGGCTTTCCCGGCCCGTTGGTGAGGTTCTCTGACCCGATCGTCGTCATGCGTATCGCCTGCCTCGCTCGGTTGCCGATCCCACGTGGCCGGTTGTCGACCGGCGCCGTACCGACGGGTTCAACGAGGCGGGGCGCATGTGGCGACGGGATTTCCGCCGGATCCTCGCCCGCGGCGGCCCGAAACCTGGTATCGCAGTGAGCGGCCGGCGACCTGGAAACGCCGAGGGGCGGGTCCGCGTCCGGCCACCCGGACGAGGAACCGCCCCGTCAGCTCTGTCCGGCGGCTCAGTTCGAACCGAACCCGCCGTTCCTGGTGCTGGCGACGAAGGCGTGCCAGTCAGCCGGAGCGAAGATCAGGGCCGGCCCCGTCTTGTCCTTCGAGTCCCGGACTCCGACCGCCCCAGGCACGTACGCCACCTCCACGCAGTTGTCACAGTTCGGCCCGCTCTTCGAGCTCTTGAACCACGTTGCCTGCGTCAGGTCCACAGAGAACCCCTTGGTCGCCATTTCCACAACGGCTCCTCTACCAGTTTCGCGATGTGTGCGATGGACTCCGCCGGACGAATGGCCGCCGCTCGTATGTGATCGAAGATGAAGCTGTACTTCTGCAGTTCGTCGCTCTTCTCGAGGAAGAGCCCGCCCGTGGCGTTCTCCGCGTACACGACATCCGGATCACCGGGCTCGGGGAAGCTCAGGATGGTGAAGGTCCCGTCCATACCGGCGTGCGCCCCCACCTCGAAGGGCAGGATCTGCAGCGTCACGTTCGGCAGCTCGGCGACCTCGACCAGCCGTTTCAGCTGGTTCCGCATCACCTCGTCCCCGCCCACCGGACGGCTCACCACCGTCTCATCGAGCACCACCCACAGATCGACCGGATCATCCTGTGTCAGCAACGACTGACGACCGAGGCGAACACGGACACGTTGTGCGACCTGGTCCGGACTGAAGTCCGGCCGGGCGGCGCGGATCATCGCGCTGGCGTACTCCTCTGTCTCGAGCAGACCCGGCACCACCTGCTGCTCGTACGCGCGGATCGAGCTGGCCGCGGCCTCGAGGCCGACGTATGCCCCGACCAGGACGGTGCTGTACGGGTGCCACCAGCCCTTCTGCCGGGCCTCCCGTGCTATCTGGACCAGCTCGTCGCTCTCCACACCGACCACTCCGTAGATCCGGAGCATGTCCCGCACATCGCGCGGGGTGGCCGTCGTGTGGCCGGTCTCGATTCGGGAGATCTTGGATGCCGAGCACTCCAGCTGCTCGGCCACGACCTCGATGGTTATGCCGGCCGCCTCGCGCTGGCGGCGCAACTCGGCACCGAGCCGCCGCCGCCGGATGGTCGGGCTGCGCCGCTCGCTCACCGGCCCACCCCGCTCTGTCTCGTGGCCGGCCCGCGAAGCGCGCGGAGGAGTGTCGTCCCGGATCGTCGGCTGTTCGCCCTCACCCGCCCTGTACCTCCGGTCAACGCGCCGATGGTCGCCGTCCGCCGTGGCGCGAAGCTTCGACAGCGGACGGTTCGCGGCTTTAGGTGGTGCCGGTCGTCGACCGGCCGCGGGCGGGCGAAACCGGTCCTCAGTGTGACGCCCGGACGCCGACGGCTTCAAGCGCCGTTTTACGTGTCGCACTCACGTATCGGCAAAAGTCGACGTGCAACTTGCATGAAGCACCTCGCTGGTGCAGTCTGTCCGTATGGCAGGGATTACTCACCGTCTCGACAGCCTACCCGTTGGTGATCAAAGCAGCGTGGGCGGCCTGTCGAGCGGCTCGACCCGGCCGGCGACAACAAGACCTGCTCCAGGGTGATGACCTCGCCGCTGCAAGCCAGCTGGCTGTGGCGGCGGGCGCGGTACCCGGGAGCAGCCGGGTGATGGTCGGGTGGCGGCACGCCACCAGCGGGCACGGCCCGACCACCACCACCCGCACCACCGGTACGCGAGACACGACCTCGGCGCACCGACCCGTGAAAAGTCCCCCCGACGAGACTCGCCGGCGAGGCCGCCGGCCAACTTCCTACAGGAGCCCATGTGCTTCCCCGCTCTGGTGACGTACTGCACGTGACTCGCGCGGCGAGTGTCCAGTTCCTCCGGCCCATCAAGTTCCGGGTGATCCGGGTGCTCGACTGGCCGACCTACGACGGTTGGCTCTGGCTCGACGGCTACGAGTTGAACGCGGCGGGGGACGCGGTCAACCGGCGGTCGATCTTCGTCCAGCGGCAGGGCCTGCAGCAGGTACCGCAGCAGCGTCCGGTGCCGCAGCAGCGACCGCACACCGCGAGGCAGCGCCGGCCGGTCTCCCGTACGCCGGTCCGGGTGGGCTGAGCACCGCGAACCCGCATTTTGTGGGCGTGTCTCGCCTTAGACTCAAGGCACGCCCACCCCGGCATGTTCCACCCCGCGCGTCCAGGACCCCGAACCTGGGATGGCCATGCTCAATCTGCCCGCCGCGCGGCGGCAACACCGCTCACCTATCGCCTACGCCTTCGGAATCCTGGCGCTCTTCGGGGCCGCCACCACTCTCGCGGTCGTGGTCCGCGACCCCGCCCTCTCCTCGACCACCCACCTGCCGGAGCCGGTACCCGCGCCCAAAATCACCGTGATCGGCGAAGGGACCTCACCCGACACCGACGACGGACCCGGCTGGGACGGGGCGCCTGGCGTCAGCGACCGGTTCGACGACGAGAACGCCGGCGCCCCGGACGACCCGAACGCCGCAGCCGACCAGGCCGGAGGGGACCCGGCGAACGGTTCCGGCGGCGGCGCGCTGGCCGGAGAGACCGCCACCGGGCGCCACTCGCCGGATGACACCCGGCGGGCGCTCTTCTGGTCCGGCGTCCTCGGGCTGGCCATCTCGCTGGCCGGGCTCGGTCTGGTCGGCACCCGACGACGAATGTGGTGACCGCCGGCCCGACGGTGCCGCGGAACCGCCGCTGGTCAGCGGGTAGCCGTCGGGGTGGGCTCCGACGGTGACAGGCTGCTCGGAGACGTCGGCGTGGTGGTCTCGGAAATCAGTAGCACGACCTCGTCGTCCTCGGTCACCAACGTACCGGCCTCCGGGACCGTGCCGATCACGCGCCCGGGCGGCAACTCCGACGGACGGAACTCCACCCGATAGCTCACCCCGAGCCGGTCGAGCAGCGCCTCTGCGCTCACCCGCGGCAGGCCGGCCAGCGGCGGCACCGGCACTTCCACCGCCTCCGTGGTCGTCGGCGAGACACTGCTCGGTGACTCGGTCGTCGGCTCGGCCGAGGTCGGGGTGGCGCTGGTCGGCGCCACGGTGGTCAGCGAGTGGGACAGGCTCGGCTCGGGGCCGCGCCGCTCTTCCGCCGTGTTGCTCAGCAGCCACAACGCGACGCCGAGCAGAGCCACCAGGAGCAACGCGAGGATGCCCCACAGGATCGGCAGCCACCAGCGGCGCCCGCCCTGGTCCTCCGTGTACCACTCACCGGCCGGCTCGCGATAGTCGGGCGGGCGGGGCGGCGGCACCTCCGCACGGCCGGACCACGGTGGCACGCGCTCCGGCCGCAACGGAACGCCCGGGTCCCCGGCCCGGCCCATCGGGGTCGTCGCGTCGGAAGGTCCGCGCCGGGGCTCCGCCGCGCCGGCGCCCTCCGTCGGGCCGGGCAGCCGTTGCGTCTGGTCGCCCGGATCGGCACCGGAGCGCGGGAGCGGACGGGTCTCGTCGCCTCCGCCGTCACCGGCGGGTGGCTCCTGGCGGTCGTCGCTCATCGCACGTCCTTTCCCTGGCCGGGCGGGCGTCCAGGTCCTCTGTCCGCCAACCTAGCGGGCCGTGCAACCATCGGCCCGGATCAACGTGCCGATCCGCCCGCAGGCGGCGGCGGGCGGACTCCGAGCCCGGTCAGGCCGCCTCGATCACAGACCCGGGAAGAGCGCCGGCTGACTCGGCGTCTCCGACCCGCACCAGATCCGAACCTCGTCGTTCCAGCGCGCCGGGCTCCCCTCGGACGGCTCCTGACTGGTCACGGTGCCCTGCTTCCCGCTCCGGTACTGCGGGTAGAAGCCCTCCTCGACCAGCTCATCCGCCGCCTCGTCACAGTCGTCGCCGACGACGTCCGGCACGTCGCTCTCCGGCGGCGGCCCGGCCACGTAGAGGGTCACCGTCATGCCGCGGCGTATCTCACGGCCGACCTCGGGGTCGGTGCGTTCGACCGTACTGCCCACGCCGTCACCGAACACCAGTCGCCAGCCCAACCGGCGGTCGCGCAACTCGTCGCGCGCCTCGATGAAGTCGGCGCCGATCACCGGAGGAACGGTCAACCCGGAGGGGGTCGACGCCGAACTGCGTGGCACTGACGGCGTCGTCCGCGTGGGCGTCGGCCGCTCGGTGGGAGAATCGCTCGGAGCACCGGTCACGCTCGGCGCCGCCACCGGCTTCTCCGGGGGTACGTCCTCGGCCGCCAACAGCCAACCGCCTGTCGCACCGATCGCGGCGAGCAGTATGGCGGCCAGGCCGCCGCCGAGCACCACGGTGAGCCGCCCCGGGCCGCCCTCGCCTCTCTCGCTGAGGGTCCCGTTCGTGTTCCCGTCCGTCATACCGACACCGCCTCAGTCACCGGCGACCGTAACGATTCCCGCCAAGTCGCCGCCGCCACCGTCCAGGCGGGACGGTTGTCGACGACTCGCCGCGCCGACGACGGGACGTTACGCTGCCCGGCATGGCCAGACGTGGCTGGGGAGGATCGATCGCGACCGCCGTCGGTGTTGCCGCTGGCACCGGCGCGGCCCAACTGGGCTTCGGCTATGGGTTGGGCATCATCAACTGGGCACCGGCTGACGCCGGTGCGGCCCGGGGGGCGTGGGTCGCCAGCCTGGTCTGGGCCACCTGGATCGCCGGCACCTCGACCATCCTCGGCGCGATCTGCGCGTACCGGCTGCACGAGCGCGCGCTCACCGCCGGGACGGTGACGACCCGCGAACCGGACCCGACCGAGTTCGGAGCCGGTTCCGACACCGCCACTCCGCGGCCCGACGGATCGTCTGAGTCGGCACGGTCCGGCGCCGCGCAGTTCGACGGCCAGGCGCCGACCGACCGGCGAACGGGCGACGGCACCGGAAGTCTTCGGCGAGCCACCCTCGCCGTCGCGGCCGGGCTGGGCGGCCTCGTCACCGTGCTGCTGGTCGCGGTTCCCGCCCGGGTCGCGGTGGCCCCGGACACCGGCACCCCGCAGCGGCTCGCCGCCGGGTACGCGACGATCGGCGTGCTGATGGGGGTGTTGACCGCGCTCTGGGCGCTGCGGTCGCGGGCCGCCGCCGGCAACGTGATCGCCACGGTGGCCTGGCTCTGGCTGCTCGCCGTGGTCGCGGTGGTCGACGGGGTACTCGCCGGACGCGGTCTGGCCAGCGCCCAGCTCGGCATCTGGCAGATCAGTTCGGACCGGCCGGAGTTCTGGATCCGCGACTACCTCTACTGGCCGGGAGCGGCGCTGTCTCTCGGTTCCGCGCTGGTGGTCGGCGTGCTGGCCGCCCGGCGCCCCGCCCGCTCGGCCGAGCACCGGATCGGTGCGGCGGTCTCCGGCGCGGCCGGGCCGCTGTTCGTAGCGGTGGCGTACCTGCTGGCCGTACCGCGCCTGTCCGCGATCAGCCCGGAGCAGGTGTCGGCGCACCTGATCGCGCCGTACGCGGTGATCGTCGGGATCGGCGGTTCGGTGCTGGTGGCGGCGCTCGCGCAGGGCCGTGCCCGACGGGCGGCGTCGCGTGCCGCCGCGCCCTCGACCGGCACGGCGAGCGGATCCGAGCGGACGGTCGAGACGGCGGAGCAGGTGACCGAGGCGACGGTCCCGACCGGCGCCCGGCCCGCAGGCGGTGGCGGTGACGTCACGCCACCCGGCGTTCCTGCCGTCCCCTACGTGCCCGCACCGCGTACCGGGGAAGCCGATCGGCTCGACCCGATCGAGCCGGAGGGCGCCGCGGCAGAGCCGGTCGAGCCGGCGGTCCGGCCCGGCCGTCGCGCCCGGCCGCCGCGCCGGGCCGGCTGACGGCATGGCGCACCGGCGGTCGGTCGAACGAACGCGCCGGTCCGTCCTCGGCCTCGGCCCGGTCGTGACAGTGGTCGCGCCGCGATCCCATGATGCGGCGTCTACCGGCGGCGCGGTCGACAAGTCCGGCGCGGATAGTCGCCGGCGCGGGCGCGCCCGGAGTTCCGGTCGACGGGATCAGTCGACCGGCCAGGTGTGCACGGGCTCGTTGCTGCGCTGAAGCTCGGCGTATCGCTGCGCCATGTGGTGCAGGGCCGCGTCACGGTCCATGCCCCGGTGCCGTTCGGCCGCCCAGACGGCCTCGGTCTGCCAGGCCGCTCCGTTGCGACCGGTACGGCAGCGCTGTTCGATCACGCCGAGCAGGCGATCCCGCTGGGCCGGGGCGACGCCGAAACCGTCCAGGCCGGCGGCGGCCTTGGGCAACAGATGGTCCAGCACGAGCTCCGTCACCGGTACGTCGCCGAGCCTCGGCCAGTGCAGCACGGCACCCATGCCGCGTCGGGCGGCGGCGTGGAAATTCTCCTCGGCGGAGCTGAACGTCAACTGACTCCAGATCGGGCGATCCGCCTCGGCGAGCGCGCGGACCAGGCCGAAGTAGAATGCGGCGTTGGCCAGCATGTCCACCACCGTCGGCCCGGCCGGCAGCACCCGGTTCTCCACCCGCAGGTGCGGGCGGCCGTCCATGATGTCGTAGACCGGCCGGTTCCACCGGTACACCGTGCCGTTGTGCAGACGTAGTTCACCGAGCCTGGGCACTCCGCCGGCGTGCAGGACCTCCACCGGGTCCTCGTCCTCGCAGATGGGCAGTAGCGGTGGGAAGTACCGGACGTTCTCTTCGAACAGGTCGAAGATCGAGGTGATCCACCGTTCGCCGAACCACACCCGAGGTCGTACGCCCTGCGCCTTCAGTTCGTCCGGGCGGGTGTCGGTGGCCTGCTCGAACAGGGCGATCCGGGTTTCGGCCCAGAGCTGCCGACCGTAGAGGTACGGGGAGTTCGCGCCGACCGCCACCTGCACGGCGGCGATGGCCTGCGATGCGTTCCAGTAGTCGGCGAAGCTGTCCGGCGCGACCTGGAGGTGGAACTGGAGGCTGGTGCACGCCGCCTCCGGCGCGATCGAGTCGGTGTGCGTACGCAGCCGCTCGACGCCACGGATGTCGAGTTCGATGTCCTCGCCGCGGGCACCGACGATCTGGTCGTTGAGCGCCCGGTAGCGCTCGTTCGTGGAGAGGTTGTCCGCGATCAGGTGCTGTTCGGTGAGCGTGGGCAGGATGCCGACGAGCAGGATCTTCGCGTCCGACTTGGCGGCGCGCTCGTCCGCCCGGGCGAGACTGCCGCGCAGGTCGTGCTCGTAGTCGGCGAAGCCGGTGCCCTCGATGAGCCGGGGCAGCGCGTTCAGTTCGAGGTTGAACTGCCCCAGCTCGGTCTGGAAGAGCGGGTCGGCGATGTGGGCGAGGATCTCCTCGTTGCGCATCGCCGGCTCGGCGGTCGAGTCGATCAGGTTGAGCTCGATCTCCAGCCCGGTCATCGGCCGGTCGGCGTCGAAGCCGAAGTCGTCCAGCATCAGGGCGAAGACGTCCAGGCACCGCCGGACCTTCTGCCGGTAGCGGACGCGGTCCTCCCGGGAGAAGGCGCCCTGCGCGACGTCCCTGCCCATGTGCCCCTCCCGGCATAAGGCGCGACCGAGCCGTACCGTCCCGACGCGCGTTGTCAGCCCATAACGTTAAGAGCGCTCACCTCGCCAGGACCAGAGGCGGACAGCCGTCGATCCGTACGACCGGACCGCCGGGCCGGCCACGAGATGAGCTCCCAGGGCATCTCTACCCAGCTGACGCACCCCGTGATCGCGTCAACTCTGTGCCCGAGCGGTGACGATCCGCACATGAAGACGACGCCGGGCCCGCGCCGATGTCTGGCGCGGGCCCGTGCGTACGACCGGGGTCAGGCCTGCCGGATGGCCTCGCCCTCGATCTCGATCTTGACCTTCTTGCCGACCAGCACGCCGCCGCTCTCGATCGCGACGTTCCAGGTCAGGCCGAATTCCTCGCGATCGATCTCCGTCTTCGCCGAGAAGCCGAAGATGTCCTGGCCGAAGGGGCTGCGGCCGACGCCCTCGAACTCGACATGCAGCTCGACCGGGCGGGTCACGTCCCTGATGGTCAGCTCACCGAGGAGAACGAACTCGTTGCGGTGGCGGGACTTCACCCCGGTGCTGCGGAACTCCAGGGTCTGGAACTTCTCGACGTCGAGGAAGTCGCCGCTGCGCAGGTGGCCGTCGCGGTCAGCCGCGCCGGTGTGGACGCTGGCGGCCTGGATGGTCGCGGTGACGGAGGACTGCATGGGGTCCTCGGCTACGGTGATCGTGGCGGCGGCCTCGGTGAACTCGCCACGCACCTTGGACACCATCATGTGGCGCGCAACGAAGCCGACGCGCTTGTGCGCGGCATCCAGCGCATACGTGCCGGGGGTGGGAATGGTGAGACCCTCCCACTCGCGGGTCACAGCCTCGGTGCTGCTGGTCATGATGCTCCTCCGGGTTTGTTTAGTAGCCCAACGGCTGACGTAGCAACTATAACCGGCTCAATATTCCCCGTGTCAACAACTGATAGAATGTTGGGGTGATGAACGTGTTCGACGCCCCCGGGATCACCGCCGTTGGCCTCCTGTACGAGGTGCACGCCGCGCTGTCGGCCCGGTTCGCCGCCCAGTTCGAAGAACATGATCTCTCCCCGGTCGAGTTCGAGGTGCTCACCCGACTGGCCCGCTCGCCCAACAACCAGCTCCGGATGACCGATCTCGCCGCTCAGACCACCCTCTCCACCAGCGGTGTGACCCGGGTGGTCGACCGGATGGAACGCGACGGCCTGCTCACCCGCCGCGCCTGCCCCTCCGACCGGCGCAGCTCGTTCGCGGTCGTGACCGATGCCGGGCTCCAGCGCCTGAACGAGGTGCTCCCGGGGCACCTGCGCATCATCGAGGAGTGGTTCCTCGGCCAGCTCGACCCGAAGTCGCTGGATGCGCTGCTCGACGCGCTCCGGCGGGTCCGCGACGCCGTACATCCCTGCGCCACCGCCGGGAGCGGCAGCCAGTGCGGGGAGGCCGAGGGGCCGGCCGCCTGACGGCAGGCAGACGTACCGGCAGAAAGACCGGCAGAACTGCCGGACCACCGGACACCGATTGCGAAATCGGACCAACCGGCAGGCACCCGCTGGCTAGTCTTCGCCTCAGCAGGGGATCACCGGGGGGTGCCGGCGCGGGCGGACAGCGAGGGGTTAGCAACAAGGGGGCTCTTCGCCCGCGCCACCCCAACCCGGGACAGAGGTTCGACCCGGACCGGTGAGCCGGCGCTGACACGGGCCGATGCTTCGCCGCGGTCCGCTCGTTCTACCGGGACGCCCGCCCTTCCCGGACGGCGACCAGCGCGTAGAGCAACTCCTCCTCCTGCGGCAACAGCCGGATCGCGGACTCCTGGCACACCCGCTCCAGCCGGTCCAGCACGGTCGGATCGCCGGTGCCGGCGGCGAGGCCGACCAGCGCCTCCACCGTGTCGCGGCGGTCGTAACCGTCCGCACCCGCCTCCACCGCCGCGCTGAACCACTCGGCCGACAACTCCCGGTCGCCCTGGTGCAGCGCGAGGTTGCCCTCGATCAGCGCGCAGATTCCCGCCTCCGGATGCGGCCACCGCCAGCCGACGTGGTCGGTGGCCAGGCCGCCCGGCGCGGCGGCCGGACGCTGCCGGGGCACGGGGTGTTCCCACCGGGGACGCAGCCGCACTCGCACCGGGGCACAGGCCCGAAGCTCGGCCAGCACCTCGGCGGCTTCATCCACCCGGCCGTCCTGGGCCAGCGCCAGCCCCACCCGGCCGAGCATCCGGCGGCGATGCCCCGGATCGCCCAGCTCCGCGAGCATCGCCACCACCCGACGGCCCTGGTCGACGGCGTCGCCGTGCCGGCCCTCCAGCCGGGCCACCTCGGCGAGGTTCGCCCGCGCCAGGACCCGCAGCCGCTGCTCCCCACACTCGGCCGCGATGCGGTCCACCGCAGCGAGCCGACGCCGAGCCGCGGCCAGGTCGGCGAGGCGGACCTCGTGCCAGGCCAGATTGTTCTGTGCCACCGCCACGTCCCGGATCCGCCCGTGCCGCGTGGCCAACCGCAGCACCGCCTCGGCCTGCTCCCGGGCCTCCACCGGGCAGCCGGTGCGGATCAGCAGGCTGCCGAGCACGGTACGCGCCGCGAGCTGCCCCGGCACGTCGCCGGTGCGCCGGAACGTGTCCAGGGCCGCCCACGCCGCAGGCAGTTCCTCGTCGGCGGACCCGTGCTCGGCGGCGAGCCGGGCCGCCCCCAGCTCCGCCCGCGCCCGCAGGGCCGGGTCGGCGTCAGCGGTACGCGGATCGGCCAGCAGCCTGCGCAGCCACTGCCGTCCAGCCACGTCGCGCCCCCGGAACCGCCACCAGCGCGACAGTCCCGACGCGAGCCGCAGTGCGGTCAGCGGATCGTCGGTGGCCGCGTGCGCCAGTGCGGAGCTGATGTCGCCGTTCATCTCGTCGAGCCGACGCACCGCACCGGTGAGGCGGGCGCCGACCAGGTCGGGCACGGTGCGGGCAACCAGCGCGGCGATCACTCTGGCGTGCCGACGGCGGATGTACGTCAGCTTTCCGGCCCCCGCGGCCTGCTCGATGGCGAATTCGCGGACCGCGTCCAGCAGACGGAACCGCAACGGCCCGGTGCCGAAGACGCTCAGCAGGCCGAGCTCGGCGAGCCGGTCCAGCACCGGAACGGGATCGATCGCCACCGTGCCGTCCGCGTCCGCGTCGCAGGCGAGCATCTCCTCGGCCAGTTCGACGGACCAGCGGTGGCCGAACGCGGCGAGCCGGCACAGCGCGACCCGCTCATCCGGGGCGAGCAGCCGGTAGCTGGCCGCCACGGCGTCCCGGAGCGTGACCGCCATCGAGGGCGCATCGGGCTGCGCCAAGCACCGCCCCCAGCCTCGACTCTGCGCGTACGTGTCGGGGGTGGCGAGGTCGAGAACGCGGTCGCCGTACCGATCGAGCAGCTCGGCCGGGTCGAGAACCCGTCCGCGCGCGGCCACCAGTTCGATGGCGAGCGGCAGACCACCGAGCCGGCGGACGAGCGCCGCGATGGCCGGCAGCTCGCCGGGAGCGGTCGGCTCGCGGCGCACCTGGCCGAGACGAGCGATGAAGAGTTCGGTCGCCGGCCACCCGGTCAGCGCCGCGGGCCCGGACAGCTCCGCCTCCGGGGGCGGCACCTCGAGTGGCGTCACCGGCCACACCCGTTCCCCGGACAGGCCAACCGGATGCCGCCCGGTGACCAGCACCCGAAGCGACGGCACGGCGGCGATCAGCCGGTGCAGCACCTCGGCCACCGGCCCGGGGGCGCGCTCGACGGCGTCCACCACGAGCAGCGCCGGACGGCCGGCAAGGCGGGCGGCGAGTTCCGGCGCGCGGGCCGCACCGAACACGGCCACCGAGATGGCGAGCACGTCGTGCGGGTCCGATCCCTCCCCGATCAGCACCCCGGCGACGCCGCCGGGGTGACTGCCCGCCACCGCGTGACCGACGGTCAGGGCCAGCGCGGACTTGCCGACTCCCGCCAGGCCGACAAGGCTCACCAGTCGGGGGCCGAGCTCGTCGGTCAGCATGGCCACCAGTTCGCTGACGTCCCGGTCGCGCCCGATCAACTCGACCGGCGGCGGCAACGTCATCGCGAGCCCGGGTTCCCCGGTCCCGAACCGGGTGACCGCCGCCGAGCCCGACGTCGGGCCGGCCGGTTCGACTCCGACCGGCCCGCGAGCCACGGTGAGGAACGCCGCGCGGGCGGCGCCGCTGAGCTCGAGCGCCCCGGCCAGCAGCTCGACGGTGGTCCGCTGGGGCCGGGAGGAGCGGCCGCGTTCCAGGTCGCGCACCGTCCGTACGCCCACCCCGGCGCGGTTCGCCAGCTCGGCCTGGGTGAGGCCGGCGGCGAGCCGGTGCCCACGGAGGAGTTCCGGCAGGCCGAAGCCGTCGGCCGGGTCGGACGAGCGATCACGAGCCGGAGTCACGGAGTGGAAGACTACGGATCAGGTACGAGGGCCGGCAGCTCAGCGTCGGGCTGCCGACGTTCCTCGGCTGAAATCCGACAGCCGTCGCCGCCCGCCATCCCGATGGTCGGCGTCCTCAGAGGCCGAGGTCGCGGGCAATGATCATCCGCTGCACCTCGCTGGTGCCCTCACCGATCTCGAGGATCTTCGAGTCCCGCCAGAACCGGGCCACCGGGTACTCGTTCATGAAGCCGTAGCCGCCGTGGATCTGGGTGGCCTCCCGGGCGTTGTCCACGGCGATGGTGCTGGCGTGCAGCTTCGCGATGGCGGCCTGCCGTTTGAACGGCTCGCCCGCGAGCATCCGCGCGGCCGCGTCGTAGTACGCCAACCGGGCCGTGTGTGCCCGCATCTCCATGTCGGCAATCTTGAACTGGATGGCCTGGTAGTTCCCGATCGGCTGGCCGAAGGCGTGCCGCTCCCAGGCGTACTTCAGCGACTCGTCGACGCAGCCCTGGGCGAGGCCGACGGCGAGCGCGGCGATGGCGATCCGTCCCTCGTCAAGGATGCGCAGGAACTGGGCGAAGCCCCGGCCGCGCTCACCGAGCAGGTTGCCCGCCGGCACCCGGCAGTCGTCGAAGGTCAGCTCGTGGGTGTCAGAGGCGTTCCAACCCACCTTCGAGTACGCCGGCGCGACGGTGAAACCCGGGGTGCCCGAGGGCACGATGATCGTGGAGAGCTCCTTCGAGCCGTCCGGCCGGGTGCCGGTGACCGCGGTCACCGTGACCAGCGTGGTGATGTCCGTGCCGGAGTTGGTGATGAACGCCTTCGAGCCGTTGATCACCCACTCGTCCCCGTCGAGCACGGCACGGGTCTGGGTGCCACCCGCGTCCGAGCCGACGCCCGGCTCGGTGAGCCCGAAGCCGGCCAGGGCCTCGCCGCTGATCAGCTTCGGCAGCCACTGGGCCTTCTGCTCCTCGGTGCCGAACCGGTAGATCGGCATCGCGCCGAGGGAGATCGCGGCCTCCAGCGTGATGGCCACGCTGGAGTCCACCCGGGCCAGTTCCTCCAGCGCGAGGCAGAGCGTGAAGTAGTTGCCGCCCATGCCGCCGTACTCCTCGGAGAAGGGCAGCCCGAAGAGGCCCATCTTGCCCATCTGCCGGATCACCTCGTACGGGAAGGTGTGCTTCTCGTAGTGCTCGGCGATGACCGGCGCGACCACCTCGCGCGCGAAGTCCCGCACGCTCTCCCGCAGCGCCTCTTGCTCCTCGGTGAGCCGGAAGTCCATGGTTCCTCCTGTACGGACAGGCCGACCGAGCGCTCGTGACGCCGGCGGCAGACGCGGGAATGGTCGGTCAGACCGGAGTGACGCCGTGCCGGCGCCGGGAGAAGCTGCGATCCTTGCCGCGCGCTGCAGCGAAGCGGCGGATCAGTTCGGCCCGCAGCTCGTACGGCTCAACGATCGTGTCCACCACCAGCTCGCTGGCGAGGCGGACGATGTCGATGTCGTGCTCGTACTCCTCGCGCTTGGCGGCGACGAACGCGGCGCGCTCCGCCTCGTCGGCGATCGCGGCGATCTTGTTGGCGTAGACGGCGTTCACCGCCGCTTCGGCGCCCATCACGGCGATCTTCGCGGTGGGGAGCGCGATCGTGGCGTCCGGCTCGAAGCCGGGTCCGGCCATCGCGTAGAGACCGGCGCCGTACGCCTTGCGGACCACGACGCAGATCTTCGGCACGGTCGCCTCCGAGATCGCGGTGATCATCTTGGCGCCGTGGCGGATGATGCCCTGCTTCTCCACCGCGCTGCCGACCATGAAGCCGGGTACGTCGGAGAGGAAGAGAAGCGGCACGTTGAACGCGTCGCAGAGCTGCACGAACCGGGTGGCCTTGTCGGCCGAGTCGACGAAGAGGACGCCACCCTTGAACATCGAGTTGTTGCCGACCACGCCGACGACCTCGCCGTTCAGCCGGCCGAAGCCGATGGTCAACTCCTTGGCCCAGAGCGCCTGGATCTCGAAGAAGGAACCCTCGTCGAGCAGGCCCTTGACGTACCGTCGCATGTCGAACGCCTGCCGCTCGCTCGCCGGCACCAGCGCGGCCAGGTCGGCCTTCTCGGGCGCCGGCACGGCCTCGCCGACCGGCGGGGTCTGGGTCCAGTTCGCCGGCAGGTACGACAGGTAGCGCTTCACCACGTCGAGCGCCTCGGCGTCGGTCTTGCAGAGGAAGTGCCCGACGCCGGACTCGGCGCAGTGCACCTTCGCCCCGCCCATCGCCTCCAGCGTGGTCTTCTCGCCGGTGACCATCTCGACCATCCGGTCCGAGCCGAGGTACATGCTGGCGTTGCCCTCGACCATGGCCACCACGTCACAGAAGGCCGGGATGTACGCCCCGCCGGCGGCGCTCGGTCCGAAGAGCGCGCAGACCTGCGGGATCGAGCCTGAGGCTCGAACCTGGTTCCAGAAGATCTTTCCGGCGCCGCGCCGACCGGGGAAGAGCTCGACCTGGTCGGTGATCCGGGCGCCGGCCGAGTCGACCAGATAGACCATGGGCACGCCGGTGTCGTACGCCCGCTCGATGATCCGAATGATCTTCTCGACCGTCCGCGCGCCCCAGCTGCCGGCCTTGACCGTGGAGTCGTTCGCCATCAGGCAGACCGGCCGGCCGTCGATGGTCGCGGTGCCGGTCACCACACCGTCGGCGGGGAGCCCCTCGGCCAGCGCGTTGGCGTAGAGGCCGTCCTCGACGAAGCTGCCCTCGTCGACCAGGAGCCCGACCCGCTCCCGGGCGAAGAGCTTGCCCTTGGCGGCGTTCGCCGCGTGGTACTTGTCCGCCCCGCCGGCCTTGGCCCGCTTACGCAGCTGCTCCAGTGCCTCACCGTCGAGCGTCACGCCGACCCCCTCGCCGTACCGACCTGAACGATCGTTAGGTTAGCGCATCCCGGTCACGGCGGACCACTCGGCCGACGACCACCCCGCTGCATATTGATATCGGCCTATCTCTCTGGCTAGGCTCCTGGCACCCCAGCACCTTCCGGATTGGAGTGCGTCATGACCTCACGAATCGGCCGGCTCGCGGCCGCCTCCGTCGCGACGGCGCTTGCCACCCTCGGCGTCACGGTGGCAAACCCGGCACCGGCGTCCGCCGCCATGACCATCTGCTACAACACCAGCCAGGCCGGGAGCTTCGCCAGCGTCGCCAACCAGGCCGCCTCGATCTGGAACAACGCCACGACGAACCTGACCCTCTCGGCGAACTGCGGCTCGAACCTGCGGATCTACCAGATCACCGGCGGTGGCTCGTACGCCATCCGGACCAGCCTCGGCAACGGCCGGGTCTACATCGACACCCAGCAGGCCCAGCAGTACAGCCCGCTGCGGATCATGACCCACGAGATCGGGCACATCCTCGGCCTGCCGGACAATTACAACGGAAACTGCGCGATCCTGATGTCCGGCGGCAGCGCCGGCACCAGCTGCACGAACCCGTACCCGAGCACGACCGAGGCGAACCGGGTCAGCAACCTCTTCGCCGGCACCCGCATCGCCACCGAACGCGCCACGGACAGCGCCGGAACCCAGATCTTCCGCGACAGCTGGCCGGCCGTCCCCGCGACCGTGGGCTGACCGACAGATCACGCTGACGACGAAGGGGCCGGCAATACGCCGGCCCCTCCCGTCGAACGACCCAGCTGGCGCGGAGCGGCCGGCGGCCAGGCGGGTGCCGGGGCCGGCGGTCAGCCAGCCAGGCGGGTACGGGGGCCGGCGGTCAGCCGGCCAGGCGGGTGCGGGGGCCGGCGCGGAGGACGCCCGAGGGCAGTTGCCTACCGACCAGTTCCTCGGCCAGCTCGGCCACCCCGATGAGGGCGTCCAGGTCGATGCCGGTGTCGATGCCCATGTCGTGCAGCATGTGCACCGCTTCCTCGGTGGCGAGGTTGCCGCTCGCCCCCGGGGCGTACGGGCAGCCGCCGAGACCACCGACGCTGGCGTCGAACTCGGTGACCCCCAGCTCCAGGGCCGTGAGCAGGTTCGCCAGGGCCGTGCCACGGGTGTTGTGGAAGTGCAGCAGCACCGGGATGTGCGCGTTGCGGTCGCGTACCGCCGTCAGCAGTTCCCGCACCCGGCGCGGCGTGCCCATCCCCGTGGTGTCACCGAACGCGACCCGGTCGGCCCCGTCACGGACGACCCGGTCCACGATGCCGGCGACCCGCTGCGGGTCGATGTCCCCCTCGTACGGGCAGCCGAAGCTGGTCGCGACGATCACCTCGGCGCGCGCGCCCGCACCGTGCAGCAGGTCGATCAACTCGGCGATGTCGTCCAGCGACTCCTCCGTCGAGCGGTTGACGTTGCGCCGGTTGTGCGTGTCGCTGGCCGAGACCACCACCTCGATCTCGGTGAACCCGGCGGCCAGCGCGCGCTGCGCGCCGCGGGTGTTCGGCACCAGCGCCGAGTAGCGCACCCCGTCGACCCGGTCGGCGCGTTGCCACACCTCGTCGGCGTCGGCCATCTGCGGGATCGCCTTCGGGTGCACGAAGGACACCGCCTCGATCCGCTTGACGCCGGTGCGGGAGAGCGCGTCGAGCAGGCGCACCTTGGCGTCGGTCGGGATCGGGTCCTCGTTCTGCAACCCGTCGCGGGGTCCGACCTCCCGGATCGACACGGAGTTCGGCAGGCTCGTCATAAGGGGTCACCTCACTGTGACGCAGTGCTGGTCCTGATCCCCCCAGCATGTCACCCCAGGCCGTCCACGATGTTGATCAAGAGGTCTGCGTCAGGATTCCGGCTCGATCTGACGCAAACCTCTTGATCGACAAGGCTGGGTAGGGGGTGGGGGTGGGGTGGGGTGGGGTCAGCGGAGGTGGGTGACGATGCGGGTGTCGTAGTCGCCGGAGAGGAACTCGGGGTGCTCCAGCAGTTCGGCGAAGAAGGGGAGGTTGCACTTGGGGCCGGCGATCTCGAACCCGGCAACGGCTACCTTCGCGCGCTCGATCGCCTCCGCCCGGTCCGCCCCGCTGACGATCAGCTTCGCCATGAGGCTGTCGTAGAACGGGGTGACCGTGTTGCCGGCGGCGTAGCCGGAGTCGACCCGTACGCCCTCGCCGACCGGCTCGGTCCACACGCTGATCACACCTGGTCCGGGCAGGAAGCGCTTCGGGTCCTCGGCGTTCACGCGCAGTTCGATGGCGTGACCGCGCGGGGTGAGGGCGTCCGGGTCGAACGTCGGGGCGAGACCCGACGCCACCCGCAGCTGCTCCTCCACTAGGTCCAGGCCGTAGACCAGCTCGGTCACCGGGTGCTCCACCTGCAGCCTGGTGTTCATCTCCAGGAAGAAGAACTCGTTCGTGCCCGGATCGAACAGGCACTCGACCGTGCCCGCGTTGCGGTAGCCGACCGCCTCGCCGGCGCGTACCGCCGCCGCCAGGAAGCGCTCCCGCAGCTCGGGGCCGACCGCCGGTGACGGAGACTCCTCGACCAGCTTCTGGTTGCGTCGCTGCACCGAACACTCGCGCTCGCCGAGCGCGACCACGCGACCGTCGGCGAGGCCGAGGATCTGCACCTCGACGTGGCGGACCCGCGGGAAGTAGCGCTCGATCAGCACCGAGCCGTCGCCGAACATCCGCTCGGCGAACGAGCGCACCTTGTCGTACTCGGTGCGCAGCGCCGTCTCATCGGTGGCGACACCCATGCCCATGCCGCCACCGCCGGCCGCGGCCTTCACCATCACCGGGTAGCCGATCTCGGCCGCCGCGGCGACCGCCGCCGCGAGGTCGGCGGCGGGCTCGGTGGTGCCGGGGGCGACCGGGACGCCGGCCGCCGCCATGAGATTCCGGGCATTGATCTTGTCGCCCATCGCGGCGATCGCGTCGGCGCCGGGCCCGACCCAGACCAGCCCGCTCGACTCGACGGTACGGGCGAAGCCGGCGTTCTCCGACAGGAACCCGTACCCGGGGTGGATGGCCTGCGCCCCGGTGGATCTGGCGGCGTCGAGGATCGCCTCGACGTTGCGGTAGCTCTGCGCCGGGTTGGCCGGCCCCACACACACCGCCTCGTCGGCCTCGGCGACGAACGGCAGGTCGGCGTCGGCCTCCGAGTGCACCGCGATCGCCCGGACGCCGAGCCGCTTGGCGGTACGGATGATCCGGCGGGCGATCTCGCCCCGGTTGGCGACCAGCAGCGACTCGATCATGTTTCCTCCAGCGTCCAAGGGTTGGGACGCCCACAGCGAACCACGCCACCCCCGTCGCGCACGAGCCCCGCCCCGCGACACCGCAGTGCGCGCGGTGATCAAGAGGTTTGCGTCATTCTCCGGGCGGAGGTTGACGCAAACCTCTTGATCAACCCGGTCATCCCCCCGGTCATCCGGGGGGGGTGGGGGCGCGGTTAGGCCAGGAGGGCGGCCAGGGTGGCGCCGCGGAGCAGTTCCGCACGGCGGCGGCGGTCCACCTCACCGCCGAGGAACGGGGTGGAGTTCATCAGGCCGAACGCCGCGTGCGCCAGCACCCGGGCCTCGCCGTCGGGCATGCCCGGGTGCAGGGCGGTGAGCACCGTCACCCACTCCTCGACGTAGAGCCGCTGGAGGCGACGGATCCGGCGACGCGGCTCGTCGGGAAGACGGTCCAGCTCATGCAGGTGCAGGGCGATCACCGCCGGGTTCGCCAGCGCGAATTCGACGTGGAAGTCGATGAGCGACTCCAGCGCGGCCCGGGGATCGTCCGGGTGCGCGGTCGCACGTTCGCGGCCGCCGGCCAGCAGCCCCTCGCTCACCGGGATGAGCGCGGCGACCAGCATGGCCTCCTTGCCGGCGAAGTGATGGTAGAGGGCCGGCCCGGTGACCCCGGCCGCCGCACCGATGTCGTCCATCGAGACCCCGTGGTAGCCACGGGTGGCAAAGAGGCCGACCGCGATCTCGAGGATCTCGTCCTTACGGGAACGGCGCCGGCTCGCGCCGGCCGCGCCCCGCGCCTGCTGCTCCACCGTCACGGGGCAAGCGTAGACCCGCGCTCGGCGCGAGGAGCAGGCACGGTTACGGGACGCTCGATCGCTCGGCCGGTGGCCCGGGCCGACCGGCGCAGCGGCCGGCCCGGATCATGGTCAGTCGTCGTGATCGTGGTCGAGATCGTGCTCGGTACGTAGCTTCGCCGCCTCGTCCGGGCGGCCCAGCCGGTCCAGCGCCTGGGCCAGCAGCCACGCGGCCTGCTGGACCGGCCGGGAGCCCACCGGCAGCCCACCAAGCACCACGCGCAGCAACCGCTCCGCCTCGGCCGGCCGGTCCAACCGCAGCAGCAGCTCCCCGGTGAAGATCTCGACCTGCGCCGCCTCGCCGAACGCCTCGATCGTGCGGAGACGGTCGGGCACCCCGTCCAGCCGGTCCAGCGCCTCGTTCTCCCGGCCGTCGCCGGCCAGCACCCGTGCCGCCACCTCGGCCGCCATCGCCCGCTCGTACGTCGCCGGTGGCTCCGAGTCCTCGGCGAGCGCCGCCGCGAGTCGGTCCATCACCTCCAGGACGCGAAGAGCCGCAGCGCCGTCACCGGCCCACATCCAGGCGTACGCCTCGCGCCGGCGGGCCCGCAGTTCGTCCACCGGGTGCCCGGCCAGCTCGTACGCGCTCGCCGCCGCCGCGAACCGCCCGGCTGCCGCGGCGTCCCGGTCCGCGTCGTAGAGCAGTCCACCGGCCTCTTCCAGCATCTCCGCCCGGTGCGGCAGGTTGTCCGGGCCGTCCAGGTTCTCCGCGAGCTGCTCCAGCAGTGCGAGCGCCGGGTCGATCTCGCCGAGCCCCTGGTAGATGCCGGCCAACAGGTAACGGCACCGGTCCGCCTGCACCTGGGCCCCGAGCTTGTCGAGCCCGATCACGGCCTCCTCGGCGACCTCGGCCGCCTCGTGCAACCGGCCGGCGACCCGGTACGCGTTGGCCAGTTCCCAGCGCAGCAGGGCGTCTCCCGGGGCACTCTGCTCCACGCAGAGCGTGACCGCTTCGGCGAAGTCGTCCACCGCGTCGTCGGCGCGCCCGGCCGCCATCAGCGCACGGGCCCGGGTGACCCGGACCGCGATCAGGGCGGCTCGGGGTGCCACGCGCAGTGCCTCGTCGCAGGCGGTCACCGCCTCCGCCGGATCGTCCGCCGCCCGCGCGTACGCCAGGCAGGCGCTCATCAGCAACTCGGCGACGCCCAGCTCCCGGGCGAGGGTACGGGCTCGCTCGGCCGCCGCGCGGAACTCGTCTGCCTTCTCCAACTCCTCGAGTGCGTGGGCGCGGTGCAGCGCGACCCGCAGTTCCAGGTACGGGTCGTCGACCGCCCCCGCCGGAATCCGCTCCAGCACGGCCAGCGCCTCGTCCCAGCGCTCGCCGTGCATCAGCGCGAGCGCCACCCGGTCGGAGGCGGCGGCCCGCTGCCGGTCGTCCCCGAGCCGGTCCAGGGCTCCGGCGGCCGCCTCGACCAGCGCCAGCCCTTCCTGCCTGCTCTCCTCGGCCATGGCGAGCAGCACACCGAGCCGGCTGGCGACCACCTGTGCCCGGACCTCGTCACCCAGTTCGCGGTGGGCGGCCGTTGCCGCCCGAGCGGTTTCGATCGCCTCCGCGACCTGCTCGCCGTCGCTCAGCTCGGCCGCCCGAAGCTCCAGCCGGCGAGCCCTCGCCGAAGGGGACTCTTCCGCCGCGCCGAACCGCTCGTCGTACGCCGCCAGGGCGGCCCGGAAGCCAGTGCGGTCGTGCCGGTGCCAGCTCGACTCGGCGAGGTCGAGCAGCTGGTCGGCGCCGGCCTCCGCCGGGATCTCCGGTGGCACCGAATTCGGAACGACGGCACCCTCGACGTTGAGCGGCCTGCGGTCCGCCGCCGGGGAATCCGAGCGGGGCACACGACGGCGCACGCTCGCCGAGAGCGGCAGATGCTCACCGGTCGGCTGCATCGCGAGGCGGGCGGCGGCCAGCTCGGACTGGCGGGAGGTGCCGTTACGGGCATCGAACCGGGCCGCCAACTCGGTGGCGGTCCGGGCCAGTTCCGCAGCGAGCCGTGCCGCCGGGACGTCGGCGGCCGGCCGGTCCCCCGCGGCCCGCCGGTACACGGTCAGCTCACCGTCCACCTGCTTGAGCGCCGCGGAGGCGGTCGCCGCGAAGTGCATGGTCGCGGCCGGGGACGGCGACCGATCCAGCCAGTCCAGGTGCCGCTCGACCAGTTCCAGGGCCCGCGCCTCGTTACCGGTCACCGTGCAGAACTCGATGTGGTCGCCGATGTCCCACAGGTCGGAGATGTTGCCGCGCATCCGGCGGTACGCCGTCCGGTGCGCGTTGCGCGCGTCCTCGTGCCGTCCCGACCGCAGGTACGGCACGAGCAGCGCGGTCAGGATGGCCTGCGGCTGCTCACTGCAGGTGAGCCGGCCGGCGAGCACCGGCTCGGCG
Organism: Micromonospora avicenniae; assembly: GCF_900156065.1. GTDB lineage: Bacteria > Actinomycetota > Actinomycetes > Mycobacteriales > Micromonosporaceae > Micromonospora > Micromonospora avicenniae. The sequence continues at coordinate 154,368 of NZ_FTNF01000003.1, read as the reverse complement.
AGGGCCGCCGCCTCGGCGTACCGGCCGGTGTCGGCGAGGTACTGCACCTCGGTGGTCGGGTCGCAGCCGGCGCAGTCGGAGAGGTTGTCACGCGGCGTGGTCTGCCAGAGCCGGTACCAGTGTGCGGCCGCGTCGCCGTCGCCGACGTGCTCGGCCACCCGGAACCGGTGCTTGTAGACGGCCTGGAGGCTGTGCCCGCCGGCCCGGTAACGCTGCTCCATGTCGTCGATGACCGCGTACGTCCGGTCGAGCGGCACCTCGGGGAACTTCAGCATGAGGTTGACCATGTACTTGAAGTGCCAGAGCAGCTGCCCCGCGTAGCGGGCATGGTAGGGCTGCGGATCCCGGTCGAACTCGGCGAGGCACCAGGAGAAGGTGACGAAGGACTTCGCCGGCTCGCCGCCGTACGTGTACGCGTTGGTGCCCTGCAACCGGGTGACGAAGGCCAGCTCACGATCCTCGGCCGCGTCGACCCGCCGGAGCAGTTGCTCCAGCGCGGCGATCTGTCCCGGCCCGAACGGCATGTTGCAGACCTGCCGGAACACCCGCCAGAGGTCCTCGATCGTGTCCACCGGTCACTCCTGTCCGGGTACGGCCCGGCCGAGCAGGCCGAGGAACGAACTGTTCAGCAGCGCGGCGTCCCCCGCGCGGATGGGATGGTGCCCGAGCAGCAACGCCTGTCCGTAGAGCGCCTCGACCGCGAGCCCGACCAGCTCCGGATCGGTGAGCGTGCCGACCCGGCGGACCAGCGGGTTGCGGTGGTTGAGCACCAACTGCGGCCGATCCGGTGGGGCGGACGCGGCGAGCGCGTCGAGCACCCCACCCCACAGCTCGTCGGCCTTGTCGCGGCTGGCCGCGAGCTGGTCGTTGAAAGCCGCCGAGCGGCTCACCAGGTAGAGCGCGGGTAGCGAGACCGGGTCGTAGGCCCGGATCACCACCTCGCAGCCCGTCCGCTCCAGCGCCCGCTGGGCGGCGACGAGGAACGGCCGCAGGGCCAGCTCGACCTGTGGGTCGAGACTGTCGAAGCGGGTGGTCAGGTCGCTCGGTTCCAGCCGCTCGATGAGCACCGACCGGTCGACGGCGGGCAGCCGCTCGATCAGCTCGGTGTCGTACGTGTAGCCGCCGTTCACCACGGCCAGGTCCTGGGCCGCGGCGACCGCGGCGAGCTGCCGGAACTCGTCCAGGCTCGCCGCGTACCGGATCAGGCCGTGCCGCTGCCGGAACTCGGCCAGCGTGAGCGTGCCGACGTTGGTGTCCATGGGCCACCACTGGTCGACCAGCCGGAGCATCTCGTCGTCGTGCAACGCCAGCGCCTTGACACCGAGGTGGTGGACCTGGAGGAACTCCCCGAGCCGGCGTGGGTGGTGCTTGGCGAGCCGCACCAGCCAGCCGCGCACCTGGTCGCCGAGCGCCTCCCGGGTCGCGGTGAGCAGCGAGTCCTCGTAGAGCGCCTCGCGGCTCGCGGTCGGCCGCAGTTCGCTGGCATCCACCACGCAGTGCGCGAAGAACGCCCAGTCGGGCAGCAGCCCGTCGGCGTGCTCGGTGAGCAGCATCCGCTTCAGGTAGACCCGGTGACCGGCCCGGGCCGCCGGATTCACCGGCTCGGAGAGGATGAACGCCGCGCCCGTCAGCCCGGCCTCGGGCACGGATAGTGGCAGCACGTCGAACGGTTCGAAGCCGAGCGTCTCCCGGGCGTACCGGATCAGGGCCGGACGGTCGACGGGCGTGCCGGGTTCCGCCGGCCAGGGCGGCGGCCCGGCGGTCGTGGTCACGTCGCCGACCCGGACGGTGAACGGCAGCAGCGAGCCGAAGAGCCGGGCCAGGTCGAGGACGGTCGGGGTGGCGAACCACTGCTCGGCGGACCGCCGTGGGACGAGCGTGACGCTGGTGCCCGGCTCGCTCCGCCCGGCGTCCGCCGGCGCGAGCTGGACCGTGTAGCGGCCGTCGGAGTAGCCCGTCCAGCACACGGAGGGCTGGTCGGCGTGCCGCGTGAACACCCGGATCTCGTCGGCGACCAGGAAGCAGGAGAGCAGCCCGATGCCGAACTGGCCGAGGAAGTCGTGCCGGGAGAAGCCCAGCTCGTCCCGCTTGGAGCTGCGACCGATAGTGGCCAGCAACTCGTGCACCTGCACCTCGGTGAGACCGATGCCGGTGTCGTGCACCCGGAGCGTCCCGTCGCCGGTCAGCTCGGGCGGCTCGATGCGGATCAACGCGGGCGCGTCGGGGTCGGCCGCCCGTCGCGCGGTGATCGCATCCACAGCGTTCTGTAAGAGCTCGCGGACGTACACCCGCGGGCTGCCGTAGAGGTGATGACTGAGCAGGTCGACGACGCCACGAAGGTCGACCTGGAAAGTGTGGTCCACGCCTTGCGCTCCCCGGTCCGATGCCGGCGCCCACCGTACCGATGATCACCGACAGGCGCGTCCTCCTTTCACCTGGCGGCTTGACCCTCGACCGGGTCGAACCCGCAGCCTCCCGTCATGCCCGCAACCCGTCTCGGCCGTGATTTCCACCTACTGTGGTCAGCCGCCGTCTCCTCACGCTTCGGCGACGCCCTGCGTACGCCGGCGCTCGCCCTGCTCGCCGCCACCCTGACCCGCGATCCCCGGCTGATCGCCGCGATCACCGTGGCCGGGCAGCTACCGCCACTGCTGTTCGGCCTGCTCGGTGGTGTCTACGCCGATCGCTGGGACCGGCGGCGCACGATGGCGCTGGTGGACGGCGTACGTGCCGCCCTGGTGGCCGCGCTCGCCGTGGCGATCGCCGTCGACCGGGCCGGCATCGTGACGCTGCTGCTCGCGGCGTTCCTGCTCGCCGCCCTGGCCGCACTCTTCGACGCCGCCTCCTTCGCGCTGCTGCCGTCCGTCGTGTCGCCGGCCGCCCTGCCCCGGGCCAACGGTCGCCTCCAGGCCGGTACGGCCGTGGCCGGCGGACTCATCGGAGCGCCCGCGGCCGGCGCGGCGTTCGCCGTGGCCCCCGCTCTCCCCTTCGCTCTCGACGCGGTCACCTTCGCCCTGGCCGCGCTCCTCGTCCTGGCGCTCTCGCCGCTTCCGCCCGCCGCCGGACACGAGCGGGTGGTCCCCGGGGCGCCCGTCCGTCACCGTCGCGCCGCGGCCAGGGGTCACGCCGGCGAGGACGCCCCGGGCGGCGGTACGGACGGTCGGCGCGGCTCGCTCTGGGCGGAGATGACGATCGGTCTGCGCTGGCTACGCGGCAACCGGACACTGTGGCGGGTCGCCCTGCTCACGGCGGCGAGCAACCTGGCGATCAGCGGACTGCTGGCCGTCCTGGTGCTCCATGCGCTGGAGGTGCTCCGCGTGCCGCCGGCCGGGTACGGGCTCTTCACCGCTACCGCGATCGTCGGCGGGGTGGTCGGGGCGCTGACCGCCGGCCGGATCGCCGCCCGGGTCGGCACGCTGCCCGCACTGCGTGCCGTGCTCGCCGCGCAGACCGTCGCGCTGGCCGGGTTCGCGCTCTCCCGGCACCCGGTGTGGGCGGGTCTCGCACTGGCGGTCTTCGCCGCCGGCACGTCCGTGTGGAACAGCCTCTGGACGTCGTACGGGCAGCAGCAGGTGCCAACCGCCCTGCTCGGTCGGGTGGGCGCCGCTCAGCGGATGCTCGGGCTGCTCAGCGCGCCGGTCGGCGCCGCGCTCGCCGGCCTGGTCGCCGGGGCGTACGGGACGGTGCCGGTCACGGTCGCGGCCACGGGGACGTTCGCTCTGGTCACCGTCGCGGCGTGGCGGGTGCTGCGACCGGTTGCACCGGCGCCGGCCGCCCACCGGCCCACCACCGCCGGGACGGCAGTCCGGCCGGGACCGCCCGCGTCGCGTTGAGCAACACGTCGTCCACCGAGGACGCCCGGCCGAATCCCTAGTCGCCGTTCGAGCTTCGGTGGGCAAGCCCGGAGAGGCGCAGGGCGATCCGCCGGCGAAGGGGCGGCACCGCTCCGGCGAGCCGCAGCAGCACGTCCCGCACCGGCCGCCCGGCCGGGGGATGGGTCGCCAGCCGGGTGAGCCCGGCCGCGAAACGCAGGACGTCCTCTGCCATCGGCCGCTGCCGGGCGGTGTAGTCGTCGAGCCCGCTCTCGGGGCCGCCGGCGAGCACGTCGGCGAGGGCGGCACCGAGGGCGGCGGCGTCGCAGATGCCGAGGTTCATGCCCTGTCCGCCGGCCGGGCTGTGCACGTGTGCGGCGTCCCCGGCGAGCAGGATCGGCCCGGCGCGGTAGGTGTCGGCGACACGGTGGTGCACCCGGAAGCGGGAGGCCCACAGCACCTCGGTCAGGCGATCCGGCCGTCGCACCGGTCCTCGCTCGTCGAGCAGGGCCTGGAGGTAGGCCTGCCCGGGCTCGGTGGCCGCCTGCGGTACGGCCGCCACCAGCCGTACCACCCCGTCCGGCAGCGGTGCCCAGATCAGCGGTCCGGACCGGGCGAGGAAGAGGGCCGCCTCGTCGCGCGGCAGGTGGCTGTGCACGCGGACGTCGGCGAGCACGAAGGACTCCGCACTGGTCTGCCCGGCGAATCCGATGCCTGCGATCTGGCGGACCATGCTGCGCATGCCGTCCGCGCCGACCACGAAACGTGCGCGCAGAGGGTGGTCGCCGATCCGCGCGATCACTCCGTCGTCGGTCGTTCTGAGGTCGGTCAGCCGGCACGGCCGGCGCACCGTGACGCCCAGCCCACTCAACTGCTCGGTGAGCACCGCCTCGGTGACCGACTGGGAGACCAGCAGCGCGTAGGGAAACCGGGTGGGCAGCCGGTGGAACGGCACCGCCATCAGCACCCGGTCGTGGTCGCGCACGGTGAAGCGCGGTGCCCGCACGCCCTGGGCCACCAGCGGCACCGCGGCGCCGATCCGGTCCAGCACCTCCAGGGTGTACGCGTGCACGACGGCCGCCCGGGAGGTCGTCGGTGGCCGGTCCAACTGGTCGAGGACTGTCACGTCGACCCCTCGCCGGGCGAGCGTGAGTGCGGTGGCGAGGCCCGTCGGGCCGGCCCCGACCACCAGGACATCTGTACTCGTGGGCAGCATGACCACCTCCGGAGCAACATAACCAACAAGCGTTGGCCAACACTTGTTGGCAAGCTTGACGGAGAGCGGACTGGAATGTCAACGGGCGTTGGCCTACGGTCGTTGGCATGACAGCAGCAACCGAGCCGGCCCGTCCGCGCCGGTCGGACGCGACCCGCGCGGCGATCCTCCAGGCTGCCCGGGACCGGTTCGCCGCCGAAGGCTACGAGCGGGCGACGATCCGGGCGATCGCGGCCGACGCCCGCATCGACCCCTCGATGGTGATGCGGTACTACGGCAACAAGGAGGGGCTCTTCGCGGCGGCGGCCGAGTTCGACCTGCGCCTGCCCGACCTGACCGCTGTGCCACCCGGACAGCTCGGTGAGGTGCTCATCCGCCACTTCCTCGACCGGTGGGAGGGCGACGAGACGCTGGCCGCGCTGCTCCGCGCAGCCAGCACGAATCCGGGCGCGGCCGACCGGATGCGGACCATCTTCGCCGACCAGATCACCGCGGCCGTGGCCGCCTTCGGCACCGACCCGGCGACGGCCGCCCGGCGAGCCGGCCTGGTCGCCGCCCAGACCCTCGGCCTCGCCTTCACCCGCTACATCGTCCAGCTGCCACCGATGGTGACGATGACGCCGGAGGAACTGATCGCCTGGGTGGCGCCGACCCTCCAGCGTTACCTGACCGGGCTGCCGGAGAACTGACCCAACCTTTTCCGCCTTCCCGCGCGTCTGCCAGGTGACGCGGAACGCGATGGCCGGGAGAGGCGGGCGGATGGGACCGGCGGCGAACGACGGGCGGGACGGCTACGTCGCCTTCGTGGAGAACCACCAGCACCGGCTGCTGCGCGCCGCGTACCTGGTCTGCGGCAACCGGCACCAGGCCGAGGACCTCCTCCAGGACGCGCTGCTCAAGCTGGCGCTGCGCTGGTCCAGCGTGCGCGAGGGCGACCCGGCCGCGTACGTGCGGTCGATCCTCTATCGGGACACGGTCTCCTGGTGGCGACGCCGCCGGCGGGAATGGCTGAGCGCCCAACCGCCCGAGCGGGTGAGCGCCGACCGGGACGGCACGCTCCGGCTCGCGCTGCGCGACGCCGTCGGCCAACTCCCGCCACGGCAACGAGCGGTACTGGTGCTGCGCTACTACGAGGACCTGAGCGAGGCGGCCACCGCCGAGGTGCTCGGCGTGACAGTGGGCACGGTCAAGAGCCAGTGCCATGCCGCGCTGCGCCGACTGCGGGAGCTCGCCCCCGAGCTGGGCCGCGACGACGGCCTGCCCACGGAACGGAGGTGAACCGGTGAGGGACGAGGACCTGACCCGGCTGCTGACCCTCGCCGCGGAGGACGTACGCCCGAGCCACCCGGCAGCGGCCGGCTGGGAGCGGGCTCGCCGCGTCCGGCGCGCCCGCCGCGTCGCCGGCGCCGCCGCCACGGCGGTCGTCCTGCTCACCGGCGGTGCGGTGCTGGCCCTGCGCCCCGCCGACCCGCCGGCACCGACCACGGCCGCCACCGCGACCGCCACCACGACCGCGATGCCGGTCCCGAACGCGCCGGTGCAGCAGCCACCGGAACAGCTCACCTATCCCGCGAGCCCGCTCAATCGTCTCGGCGACCCGGTGACCGCGTCGCTCTCCAGCCGCCCGGTCCGCCAGGCGCTGGCGCTCTATCAGCCGGTCGACCCGGAGACCGGCACGGAGGGACGGATCCGGGTGCTCGGCGATGACGGCCTGGTGCGGGAACTCGACGTGGTCACCCCGGCCCGAACCCGCGACGCCAGCGGCAACGAGGCCTTCGCCCTGAAGTCCGGCAGCCTCTCCGCGGACGGGCGGCTGGCCGCGTTCGCCCAGACCGACGAGGTGATCGTGGTCGACCTGACCACCGCCCAGGTCCGCCGCTACCCGCTCAACGGCTACCTGGAGCACGTCCTCTGGGCCGGCGACCGGCTCTTCGTCGGCGACGACGACACGACGTACGAACTGGACCGGCGGACGGGTGCCAGCCGGACGATGCCGCTCTCTCCCTGGGAGATGGTCGTCCCCGACCCGGCCGGCCGAACCGACAGCCTGCTGGCGTTGGGTGGCCTCCGGGACGGCCTGACCCTGAGCCGTTGGACGCGGAGCGCCGACCGCACCGATCGAGGCAGCCGGCCGCTCGACTTCCGCGCGCTACCGACCGGCGACCGGGTGAACGAGTTCTACGGACGGGGCTGGCAACGCGGCGACCAGATCGCCCAGGCGGGTTGGATCAGCACCGGCGGCATGGACGGGTTGGAGGGGGTCGCGGTGGTGGACGCCACGACCGGCGTGGTGACCCGCCTGCTCGACCTGGGCCGCGACCGCTCGAAGGGCTGCTGCGGGGTCCTGGGCTGGGACGGCGACGCCGTGCTGCTCCGCCACGACCCGGGTGGACTGCTGCGCTGGCGGCCGGCGACCGGCGAGGTCACCGGAGTGGCCCGGGACCTGAAGGGCGAGATCTCGCTCGCCGCCGGTTGATCTGTCGCCGACCGGCCGCTGTGGAAAGGGTCCCTGCACACCGGTTCCGGTGTGCAGGGACCCTTCAGGCAACTCGCCGGGTCAGGGGTTCAGGCCACCGGGCTGGTCGCCCTGCACGACAGGGGCGCGCACCAGGTTGCCCCACTCGGTCCACGATCCGTCGTAGTTGCGCACCTGCGGGTAGCCGAGCAGGTGCCGCAGCACGAACCAGGTGTGGCTGGACCGCTCACCGATCCGGCAGTAGGCGACGATGTCGTCGTCCGGGCTCAGCCCGAGCTGGTCGGCGTAGATCGCGCGCAGCTCGTCCGCGGACTTGAACGTCCCGTCGTCGTTGGCCGCCTGCTTCCACGGCTTGTTCACCGCACCCGGAATGTGCCCGCCGCGCAGCGCGCCCTCCTGCGGGTAGTCCGGCATGTGCAGCATCTCGCCGGTGTACTCGCCGGGCGAACGGACGTCGACCAGCGGACGGCCGGCAGCCACGTGCGCCATCACCTGCTCGCGGTACGCCCGGATCGGGGCGTCGTCCCGCTGCGGCACCGGGTACTCGGCCCGCGGCCGGGTCACCTTCTCGCGGCTCAGCTCCCGCCCCTCGGCGATCCACTTCTGCCGGCCGCCGTCGAGCAGCCGTACGTCCTGGTGCCCGAAGAGCGAGAAGACCCAGAGGGCGTACGCGGCCCACCAGTTGAAGTTGTCGCCGTAGAAGACGACCGTATCGTTGCGGCCGATGCCCTTGGCGGCGCACAACTCGGCGAAGCTCTTGGCGTCCAGGTAGTCCCGGGTCACCTGGTCGTTCAGTTCCAGGTGCCAGTCCACCTTGACCGCACCCGGGATGTGGCCGGTGTCGTAGAGCAGGACGTCCTCGTCGGACTCGATCACGACGAGCCCCTCGTCGCCGAGGTGCTCGGCCAGCCAGGCGGTGGTGACCAGGCGCTGCGGGTCCGCATACGCCTGGAGTCGGGGATCAGGATCGCTCGGCACAGACATGATCCCCAAGGTACGCCGGATGCCCCGGCACCGACCGGTAAACGTGACCGGCCCACCACCCGTTCGGATGGTGGGCCGGATCACTCAGGTGTCAGCCCTGTACGACGAACCAGTGGTACGCGTAGTCCGACCGGTTGCCGTCCGCGTCGACGGCGTACACGGAGATCGGATACCAGCGCGCCTCGGTGGGCGTGAGGGTGACCGAGGCGGTGCCATCGGCACCTGCCGCCACGCTCACCTCCGGTCCGTTGTCGAACTGGTAGACGTAATTCTTCACGCCGGGCATACGCGGCGCGAAGGTGAAGACGCCGGGTACACCCACGCCACCCGCCGGCTCGCCGGACGGGTAGGTCGTCGAGGTAATCGTCGGAGCCGTGCTGACCGCGAAGGTGAACGTCGCCGCTGGTGACAGCTCACCCGAAGTCGAGCGGCTACGAACCGTGAGGGTGTTTCGCGAGCCCCGGTCCGGGGTGACCATCAGGTCGGCGGCCGTGCCCTCGGTCACGGCGACGGTCTGCTCCGGCCCGTCGTTGAGCTGGTAGACGAATTCCACCGTGCCCGGCAGTTCCGAGCTGAACCGGAAGGCACCCGGCACCCCGATCCCACCCATGGGATCCCACTCCGTGTAGAGATACGACACGATCGTGGGCTTCGGGTCGCGCACCGTGAAGGCGTACTCGCGCGGCTCGGTGACGGTGCCGTCGCTGGTCACGCCCCGGACGGTCACCATGGTCCAGCCGGACCGCTGCGGGGTCCAGGTGATCGCCGCCGTCCCGTCCGCATCGGCGTCGACCGTCTTCTCCTCCTCGTCGTAGAAGACGTACCGGTAGCTCGTCACATCCGGCCGCTGCGGGCGGAAGGTGAAGACACCGGGCGTACCGGGCAGCCCGGCGGAGGTGTCCTTCGGGTAGTCGACCGACTCGACCAGCGGGGCGTCGTGCACCCGGAAGGTGTACGTCCGCTCCGGGGACACCGTCCCGTCCGAGGTGACGCCGCGGACCGTGAGGGTGTGTTCTCCCCCCTGGTCTGGCGTCCACGTGACCTCGGCAGCGCCAACGTCGTCGGCTCCGACACCCTGCTCGGGGCCATCGTCGAACCGGAAGCGGTACTCGACCGTCTCCGGCACCTCGGAGCTGAAGTAAAAAACGCCTGGCTGGCCCGGCCCGCCGCCAGGGTAGTACGGGCCGTACAGGCCGCCGTAGACGCTCGGCAACAGGTCCCGGACGTTGAAGTACCAGGTAGCCGGGTCCGACTCGGTGCCGTCCCGGCTGACGCTCCACACGGCAAGGTTCGTGACTCCCGCGACCTCGGGGGTCCAGGTCACGGAGGCGGTGCCGTCCGCCTCCGCATCCACCGTCTTCGGCTCTTCCCCGGAGAAGGTGTAGCGGTAACCCACCACGTCCGGTAGGCGCGGAGTGAACGTGAAGACGCCGGGCACGCCCTGGCCGCCGCCGATGCCGTACTCCTCGTACACCGTCGCGGCAATCTTCGGTTCGCTGAGCAGTCGGAAGTCGAGTTCCGAGGTGGCGGACACGCCGTCGACGGTCACGCTGGTGACGGTGAGCGTCCGGTAGCCCCCGCGGGTCGCGGTGACGGTCAACGTGGCCGTTCCGTCGGCCCCGGCGTCCACGGTCTGCTCCGGGTCATCGTCGAGATGGAACCGGTAGCTGACCACGCCCTCCATCTGCGGACGAACCGTGAAGGTGGTGGGTACGCCGATCTCGCTGAGTTCACCGTCGACGATCGGCCCGACGTCATAGGTGACGAAGTCGTACCGAGTCGTGCCGGAACGGTTCCCGGACACGTCTCGGCTCCATACCTCCAGAAAGTTGACGCCTCGCCGAGGCGTGATGGTGACCGTCGCCGACCCTCCCGGCCGGTCCGCCGCCACCGTCTTCTCGCCCACGGAGTTCAGCCGGTAGCCGAACCCGACCGCGTCCGTATCGCCCTCGGCGTCAAAGGTGACCTCGCCCGGCAGACCCGGCGAGTTCTCGCCTCCCGAGGGGAAGTCATCTGAAGAGACGGCTGGTGCCGAAGTCGGGCCCTGAAAGTCGGTACGGAAATAGCAGACACCGCTCCAGTCACTGGTCGCCCGGCTGTCTGCCGCCCGCACCTGCCAGGCGTACACCCGGTCGTGCTCGAACTGGTCGGAAGAGAACTGGCCGACCACGCGCTCGCCGTCCCGGGCATAGTCCGTCCGTTCGGTCCGAGCGTCCGGCTCGTCGACCGGCCAGAGGGCGAATGTGCCGGTCAGCATGTCCATGCCGCCGGAGACGTTGCGATCCGCGTCGTGCACGAGCGCGGAGGGACCCGGGTCGCGCCGCGCCACGAGCTGGTACGGCTCGGCCGTGGTGCAGGCCTTACCCGAGGTCGTTTCGAGGTCGGTCGGCACTCCCGGCGGATAGTTGTGGTCGATGGAGAGGCCGACCGTGCTGGCGTACCGGTGGGCCAGGGCCGGGTCCGACTCCAGGCCGGTGGGCAGTCGCAGCGACAGGGTGAGCGTCGAGGCTCCCTCGGCGAGCGCCTGTCGCAGCCCCTCCGTGGCATCCCACCCGACGTAGGGCGCCGGGCAGCCGGCGATGTCGGGCAGCGTCACCGTGGCCAGCTTGGCCAGGTCGACCGGTGGCTTCGCCCAGCTCGACCCAGCCGTGTACGGCCCGGTCCGCCACAGTTCGACCGGCGGCCGCTTGGTGCAGTCGACGACCGACGTCTCCTCGGCCGAGAACTTCGCCAACTCGATCACCGCACTTCGGTAGCGGGTGATGTCGAAGGTGAAGTACGCCCGAGAGGTGTGCTTGCGACCCCGATCGTCGCTCCAGGACCCGACCGGCACGTCGCCGGTTTGGTCGATGTAGACCTTGGTGGGCCGATGCAGATCGGTGTACGCCCACGAGGCATTCGTTTCGTACCGGACGTCGTACGCCAGAGCGGGTGCGTCGCTGACCGCCACCAGCCCTGCCGCCGCCACAACGGATAGCGCTGCGGCGAGTACTTTCCGCCGCAGCCTTCCGGATATCGTCCTGTATGGACTGGACCATCCCCCACGTCCGCCTTTCCCCGAATTCCCCGCACCCGTTGACGCGGGAAGCGGATGTTATCCGGGTGGTCGGACGTCAGGCATTTCAATACTCCTACCGGTGCTCCTCGATGCCGGCTGACCAGCGCCAGCGCACGGTCAGTCGCCGACCGGGCCGAGTGTCGGGCGTTTCGCGACGACCGTGTCGCCGGACGAGCGGCCGGTGAGCCGGCGCTTGATCCACGGCGCCAGGTGCTGACCGGCCCAGCGCAGGTCGGCCGTACGGGCGGCCAGCCACGGTGTCGGCTCCGGGTGCGGCGGGACCAGGAGCCACTCCTCGTCGCAGCCCACCCCGAGCGCGTCGAGCACCTGGCCGGCGACCCGCCGGTGCCCCGCCGAGGAGAGGTGCAGCCGGTCGGTGCCCCACAGCATCGGGTGCAGGTACGTGTCGTCGGCGTAGAGGTCGACCATGATCGCACCGTGCCGTTCGGCGGTCTCGCCGACCGCCTGGTTGAGCAGTTCCACCCGGGGCTTGACCAGGCGCTGCCCGGGCAGCCGGGCCATCACGTCGGCGAACCGGAAGATCAGCACGTCCGCCCCGATCGCCCGGAACTGCCCCACGATCTCGTCGAAGTGGGCGACGAGCCGCTCCCCGTCGAAGGTGCGGCGCAGCACGTCGTTGCCGCCGGCGGCGAAGCTGACCAGGTCCGGCTTCATGGCGAGCGCCTCGGGCACCTGGTTCGCCACGATGTTCGGGAAGAGCCGGCCGCGGATGGCGAGGTTCGCGTAGCGGAAATCCGGCCCGGCCTCGGCGGCCAACCGGGTGGCCACCAGATCGGCCCAGCCACGGAAGGTGCCGTCCGGGTACGGGTCGTCCATCCCCTCGGTGAAGCTGTCGCCCACCGCCACGAAGCTGCGCCAGCGCACTGCCGCCCCCTCACGCTTCTCGTTGCCTGCGGCGACCAGTTTTGCACCGTGCCCCGCGGCGGCGTTGCCCCCAGGGGTGAACGTGGCAGACGTCCCTGCGGTCGGGTGGCTGGGCAAGGGCACGCCGGGGCTCGCAACGGAGCGATGTCGGTTGATGCCTGCCAGATCCGAAACCCGTCGCCCGGTCGGCGGCACCGGACGTACGCTGCGCCAATGCTGCTGCGCATGTCGACCCTGCTGCTCCGGACCCTGCGCGAGGACCCGGCGGACGCGGAGGTGCCGAGCCACCGGCTGCTGCTGCGTGCCGGCTACATCCGCCGCGCCGCACCGGGCGGCTACACGTGGCTGCCGCTGGGCAAGCTGGTGCTGGACCGGATCAGCGAGCTGGTCCGGTCGGAGATGGCGGCGATCGACGGCCAGGAGGTGCACTTCCCGGCGCTGCTGCCGGCGGAGCCGTACCGGGCGAGCGGCCGGTGGACGGAGTACGGGGACGACATCTTCACCTTCGCCGACCGGAAGGGTGCCGGGCATCTGCTCGCCCCGACCCACGAGGAGATGGCGGCGCTGCTGGTCAAGGACCTCTTCACGTCGTACCGGGACTTCCCGGTGACGCTCTTCCAGATCCAGACGAAGTTCCGGGACGAGGCCCGTCCCCGGGCCGGACTGCTGCGCGGACGCGAGTTCCTGATGAAGGACGCCTACTCGTTCGACCTGGACGAGGCGGGCCTCCAGGCCGCGTACGAGCGGCAGCGGGCGGCGTACCGGCGGATCTTCGACCGGCTCGGCCTGGACTACACGGTGGTGCACGCGATGTCCGGTGCGATGGGCGGCTCGGCGTCGGAGGAGTTCCTCGCCGTCACGCCGGTAGGTGAGGACACCTTCGTGGGCTGCACGTCCTGCGACTACGCGGCGAACACCGAGGCCGTCACCACGCGCGCCCCGGCGTCCGGTGACCCGCACGCCCACCCGCCGGTCGAGGTGCACGACACCCCGGAGACGCCCACCATCGCCGGCCTGGTCGAGATGGCCAACACCCGACGGCTCGGCGGCCGCGACGACTGGACCGCAGCCGACACGCTGAAGAACATCGTGCTGACCGTACGACGGCCGGGCGTGGACGAGGCCGAACTGTTGGTGATCGGCGTACCGGGCGACCGGGAGGTCGACCTGAAGCGGGTCGCTGCCGCGCTGCACCCGGCCACGGTGACCGTCTTCGACGACTGGGCGGAGCACCCCGAACTCGTCCGCGGCTACCTCGGCCCGCAGATCCTCGACAAGCTCAACCTGCGTTACCTGGTCGATCCGCGGATCGCGCCCGGCACCGCCTGGCTGACCGGGGCCAACGAACCGGGCCGGCACGCCACCGGAGTCGCCAACGGCCGGGACTTCACCCCGGACGGCACGATCGAGGCGGCCGAGGTGCGCCCCGGCGACCCCTGCCCGTCGTGCGAAGCCGGTGCGCTGACCATCCGGCGGGGCATCGAGGTGGGGCACATCTTCCAGCTCGGCCGCAGGTTCACCGACGCGTTCGCGGTCGACGTGCTCGGCCCGGAGGGCAAGCCTGTCCGGCCGACCATGGGCTGCTACGGGATCGGTGTGTCCCGGGCGGTCGCCGCCGTCGCCGAACAGCACCACGACGATCGCGGGCTGGTCTGGCCGGCGGCTATCGCACCGTGTGACGTACACCTCGTGGCCGCCGGTAAGGGGCCGCAGCTGGAGGCGGCGCTCGACCTCGGTGCGCGGCTCTCCGCGGCCGGCCTGCGGGTGCTGGTCGACGACCGGTCCGGTGTCTCCGCGGGCGTGAAGTTCACCGACGCCGAGCTGATCGGCGTCCCGCGCGCCGTCGTGGTCGGCCGCCGGCTCGCCGACGGGTACGTCGAACTGCGCGACCGGGCCACCGGTGAGCGGGCCGAGCTGCCGCTCGACGGGTTGGTGGAGCGGCTCGTGGACTCGGTACACCCCGCACACCGGGTATAACCAAACTGTGACGGGGTACGGAATCCGGATCGGCGTACGCGTTTGTGGAGGACTCCCATGACCGGTTACCGGGTCAGCGATGTGATGACCAGGCGGGTCGTCTACCTGCCGGCGGAGACCACCCTGGACGAAGCGGCAACGGTGATGAGGGAGGCCGACATCGGAGACGTCGTCGTCACCGACGGCGCCAGCCTCGCCGGGATGCTCACCGATCGGGACATCGTGGTCCGCGCGGTGGCCGAACGCGCGAACCCGTCCAGCACCACGATCGGCTCGATCACCACGCGGGAGGTCGTGATGATCGAGCAGCACGCGACGGCCGGGGAGGCGGCGGCGCTGATGCGCGAGCGCGGGATCCGGCGAGTGCTGGTCTGTGACAGCGATCGCAAGCTGGTCGGCATCGTCTCCCTCGGCGACCTGGCGATGCAGCTCGACCCGCAGTCCGCCCTCAGCGAGATCAGCGAGCAGTCGCCCACGGTGTGAGGAGGGCCCCCTTCACAGCGGAGGGCCCCTCTCCACCGGGGTAGCCTCGACCGCATGTCCGCCATGCCGGCCAGGTTGGCCGAGATCGTCGACGAGTTCGCCGCCGCACCCCGCGACGTGGTGCTGGAGATGCTGCTCGAGTACGCCGATGTCATTCCACAGCTCCCGCCGGACGCGCCGGAGCGGGAGGGCATGGAGCAGGTACCGGAGTGTCAGACCGCGTTCTTCCTGCGTGCCCGGGTGACACCGGAGAAGACGGTGGAGACGATCTTCGACTGCCCGCCCGAGGCACCCACCACCCGCGCCTTCGCCGGCATCCTCGCCGAAGGGCTGACCGGGGCGACAGCGGACGAGGTTCTCGCCGTCCCGGACGACCTCTACCAGCGGATGGGCCTGGCCCAGGCGATCAGCCCGCTGCGGGTGCGCGGCGGCACGGCGATCCTGGCGCGGCTCAAGCGCCAGGTGCGGGAACAACTGGGCTGACCTGGGAGTTGCCACCGATCATGGAGATCGAGATCTACGCCGATGTGGTGTGCCCCTGGTGCTACATCGGCAAGCACCGGCTGGAGCAGGCCCTCGCGTCGTACGACGGCGAGGTGACCGTGCGCTACCGGCCGTTCCAGCTGGATCCGTCGCCGGTACCCGAGCCGGTGCCCGTGGTCGAGGCGCTCGGCGCCAAGTTCGGCGGCACGGCCAACGCCCGGCAGATGGTCGCGCGGGTCACCGAGGCGGCGGCCGGGGCCGGGCTGCGGCTCGACTACGACCGGGCGATCGCCGCGAACACCTTCGACGCCCACCGGCTCGTCGCGTACGCCACCGAGCGCGGCCGCGCCGCCGAGATGGTGGAGGCGCTCTACCAGGCGCACTTCGTCCGCGGGATCGACATCGGCTCGCGGGACGCGCTCACCGACCTCGCCGTGCAGGTCGGGCTGGACGGCGCCGACGCGCGCCGGTACCTCGACTCGGACGAGGGCACCAAGGCGGTCGCTGCCGAGCTGGCCAAGGCTCGGGATCTCGGCATCAGCAGCGTGCCGACGTTCGTGCTCGCCGGCAAGTACGGGATCAGCGGCGCTCAGGAGCCGCAGACGCTGCTCGCCGCGCTGGCCGAGGTCGAACGCCTCGAGTCGGGCAAGGACTGAGCCTACGCCACCCGCGGCCAGAGAAGCCGGCTCGCGCCACCGGCAGGCATCGACACCCTTGATGTTTCACGTGCAACGGCATCGACGTCGATGAGCCCACGGTTCGAACGCCGACCAGCCGGGCCGGATGCCGGGCGGTCCGCCCGGCCGGCCGACCAGCCGGGCGGGCGAACCGGAGCGGGTGCCGGTCAGGCGGGCCGCGCCAGATCCTCGACCACTCGTGCGTTGGGCAGCGCGCCGAGCGCCGGACCAGGCAGCGCGATCTTGCTGTGCCGTACGCCGGAGCCGATGATGACGTGCGGCGTGGCGATCACCCGGGAGTCGACGAGGATCGGCCACGCGGCCGGCAGGCCGATCGGGGTGATCCCGCCGTACTCCATGCCGGTCAACTCGACCGCGTCCGCCATCGACGCGAAGCTCGCCTTGCGCACGTCGAGAGCGCGCCGGGCAACCCCGTTCACGTCCGCCCGAGTGGTGGCGAGGATGATGCAGGCCGCGTAGCGGACCACGCCCTCCCGTTTACCGGCCACCACCACGCAGTTGGCCGAGACGTCCAGCCCCACGTCGTACGCCGCACAGAACGCGGCGGTGTCGGCGAGTTCGGCGTCGATCGGCGCGACCAGCACCTCGTCAACGTCCACCGGCGCGTCGGCAGGCCACTCCGCGAGCGCCGCGGCGACCGGCGGGGCAAGCAGGTCGGGGCGGGTCCGGGCCGGTTCGGTCTTCAGCGTCCCCATCACGGGTGTGATCCTTCCACCACCGGACCGAGGCGGCCAGCCGGTCGCCGGCTACTGCCCGCCGCGGTGCCACTCAGCCGCCGGCGAGGAAGGCGTTCTCCTTGAGGAACGTGCGGTCCCGGTGGGCCGCGAGCTCCTCCGCCCGCAGCGCCTGGGCACGGCGGACCTCGAGGTCTTCCAACGCCTGGCGTACGGCGAGCCGGATCACACCGTAGAGGAAGACGAAACCGAAGCAGTAAAGGATGACAGCGACCAAGACAGCGAACATGTGGTCACGCTAGGTCGAACGTGAACCAGACACCTTCTCATCTCCGCCCCGTTCCCCCGTACGTGTCCGCGAGGTAATCGCTCCACGTCCGGGTGCCCCGGGGCAGGGCCGCGGTGACGAGCCCGCCGTCACGTATCGCTCGACCGGTCCGCCCCGGTACGCGTACCGGCAGCAGCGGCCGGCGCGAGCGCCGGGCAGCCCGCCAGGCGTGTACCGCTTCGTCGAAGCGGAGCACCTCGGGCCCGCCGTACTCCTCGATGCCTCCGAGCGGCCCTGCGGTGAGCCGGGCCGCGAGCCGGGCGGCGACCTCGCCCGGGTCCACCGGTTGGGCGAGGACGGCCGGATCACCGATCGTCGGGCCGAACCGGCTGGCGGCCTGGAGCAGTTCGTCGAGGAACCCGGGGAACTGCGTGGCCCGCAGCAACGACCAGGGCACCGGGCCCGCCGCGACCACCTGCTCGGCGGCGAGCTTGTGCCGGTAGTACGGGATGGGCACCCGGTCCACGCCGACGATGGAGACGTACACCAGGTGGCGGACCCCGGCCCGTCCGGCAGCGACCACCAACTCGCGGGTGCCGAGCACGTCGACCTGGTAGGTGCGCCGTGCCGGGTTGGGCATGGTGGCCAGGTGCAGCACGGCGTCCACCCCGGACACCGCCTCCGTCAGCCCGGCCCCGGTCGCCAGGTCGGCCACCGCCCACTCCAGCCTGGAATCGATGCGGGGTCTCCGGTTCGTCGCCCGTACGGTGAAGCCGTCGTCGAGCAGCCGCGGCAGCACCATCGATCCGAGGCGGCCTGCCGCCCCGGTGACCAGCACCCTCACCTGGTCCTCCTCGTTCCTCGTCCCGTTCTCACCGGGCAGTCTCAGCTCAACAGGTCGAGCACCGTCACCAGCACGTAGAACACGATCACGATCTCGCTGATCACCCAGGAGTTCCGGTCGGACCAGACGCGGATGCGGGGCAACGCCGTGGCGGCCCGCCGACCGGCCAGCAGCAGGGCCAGCAGCGGCAGGGCCAGCTGCCCGACCGTCAGCGCGACGAACGGGAGCAGGTGCCACCACGACAGGTCGTGCCGGGCGACGCTCGCGCCGACGGCCGCCATGGTCAGGTCGTCCGACGGCGAGGTGGCGACGAAGACCGCGCCGAGCCGGGCGGCCCTGCCCGGCCCGGCCTCTTGGAGGATGGTCAACCAGCGTGGCGTGCCGGTCCGGTGGCGGCGCAGGTAGACGACCACCGCGAGCACGGCCAGCAGCACCAGCACCGCCCAGTCGATCCGATGGGCGGTGCGCTCCAGGTGGCCGACGTCGGTCTCCGCCCGATCGGCGAATCCGCGCACCGCCCTGGTGACCAGCCAACTCACCGTCACCCCGGCGGTGACCACAGCGCCCACACCAGCCAGGTATCCGAGTAGCGCGGCGCGCGGGCGATCGGCCGAGGGAAGCAGCACCGCCGCGACGAACTGCGTCCCGGCGACCATCACCACGGCCAGCGGCAGGACGGTCAGGAAATTCATCCTCCACCCATCCTGGCGGCCCCGACCACGCATCGGGCCCGGATCGCTGCACCCCGAGCCTCGATCATGAGGTTGTCGCGGTGCGCGGTCCGGCAGGTCGGCGACAACTCTCTGGTCAACGGGGCGAGCTGGGGGTGGGGGTCACCCGGGTGGCGAGGAGGGTGCCGCTCAGGGCCAGGGCGGTCGAGATCGCGAGGGCGACCAGGAAGCTGCCCGAAGCGGGGGCCGAGCCACTGGCGAGCACGGCACCGGTCAGCGCCAGCACGGTCGCCGCGCCGAGCGAGTCGCACAGTTGCAGCGACGAGCTGCTGCGGCCCTGCTCTCCGGGCGCGGAGAGCTCCAGGGTGAGAGCGGACAGCGACGGGTAGAGCAGTCCCATGCCCAGCCCGGCGACGGCCCAGCCGAGGACGGCCACGGCGACCGGCGTGCCGGGCAGGAGCGTGAGCGCCACCGTGCCGATGCCGGCGGTCACGCAGGCCAGCCCGGCCCGGGGAAGGCTGGCCCGGGAGGCCGGTACCCGCATGCGCCCCTGTATCCAGGAGCCCGCGGACCAGAACAACGCACCAGTCGTCAGCACCAGCCCCGCCGCCGTCGGCGAAAGGCCACGTTCCCGGGAGAGCATCAGCGGGATGACCACCTCGGCGCCGACGAACGCCGCCGAGGCGAGCCCGCGCAGCCCGATCACGGCGGGCAGTCCCCGGGCGGCCCGCAGCGACCCCGGCGGCAGTAGGCGCGGCGCGCAGAACAGCAGGCCACCGGTCGCGACCGCCGAGAGCGCCAGAGCGGACGCGCCGTGCTGCTGGCCCCCGATGTGCAACAGTGCGGCGCTCACCCCCGCCCCACACGCCCAGCCGATCCGGGCCACCGCGCCCACCGAAGGGCGGGTCACCGCCGTCGCCGCGACCGACCGCAGACCGGGGCGCATGAGCAACGCCGCCGGCACGGCCACCGCCGGCACCGCAAGGAAGACGAAGCGCCAGTGCAGATGCTCCACGACCAGCCCCGCCACCGCCGGCCCGACCAGCGACGGCACGACCCACGCGGCGGCGAACGCCGCGAAGATCCGCCGGTGCAGCTCATCCGGGTACGCCTGGCCCACGATCACGTACAGCGCCACCGAGAGCAACCCGGAGCCGAACCCCTGCACCACCCGACCGACGACCAGCACTTCCATCGTCGACGCGGTGCCGGCGACCACCAGCCCCGCCCCGAACCAGAGCAGCCCGTGCCACATCGGTGAGCCCGGTCCGCGCGTGTCGCACCAGATGCCGGAGAGCACCATGGCGAGCACGCCCGTGGCGAACGGGCCGCCGAAGGCCAACCCGTACAGGGCGAGCCCGTCCAGGTTGCGGGCGACCGTCGGCATCGCCGTGCCGACCGCCAACGCCTCGAACGCGAGCAGCGAGATGAGCGCGACGCTGCCCACCGTCATCGCGCGCAGCCGGGGGGCGAACAGTCCCGGTGCCGGCGCGAGGGTGGCGGTCACTTCCGCCCCGCAGGGTCGAGCCCGAGCGCTTCGATCGACATGCGCTCAGCCTGCGACCTCAACCCGGATTGAGGTCAACCCACGGGTGACCGGTCGCGGGTCAGGCGGTCTCCAAGGCTTCGCCGATTCCCTTCACCAGTCCCGATAGATGCTGGTCGGCCAGGAGGTGGCCGGCTGTGATCACCAGGGCCACCGGCCACTCGATGATCTGGAGCACGGCCAGCACACCGAGCCCCCCGTAGTAGGCGATCTTGTCGGCGGGCGGGACCGCCACCTCACCCAGCAGCGGCACCTGCACCCGCCGCTTGTAGCTCTGCACCGTCTCGCAGGCCCCGTTCAGATGTCGGGTCAGTGTGCTCATTCCGGCCTCCCCGTTGACTCCTGCCGCCGTCTGTTTTCCACCGGCGATGCCTTCCATGCACCGTCGCCAGCGGAAAATACCCCCGCTCAGGGGGCATAACGGACGGCACGCCGGGAAGCCAGGCCGCCGGAAGCGACGCGTGGGAGGCGAGATGTCGTACGGCAGGGACAGCTGCGCAGGGGAGTCACGCCGGCACCAGTCCGGCCGTACGCCTCGATGAAGCCGCCAGGCCACGCCGCCGCACGCCTCTTAGCGCCGGCCGCTGTGCCGAAGCTCGTCGGCGAGGCGTCGCGGACCGTAGGTTCCGCGGCCTCGCGGTTGGCCCGGATGGTCGGCCTGAGCAGCAGGCGGGTGTGGTCCCGGCCGGGCCGACACCACATCGAGGTGCACGGCGTCTGCCAGGACGGCGGTGATGCCCTCGCCCGACAGGTCGAGTCGGCGCTGGAACGGATGCCCGGAGTGGCCTGGGCCAGGGTGAACGCGCCGTCCGGGCGGGTGGTGGTGGCCGTCGAGTCGCCCGAACCGAAGCTGCGCGACCTGATCGCCACGATCGCCCGAGCGGAACGCGCCTGTCCGTACGAGCCGGACGCGGAAGTGCCGCCGCCGCATCCGCCCGAGGAGGGACCACGCACTCCGCGTACGCTCGGCGCGCTCGCCTCCGACGCGCTGGGCCTGACCATCTCCGCGGCCACCCGTATCCTGCCGTTCACGCCGGTGCCGGGCGAGGTGGCCGGTCTACTCGGCGCGGTGGACCTGCATCCGCGACTGCACGCTCTGGCCGGCCGTGGCCTGCGCGCCGATCCCCGGGCGGACCTGATCTTCCCGCTCGCCGAGGCGGTGGTGCAGGGCCTCACCGGCGGCTGGGCCGGAATAGTGCTCGACGGCGCTCAGCGGATCGCGCAGTGGGGTGAGGACCGCGCCCAACTGAGCGTCTGGGAGAAGGCCGAACCTCGACTGACCGGCGATCCGGAACGAGCCGTCGCCCGGTGGCCGGTCGCCGAACGACCTCGGCCGAAGCCGGACAGCCCGCTGGAGCGGTACGCCATCCGGATGCTGACGGCTGGCGCGACGGCAGCCTTGGCCGCTGCCCCGGTCGTCGGCCGGAAGCGGGCTACGGCGCTCGGGCTCTCCGCGCTGCCGAAGGCGCCCGGGAGCGGTCGTGAGGGGTACGGCGCCCAGCTGGGCCGGATCCTGGCCCGTCGGGGTGTGATCGCGATGGACCGGAGTGTGCTGCGGGAACTCGACCGGATCGACACTCTCGTGCTGGACTCGACGGTGCTCGGCTCCGACCGCGGCGTCCTGGCCGACCTGGCCCCGCTGCCCGGCGCGGACACCGAACAGGTGGCCGAGCGGGCGTTCGCGCTCTTCGACCCGGCTGATCCGGGGCGGCGGCACGAGGCCGACGGCTGGCAGTTCGGTCCGCTGGACCGGCTCGACGCCGAGGACCCGGGTGACACCGAGGAGAGCGCCCGGCTCCGCTCCGCAGGCGGCCGGCTGCTCGGCCTCGCCTCGGGGGGCACCCTCGCCGCCGTGCTCCGGGTGGACACCGAACCCGCGCCGGACGTCGACGGGCTGCCCACCGCTGCCCGCCACGCGGGGTTGCGGCTCGTGGTGGCGGGCGACGACGAGCACCGGTACAGCTTCGCCGACGCCGTCCTGCCCGGGGGCGACCGGCTGGCCGAGTCGATTCGCTCGCTCCAGCGCGACGGTGCCACGGTGATGCTGGTCTCCGGGGACCGGACGGCGCTCGGCGCCGCCGACTGCGGGCTCGGCATGTACGGCCCGGACGACCTGCCGCCGTGGGGCGCTCACCTGCTGGTCGGCACCGATCTGCGGGTGGCGGCGCTGCTCATCGAGGCGGCCGGGATGGCACGCCGGATGACCCGGCAGAACATCCGGCTGGCCATGGCCGGTACCGGCCTCGCCGCCTTGAACGCGTTCACCGCCCCACCCCAGCAACTGCCCAGCCGGAGCCTGCTCGCGGTGAACGGAGCTGCGGCGTTGGCCTTCGGCAACGGCATGTGGCGGGCCGGCCGGCTGCGCCTGCCGGACGACTCGCCGACGCCGACGGCTCCCGCCTGGCACCTCATGCCGGTGGGTACGGTCCTCGACCGGCTCGGGACCACCCCCGACGGGTTGACCACCGCGGAGGCGGAGCAGCGGCGCGGCGGCGGGGGTGGCGGCGACGCGCCGGGGACGGGCGGGCTGCTCCGAGCCTTCGTCGACGAACTGTCCAACCCGCTCACCCCGGTGCTGGCCGCCGGTGCGGTGCTTTCCGCGTCGTTCGGTTCGCTGGTGGACGCCGCGCTGGTGGGCGGGGTGGTCGGCGGGTCGGCGTTGATCGGCGCGGTGCACCAGCGCAACACCGAACGGTCTCTCGCGGAGTTGCTGTCCCGCTCGGCCGTCACGGGCCGGGTGCGGCGCGACGGCACGGACCACGTGGTGGCGGCCGACGCGCTCGTGCCCGGCGACGTGATCCGGCTGGAACCCGGGGACGCGGTGCCCGCCGACTGCCGGGTGATCGAGGCGGTGGGCCTGGAGACGGACGAGTCCTCCCTGACCGGGGAGTCGCTACCGGTCGCCAAGAGCCCGCAACCGGTCGTGGCTGCCGCCGTCGCCGACCGGCATTCCATGGTGTACGAGGGCACGACGATCGCCGCCGGGCACGGCACCGCCGTGGTGGTCGCCACCGGTGCCGACACCGAGGCCGGCCGCAGCCTGGCGTTGGCCCGGCAGGCGCCCCCGTCCGGCGGGGTGGAGGCCCGGCTCGGCCGGCTGACCCGGGCGGCGATCCCGCTCGCGGCCGGCTCGGCGGTCGCGGTGGCCGGCGCCGGCCTGCTCCGGGGCGTACCGCTGGCGCAGACCGCGGCGACCGCCGCGAACCTGGCCGTGGCGTCCGTGCCGGAAGGACTGCCGTTCCTCGTCAGTGCCGCTCAGCTGGCGGCGGCCCGCCGGTTGGCCGAGCACGGCGCGCTGGTCCGCAATCCCCGCACCATCGAGGCGCTCGGCCGGGTCGACGTGCTCTGCTTCGACAAGACCGGCACCCTCACCGAGGGCCAGCTGATGCTGGCCGGCATCGGTGACGGCAACGCCGGCCGGTACGCGCCGCTCGACCGGCTCGACGACCGGCTGCGACTCACGCTGGGCGCGGCATTGCGCGCCACCCCCGGTGCGGACGACCCGGAGGAGCTGACCCACCAGACCGACCGCGCGGTCCGGCACGGCGCCGAGGCCGGAGGCGTCGTCGAGCAGACCGGGGCGAACGGCTGGCGTGCGGTCGGTGGCCTGCCGTTCGAACCGTCCCGGGGTTACCACGCGACCATCGGCGACAGTGACCACGGGCTGCTGCTCAGCGTCAAGGGCGCCCCGGAGTCGGTGCTGCCCCGCTGCGCGTCCCGCCGGATCGACGGGCGGGAGGAGCCGTTGGACGACGCCGGGCGGGCCGAGCTGCACCGGCTGCTCGCCGACCGGGCCGGTGCCGGGCACCGGATCCTGGCGGTCGCCGAGTGCCCGGTGACCGACCGGACGGTCACCGACGAGCAGGTACGCGACCTCAGCTTCGTCGGCTTCCTGGCCCTCGCCGACGGGGTGCGCAAGAGCGCCGCGCCCGCCGTACGCCGGATCCGGCAGGCCGGCGTGCACACCATCATGATCACTGGCGACCACCCGGCGACGGCAGAGGCGATCGCGGCCACCATCACCGAGCACGACGAGCAGCGCGTGGTGACGGCCACCGAGCTGGACCAGCTGGACGACGAGGGCCTCGCCGACCGGCTGGCACACACCGACGTCGTGGCCCGCTGCACGCCCGCCCACAAGGTACGGATCATCCAGGCGTTGCAGAAGTGCGGCCGTACCGTGGCGATGACCGGGGACGGTGCCAACGACGCGCCTGCGATCCGGCTGGCGGACGTAGGCATCGCGCTGGGCCAGCGGGGCACTCCGGCCGCCCGCGCGGCGGCGGACCTGGTGGTCACCGACGACCGGCTGGAGACCATCATCGCCACGCTGGTCGAGGGACGTGCCATGTGGTCCTCGGTCCGGCACGCGCTGAGCATCCTGGTGGGCGGCAACCTCGGTGAGATCGCGTTCAGCGTGCTGAGCGCGGCGGCGACCGGCCAGTCCGCGATCAACGGACGGCAGCTGCTGCTGGTCAACCTACTCACCGATCTGGCGCCCGCACTGGCCATCGCCGTCCGCCCACCCGCCGCGGACCGCACCGACAGCCTGCTGCGGGAGGGCCCGGACACCTCCCTGGGCGAGACGTTGAACCGGGAGATCGGCCTGCGCGCCGCCGCGACCACCCTCGGTGCCACGGCCGGGTGGACGCTGGCCCGCTACACCCCAGGAGGACCCGCGCGGTCCGGCACCGTCGCTCTGGTCTCCCTGGTCGGTACGCAGCTCGGGCAGACCGTGCTGGCCGGCGGTACGAGTCCGGCGGTACTCGCCTCCACGGCGGTGTCCCTCGGCACCCTCGTCGCCGTGGTGCAGACGCCCGGACTCAGCCAGTTCTTCGGCTGCACGCCCCTCGGACCGGTCGCCTGGAGCATCGCGGCGGGTTCGGCGTTCGGCGCCACCTTCGCCAACGGCGCGCTGAGCCGGCTGGTGGAGCGCCTGCCCCAGGTCAAGGGCCCCGACGATGCCGAGCGCCCCGAGCCGGAGCAGTCCGGCGCTGGTTCGCAGGCGGGTCGTCCCGCAGACGCACCGAAGGGGTGAGCAGCCCGCATTCCTCGGCCCTTCCCGGGTACCGAAATCGTGGAGGTGGGCGCGTTGGCTGAGCAGCCGGAGGTCACATTCATCGGTACGGCCACCACAGTGCTCCGGATCGGTGGGTTCACCCTGCTCACCGATCCGAACTTCCTGCACCGAGGGCAGCGGGCGTACCTGGGCAAGGGTCTGTGGTCGCGCCGGCGCACCGACCCGGCACTGCGGATCGCCCAGTTGCCGTCGCTGGACGCGGTGCTCCTCTCCCACCTGCACGGGGACCACTTCGACCGGGTGGCCCGGCGGGAGCTCGACCGGGAGCTGCCGATCCTGACCACGCCTGCGGCGGAACGGAAACTTCGCCGCCGGGGCTTCCGCGCGGCCGAGGGGCTGCCCACCTGGCAGTCCCGCGAGCTGCACGGCGACGGCGAGTTCCTGCGGCTGACCTCGCTACCCGGCCAGCACGGGCCCGGCCTGCTCGACCGGCTGCTCCCCGACGTGATGGGCACCATGATCGACCTGGTACGCGGCGGCACCCGGGCGTTCCGCCTCTACGTCACCGGAGACACCCTCAACCGTCCGCAGCTCGCCCGGATCCCGGAGCGGTATCCGGACATCGACGCGATGCTCATCCACCTCGGCGGCACGAAGGTCGCCGGCATCCTGCTCACCATGGACGCCCGCCAGGGCGCCGACCTGGTCGAGTTGATCAGGCCGAAGCTGACCGTGCCGATCCACTACGACGACTACCCGGTCTTCCGTTCGCCGCTGTCGCACTTCGTCGCGGAGGCCCGGCGGCGCGGCATCGTCCGGCAGGTACGCACCATCGAGCGCGGTGAGACGGTCCCGCTCAGTCCGCCCACCTGAGCGCCGGCCCGCCGGCCGGGTCCGTAGCGCCGCCGCCTACACGACCCGCACTGTCACGAGCAACGCTGTACCAGTTCGCTCACCGCGATTGCTGGCGGTGTTTCGGGGTAGCCGCCGCCGGTGAGCGAAGGGCGGCAGGGAAGGGGTGGCCGACGCGGTTCGAGGCAGCGCGCGGGCCTCGACGAAGAGCGGTTCGACGAGGCCCTGGAGCGCGTGAACGAGCGTGGCCGCAGCGCGGGCCGAACCAGGATCCAGCAGCTTCAGATGAAGTTCCTGCTCGCCATCCAAGCCGGTCTGGCGGCCGCGCTGGCGTGGGCGGCCGCGCGCTGGCTCACCGACATGCCGAGTCCGATCTTCGCCCCGGCCGCTGCGGTAGCCGTGATCACGTCTTCCCTCGGGCAGCGTCTGGCCAACACCATCGAACTGCTCGCCGGGGTGACGCTGGGCATCTTCGTCTCGGACCTGCTGATCGAGGTCACCGGCGTGGGTGTGTGGCAGACCGGCGTGATCGTGGCGGCGGCCATCCTGGTGGCGCTTGCGCTCAGTCCGCGCGGTGGCGTGGTCGGCAACGCCAGCGGTACGGCGGTGCTCCTGGGTGCCCTCTCGTCGTCGCGGCACACCCTCGAGTTCCCCCGCTTCATCGACGCGGTCATCGGTGGCGGGGTCGGGCTGGCGGTGAGCTTGCTGCTGTTGCCGATCAACCCGCTCCGGATCATGCGACGGGTGGCCGCGCCGACCCTGCGGGAGCTCGCCGAGCAGCTCAAGCAGACGGCGTCCGCGCTGCGCAGCCGCGATCACGAACTGGCCAACCGGGCGTTGTCCCGGTCGCAGGGCATCGGCGCCGAGCTGGGACGGTTCTGGGACGCCTTCGGAAGCGCGAAGGAGACGGTCAACTTCGCGCCGACCCGGTGGCCCTGGCGGCGTGCCGTCCGGCACTACCAACTGGGTGCCCCGGAGGTGGATCAGACCGTCTGGAACACGAGAGTCCTGGCCCGGCGGGTGGTCGTGCTGATCGAGGACGAGGAGCCGATCCCGGAGGGCCTGCCGAACGCCGTCGATGAACTCGGGGCGGCCGTGCACGCCATGCAGAACGAGGTGCTCTCCGGCTGGGGCCCCGAGGCCACCCGACGGCACGCACTGCGGGCGGTGGCCGAGGCGACGCAGGCCGAGATTGCCGGAACCCAGCTCTCCGGCACGGTGATCGTGGGGCAGGTCCGTACCGCCGCCAGCGACGTCCTTCAGGCGACCGGGATCGACCGGCCGGAGGCGTTGCGGAGAATCCGTGAGGTGGCGTCGGCGCAGTCCGACCCGCATCATCGGCCGGAAGGGTGACCGGCCCTGGCAGATCGAAAGTGCTGGTGGAGCCCAGGGGACTTGAACCCCTAACCCCTGCCTTGCAAAGATCAGGGCTCTTGTCGGCCAGCGTCGGCTACTGCCGCTGACCTGCTCGTCCTGTCGGTTGCCGCCGGTCGTTACCCGCTCCTGTTGGCTGGCCTGGCTGTACGAATGGCTGTACAGCCAGCCAGAAGGCGTTGGCACGCTGATGGCACATGGCTGCTGTCAGGAGGGACCTCGCCTACGTCTGGGAGACCACATCCGCACGCTTGCGGTACAGCACGCAACGGCGCAAGGGACCCTCGTCCACGTCGGGGTCGTCAAAGTCCTCACCCGGGTCCGTGGTCATGCCAATCCGGCGCATCACCGCCTGCGAACGCAGGTTCGCCTTTGTGGTCACCGCCAAAATTTCGGTCAACCCGACCTTGTCAAAGCCGTATCGCAACACTGCCAGCGCCGCCTCCGTGGCGTACCCGTGCCCCCAAGCCGACCGGGACAGTCGCCAGCCAGCCTCCACGCCGGTAAACGGCATGCCCTCGTCCACCACGTCCAAGCCAGCGAACCCGACGAATTGCCCTGTGTCGCGGACCTCCACAGCCCAGAAGCCGAACCCATTCCGGTCTAAATCTTCCTGGAAGCTGCGCATCGAGCCTGCGGCCTGCTCCGGAGTGAGTAGCGGCCCGAGATGCTCTCGGACCTCCGGGTCGGCGTTCATGGCCGCCCACGGCGACAGGTCGGAGTCCCGCCAGTCCCGCAGGATAAGCCGCTCAGTCTCGATCTCCACCATCCGGCGAACGTACGCAACCCGCCCGAGCTCGGCAAAGCATTATCCGAGCCCGACCGCCACGCTGCCCCCATCCCCCGGATAGGTGCCAAGGACTGCGACGCCCGGCCGGGGTCAAGGGTGGCCGCAGGCCATCGGCGTGCCGACGCGCAGCGCCCTTGACGCCGGTCAGGTGGCGTAGAGGATCGGGCACCCGGGGGATGGGTCACGCCCTGGTCCTCGTCGTCATCGAACCGCGGACAGCGCCAACGCGGCTCGGGGGCAAGCAGCTCTGCTGCGCGGCAGCGATCGCCCCGCCGTGGACGGTGAGCAACCCCGACGGCGATCGTCCCGCCTCAGCCTCTATGCCCTTGGTGCTCCGCCAGCGTGGCCGGCCGGCCCGGCCGATGCCGGCCGGAGGTCGCCAGCAGGCCGGGGCCGGGCCGGCGCGGCCCGCTTGCGGGCCGCCTTGATCTGATAGAGGGCAATTCGGCAACCACATCACGGTGCCACCTGTCTTCCGTCGGCTGATGCGCGACACGCGTCCGCCAACTGATCTGCGACACCTCGGCGCGCTGAACGCGGCCAGAAGCGGTTGCCGCGCCGAGCTGGCCAGATGCGTCGGCTGCCGCCACCGGTGGGGACAACACCTGAGCAGGTACGTGATCCAATGGCGCGGTGGAACTCACCAAGCAGTTCAGTGAGCGGGAATACGCTGCGGCGCTGGAGTCATGGGCCTGGCTGGATCTCGACGGCAAGGCTCCGCGGTTTACCTCGCTGTTCGGCGATGTGTTCCTTGAGTCTGCCGACGGGGCGTGGTGGTTCCTCGACACCTTCGAAGGGCAGCTCGTACGGGGGTGGAACTCCCATGCCGATCTGACTGCCGAGCTGGGCACTGAGGGTGGCCAGGACAGGTATCTTCTAGGCCCCCTCGCCATGGGCGCATACCACCGGCGTGGGCTTCAACTGGACGCCGGCCAGATCTACGCTTACGCGCCGCCGCCGATCATCACGGGAAGTTTCGACGTCGATCGAATTGAGGTGTTTGGCTTCGTCGCGGTGCTCACTGCCGCCGGTCAGCTCCACGGGCAGCTACGGAACGAGCCCACCTGGAGCTGAACACCCGGCCCCTAGTCCCCGCCACGACGAACATTCTGTCGCCCCTAGCTTGCTGGATCTGTCGCAGGTCACCTGACGGAGCTACGTCGCTCATCAGCTGTCGGATCACACGCCACAACGCGGCCTGTCCGGTCACGGGACATGCTTGACACTCGCGTCCCACCACATCCTTTACAAGATCTGTTCGGCCAGTCGATGACGGAGTGGGTAGGCGGAGATGATGTCTGCATGGACGCATGGGTAGACGGCGACCTGGCTGGCGAGTTCGAGCGGCAGCTTGATGACCTCCTGGCTGAGCTGAACTCAGACTGGGTAGAGCCCGAACTGCCGCCGAGGCTCGCGAGTAACGCACCGTTCCGTCGCTACCACCGGAGGAATGGCAAGCGCTGGCAGCTCGCCTGCGTTCTTCGAGATCGTCCTGACCTGGCGGCCACCCTGGCCGACCGAGTCCTGGCCGCTGCGGACCGTCATGGAGCCGCTTGGACACTCCACGATCCGGATGACGGCCGACACCTACGGCCATGTCCGCCGGCGCGGGCTCGTCAGGCTGCCTCGGCCATCGATCGGGTGCTGGGCGAGGAGGGGACGGCGTGACCGCTTCGCTGTACGGATGGCTGTACTCGGAACCGAGATCAACCAAGGAAAGTGCTGGTGGAGCCCAGGGGACTTGAACCCCTAACCCCTGCCTTGCAAAGGCAGTGCTCTGCCAGTTGAGCTAGGGCCCCGAGAGCGGACGGATCCGCTGGTCAGTTGTGGCTGACGGCGTTCTCAGCGCAGGTCGGGCGCCGTGGTCGCCTCGTGCCAGAGGGCCCGCTCGTCGTTGGACGCCTTGATCTTGCGGGCCACAACGGCGGCCACGCCGACAACGCCGACCAGAATCAGAAGCTTCTTGACCATTGGGGCGACCCCTTGCGCTCGGCTGCCGTCGGAGGACGTGCGGTGGGGCTAGCTGGAATCGAACCAGCGACCTCAGAGTTATCAGCTCTGCGCTCTAACCGACTGAGCTATAGCCCCGCGTAGCGACGAGCAAGGTTAACCCATCAGCGCGCGCCGCCCCAAATCGGGGGGTGGCTCTGCGCGCCGCTCGTCGCCGTCGAACCTACCGGAGTACGGAACGCCGGGACGACCGCTTTCTGCGGCGCCCCGGCGTCCGGTGGTTCTCAGTCCCGCTCGGCGAGCGTCAGCTCGACCCCGCCGACCAGGTCGGCGCAGACGTTGTAGACGAACGCTCCGAGGGTGGCCAGCGCCGTGAAGAGCACGACGTTGACCAGGCCGATCAGCGCCGAGCTGAGGATCACGCCCTTGGCGGTGATCTGGAAGCCGTCGGCGCTCTGGCCGCCGGCGTTCACCAGGTCGGTCAGGCTGTCGTTGACGCTCTGGAAGACACCCATGGCGTCCAGCGCGAGGTACAGCACCGAGGTGGCCACCACGACCACGATGAAGAGCACCACCGACACGGCGAATGCGAACTTCATCACGGACCAGGGGTCGATCCGCTTCAGGTTCAGCCGGGCTCGGCGCGGCCCGCGCGACGCGGCCGAGCTCACGGACGAACGCGCGGCGCGCACGGCGTCACCGACCCGAGCGGCCCCGACAGCGGACGGGTTGCCGAGCCCTGCCGGGAGGCCACCGCCGTTGGGTGCCCGGCCGGCCCCCGACCGGGAGGCGTCCGGCGTCGCCGCACCGCTGACCCGAGGCTGCGTGCCGGTGGCCGACACGCCTGCGCGGACCGGGATCTGCTGGGTGCTGCTCGAAGACCGGGCGGCGCCGGCTGCCTTCGCCGCGGCGTCGGCCGGCACCGCCTGTGTCTTCTCGCTGGCTCCGTCGTCTTCGGTCGGCTTGTCCGGAGGGGGTGTCATCCCGGGGGCCCGGGTGAATTTCGGGGCAGGCGCGTCGGCGGGGACCGTCGCGCGGCCCACGGCCGCTCGGCCGGTCGCCGATGCGCCGCCTCCTGCGGCCTCCTCGTCGACCGGGTTGGCCGAGGACCCCGCGTTCCCCGACTTCGCCTGTGTCTCCGTCATTCAACTAGTCCTGTTCGTCAGGCTCGTCGGCATTGCGAGCAATCGCCACGATAGTCACGCCGTCCGGAAGGTCCATCAGCTTGACCCCCATTGTGTTCCGGTCACGCGTACGGCGTACAGGCTTCACCGGAGTCCGGATGACACCACCGTTGCTGGTGATCGCGAACAGCTCGTCGTCCGGGTCGATCACCACCGCGCCGACCAGACCACCCCGGCGCTCTGTGATCTTCGCAGTCAGCACGCCTTTACCTCCCCGGCCCTGGACCGGGTATTCCTCGATGGGGGTACGTTTCGCGTATCCACCGTTCGTCGCCACGAGCACGTCCAGGCCCGGCCGGACGACCTCCATGGCCAGCAGCACGTCGTCCTCGGCGAAGCGCATCCCGATCACGCCCGAGGTGGCCCGGCCCATCGGCCGCAGCGCCTCGTCGGTGGCGTTGAACCGGATCGCCTGCGCGTTCTTGGAGACCAGCAGCAGGTCGTCCTCCGGCCCCGCCAGCGCAGCACCGACCAGCTCGTCCTCATCGCGCAGGTTGATCGCGATGATGCCGCCGGAACGGTTGGAGTCGAACTCCTCGAGCCGCGTCTTCTTCACCAGGCCGTTCTTCGTGGCCAGTACCAGGTAGGGAGCCACCTGGTAGTTCGGAATCTCGATGATCTGTGCGATCTGCTCGTCCGGTTGGAAGGCGAGCAGATTGGCCACGTGCTGACCCTTGGCCACCCTACTGGCTTCCGGAAGCTCGTACGCCTTCGCCCGGTACACCCTGCCCTTGTTGGTGAAGAACAGGATCCAGTCGTGCGTCGAGCAGACGAAGAAGTGGCTGACGATGTCGTCCTGGCGGAGGCTTGCGCCGCTGACGCCCTTGCCTCCACGACGCTGGGAGCGGTATTGGTCGACCCGGGTGCGCTTGGCGTACCCGGTGCGGGTGATCGTGACCACCACGTCCTCGCGGGCGATGAGGTCCTCCATCGAGACCTCGCCCTCGAACGGGATGATCTTCGTCCGCCGGTCGTCACCCCACTTGGCGACGATCTCGCCCAGTTCCTCGGAGACGATCCTCCGCTGCCGCTCGGGCTTGGCCAGGATGTCCTTGAGGTCGGCGATCTCGAGTTCGAGCTTGGCCAGGTCGTCGAGGATCCGCTGCCGCTCCAGGGCGGCCAGGCGGCGCAGCTGCATGTCCAGGATCGCGGTCGCCTGGATCTCGTCGATCTCCAGCAGCCGGACCAGGCCCTGCCGGGCGTCCTCGACCGTGGGCGAACGCCGGATCAGAGCGATCACCTCGTCGAGGGCGTCGAGCGCCTTGGACAGACCGCGCAGGATGTGCGCCCGCTCCTCCGCCTTGCGGAGCCGGAACGCCGTGCGCCGGCGGATGACCTCGATCTGGTGCTCGACGTAGTACCGGATGAACTGGGCGAGGTTGAGCGTGCGCGGCACCCCGTCGACCAGCGCCAGCATGTTGGCGCCGAAGGTCTCCTGGAGCTGGGTGTGCTTGTAGAGGTTGTTGAGCACGACCTTGGCCACCGCGTCGCGCTTGAGCACGAGCACGATCCGCATGCCGGTACGCCCGGAGGACTCGTCCCGGATGTCGGCGATGCCGCCGAGCTTGCCTTCCTTGATCAGCTCGGCGATCCGCTCGGCGAGGTTGTCCGGGTTGACCTGGTAGGGCAGCTCGCTGACGACCAGCGCGGGCCGGCCGCGCTTGTCCTCCTCGACCTCCACCACGGCCCGCATCCGGATCGAACCGCGGCCGGTCCGGTACGCGTCCTGGATGCCCGCCTGACCGACGATCAGGCCGTGGGTCGGGAAGTCGGGACCCTTGACGATCTCCAGCAACGCCTCGAGGGTCGTCGCCTCGTCCGCGTCCGGGTTCTCCAGGCACCACTGCACCGCCGCGCCGATTTCACGCAGGTTGTGCGGCGGGATCTTGGTGGCCATGCCGACCGCGATGCCTTCGGAGCCGTTGATCAGCAGGTTCGGGATCCGGGACGGCAGGATGGTGGGCTCCTTGGCCCGGCCGTCGTAGTTGTCCTGGAGGTCGACGGTGTCCTCGTCGATGTCGCGCAGCATCTCCATGGCCAGCGGATCGAGCTTGCACTCGGTGTATCGCATGGCCGCGGCCGGGTCGTTACCCGGCGAGCCGAAGTTGCCGTTGCCGTCGACGAGCGGGTAGCGCAGCGACCACGGCTGGGCCATCCGGACCAGCGCGTCGTAGATCGCCGAGTCGCCGTGCGGGTGGAACTGACCCATCACGTCGCCGACGACGCGGGAGCACTTCACGTAGCCGCGGTCCGGCCGGTATCCGGAGTCGAACATCGCGTAGAGGATCTTGCGGTGGACCGGCTTGAGCCCGTCCCGGACATCCGGCAGCGCACGCCCGACGATGACGCTCATGGCGTAGTCGAGGTAGGAGCGCTGCATCTCCACCTCGAGCCCGACCGGTTCGATCCGGTCGTGCGCGACCACTGCGCCGGCGGCCTCGGCGGCCTCGGGCTCGTTCGGTGTGGACTCGGGGGAATCGGTCACTGTTTACCCTTATCAGACTGAGAGTCGTTTTCGTGCTGTGGATAACCGCTGTGGATACCGGCCCGGCTGTGGATAACTCTGTGGATCGGAGGGCCGGCCGGTGGATGACCGGCCGGCCCGCCGATGACCGTCAGATGTCCAGGAACCGGACGTCCTTGGCATTGCGCTGGATGAACGACCGACGCGCCTCGACGTCCTCACCCATCAGAACGCTGAACAACTCGTCGGCGGTTGCCGCGTCGTCGAGCGTGACCTGACGCAGGGTGCGGGTCGCCGGGTTCATCGTCGTCTCCCACAGCTCGGGGTAGTTCATCTCGCCGAGACCCTTGAACCGCTGGATGTCGTCCGGCTTCGCGTTGGGCTTCTGCTGCTGGCGCAGCGCGATCAGGCCGTCGCG
This sequence comes from Micromonospora avicenniae, assembly GCF_900156065.1. Classification (GTDB taxonomy): domain Bacteria; phylum Actinomycetota; class Actinomycetes; order Mycobacteriales; family Micromonosporaceae; genus Micromonospora; species Micromonospora avicenniae. The sequence continues at coordinate 120,241 of NZ_FTNF01000003.1, read as the reverse complement.
CTCCCGGTCGGAGTACGCGTACTGCGCGTCGTCGCCCTTCCTGTTCCACTTGATCTTGTAGAGCGGCGGGGCCGCCAGGTAGACGTGACCCAGCTCGACCAGCGGCCGCATGAAGCGGAAGAGCAGGGTGAGCAGGAGCGTCTGGATGTGCTGGCCGTCGACGTCCGCGTCGGCCATCAGAACGATCTTGTGGTAGCGCAGCTTCTCGATGTCGAAGTCGTCGTGGATGCCGGTGCCCAGCGCGGTGATGAGCGCCTGGACCTCGTTGTTCTTCAGCACCCGGTCGATGCGGGCCTTCTCCACGTTGAGGATCTTGCCGCGGATCGGCAGGATCGCCTGGGTCCGCGGGTCGCGGCCCTGCTTCGCCGAGCCGCCCGCCGAGTCACCCTCGACGATGAAGACCTCGGACTCGCGCGGGTCGGTGGACTGGCAGTCGGCCAGCTTGCCGGGCATCGAGCCGGACTCCAGCAGCGACTTGCGCCGCGCCAGCTTGCGCGCCTGCTGGGCGGCGATGCGGGCCCGGGCCGCCTGGGAGGCCTTCTGGATGATGATCTTCGCCTCGGCCGGGTTGCGGTCGAACCAGTCGACGAGCGACTCGTTGCAGACCCGCTGCACGAAGCCCTTGACCGGGGTGTTGCCCAGCTTGGTCTTGGTCTGTCCCTCGAACTGCGGGTCGGTGAGCTTGACCGAGATGATCGCGGCCAGCCCCTCGCGGATGTCCTCGCCGGAGAGCCGCTCGTCGCCCTTGAGCAGCTTCCGCTCCGTGCCGTAGCGGTTGACGACGCTGGTCAGCGCGGCTCGGAAGCCCTCCTCGTGGGTGCCGCCCTCGTGGGTGTTGATGTTGTTGGCGAAGGTGTAGACCGACTCGCCGTACGACTCGTTCCACTGCATGGCGATCTCGACCGACATGCCGGCCTCCTCGGCGCCGAACTCGACCACCGTCTTGTGGATCGGGTTCTTCGAGGCGTTGAGGTGCCGGACGAAGTCGGCGATGCCACCCTCGTAGTGGAAGGTGACCTCGCGGGTCTTGCCGTCCTCGTCCTCCGGTACCCGCTCGTCGAGCAGGTGGATGGTGAGGCCCCGGGTGAGGAAGGCCATCTCCTGCAGGCGCCGGTAGATGGTCTGGAAGTCGAACTCCACCGTCTCGAAGACCGCCGGGTCCGGCCAGAACGACACCGCCGAGCCGGTGTTCTCGGTCGGCTCGCCCTTCTCCAACGGGCTGGGCTTCGAGTTGGTGTACTGCTGCCGCCAGAAGAAGCCGTCCTTCTGGATCTCGACGGCCATCCTGGTGGAGAGGGCATTCACCACCGAGACGCCGACGCCGTGCAGACCACCGGAGACGGCGTACGCCTTGCCGTCGAACTTGCCACCGGCGTGCAGCACCGTCAGCGCCACCTCGACACCCGGCTTCTTCAGTTTGGGGTGCAGGTCGACGGGGAAGCCGCGGCCGTTGTCGGTCACCCGGACGCCACCGTCGGCGAGCAGCACCACGTCGATGGTGTCGCAGTAGCCGGCCAGGGCCTCGTCGACCGCGTTGTCCACGACCTCCCAGACGAGGTGGTGCAGACCCCGCTCGCCGGTCGACCCGATGTACATGCCGGGCCGCTTGCGGACCGCCTCAAGTCCTTCGAGAACGGTGATCGATTCTGCGCCGTACTGCTGGTTGTCCTGCGCTGCCACCCTCGGCCACTTTCTCGCGCCGTGAGCACCGGGATGGGCGCTTCGGGCGCGGGTTCGGCGGACAGGACGCGACGTCGGCGCGGACCGGCACCGGAGGAGTCCGGTCACGGGTCGGTACGCGCCGGTCGCCGCGGTTGCCCGCGGATCGCGATCGGCTCGACCCGCCGTGGACAATGATCGCGGGCCCTTTCGGGGCCCGTGTCTCCTCGCTCCGCACCGGGTCTTCGTCTCTACGCCAATCTTACTGTGCGTTGGGGGTAGAACCGCCACTCGGCACCCTCGCAGAAGGGCTGAGAACTCCGTAGCGGGCCGAATCGCCGCGTCCACGACTCCCCCCACGCGCCAGGCCAAGATCGACGGGCCGTGCCGCTCGCGAGTGCACCCGGGGTCGGGTGGGTCGAGGGGTCGCGGAGCCGCCGGTGGTGCCGTACGTTGGCGGCGGTCCCGAACCGGACTTGATCTTTCTCGGCTGGAACCGGACGATCGACCCGATCAACCCCACACGTGCTGTTAAGAGGTGACCCCAGATGGGGCTGGACAACGTCGCGGTCCACTGGCCGCGTACCGGCCGCTTCTACGACCCGGTCGCACCGGCCGAGTTCGTCGACTTCGGCGAGATCGTCGATCTGCCGAGGATCTCCGCGCCGACAGCCGCGCTGGCCGAATTGATCGCGAAGACCGGCACGGTCCGGGCGACCGCGTACACGGAACTGGTCGACCTGCTGCTCGGTCTGGAGGGTGTGCTCTACGCCACAGACGCCGCGGCGGAGGACGAGGATCCGGTGATCGACCCGGACGGCTGCGGTTGGATCGCCGACGGCATCGAGCGGTTCGTCGCCGGGCACCGACAGCACGGCGAGACGGTGACGTTCGAGTCGGTGAGCGCGGTACTGCGCGAACTGCTCGGTGACGGACGCCTGGCCGAGCAGCAGCTGCGCTGGTTGGACGGGCGGCTCGACGGCCTGCGCGACGAGAGCGGTGAGCCGCCGCAGTGGAACTTCACCTGCGCCGAACTGGGGGTCCTGGCCGCCTTCTACCGGCGCTGTGCCGACCGCGGCTTCGCCGTCTACGCCGAGTCGGCCGCCCCGCGCCGGGCGACGCACTCCTGACGGGCGGACCGCTGCCGGGCCCACCCCCGGCCGCGCCCGGCGGAGCAACGCTTTTCCGTCAGGAGAGCGGCACGGCCTCGGCGCGGTTCGCGGCGGCGATGACGGTGGTGAGCGCGGCGTGCAGCTGGCGCAGCTCCGCCACCGGCAGTCCGAGCCGCTCCACGATCGCCGCCGGGATCTGCTCCGCCTGCGCCCGCAGTGCCTCTCCGGCGGCGGTCAGCGTGACGGCGAGGCTGCGCTCGTCGGCGGCGGCCCGCTCGCGATGGACGTAGCCGGTCGCCTCCAGCCGCTTCAGCAGCGGGGAAAGGGTGCCCGGGTCCAGTTGCAGCAGCCGGCTGAGCTCGCGCACGGAGAGCGGGGCGTACTGCCAGAGCGCCAGCATCACCAGGTACTGGGGATGAGTCAGTCCCATCGGCTCAAGCAGCGGGCGGTAGACCGCGACGACGCTGCGCGCGGCGACCGAGAGCGCGAAGCAGACCTGTTCCTCCAGGGCCAGCGGATCCCGGTCGGCCATCTCGTCGCGCACTACTCGCCCCCCTCGTAGACCGGTGCTATCGTACCGGCAATTGGTGCCCCAACTATTGGTACACCAATTGTTGGTAGTCCAACCATCAGGGAGGTGGGGTGGCGATGGGCGAGGAGAAGCCGGTCCAGAAGCCGGGTGAGGGCGGCCGGCTCATGAGGTGGGCGTACAAGCACCTGGCCGGTCCGGCCGAGGTCCAGGGTGCCGTCCAGGGCGGCTCGGCGGTGGCCCGGGAAATGTGGAAGCAGGACCTGGAGAACCGCAAGCGCTACAGCCGGGAGCAGCGGGAACGCAAGCGCGCCGCCCGCGAGGCCCGCAACGGCAACTGAGCCGCCGCGAAACCGCGATCAGCCGTACGTGTCCCGCGGGCCGCGACCACGGACCCGGCGCGGCCCACGGGACCACGACGGCGCGGCCGGACCGTGGATGTGCAGCTTGCGCACCACGTTGTGGCCGACCTCGCGAGCGATCTGCTTCAACAGTGAACCGGCGAGCAGACGCAGCTGGGTCGCCCAGGCGGTACTGCGCGCCTCGACGGTCAGTTCCCCGTTCTCCAGCTTCACCGGGCGGCTGTGCTGCGCCACCTCCGGCCCGACCACCCGCTCCCACGCGCCGAACACCGTCGCCTCCGCCGCCGGCTGCTGCCAGCCCCGGGCCTTCACCAGCCGGTCCAGCACGGCACCGAGCGGCTGCGGGTCACGCGGATCCGGCCCGGGACCCGAGTAGCCGCGCATCCGCCGCTCGCCGGCGCCACCACCACCGCCGGTCGAGCCCCGCCGGCGGGTCGTGGGCTTCGCATCCCGTCGCGCCTTCGCCGCATCGAGCACCGCACGCGCCAACTGCGGCCCCGACGGTCCGTCCGGGTCGGTGCCACCGACGGCACCGATCGGGTCGGGGCCGTCCGCCCGGAGCCCGCCGTCGCCGGCCGCGGCGTCCGAGCCGGTCGCGCCCCGGGCGGCGGCCCGGTCACGCTGGTCGGTTCCGCCGTCGCCAGGGGTACGCGCACCGCGGCGCCCGGCCGGCACGGCGCGACTCGGTCCATTCGTGCCCGTGCCACCGTCCCCGGTGCCCTCCGGATCATCCGACACGGCTCACCGTCCCGTCGCCCACCGCGTATCGAGCGCCCCGCAGCGCGGCGGGCACGTCGTCGTCGACCGCACAGGTCACCAGCAGCTGGCTAGCCCCGCCGACCAGCTCGGCCAGCCGCTCCCGACGCCCGGCGTCCAGCTCGGCGAAGACGTCGTCGAGCACCAGCACCGGCTCGATCCCGTCGGCGCGCAGCAGGTCGTACCCGGCCAGGCGCAGCGCCAGCGCGAACGACCATGACTCGCCGTGGCTCGCGTACCCCTTCGCGGGCAGCGGACCGAGGGTGAGCGCCAGCTCGTCCCGATGCGGACCGACCAGCGTGGTCCCCCGCTCGATCTCCGCCGACCGCGACTCGGCCAGCGCGGCCGTCAGCGCCTCGGCGAGCGCTGCCCGGTCCAGGGTCGGCTCGGCCAGCTCCACCGACGGCCGGTACGCGATGCCGGCGGCCCCGCGCCCCGCGGCGACCGCGTCGTACGCCTTCGCCACGTGTGGGGTCAGCGCCGCGACCAGCTCCAACCGGCCGGCGAGCAGTTCCGACCCGTGGCGGGCCAGGTGCGTGTCCCAGACGGCGAGGGTGGACAGGTCGCCGCCCCGCGACCCGCCCGTCTTGCGGGCCAGGTACGCGGTGCGCAGCAGGGCGTTGCGCTGCTTGACCACCCGCTCGTAGTCGGCCCGCACCCCGGCGAACCGTGGCTGCCGGCTGACCAGCAGGTCGTCCAGGTAACGGCGGCGCTCGGCCGGATCACCCCGGACGAGTTCGAGGTCCTCCGGAGCAAAGAGCACCAGCCGCAGCGCGCCGAGGACGTCCCGCGCCCGACGAGCCGGGGAACGGCCCAGCCGTGCCCGGTTCGCCTTACCCGGAACGATCTCCAGCTCGACCAGCAGCTCCCGCTCGTCGTGCACGATCGCGCACCGGATCACCGCCGAACCGGCGCCCATCCGTACCAGCGGCGCGTCCGTGGCGACCCGGTGGCTGTCCAGGGTCGCCACGTAGCCGAGCGCCTCGATCAGGTTCGTCTTACCGACGCCGTTGGCGCCGATCAGGACGTTCGCCCCCGGCTCCAGGTCCACGCCGATCCGCTCGTACGAGCGGAAGTCGACCAGTTCCAGCCGGCGGACGTACACAGGTTGTGGAAACCGCTCAGCGCTTGTGGACGGCGTGCCCGCCGAACTGCTGACGCAGCGCGGCCACCGCCTTCATCGCGGGCGAGTCCTCCTGACGAGAGGCGAACCGGGCGAACAGCGAGGCGGTGATGACGTTCAGCGGCACGGCCAGCCGGACCGCCTCGTCCACCGTCCACCGTCCCTCGCCGGTGTCCTCGGTGTAGCCGCTCAGCTCGGTCAGCTCCGGGTCCTCGTCGAGGGCCCGGTCGAGCAGGTCGAGCAGCCAGGAGCGGACGACGGTGCCCTCACGCCACGACTTGAAGACGCCCGGCACGTTGGTGACCAGCTCGGAGGCGGCCAGCAGCTCGTAGCCCTCGGCGTACGCGTGCATCAGGCCGTACTCGATGCCGTTGTGCACCATCTTCGCGTAGTGACCGGCTCCGACCGGGCCGGCGTGCACGAAACCGAACTCGCCCTCCGGCTTGAGCGACTCGAAGATCGGCATCAGCCGGGCGACGTGCTCCTCGGCGCCACCGACCATCAGCGCGTAGCCGTTCTGCCGGCCCCAGACGCCGCCGGAGACCCCGACGTCGATGTAGCCGATGCCCTGCTCGTTCAGCCGCTCGGCCCGGGGGGCGTCGTCGCTGAACCGCGAGTTGCCGCCGTCGATGACGATGTCGCCCTCGCCGAGCACCTCGGCGAGCGCGTCGATGGTCTCGTCGGTGACGCCGGCCGGGACCATCACCCAGACGGCCCGCGGCGATTCGAGCTTCTCCGCCAGCTCCGCGAGGGACGCAACGTCGCTCAGCTCCGCGTTGTGGTCGAAACCGACCACCTCGTGGCCGGCGGCGCGCAACCGCTCGCGCATGTTGCCGCCCATCCGGCCGAGTCCTACCAGGCCGAGCTGCATGTGTTCTTACCTCCGGTGCGTGGGTGTTGCGGGCGCGATCAGCGAGACACGCGGATCGGCATGATGAGGTAGCGATACCCCGGTACGACCTCGCCATCCTCCCCGGCGGGCGAGATCACCGCGGGCTTGAAGGCGTCGACGAACGAGAGTACTGCGGTCTGTGCGCCCAGGTTGGCCAGGCCGTCGATCAAATACTGCGGGTTGAAGCCGATGGTGAGCGGGTCGCCGGTGAAGGTGGCCTCCATCGCCTCGCTGGCGCGTGCCTCCTCGGACCCACCGGCCTCGACGACGAGCCCGTCCGCACTGAAGCTGAGCAGCACCGGGGTGGTCCGCTCGGCGACCAGCGCCACGCGCTTGACGACCTCGATCAGGGTGCTGACCGGCACCCGGGCTTCGGCGTTGTGGCTGCTCGGGAAGAGCGAGCGGACCGGCGGGTAGTTGGCGCCGTCGAGCAGGCGGCTGGTCGTACGCCGGGTGCCTCCGGCGAAGCCGATCATGCCTTCGCCGGCACCGCCGGCGGCCAGCGCCAGCGTGACCTCGCCGCCGATCGGACCCAGTGCCTTGGCGGTGTCGTGCAGGGTACGCGCGGGCACCAGGGCGTTGATGCTCACATCCGAGTCGTCCGGGTTCCACTGGATCTCGCGCAGCGCCAGCCGGTAACGGTCGGTGGCGAGCATCGCCAGGGTGCTGCCGGACAGCTCGATCCGGACACCGGTCATCATCGGCAGGGTCTCGTCCCGCCCGGCGGCGATGGCGACCTGGGCGACCGCGGCGGCGAAGGTGGCGGCGTCGATGGTGCCGGCGCTCTCCGGCATCTCCGGCAGGGACGGGTAGTCCTCCACCGGCATCGTGGGCAGGGTGAACCGGGCGCTGCCGCAGACCAGCTCGAGGTGGGCGCCGACCGCGGCGATGTCCACCGGCTTGGCCGGCAGGGCCTTGGTGATTTCGGCGAGGAGCCGGCCGCTGACCAGCGCCGCGCCGTCGGCGTCCCCCTGCACCTCGACGGTCACCTGGCTGGAGACCTCGTAGTCGAACCCGGACACCTGCAGGTTGCCGTCGGTGACCCGGAGCATCACGCCGGCCAGCACCGGAACGGACGGCCGGTTGGGCAGGCTCTTCGCGGTCCAGGCCACGGCCTCGGCGAGCGCGTCGCGCTCCACTCGGAACTTCATCAATGCCTCCGCGTCGACGTCGACAACAACTCTCTCATGCCGACCGCTGCCTGCCGACCCGCCCGACGGGGCGGGTACTCATCGCACCTTAAGACGCGACGACATCGGCTGTGTGCCCGACCCCACGGAGGGAGTCCCTGCTCACCGCTGCCTCGGCAGCGTCCGGCCCGATCCACAGAAAGTCCAACGGTGATGATTGGTTTTTGTTTTTTCAGAAGAGATAACTCATCGTCTTCATCGCACCTGTGCAAACTGTGGAGAACCAGCGTTTGCGCAGGTGAGACAGCTTATCCACCGGTGAGTTGGCTGTGGAGAACCCGGGTATAAACCCGGGTGCCGGTCCACAGGCCGCGTTAACCCCCAGGTTGTCCACCGTTGTCCACCGGTTATCCACCGTCAATCCACCGACTTTCTCCCCAGGCCTGTGGATCGTCCGGACCGTCGGATCCGTCGTCATCCCCAGAACCTTCAACAGCTTGCCCACAGGTCGGCCGTCATCGGTGGATGACGGCCCCGTTGTCCCCAGGCGTCCACACCCTGTCCCCAGGAGTTGTCCACAACCTGTGGGTAAATCGAGAGCGGACCCAGCGTAGTTATCCACCGTCGGTGGACAACGGGATGTGGACAACGATCGCGGGCGGTGGACGGACACGGCCCCGATCCTGTGGGTTCGACCGGCTCGAGGGTCAAGCGACCGGCTGTGGAAAACGTCGAGCCCCGCCGTGGGCGGGGCTCGGGTCACTCGGTCGCGCATCGCGGCCGCGCGTGCGGCCCGCGTACGCCTCAGGTGTTCTGCTTGATCCGGTTGGTCAGCTCGGCGATCTGGTTGTAGAGCGAGCGGCGCTCGGCCATCTGCTGCCGGATCTTCCGGTCGGCGTGCATGACCGTGGTGTGGTCGCGTCCACCGAACGCCTGCCCGATCCGGGGCAGCGAAAGGTCGGTCAACTCCCGGCAGAGGTACATGGCCACCTGGCGGGCGTTGACGAGGACCCGGGACCGGGAGTGCCCGCGCAGATCCTCCAGGCTCACCCCGAAGTAGTCGGCGGTGGAGACCATGATCTGGTCGGCGGTGATCTCCGGGCCGGCGCCGTCGGGGATGAAGTCCCGCAGCACCTCCTCGGCCAGGGACAGCTCGACCGTCGACCGGGTGAGGCTCGCGAACGCGGTCACCCGGATCAGCGCGCCCTCGAGCTCGCGGATCGAGTTCGACACCCGGGAGGCGATGAATTCCAGCACGTCCGGCGGCGCGTAGAGCCGCTCCTGGGCCGCCTTCTTCTGCAGGATCGCGATTCGCGTCTCCAGGTCCGGCGGCTGGATGTCGGCGAGCAGGCCCCACTCGAACCGGGTACGCAGCCGGTCCTCCAGGGTCGCCAGCTGCTTCGGCGAGCGGTCGGAGGTGATCACGATCTGCTTGTTGGCGTTGTGCAGGGTGTTGAAGGTGTGGAAGAACTCCTCCTGGGTCCGCTCCCGGTTCTCCAGGAACTGGATGTCGTCGATCAGGAGGATGTCCACGTCCCGGTAGCGCCGCTGGAACGCGCTGGTCTTGTCGTCCCGCAGCGAGTTGATGAAGTCGTTGGTGAATTCCTCGGTCGAGACGTACCGGACCGAGCGGGCGTTCCCGAGGGTCGTGGCGTAGTGCCCGATGGCGTGCAACAGGTGGGTCTTGCCGAGCCCGGAGCTGCCATAGATGAACAGCGGGTTGTACGCCTTCGCCGGTGATTCGGCCACCGCGACCGACGCGGCGTGCGCGAAGCGGTTCGACGAGCCGATGACGAACGTCTCGAACATGTACTTCGGGTTCAGCCGGTTTCCGCCCGTGTCGGCTCCCGGCAGCCGGCGGTCGTCCCGCAGCACCGACCGGTGATCCGCGCCACCACGGCCGGGGCCGCTGTCGGTCCCACCGTCGCGGGGCAGCGCCCGGATCACGTGCTGATCACGCGGCGACGGGGCTTCCTCGCGGTACCGGGGTTCGTAGGAGCGGGCGTCCGGGCCCGGCGGATCGAGCCGAGCGGCCTGTTCGTCGAAGGCGCGCCGCTCCGGTGCGGCCCGAGGTGCCGGAGCCGGCCCCGGGTCGGCGAACGCGGTGCTGAACAGCGTCTCCTGCGCGTCCCGGCCCGTACCGAAGTCCGGGTGGTGCGGTTCGACGAGTTGCGGCGAATGGTCCAGCGTGCGTTCCGGCTGCGGCTGTTCGGGGATCGGCGGGTCCGGCCGTGCGGCCGGGTGGGGCGCGTCGAGCAGATCTGCCGGCCCCACCTCCAGATCGACCGGCCCTGGTTCCGGGGTGCTGCGGTAGACGGTTCCGGCCGGTCGCCCGGCCGGGTCCTCGGCGACCCGTACGGTGACCGCCACCTGGATCGGCCGGCCGAGACGGCGGGTGAGCGCCTCGGTGATCGCCGGGCGCAGCCGAGACTCGATCACGTCCCGGGTGAAGGCGTCCGGTACGGAGAGCAGCGCGGTGTCCTCGACGATCGCGCGCAGTCGGGTCAGCCGGAGGTAGGCCCGCTGCTGCGCGGAGATGATCTCGTCGGCGAGCTCGTCGGTCGTCGCCGTCCACACCGCGGCAAGGTCGGTCGAACCGGCCACCGTCGTGCCACCCCCTCGCCTCTGCTCCCCGGCCGTCGCTGTCTGCCAGCCGGCCGTCGCGGGCCCGCCGCGTGAGCGCGGATGGCGCTTTTACCACCCGAACGGCCGACCAGTCGTCGTCCACAAGTTATCCACAGCCTGTGTACCGACCGATTGTGGCCGTTCGTCGGACGCGGGTGGGACCTGCCCCTGCCTGATCGGGCGCTGAAGCGGGTACACCGTGCCGAACGATTCACTACCTTGTCCGGTCTTGCCGGTCGTCGACGATTCAACCCCCGACGCCGACCGCAATCGGGCACGGTAACAGCGTTGTCCCTGCGCCATCAACCGGCGACGCGGCCCCCGCGTTCGCGGTATGAGTGAAAACCGCCGCTACGGTCGTCGGTGCGTCCGTACCGGCCCGGGCGGTGCCGTTTGACGGTCATTGCCTCCCTGCGTAGGCTGGAGCGGCTGCTCTCACGCCCTCTGCTAGGGTGATGGGTGCTTGCTGCCCGCGTAGGTCTCCCCGAATCGGTGAGGTGCCGCGTCGTCGGGCAGCGCCGATTGGAGGCCACCGCGTAGTGGCCTGGACCACCACACGACTCCCGGGTCTTCACCGTCCCGGGACGTAGGACAACGGAGAGCCTGACGTGAGCAAGCGCACCTACCAGCCGAACAACCGCCGGCGCGCCAAGACCCACGGCTTCCGGCTGCGCATGCGCACCCGGGCCGGGCGGGCCATCCTCTCGACCCGTCGCGCCAAGGGCCGCGCCCGCCTGTCGGCCTGAGGCCGACCGGGCAGGTCCGGGGAGACGTGAGGCAGTCGTGCTGGCCGCCGCGCAGCGACTGCGGCGCAGCACCGACTTCGCCGCAGCGGTCCGGGGTGGCCGACGCGCCGGCCGTGGCGCGGTCGTGGTGCACCTGACCCTGCCGATCTCTCCCGAGCCAGCGACACCGACCTCGTCGGAGCCGGCGCGGAACGCCGGCGCGGAGCAGTCGTCCGCGCCGACTCGCGCCGGCTTCGTCGTATCCAAGGCCGTCGGGCCGGCGGTCGTTCGTAACCGGGTCCGCCGCCGCCTGCGGCACCTCGTCCGCGAACGGCTGGGCGAACTGCCCCCGGGCAGCACGTTGGTCGTCCGAGCGCTCCCCGAGGCCGCCGACGTGTCCTACCCGCGGCTCGGCGCCGACCTGGACGCCGCGATCGCCGCCGCCCAGGTGGCCCGGAGGCGGCGCCGGTGAGTCTCGGTTCCGCCGCTCCCCGGTCCGACAGCCTGGCCGCCCGTGTGCTGATCGGGCCCATCATCGCGTACCGTCGTTGGATAAGTCCGGCACTGCCGGCCCGCTGTCGGTTCTACCCGTCGTGCAGTGCGTACGCGCTAGAGGCGGTGGGCCGGCACGGCGCGGTCCGCGGGACCGGGCTGGCGGTCCGGCGGTTGTTGCGCTGCCATCCCTTCCACCCAGGTGGACATGACCCGGTACCGGAGCCGGGCGGTCGCCGCCGTGCCGATGTGACTGGAGCTCCGAATTGAGTCTCGACTGGATCTACTACGCGATTTCGTGGATCCTGCTGACCTGGCACTCGGCCTGGGATGCCATCGGAGTGCCCGTCGACGCCGTCATCGGCACGAACTTCGCCTGGATCCTGGCCATCTTCTTCCTGGTGGTCACCGTCCGGGTGATCCTGTTCCCGGTCTTCGTCAAGCAGATCAAGTCGCAGCGCGCGATGCAGGCGTTGCAGCCCCAGGTCAAGGCGCTGCAGGAGAAGCACAAGGGTGACCGGGAGACGCTCCAGAAGGAGATGATGGAGCTCTACCGGAAGGAAAAGGCCAACCCCCTCATGGGCTGCCTTCCGATGTTCCTCCAGATCCCCGTCTTCCTCGGCCTGTTCCACACGCTCAAGCGGCTCAACCCGGACAACCAGCTCAAGACGCTGTACGGCTGGACCGTCGACCAGTTCAACAGCGCCTCGAGCGCGAAGCTCTTCACCGCCCCGATCTCCGGCCGTTTCGGCTCGACCCCCCAAGAACTGGCCAACCTGGGCGCGAACGGCACCACCGTCAAGCTCATCGCCGGCGTCCTGGTCCTGGTGATGATGGGTACCACCTACCTCACCAGCCGCCAGATGATCCTCAAGACCGGCTGGGCCGAGGACCCGCAGCAGCGGATGATCCAGCGGCTGATGCTCTACGGCATCCCGCTCTCGCTCCTGGTGTCCGGTTCGATCTTCCCGATCGGTGTGATCATCTACTGGGTCACCAACAACCTCTTCACGCTCGGCCAGCAGCAGTGGGTGCTCCGCAAGTACCCGCCGCCGCCCACCGCCTCGAAGGCCGCGACGGCGACCCGCAACCCGGCGCAGCCGGCCAAGACGAGTGGCCTGTTCGGCCGCAAGCCCGCCCCGCAGGTGCCGACCAAGGCCGCCGCCCCGAAGGTCGCCGCCCCGAAGCCGGGCGCGAAGCCGGCCAACCCGAAGAAGGGGCGCCCCGCCAAGCGGCAGGGCTGACGTGATCCGGGCCGCCGCGGGAGACCGTCGGCGGCCCGTTCCGCACCGTGCAGCCGCCGTACGGCCGGCGCCGGGCGGAACACACCGCGCGCGACGCGGGCACGGGCGAAACTGCCCATACAGACGTGCCCGTGGCACCGGCGACCTCCAGCCGGGCCCGGGAGACCAGCGGACCGACGGTCCGGCCGAGCGAGTACGGAGATGACACCGTGACCGATACCAGCATCCCCCGCGCCGACGAGTCCCTGGACGAGGAGGGGACGGCTCCCGTCGCGTCCGGCGACGACACCGAGGTCGAGGCCGAGGAGGCCAACGGCGCAGGCCGGGAGAAGAAGGCCCCGGCCGAAAGCGACCTGTTCCGGCAGAGCGAGATCGCGGCCGACTACGTCGAGGGTCTGCTCGACATCCTCGACTACGACGGCGACATCGACGAGCTGGTATCCGGTGGGCGCCCGGTGGTCGAGGTCGTCGGCGCCAGGCTGCAGAGCCTCGTCGGCCAGCGCGGTGCCACCCTCGAAGCGCTCCAGGAGCTGACGCGGCTCGCCGTCTTCCGGCAGACCGGTACGCCGAGCCGGCTGCTGCTCGACGTCGGCGGCTACCGCGCCACCCGGCGCAAGGAACTCGCCGCGGTGGCCCGCAACGCGGTGGAGAAGGTCAAGGAGTACGGCGAGTCGGTGCGGCTGGAGCCGATGTCCGCCTTCGAGCGCAAGTGCGTGCACGACGTGGTCAACGCGATCGCCGGCGTGGAGAGCGAGTCGGAAGGCGTCGAGCCGAACCGTCGTATCGTCGTCCGGCCGGTGGACTGACCGGGTGACCCACGAAGACGCCGCGACCGGCCCGGGTGGCACCTCACCCGGGCCGTCGGCTGTCCGGCCCGGCGACCCCTCGGAACGTTTCTCGCGTTCCTCCGGTACGGCGGACACCCCCGACCCCGCCGTCGCCACGTTGCCGGTGGAGCTGGCCGATGCGGCCCGGGCACTCTTCGGTGACCGCCTCGACATCGCCGCCGCGTACGCCGAACTGCTCGCCACCGACGGGGTGGTCCGCGGCCTGATCGGCCCCCGGGAGGCCCCCCGGATCTGGGACCGTCACCTGCTGAACTGCGCGGCGGTGGCCGAGCGGATTCCGGAGGGCATCGAGGTGCTGGACGTCGGCTCCGGTGCCGGCCTGCCTGGTCTCGTCCTGGCGATCGCGCGCCCCGACCTGGCGGTGACCCTGATCGAGCCGCTGGCCCGACGTACCTCGTTCCTGATCGAGGTGGTGGAGCGGCTCGGGCTGGGCGGGTCCGTCCGGGTGTTCCGTGGTCGGGCCGAGGAGGCGGCCACCGGCGCGAACGGCATGGCCCCGCTGCGCGGAGACGTGGTCACCGCTCGCGCCGTTGCTCCGCTGGACCGGCTCGCGGCCTGGTGCCTACCGCTCGCCGTGCCGAACGGGCGCCTGGTCGCGCTCAAGGGCGCCTCGGCGGCCGAGGAGATCGTCGAGCACGAGGCCGCTGTCGCGAAGCTCGGCGGCGGGGAGCCGACCGTGCACCTCTGCGGCGTCGGAGTGATCGACCCGCCGACCACCGTGGTGGAGGTCGTACGGGAGCGGGTCGTGGGTCCGGCCCGGACGGCGGCCGCCAAGCGGTCCCGGGGTGGCCGCTCGCGCCGTCGCTGACGGCGCGAGCGAGCTGTCGTGCCGTCAGCGGCGGCCGCCTCGACTGTGATACCTGTCGCGCTCGCAGCGGCAGGGCTCGCGGTGGTCGCCGCCGCGCTGGATGACCAGCGGTTCCGTTGCGGCGCAAGCCTTTCCCGGTACGTGCCTGGGTCGTTGGAACCGTTGCGGGTGGAGGAAGGGATGAGAACCCGACGTGGACCGGCCGCGCCTGTGCGCCGTAGGCTGACCGCGCGTCGATAGTGTGGAGCGGATGGCGACGGACGTTGACGGTCCCGGCCGCTCCCGCTGGCTACGGACACCGTGAAGGGCGTGTGCGGGCGTGGCCAGTTGACGGATGCGGACCGACCATCCGAAGCGGGCAGGGATGACAGGTGCATGACGACGGCAGGTACGACGACCCACGAACGAACAGGTCGGCCAACGACCATGTTTCACGTGAAACCAGCTACCCCGCCTGGTCCCCGGACGGGTCCGGGCCAGAGCAGCAGGCGATCCGCCCGCCGGACTCGGTACCGCGGCCGGTGAACGCACCGTCCGAGGCGCGGTCGGCCACGACCCGGCGCAACACCACGGCGTCGGCTCGGATCGAGCAGGCCGTCCCGCAACAGCCCACCCCCGATGCGGTATCGGATGCCACCGCAGCGCCCGACACCCCCGCTGTCCCGGCCGAGCCGTACGAGGCCACGCCGGTTGATCCCTCGTACGTTTCACGTGAAACGGCCGAAGATGATGACCCACCGTTGGCAATGGAGGCGATGCGCGCCGTGCAGATCCTGAACCCCAGTGGCGAGGTGACGATGCCTCGACCGGAGCGGACCCGGGTCATGTGCGTCGCGAACCAGAAGGGCGGCGT
Organism: Micromonospora avicenniae; assembly: GCF_900156065.1. Classification (GTDB taxonomy): domain Bacteria; phylum Actinomycetota; class Actinomycetes; order Mycobacteriales; family Micromonosporaceae; genus Micromonospora; species Micromonospora avicenniae. Next base: position 105,083 of record NZ_FTNF01000003.1, on the reverse strand, counting down.
GGGTAAGACGACCACGACCGTCAACCTGGCCGTGGCGCTCGCGCTGCACGGCAATCGGGTGCTGGTGGTCGACCTCGACCCTCAGGGCAACGCCTCCACCGGGTTGAACGTGCCGCACCACACCGGCGTGCCGGACGTCTACGACTGCCTCATCAACAGCGTGCCGCTGGAGGAGGTGGCGCAGGGCGTGGAGGGCATCCCCAACCTCTGGTGCGTACCGGCGACCATCGACCTCGCGGGTGCCGAGATCGAGTTGGTCTCCGTGGTGGCCCGGGAGTCCCGGCTCGCCCGCGCCATCGCCGCGTACCCCGGCCACTTCGACTACGTCTTCATCGACTGCCCGCCCTCGCTCGGGCTGCTCACCGTGAACGCGTTGGTGGCCGCCCAGGAGGTGCTGATCCCCATTCAGTGCGAGTACTACGCGCTCGAAGGGTTGAACCAGCTCATCAACAACATCAACCTGGTCCGGCAGCACCTCAACCCGCGCCTCGAGGTCTCCACGATCCTGCTCACCATGTACGACCGGCGCACCCGCCTGGCTGACGCGGTCGAGCAGGACGTCCGCAACCACTTCGGCGACAAGGTCCTGCAGGCGGTCATTCCGCGGAACGTGCGCGTCTCCGAGGCGCCCAGCTACGGGCAGTCCGTGATGACCTACGATCCCGGATCGCGGGGTGCCACGAGCTACTTCGAGGCAGCCCAGGAGATCGCCGAGCGAGGCGTCAAGGAACCGGTGGGCCGGAATGCGTAGTGCGGACGAGTCGTCTGGAGGCGTGGCATGAAGAACCGTCCTCGGGGCGGCCTGGGTCGAGGTCTGGGAGCACTCATCCCGACCGGGCCGGCGCCGGTTGCCGGAACGGAGGTCGTCGAGCCGGCGAACAACCTGCCGGCCGCGGGTGCGGTGGCCGCCGCCCCGCCGGCTGTCGAAGCACCGGTCGCGCCGCCGGAGCCCGAGTCGACGCTGAGTCCGGTGCCGGGAGCGCGGTTCGCTGAGATCCCGGTCGACGCGATCCTGCCGAACCCGAAACAGCCCCGACAGGTCTTCGACGAGGAGGCGCTCGAGGAGCTGAAGACCTCGATCCAGGAGGTCGGCTTCCTCCAGCCGATCGTCGTCCGCCAGCTCGACGACGAGAAGTACGAGCTGGTGATGGGCGAACGCCGCTGGCGGGCCGCCCAGGCGGTCGGTAGGGAGAACATCCCGGCGATCGTGCGGGACACGCGGGACGACGCGATGCTCCGGGACGCACTGCTGGAGAACATCCACCGGGCGAACCTCAACCCGCTGGAAGAGGCGGCCGCCTACCAGCAGCTGCTGGAGGAGTTCGGGGCCACGCACGAAGAGCTGGCCCGCCGGATCGGGCGCAGCCGCCCGCAGATCTCCAACACCATCCGGCTGCTCAACCTCCCCGCCCAGGTGCAGCGGCGGGTCGCCGCCGGGATCCTCTCCGCCGGGCACGCCCGCGCTCTGCTGAGCCTCGACGACGCGGAGGCGCAGGAGCAGCTCGCGCTGCGGATCGTCGCCGAGGGCCTCTCCGTCCGTGCGACTGAGGAGATCGTCGCCCTCGCCCTGAACGACGGCCCGGCGAAGCCCTCGGCCGCCAACCGGCGTCCCAAGCCGCACGCGCCGGCCCTCAACGATCTGGCCGATCGGCTGTCGGACCGCTTCGACACCCGAGTGAAGGTGGATATCGGCCGGAGCAAGGGCAAGATCACGATCGAGTTCGCCACGGTCGACGACCTGGAGCGGATCGTGGGGATCATCGGCGTCAGCGAGGAGTCGTCCGAGTCCTGACGCGACCGCCCCCGATGGCCGCGCACCCTCGCCGGGGTGGGCGGCCGTCGTGCTGTCAGGGACAGCCGTCGACCGGCACCCCTGCTGCCCTGCCGCGGCCTCGTCGGTGGAACCGGGACGGTCAGCTCGGGCTTTCAGGGGCCCGTCCCCTCGCCGAACGCACACACGATGGGCGAGAAGGTCGTGCGGTCCCGCGTCGCGCGGGAGTACGCCGTCCGCGGAACTCAGGTCGATGCCGCCTCCGGGGAGGAACGGCCGGGCCCCCCGGCGTTTCACGTGAAACGGAGCCGCTGGAGCACCCGGAACGCGGGGTGGGCGGGCGTGTCGGCGGCAGGCGAACTTATCCACACCAGTTATCCACAGGCGACTGCCGTTTCACGTGAAACAGCGCGTGGAACCCCTTGCGTACCTGTGGATTACGCGCGAACACCGGGCCTCCGGGGGCCTGTGGATATCTCCGGCGCGGACCCGCCGGAGCGGCTCTGGAGGGCCTGTCACATCGGTCGTTGCGGAGTAGGGACAGCGGTGCCGGACTCGACTAGGGTCAGCCTCGTGCACGACACCCCTCCCGCAGTTCCGGACTTCACCCAGTGGCCCTCATTCCCCTTCGAGGGCGACCTTCGCGTCAAGCAAATCGATGATCCGGTCCCGGTCGAGCCGCCCCGCAAGGGCGAGGGAAACCGGGAATGCATCGCGTGCGGCGCGCCCGACGAGGCGTACATCTGGGTCGGTGAGCGGTGGCGGGTGCGCGCCATGGATCGGCCGACCGGTCTGCCGATGGTCCTCATCCTGGAAACCCGATCCCACCTCGACCTCGGCGACCTGCCGAACCTGCTCGCCGCCGAGCTGGGTGTGATGACGGTACGGCTGGAGCGCGCGATCCGGTCGCTGGACGACGTGGCCCGGGTTCACGTGAATCGCTGGGGCGACGGCTCCGCGCACCTGCACCTGTGGTTCCTCGCCCGCCCGTACGGTCGCCTTCAACTGCGTGGCACGTTCCTGTCCCTCTGGGACTCGATCCTGCCGCCGATCCCCGAGGCGAAGTGGCGGGAGAACCTCGCACTGGTTGCGGCCTGGCTGGCGGACTTCGGCGGCCGTCCGCTCGCGGAGCCGCCCCGGATCGAGTGGCAGGCGCCGTCCAGCATCGCCTCGTCGATTCCCGACACGGATACCGAGGCCGCGCCGGAGACCTCGGTGATCGAGGCTGCCGAGGAGACGCCTACCGGCGAGGGGATGGCTGCTGCCGAGGCCGACGCCGACGGTGACGCTGACCGCTCGGCCCTCGACGAGGGCCCGCAGGGCGAGGACGACGGCAACGCGGAGGCGCTCTCCGCGGGCGACGTCCCCGGGAGCGGGGCTGCCGCAGAGCACCCGGTGGTCGAGGAGGCGACGGAGAGCCCGACGCCTCTGGCGGGCTCTGAGGCTGCAGGGAACGCCTCGGACGGGGAAGCCGGACGGCAGCCGAAGGTGCCTTCGCCGAGGCGCCCCGAGGACGACGTGGCAGCGGCGAAGCCGGCCTAGGCGCGGCACTTCCCGACCGACCCGATCAACGGGTCCACGGGCCGCGTCGGCTGGACCGAGTGCGCGGAAACGGCACGCACCGGGCCCAGCTCCACGACGGCGGGCGGCGGCGGTTCGGCCGGGGCCGGGGCGAGCCACCGCGCAGAACTCCGGTCGACTCCAGCACCGGTCACCACCGTCGTCTCGGCCGCGAAGACCGACAGGCGTTCACGGCCTCGTCGGACCACGGTTCGGCCGACTCCGCCGGCTCCTCGCTGCGACGTACGGGACGGGGTCGTAACGCCCGGAGCAACTCCGCGAGAGCCGGCAGCGGGCGGCAGTTGCGGGCCCTGATCTTGTGGTCTGGCGGTATTGAGGTGTGACGACGCCGGTGGTGGTGCACACTTTCTCGCCGTGGAGATCATGGAGGGCGAGCTGCGGCGTCTCCGGTCCGGCCTGGAGGCCGAGGACGACCAGCAGCGGCTGTTTCTCGTCCGGGTCCGGTTCACCGCCGAGGATCCCGCCCGGGTCATCGCCGATGCGCGTGAGGTGCTGACGCGGGTGGTCGAGCGGACAGGCGACTGGCCCGCATTCGAGCGGTGGCCCCAGCTGCTGCCGACCTGGTTCGTCGAACGGTGCGCGCCTGAGCCCAGGGAGCCGGAGCCGAGCGAGCACCTTGATGTCGAGGCATGGTTGCGGCAGTGGCGGGCGATGACGCCGACGGAGAGAGCGGCCGTCAGCGAGGGGCCGTGGACCCTGTCGGGTTGGTTGTACTACTTCGACCCGACCGAGGAAGGGGCCGGGGACGATCGCAGTTGGTGGTGGTGGCACGCGGGCACCGACTCATCGGGAGGCGGCTGGGTCGAGGTGGCCACCACCGGCTGGCCGTTCGGCAGCGGCTCGCTGTCCTGGCTGATCGAGGCCAGCGGTGGCACGAATCTCGCCTACGGGCCGTGAACGCCTCACACTGCGGCCGCGCAGTGCCGAGGAGGTCAGGGCCGACGGGCTGCGGCGCGGGCCACGAGCGCGCTCAGCACCTGCCCGAAGTCCAGGCCCGCGGCCGCGACGGCGAGCGGCAGCAGCGACGTCTCGGTCATCCCCGGCGACACGTTGACCTCCAGCACGTGCGGCTGCCCGTCGGCGTCGACGATGAGGTCGACCCGGGACAGGTCCCGCAGGCCCAGGGCGCGGTGCGCGGCCAGGGCCACCTCCGCCACGTTCGCCGCGACCCCGGAGTCGAGGCGTGCGGGCGCGTGCCAGGTGGTCCGTCCGGCCGTGTACCGGGCGGCGTAGTCGTACACGCCGTTGCGGGGCACGATCTCCACGGCCGGCAGGGCCTGCGGGCCGTCGCCGAGGTCGAGGACTGAGACGGCCACGTCCATTCCCGGGACGTACCGCTCGACGAGCGCCGTCGAGCCGTACGCGAAGCAACCCACCATGGCGGCCGGCAGGGCCGCGTTCTCCCGGACCACCGCGGCACCCAGGCCGGAACCGCCCTGCGCCGGCTTGACCATGAGTGGCAGGCCGAGCCGGTCGACGATCCGGTCCAGTACGGCGACGGCGCCCAGTTCAGAGAAGCGGTCGTGCGGCAGCGCCACCCAGTCGGGAGTGGGGATGCCCGCCTCGCGGAGCACCGTCTTCGCCGAGGGCTTGTCCCAGGCCAACCGGGACGCCCGCGCGTCGCACCCGACGTACGGGACGTCGCAGAGGTCGAGTACGCCGCGCAGCGAGCCGTCCTCCCCGGTCGCGCCGTGCAGGGCGATGACGACGGCATCCGGCGGGTCGGCGGCCAACGCCGGCAGCAGCGCGATGTCGGCGTCACGGAGTTCGACGTCCATGCCGACCGCCCGGAGTGCGTCGAGCACCCGGCGGCCGGAGCGCAGCGAGACGTCCCGCTCGTACGAGAGCCCGCCGGCGAGCACCAGGACGTGCAGGTCGTCGTGGCCGGCTGGTTCGGTCAGCTCGGGGCGGTCGGCAGCGGTCTTACCCATGCCGGAATCATGCCAAGGCCGGTCCCGGCGTGTCCGAACCGGCCCGGCGGCGGGGACCCTCGCCACGTACCGCACCGAAGACCTGCCGCGTGGCGATCTCCTGCTCCATCACCCCGGCGAGCCGGCGCACGCCCTCCCGGATCCGCTCCGGTGGCGGGAAGCTGAAGTTCAGCCGCATGTGGCCGCCGCCGGAGCCGTCGGCGTAGAAGCCGGTACCCGGCACGTACGCCACGCGTGCGGCGACGGCACGCGGCATCATCGCCTTCGAATCGAGGCCGGCGGGCAGCGTGGCCCACACGAAGAGACCCCCGCCGGGCCTGGTCCAGCTGGTGCCCTCCGGCATCAGGTCGGTGAGCGCGTCGAGCAGCGCGTCCCGGCGCTCCCGGTAGACCTCGCGGTAGACCTTCAGCTGCTCCCGCCACGGCATGGTGTTGAGGTACGTCGCGACGGCGGCCTGCGCGTAGCCGCTGGGGCAGAGGATCTGCGCCTCGCTCGCGATGACCAGCTTGTCGCGGACCGCGTGCGGCGCCAGGATCCAGCCGACCCGCAGGCCGGGGGCGAAGGTCTTGGAGAAGGTGCCGAGGTAGAAGACGCCCTCTCGTCGACGGGCTCGCAGCGGCGCGGGCGCCTCGCCCTCGAACCCCAGCTGACCGTACGGGTCGTCCTCGATCACGAGAAGACCGGCGCGCTCGCAGATGTCGAGGACCCGCTCCCGTCGCTCCTCGGTGAGCGTGACGCCGGTCGGGTTCTGGTAGGTGGGGATGGTGTAGAGGAACTTGACCCGCCGGCCGGTGCGTGCCTGCTCGGCGATGGCGGCCTCCAACGCCTCGGGGATGAGCCCGTCGGAGTCCATCGGCACATGTACCACCTGGGCCTGGGCAGCCTGGAACACCCCGAGCGCGCCGACATACGTCGGGCCCTCGGCGAGCACCACGTCACCCGGATCCAGGAAGAGGCGGGCCACCAGGTCGAGCGCCTGCTGCCCGCCGACCGTGACCACCACGTCGTCCGGCGACGCGCCGCAGGCGGCGTCGATCCCGGAGAGGGCCATCACCTCGCAGATTCCCTCGCGCAGCTCCAGCGTCCCCTGGCCGATGCCGTACTGCAGAGTGGTCGCGCCGTGCTCGGAGCCCAGGCGGCCGAGCATCTCGCCCACCGCGTCCAGCGGCAGCGCCGTGATGTAGGGAGCGCCGCCGGCCAGCGACACGACCTCCGGACGACTCGCCACTGCGAAGAGGGCTCGGATCTCCGAGGCCTTCATGCCCCGTACGCGCCGGGCGTACCGGTCGGTGTAGTCGTCGAGCGTCGTGCCGGCCATGACATCACCTCGATCGCTGGAGGGCGGACTCCCGCCCGGGGGTGTACCCCGGACACCGGCGACCATGGCGGCACGGGGCGCCGATTTTCGATCCTAGACCGCATCCGCCTAGCCGGTCACCGGACATCGGGTGCGTCCATTCCCCGGACGGTCACCCGCTCCGGTGGGCGTTAGCGCGTCCCCTCCCGTACGGTCGGCTGGCGGCGTACGATCGCTCGTCGGGGGCAGGAAGGCGGCGCTGTCGTTCCGTGCCGGTTCACCACCGAGCCTGAGTGTGGGGTGCGCCAATGTCGCGACGTCTGGTCAACCTGACCCTGGACACGCTGGAGGACCTGCCCCGTCCTTGTCGGCAGTGCGTCTACTGGGAGCTGGATCCGGTGTCCGCCGACCGGGCCTGCGCCGCCGGTGATCCGGGTCTGGAGAAGGAGGCCTGGGTTTCCCAGACCCTGCTCGAGTGGGGGTCGTGCGGCAAACTCGCCTACGTCGACGGCATGCCGGCCGGCTTCGTCATGTACGCCCCGCCGGCGTACGTTCCCCGTTCGATGGCCTTTCCCACCTCGCCCGTCTCGGCCGACGCCGCGCTACTGATGACGGCGAACGTGGTGTCGTCCTTCGCCGGCGGCGGGTTGGGACGGATGCTCGTGCAGGGTGTCGCGCGGGACCTCACCAAGCGCGGGATCAAGGCGATCGAGGCGTTCGGCGACGCCAAGTTCGGTGACGCGGCCGACGACTCCCGTGCCTGCGTCGCACCGGCCGATTTCTTCCTCTCCGTCGGCTTCAAAACCGTACGTCCGCATCCCCGCTTCCCTCGGCTCCGGTTGGAGCTGCGTACCGCGCTGAGCTGGAAGTCCGACGTCGAATACGCGCTGGAGAAGCTGCTCGGCTCGATGAGCCCGGAGAGTCTGCTCCGCCCCGTCCGACCCGCCGCTGCCACCCGATCGAGCACGAACTGATCCGAGGGGATCAGTCGACCACCGTGCCGGCCGCCACCACCGCCCGGAGTTCGCTGACGTCGATCGAGCCGGTCGGCACGTCCCGTTCGATGGGGAAGTACATCCGCTGTACGGCGGCCACGATCGCCTCGGCGACCCGGTCACGGAACCGCGGGTCGACCAGCCTGGCGCGGTCCGTCGGTGAGGTGAGGTAACCGACCTCCACCCGGACCGCCGGCATTCGCGTCAGCCGGAGCAGGTCCCACGCCTTGGCGTGGGTGCCGCAGTTCCGCAGCCCGGTACGCGCCACGATCTCCCGCTGTACGAGCCCCGCCAGCCGCTCGCCGGTCGCCGAGGTGACGCCGTTGTTGGTGCCGTAGTGGTAGGTCGCCACCCCGTCGGCGTCGGGATTGAGGTGCCCATCGGTGTGCAGCGAGATGAACACGTCGGCGCCGAGCGCGTTGGCGAGCTGGGCCCGGTCGGTGTCCGGCAGGCACTCACCGGGGGCCGGGCCGCGGGTGAGCTGGACTCGCACACCGGAGGCCGCCAGCCGCCCTTCCAGCCGGCTCGCCAGGTCGTGCACCAGATCCGCCTCGGTCCAGCGCAGCGTTCCGTCCGGCACCACCACACCGGGGTCGGTGCCGCCGTGGCCCGGGTCGATCACCACCGTCCGGCCGACGAGGGTCGGCCCGGACTGCCGGATGGCGTCGGACTCGCGCAGCCACTGGGGGCGACCGCCGACCACCTTCCGGCCGAGCCGGCGCAGCGCGTTCATGGTGTGCGGACCGCACGCGCCGTCTGGGGTCAGGCCGACCTCGCGTTGGAACTGGGCCACCGCCCGGGACGTCCGGATGCCGTAGATGGCGTCTGCCCGGCCGGCGTCGTACCCCATCTCCAGCAGGCGTTCCTGCAGCGAACGAACGTCCTCGCCGGTCAGTGGCTCGGGCACCGCGTGGTAGAGGGTGCGCGCGCCGAGCCGCCAGCGGGCCGCTTCCAGGGCCCGCCACGTCTCCGCACCGACGCGACCGTCCACGCTCAGCCCGCGGGACTGCTGGAAGGCGCGTACCGCCCGCTCGGTCGCGGTGTCGAACTCGTCGATCTGCGCGCCGTCCGCCGGCGGCAGCAGGTTGAGACCGGCCAGGACCGTACGGATCTCCGTGACCGCGGGTCCGCGATCACCGGGACGGATCGGACGCACGCACGACCCCCTCTGCACGGGTGCTGGCTGGCCGGGCGGCCCGTGCTTGAGGTTATGCGTTCCGGCCGGGTGAGGTGGCTCGCCCGGCGAAAAAACGCGACCCCGCAACCGGATGGACCGGTTGCGGGGTCGCGGCGTAGGTGTTGGTCAGAGCGCCGATTCGATCAGCTTGACCAGCTCGCCCTTGGGCTTGGCGCCGGCGATGGACTGCACCGGCTCGCCGTTTTTGAAGATCGTCAGGGTCGGTACGGACATCACCCGGTACGCCCGGGCGGTCTCCGGGTTCTCGTCGATGTTCAGCTTGACGATGGTGACCTGGTCGCTCATCTCGCCCGCGATCTCCTCGAGCAGAGGCGAGACCTTGCGGCACGGCCCGCACCACTCGGCCCAGAAGTCGACAAGCACCGGCTTGTCGGACTTCAGCACGTCGCTGGCGAAGCTCGCGTCGGTGACAGCCTTGGTTGTTCCCACTATGGCCCTCCTCCAGGGTCGTTCGGGTTGTTCAGCCCTGCAAAGTCGCGATGAAGCGCTCCGCGTCGAGGGCGGCGGCGCAGCCCGTACCGGCGGCGGTGATCGCCTGCCGGTAGGTGTGGTCTACCAGGTCGCCGGCCGCGAAGACGCCAGGCACGCTGGTCCGGGTGGTGGGGGCCTCCACCTTCACGTACCCCTCGTCGTCCAGTTCCACCTGGCCGCGGAAGAGCTCGCTACGCGGGTCGTGGCCGATCGCCACGAAGACGCCGGTGACGTCGAGTTCCTTGGTCTCGCCGGTGTGCACGTTGCGGACGCGGACACCGGAGACCTTGCCGTCGGAACCGAGGACCTCCTCGACCACGGTGTTCCACTCGACCTTGATCTTGTCGTTGTTCAGCGCCCGGTCGGCCATGATCTTGCTGGCGCGGAACGAGTCACGGCGGTGGATGATGGTGACCGAGTCGGCGAAGCGGGTGAGGAAGCTGGCCTCCTCCATCGCCGAGTCGCCACCGCCGACGACGACGATGTGCTGGTTCCGGAAGAAGAAGCCGTCGCAGGTCGCACACGAGGAGACGCCGTGGCCGAGGTACTCCTGCTCGCCCGGCACGCCGAGCGGCCGCCAGGCGGAACCGGTGGACAGGATGACGGCGCGGGCGCGGTAGGCGGTCTCGCCGACCCACACGGTGCTGACCGCGCCGGAGCCGGCGTCACCGGTGTCCACCAGCTCGACCCGGGTCACGTCGTTGGTCAGGAACTCGGCACCGAACCGTTCGGCCTGCTTACGCATGTTGTCCATGAGTTCGGGCCCGAGGATGCCGTCGGCGAAGCCGGGGAAGTTTTCCACCTCGGTCGTCGTCATCAGCGCACCACCGGACTGCACACCCTCGATGATGAGCGGCTTCAGGTTGGCGCGCGCGGCATAGACCGCCGCCGTGTAACCGGCCGGCCCAGAGCCGATGATGATCAGGTTGCGGACCTCGTCCACTGCCGTCTCCCGAGTTGTGTGTGTTTCGGCATCGGCGCGCGCACGATACCGATCCTGTGCCGACGCCTGGAGGAGCCGGCAGCTACTTCCGAAACGTCATCGTACGAACCGGGAATTCCCGCGCCAGGCGTCCGGTGGGTCACGTCACGCGGATGCCCGAACGCCGGTTGACCGCGAACTCACCCTACCCGCGTCCGATAACGGGTGTCCGCGCCGGAGCCCGGCACCCCACACTCCGGGCCGCTCACCCAGGCCCATCGTGCGCCCGTCGCGTCGGTGAAGCGTACGACCAGCGCCGGCTCGCCCTGGAACGCGGCGTAGTCGACCAGATCGGCCACGAGCGCACCGCCCCGGTGCTCCGCGGCGATCTCTCTCAGGCAGGTGTCCAGCGCCGCCGGATCGGTCAGCCGGTCGAGCTGGTCACCCCGGTACGGCGCCGACAGCCGGTCGTGCTGCGCTCCGCTGGCGGCCCGCCCGGTCGGGGCCGAACTACCCGCGAGCGCCTTGGGCCCGCCGGACGCGAGCACAGAGCCCAGATTCACGGGCGCGTAGTCGATGCCGCTGTGCGTCGTCGGCCCCGTGGTCCGCACCGGTGCGGCCCCAGCCTCGGGAGCATTCGCGGGCGCATCCAAGGCGGTACCGGAGGTCTGTGCGTCGTCCCCTCCACCGGCGAACTGGTCGACCCCGAGGCCGACGACCGCCACGGCGACCGCGGCCAGCGCCACCGGCCCGGCCACCCGCGCCAGGCGCCGCCGTTGCCGGCCGGGACCGGTGGGGGCACCCCGATCCGACCGCGGTACACCGACAGCCGGCCGGCGCCGACCGCTCTGGGCCGGGACGAGTGGGCTGCCGGTCGGGTCCACGTCCGGCTCGGACGGCTTCTCCTCGTGCGCACCGGGCACCGGAGGCAGCGCGGCGAGCGCCGTGACGATCCGGTCGGCGACATCCACCGGCACCTCGGCAGCCGGCTCCCCCCAGCGGGCGGGATCCCCCTCGACGGCGGCGACAGCCGGGGCCAGCTCTGCGTACGCCTCGGACCAGGCAGCGTCCTCGGCGACCAGGCGTGCGACCACCGCCTGCTCCGGCGTGCCGTCCAGCGCCCCGCCGAGGTAGTCGGCGAGCAGATCGTGGTCGACCTCCCGGAATCGCCCGACCGTCACGTGTCCTCCCGCTTGACGTCCTGCCGGGATCGCCCCGACCCTGATCCGACGCCCTCCACCCGGCGCGGGTTCCCGTCGGTGACGGGGGGCACGCCGGAGCTGCTACCGGCCGGCGTCGCCGCACCGCCCGCCGTCGGGCGGAGGTGGCCCAGAAGGACGGCCAGCCGGGCCCGGCCCCGGGCGCAACGGCTCTTCACCGTCCCCTCGGCCACGCCGAGGATCTTCGCCACCTCGGCGACCGGATAGCCCTGTACGTCCACCAGCACGAGCGCCGCGCGCTGCTCCACGGGCAGCGCGGCAAGCGCCTCGCGGACGACCAGCGCGGTGTCGTGATCGTGTACCGGAGCGGCCGGCTCCACACCGCCCGTGGCGGAGCCACCGTCGGTGCGTACACCGTCGGGCAACGGCACAGTCGGGTGCGCCTGCCGCCGGCGGATGCGGTCGAGGCAGGCATTCACCACGATCCGGTGCAGCCAGGTGGTGACCGCCGAGTCGCCACGGAACCGGCTCGCGGCCCGGTGAGCGGAGAGCAGAGCGTCCTGGAGCGCGTCCGCGGCCTCCTCGCGGTCGCCCATGGTCCGTAGCGCCACCGCCCAGAGGCGGTCACGGTGCCGCTGGAAGAGCTGAGCGAAGGCATCCCGGTCGCCGGCGACGTGGGCGCGCAGCAGAGCGAGATCGTCAGACGGGTCGGCGGGCCCAGCCGGGGTAGGCAGGCCCGCCGTCGTCCGCGTGTCGTGCTCTTCCATCACCACGTCCGGCGGAGGCGGTGCCCGGAGCGTGGCGGCCGGGTCACGACCCCTGGACCGTGATTTCCTGAACGTCGATCTGGTAACCCCGGTCATTCGGCGGCAGCTGGGTGATCCAGAAGAGCAGGTAGCGGTACTTCGTGTCGGCGTCGAAGCCGTCGAAGGCCATCGTGGTGCCGTCGTGCTCCTCGAACGGCTGCCCGATCCGGGTCTTCTTGTAGTCCTGCACCAGCTGCTTGTCGCCGTTGGACGTCGACGGCGGGTTCGTGGTGCCGGCGAGCAGTTCGGCGGTGGCGCCGGTGCTGGAGAGGCTGACCTGGACGGACTTCACCGTGTGCGGGCCGCCGAGGTCGATCCAGACCCCCATGCCGGACTTTCGGTTGCCGAACTTGGCGGTGGTGTAGGTGTCGGTACCCCAGCCCTTGTCCCGGTCACCGTCGATGACCTTGTTCGCGTGGTCCAACTCATCCCGCAGTTTGCTGTCCGGGTCGACGATGCGTACGTCCCGGACGCGCAGCGGGCCGACGGCCGCGGCCGGCGGCTCGGCCTGGGCGGGTGCGCTGGAACTCGGCGCAGCCACCGGATTGGTCTGCGGGTCCTTGTCGTCGCCGCCCAGGGTGCTGATACCGATCAGGAGCCCGACCAGGGCGACCGCCAGCAGCCCGGCGATGCCGATGGCGACCTTGCGGCCACCCGCGGCGGCCAGCGGCGAGGGCTCTTCCCCGGGCTCGGCCGCGAAGCGCAACGGGCCGCTGTTGTCGAGGAACTGATCCTCGGCCGGTACGTCGAGGCGGGCCAGTTCGGCGGCGAGCACGTCCGACGACGGCGGCGCGATCTCGGCGTCGAGCAGATCCATGGTCAGATCGTCGAGGTACGCGGGCACGCCCGCACGGACCTGCCGGGGCGCGGCGAGCGCGCCGTCGGCGTCCCGGACCGCGTCGGGGATGGCGGCACGGCCGTGTCCGGCGGTGGCGCCCCGCAGCGGCGCCTCGGTGTGCGGCCAGTGCCCGGTCAGCGCGAAGTAGAGGATGCCGCCGACCGCGCGGACGTCGCTCTCCTGGCTGTCGTTCCCGTCGGTACGCGCGTCGGCCAGCACCACCCGGCCGTCGTCAGAGATCATGACGGTGCCGGGATGTACGTTCCCGTGCACCATTCCGGTGGCGTGGACGGCGGCCAGCGCGCTGGCGACGGCGGAGCCGATCGCGGTCGCCCGGGCCGAGTCCAGCGGTTCGTCGGCAACCATCTCCCGCAGGGACCGTCCGTCCACCCATTCACGGACCACGTACGCCCGCTCGTCCTCGTCGATCGCGTCGTAGACGCCGACGAGGTTGGGGTGGATGACACGGCTGGCCGCGACGGCGGCCTGGAGCATCTCGGTGGCGGAGTCGCCGCCCGGGTAGCGCAGCACGACCGCGACAGGGCGGCGCAGGATGACGTCGACACCTCGCCAGACCAACCGCCCGGCACTGTCGTTGTTGATGTGTTCGACCAGCTCGTACCGCTCGGCGAGGATCTCACCGGTCGTGGGAGCACCGAAGGTCATGACCGGCGGAGCGCTCTCGTCCGCGTCCTGACCCTCGCCGACCTGGGTCACCCGTCCTCCCTCGGTGATCGTGTCGATCGATGGACCCGCGCTGCTGGGCATGTGGCTTCCCGCTCTGCCTTCGAAGGAACCGGCCGACCGGTGCCGACGCGAGCGCCGCCGCCTGCCGTACCCGTCGAGAGCGACCTTACCCGGGTTGCCCGCCTCCCCGACATGTCATCTTCCCGCCGTAGCCGCCGGAGGTGCCGGGGGTATGACACGCCGTCCGGTTACGACCGTTGTCAGTCACGTTGCTGGCACATGTACTAGCCAATCTACGGGTTCGCCGCAAGAGGCTGCCGGAGGGGCTCGGACCGGAGTGGTGGTCGCGCGCCCAACTCCGTCGTTCCCACCGTACGGTCGGCCACGCTCAGCCGTACGGTTGGTTATCCACAGGCCGATCCGGCGGTTGGCCGGTGAATCGCTGAGTTATCCACAGGCGCATCCCCAGGCTGGTGATCCACGGTGACGCACCGTACCGGCGGTTCGGCGATGGTGTCAGCGGCCGAGGCGGCGCCGGACCATGCCCACCACCTCGGTGATCTCACCGATCCGCAACGCCATGGCGAGGGCCAGGTAGGTCACGCCGATCGCCGCGCCGCCGATGACGAGCTGGAGTACGGCCTCGCCCCGACCCAACTGCGCCGAGTCACCCGGAAGCACGGTGACCACGAGGAAACCGACGAGGGCGGCGCCGAGCGCCGCGACGATCACCCGGCCCATCGTGCGCATGATCGCGCCGAGCCCGATGCGTCCGATCCGCGGCCGTAGCAGGATCGCGGAGATCACCGCCGCCGCCACGTACGAGATCGCGTTACCGAGCATCATGCCGGCCGCCGCGAAGGTGCGCGAGAAGGCGAGATAGAGGCCGACCTGGATCAGTACCCGCAGCACCACCACCGGGATGTTCACCAGCGCCGGGGTGCGGGTGTCCGGCAGGGCGTAGAAGGCGAACGTGAAGAGCTGGCTGATCGCGAACGGCACCAGGGCGAGTGCGGCGACCAGCAGCACCGTCGAGGTGGCCACCGCGTTGTCACCGCTGAACGCGCCGTACTGGAAGACCACCACCGCGATCGGCGCGGCCAGTACCGCGTAGCAGACCGCGATCGGCGCGAGCACCGCGGTGACCATCCGGGTGCCCCGGGACAGGTCGGCGGTGACCTCGTGGAACCGGCCGTCGGCCGCGGCGGCGCTCATCCGTGGCATCAGCGCGGTGATGATCGAGACGGCGATGATGCCGTGGGCCATCATCAGCAGCAGGAAGACGTTGTTGTAGATCAGCAGACCGGCGCTGTCCTCGCCCGCCGCCCGGGTGAGCACGTTGACGATCACGAACAGGCCGAGCTGGTTGACGGCGACGTAGCAGAACATCCACCCGCCGAGCCTGGCCAGCTCCCGCAGCCCCAGCTCGCGGAAGTCGAACCGCAGCTTCCACCGGAATCCCACCTTGCGCAGCGCCGGCAGCAGGCCGGCGGACTGCACCGCCACACCGAGCAGGGTGCCCCCGCCGACCAGCAGGATCCGTCCCCAGCCCATGTCCTCCGGCCGGATGGCCTTCGCGCCGTAGAACAGGATGTAGAGGCCGAACGTGCCGATGACCACCAGGTTGTTGAGGATCGGCGCCCACATCGGCGCGGCGAAATGCCCCCGGGTGTTCAACACCGCGGCGATCAGCGCGCTCAACCCGGTGAAGAAGAGCATCGGCAGCATCAGCCAGGACAGCTTCGTGACCAAGCCGGTGTAGGCGGGGTCCTTGCCGCTGGCGTAGAGCGTGGTCAGCACCGGTGCCAGGAGCACCGCGATCAACGCCGCGGCGGCCAGCGCGAGCACCGCGAGGGTGAGCAGCCGCTGGGCGTACGCCTCACCCCGATCCGGGTCGGCCTTGCTGCGTCGCACCAGCACCGGGATCAGCACGCTGGTCAGCACGCCGCCGAGCAGGAACTCGTACACCTGGTTCGGGAGGAACTGCGCGGTGGTGTAGACGTTGCCGACCAGGTTGCCCAGCGCGGCGCCGATCATCAGGTTCCGGAGGAAGCCGGTGCCCCGACTGACGAGACTGCCGACTGCCATCACGGCGCTGTTCGCGGCGGCACTCGTCTCCGCGACGACCTCCTGCGGTGGTGCCACCGCCTCCGCCGCCGGCTGGTTCAGCGGCTCCGCAGAGATGAAGGTGGCGCCGTCCGACGGAGGTCGTCCGTCGTACCCGCCGGGGCCACCGCCCTGTGCGGCGTTCGCGCTGCGGTAGAGCCCGCCGCTCATCTCCAGCCTCCCCGGGGTACGTCAAGCAGGGCACCTGCCCGCACGTCACAGACCTTAGTCAACCCGAACCCGTTACCCGCGCCCGCCGCAGGAGATCCAGACCCGGCCCGATAGGCTGGCGATCCCATGTCCGAAGCCTCCGCATCGCACGCCGCCGACCGCCGCGAACTGACCGCCGCGCAGCGCAACGCCGTCGCCGAACTTCTCCGGGTCTCCCCGGTCGCCGACGAGCTTGGCCGCCGGTTCGCCCGGGCCGGTCACGAGTTGCACCTCGTGGGCGGTTCCGTGCGAGACGCCCTGCTCGGGCGGCTCGGCGAGGACCTCGACTTCTGCACCGACGCCCACCCCGACGAGACCCTGCGGATCGTCAAGGGCTGGGCGGAGGCGGTCTGGGAGACCGGTCGTGAGTTCGGCACCATCGGTGCGCAACGCGACGGGCTGCGGCTGGAGATCACCACCTTCCGCGCCGAGGCGTACGACCAGGTCAGCCGGAACCCGGTGGTCGAGTACGGCACCAGCCTCGTCGAGGACCTGAAGCGGCGCGACTTCACCATCAACGCGATGGCGGTGAGCCTGCCCGAGCACCGGTTCACCGACCCGCACGGCGGTCTCGACGACCTCGCCGCCAAGGTGATCCGTACGCCCGCCTCGCCCCAGGAGTCGTTCCGCGACGACCCGCTGCGGATGCTGCGTGCCGCCCGGTTCGCCGCGCAGCTACGTTTCGCGGTGCATCCCGACGTGCGCGCGGCGATGGTCGCGATGGCGGCCGACCTGGACCGGATCACCGCCGAGCGGATCCGGGACGAGTTCACGAAGCTGCTCTGCGGCGCCGACCCGATCACCGGGCTGCGGCTGCTGGTCGACACCGGGCTGGCCGAGCGCTTCCTGCCCGAGTTGACCGGGCTGAAACTGGAGATCGACGAGCACGCCCAGCACAAGGACGTCTACGAGCACACGCTGACCGTGGTGAGCAACGCGGTCGGCTTCGAGGAGGAGGGCTGCGACTTCATCCTCCGCATGGCCGCGCTGATGCACGACGTGGGCAAGCCGGACACCAAGGCGGTCGGCCCGGACGGCCGGGTCAGCTTCCACCACCACGAGGTGGTCGGCGCGCGGATGACCAAGGCGCGGATGAAGGCGCTGCGCTACCCGAAGGAGGTCACCGCCAAGGTGACCGCGCTGGTCGCGCTGCACCTGCGCTTCTACGGGTACGGCCGGGGCGAGTGGACCGACTCGGCGGTGCGCCGCTACGTCACCGACGCCGGTGACCTGCTGCCCCGGTTGCACAAGCTGACCCGCTCGGACTGCACCACCCGTAACCGTCGTAAGGCGGCACAGTTGGCCGCGGACTACGACGCGCTGGAGGAGCGGATCGCCCGGATCGCGGCCGACGAGGACCTGGCACGCGTACGCCCCGACCTCGACGGCAACGCGATCATGGAATTGCTCGGCGTACCGCCGGGGCCGGTGGTGGGCCGGGCCTGGAAATATCTGAAGGACCTGCGTCTGGAGCGCGGCCCGCTGGACCGTGACGCCGCGGAGGCGGAACTGCTCCGCTGGGCCCGCGACGAGGGCATCGTCTCCTGACCGGCACGAAGAAGGGCCCCTACGACAACGCGCCGCGCGTTGACGAGGGGCCCGTCCCTTCGGCTCAGGCTTCGACGGCCGGCTTCGACTTGCCGTTGTCGGCGGCCGCGCCGAGCCGGGCGAGCAGCCCGGCCAGGTCGATGCCGGTCAGGTCGCTGCCGAGTTGCAGCCCCTGCGCCACGTTGCCTGCCACCGACTTGGTCAGCGACGACGCGCCGTCGGTGGAGATGACGGTCATCTTGTCGATCGCACCGATCGGCGCGCTCGCCGCCTCGACCACCTGGGGCAGCACCTTGACCAGCAGGTCGAGCACGGCGGCCTCCCCGTACGCGGCGAACGCCTCGGCCTTGCGGGCCATCGCGTCGGCCTCGGCCTGACCCTTGGCCAGGATCGCCGCGGCCTCGGCCTGACCCTCCCGCTCGACGGCCTCGGCGATGGCCGAACGTCGCCGCTGTTCCGCCTCACCCTCCTTGGCGCCCTCGATCGCGTTCGCCTCGGCCAGCGCGGCCCGGCGGGCGCGCTCGCCCTCACCGGTGAGCCGGGCCTGCTCGGCGGAGGCCTGGGCGGCGGCGATGACCGACTGCCGCTGGGCGTCGGCCTGCAGCACCGCCGCGTTGCGGGCCGCCTCGGCCTCCTGCTCCACCTTGTACCGGGCGGCGTCGGCGGGCTTGCGCACCTCCGTGTCGAGCTGCCGCTGCTTCAGCTCGGCGTTGCGCTCGGCCACCTTCTGCTGCTCGGAGAGGATCGCCTGGTCCCGCTCCGCCTGGGCGAGCGGCCCGGCGGCCGCGGACTTCGCCTTCGCCGCGTCGATCTCGGCCTGGATCCCGGCCTGCTTGAGGGCCAGGTTCCGGTTGGCCTCGGCGATCGCCTCCTCGGCGAGCAGCCGCTCCTGCTCCGCCTGCTGGCGAGCCCGGGCCTCGGCGATGGCCGCGTCCTTGAGGACCCGGGCCGCCTCCGGCCGGCCCAGGTCCTGGAGGTACGAGCCCTCGGCGAGGATGTCCTGGAGCTGGAAGGTGTCCAGCACCAGGCCCTGGTTCGTCATCGAGTGCTCGGCCTCCTCGGCCACCGCGCTGGCGAACGCGGCCCGATCGCGGATGACCTCCTCGACGGTGAGCCGGCCGACGATCGAACGCAGCGCGCCGGCGAGCACCTCCCGGGTGAAGTCCTCGATCTCGTCCTGCTGGTGCAGGAAGCGCTGGGCGGCGGCCCGGATGGCATCCTCGGTGCCGCCGACCTTGACGATGGCGACGCCGTGCAGGTCCGCGCGGATGCCCTGCTTGCTCACCGCGCCCTTGATGCCGACGTCGATGCGGCGGCTGGACAGGTCGAGCGACTGGAGTTTCTGCACCACCGGCAGGACGAAGACCGACGCACCGAGCACCACCTTCTGCCCGGACATGTCCGTCGATCGGCCGCCGTCGGCGGTCTGGGTGGTGCGGCCCTTGCGGCCGGTGACGATGAACGCCTCGTTCGGCCCGGCGACCTTGATCCGCGAGAGCACGAAGAGCACGAGAACGAGGACGAGGAGGACGGCGCCTCCGATGGCGATGAAAAGGGGCATGCAGGTTTCCTGTCTGCGAGGGGGTTGGATCAGTAGGGCTCGACGTGCACGCTGGTCTCGCTGAGCGCCTCGACCACGAAGATCCGCGTGCCGACGGCGATGGCCTGGTCGGCGCGGGCGTTGAGCTTGACCGGTTGACCGGCCAGCCGTATCCGGACCTCGCCGTAGCCGTTCACCGGTACCGGGGTGACGACCAGCCCCACCGCGCCGACCAGGTCGTTCCGGGTCGGGGTGGCATCGGTCCGCATCCGGCGGGCGGCGCGGCCCAGCCGGGCCGCGACCCAGGCGACGGGAACCGCGGCGAGCGCTCCGCCGGCCGCCGCCGAGGCGACCGCGCCGGTGGTCCGACCACCGATGAGCTCGTTGACGATCGCGGCTCCGAAGCCGAAGGCGCCCGCGAAACCGGCGACCGTCTCGAGCGAGACCGGCCCGTCGACGTCGGCGCCGCCGAAGTGGAGCAGTTCCGTGCCGAGCAGGGCGAGCGCCAGTACCCCGACGCCGGCCCCGCCGATGATCAGAAAAGCGAGTGTCCCCGTGGCCACGCCCGGCACGGTATCGACGTTCCGCAACGCATCAGACCGGCCCGGCCGTCAGCGTCAGGTTGTCCAGCGCCTGCGGCAGCGACTGCCGGGCCAACTCCCGGCCCTTGAGGTCGATCAGCATCGAATATTGTTCCGAGCTCGATCTAGCCATTGACAAGATGTCGTCGGCTTGGCAATCTTTACGGCGACAAGATGGAGGTGCCCCCATGTCCTCGGCAACCCTGACCACCGCCGGCATCCTGCTGATCACCGTCGTCGCCGTCGCGTACGGCGGCCTGACGCTGCTCACTCACCTCGCCCGCCGCAAGGGCGGCTACCTCGACAACCCGGTGCGCCGCGGCCTCTGGACGGCCGGACATGCCCACGCCGGCGTGCTGGTCCTGTTCGCGCTCGCGGTCCTGCCCTACATTGACCAGGCCGACGCGTCCGAGGGCACGCGCACCGCGATCCGGTCACTGCTGGTCGCAGCGCCGGTCCTGATGCCGCTGGGCTTCTTCCTCTCGGTGGTACGCCCCCAGGACACCCGGCCCAACAAGCTGATCTGGTTGACCGTCCTCGGCGGCGGCTGCCTGATCGCCGGCTCGCTGCTGCTCGGAGTCAACCTGCTCTGATCGGGCCGGAACCGCGCCGGGCATGCCTGGCCTGGCGAAGGTGTCGTACGGGCGCGGAGAATGGACGGATGCGCTGGACCGTGCTCGACTCACCGATCGGCGAGTTCTCCGTGGCCACCGATGGCACGAGCGTGTGCGGGACGCACTTCGGGCGGGTCGACGCGGCCGCGGCCGAGCCGGAGGACGACCCGGCCCGGCAGGCGGTCGCCGAGCTGCGCGCGTACTTCGCCGGCGAGCTCACCGACTTCACCGTGCCGGTCAGGATTCCGCGCGGCTCCGACTTCGAGCGGGCGGTCTGGCGGGAGATGACCCGTATTCCGCACGGCGAGACGCTTACCTACGGCGAGGTGGCGCGGCTGGTCGGCGACCCGGGGGCCGCTCGGGCGGTGGGCGTCGCCTGCAACCGCAACCCGGTGCCGGTGATCGTGCCCTGCCACCGGATCGTCGGCGCCGGCGGCAAGCTGGTGGGCTTCGGCGGCGGGCTGGACCGCAAGGTGCACCTGCTGGAACTGGAGGCCCGGATCGCGCTGCAACGCGCCTGGTCCTGACCACGGCGGCGGGCACCCGCCGGTCGCGGCTTCAGGCGTTCCGGATCGTCGTCCGAGGGCCGGATGCAGTGAGGGCCGGGTCCACCCGGACCCGGCCCTCACTGCTTTGCTGCGTCGGCGCGTCAGCGCTCGACCTCACCGGCGATGAACGCCTCCACGGCGGCGTGCGCGTCGTGGTCGGCGTACTGCACCGGCGGGGACTTCATGAAGTACGACGAGGCCGACAGGATCGGGCCACCGATCTTGCGGTCCAGCGCGATCTTCGCGGCCCGGACCGCGTCGATGATGACACCGGCCGAGTTCGGGGAGTCCCACACCTCGAGCTTGAGCTCGGCGTTCAGCGGGGTGTCACCGAAGGAACGGCCCTCCAGGCGGATGTACGCCCACTTGCGGTCGTCCAGCCACGGCACGTGGTCCGACGGGCCGATGTGCACGTCGCTCTTCTGCATCTCGTGCGGGATCTGGGAGGTGACCGATTGGGTCTTCGAGATCTTCTTCGAGACGAGCCGGTTGCGCTCCAGCATGTTCATGAAGTCCATGTTGCCGCCGAAGTTGAGCTGGTACGTGCGCAGCAGCTCGACACCGCGGTCCTCGAAGAGCTTCGCCAGCGCGCGGTGCACGATGGTGGCACCGACCTGGCTCTTGATGTCGTCACCGACGATCGGCAGACCCGCGTCCTCGAACTTCTTCGCCCACTCCGGGTCGGAGGCGATGAAGACCGGCAGGGCGTTCACGAACGCGCAGCCGGCGTCGATCGCGGCCTGGGCGTAGAACTTGTCGGCCTGCTCGGAGCCGACCGGCAGGTAGGAGACCACGACGTCGACCTGGGCGTCGCGCAGCGCCTTGGCCACGTCGACCGGCTCGGCGTCCGACTCCTCGATGATCTCGCGGTAGTACTGGCCCAGACCGTCGAAGGTCGGGCCGCGCTGCACGGTGACGCCGGTCGGCGGCACGTCGCAGAGCTTGATGGTGTTGTTCTCGCTGGCGACGATCGCCTCGGCGAGGTCCATGCCCACCTTCTTGGCGTCCACGTCGAACGCCGCGACGAACTGCACGTCCGAGACGTGGTAGTCGCCGAAGGTGACGTGCATGAGACCCGGGACGCGATCGTTGGGGTCGGCGTTCCGGTAGTACTCGACGCCCTGCACGAGGGACGAGGCGCAGTTACCCACACCGACGATGGCGACGCGGACGGAGCCCATAGCGTCTGCCTCCTTCTTCTTCATCACGGCCGCTCTTTCCTGGACTCTCCAGGTGGAGGCGGGCTGAACTCTTCTCGTCGGCCGCCGGCCGTCCCGAGTTGCGGGACCGTCGGGGCACGGCCGGAGCGCTCGTTTGCAATGAGCTCCTCCAGCCAGCGGACCTCGCGCTCACAGGCTTCAAGTCCGTGGCGCTGCAGTTCCAGGGTGTATGCGTCGAGGCGCTCGGCCGCCCGTGCCAGTACGTCGCGAAGTCCCTCGCGACGCTCCTCGATCTTGCGTCGGCGACCCTCCAAGATGCGGAGCCGGGTCGCCTGGTCGGTCCGGGCGAAGAACGCGAAGTGCACACCGAAGCCCGTATCGTCGTACGTCTCGGGCCCCGTCTGTGCGATGAGTTGGGCGAAGCGTTCCTTGCCCTCCGCGGTGATTTTGTAGACCACCCGACCACGTCGGCTGGTCAGCGCGGGAACCTCCTCGGCGGTGGCGGGTGTCTCAGCAGCTTCGGTGATCCAGCCCGCCGCCTGCAGCCGGCGCAGGGTCGGGTAGAGCGAGCCGTAGCTGATCGCCGCTCGGATTGCGCCGAGCTTGGCAGCCAACTCCTTGCGCAGCTCGTAGCCGTGCATCGGAGACTCCTGCAGCAGGCCGAGGATGGCGAGCTCGAGCACGGGCCATCCCCTCTTACCCTCTGCGCGGAGCGATAACCGCCGCGATGTATCGGACCGATACATCGCACGTTAGTCGCTCGCCCCGATCAGGGCAAACCCCGAAAACGAGGTCCTTCGACTACGGATAGTCACCCCTGTCGCCTCGTTCGGCCGGAGCGCGTACCCTTCTCCGCATGCGTACGCAGCGCCAGGTTGTCGACTACTCGCTTCGGAAGCGAGCGGTGCTGCGTGAGCTCCTGGCCGGCCGGGTCGGCACGTACGACGTCTGCGACGCCTCGCCGTACCTCAAGAACGCAGCTCGGTTCCATGGCGAGCCGACCGACGAGCGCTGCCCGATCTGCCGGAGCGAGAACCTCATCCACGTCCACTACATTTACGGCGACGAACTCAAGCAGTCCGCCGGTCAGGCCCGCACACTGGCGGAGCTGCCGGTGCTGGCGATGACGCTACGTGAGTTCCAGGTCTTTGTGGTGGAGGTGTGCCTCGGCTGTGACTGGAACCATCTTGTCGAGCAGTACCTGCTCGGTCGGGACGGCCTGGCCGAGGGCGGATCGGAGGGCGACGCGGTGGGTGGCGACGTCTCCGGCACGGTACGGCGAAGGCGAGAGGCCCAACGGTGAGTCCAAACCGGTCGCCCGATCCCGGCGTCGCACAGGAGCGCCAGGATGGACGACGGTGATTGGTCTGATAAGCCCGATTAATCGGGCAGCGATGTCGCGCGTTCGGCACACATGTGTCGCAGTCACGCGTGAATCGGCTCACGGCAACCCGGTGGTGGCGCAGTGGTGCCCCACCGCGACCGGCAGGGTGTGAGGAATGAACTCGTACGGCGATCCCAGTTCGCGCGGGCGGGCCCAGATCCCGAATCCGAGCGGAGACCCCGGACGGGGAGCGGACGGCTCGTACCGTCGCCCCGGCGAGGACGCGCGCGGAAACGGCTGGTCGGGCCAGGAGGCCTCGGCCTCGGCCGGACGCGCGTCGGTGGCGTCCCGCGGCACCGGCTCGGGCGGGCGCGCATCCGTCCCGTCGCGTGGCGGCGCCTCCGGTGCGGCGTCCGTCGGTTCCGCTTCGGTCGGCTCGGCATCGGCCGGTGGCCCGGGACGGGCGTCGGTGCCGGTCTCGCCGGCACCGGGCGGTGCGTCCGGACGCGCGGGCGCGGGCCGAGCCTCGGTTCCGGTCTCCCCGGCCGGTCCGGCCGGTCGCGCCTCCGTCGGCGCCGCGGCAGTGGGCGCGGCCTCCGCCGGACGGGCGAGTGTCGGGTCCGCGTCGGTCGGTGGTCGTGCCTCGGTGGCCCGGGCGAGCGTCCCGCCGGGGGCGGGTGGGCCGGGTGGCCCAGGCGGACCGGGTGGACCGCGCCGTGGTCGCGGTGCGGGTGACTCGGCGGGCGCGGCGCGGGCGAAGAAGCGCAAGCGGATGAACTTCATCATCGCCGGGTTCGCGGTGCTCATCATGCTCGCCGGTATCGGCGTCGTCGGCTTCACCTACTACTCCACCAACGTGGTGCTGCCGCAGTCGTTGCCGCTGCCGCTCTCCACGACGGTCTACATGAGCGACGAAACGACGCCGATCGCCAAACTCGGCGAAGAGAACCGGCAGCTCGTGAAGATCGATCAGATCCCGCAGTACGTCAGGGACGCGGTCGCCTCCGCGGAGGACCGCAACTTCTACGAGCACTCCGGTGTCGACTACAAGGGCATCGTCCGGGCCGCCTGGAACAACCTCACCGGCGGCGACAAGCAGGGTGCCTCCACGATCACCCAGCAGTATGCCCGCAATGCGTACGAGAACCTTCAGGACGACACGTACGCCCGCAAGGTGAAGGAGGCGATCTTCGCCTCGAAGCTGAACGACCAGTTCAGCAAAGACCAGATCATGGAGCACTACCTCAACGTCATCTACTTCGGCCGCGGGGCGTACGGCGTCCAGGCGGCGGCACAGACGTACTTCGGCAAGGACATCGACAAGGTCACGCCAGCCGAGGGTGCGGTGCTCGCGGCCCTGATCAAGCAGCCGGAGGCAAGCGCCACGCACAGGGGGTACGACCCGGCGGTCAACCCGACCGATGCCAAGAGCCGTTGGGACTACGTCATCAAGGGCATGGTCGAGAAGGGCTGGCTGAACGCCGCGGGCAAGGAGCCGGCGCCGACCGAATACCCGAAGGTGCTGCCGCCGAAGAAGGGCGGCGCGGGGTTCGGCGTCGACACCCCGCGTGGAAACGTGATCAACTACGTCCGGCAGGAGATGGATGCCATGGGCATCTGCTCCGACTCGGGCGCGGCCGGCAAGCCGAACTGCGTCGACGAGTTGCGGGACGGCGGTTACCGCATCACGACCACGATCAACCCGAAGATGCAGACTGCTGCCGAGAACACCGCGCGGCAGTCGGTGAAGGGCTCGGAACTCTACGGTCAGCCGAAGAACCTGATGGCCGCAGTGGTGTCCATCGAGCCAAAGACCGGCCGGGTGCTCGCCTACTACGGCGGTGACAGCGGCGCCGACTTCGACTACGCCGGCAAGAACATCGACAAGAACGGCGACCTCACCGGTGGACACCCGCCGGGCTCGTCGATGAAGGTCTACACGCTGGCCGCCGCGATCGACGAGGGTATCTCGGTGAAGTCGCACTGGGACGCGACGCCGTTCGTTCCCGAAGGCGAGCCCGAAAAGAACGAGATCGGCAACGCCGGCCGCGGCGACGGCATCTGCCACAAGTGGTGCACCCTCGAGGTCTCCACCGTCCAGTCGTACAACGTGCCGTTCTACTGGGTGGCAGACAAGATCGGCGCGGACAAGGTCGTCAACATGGCCAAGCAGGCCGGCGTGACCACCATGTGGGGCGTCGACCCGCCGCGCGCTTACGACCTGTCGAAGAAGGAGCGGAACCCGTTCGACAACCGGACCGGGTTCGGCAAGTACCCGATCACCGTCCTGGACCACGCCAACGGCATGGCGACGTTCGCCAACGACGGCAAGTACATCAAGGCGCACTTCATCCGCAAGATCCAGAAGCAGGACCGGGACACCGGCAAGTGGGTCAACGTGCCCGGCACCGGCGAGCAGATCAAGCCGCAGCAGCGGATCAAGCCGGAGGTCGCCAAGGAGGTGACCGCGGTGCTCAAGGAGATCCCGGGCAAGAACAGGGCGTCCCTCGACGGCGGCCGCGAAGCCGCCGGTAAGACCGGCACCTGGGAATACGACAGCGACGACAACGCGCACGCGTGGATGGTCGGCTACACACCGCAGGTGGCGACCGCCGTCTGGGTGGGCAGCCGGGACCAGAACAAGCCGCAGATCCGACTCAAGGACGGCACCCACATCGGTGGTTCCAGCCTGCCCGGGCCGATCTGGAAGCGGTTCATGGACGCCGCGCTCAAGGGCAAGGACAAGCTGGACCTGCCGAACATCACCGGCATGGGCGACGACAAGGCCGGCAACGGGGTCGAGCCCGCACCGCCGCCCACCCAGCAGCCGCCGCCGTGCGCCGACCCGTTCGGTGTGCTGTGCCCACCGAACGGTGGCGGCAACCCTGGTGGCGGCAATCCCGGCGGTGGCGGACCGGACGGGCCCGGCGGCGGAGGCCCCGGCGGCGGAGGCCGTGGCGGCGGACTGCTACCGAGCACACCACCCGACCAGTACTGAACGAAATTCGAGCCGCCGGCGGCCGGACCCCTGTCCGGCCGCCGGCGGCGTCAGATTATTCCCTGGTAGTCCTCAGTTCAGGCCCGAACTCCAGAGAGTGCTAGCGGTGCGACCCGAACGTTCGGCTTCGGTCAGCAGGCCAAGACAGTGGCCAGGATCGCCAGTGCACGCGTGGTTTCGCTCAGTGCCCGGCGCAGCGCCTCGGCTGCCTCCCGGTCAAGGTGGATGCTGGCTGGTGGCAGTGCCTCCTGGCTTACGAGAATGCTTCGCTCCAGCTCATTGACTGCGGCGCCCGGTGCGATTCCCAGTTCCAAATCTAGCCGGTGCCGTAGATCCCGGATGGCGGCCAGCGATTCGACCGTTCGCCCCGCCTCGTGCAGGGCCTCAGACAGGCGGCAGTGCAGACCCTCGTGATAGGGATATCTAGCGACCCAGGACTGCAAATCGGAAATGATGGAAACTCCGGCTCCCCTAGCGAATTCGAGAGCCACCAGGCTCTCGATGGCGCGGAGGCGGAACTCCTCCCAATGGGTGGCATCCCCTTGTAAGGCGTCCGAGTGGATGTCCTGGAGCGCATTCCCGCGCCACAATGTGAGCCCTTGGCGGAGTAGAGCGGTCGCGTGCGCCGCATCACCAGACCGGTGGGCGATATCCGCCTCGGCGCAGAGCCGGCGAAACCTCAATCCGTCGACGTGTTCTTCGGCCGATTGCAACTGGTAGCAGTTGCCATGTCGGACGATCTGTTGGCCCGAGGCATTTTGCGACAGCAGGGCGCGGAGTCGGCCCAAGCGGTTTTGGATTTGCTGACGCGCAGTGGCCGGCGGATCGGCGTCCCATACGGTGTCTATTAGACGATCGATGGTGACGTCGTGGTTGACGTCGATTACGAGGCGGGCAAGCAGTTTGCGACCGCGCTCCCCCGAAATATGGAAAGAGGAATTGCCTGATCGCATGGTCAGTGGACCGAGAAATTGAAATTCCACAACTGCCCCCGTGGCTTTCTCCTGGCCGTGGGACGACCGCGCTCAGCATAGCCGTTCCTCCATGTCCGTCAAGGACTGAAGAAGGGGTGAACGGGACAATATGTGCGTTGCTGTGGGTACAAAAGGTCACACGGAGGGAGAGCAGCTGTCTCGGGCAGACGCCTTGACGTGGGGGCATGTGCTCGTTCTCCTCGCGGTGTTGCGGCAGGATGCCTCTTCATGAGCACCCAGTCGACGCCCGGCCTCGGCGATGCCCGCACCAGCGACCACCCGTCCCGCTCCGACGGGTTCGTCCGGGGAGTCTCCGGGCTCATCGGCGGCCCGCTGGGCGACCACGCCGTGGCCCTCGACCGGCCGGCCGGCCGCGAACGTCGGTTCTGGACGGCGGCCCGGATCGTCCTGGCCCTCGTCTGCCTGACGCTGGCGCTGCACTGGGTGCAGAAGTCCCCCTGCCAGGACGGCGCCTGGCAGAACAACGTGCAGTACACGCGGTTCTGCTACACCGACGTGCTCGCCCTCTACTACGCCGAAGGGCTGAACGAGGGCAAGGTGCCCTACCGGGACCACCCTGTCGAGTACCCGGTGCTGACCGGTTATCTCATGGGTGCGCTCGGTCTGCCGGTGCACGCCCTCGGGAACGAGGACCCCGGCATCAACCAGGGCCAGTGGTTCTACAACCTGAACGCGCTGGTGCTCGGCGCGCTCGCCGTGGCCACGGTCGCGGTGATCCTGGCACTGCGCCGCCGACGACCCTGGGACGCCGCGCTCTTCGCACTGTCGCCGGCTCTGCTGCTCACCGCCACGGTGAACTGGGACCTGCTCGCCATCGGGCTGGGCGCGTTCGGCCTGCTGGCCTGGGCGAAGCGGCGGCCCGTGCTGGCCGGCGCGCTGCTCGGGTTGGCCGGCGCGGCCAAACTCTGGCCACTCTTCCTGTTCTGGCCGCTGCTGCTGCTCGCCCTGCGGGCGAAGCGGCTGCGCGCGGCGCTCACCGCCATCGCGGCGGGCGCGGTCGCGCTGGTGGCGGTGAACCTGCCCGCCGCTGTGCCGTACTGGGAGAACTGGGACCGCTTCTTCGAACTGAACAGCACCCGTCCCATCGACTGGGGGACGCTCTGGTACATCGGCCGCTACCTCGACGGCAAGGTCGGCGGCCAGGGCCCGTTCGAGTGGTTGAACGGCAACATCCCGACGCTCAACCTGCTCTCGTACGCCCTGTTCGGGCTGGTCTGCCTCGGGGTGGCCGCCCTGGCCCTGCTGGCACCACGCCGTCCCCGGCTGGCGCAGCTCGCGTTCCTGGTGGTCGCCGCCTTCCTGATCTTCAGCAAGGTGTGGTCCCAGCAGTTCGTGCTCTGGCTGCTGCCGCTCGCCGTGCTCGCCAGGCCGCGCTGGGGGGCCTTCCTCGCGTGGCAGTTGGCCGAGGTCTGCTACTTCGCGGCGTTTTACGGCGAACTGCTCGGCGCCTCCACCGGGCGGCCCGTCTTCCCGGAGGGCGTGTTCGTGCTCGCCGCCAGCCTGCGGCTGGTCACCGTGGTGGTGCTCTGCGGGCTGATCGTGCGCGACATCCTGCGACCGGGGCGCGACGCCGTCCGGGCCACGTACGCCGACGACCCGGACGGCGGGGTGCTCGACGGCGCTCCTGATGCGCCATGGATGGCGAGACGGATATCACGGTTTACTGCCGACCCCACCGCTCGGGTCTGACCGGGGAGTTGCCGGCTTGGGCCGGGCCAAGGTGCCGGGCAGGAGCCGCGACGCTGCACGGTCGCAGGCCAGACGATGCCGTTGTCTTCCCATCGGCGGGTCATCGGTCCTGCCTACGTGGTGGTTTGACGTCTTGCCGTGTGAGCGGCGCGGGATCGTGGTGGCCGGGCGATGGGGAAATGATGAGCCCCATGATTACAGTCGGCCCGATCACTGTGAGTGAGAGGAACTGCTGTGGCTCGGGTTTTCAATTTCAGGCGGACACGGAACTTCCTGGCGGCGACGGTGCTGGCCGCCAGTGCCCTCGTGGCTTCGCCCAATGCGGCGTGGGCGGGCACTGCGGCCGATCCCGACCTCTGCCGCAACGGTGGCGGGTCCGGTTACCTTTCCTGCAATGGAAAGGATCCCAATTCGCTGGGCTGCACCGGAACGACGGTGGCGGACGGGGTGGCGAAGAACGGTGTCTACATCGAGCTGAGGTATTCCTCCGGCTGCCAGGCCTACTGGACCAGGTACACCAATCAGTACGGATCGACGGGCGAGGCACGCATCAAGGGCAACTCGGTGACGTACAAAAAGACCCTGGCCGCGTACGCCGGCGAGACGGGTTGGACGCCAATGGCGGCCGCCAACCAGAACCCGCGTGGCTGCCTCTACTTTTACTACTCGGCACTGGCCCAGTGGATGGAGTATTGCGTTAACTGACAGTTGCAACCTCGCTCCGTCGACGGCATGCCGCTCCATTCGTAGCGGCATGCCGTCGCCGTCGCGTGTGTGTTAGTGGATGGACTGTTGCGCCCTCCCTTGAGAACTGATGAGGCGCTGATGGCCGAACGATGGCGGCCTCGATGAGTGTGTTTTGGTCCCATCCCCTCTCGAGGTAGGAAGGCCATGATCCGAAAATGGGCCACCCTAGCGGCGGCCGCCGTAGTCGTCGTCGCCGCTTCGGCGGCACCCGCGCTCCCCGCAGCCGCCGCCCCGCCCGAGCCCGCATCGCCGCCGAAGGCGGAGCAGGCCAAGGCAACCAACACCATTCGACCCGAACATCGCGACCAGTTGCTCCCGCAGGGGTGGACGCACTCGTCTGACCTTGCCTGGACGACCTCCGGCGACGCCGATGGCTTCCACGTGTTGGCCGCCACCGTCAGCAGTGGGTACACCTGGCACGGAGTGGCCGACCTGACGGTCCCCGGTGTGGAAGCCGATCAGTGGATCGGCAACGCGTGCCTGACCGCGTCCGGTCGCCGGCTCGTGGTTGTGTACGCGCCACGGACCTTCACGAACAGGTCGGACCTGTTCGACCGGGGTGGATTCACCGCCACGGTTGACTTGAAAACTGGCGAGGTCACCCGACTGCCGATCCGCACATCGCTCGCGTACTTCAATCCCAGTTGCGGTGCGGGGGAGAGCGCCGTGCTCACCCAGCTGAATGGTCAGCGTGAGGAGAATCTGAGCGATCAGCCGCGGACTCGACTGACCACGCTCGACGTCGCCACCGGAAAGCTCGGCGGTGCCGAGGTTGTGGAGGCCGAGCTCACGGCACCAGTACTCACCCCAGCTGGCATCGTGGCTGCGGGCGGATCCCGCCTGGTGCAGGTGAAAAAAGGTGGCCGACTCGTCCCGCTCGTCCGCACTGCCGGCACACCGTTTGGTATGACCACCGACCGGAAGGGCAACGTCCTCTTCATCGACCGCCCCGACGGCGGGGCGCGGGTGGGTTACGTGGCGCCTCGGCCGGGTGCGACGGTGCGGACGCTAGCAAAGGGGCCACTCGGCGATCTGTCGGTCGGCGCCGGGGCGAGCCGTCAGCTTTTCATCACCGGGCGGCCGACCGAGCTGCAGGCGCTACCGGACGGGGTCAAACGACTCGACGTGCCGGCGGCGGCGGAACTTTCCTCAGAGGGGCAGCTTGCGCTGACCCGGGTGCAGCGTACCGACCAAGGTGCGATGGCCGAATCGACGGCGCAGGCCACCGAAGTCGGCCGGGTCGCCATCGAAGCCCGAGTCACGGGCACGGGTCGCGACGTCAGCTTCCAGGTGACACCGCGATCAACTACAACAGATCCGTCCGCAGCCCTGCGGCCAGATGCATCATCCGCAGACGGCAAGCGCTCGCTCGACGCCACCGGCTCCGATACGGAACCCGCCGAGGACGAGCGGTGGTGTTCGGTGCCGCGCAACGATCCCCGTAACCAGGTGTTGCAGCCCAAGCCGCGGCAGGTGGAGTGGGCAATCGACCAGGCCATCACTAACTCTCTGTACGTGCAGAGACCCGCCAACTGGAAAAACCTCGGGATGCCGGCGTACACACCACAGGATCTGTTCCCGCCGCACCAACTGCTCGGCGGCGGCCGGGTGCCGGCGCAGGTGATGCTGGGCGTGGTTGCCCAGGAATCGAACATGTGGCAGGCAACGCGTCACGCCCTGCCGGGAGTCACCGGCAATCCGCTGATCGGCAACTTCTACGGGCGCGACATCTACAACGAGAACCCGGACGACGACTGGGACGTGCGCTGGGATGAGGCCGACTGCGGCTACGGTGTCACCCAGCTCACCGACGGGATGCGGCGCAGTGGGCACGCGAAGCCCGGAGAGACGCTGCTGCCGTACGACTCGCAGCGGGCGGTCGCCCTCGACTTCGCCGCCAACGTGGCGGCCGGATTGCGGGTGCTGCAGGACAAGTGGAACCAAACCCGAGCCGCTAATCTGATCATCAACAACGGAGACCCAGCCGGTCTGGAGAATTGGTTCTACGCCTTGTGGGCCTACAACTCGGGCCTGCATCCAGATCTGGGCACGGGCGAGCCATGGGGCCTGGGCTGGGCGAACAACCCGGCCAACCCGCGATACAAGCCGGACCGCAGGCCCTTCCTCGAGGACACCTACGCCGATGCCGCTCACCCACAGGATTGGCCCTACCAGGAGAAGGTGTTGGGCTTTGCTGGGCACCCGCCGAGCCTGCCGGAGGGCCCGGACATCTCCGTGGCGGGCTTTCGAGCAGCCTGGTGGGTTTCGGTCGAGGACCGGGTCAACGTGAAACCGCCGACGTACCTGTTCTGCGACGACTCGAACGACTGCCACCCCGGCGAGCTGCACACGCCGGACGATCCCGACGTGGTGGGCGAGCCCGCAGGGCCTTGCGCGCACAAGAACGCTGCGGGCAAGTACGACCTGGTGTGCTGGTACCACCAGTCGGCAACGTGGAAGGGCCCCAGCCAACTCGGCAACGAGGTCCTGCGGTTCGATCCTGGGTATGCGTACCAGGAAGACGCAAACACCTACCCGCCGAAATGCGATTTGTCCGGCCTGCCCTCCGGCAGCCTGATAGTCGATGACGTCCCTGGCGGGACTCCCCCAATCCGTGCGGGATGCACGAATAACTGGACCAACTCAGGGACCTTTGGGCTGACCTTTGCCAACGACTCGGCAGGCCGGTTTGCGTCCAAGGTCGACTTTCATCAGATCGGTGGCGGATTCGGGGGCCACTTCTGGTTCGCCCATACCTGGGCGCCGGGCGACCTTGGTGGAAAAATGAAGGTAACGGGTACCTGGGCCCTGAATCAGGCAGTCAACGGCTGGGCCCGGGTGATGGTGCACCTGCCGGAGCAGGGCGCGCATACCCGCCAGGCCGCGTACGAGGTCGATCTCGGCACCGGGTTTGCCAGCGGCAAGAAGCGTGTGATCCTGCAACGCGTACAGCGCAGTCAGTGGGTATCCCTCGGGGTCTTCAAGTTCGCCGGTACACCGCGGGTGCGGTTGACCAACGAGGCGTACGACGGAACCGGTGACGAAGACGTGGCGTGGGACGCCATCGCCGTGCAGAAGCTGGCTGCCAAGCCTCGGCATCAAATCGTCGCGCTGGGTGACTCATTCTCCTCCGGTGAGGGTGCCTCCAGCCTGGACGGAGCCGACTACTACCCGGAGACGGACTACAAGGAAGTCGTCAACGACCAGGTGCGCTACCAGGATGTGTGCCATCGGTCGCGGTACGCCTGGTCTCGATTGGCCGTGCTCTCCGACAGCACGTCGAACATCGGCAGCCGCTCGGACGCCTGGGACCCGAGCATGGACTACCAGTTTCTCGCCTGCTCCGGCGCCGAGACGGAGAACCTGCTGCCCGGCTACACCGCGCCAGACGGGCAGCCGCTCCCGACGAACGCCTGGGGACAGTCGGCGGCTTACCACTGGGGTGAACTGCCGCAACTCGACCGCGGATTCCTTGATGAGAACACCACTCTGGTGACCCTGTCGATCGGCGGCAACGACGCGCGCTTCGCCGATGTGCTCCAGTTCTGCATCCTGAACAGCTTTCAGTGCGACACCGACACCTATCCTGGTGACACGGAGCCCCTTGCGGCGACCGTCAAGCAGAACATCGAAGGGCCGGTCAAGCAGTCCATCAAAACGGTGCTGCGGGAAATCCACAAGAAGGCGCCCCACGCACAGATTCTGCTGATGGGTTACCCGAAGCTGTTCGAGCAGACAGGTCTCTTCTGCTTCAGCGAGATCAACGATGGGGAACGGACGTGGCTGAACAGCACCGCTCTGCTGCTGGCCACGGTGATGGGGCAGGCCAGCACGGAGGCCAGCGCCGAGGGCATCCCCACCTACTTCGGTGACCCCACGGTCGCGTTCGCCGGCCACGGAGTATGCGGCGACCCGGAGGCGCTCAACAAGATAGTCCTTACCCTCACGCCGGGTGAGAATGGCCCACTGCCGGACTATCTGCCGGAGAGTTGGAATCGCTGGGGCTTGTCGCAGCAATCCTTTCATCCGAACAAGGACGGCACATCCCGCTACGCATCGGTCATGAACCATGTGGCCGTCGATATGATGGGCATGTGACCCGGGCAGTCACGGTGAGGTCCGCGAGAAGATGCCTTCTTCTCGCGGGCGTCACGCTACTTTGCCTGGCCGGCTGTGGTCTGGATTCGG
Organism: Micromonospora avicenniae; assembly: GCF_900156065.1. GTDB lineage: Bacteria > Actinomycetota > Actinomycetes > Mycobacteriales > Micromonosporaceae > Micromonospora > Micromonospora avicenniae. Next base: position 71,178 of record NZ_FTNF01000003.1, on the reverse strand, counting down.
AGGGGCAGGCGACGGCGGAAGCGACCGAGGCGGTGCGATCTCGCGCCGCTCTCGCCCGGAACACGGCTACCGTCGTGCTCGCCGATCCGGCCTTGACCACGCAGACTGTTGAACAGCGGCTGACTGCCCTGGCGACAGCCGCGAGTGCGGCAGACCGTCACGGTGTCGTCTTCGGCCAGCGCGCAGGCCGTGACGGCCGCCTCGAAGTGGATGTTGCCTACGACGGGGCCGGTCATGGTGGTGGCTTCGTCGCCGCCGAGGTTCACGTCCGGCTCTGCGTCCGGCTGTCGGGGATGGCAGCCAAGGATCCACACGTCGACATGGCCGACATTTCTTGTGGTTCGGCCCTCGACCAGCGACCTGATCGGCCTGACCGGGTCGTCACACTGCACCGGTAAAGCCTCTGCACCTGAGCCGAGACCCAGCCAATGCTCGAGACATCTGCCGGCGGTTGGGGATGATTCAAGAGCGGGTCTGGCCGCCCCACCCCGCCAACCGATCGGACGGTCTTCATAACGAAGTCCACCGCAGGACGCCCTGCTTCCCTGGGTGGCAGCGAAAGCCCGACGCCGATGGGGGTACACGCCTCGCGTACCCCCATCGGTTCATCCGTCAGACGCCGCCCGGCACGAAGGCCGCAGCGTCGATGCTGATCGACTTCTCTGACGGCCCCGAAAGCATCGTGTCCAGCCGGACATATGCGCCGGACCCGAGCTGGAAGTTGCCCAGGAACGCCCAGCTACCGTGGTACGCCTCCTGATCCACCTTCACCATCCGGATCCGGCCGTCACCGGTATTGATCTCGTAGTACGCGTCGTTGACCCGCCCGCCGGTCGGCGGGACGTAGACGTACACGCCGGTGCGCCCGGTCTGACTGGTCGGTGGCCGCCAGGTAGCGATCACCTGGAACCGGTACGACCCGCGAGCCCGGGTGAACCAGTGGTGGCCGCCGAACCCGTTGTCCAGCTGGTGAGTGTCGATCTTCGACGTGTACTCGCCGGGCCAGCCCTCCGCGAACTCCATGATGAAGGACCCGTCGTTGCGCGGGGCGTTGCCGCACCGTGGCATGGCTGTGCCGGAGGAGATGCTGTCCACGATGATCACGTTGGCCGGCAGGCCGACCGGGGTGCACTGCGGCGGGTTGTGCGTGCCGTCAACGGGCTCGGCGTAGTTGTCCGGCACGTCGTACCGGATGCCCTCGAAGCCGCAACTCTCGTCGCAGTCCCCCTTCCACGTGACCGGTGCGTGATACCAGCACTTCAGGTCGTACTGACCCGCACTGTTCTTGTGCAGGCAGGGTCCGGGAGGCTCCTGCTCGAGACCGGGCTCGTTCGGCTGCACACGGGCCAGCGGGTCACAATTGTTCGAGCCGTCGCAGAAGAGACTGGTTTCCGGCTTCTGCTGGGTTCGTCGCAGCCGTGCGTCCAGTGGCTCCCCGATCCAGAACGCGGTACGGAAGCCGACGCCGTCGTCGCCCGTATCGATCGACTGGGCCGCCCAGCCGATGACCTTCTCCTGGTAGGGCCAGTCCTGAGGGTGCGCCGCATCGCTGAAAACGGGGACGTTGTCATCGAGGTCGAACGGGTCCCGTACATCCAGGAACGGGTGCCGCGCCGGATCGTACCGGGGGTTGATCGGGTTGTTGCTCCAGCCGACACCCCACGGCGATCCGTCTCCCTTGGACGGGTAGAAGCCGCTGTTGTAGGCCCAGGCTGCGAAGTACCAGTTCTCGACCTTCGTCGGGTCACCGTTGTTGACGACGAGACCGTTGGAGTAGGTCTGGTTCCACTTGTCCTGGAGGATCTGCAGCGAGGCGGCTATGTTGGCCGCGTAGTCCAGCGCGATGGCCCGCTGGTGAACGGCCGGTCGGGCCACCTCGCCAGGCTTCTCCTTGCCGGCCTTGCGCATGCCGTCGGTCACCTGCCCGACGCCGTAGCCGCAGTCCGCCTCGTCCCAGTGGATCCGCCAGTCGTCGCTGGTGTCCTCGTCGTAGTAGTTGCGCCCGTAGTAGTTGCCGATCAACGGGTTGCCGTACTCGCCAGACTCGGTCTGCGAGGCCTGCCACAGGTTGGACTCCTGCGCCAGGATGCCGAGCATGATCTGTGCCGAGACATGGCCGCCGCCGACCAGCGGGTGTGGCGGGAACAGTCCCTGCGGGGAGTACGACGGCAGCCCGAAGTTCTTGAAGTTCGCGGGCCGGACCTGGGTGAGCGCCCCGAAGATGCCGTAGTCGACCGCCCACTCGATCTGGCGGGGGCGGGGGTGGTATGCCAGCGTCTTCATGTCGTTGCGCGGCACCGCGCACCACGGATCCGGGTCCTCCGGGTCGTACCGCGTCATCAGATCGTCGTCCGCGGCGGCCTTGGCGGCGTCCGCCCGGCTGGTCGTACCCGCCGCGGCCGTGCGCGGGCGGCCCAGCGCCGGGCTGACCTCGGTCGCCCCCGCAGTGGCGGCGTGCGCCGGCGCCACCTGGAAGGAGACCGCCTCACGGGTCTGTGGCACCAGCGCCTTCAACCGGACTGGGGCGCTATCCACCGGCGGGGTACTGCCAGGAAGCGTCTCCTCGGCGGTCATCGTCCGCTCGAAAGCGAGCCGACCGGTGGTGGAGACCTCCGCCGTGGCCGGCACGTCGAGCCGTTGCACGGCCGCGGGCAGGGAGCTGACGCTGGTCGGACGACCGGTCAGAAACACCCGCCCACCGGCGCCGGGTTCGAGCCCGAAGGAGCCGACACCGCCCTCGGCCAGCGTGACCTGTTTGCCGCCGGCCAGCCGACGTGCCCGCATCGAGGTGCCGTCGAGTTCGAGGTAGTTGACGCCACCCGCGCCGTCCGGCCGGATGGCGAACGGCACGTTGCTCCCCTCGCCGAGGTTCGTCGTGCTTCCCTTGCTGTCGACCTTGGTGAGATAGGCGCCGCGCGCACCGATGAAGCCGTTCCCGACGGGTACGGCCGACGTCAGCTGGCCCTTCACCGTGACCTTCGGCCCCAGCTTCGCTTGGACGGCGTCCAGGCGTAGCAGCCGGGTGCCGGGCCGTTCCTCATCGCCCTCCTGCGTCAGCGCCACCGCCTCCCCGGTGCCGCAGCCCGGATTGAAATAGGCGAGGCTGGTGGTAACCGGCAGCTTCCTCACCGCGCCGGTTTCCAGATCGACGACGGCGGTGAAGCCGCCCCGTGCGCTCAGCTCGGCCTTGTTCGTGAAGGTCCGGGGCGCGTACACGACCACGGCACGGCGTCCCGAACCGGTGACGCACGCGTTGCCGATCCAGCGGTCGGTGTCGAACCCGCTCTCGCTGAGGGTGGCGACCGTGCGCCAGGTGTAACCGTCGGCCGCGTCGGCGACCAGGACGTGGAAGCCCTCCGCATCCCCGGCGGTGGTCCACGCCCGGTCCGGCGACGACTGCCAGCCCGTACCGATCACCTTGTCCCGCTCCGTCGCACCGATCGCCCCGACGGCGACCGGCTCCCGGGTCGGCTGTGGCTTCGCCTGCGCTGGTGGGACCCACAACAGCGCGAGGCCGACCGCAACAGCTGCGGCCAACGCCATCGGTCTGCCGGTACGGAGTCCGCTCGTGCTGAACATACTCATCGTTCCTCCCTTCTTCACGGCCGGTCGTTCCTCGAAGTCAGGGGGCTGATATATGGGTAGGCGGCCGAGATCCGATCGGCCCCCACCATGTGGTAGTTGAGCGGGTTCTGGAGGTATCCGTCGTGGTGGTGAACAAGGATGCCCTTGATGATCACGCCGGTCGTGGTACCGGTGGCCGGCATCGTGTAGACGGCAGCGCCCATGTCACCCGGTGCGAACGGAACGCGCCAGCAGTGCTCTTCGTCCTCCTCCTTGAAAAAGTCGAACGCGTTGCAGACGCTGCCGTCCGCGAGCTTGTAGACCCGCCGGTCGGACCACACCGGTCCGTCATGAGGGTGGGTGTAGAGGTTGGTCATGTTGTGGGTCTCGTTGGAGTCGCCCTGTGAGGTCGGGATGAACGCGGTTTCCGAGTCGACCTCATCGCCGATCGTGACGTCGCAGAAAGTCCCTGTCTCGGCCGCGGAAACGCAGACGGTCTGGCCTGTCACCGGTGCCTCCCAGCCGCCGATCTGCCAGCCGGTCTGCGCCCAGGCGTCCCCGCCGTAGAGGTACGGCTCGGCGCCGCCGACGGGAACGGTCAACGAGACGCCGGAGGAGGCATCCACCGTGATGCTGCTGGTTGGCACGTTGACTGGCTCACCGTTCGGTTCGACAAATGCCCGCTGCGGGCCGCCGCAGCCGAGCGCCTGCACCATGAGTTCCTGGCCGCTGCCGTTGACGATGACGGGGAAGCCGGAGGTGCAGTGCCACTTGTCGTCGGCCGGCCTTACCTCAGAGGTCTCGTCGTCCCGGATCTGCCAGCCCTGGTTCCCGCCGGTCGCGTTGGAGTTGATGATGTGCGCCCCGCCCCAGGCCGGGACGGTGTCGTCCTGCCGGCTCGGGTGCGGCCAGTCGCCGAACGCCAGGGTGCCCATCGAGTCTCCGGTAGCCGTCGTGCCGGCGGTCCCCGCGCTAGCCGGTGAGCCCGTCCGGCGGCCCGGCGCCGAACCCTGCGAAGCAGGCTTGACGGACTTCGGCGCAGTCCGGTTCACAGTCACGGGCACCGGGGTATTCGCGAGGGCGGCCGGCGTCTTCGCGCCGGTCACCGTGGCGGTGATGCCGCTGCCGGTCACCGGGTAGCCGATCGAGACGACCGAGCGGTCGCCGGAGGCGCGCAACGTCCGGCCGATCTCGTCGGCCGCCTTGGCCAGCTCCTCTGCGGAGTGCGCGGCGGGCTGTACCACGACCGGCACCTTGGCCGACTCCTGGTCGATCGTCTTCTGGCTGGCCGCCGGCACCGGACCCTTCCAGTAGACGGTCACCGTGCCGTCGCGCAACGCCACCCCGGCGAAGCCGGCCGCCTTGGCCTTCTGCGCAGCCGTGCGAATCCGCAACGCCGCCTTGACCAGTGGCTCCTCACTCGCCATACGTGCCCGCTGGGCGGGCGTGATGCTGTTGTCGCCGGACTCGCGCGGTGCCTGGGCGACCGGCTTGGTCGGTTCCGGCGCAGGCTCTCTTTTCTCCTCGGCGTGCACTGACGCCGGTTGGACAGCCAGGATGGCGGCGGCGAGGCACGCCGCCGTCAGCCATTGTCTTGTTCCTACCCGCTGCTTCAACCTGATCCCCTCTGATCGAGATCGGTTGCGCCGTGACGCGACGTGCGACGGCGCTACCAGTGAGGGGCAGCATCACCGGCGCGCTCACCACGGGATCATGCTCATCGCATCGCCGGCCCATAGCCGCGATTCGCCGAACGCATGACGACGGACCGGGCGGCGCAGAGTTACGCCGCCCGGTCCGTATTGGTCGCTACCGGCTCAGTACCGGCCCGTGTACCAGGTCGTCGGGCCGGCCGAGGCGCGCGCCTCGGCGAGCAGGTTCGCGTCGTTGACCATCTGCGAGTAGTAGGCGCCCTCGAAGCCGTTGTACTCGACGCGGAGCCGGCCGTCGGGGTAGTAGCTCCGGATGTACGGGTAGTAGAAGTCGTTGGGGACCCGGGTCCAGGCCGTGCGGCAGATCGCGCTGTAGCGCAGTTCCAGGTTGATGCCGTTGGTGTTGACCCGCGCGGTGATCGCGTCGGCCGAGCAGGTAGTGATTCGGCCGTTGTAGTAGATGGCGTACACGGATGGGTCCTTGCCGTCGCAGCTCGATCCGCAGCCCGAAGTGGCCGAGACGGTGAACGGGTTCGCGGCGGTGCCGAGGGGAGCGGCGGTTGCCGCCTGCGCCGGGGTGGCGACGGCAAGGGCGGCCAGCGTGGCGAGCCCGGCGAGGATGGTTCGGATTCGCGTTTTCATGGTGGTTCCTCCTGCCTCGCGGGGCCGTCTCGATGTCGGCCCCGTTCGTTGCGGGAAGCTTCACATCACCTGGCACCATGTCCGCACGACCGGATCATCGGATCGTCATCGCCCGCCAGACCCGGTCGGTAGGTTCGTGGGCAGCGCCGTCGGCAGGTTCGTGGGTAGTCCGGTCGGGAGGTTCGTCGGCAGCCCCGTGGGTAGGCCCGTCGGCATGCCTGGCTGCGTCGGTAGGCCGGGCTGGCCGGACGGGGTCGGTTGCGGCTGGGGAGTGGCCGATGACTCCCCGGGCCAGAGCCGATAGACCACCGCGTCGCCCATCTCCTCCCGCGTGATGCCGAGCCCGTCCACGGGACTGTCGACGGACATCTCCCACGGAGTACCGGCGAGCTGGTCGCGCAGCAGCACCACGTTACGTACGCCCAGCGTGCGCAGGTAGTCGACGCTTGTCTGGTCGGGGAACGTCTGGGTCACCCGCCGGACTTCGTCCAGCTGCTGAGGGGTGAAGCCACTGCCCCCGTTCACGATGTCCTGGAAGTGCGTGGTGGACCAGAGCATGACGTGCTGGTCGAGGCTCTGGTTGCTCGGTAGCACGAGCATCGGGCCATCGACCAGGCGCATGGCGGCCGGCTGGGTCGGGGCCACCGGGTGCGGCGTGGTGTTCAGACCCTCGACCGCCACCAGCAGCAACGGCAGCAGGGTGGCCAGCCGCAGCCACGGACCAGGCCAAGACGGGATCCGCTGCCTGGCGAGGTCGTACACCCGCTCGGTGAGAGCCGTGACCGCGCCCGCCGCCAGCAGGCAGAGCAGCAGCGTGGTCCAGAGCATCAGCCGGCCCGGCGTACGCAGCCCGTTCCAGCCGGGCAGGTGCTCGAAGAGCGGCACGTAGGTCCAGGTACCGCCGAAGAAGCGGGTGCCCATGGCGAGCACCATCGTGCCCAGCACACCGGCGAGCAGCAGCAGGCGGTGCCGCAGCTTCCAGACCGAGAACAAGAGGCCGCCCGCGGCCAGGGCGTAGAGCACGAAGCCGGGTAGCAGCGTCATCTCCGGGTGCCAGGGCAGCGCCGCTCGCGCCCCCTCGTGCAGCCCACCCCAGATGCGCGACTCCGCTGGCGCGGTGACGAAGCCGGAGGCGGGCGGCGAGAAGAGGGCGATGTCGCCGATCGACCGTTCGGCGTTCGAGTGCAGCTCGGTCACCTTGAAGTAGGGGATCGCCATCAGCACGCCGACACCGGCGAAGAGCGCCCCGCCGACCAGGTCGGCGACGAACAGCCGGGTGCCGAACGGACGCCGTACCGCCCAGAACCAGGTCCGCCGGACGTACCAGATGACCGCGGTGACGAGCACCGTGGCGCCGAGGAAGTACGCGAACGGCAGCCCGATGCCGAAGCCGAGGCTCAGCTGCCAGGCCGCCACGAGCCAGCCGACGTAGACCCAGCCGTCGTGTCGTCGCTCGGGCCGGTAACCGTGCCGGAGCGACCAGCCGTGCCCCCGGGCCAGCATGGCGAGCGCCAGCGGAATGCCGCCGTTGGAGAGCACGTGCAGGTGGCCGGCCTGGGACAGCAGCCAGGGAGCGTACGCGTAGGCCACCCCGGCCACCGCCGCACCCGTACGCCCCGAGCCGAGCTGCCGCGCCAGCGCGTACGCCCCGAACGTGGCGAGCGCGTGCGCCAGCACGAACATGATGTTGTAGCGGAGGACGGCGGCCTCGGGGCCGGTGCCGATCATGCCCGCCGGGGCATAGCCGAGCAGCGTGTCGGAGAACGCGAAGCTCCACAGCTCCGGGAAGAAACTGTTGGACTGCCACAGCTGGGCCGGGTCGGCCAGCAGGATGTGCCCGGACCAGGCCATCTGCCAGGCCTGCAGGCTCGGATCCCAGGTGTCCTGCGGCATCGTGTAGAGCGGGTAGCGCAGCGTCGGCCACGTCATCAGCACCGCGAGGGCCAGCGCCCCGAGCGTCGCCAGCGTCCACTCGTGGATCAGGAAACGTCCGACTGCGCGCACCACCCGGCGCGGTCGGCTCGGCACCGCCTCAGGAGCGGGCCCGAAGGAGCTCCACGGGTCCTTGGCCTCCTCGGCCGTCTCGCCCGCCTTCTTGTCCGCCTCCGTGGCGGTGGCCTGGTCCGCCGGTCGGTCGCCCGCCTCGCCGCCAACACCGGAGTCGGATTTCGTGCCGGTCTTCCCCTCGGCGCCGGCCTTGCCGGGCGTGCCAGTCCCGTCGGCACTGCCGAGTGCGTCGGCCCGGTCGGCCGTGGCCTTGCCGTTCGCGGCGGTTCCGTGGTCCGCGTCGGCCTCGCCGACGGTTGCCACGCCGTTCCTACCGGCCCCGGGGGCATCGGCGGCCGAGCCGCTGGCGGTGGGCTCGGCGCTGGTGGTGGTGGGCTCGGCCGCGGCAGCCCCCGGCCCACCCGCGGTCGTCGCGGCCGCCCCGTCGGTTCTCCGCGCGGTCCCGTCCCCGTTGTCGGCCGCGCCCGTGCGGCCGTTGCCCGTTCCGGCATCGCCGGCCGGGCGCGGCGCGGCGCCGCTCGTGGGTCGTTGGCTGTCGCCGGGCGGCGCGGGCACGCCACCGGTTTCCGACTGTCCGGTCGTCATGCCGCAGGGCGCTCCGTCCCGAGCTGCTCACGAAGGAAGGCGATGTCCTCGGCCTGGCCGGCCGCACCGCCGGGAGTCTCCACGACCACCGGCGCTCCGGCCGCCCGGATCACCGCCACTAGGAGGTCGGGGTCGATCGTGCCGCCCCCGAGGTTGTCGTGCCGGTCCTGGCCGGAGTCGAAGCTCCCCTTGGAGTTGTTGGCGTGTATCAGGTCGATCCGTCCGGTGATCGCCTTGACCCGGTCGACCAGGCCCAACAGCTCCTCACCGCCGGCGTGCGCGTGGCAGGTGTCCAGGCAGAAGCCCACCTCGTAGTCAGCGACGGCGTCCCAGAGCCGGGCGAGCGCGTCGAGTCGGCGCGCGCAGGCGTTCTCGCCACCGGCCGTGTTCTCGATCAGTACCGGCACCTTGAACCCGCCCGACTCCGCCGCGTACGCGAAGGTCTTGCGCCAGTTGTCGAAGCCGACCGCCAGGTCGTCACCGGAGTTGACGTGCCCACCGTGTACGACGAGCCCCTTCGCGCCGACGTCGGCGGCCGCGGTGGCGTGGGCGAGCAGCAGCTTGCGGCTGGGAATCCGGATCCGGTTGTTGAGGGTCGCCACGTTGATGACGTACGGCGCGTGCACGTAGATGTCGACCTCGGCGCTGCGCAGCCGTTCGGCGTCCTCCCGGGACTTCGGGGCCTTCCATCCCTGCGGGTCGGAGAGGAAGAACTGCACGGCGTCGGCTTCTCGGGTGGACGCCTCCGCGAGCGGGTCGGTCGAATCGACGTGGGCTCCGATACGCATGCAGGCGAGCCTACGTCGAGCGTCCGACGCGGGGAATCACGGCGGGAGCAAGTCGGTGCCTCGCGTCGTCACCCGAGGGTTCCGCGGTCGTTGATGAGGTGGGAAGGAAGGTTGCGATTCCCGCCGCCCTGGCCCGTCGGCTCACCGCCGGTGGAGGCTCGAACCGCGACGGACGACGACCTGCCATCCCTGGTGCGGGGCTCCCTCGTCATGCGGCCCGGCGTGGCGGGGGTTCGCCCCGAGCTGCCCAGACCGGGCGACAAGACGGAAGCATCGGAAATCCGCCGAAAATTGTGCCAATACCCCCAACAAGTGACGAGAGCCGTTGTATCGTCAGGTAACAACACGATAAAGCTCCGCGGGGCGTCTCCGGTCCAACCTCATCGGTGTGGTCGTTCCTCCCCAGGTCCCACCCAAGGAATGCGGACGGGACGCCCCGCGGCCTCGTTGACGGGGCCCGCTGCCAGCCTGGTGCTCGGCGCGGGCCCCGTCGCCGTTCCGCCCGGCGGGACCCGGCCGCCGCCGGGCGACGCCGGTCGGCCGGGCCGGGTGGGGAACATGCGGCTCGACGGCCGTACCACCACCCCGGGCTTGATCGTCCGGACCGGGTATCCTGGTCCGGTTGTCCGCGTCCGGGCGGGTTCCCCCGATCCCGGAGCGGTCCACGACGCACGACCTCCTGCCACGGAAGGACCGTGGCCGCTTAGCCCACAGGAGGTGAGCACGTCTTGCGTCATTACGAGATCATGGTGATCCTCGACCCCAGCCTCGAGGAGCGCACCGTCGCCCCGTCGCTCGACACGTACCTGAACGTGATCCGGACCGCGGGTGGCTCGGTGGAGAAGACCGACGTGTGGGGCCGCCGGCGCCTCGCGTACGAGATCAACAAGAAGGCCGAGGGCATCTACGCCGTCATCGACCTGCAGGCGACGCCTGCGGCGGTGGCCGAGCTGGACCGTCAGCTGCGACTCAACGAGTCTGTGCTGCGCACCAAGGTCATCCGGCCGGAAATGCGCTGAGCGTATCCAACCCGGTTCGCCCGGATCAGCCTCATCCACGCTGTCGTACGGCTCTGAGAGCCTGTACGACGAGACGATGAGTGCGCGAGGAGATGGTCATGGCAGGAGACACCACCATCACGGTCATCGGCAACCTGACCGATGACCCCGAGTTGCGGTTCACCCCCTCCGGGGCTGCGGTCGCCAAGTTCCGCGTCGCCTCGACGCCCCGGTTCATGGATCGGGCGTCCGGCGAGTGGAAGGACGGCGAGCCGTTGTTCCTCGCGTGCACCGTCTGGCGTCAAGCCGCCGAGCACGTCGCCGAGTCGCTCCAGCGGGGCGCCCGAGTGATCGTGTCCGGCCGGCTGCGGCAGCGGTCCTACGAGACCCGCGAGGGTGAGAAGCGCACCGTCATCGAGCTCGAGGTCGACGAGATCGGCCCGTCGCTGCGCTACGCCACGGCGAAGGTGCAGAAGATGGCCCGCTCCGGCGGCAGTGGCGGCGGCTTCGGCGGCGGTGGTGGCGGTGGTAGCCAGGGCGGCGGAGGCAACTTCGACGACCCCTGGGCTTCGGCTGCGCCCGCCCCCTCGCGTTCCGGTTCGGGCGGCGGATCTTTTGATGAGGAGCCCCCGTTCTAATGGCGCCGAGCGCCCGTGATCGCAAACCAGGAGCAAGAGCAATGGCCAAGGCTGCGGCACTTCGCAAGCCGAAGAAGAAGGTGAACCCGCTCGACAAGGACGGGATCACCTACATCGACTACAAGGACACCGCGCTGCTGCGGAAGTTCATCTCCGACCGCGGCAAGATCCGCGCTCGGCGGGTGACCGGCGTGACCTCGCAGCAGCAGCGGCAGATCGCCCGTGCGGTCAAGAACGCCCGTGAGATGGCGCTCCTGCCGTACACGGCCACCACCCGCTGAGAGGAGGCGCCGAAATGAAGATCATCCTTACCCAGGAGGTTTCCGGCCTCGGTGCCCCTGGCGACATCGTCGAGGTGAAGGACGGCTACGGCCGTAACTACCTGCTGCCGCAGGGCTTCGCGATCGCCTGGACCAAGGGCGCGGAGAAGCAGGTCACCCTGATCAAGCGGGCCCGGTCGGCCCGGGAGATCCGCGACCTCGGCCACGCCAACGAGGTGAAGGGCCAGCTCGAAGGCCTGAAGGTGAGCCTCAAGGCCCGTGCCGGCGACGGCGGGCGGCTCTTCGGCTCGGTCACCCCGGCCGAGATCGTCGACGCGGTCAAGGCCGCCGGCGGTCCGGTCCTCGACCGGCGTCGTCTCGAGGTGCCCGGTCACATCAAGTCGACCGGTGCCTACCCGGTGCGGATCAAGCTGCACCCGGAGGTCACGGCCTCGTTCAACCTGAACGTCGTCGCGGCCTGACGCGCCAAGCACCACGACCAGGGCCCGCACCGAGCGATCGGTGCGGGCCCTGGCCTTTTCAGACCGCTACCGCACCGCGGCCGATCCGCGGATCCGTGGACTCGTAGCGGGGCCGGTGGGGACGGTGCGGCGGCGAGGGCCGGCCGGGGCGCTCAGCCGACCGGCTGCCCCGTCACGGCGCTGATCAGCACCGTCGACAGGCCGCCACCCACGACGGCCGAGGCGAGCGCGACGGTCGTGGAGCGCCAGGTCGTCCCGACCTTTCGCAGCAGGGCCGCCACCACCAGGCTGCTGGCCAGCGCCACGCCGTAGCGGGGCGCGGCGGCGATCAGCGAGCCGAGCACATGGGCCCGGGGCGAGCCACAGCCGCCGCCGGTGATGTCGGTGACGCAGCCGGCCGGTGGCCGCGCGTCGAGGGTCAGCAACCAGGCGAAGACCAGAACGGCGGGGATCAGGTAGCACGCCGTGGTGTAGAGCAGCGATCGGAGCGTTCCGACCGGATCCGCGTCGAGCAGGTCATCCTCGAGGCGCCGCGCCCAGTCGTCCGACGCGACCGTGTCGACCCGCCGGCGCGGCGGCGTCTGCCTCGTGCCTCGGTGTGCGCCAATGGCATCGGTACGCCGCCGGCTCGGCTGTTCCCAGCGACCGGCGCCTTCCGGCTGCTTCCACTGGCCGGTACCGTGCCCACGGTCACCGCCCACCGCCGGCCACGCATGCACTCCCGAGGCGTCCCACGGGTCCACCTCGATCGCCGCCGGCACGGCTTGCATCCCGGACGCGTCCCACGGGTCGACCGCCGGCTGGTACGCCGGCTCCGTCGCCTCGGCGCGACGGGCCGCGATCGAGCCGGGGAACCACGCGTCGTCCGCCGGGTCGGCCCGCCGCCTGCCCACGTATCCCCGCTCCTGCGGGCGGTCGAACGTCCACTCGGCGGTGTGCTCCAACTCGGGAGACGGCACATCCCGCCAACCGGTCCCGTGCGCCCGTCGCCGGCCGCCGGCGCGGTCGGTGCGCCGACCCTCACCGGAGCTCGGCCGCACCGCTCCGTCACCGTCGTCGTCCGGTGCGGCATGGCGCCCGCCGCCGTCGGGCCGGCGGATCCCGGAGTCGATCGCCCACCGCGGAAGGTAGGCGTCGACGTGCTCGTCCTGCTCCCGGTCGCGCGCCTGGCGGCGGCTCGGCGGACCCGGGCGTTCATCGGGAAGATAGGGATCGGCCGGGGCGGGTGCGCCGGCTTCGTCCCACGAGGCGATCGGCTCACGCTCGTGCGGGCTGCTCGCCTCGCGTCCCCAGTCCCGGTAACTCACGGCCGGAGCGTGACCCTTCTCAACCGTTGGCGCGATCCGCTGCCCAGGTGTAGCCGTCCGGTGGAGATCGTACGGGACGGCGGATGTGCCGATCCGACCGAAAACTTCTCGTCCACAGCCTGGGGATCGCATAATCCCAGCTCAGGGTAGGTGAGCGGGCGAATTCCCCAACAGTTGTCCACAGCCTGTGCACACGCTGCGCACATGCCCGCCCTTCGGCGTCCACAGGTTGTCCCGAGGCTCGTCCACCGGCGGTGTTGAGTCGCTGAGCTCGGGTTCCGTATCGTTGGCCCCCGACCACCCGTGCGATGACCCCCGATCGCCCGGCCCGGTCGGCAGGAGTGTCGCACCCGGACGGCGGAGCCGGTGCGAGGATCCGACGCAGCGGAGGGGGGAACCGTGTCGGTCACCGACGACAGGCGGGCGGAGCCGCGAGCCGAGCGGCAGCCACAGGTGCCCACCCAGCAGGACGGTCAGTTCGAGCGGACCCCACCGCAGGATGTTGCCGCCGAGCAGTGCGTCCTCGGAGGCATGCTGCTCTCCAAGGACGCCATCGCCGACGTCGTCGAGATCCTGAAGACCAACGACTTCTACCGGCCGGTGCACGCCACGATCTTCGACACGATCCTCGATATCTACGGTCGAGGCGAGCCCGCCGACGCGATCACCGTCGCTGCCGCACTGGCCGACTCCGGTGACCTGGCCCGCATCGGCGGCGCGCCCTACCTGCACACCTGCATGGCCGCCGTGCCGACCGCCGCCAACGCTGCCTACTACGCCCGGATCGTGAGTGAGCGGGCGGTGCTCCGCCGGCTGGTCGAGGCCGGCACCAAGATCGTGCAGCTCGGCTACGGCACCGCCCAGGGCGGCAGCCGCGAGGTCGACGACATCGTCGACCTCGCCCAGCAGGCCGTGTACGACGTCACCGAGCGCCGGGTCAGTGAGGACTTCGCCGTACTGGCCGACATGCTCCAGCCGACGCTCGACGAGATCGAGGCGGTGGGCGCGCAGGGCGGAGTGATGACCGGTGTGCCGACCGGCTTCACCGATCTGGATCGCCTGCTCAACGGCCTGCACGGCGGGCAGCTGATCATCGTTGCGGGCCGGCCTGGTCTCGGGAAGGCGCTCGCTCTGGACACCCCGCTGCCCACCCCGGACGGCTGGACCACCATGGGCGAGGTCACCGTCGGGGACCGCCTCCTCGCCGCCGACGGCACGCCGACCACCGTCACGGCCGCTTTCGAGGTACGCCACGGCCGCCCCTGCTACGAGGTCGAGTTCTCCGACGGATCGGTCATCGTGGCCGACGCCGAGCACCTGTGGAAGACGACCACCCGCGCCTCACGACCACAGCGCGCCGAGAAGCGATCGTCCCACCAATGGGGCGAGGAGGCGCGGGTTGCCGCCGCCGCTGCACACCGGGCCGTCGCGGCCGCTCCTGACCGGCTGATCACCTACCGGGAAGCGGTCGAGATCGCGGGCGACCCGTTCCGGAACGTCCTGCATGTCGTCGCCGGGCAGGCAGGCGCGTCGGGCAAAGTGCGGCGGGAGTACATCAGGCGCGGCCAGCCGTGGCAGCGCAGCACCGACGCCTACTCGGCTCACGCGCTGCTCGGGGGACTGCTCGACCGGGTGAATCGGCTGATGAACACCGAGACGACCGCGAGCCACGACCAGGCGGTGACCACGGAATACATCGCGGCGACGTTGCGGCACCCGACCGACGGGCGCCTCAACCACGCCGTCGACAACACCCGCCCGCTTGTGCTGCCGGCCCAAGACCTCCCGGTCGAGCCATACACGCTGGGCGCTTGGCTGGGGGACGGAACTACTGCGGGGTCGTCCTTCACCACCGCAGACCCCGAAATCTTGACGTTCATCGAATCGGACGGCTACGTAGTGGAGCCGACCGCCGCCCCGTTCCGCTACGGCATCAAGATACCGAAGGCTCCGTCGCTGGCGGACCGCGAGTGCGTCGTCTGCGGCAACCGATTCACTCCCCGAGGCCCGGGTGTCCGGGCCTGTGGTAGGTCGTGCGGTGGCAAATCGAGGGGCTTGGTGGATGCCGCAACCCGCGCTCAATGCTCCTGTTGCGGCCGGCCGATCAAGTACGTGTCGAGCGCGGCGCGGCGCTGCCAAACCTGCCGTTCGACACGCGGGTCCTTCACCGGACTACTGAGGTCCGCAGGCGTCCTCGGGAACAAGCACATCCCACCGGTGTACTTGCGCGCATCCGAGGACCAGCGGCGGGCCTTGCTGGCCGGTCTCCTGGACACCGACGGCACCATCACCAGCAGCGGCAATGTCCAGTTCACGACCACGTCGGCCCGCCTGGCCGAAGACGTCCACGAACTCGTTGTCAGCCTCGGCTACCGGTGCTCCATATCCCGGAAGGCGGTCAAGGGACGCCGCCCGGAGTCATCGGTGGCGTACAACCTCAACTTCACCGCTGGGGACGACGTCTTCCGGCTGGCTCGCAAGCGTCAGACCCACGCGCAGCGGCGGCACACCGGCACCCTTGCCCGCACCGGCCACCGGTACATCGTGGATGTGCGGCCGGTGCCGAGCGTTCCGGTCCGCTGCGTGACGGTGGACAACCCGGACCACCTCTACTTGGCAGGCCGGTCGATGATCCCGACGCACAACAGCACCGCGAGCATGGACTTCGCCCGGAACGCCGCCATTCGCGCCAATCAGGCGTCCGCGATCTTCTCTCTGGAAATGAGCAAGGTCGAGATCGTCATGCGACTGCTCTCGGCCGAGGCCCGCGTCCCGCTGCACGTGCTGCGTAGCGGCCAGCTCTCCGACGACGACTGGACCAAGCTGGCCCGCTGCATGGGCGAGATCAGCGAGGCTCCGCTCTTCGTCGACGACACGCCGAGCATGAACCTCATGGAGATCCGGGCGAAGGCCCGCCGGCTCAAGCAGCGGCACGACCTGAAACTGATCGTCGTCGACTATCTCCAGCTGATGACCTCACCGAAGCGCACCGAGAGCCGCCAGCAGGAGGTCGCGGACCTGTCCCGTGGCCTCAAGCTCCTGGCCAAGGAGGTCGAGTGCCCGGTGATCGCGGTCAGCCAGCTGAACCGTGGCCCGGAGCAGCGCACGGACAAGCGGCCACAGCTGTCCGATCTGCGCGAATCCGGCTGCCTCACGGCGGAGACAAAGGTGCTGCGTGCCGACGACAACTCCGAAGTGACGCTGGGGGAACTTCTCTCCACGGGAGCCAAGGACATTCCGGTGTGGGCCCTGGACGAAAGCCTCAGGTATACGCCCCGCACGATGACTCACGTTTTCCCGAGCGGCAACCGGGAGGTCTTCCGGATGACTCTGGCTTCGGGCAAGCAAATCGACGCCACGGCGAATCACCCCTTCCTCACGTTTGGCGGATGGGTGCCGCTGGGAGAGCTCTCGCCCGGGGCCAGGATTGCCACCCCCCGGCACGTCCCGCCTCCGCTGATCGTTCGACCGTGGGCCGACGCCGAGGTCGTACTGCTGGCACACCTGCTGGGTGACGGGTCCTTCGTGCGGCGACAGCCGGTCCGATACGCCAGCCGGGACGAGGTCAATTTGACCACGGTAACGGAGGCCGCGAAGCACTTCGGGGTCTCGGCAGTCCGCGACGACAGCGAGGCGGCGAGAGTGACCACTCTCCGTCTGCCCGCCCCCTACCGGCTCGCTCGGGGCCGCCGAAATCCGATCGCGGAGTGGTTGGACGGCCTGGGACTGTTCGGTCTGCGCTCGCACGAGAAGTTCGTGCCGGGGCCCGTCTTTGGACTGCCGAAGGAACAGATCACGCTGTTCCTACACCACCTCTGGGCCACCGACGGTTCGGTATGCGTCAACAAGTCTGGCCGTGGCGGCCGGATCTACTACTCTTCCACCAGCCGGCGGATGCTGGACGAGATCTCCCGGCTCCTGCTCAGATACGGCATCACCGCGCGGATCAAGACCGTGTCGGTGGCCGGCCACCGACCCCAGTACACCCTCGACATCTCTGGGCGTGACGACCAACTGCGCTTCCTGCGTGAGATCGGGGTGCACGGCGAGCGGGCGAGAGGCTGCGCCGATCTACTCAGCGCGCTCGAGGCGGTGAAGAGCAATCCCAATGTCGACACCGTGCCGCGGGAAGTGTGGACCCGAGTTCGGGAGGTCCTGGCGGACCAGGGCATGAGCCATCGCGTCTTCGCGAAGGAAATGGGCACCCAGTTCTGCGGCAGCACGCTGTGGAAGCACGCACCCAGCCGATCCAGGCTTGCGAAGATCGCATCCGTTCTCGATGCCGCTGACCTGGAACTGCACGCGACGAACGACATCTTCTGGGACGAGATCGTGTCGATAGAGTCGCGCGGTGAGCAGGAAGTATTCGATGCGACCGTGCTCGGGACGCACAACTTCATCGCGAACGGCATCTCGACTCACAACTCGATCGAGCAGGACGCCGACGTCGTCATCCTGCTGCACCGCGACGACTACTACGACAAGGAGTCGCCGCGGGCGGGTGAGGCGGACTTCATCGTCGCCAAGCACCGGAACGGGCCCACCGACACGGTGACCGTCGCCGCACAGCTGCACCTGTCGCGCTTCGTCGACATGGCGATCGTCTGAGCGACCGCCCCCGCCGGGCTCAGCCGAGCAGCGGGAAGCGATCGGCGAGGTCGTCCAGCTCCGACCGGTCCCGGTCGCTGAGCGGGAGCCGGCCCGTCGCCTTGAGGATGAACTCGTGCTCGTCCCAGCTCGCCGGGCGAGCGGCGACGTCGCTCAGCAGACCGTCCAGGGTGGCCGTCGCGACCCGGGTGGCGAGCGGACCCGGCAGCGGGGCGTCCGGGAGGTCCAGCACCAGGTCGAGGTGGTGAACGACCGCCTCGGTCGTCAGGGTGGCGAGGAAATCGGGTACGCGCAGCACGTGGCCCTGGGTGTTGACGTACCCCGAGGGGTCGGCGGCGGCTGCGGCGCGGGCGGCGGCGGGCGCGGTGTCACACCAGACCTGAACCACCCCGGCGGGCCGGTCGAAGGCGGCGGCGGACCGGCGGATCCAGCGGGAGTGCCGTGCCTCGGCGTCGCCGCCGCTCCACGGGTTCGCCCGCCAGTAGCTCACGTCGTCCAGGTCGGCCGGACCGTCGGCCGGGCTGGCCAGCGCCACCAGGGCCCGCTGCGCGTCGCAGAGCACGTGCATGAGCAGGTCGTCGACGAGCCAGCCCCGGCACCGCGTCGGCCGCTGCAGGTCGTCGTCGGAGCGGTCGGCGACGGTCGCCGTGATGCCCTGGTACGCCTCGGCCAACGCGTCGTGCTGTCCGATGGTGTTCATGGGGGCAGCTTCGCACGGTAGCCGCCGGCCCGCTGATCACGACCGGCGGCCGGCCCGCATCTGCCGGGCCGGCCGCCGAACCCCTCTTCGGGCTGGCTCAGCCGAAGAAGTCGTCGAGGAAGCTCTTGTGCTTCTTCTTCCGGTAGTGCCCGTGGTAGCCGTGATGCTGCTGCCCGTGGCCGTACGCCGGGGCCGGCGGGTAGCCGTGCGCGGGCGGCGGAGGCGGCGGCACGGCGCCGTAGCCGGGCTGGTGCGGGGCGGGTGCGGGCGGGGGCGGCGGGAAGCCGGCCGGCTGGTGGGCCGGCTGGGCGTGGCCACCCGCGCCGGCCGGAGCGGCAGCTGCCTGCTGGTGGTTCCAGTTCGCCTCCGCCTCGAACAGCTTTTCCAGCTCGCCTCGGTCGAGGAAGATGCCTCGGCACTCGCTGCACTGGTCGATGACGACGCCGCTTCGTTCGTACTGGCGCATTTCTCCGTGACACTTGGGACAGGTGAGACTCATCACCCGAAGGTACCCGGTCAGGTCACGCAGTTGCCGTCAACGTCTGCACGACTTCCTCATCCTCCACCTCGTGGAAGTCCTCGTAGTAGGCGCTCACGGCGATGAACTCCGAGGGGCACTGCACACAGACGACCTGGTCCGCCTCGGCGGCCAGCGTCTGCTTCGCCTCGCGGGAGCCGACAGGCACGGCGACGATCACCCGCCGGGCACCTAGGTGACGGGCGACCTCGACCGCCGCGCGGGCCGTGGCGCCGGTGGCCAGACCGTCATCGACGATCACGGCGGTGCGACCGGCGAGGTCCAGCGGTGGACGCCCGGTGCGGTAGAGCTCTTCGCGACGCTCCAGTTCGGCCTGTTCGCGACGGTTGGTCGCGGCGATGTCCTCCGGGCTGAGCTGGCTGGCCACGTGCTCGTTGAGCACCTGCACGCCGCCCGGGCCGAGCGCCCCGAACGCGACCTCGCGGGCCCAGGGCATGCCGAGCTTCCGGATGACCAGCACATCCAGCGGCGCGTCGAGCCGTTCGGCGACCACCTGTGCCACCGGTACGCCACCGCGTACGAGGCCGAGGACTGTGACGTCCGGTTCGCCGATCAGTCCGGTGAGCTGGTCGGCGAGCATCCGGCCCGCCTCGGCGCGGTCGCGGTAGGTCGTCATGACTCAGGTCTACGCCCTGCCACGCTCCACCGCCTGCCAGTTCACTGAAAGAGCCGGGTTCGTGGCCGGGGAGTCCAGGTTCCGCAGGGCGGGTGCCCAGACGAGCAGGGCGATCGGGTAGAGCAGGTACCCGAACCGGGTCGACGGCATGAGCGCGATCGCGACGAGCAGCCCGTACCCGCAGACGAGTGCGGCGGCGAAGGCGGTGCGGGGCGGCTGGCGGGCGAGCCGTACGGCGATCGCGGCACCAGCGGCGACCAGCAGCCCGGCGGCGATCAACCGGCCGCCGGGCAGCCCGGCCGCGATCAGTTGCCCGGGAAAGGGCGACTGCGCGGGGCTGGTCACCAGCCCGTGCCCGAGAGGGAAGCGGAGCACGTTCTCGACGAGGGCGTCCCGATCGACCAGCAGGGCGGGCAGCAGGGCCGCGACGGGGAGCCCGATCGCCCCGGCGGTCACCCGGAGACCGGCCCGCCGGGTCGCACCCCAGACGATGAGGACGAGGGCGATCGGCCAGGCGAAGAGCTTGAGCGCGCCGGCCAGGCCGATGGCGACGCCGGCGAGACCCGCCCGGCCGGTCGCCGCGAGGGACAGCGCCAGCAGGCAGAGCGCGAGAACGGGAAGGTCGTCGCCGCCGGTGGCCAGGGTCAGGGCGCAGATCGGCAGCACGGTGGCGGCCTGCACGCCGCGGAGCAGGGCGGCGGACCGGTGCTTGGCGACCGTGCCCTGCCGAGCGGCGGGCCCGGTGCCCGTGGTGCGTCCGCGCAGGGCGGCGACGGCGAGGGTGAGGACGACCGCGGTGCCGAGCGCGAACCAGACCCGGGCGTCGGTCCACCACGCCGTGGCGGCGGCACGGGGCAGCCCGAAGAGCGCCATGCCCGGCTGGTAGGGGGTGTAGCCCAGCAACCGTTCGTCGGCGGGCAGGGCGGCTATGGCGTCGTGGCCGAGGTACGGGGTGCCGTGCTCGGCGAGACGGGTGCCGGCCTGCTCGACGACGAGAACTTCCTCCTGCGCCCGGTCGGTGCGTCCGGCCGCCCGTTCGGCGCTCTGCCGCACCAGTGGCAGCAGGGTGGTCGTCGCCCAGGCGAATCCGGTGATCGCCCAGCGCGCCGGCAGGCCGGTGAGCGGCGAATCGGGTCGCCGGCGCCGGAGCAGCAGTTGGCCGATGACGGCCGACGCCGCGACGAGGTAGCCGATCGCTGCGAGGCCGCCCCAGGCACGGTGTGGAAGCAACGTCGAGGTGACGGCGGTGATCGCGGCGAAGGCGGCTGACACGGCGTACACGGCGAGGTCGAGAGGGAGCCCGCCGCCTGCGGAGTCGAGCGCTCGCCAGCCACGGGAGCGGGGGGTCGGGGCTGCGGCGGTCACGCGGGCAAGTGTGGCAGACGGTTGGCGTACCGCCTCGGGTCGCGCGTCGTGGCGGCCGGCGCTCGCTCACCCCGTCCCGGTCAGGCGGGCTGGTGCGGCAGCCGGTCCCGGCCGCGTCCGCCGGTACGGCGACCCGGGGCCAGTCGGATCACCGCGCCGGCGTCGTGCAGTGGCGGCGCGAGGAGTCCGGGGCTGCCGCCGGCGCCGCGGTGCAGCGCGGCCAGGAGCATGCCGGCGGGCATCGGCCGGGCGAAGAGGTGACCCTGGCCGGCGGCGCAGCCCAGCTGCCAGAGCGCCTGGCGCTGTGGTTCGCTCTCCACACCTTCGGCGACCACGGTCAGGTCGAGGCTGCGGCCGAGATCCACGGTGGAGCGGATCACCGCGGCGGCCTCGGTCGAGGTCGCCATGGCGGTGACGAAGCTCTTGTCGATCTTCAACTCGTGCACGGGGATCCGGGAGAGCAGGCTCAGCGACGAGTAACCGGTGCCGAAGTCGTCCAGGGCCAGTCGTACGCCCTCGTCCCTGAGCCGGCTGAGTACCCGGTCGACCACGTCGAGCTGGCTGAGGGTGAGGGTCTCGGTCAGCTCCAGCACCAGTTGGTCCGGGGGAAGGTCGTGGGCGCGGAGCCGGGCCAGCACCGAACCGGGGAAGCGGGCGTCGAGGAGGCTGCGCGGCGAGACGTTCACCGCGACCGGTACGTCGAAGCCGGCTTCCCGCCAGGTCTTCGCGGCGATGAGAGCCTGGTCGAGGATCGCCTCGGCGAAGGCGGGCAGCAGGCCGGAGCGCTCGACGGCCTCCAGGAAGCGCAGCGGGTCGATCAGCCCGTGCGTGGGGTGGTGCCAGCGGGCGAGCGCCTCGGCGCTGACGATCTCGCCGGTGGACAGGTCGACGATGGGCTGGAAGTTGACCGTGAACTCGTGGTCGGCGACCGCACGGGGCAGTTCGCCGCCGAGCGTGAGCCGGTTGAGGTCGGCGGTGTCCCGGGTCGGGGCGTACGTGGAGATGCGTTGGCCGGCCCGCTTGGCCTGGTACATGGCCACGTCGGCGCGGCGGAGCAGTTCGGGCATCCCACCGGCGGCCGGCGCGGCGGCGATGCCTCCGCTCGCCTCGACGCTGATCCGCATTCCGTCCAGGTCGATCGGCTGGTGCAGGGCGGCGAGGAGCGTCTCCGCCCGGTGCGCGGCGACCGCAGGTGCGGGCAGGCCGCGCAGGAGCACGGCGAACTCGTCGCCGCCGAGCCGCGCCACCAGGTCGTCGCCCTGGGCGGCGTCGCGTAGCCGCTCTGCCACCTGCACGAGCACCTGGTCGCCGGCGGCATGGCCGAGCGTGTCGTTGACTTCCTTGAAGTGGTTGAGGTCGATCAGGACCAGGGCGGTCACGCCGTCGGCGTGCTTCGTGCTGAGCTGCTCGGTGCCCTGTTCGAGCAACTGCCGCCGGTTGGCCAGCCCGGTCAGCGCGTCGTGGCTCGCGGCGTACGCGTGCTCGTCGGCGACGCGGGCGAGTTCCGCGTACGCCTGGGCGTTGCGTACGGCGGTGCAGAGCGCCGACGCGAAGGTGCGCAACGTGTACCGCTCCCGCTCGGAGAGCTGCACCGGGCCACGGAACCGCAGCCGCAGCACGCCGACGTCGGCCGTGCGGTCGTGCCCCTCCAGCGGCGCCGGCACCACCGTCCCGTCGACCGGTGCGGGCTCGCCGTCCGGGCCGTCGTAGGCGATGACGCCGTCGGCGCCGCCGCGTACCGTCCGCGCGCCGTCGCGTAGTTCGATCTCCACCTGGTCGGCGGAGAAGAGTTCGGCGGCCTGGGTGACGGCGGTCGCGAGGACCTTGTCCAGATCGACCACGTTGAGCGCGTCGGTGGCCCGGGCGAGGCGTTGCCAGGCCTGCTGCTCGGTCCGGGCGCGGATACGGGCGGAGTAGGCGAGGTGCAGGCTGAGCACGAGCGGCGGCACGGCCAGCAGGAACCGCGGAGCGGCTTGCAGGATGAGCAGGGTGCAGACGGCGACCAGGAACCGTACGGCGAAGCCGCCGAGCCGGAGGTCGAGGTTGCTCCGGAAGTTGCGGGCGATCTTCGTGCCGGAGGCGAGCGCGATGACGGGGATCGCCAGGAGGTCGTCCAGCAGCGCCGCGACCAGATAGGCGACGCCCAGCGGCACCACCATCCGCCAACCGCCCGACGGTGGCCAGGTCCAGCTCATGGCCGTCAGGGCGGTCCCGGCACCCCAGGCGACGATGACGTTCTTGCCGACGCCGAAGGCAACTTTGATCGCGGACAGGCGCAGCGACGCCAGGAAGATCCCGACCGCGGTGCAGAGCACCACCCATGACGTCGGGGCGATGGCGACACCGATGACTATCGCCGTCTCGTTCCAGCTGATCGAGTGGGTCGTCGACCTGATCCGTACGCGGGCCTTGACGAGAGTGCCGACGGCGATCATGAAGGCGACCATCACGAGGCCGGCCGCGTCGTTCGCCGACCTCGGCGCGGCACTGGTCAGTGCGGGCCGCAGCGCGGTGACGACGATGAGTGACGCCAGGACGACGACGAGACCGATGAGCAGCAGAAGCCGCCTATCGGTCTCATTCTCGCGTCGTGGGGGAAGCGTCATACCACTCCAGGTGACTGCCTCAACCGTTCGCAGCCTACTCCCGGAGCACCGGTAAGTCCCGTGCCCAGCCTCAGTTCCAGTCGCTGCCGCGCATTGCGTCGCCCCTTCCGTGCCGATGCCATTCCGGGACCTTTCCCCGTGGAGGTCTCCGTCCCTCTGGGAGAGCAGCTTAGGAGCAACTAGAGACGATTAGAAGGAATAAATGTCGGTATGCGCAACATTAGCCAAGCTGAAGGCGGTTTGTGACGTTCTGTCCATGGGGCCTGTGCGGAGCGCTGTCGGCCCTTTCGCTTTGCGATTGCCGTGTCGCGTAACGCTGACGGTGTGCTGTGCTCAAGCGAGGTGAGGACTTGTCCAAAGTGTGGTGAGATGGGCTCGCAGAATCATCCCGAGTTCGGACATCCGGTACACGCTCCTGGCTGACCTGCGGTGTTGCCGGCCAGAACCACATTTTCGTCCTCTCCGGCCGGTCCGCAATCGTCACCCGCAAATCCCTCGAGCCTTGAACGACGATCATATGGACACCTGGCGGATTCGGAATCGCGACGGGCGGCGGCCCTGGATTCGGGAGCCGGCGAACTGCAACTTCCCGCAGGCATCCTGCAACTCCGAGGTCCTGGGTAGTGGATCGGTGCCGGCGATCCTGGCAATTCGGTCCGGGCTTCCCGGTTGCCCCCGAGGAACTCGCGGATGAACTGTCGACCCAGCGTCACCGCGGTCCACACCTACCGCCAATCAGTGCCCGCCCGTACGAACCCGCCGGGGCAAGCAGCGCCATTCTCGTCCGGGAACAACCGGCGGCGGACGGAAACGGCGCGCCGCGAGTGCGCTCCGGTTGGTCGTACCCGGAAGATAGGCTCGCCGCCGTGACCGAATCCGCGCAGCTCACTCACGTCGACGCCGCCGGCGCGGCGCACATGGTCGACGTCTCCGCCAAGGCGGTGACCGGACGTTCGGCGGTCGCCGCCGGCCGGTTGCGGACGACGCCCGAGGTGGTCGACCTGCTGCGGCGCGACGGCCTGCCGAAGGGCGACGCGCTGGCCGTGGGACGCCTCGCCGGCATCATGGGCGCCAAGCGCACCCCCGACCTGATCCCGCTCTGTCACCCGATCGCGCTGCACGCGGTGACCGTCGAACTCGAACCCACCACCGACACCGTCGAGATCACCGCTCTCACGCGCACAGCCGACCGGACGGGCGTCGAGATGGAGGCGTTGACCGCGGTGGCCGTCGCCGGCCTCGCCCTCATCGACATGGTCAAGGCCGTCGACCCGGCGGCGTCCATCGAGGCGGTACGCGTCCTGCGCAAGGAGGGCGGCAAGACCGGCGAGTGGGTCCGTCCGGAGGACCGGCCGTGATCCGGGCCCGGGTGGTGGTGGCCTCGAACCGGGCCGCGGCCGGCGTCTACGCCGACACCAGCGGCCCCCTGCTCGTCGCCGGCCTGCGCGAGCTTGGCTGCGAGGTCGACGATCCGGTGGTGGTGCCCGACGGCGAACCGGTGGGCGAGGCGCTGCGCGGCGCGCTCGCCGACGGCGTCGACGTGGTCCTGACCAGTGGCGGCACCGGCATCACGCCGTCCGACCGGACGCCCGACGTCACCCGCGCGATGCTCGACTACGAGATTCCCGGTATCGCCGAGGCGATCCGCGCCCACAGCCGGGACCGTGTGCCCACGTCGGCGCTCTCCCGGGGACTGGCCGGGGTGGCCGGCCGGATGCTGGTGGTCAACCTGCCCGGCTCGACCGGTGGTGCCCGGGACGGCTTGGCCGTGCTCGGCCCGATCCTCGCCCACGCCGTCGACCAGCTCCGCGGTGGTGACCATTGAGCCCGCGTGCCCGCATCTCGGTCCGGCTGCCGGCTGGACCGGGGCGGCGACTGGCCCGGCACAGCGGCCGCCACCCCGATAGGCTCGGCCGGTGAGCACGGAAACCGCAGCGGCGGCGGGCCACGCCGTCGCATCGCCTCCGGCCGACTGGGCACAGGCGCGTTCCCGGGTGCACGCCGTCGGTCTCGCCGCCGTGCTCCCCGTCACCGCCCGCCCGCTCGCCGAGACCGACGGTCTGACTCTCGCCGAGCCGCTGACCACGCGTACCGACCTCCCAGCCTTTCCCACCTCCAGCGTGGACGGCTGGGCGGTACGGGGGGCCGGACCGTGGCGGGTCGTCGGCCGGGTGCTGGCCGGCAGCACGCCACCGGCGCTGACCGAGGACGGCACCACCGTCGAGATCGCCACCGGTGCGATGGTGCCCGAGGGCACCACTGCGGTGTTGCGGATCGAGGAGTCCGACCGGACGCCTGACGATCGCGTCGTCGGCACGCCCCGCGGCACCCCGGAGTGGCGGCAGCCGGGCGAGGAGGCGTACGCCGGGGAGCAGCTCCTGCCGGCCGGGACGGCGGTGGATCCGGCGGTGATCGGCCTGGCCGCCTCCTGCGGCTACGACACCCTGCCGGTCCGGCCCGCGCCGCGCGCCGCGCTGCTGGTCTTCGGCGACGAGCTGCTGACCTCCGGGCCACCCGCGGCCGGGCGGGTCCGCGACGCGCTGGGGCCGTCGCTGCCGGCCTGGCTGCGCCGGTACGGCTGCGAGATCCGGCCCTCCGACGTGATCGGCCCGGTCGAGGACACCCTCCCCGCGCACGTGGCGGCGCTGCGCAAGGCGCTCGCCGACGCCGATCTGGTCTGCACGACCGGCGGCACCATGCACGGTCCGGTCGACCACCTGCACCCCGCGCTCGAGGAACTCGGCGCCGAGTACGTCGTCAACACGGTCGCCGTCCGGCCCGGGTTCCCGATGCTGCTGGCCCGGCTGACCGGGGCGGACGGGCGGGTCCGTTTCGTGGCCGGTCTGCCGGGCAACCCGCAGTCGGCGATCGTCGCCCTGGTCTCCCTGGTCGCCCCGCTGCTCGCCGGCCTCCAGGGCCGGCAGCTGCCGGAGCTGCCGCACGCCACCCTGGCCGAGCCGGTTCCCGGGCGGGGTGACCACACCCACCTTGCCCTGGTCCGCCTGGACCGGGTCGCCGGGACCGCCCACCCGGTGCGGCACGTCGGCTCGGCGATGCTGCGGGGGCTCGCCGGGGCGGACGGCTTCGCGGTCATCAGCCCGGGCGGCACCGGCGAACCGGGGAGCCGGGTTCCCGTGGTGCCGCTGCCCCTACGTAGTGGAGAGCGTGCCTCATGACAGCACCGACCCTCGCCCTCGGTGAGGTCACCGACCAACCGCTCGACCTGGCCGCACACGAAGCGGCGGTCGCCGATCCGCGCGCCGGTGCGGTCGTGTCCTTCCAGGGCGTGGTACGCGACCACGACCACGGCCGCGCGGTCACCAGCCTGGAGTACGAGGGGCACCCGAGCGCCGAACGGATCCTGCGCGAGGTCGCCGCTGAGATCGCCGCCGACCCCGAGGTCTACTCGGTCGCCGTGTCACACCGGATCGGCCCGCTCGCCATCGGCGACGTGGCCCTGGTCGCCGCGGTCAGCACCGCGCACCGGGCCGCCGCGTTCACCGCCTGCGCCCGGCTGGTCGACGAGGTGAAGGCCCGCCTGCCCATCTGGAAGCGTCAGGTCTTCGCCGACGGCACCGAGGAGTGGGTCAACTGCCCCTGATCCGTACCGGCCGGTCCGGCAGCCGGTGACCGCCGCCGGTCGAGGAGGCCGGCGGCGGGCGGTCCGGACGGCGGGCGGTTCAGCGGCGGGCGGTGGCGGGAATCCGGCCCAGCCGGTCGGCGTAGAAGACCGGTTCGGCGCCGGGCCGCCACGGCAGCGCGGCGACCAGCACGATGAGGGCCAATGCCAGTGAGTTCTCCATGACGGCCCCGAAGAGACCGTCCTGGTAGTGGGAGACCTCCGGCAGTTGGTGCTCGTACGGCCAGATGGGCGAGACCAGGAACAACAGGTAGAGCGCGACCGCGGCGATGCCGTGACGGAGCCCGGTCAACGTGGGATACCAGATCGGCGGGCGAAGACCGTTGACATTGGGCAGGCCGGAGTTCGCGCCGCCCGACCCGGCCCGCGACGTGAGCCCGCGGCTCGCGTCGCGGCGGCGTACGGCGGCGTCGGCCAGCACGATGATCGCCGGGATGACCCAGACCAGGTGGTGCGTCCAGGAGATCGGGCTGATCACGTTGGCGGTGAGCCCGACCAGGGTGAACGCGGTCAACTCGTCGCCGTCGGCGTGCGAGTGCGCCGCCCGGGACAGACCCAGCGCCAGGATCAGCACGGAGAACGAGAACCAGAGCAGGCCCGGGGTCTCGATCGAGTCGTAGAGGCGGGCCAGCAGGCCGGCCAGGGACTGGTTCGGAGTCATGTCGGCGGCGCCCACCCGCTCGGTCTGCCAGAGGACGCTGCCGAAGTAGGTGCGGGACTCGTCGCCGACGATCCCGAAGGTGCCGATCGTGACCCCGATCGTGGTGGCGATCGCGGTCGTTGCCACCCGCCACTGCCGGGTGATCATCAAGTAGACGATGAAGAGCGCCGGGGTGAGCTTCACCGCGGTGGCCAGCCCGATGCCGACCCCGGCCCACGCCCCGCTGTAGACGAACCGCAGCAACAGGCCGTCGTCGGGGGCGACGTGGGTGCCCCGGCGGGAGCGCCAACGCAGGCCGATCAGGTCTGCCATGACGAGCGCGAAGAGCAGCAGATTGACCTGGCCGTAGCCGAGGGTTTCCCGGGTCGGCTCGATGGCGGCGGCCAGCGGCACGGCCAGGGCCACCGTGTACCACAGTGACCAGCCCAGCCGGTCGACGATCGGGCGTAGCAGAGCGGCTAGCACCACCGCCATGGCGGCGAGGCTGGCCAGCGCGTTCATCATCCCGGCGGCCTCGATGGGCAGGTGCGCCATGGGCAGCATGACCAGGCCGGCGAACGGCGGGTACGTGAAACCGAGGGTGGTCTCGGGCGCGACGAACTCGTAGAGCTCGTGTCCGGTCGCCCACCACACCACCGCGCCGTGGTAGATCTTCATGTCGAAGAAGTTGTACGGCCGTCCGAAGGCCCCGATCGCGAGCCAGGCGGCGTAGGCGACGGCAGCCACGATGCTGACCCGTACGACGATCCTGCGATCGACGCGGCTCGTCACGCGGCGGACTGTGGCGAGGCGGTTCGCCCGTCTCCCGACGGTCGCCGGCATGGCGTGGCCACCCCCGTACCAAGCTCGTCCTACCCGTCCAGGTCCCGCACGGAGCCTAGAACGGCGACTCACGTCAGTGCCTCCCGCGTTATGCGACCGTGTCCGATCCCACACATGTTTTTGACATTTCCACCGCGTTAACGCCTACCGGGCGGTTCAGGTGATTCGCGGTGTTGGACAGGGTGCGGTGTGTCGAGGGGAGGTATCGACGCAGGTCAGCCCGGTAGTCGGCGAGCCGTGCTCGCGGCCCGGGCAGCCGCCACCCGCGCCTCGCGCCGGGCGCTGCGGACTGCCCGCTGCACCGAGCGTCGGGAATGGCCGATGCGGTGGCCGGTACGCCAACGGATCCCCGGCTTGCCCTGTGTATCGGCGGCGGCGAGGAGAAGCCCACCGAGGATCCCGACGTTCTTCAGGAAGTGCACCCGGTTGTTGGCCCGCGCCAGCGGGTCCTCGTTCTCCCAGAAGCGGTGCCCGGCGAGCGTCACCGGCACCAGCGTCCCGGCCAGCACCAGCGCCATCGGCCGGGTGAGCTTCCCGGTGGCGAACAGCAGCCCGGCACCGACCTGTACCGCCCCGGTGGCCCGGATCAGCGTCACGGCGTCGGTCGGGATGCGGGGGTTCACCTGCTCGAGCAGCGGTTCCACGCGGTCGACGATCGGCTTGGCGGTCGGTGCCAGCCGCTCCGGATTCGTGAAGTTGCGACACCCGCCGACCACGAAGATGCCGCTCAACATGGCGCGGGCGAGGGAGCGTACGGGTTTCATGGCTCAGTCATACCCCGTCGCGGCCCCGGCCACCCCGGCAACGGCCGATCCGGATCGGCGCATGTGCACGTCGCGCCACGCCGATTCGAGCGACCGTCGCGGATGGACGCGTCCCGGCGGGTAACGTCGCGCGGGTGACGACGCTGCGGCTTCGACCCGAGGGCCCGGCCGACACCGGGCCGGTCCGTCGGGTGCTCGCCGCCGCGTTCGCGCGCCCGGACGTGGCCGCCCCGCCCGAAGTCGGGCTGGTCGAAGAGTTGCGGGCCTGCGACGCCTGGATCCCTGAGCTCGCCATGGTCGCCGAGTACGGCGGCGAGGTGGTCGGCTACGCGTTGCTCACCCGCGTACGGGTGAAATCCGAACGGGGCTCCGCATGGGCGTTGACCCTCGGTCCCGTGGCGGTTGCGCCGCATCGGCAGAAGCTCGGCCACGGCACGGCCGTGGTGCAGGCGGCCCTCGACGCCGCGACCGAGCTGGGTGAGCGGCTCGTGGTGGTGCTCGGCAGCCCGGCCTACTACCGCCGCTTCGGCTTCAGCCGTGCCGACCGGATGGGTCTCACCAGCCCCTGGTCCGGCCTGGGAGAGCCCTGGCAGGCGCTGGTGTTGCCCCCGGCGACCAGCGACGCCCCGCCACCGCCGCGGGGCGAGGTGGTCTTCCCGCCGCCCTGGGCGAAAGTCTGACCGGGAGGGTCCTCGGGCAGCCGGCTGAGATCAGGCCGGCTGAGATCAGGCCGGCTGGGTGCGCAGGTAGCGACCGAAGTGCGGCACGGTGAACGCGACAGTGCCACGCTCACCCGAGTAGATGAGCCCCTTCTTGATCAGTGCGTCCCGGGCCGGGGAGAGGCTGGCCGGCTTGCGGCCGAGCGCGCGGGCGATCTCCGCGGTCGGCACGGCGGCGTCCATGTCGTCCCTGATCGTGCCACCGGCCTCGGCCTCCACCAGCGAAAGTGTGGCCATGGCCCGCATGTACTCGCGCTCGGCAGGAGTGGCCCGCTCGAAGCGGGAGCCGAAGAAGCCCACCGCCAACTCGGCCTCGGCCTCGGGGGCGGCGACCCGGACGTCCGCGGCGGTGATGGGGGAACGCGGCGCATGGTCCCAGGTGGCCTTCCCGTACGCCTGCACGAAGTACGGGTAGCCGCCGGACTTCTCGTAGAGCAGGTCGAGCGCCTTCGGCTCGTACTCCACCTCTTCGCGTTCGGCCGGCGCGCAGAGCGCCTGGTCGGCGGCGATCCGGTCGAGCCGGTCGATCCGCTGGTAGCGGAAGAGACGCTCGGAGTACGACTTCGCGGCGCTGAGCACGGCCGGCAGGTGGGGCAGGCCGGCGCCGACCACGATCAGCGGCGCGCCTATCTGGGAGAGCTCGTGGCAGGCGGCGCAGAGCGCCGACACGTCCTCGGGGCCGAGGTCCTGCATCTCGTCGATGAAGATGGCCACGCCGGTGCCCACGTCGCTGGCCACCGCGGCGGCGTCGGTCAGCAACTCGACCAGGTCGATCTCGATGTCGCCGGAGTCGGCCCGACCGCTGCTGGCCGGAACGTCGATGCCGGGCTGCCAACGGTCGCGCAGTTTCGGGGCGGCGCCACCCCGCCCGGTGGGCGCGGCACGCATCGCGAACGCCTTGAGCACGCCGAGGAAGGCGTCGATCCGGTCCGGGGCGCGGTGCCGGGGCGCGAGTTCCCGCACCGCCATGTGCAGCGCGGCGGCGACGGGGCGACGCAGGGACTGGTCCGGTCTGGCTTCGATCTTTCCGCTGCCCCAGAGTCGATTGATCGCCTGCGAGCGCAGGGTGTTGAGCAGCACCGTCTTGCCGACGCCCCGGAGGCCGGTCAGCATCAGGCTCCGCTCCGGCCGCCCTCGGGCGATGCGCTCCAGCACGATGTCGAAGACGTCCAGCTCCCGCCCCCGCCCGGCGAGTTCGGGCGGGCGCTGACCGGCGCCCGGGGCGTACGGGTTGCGGACCGGATCCACGCATCGCACAGTATCGGGCCATCTAGCGGTGGGGCTAGACATGGATAGATGAAGCTACCGGCGTGTCGCGGATCCTCGACCTGAGAGGCCGGCAACAGGGCGGCGCCAGTCCTATTGCCGGTCTCCCTAAAACTAGGGCTGTCTAGCCGACACGCTAGACAGCCCTAGTTTTGGCTACGGGTACCGCTCTACCGCTGCTTGAGGCAGAGGACGAAGTCGAGGGTGTCCAGCTCGCTGTCGTAGAAGAACCAGTTGGTGTAGCCCTGGACCCGGCCGCACTTCGCCTCGGCGTCCTTCTCACCGCTCGTGGTGCCGTCGAAGCGGCGCAGCACCTCGTACGTGTTCGAGGTGCAGGAGCTGATCAACAGCTTCGGCTTGCCATCCGTGGTGCCCGCGTCGCGGACACACTGGCCCACCTTCGCGAAGCGAGGATCGGCCGACGACTCCGGTGCCGCAGTGGTCGCCGGTCCCGTCGGGACGGGCACGTCCGGATCCGCCGACGCGGTCGGAGCCGCGCTGGTCGGCGCGGCCACCGACGGCGACTCGTTCCCGTCGGCCAGGAGGTAGAGCGCGGAACCACCGGCCAGCACGAGCAGTGCGACGACGGCCAGCACCACGACAAGCGGCCGGCGCCGGCGCCGCGGTGGGGTCGGCGCCCCGGCGTACGGCACCGGACCGCCGACCGGGTCCCAGCCGGAGTCGTACGCCGGCTGCGGGACCGCCCCGGCTCGGTCGTCGGTGGCACGGGACCGCTCCTCGTAGCGGTAGCCGTCGTGGCGCGGCTCCTCGTGACGAGGCTCGGCGTACCGCGGCTCGTCATGGCGCGACCCCGGTTCGGCCGGCCGCTGCGCCCCGTGATCGTGGTACCCCGGATAAGGCCGCTGCCCGCGCCACGGCTCCGCGGGTCCGCCACCCGATGATCCGTAGTTCGCCATGAACGCCCTCCTGGACGATGGTGAGAGGCCGGCCACCAAGGCGGGACGCCGACACCGACGTCACCGTAGCGTGGACCGACGATGACCTCGACTCCGTCTCGTCCGTCCCGTGCCGGCGACCGGTCCGGTCGACCCGCGACCGCCGCGCCCGCTCTGGTCTGGACCGCGCTCCTACTGGTCTACCTGCTCTGGGGCTCCACGTATCTGGGTATCCGGATCGCGGTGGAGACCATGCCGGCGCTCGCCTCGGCGGCAGCCCGGTTCGCCGTCGCCGCCCTGGTACTGGCGGTCGTCCTGCGGATACGACGCGGGCCGGGAGCCCTCCGGGTCGACCGGCGGCAGCTCGGCTCGGCGGCGCTCGTGGGGCTCCTCCTGCTTGCCGGCGGCAACGGACTCGTGGTGCTCGCCGAGTCCGGGCCGCCCGGGGTCGCGTTGCCCTCGGGTATCGCCGCGCTGCTGGTCGCCACGGTGCCACTGCTGGTGGTGGTGATCCGCGCGGTGACCGGGGACCGGCCCCGGTTCTGGACGGTCGCCGGAGTCAGCGTCGGCTTCGTCGGGCTGGTCCTGCTCGTCCTGCCGAGCGGAGGTGCGGACGCCGTGCCGCTGGCCGGGGCGCTCACCGTGGTCGCGGGAGCCGCCAGCTGGTCGATCGGGTCGTTCCTCTCCGGCCGCCTCCGGATGCCCGCCGACCCGTTCGTCGCCACCGTCTACGAGATGGCGGCCGGCGCGGTGGCGCTCGTCCTGCTCTCGCTGGGCCGGGGCGAACTGCGCGGTTTCGACCCGGCCGAGGTGAGCGGACGTTCCTGGCTCGCGCTCGGCTACCTGATGGTGGCCGGCTCGCTGGTCGCCTTCACGGCGTACGTCTGGCTGCTGCAGAGCGCGCCGCTCTCGCTCGTCTCGACGTACGCCTACGTCAACCCGGCGGTGGCGGTGGCGCTCGGCGCGGTGCTGGCCGCCGAGCCGATCACCACGCAGGTGCTGCTCGGTGGCGCGGTGATCGTGGTCGGGGTCGCCCTGGTGGTGACCACCGAGCGTCCGGGGCGCCGCGCGTCCACCGAGCCGGAGCCCGCACCTTCCGGTTCCGGGGCCTCGCTGGGAGGACCTCGCCGGTAACGTCCGGCCGGTGTCCGCCGGCCCACTGATCGTCGTGGTGCTCCTCGGTGTGCTCGCCGGATCGGCCACCCCGGCGCTCGCCGGCCGCTTCCTCGCGCCGGGTTCCCGTGATCTGCGGCCCGGGCTCCTCGGGCCGGGATCGCACTGGGCCCGGCCCGGGCTCGCGGTCGCCGGTGGCGTGGTCTTCGGCGGGCTGGCCGCCGCCCACGGCGCCGAGCCGGCACTGCCCGTGTTCCTGCTGATCGCGGCCGTCGGCCTGGCGCTGTCCGTGGTGGATCTGACCTGCCTGCGACTTCCCGATCCGCTGGTGGGCACGACGGCGGCGGCGGGCACGCTCGGACTGGTCGCGGTGGCAGCCACCGGCGGCGAGCTGCTCCGGCTGCCGATGGCCGCCGCCGGCGCCGCCGTCTCGCTCACCGTGGGTCTGCTCCTGGCGCTGCTACCGGGCTCCCGGCTCGGCTTCGGCGACGTCAAGCTCGCCACCGCGCTGGGCCTGCCGCTCGGCTGGCTGGGTTGGCCGGCCCTCGCCTGGGGGCTCGTTCTGCCGCACGTGCTGGGCGGAGTCTGGGCTCTCGCCCTGCTGGCCGCCGGCCGGGTACGCCGGGACACCGCACTGCCGTTCGGCCCGGCCATCCTGGCCGGCGCCTGGCTCGCGGCGCTGATCGCCTGACCGGCAGCCCCCCCCGGGCCAGGGCGAGCGCCCCGGCGAGTCCCGCCCGGGCAGCTCCCAAGCACGCGGCGGCCGCCAGCCCGGCGGGCGGGCGAGCCGACCCGCCGGGCTCACTTCAGCCTGAGCCGCGCGGTGCGCGCGCACCGCGTCCGAGCCCGCCGTCCGGCGAGGCCTGTCGGAACGGGCGCATCGATCGCGCCCGCCGACCGGTTCACAGCAGGCGGAGCTGGCGGTCCTTGGGACGTCGGGGCTCGGCGTCCCCGAAACGTTCGAACAGTCCGGGATCGATCGACTCCAGGAAGGGCGACGGGTTGCACTCGCGTTCCGTGCCCTGCCGGGTACGGCGGGCCGCGTGGCTCAGGTAGAGCCGGTCCTGTGCCCGGGTCAGACCGACGAAGAAGAGCCGTCGTTCCTCGGCGATGGCGTCCTCGTCCGGAGTCGAGCCCGGCCAGCGCAGTGGCAGCAGCCCGTCCTCGGCACCGATCAGGAAGACCACCGGGAACTCCAGCCCCTTGGCGGCATGCAGGGTGAGCAGCGTGACCGCCTCGGCCCGTGGGTCGAGCGCGTCGACCTCGGCGCCGGTCGCCAGCTGGGACAGGAAGAGTTCCAGGTCGTCTCCGCAACGGCGGGCGAGCGGGGTGAGCAGGTCGACGGCCGTCCGGACATCCTCGGGGCGTACCGACCCGGCGCCGTCCAGCGTCGGGGTCGCGAAGCGCTCCGCCACCACCTCGCCGGCCAGGCGTACCCGGGCGGCCAGGCCGCCGCCGAGCCCGGACGCGTGTCGTAGCTCGCGGGCGATCGCCGCCACGCCCGGACGGTCCCGGAGCCGGTCGTGTGAACGCTTCTGGACCGGGATGTTCGCCCGGCCGAGCGCGTCCATGATCGGTGCGGCCTGGGAGTCGGTGCGGTACAGCACCGCGATGTCGCCGAACGAGAGTGAGGTGGACCGACCGTCGATCCGGCCGGAGTCCAGCGACCGGTGGGACAGTCCGCCGACCAGTTCGTCGATCGTGCGTACGACGAAGTCCGCCTCGTCGGCGACGGAGGCCGCCGCGTAGCGCCCGACCAGCGGAGCCTCCGGGTCGAGGCGGGCCGGGTCCAGCCGTCGGCCGCGCACCAGCGACGTCGGCGCGATCGCCTGTACCGCGGCGGCGAGGATCGGCGCCGACGAGCGGTAGTTGCGGTTCAGGCGGACCAGCCGGGCGTCGGTGAAGTCCTGCGAGAAACGCAGGAAGTAGCCGACGTCGGCGCCCCGGAACGAGTAGATGGCCTGGTCCGGGTCGCCGATCGCGCAGAGGTTGCCGTCCGGCGGGCTGAGCAGACGCAGCAGCTCGTACTGCACCGCGTCGACGTCCTGGTATTCGTCGACGAAGATCCACCGCCAGCGGTCCCGGTAACGCTCGACCAGTGTCCGGTCCGCCCGCAGCAGCGCCACCGGCAGGGTGAGCAGCTCGTCCAGGTCGACCAACCCCTGCTTGCGCAGCAACGCGGTGTACGCGGCCAGGTCGTCGCCCGCCTCGACGCGGGCAGCCGCGCGGTCGGCGTCGTCGGCGATCCGGAAGTCCGTCGGGAGCTCGGCCGCAGCGGTGTTCTCCCGCAGGATGGTGAGCCCGAGCGAATGGAACGTGCCGACCGTGATGTCCTCGGTCACCGGCCCGAGCAGGGCGTCGAGGCGCTGCCGCAGCTCCTCCGCCGCGCGACGGGTGAACGTGATCGCCAGGCAGTGCTCCGGGAAGACGTTCAGCTCGGCGCAGAGGTAGGCGATCCGGTGGGTCAGCGTCCGCGTCTTGCCGGTGCCCGGCCCCGCCACGATGAGCAGCGGACCGCCCGGTGCCGAGGCGGCCACCCGCTGCATCGCGTCGAGCCGGTCCAGCAGCCCGGTGCCGACCTCCTCCATGCCGGCGAGCATCGGTTCGAACGGTTCGTGCGGGGACGGCGGCGGCGCGATCGGCGGTGGGGGCGGCGGCGCTACCTTCCGCTTCGGCTCGGCCTTGGCCGCCGCCGGGCGCTTGGCGCGCGGTTTCGCCGCCGCCTCCGCGGGCCGGCGCTGCTCCGGCACCGGTACGTCGAAGAGTGCCTCCACCTGCGTTCCGCCGGCTCGCCCGCGCAACTCCGTCGGATCGAAGAGCGTGATGACGCCGTACTCGCCGTCGTAGCCGGGCACCCGGCGGACCTCGCCCCGGCGCAGCCGGCCGATGCCCTCGGCGAGCAACTCGCCGCCGACCCTTCTGATCTCGTCGAGTGGCGTGCCGGTCAGGATCTCCAGCTCCGGTCCGAGCGCGGCGAGCAGCTCGTTGAGCTTCCCGTCGACCCTCTTCGAGCGGGCGCCCACACCGTTGATCTCGCCGAGGATCTCGGCCAGCGGCACCAGGTGGGTCACCTCGCGCGCGTGCTCCGGCCGGTGCCCCGCCGGACGGTCCGCCAGCTCCTCGACCCGGCTGAGTACGCCGACGGTCAGCGGCTTGCCGCACTCGGGACAGCGTCCGCCCGCCGCGCGGGTCTGCTCCGGAGACCAGTTGACCCCGCAGAGCCGGTGGCCGTCGGCGTGGTACTTCCCCTCCTCGGGGAAGAACTCGACGGTCCCGGCGAGGCCGTCACCGCTGCGCAGCGCGTCGCGTACCGCGAAGTAGTCGCGGTCGGTGGCGAAGACGGTCGCCTCTCGGGCGAGCGCCGGTGGCGAGTGCGCGTCCGAGTTGGACACCAGCCGGTACGCGTCCAGGCTGCCGACCCGCCAGTTCATCTCCGGATCGGAGGAGAGGCCGGTCTCCACGGCGAAGATGTGCTCGGCCAGGTCCGCGTAGCAGTCCGCGATCGCGTCGAAGCCGGACTTCGAGCCGAGGGCGGAGAACCACGGCGTCCAGATGTGCGCGGGCACCAGGTAACCGTCGGCGCTGGCCTCCAGGGTGATCTCCAGCAGATCGCGGGAGTCCAGGCCGAGGATCGGCCGGCCGTCGGAGCCGAGGTTGCCGATCCGGCCGAGCGCGGCGTTGAACCGGGCCACCGCGTCCAGGTCCGGTAGGTAGATCAGGTGGTGCACCTTGCGGGTGCGCTCGTCCCGCTTGTAGATCGTGGAGATCTCCACGCTGAGCATGAAGCGGACCGGATCGCTCTCGGCCTCGCTGGCCAGCCGAGGTGGCAGCCGCCGGGCGATGTCCCGCTCCGCTTCCGGACTGAGCCGGTAGAGGCCGGGCTCGGCCGGGTGCAGGGTTTCGCGCAGGTGGTCGTACCAGGAGGGGTGGGTGAAGTCGCCGGTGCCGAGCAGTCCGATGCCCTTGCGTCGGGCCCACCAGCCGAGGTTCGGCAGGGTGAGGTCACGGCTGCAGGCGCGGGAGTACTTGGAGTGGATGTGCAGGTCCGCGACGAACGGCGGGCGGCCACCGGGGGGTACGGCGCTGAACGGAGGCACGCCGCATCCTGTCACGCCCGCCCGGGACCGCGCCCGCCGCCACGCACACACGTGACAAGCGCAATCCACCCCCGCCCCCATGACCTCCCC
The DNA here is from genome assembly GCF_900156065.1 of Micromonospora avicenniae. Classification (GTDB taxonomy): domain Bacteria; phylum Actinomycetota; class Actinomycetes; order Mycobacteriales; family Micromonosporaceae; genus Micromonospora; species Micromonospora avicenniae. Next base: position 33,754 of record NZ_FTNF01000003.1, on the reverse strand, counting down.
GCCCAAGCACCCACCAAGCGCATCGATCATGAAGTTATCGCCTGCTCAATCGGCGTGTCACGACGACAACTTCATGATCAACGGGCGGGAATGGGGAGAGGGTGGGGGTCAGGGGGTGCGGAGTTCTACCAGGGTGATCTGGGGTGGAGCGCCGACTCGGACCGGCGGGCCCCAGAAGCCGGCGCCGTTGGTGACGTAGACCTTCGTGCCGTCGACCTCACCCAACCCGGAGACGATCGGTTGTTCCAGGTCGACCGCCAGGTTGAACGGCACCATCTGTCCGCCGTGGGTGTGCCCGGACAGTTGCAGATCCACGCCGTACTTCGCCGCCTCCGTCGCCGCGACCGGCTGGTGCGCGAGCAGCACCACCGGGCGGGACGGATCACGATCGGCGAGCGCTGCCCCGTAGTCCGGTCCGGCGGCGAGCCCGGTACCGCGTCCGGAGACGTCGTTCACGCCGGCCAGATCGAGTACGCCGCCCCGCGCGGGAATCTCCACCCGACGGTTCTGGAGCACCCGCAGCCCGAGCCGGTCCAGCTCCTGCACCCACTCCTCCACCCCGGAGTAGTACTCGTGGTTGCCGGTCACGAAGTAGCTGCCGTGGCGGGAACGCAGGCCTCGCAGGGGTGCGGCCGCCTCGCCGAGCGAGGCGACCGTGCCGTCGACGAGGTCGCCGACCACCGCCACGAGGTCCGCGTCGAGCCGGTTGATCATGGCCACGATGCGTTCGGTGTGTGCCCGGCCGAGCAGCGGTCCCAGGTGGATGTCGGAGACGGTGGCGATGCGCAGGCCGTCCATGCCGCGGGGGAGCTTGGCGAGCGGAATGCGTACCCGGTCCAGCTCCGGCGGCCCGAAGGCGCTGCGTACGCCGTACCCCGTGATGCCGACGGCGGTGAGCCCGGCGAAGACCGCGGCCCCACGGGCCAGCAGCAACCGGCGCGACGGGTCGTGGTCGGGCTGGTCGACCGCCGCGGCGGCCGGCGGCTCGGCCGGTCCGGCGCCACCCACCAGCACCGGCTCGGGGGCGGCGGTCGTGGGCTCGGCGGTGACCGCCCGGCGGCGCAGCGCCAGCCGGGCTACCAACATCGGCACCTCGAGCGCCAGCAGCAGCACCAGCAGGTAGAACATCAGCGCGAGCCAGAGGTAGCCGGGCCAGGCCAGCCAGTACAGCTCGGCCCGGGTGCCCGCCATCGTGGCCGGCACCAGCACCGCGAGCACCACGGCGACGATGCCGCCGATCCGCCGCCAGCGGCCCGGCCGGGTGGTGTCCCGAACCAGGCGTTTCCACAGGTAGAGATGGAGCAGGCCGGTGATCAGGGCGAGGGTGCCCACGAACCCCAGAGCCGACAGCACACGTCCTCCCTCAGCCGCCCGCGAAGGGGGGCAGGACGTCGATCGTCGCCCCGGCCGGCAGCGGTGTGTGTCGATCATGACAGACCACACCGTCGACGAGGAAACTCGCCACCCGTAGTACCGCCTCCAGCCGGGCGCCGTGACGTACGGCCAGCTCAGCGGTGATGTCGTCGAGCGACCGTCCGGCCGGAGTCGTCTCCTCGCTCCGGCCGGCGGCGGCCCGCGCCCCGGCGAAGTAGCGGACAGTCAGCGTCGCGGTCGTGACCAGGGGCGTCCGGTCGGTCATTGTCACCCTCCGATGGCGGACATGGGCCGGGCTGGTTGCAGGAAGGTCGGGTCGTCGATGCCATGACCGGCCCGTTTGCCCCACATCGCACGGCGCCAGCGGTCCGCCAGGCCCTCGTCGTCCACCCCGGCACGCAGCGCGCCTCGCAGGTCGGACTCCTCGGTGGCGAAGAGGCAGGCGCGGACCTGACCGTCGGCGGTCAGCCGGGTGCGGTCGCAGTCGCCGCAGAACGGGCGGGTGACGCTGGCGATCACCCCGACCCGGGCCGGGCCGCCGTCGACCAGCCAGGTCTCGGCGGGTGCCGATCCCCGCTCGACCGGATCGGTACGCAGGTCGAACTCGCGCCGCAGCGACGCGAGGATCTCGTCGGCGGTGACCATGGCGGCCCGGTCCCAGCCGTGCTGCGCGTCCAACGGCATCTGCTCGATGAACCGCAGCTCGTAACCGTGGGTGAGCGCGAAGCGGAGCAGGGCCGGGGCCTCGTCGTCGTTCACCCCGCGCATCAGCACGCTGTTGATCTTCACCGGAGTGAGACCGGCGGCCGCGGCACCGGCCAGACCGGCCAGTACGGCGTCGAGTCGCGGGCGGCGGGTCAGCGCGGTGAACCGGTCCGCGTCCAGGGTGTCCAGCGATACGTTCACCCGGTCGAGGCCGGCAGCGTGCAGAGCCGGAGCGAGCCGGTCCAGGCCGATGCCGTTGGTGGTCAGCGAGATCCTCGGGCGTGGTTCGAGCGCGGCCACCGCGGCCACGATGTCCAGCAACCCGGGGCGGATCAGCGGTTCGCCGCCGGTGAACCGCACCTCGGTCACGCCGAGCCGTCGCACGGCGACGCCGACCAGCCGGACGATCTCATCGTCGGTGAGCAGCTGCGGCCCGGCCAGCCAGGGTAGTCCCTCCGCCGGCATGCAGTACGTGCACCGAAGGTTGCACTTGTCGGTCAATGAGACGCGCAGGTCCCGGGCGATGCGTCCGTACCGATCGACGAGGACGCCGTCGGACGGGTGGGTGGCCTTCACCCGTCGACCGTAGCGTGGTTGAGCCCGGTGAGGGCGGATCGGGCCGCGCGGTTGACCGCATCGCGGTAAGTGGCGCCGAACAGCGCGGTGTGCACGAGCAGGAGATGCAGTTGGTGCAGCGGCACGCGTTCCCGCCACCCGTCGGCCAGCGGCCAGACCTGCTCGTACCCGGCGAGAATGCGGTCCAGGTGCGGCGCCCCGCCGAAGAGCGCCAACTGGGCCAGGTCGGTCTCCCGGTGTCCGCCGTGCGCGGCCGGGTCCACCAGCCAGACCCGCTCGTCGGCGCCCCAGAGCACATTGCCCGGCCACAGATCGCCATGGATCCGTGCCGGGGGTTCGTCCCCGCCGAACTCACCGATCCGCTCGACCACCTTCTCCACCAGGGCGGCCTCGGCGGCGGTCAGCGCGCCGTTCTCCACCGAGCGGCGCAGGTACGGGGTGAGCCGCCGGTGGGCGAACCACTGCGACCACGGTCCGTCGTCGGGCGTGTTGTCCTGCGGCAGCGCCCCGATGAAGCCGTTCCAGGGTGCCCCGAAGGCCTGCGCGCCGGCCCGGTGCAGGGCCGCCAGTTCCCGGCCGAAGCGCTCGGCCGCCTCCGGCGTCGGGTCGCCGGGCTGCACCCAGTCGAGGGCGAGCAGCTCCGGCAGCACCACGACCACCTCGGGCACCGGCACCGCGTCCGCTTCCCGGAGCCAGCGCAGCCCGGCGGCCTCGGCCGCGAAGAAGCCGTCCGGGACCGGGCGGTCGGAGCGTTCCGGCCAGGACTTGGCGAAGATCGAGTGACCGTCGTCGAGGGTCAGCCGGGACGCGGCGCAGATGTCCCCGCCGGGAACCGGGGTCTCCCGGATCCGCTGATGGGTGAGGAACGTCGGCAGCTGTGCCGGATGCGCCCGCAGGTACGCGAGGTCCATCCCGGCACGGTAACCCGTCCGACCGGATCTCCGCCCGCCACCGACCCCGCGGTCCACACCGCTCACCCGGTCACCGGCCCGATCTTCGCGGCGCTCCGGGCGCCGGCCGGCGGTGCGAGGGGGTCGGGGCAGGTGCGTGAGCGCGCGCCGCCGACCGGGTGTGCGGGCGATCGTGGTCGCGGCTGAGCTGGATAAACACGCTGCGTGACTGTGGACGACGGGCGTGTCGTCCACAGGGGGCTGCGGAGCGTACCCGATCGGTCGCAGGCTGCCGACATGGCATCGACCGAACCGCCCCGCCTCGCCGTACGCTCACCCGCCGACCTGCTCGCCGCCGTGCCGTACCTGCTCGGCTTCCATCCCGCCGACAGCGTGGTCGTGGTGGCGATGCGCGGCCGGCGGGTCGTCTTCGCAGCCCGCGCGGACCTGCCCGACCCGGCCGAGGATCAGGCCGGCCCCGCCCGGCATCTCGCGAGCGTCGTCCAGCGGCAGCGCGCCGACGCCGCCACCGTGGTCGGCTACGGCCCGGTGGACCGGGCCACGCCCGCCGTGGACGCGGTTCGTGGCGCACTCGGTGAGGCCGGGCTGGTGCTGCTCGACGCGCTGCGCGTCACCGATGGTCGCTGGTGGTCGTACCTCTGTGCCGAGGCGGGATGCTGCCCAGCCGAGGGCCGGCCGTACGAGCCCGGCACCAGCGAGGTCAGCGCGTCGGCGGTCTACGCCGGCCAGGTGGCGCTCCCCGACCGAGGTGCGTTGGTGGCACAGGTGGCGCCGGTGGACGGGCCGGCGCGGGTGGCGATGCGACGGGCCACCGCCGCCGCCGAGCAGCGGCTGGCGCGCCTGCTCCCACCCACTGGCGAGCAGCTGGACGAAGGGCAGGTGCGTACGGCCGGCGTGGTCGCCGTACGGGAGGCGATGCGCCGGCAGCGCCGGGGTGAGCGGCTCAGCGACGACGAGGTGGCCTGGCTCAGCCTGCTCCTCACCCGGATCGAGGTACGCGACCACGCCTGGGAACGCACCGACGGGCGGGATCGGGACATCGCGCTCTGGACCGACGTGCTGCGCCGAGCCGAGCCGGACCTGATCGCCGCTCCGGCGAGTCTGCTGGCCTTCGCCGCCTGGCGCGCGGGCCAGGGCGCCCTGGCGGCGGTGGCCCTGGAACGGGCGCTCGCCGAGCACCCCGACTACTCGTTGGCGCTGCTCCTCGACGACCTGCTCCGCCGGGGCGTACCACCCTCGGAGTTGGACGGCTGGCCGCTGGTCGGGTCACCGGGTGTGGTCCGCAGCCGGAAGCGAAGGCGTCGCCCGTCCCGTTGACGACGCCGCGGAACGCCGCCGCCCGGCTCGACCTGTTCGGCTGACCGCGGTCCGCGAGCGTCAATCGACGGTGACCCGTTGTGGGCCGGCGTAGACGTTCATGGTCCGGCCGCGGAGGAAGCCGACCAGGGTCAGCCCGGCCTCCTCCGCGAGGTCGACCGCGAGGGTGCTCGGCGCGGACACCGCGGCCAGCAGCGGTACGCCGGCCATCCAGGCCTTCTGGGTCAGCTCGAAGCTGGCCCGGCCGGAGACGAGCAGCAGGTGATTGGCGAGTGGCAACCTTCGTTCGCGTACCGCCCAACCGATCACCTTGTCCACGGCGTTGTGCCGGCCCACGTCCTCGCGGAGGACGACCAGTTTCCCGTCCGGCGTGAACAGGCCCGCCGCGTGCAGCCCGCCGGTCCGCTCGAAACCACGCTGCGACGCACGCAGCCGGTCCGGCAGGTCGGCCAGCACCGCGGCCGGCACCGTCAGCGGATCGTCGCGGACGGGAAAGAGCGATCTGGTCCGGACCGCCTCGATGCTGGCCTTGCCGCACACGCCGCACGAACTGGTGGTGTAGAAGTTCCGGGCCGGGTCCGTCGCCGGTTCCGGCACGCCGGGCGCGAGCACCACATCCACCACGTTGTACGTGTTGGGCGTCTCCGCCCCGGCGCAGAGCTGGGCGGTCTGCACGTCGTCGGTCGACCTGATCAGGCCCTCGGTCAGCAGAAAACCGAGCGCCAGGTCGAGGTCGTCGCCGGGCGTACGCATGGTCACCGCCAGCGGTCGGCGTCGACCCGGCCCGGCCGCGCCCACCCGGATCTCGAGCGGTTCCTCGGCCGCGATGGTGTCCGGTCGCCGGACCGAGGTACGACCCTCCGCCGCGTCGAGGTCGATCCGGATTACGCCACGTCGGTCAGCTGCCCGTCCCACCCCGACATCCTGCACCCAGTGTCGAGGCGTCCGCACGGCTACCGTTGCGGAGTGAGCTCTTTCCGACCTCCCCTCGCCGCCCATCGGGCCGCGAGCCCGAACGCGGTGCGCGCGCATCGCGGGGTGCAGGTTGAAGAGGGCTCCTCGGGAAGGTACGCGGCGGTGGTGCTCGCGGGCGGGGCGGCGCGGCGGATGGGCGGCGTCGACAAACCGGCGCTGCCGGTCGCCGGCCGGTCGATGCGGGACCGGGTGCTGGCCGCGGTCGCCGACGCCGCCCCGCGGATCCTGGTCGGGCCGGCCGACCCGGCACCGCCGGACGTACGGGTCACCCGCGAACAACCACCCGGCGGTGGGCCGGTCGCGGCCGCGGCGGCCGGTCTCGCCCTGCTCGACTCCGACGCCACCACCGTCGCCCTGCTCGCGGCGGACCTGCCCCTGCTCACCCGGGAGGCGGTCGCCGTCCTGCTGGGCGCGCTCGCGCCTGCGGGCGCCGACGGTGCCTGCTACGTCGACGCCGAGGGGCGGCGGCAGACGCTCTGCGGTGTGTGGCGGGTTCCGGCGCTTCGAGGCGCGCTGGCCCGACTCGCCAACGGTCGGGGCGGCGGACTCGCCGGCACCCCGGTACGCGCCCTGCTGGACGGAATGACCGTGCGGGAGGTGGCCTGGGCCGGTGCCGGCCCGCCACCGTGGTTCGACTGCGACACTGACCAGGACGTACGCCGGGCGGAGGAGTGGGCGCGATGACGGTGATGGACGACTGGGTCACAGCTGCCTGCGCCGAGCTGGGTCTCGATCCGGCGCAGGTGCCGGTCCCGGCCGTGCTCGGCCTCGCGAAGGATGTGGCCCACCAGGTGCTCAGGCCAGGCGCGCCGGTCTCTGCGTACCTTTTCGGGCTGGCCGTGGGGCGCGGCGCCGACCCGGCCGACGCGGCCGTGCGGCTCAGCGCCCTCGCCGCGTCCTGGCCGGTCGAGCTCGGGGCGGATCCCGCCTCCTGAGGCTGGGCCCCACCTCCCGTGGCGTCTCGCGCGGGTTTGTCCGATCACGGTCGGGGCTGGTTCGTCCGCGAGACTCCGTGAGTAGGGTGACCTTGACGGACGGAGGCGATCATGACGGCAGACCACCCCTCGGCGCCGCCCGGTGAACCGCCCGGCGCTGCCTCGGCCCCGCAGCCGGCGGCCACCCCGGCACACTCATCCGGCGCCACCTCGGACCAGCCGGAGCACCAGGAGTCGGTTCTGCTCGACGAGCCGAGCACGGCTGACCTGCGGGCCAAGGTGACCCAGGCATGGCAGGAGTTCGCCCGGGCGCTCGCCGAACTGCTGCCCGAACTCCCGGCGGGCGCGCACGTCGAGTTGACCCTCGACCCGACCGCCTCCGGCACCGGCGACGCCGTCTACTCCATCGGGATCGACGTGGGCGAGGAGGGCCGGCTCTCCGCGCGGGCCGTCGGAAACGCGGCCCTGCCGGACGGCTACCGGCTGGACCGGGCGGCCGTGGCGGACATGATCGCGCTGGGTTGGTCTCCGCCCGGCGTCCTCGAGGGGTCCGCGGGATACTTCGGCCTGGACGCGACCACGACCCAGCCGGGCCGCGTCGCCGCCCTCCTCTCCCGCACCCTGCGCGACGTCTACGGCGCCCCGCATCCCGCGTTCCTCGTCTACCTGATCCACGACGCCGAGGGGGAGCCGCTGCCGGAGGTGCCGCTGGGCACCGCACGGAGCGAGTTCGGTCCAGGGCGCGTGGTCGAGGAGGACCTGGACGAGGCGCTGGTCGAGGCCGTGGCCGCCCAGAACGAGGAGAACGACGTGCTGGCGCTGGAGGAGCGCGTACGCACCGTCGTCTCCACCATGCTCAAGTCCGACTCGGAGCGGTTGCAGGTGGACTCGGACGGGGACATCAACATCCGGGCCGGATCGGCGATGGTCTTCGTCCGGGTGCGGGACAATCCACCGTTGGTCGACGTCTTCTCCCCGGTGCTCACCGAGGTCGAGCCGACCGAGCGGCTCTACGTCAAGCTCTCCGAGCTGACCAACCGGATGCCGATCGGCCGCCTCTACTGCACCGACGACACGGTGTGGGCGTCCATCCCCGTCTTCGGTCGCAACTTCCAGCCCACCCACCTCATGCTGGCCGTGCAGGTGATGACCGGGCTCGCCGACGAGCTGGACGACCGGTTGCACGGTGAGTTCGGCGGCAAGCGGTTCTTCGGTGACGGCGACAAGGCGCCGCGCCGCGCCGACGGCGAGCACCGTACGGGCATGTATCTCTGAGGACGCGGGGCAGCGACGAGAGCTTAGGTCAGCGGACGTCGAGCAGCGTCTTCCCCACCGTCGCCCGGGAGCCGATCGCCGCGTGCGCATCGGACGCCCGTTCCAGCGGGAACCGCTGGCCGATCACCGGGCGGAGCCGGCCGGCGACCGCCTCCGCCAGCGCCTTCTCGGTGTACGCGCGCAGCCGCGCGGGCGGCACGTCCGGGCGGAGCAGTGTCACACCCCGGTCGGCGGCGTCCTCGGCCGGCACGCCGGCCCACTCGCCGCTGGCCAGGCCGAAGCTGATCATCCGGCCGCCCGGCTCGAGCAGCCTGAACGCCGCCCGCCCGACCTCGCCGCCGACGCCGTCGAACACCACGTCCACCCCGTCGGTGGCGGCTCGGACCTGCTCGGTCCAGTTGGGGCGCAGGTAGTCCACCGCCACGTCCGCGCCGAGTTCCGGCAGCAGGGACACCTTGCCCGGGCCACCGGCCAGCCCGACCACCCGCGCGCCCGCCGCGGCGGCGAGCTGCACCAACAGGCTCCCCACGCCACCCGCGGCCGCTTCGACCAGGACCCGCTCGCCCGGCCGGAGTCCGACCGTGTCGACGAGCATGGTCGCCGTACGACCGTCGGCGAGCAGCGCCACCGCCACGTCGAGCGGCAACCCTTCGGGCACCTCGATCGGCATCGTCGCGTCGACCACGACCTTCTCGGCGTACGCGCCCGAGCCGCCGGTGCCGCTCACCACCCGCCGGCCGACCAGTGCCGGGTCGACGTCCGCGCCCACCGCGGCGATCACGCCGCCCACGCCGTTGCCGGGGATCAACGGCAGGTTGCCGCCGAACGGCCCGGACCAGCCGGCCCGGAACTGGGTCTCCACGAAGGTGATGTTGACGTGCGCCACGTCGATCAGCACCTGGCCCGGTCCCGGCACGGGATCGGGCGCGGAACCCGCCGCGAGCACCTCCGGTCCACCGAACTCACGCAACCACACTGCCCGCATGAACGCCCTGTCTGCTCGGCCCCGGCCGACCTCAAGTCGACACCTTGAACCGGACTTCAGGTCAAGGCGGGTGAGCTGAAGCGCCTGGGCGTGAGCGTCAGGGCGCGCGAGCGTCGGTGCGGCCGCGGTGTCAGTGCGGGTGGGGTGTCAGGGCGGGTGGGGTCCGGAAGCCCTGGCTGCCGGGCCCCACCCGCTGGGGAGGGAGATTCAGGTCGAGGGGAGCCAGGCGAGGCTCCGTCCGCTGTCGGGGTCGCTGGCCCGCAGCCCGGCGGCGGAAACGGTCCAGAGCGTGCCGTCGACCAGCAGCGACCGGTCGAGCGACGCCCCGTCGGCACCTGGATGGGTCACCTGGCCGATCTCGCTGATCCCGGTGGCGGACACTCGCAGCAGCCGGATTCCGCGGTCGACCGGCAGCGCGACCAGGCCGGTCTCCGGGTGGTACAGGAAGGCGTGCGGGTCGAACTCCGCGGCCGACTGGGCCCGGGGCACGTGGTACCGGTCCAACCTGACCGGCCGGGCCGGGTCCCGGACGTCGAAGAGCGAGACCTGCAGACCCCGCGTACGACCTCGCTCGTCGGCTTCCTGCCCGACGCCGAGCAACCTGCCGTCCGGCAGCGGGTGCAGGTACGCGGAGTACCCGGTGATCTTGAGTTCGCCGGTGACCCGGGGCGCGGCCGGATCGGTAAGGTCCAGTGTGTAGAGCGGATCCGTTTGGCGGAACGTCACCACGTGTCCGGTGCCGCCGAGGAAGCGCACCGAGTGGATTCGCTCGCCCCGGCCGAGGCCGGTGACGGCGCCGACCTGCTTGAGCGTGCCACCCTGCCGGCGCAGCACGTACACCGCCGACTCGGACGTCTGGCGACCGGGGACGCTGTCGACGGTGGTCGCGACCCGCAGGTCGCCCTGCCACTCCGACAGCGCGTACTGGTTGACGAGCCAGCCGGGGACACTGCCGCTGGCCAGGTATCGGGGCCGGCCGGGACCGCTGGTGTCGAACTGGTGGAGCACGGTGCTCGCCCCCGATCGCCCGCCCCACCAGGTCGGGCGTGCTCCCTCGCCGGGCCCGCGCCAGCCGGCGAGCCAGAGGTTGTTCGCGGTGCCGTAGAGCGTGGCGGCGTCGGCGACGAGGCTGACCGGGTCACCGTCGCCGAGACGCTCGGCGGCAAGGTCGAAGCTGAGCACCGTCACCACCGAGTTGCCGGTGGCGTCGGCCGGGCGGCTCAGCTGGTCGCACCCGACCCGGCCGCTGTGCCGTTCCGCGCCGGCGGTCCACCGGTACGCGGGCAGCCAGGCCTCGATTCCGGCTGCCGCGATCACCGCCCGGTTCGCGGCGATGCGTTCGGCGTCGCCGGCTCTCGGGTCGGGACGGCGGTCGAGTCGGGGAGCGGAGCGGATCGCCACCCGGGCCGTGGCACCGGTCTGCCGGGCGTCGACGAGGGTGCCGTCGATCGAGTAGGTGCCGAGCACGGCGGGGGCCGAGGTGAGGTCGACGAGGGTCAGCACCGTGGCTCGGCTCGCGGCCTGCCCTTCCACCGGCCTGATACCGACCCGTGCCGGACCGCTGAGCACCAGCGCCCGGTCGCCGAGCAGCAGCAGGGTGCGCTCTCGGAGGTGGTCCGGTGAAGTGCCCTCGGCCAGGTCGAGGCGGCCTGTGATCTGTCGAGTGGCCGGGTCGGTCACCTGGAGCACGCCCCGGCTGACCGTGACGATCCGCCGGCCGTCGGTCTTGACCAGGTCCGGCTCGTCCACCCCGACCTCATGGACGTTGGTGGTGGAGTGCTCGGGGGCGGACGCCGTCCGGAACTCGGCCGCGCGGGCGTCCGTCGTGGTGGCGAGGACGCTGGAGCCACCGCCGGGGAGGCCCCATGGCCCTACGGCGGCGGTGGCGGCGGCCCGCAGCCCGGCCAGTGCCTCGTGGCACGACTCGTACGCCACCAGGCGGGTGTCGGGTCCGGCGGGCGGGGCCGGTTCGCCGGCAACCGTGGGGGCGGTGGCTGGCAGTCCGCTGCCCGCCAGCAGGGCGAGCGCGGTCAGTGTGCCGATGGCCGCGAGTTGCGTTCCCCGAGTCATGGCCGTTCGACGGACCCGCGCCCGAATCGGTTCCCACCCGGCGGTCAGCCGGCGGACGGCCCGACGCCGGGCGACTCGACCAGCCGGGACAGCACGATCGTGCTGCGGGTCGAGGTCACGAACGACTCGGCGCGCAGCCGCTCCAGCGCGGCCTCCAGATGAGCGATGTCGGCGGCGCGCAGATGCACCAGCGCGTCGGCCTCACCCGAGACGGTGTACGCGCCGACCACCTCGGGGTGCCGACGAGCCGCCGCGCCGATCTGCGCGGGGGTGGTCCGTCCGGCGCAGAAGAGTTCCACGAACGCCTCGGTGGTCCAGCCGACGGCGGCCGGGTCGACGACGGCGGTGAATCCCCGGATCACCCCGGCGGCACGTAGCCGGTCGACCCGTCGCTTCACGGCAGGGGCGGAGAGTGACACCCGGATCCCGATGTCGGCGTACGACGCTCGGGCGTCGGCGACGAGCAACGCAATGATCCGCTGGTCTACGGCGTCTATCTGCAACGTTCTGCCCCTGGGAAGCAATGGTTGTGGCTGTTACCAAACTTCTACGATACCTACTCTTGGTGACCGTGAACCACCAGCGAGTGCCGCGAAAGCGGACATATCTCATGTGCTCTCCGGAGCACTTCGCGGTCGAGTACGCCATCAACCCGTGGATGGACGTCACCGCCCCGGTCGACACCGAGCTGACCGTGAAGCAGTGGGACCGGCTGCGGGAGACCCTGGTGCGGCTCGGCCACGAAGTGCACCTGCTGACGCCCGAGCGCGGCCTGCCGGACATGGTCTACGCCGCCAACGGCGCCTTCGTGGTGGACGGCGCCGTCTACGGTGCCCAGTTCAAGCACGAGCAGCGGGCCGCCGAGGCTGCCGCCCACCGGGCCTTCTACGAGTCGCAGGGCTGGCGGTTCATCGCACCGAGCGAGACCAACGAGGGCGAGGGCGACTTCGCGTACGTCCCGGAGGCGCACGGCGGGCTCATCCTCGCCGGGCACGGGTTCCGTACGGAGCTTCCGGCGCACGCCGAGGCGCAGGAGGCGCTCGGCCGTCCGGTGGTCTCGCTTCGCCTGGTCGACCCGCGCTTCTACCACCTGGACGTGGCTCTCGCCGCCATCGACGACGCCAACATCGTCTACTTCCCGGGTGCCTTCTCGGCGGCGAGCCAGAAGGTGCTGGCACAGCTCTTCCCGGACGCGGTGATCGCGGACGACGCCGACGTCATGGCCTTCGGGCTCAACCTGGTCAGTGACGGGCTGAACGTGGTCCTCAACAGCGAGGCTGCCGGTCTCGCCGAGAAGCTGGAGGCCGTCGGCTACCACCCGGTGCCGGTCGAGCTGTCCGAGCTGAAGAAGGGCGGCGGCAGCGTCAAGTGCTGCATCGCCGAGCTGCGGCACTGAGCGGTACGCGAGACGCGGCCCGTTCCGGGAGCGCTGGCCGCCTCGGCGTACGGAACAGGGCCGGTCCCCGCACGGGGATCGGCCCTGTCTCCGGAACGGAGGGGCTCAGCCGAGCGTGGCCAACTCGCTGATGAGGACGTTCGACAGCACCTGGCCGTCGCGCTGCACCTGGCGCAGGTACCACTTCTGCTGCGGCGTACGCGGCTGGTTGAACTGCCAGATGCCGCGCGGGCTGTCGATCTGCCCGAGCTTGCCGAGGGCCAGGTTGACCTCTTGCGGGTTCGGGTTCGCGCCGGCCAGCTGGATGGCCTGGTGCAGCACCTGGGCGGCGTCGTACGAGGCCATCGCGTACGTGGTCGGGGAGCTGCTCAGCTTCTTCCGGTACTCGGAGGCGAAGACGCGGTTGGCCGTGTTGCTGAGGTCGGCCGAGTAGTTCAGCGCGGTCTGGATGTTGAGCGCGTCGTTCTTCATGCTCTCCAACGCCGTGCCCTCGGTGAGGAAGCCCGGGGCGTAGACGGGACCCTTGTAGCCTGCCTCGCGCAGCTGCTTGATGAACTCGACGCCGGCCTCACCGGTGAAGAAGCAGAGGATCGCGTCGGGGTGCTTCTGAAGCGCCTTGCGGATGTCCTGGCTGAACGCGGTCTTCCCGGGGTTGTCCGCGGCGGTGGTCCAGACGACCGGGCCGGCGAGGCGCGGGTCGGAGGAGCCGAACTCCTCGCGGAAGCCGCGCTCGACATCCTCGCCGCTGACGCTGTCCGGCATGATGATCGCCAACCGGGAGCCCGGCTTGAGCTGCTCCTTCAGGTAGCCGCCGAGCGCCCGTCCCGCCTCGTCCAGCACGTACGAGGTCCGCCAGATGTAGACGACGCTCTGCAGGGTGCTCGGCGAGGCGTTCGAGCCGATGAGCGGCACCCGGGCCTTCTCGACGGTGTCCCGGATGCCGAGCATGACGGCGGAGTTGACCACGCCGGTCAGCGCGAGCACGCCCTGGCTCAGCAGTTCGTCGACGGCGGCCTTGCCGGACTTGACGTCGTTGCCCTCGTTGGCGGTGATCAACGTGACGGGATGCCCGCCGAGCTGCTGTTCGTTCAGGTCGAGGAAGAGCTGGAAGCCGTTGACGATCTCGTCGCCGATCGCCTTGAGGCCGCCGGCCTGGGGGGCGATGAGCCCGATCTTGATGGGGCCGCGGGTGCCGCCCGATGCGCCGTCAGTGTCGTTGCCGCACGCCGCCGCGAGCCCGGTCGTGCCGAGCGCGGCCAGGAGTTGGAGCGCCCGTCTGCGGTTCATCTGCGACACCGAGTCCTTCCAGCAGGGGTTCGAGGGCGGGTCGCCCCTCCGGCGTTCTACCTGGTCGGCGACGCTGCGTCAATCGGCCGCTGATCTTCGTGCAGGGATCGCAACGCGGCGACGACCACGGGCCAGGCGGCGGATTCGGGGTCGATTAGGCCGAAATGCTCGCACTCGGGAAGCTCAAAGTGGGTGATATCGCAGCCCGCCGTTCGGGCGGCGGCCACGAAGTCGCGGCTCATCATTGCCGGCACCTGTTGATCCATCTCACCATGGACGATTACGGTCCGTGATTGCATGGGTACCAATGTTCGTGGATCGGCGGCCCGATACCGGTCCGGGACCTCGCTCGGCCCGCCGCCGAGCAGCTCGGCCACCGCGCCACCGTCCAGGTCCAGCCGGTAGGCCTCGGCGAGGTCGGCGACCGGGGCCAGCGCCAACACGCCTCCGACCGCCTCCGGCGCCCGGGCGGCGACGTAGAGCGCCAGCTGACCGCCCGCGGAGTGGCCGACGAGGATCGGCGGGGTGGCGCGTACCCGGCCCGGCATCGCGGCGGCGGCCAGCCGAGGCAGCTCCGTCACGCCGGCCAGCACGTCGGAGAGCGTGTTGGGCCAGCCGCCGCCCGGCTGCCCGGTGCGCCGGTATTCGAGCTGCGCGACCGGATGGCCCAGGCCGGCCAGGGCGGCGGCCAGCGGGCCGGTGTGCCGCCGGTCGTACTCGGCCCGCCAGAAGCCGCCGTGCACCAGCACGACCAACGGCCGGGCGGGTCCGCCGACCGCCGGTTCCCGGAGGTCCGCGATCTGGTCCGGATGGTCCCCGTACGCCACAGTGTGATCGGGATCCGGGGCGGGTCGGCTCAGAACGGCACGGGGGTCGGCGGGCATGGCGCGACGGTAACGCGTCCCGGGAGTGATCCGCGTCGGAGGAGTCGGTCCCGGCGAGCGTGAACCCGGCGCGCTGGGCCAAGATGGATCACATGACCGAAGCGAGCGCCGCTGGACAGAACGACGAGCCGGGCAACGAGGGCACCGGTCACTCCGGCACGGTGGTGGTGGTCGGCCCGGACGGCCAACCCGTCGGCACCATGCAGACCGGCGAGGGGCAGGGGGAGGACCCGACCCGCCTGGTCGAACAGCCTGCCAAGGTGATGCGGATCGGCAGCATGATCAAGCAGCTGTTGGAGGAGGTCAAGGCCGCCCCGCTCGACGACGCCAGCCGGCACCGGCTGCGGGAGATCCACGAGCGGTCGATCGTCGAGCTCAAGGAGGGCCTCGCCCCGGAGCTGCGCGACGAGTTGGAGCGGATCTCGCTGCCCTTCACCGAGGAGGGCGCGCCGAGCGAGAGCGAGCTCCGGGTTGCGCACGCGCAGCTGGTCGGCTGGCTGGAAGGTCTCTTCCACGGCATCCAGGCCGCGCTGGTCGCCCAGCAGATGGCAGCCCGGGTGCAGCTGGAGCAGATGCGGTCCGGCCGGGCACTGCCGAGCGGTCCCGGCGCGATGGCGCCCGGGATGCCGGGCATGGGTCAGGGCGGCGAGGGGCACAGCACCGGCCAGTACCTCTGAGCCGGGCCACGACCGGCACGGGACACGACCGCGCGTAGCGGTGCCGGGGCCGAGGCCGCGACCCGTGTGGAAGCGGCCCGGCCCGGCCCGCTCAGCCCACGTCGAAGAGCTTCTCCAGGTACGCCGCGACGCCGTCCTCGGAGTTGGCGGCGGCGACCTCGTGCGCGATCCGCAGTACGGCGGGGTGCGCGTTGGCGACCGCCACCGCCCGACCGGCCCAGGTGAGCATCGGTACGTCGTTCGGCATGTCCCCGAACGCCACCACGTCCCGGGCCTCGATGCCGAGCCGGGCGCAGTACCACGCCAGACCCGCCGCCTTCGTCACGCCGGCCGCGGAGATCTCCACCAGTCCGGAGTACGACGAGTGGGTGGCCTCGGCCAGCCCCTGCAGGGCCGCGGCCACCAGCTCGACGAACGCGTCCGGATCCTGCTCACCGGCCCGGGCGAGCAGCTTCACCGCCGGGGCTGCCAGCAGTTCCTCGGGAGACTGCACCGCGCGGATCGCGTCGTGGTCGGCGTCCCAGCGCAGCGGGTAGTGCGCCTCGTGCCGCATCTGCCGGCTGTCGGTGACCTCCACGGCGAACGTCACCCCGGGCACCTCGGCGCGCAGCCGCCGGGCGACCTCAGCCAGCAGCTCCGGCGCCAGCGGGTCGGCACGCAGCACCTCGTCGCCGTCCGGGTCGTACACCACCGCGCCGTTCGCGCAGATCGCCGGCAGCGGCTCGGCCAGCTGCTCGTACACCAGCTTGAGCCAGCGGATCGGACGGCCGGTGACCAGCACGACCGGCGTGCCCGAGGCGGTGAGCCGGGCCAGCACCGACGCGGTGCGCGGGCTCACCGTCCGGTCGTCCCGCAGCAGGGTGCCGTCGATGTCGGTGGCGACGAGCCGAGGTGTCTCTCCCATCACCGGGACAGTAGTCGGTCCAGATAGACGGCCACTCCGTCGTCGTCGTTGCGCAGGGTGACCTCGTCGGCGGCGGCTCGGACCGCCGGGTGGGCGTTGGAGACCGCCACCCGGGCCCAGCCGGCCCACTCGAACATGGGCAGGTCGTTGGGCTGGTCGCCGAAGACCAGGACGTCGCCCGGGTCGACACCGAGGGTCTGCGCCACCACGGCCAGCCCGGTGGCCTTGTCCGCGCCGGGCGGGCAGATCTCCACGAAACCGAGCCCGGCCTGGGTGAGCGTGGCCACCTCCGCCGGGACGATCCGGCGGGCGACGCCGAGCAGTTCGTCCACCTGGTGATCGGCGGTCCGGGCGAACGCCTTGATCACGTCCGTGGAGAGGCACTCCGCTCGCGTCCGCGCCTCGAACCGGTCCGGGTAGGGCCAGCTCGGGTGATAGTCGCCCCAGAGCGGCGCGTCGTGCTCGTCGGACGCCTCGACCATCACGGTCAACGGACCGACCGCGGCCTCCAGGTCGGCCAGGATCCGGGCCAGCACCTCGGCCGGGAGCCGCTCGTCGCGCAGCACCACCGGGCCCGCCGGGTCGCTCTGGTCGACCACGCGACCACCGCCGGCCATCACCAGGAAGTCGGCCGCGCGGATGTCGTTGCGGGTCAGTTCGGTCAGCCGCGGGCCGCGGCCGGTCGCGCCGACCACCGGGATCCCGGCGGCGCGCACCCGGTCCAGCACCCCGTGGGTGTACGCGGAGACGGTGTTGTCGCTGCGGACGAGCGTGCCGTCGAGATCGGTGGCAATCAGCTTGGGCAGTCCCGGGCGGGTCATCGTTCCTCCTTCGCCCGCCGCCGCCGCAACCAGCCGTTTCAGTGGTCGATCATCGACCTGGAGTGACGGCGGGCAGCAACCGTACCTCGCGGAACGGGGCGCAACCATGGCTTCCAGGCGAATCGGAAGCCAACCAGTGGCACAACCCCGGTGGCGGCCATCCCGCCTCCGGCGGAATCCGTCCGGTCGTACGGTAGGCGGGTGGTACGCGACTGGCCGGCGGCGGAGCTGATCGAGACGGAGCGCCTGGTGCTCGAACCGATGCGGATCTCGCACGCCGCGGAGATGGCGCCGCTCCTGCACGACGAACGGCTGCACGAGTTCATCGGTGGTGAGCCGGCCAGCCAGGAGCAGCTGCGTGCCCGGTACGCGCGCCAGGTGGCCGGCCGCTCCCCGGACGGCAGCCAGGGCTGGCTGAACTGGATCGTCCGGCACCGGGCCACCGGCGACGCCGTGGGTACGGTGCAGGCCACCGTCCGGCTGGACGGCGAGCGTGAGGTCGCCGAGCTGGCCTGGGTCGTCGCCGCGCCGCAGCAGGGCCGCGGGTACGCCGGCGAGGCGGCCCTCGGCATGGTCGGCTGGCTCGACCGGAAGGGGATCAACGCCCTGATCGCGCACGTGCACCCCGAACATCTCGCCTCGGCGCGGATCGCCGAACGTCTCGGTCTGCGCGCCACGGACGTCGTGGTCGACGGCGAGCTGCGCTGGGCCAGCTGCTGAGCGACGCGCGTCGACCTCCCGGCCGGCCGCTGGTGCACCTGACGGCCCGGCCCGGGAGGGCGCGTACCCGGCCGAACCAGCCGGGTGTTCAGATCTGCGATTCCGGGCGGGCGAACGGAACGGCCGGCTGCACGGTCAGATCGGCCGGCGGCGGCACGTCGTCCGGTTCGTCCCGGGCGGACCGGCGGCGCCGCCGGAACACCGCACCGGCCGGGGCGTCCTCGTCGAGCGGCGCGGCGTTCGGCGCCAGCTGCAACGCCGCAGCGAGCAGTACGCAGGCGACGAAGGCCATGGCGAGGCCCCGGCCGTACTCGATCCGGAAACCCTCCTCAGGGCTGTAGAAGAGACGCCGGGTCGAGTCGTCGAGCTCGGACGCGGTGACGGTCAGCAGGACCAGCAGCGCCCCGGCCAGGGCGAGCCCCAGCACCCGGGCGTTCGGTCGGACGGTCGGTGTGCCGCGCAGCGCGAGCGCCACCGCGCAGACCAGCCCGAGCAGTCCTACCAGGTAGCCGACCCCGAAACCGTTGACGTCGGCCACCCCGGCGGGCACTTCGAGCGAACCCTCACGCCCGCCGTCGGGCAGGGTCATCACGACCCACTCGCCGACCAGCGAGGCGACTCCGGCCAGCGCGCCGAGCCCGGCCAGCAGTTGCGGTATCCGGCGATCCCGCCCCAGCCCGGCGAGCGAGCGTCTGGGCCGCTCCGGCGTGTCGGGCTCGGCCGTGCCCCACTCGATGACCGCCATGTCGTCGGACCGGTCGTCCTGTCGTTGGATGGGAAGCTCCCGGGACATCCGCCATCCTTTCGCCGGTCACGCGACTGGTCGAATAATCGCACAGGGGACGCCCGGTGACAGGGATCGCACGCTGGGCGTCGGCGGAGCCCGTCGCAGGGAGATCCGCTTTCCGATAGCGTCGGACCATGCCTATCCGTACCGCTTCCGCACGTTGGCAGGGCAACCTCACCGAGGGGTCCGGCACGGTCCGCACCGGCAAGGGCGGCCTCCAGGGAAACTACTCGTTCAAGTCGCGCTTCGAGGAGGGCGAGGGCACCAACCCCGAGGAGCTGATCGGCGCCGCGCACGCCGGCTGCTTCTCGATGGCCTTCTCGAAGGCGCTCGCCGACGCCGGCTCGACGGCCACCTCGGTCGAGACCACCGCCAAGGTTCACCTGGACAAGACCGACGCCGGGTTCAGCGTGACCCGGATCGAGCTGGAGACCGTGGGCGAGGTGCCCGGCATCGACGAGGCCGAGTTCCAGAAGCTTGCCGAGGCAGCCAAGGCGAACTGCCCGATCTCCCGTCTGCTCTCGCCGGGCGCCGAGATCACCCTCACCGCCCGACTCTCCTCCTGACATCTCGTTGACCGCACGTTCACGGAAAGAGTCCCCAGCCGGTGTTCGGCAGACCACTCTTTCCGTGAACGTGCATGGATCTCGGCAGGCCGGGGGCGGGGTGGCGTCGGGCAGAATGGCAGGGTGCCGGTGGAGATGAGCCGCGAGCGCTTCGAGGAACTGGTCGGCGACGCGCTCGACGAGGTGCCCGAGGAGCTGCTCGGCCTGATGAGCAACGTGGTGATCCTCGTCGAGGACGATCCGCCGCCGGGCGAGGAGGACCTGCTCGGCCTCTACGAGGGACACGCGCTCACCGAGCGCGGCTGGGACTACGGCGGTGTGCTGCCCGACCGCATCTTCATCTACCGCCACCCGATCCTGCGCATCTGCGAGGACGAGGACGACGTCGTCGACGAGGTGGCCGTCACAGTGGTCCACGAGATCGCGCACCACTTCGGCATCGACGACGAGCGACTGCACTCTCTCGGTTGGGCCTGACCCGGCCGTTCACGCCTTCCAGAAGCGGCCGAGCCGCCGGTCACAGGCCCATCTGCCCGATGGCCCGTCATTGCGACGGTCACCTACCGTCTTGGCAGGCATCGCGACATCAGGAGGCACGTCATGCGCAGCTCGCTGTTCTCTGCCGAGAACCTGGAGCAGGAGTCCGCGCAGCCAGGCATGCGGCTGCAGAACTCCAAAATGTTGAAGATCGAGCTGAACGGGGAGGCGATGGCCCGGGTGGGGTCGATGGTCGCCTACCAGGGGCAGGTGCAGTTCCAGGCGCTCGGTTCCGGCGGGCTGGGCAAGTTCCTCAAGCAGAAGCTCACCGGCGAGGGTGTGCCACTCATGAAGGTCAGTGGCCAGGGTGACGTCTTCCTGGCCGAGCTGGCCAAGGACGTGCACATCATCGACCTGGAGCCGGGCGACGCGCTCTCCATCAACGGCTCCAGCGTGCTGGCCTTCGACTCCACCCTCCAGTACGACATCCGGATGGTCGGCGGCACCGGCATGGCGGCCTCCGGCCTGTTCAACTGCGTCTTCAGCGGCTACGGGCGGATCGCGATCACCACCAAGGGCACGCCCGTGGTCCTCAACGTCGACCAGCCCACCTACGTCGACCCGCAGGCCGCGGTCTGCTGGTCGGCCAGCCTCCAGACCGGCTACCACCGGGCCGAGCAGCTCGGTCTCGGCACGCTGCTCGGGCGGCGTACGGGTGAGGCGTTCACCATGAGCTTCGCCGGGCAGGGCTTCGTCGTGGTGCAGCCCTCCGAGGAGCCGCCGGTGATGGGCAGCGGTGCGCAGGAGCAGCAGGGCGGCCTGCTCGGCGGTCTGCTCAGCTGACCGGCACGACAGTCGACGAGTTGCGCGCCGGCTGAGCGAGCGACCACGGCAGCGTTGCGCGCCGGCTCAGCTCAGCTCGCCGGCGCGCAACCGCGCCAGCCAGGCGGTCGCGTCGGCGTAGTCGGCGTCCGACAGACCGGCCGGCGGTGGGATCGGCCGGTCGCCGCCCGTCTCCACCCAACGATGGCGGGGGTACGAGCCGAGGAAGTGCACGGCGGCGCAGACGCGACGCAGGCCCTGCAGCGCCTCGCCCAGCCGGACGTCCGCCACGTGCCCGGTGCAGTCGAGGAAGAACACGTAGCGGCCGAGTGCCTCGCCGGTGGGCCGGGACTCGATGCGGGTCAGGTTGACCCCGCGTACGGCCAGCTCCATCAGCACCGACAGCAGCGCGCCCACCCGGTCGTGTGCGATGTAGACCGCGAGCGACGTGACGTCGTCCCCGGTCGGTGGCGGGGGCGGGCCGGGCCGGGCGACCAGCGCGAAGCGGGTCACCGCGTCCGGATGGTCGGCGATCTTGTCAGCCAGTACGGCCAGCCGGTGGCGGGTGGCGCCGATCGGCGCGCAGATGGCCGCGTCGTACTCGCCCGCGGCGGCGCCCGCGGCGGCGGCTCCGTTGGAGAGCACGTCGACCACTGCCGCGTCGGGCAGGTTGGCGCGCAGCCAGTTCCGGCACTGTGTGGACGCCTGCGGGTGCGCCGCCACCGTGCCGATCGCGCCCAGCTCGGTGCCGGAACGGGCGCCGAGCACGAACTCCACCGGCAGGACGACCTCGCGGGTGATCACCAAGGGTTCCCCCTCGGCCAGCTCGTCGAGGGTCACCCCGACCGCCCCGCCGATCGAGTTCTCCAGCGGCACCAGCGCCGCGTCGGCCTCCCCGGTCCGTACGTTCTCCAGCGCCTCCCCGACGCTGCGCGCGGGCGTACGGTTGCCTCGCTCGGCGGCGGGGATGGTGCGCAACGCCTGCTCGGCGAAGGTGCCCTCGGGCCCGAGGTAGACGAAACGAGTCGGCGGAGTTCCCGGCATGCCGACCAGCCTACGCACCCGGTACGCCCACCGTGCCGCCGTCGCAGGCCAAGGTCCGGATTCCGGGCGGAGCGACGACGCGTACCTCGGCGTTGCACACGTCCGTACCGGCGGTGACCAGTTGCGGTGCGCCCGGCCGGCCCCGGGTGACGACCCGGAGTTCCTCGTACCCGGTCACCCTGAGCACCGTGTACTGCCAGTCCGCGGCGCAGAGGGGTCCGGTGCCGACCTGGACCCGGACGCCGTCGGGCAGCACCGAGGCACGGCCCCGTAGCAGTTGGATGACCTGTTGACCGGTGGGTCCGCTCCGGCACGACGTCGCCACCAGTCCGGCATCGGCCGTCGGTGACGACAGGTCCGGCGCGGTCGTGGGCAGGCCGGTGGCCGGCGGAACCGGTGGGGTCGGGACAGAGGTCGGCGCCGACGCGGTGGCCGGTGTGCTGGGCGACGTCGACTGACGGAGGTCGGGCGGTACGCCGCACCCGGCCACCGCCAGGGCGGTCAGGACGGCCGACACCGCGCGTACCCGCCGGTAGGACGCGGTCGAACGGGTGCGGAGGCGGGGAGCCACAGGCTGCCTACCCGATCGTCCGGCGGGTGCGGTTGAGTGCGCACCGGCCCGGATCGGGCGGGCGGCCGGCGGGGCCGGTCTGCCGCCCGGCTGCGTCGGGTCGACGGGCGACAGCGCGGTATGGAGGGGCGGGGTGGGCGGCACGGGCCGATCCTGAGGGGCTGCGGGGACGTTACGGCCGGGGTGGCCGAGCCCATCGTAGGAGCATCCGTAGCGATGTTGAAGTCAATCGTGCAGGCGGTGTCCGGCGCGCTCGAGCGCGGCGGTCGCCTCGCCGAGGCGCACCGCCGGCACCAGCACGTAGTCGGTGTCGAAGGTGGAGAACGCCACCGCGCTCACCCGGGCGCCCGCGAGCGGGCCGACCAGATCGGCGAGGGTGCCGCCGACGGCCACGTCGTCCGGCGTGCCGACGCGCAGGCAGCGCCAGGCGGTCTCCATCACGGCCTGCGCGGGCGCGCGGTCCATCGGGCAGATCACCGAGATCCCGTCGGCGGTCCAGCTCACCGTCACCACGTCCGTGGCGCCGAGCCCGTTCGACAGCGCCGGAGGCAGGGCGGAGCCGGCGGCCATCCGGCACACGGCGTACTCCCCCGGCAGCAGCGCGATATCGAGCATGATGGCACCTTACGGCCTCGGCCGGTGGCGGGTCCGGCTTTGCCACGTGCGGCGAGTGCCGCAGATTGTCGCAGGTCAGACGGGGGAGAAGAAGGTCAGCGAGCCGGCCACCGCGTCGTCGGTGAAGACCGCGGTGGAGATTGCGTCCACCGTGCAGACGGGAGCCTTCGGCGTCGCTGCCTGCACCCGCAGCAGGCCCCGCGCGAGCCGACCGGAGGAGAGCGCCAGCAGCGGCGGGATCTTGTCGATCTCCTGTTGGGTCAGCTCGTTGCGGTTCGCGGTGAAGTCGAGAAGGCGCAGCCCGCCGGAGAGCAGCGGCAGCCCGATCACGGCGTCCGGCTCGCCGAGGCTGAGCAGTCGGCAGGTGGCGGTGGAGATCGCCACCACGTTCGTGTCGGCGTCGATCAACAAGCACGGCTCGTCGGCGTTGGTGACCGTCGAGGACCAGCGGTCGAAGTTGTCGCACTCGGGCTCTGTCGATGCCTGTGCCGCCGGCACGAACACTTCGGAGAGCGAGAGTTCGACGTGGGCCACCGCGCCTCCTATGTACACCGACGGACTGTCCACGCTAGCCGGTCGGCGTCCGCACCGCGGCCGCCGGCCGCAGTCGCTGCGGAAGCAGCGCAGGCGACCAGTGGTCGCGGCGCGGACCCGCGGCGCCGGTGAAGACCGGCCCACGAGACGTCGCCGAAGACGTTACCGGCGGTTTGCCGGCTTGTCAGCGGCTGTTCGGCCGTCCTCGTACCACCGGTAGTCGGCCGCCGGGCGGTACGTGCCGTTCAGCCAGGTGCTCGGGTGCTGCGCCACCCGGGAGAGCTTCTCCGCGGTGACCGGACTGATCCGGTTGCCGCCTGCGACGAGCAACCGGTCCAGTTCGCGGTGGGTGGCCATGAGGCAGTCCTTGGGCAGGCCGTAGACGCTGATGACCCCGGAGCCGACGAAGGTCAGCACCGGGGTCACCGGGATCTGCAGGCCCACCGCGTCCGAGAGCGCCTTGCTCGCCCGCCTGGCGTCCCGCCGGGCCTCGGCCACGTACGGCGGGCGCTTGCCGTTGATCTGCACCACGTCGCCGGCGACCAGCACCCGAGCCCGGCCGTGGTCGGCGACGGTGACCGCGAAGAGACCGCTCGGGCCGATGGCCAGGAAACCGGCGCGTTCGTCCTGCGACCCGTCGAGCAGGACGTCGGCGGCGTCGGTGCGGGGCCACTCGATGACGTGCCAGGCCGGCCCGAGGTGGTCGAGTTGGCCGACGGCGCGGGCTCCCGCCGCCTCCAGGCGTCGAGCACCACGCTCCGCCCGCCGTCGGCGGGCCCACTCGAACGGTTTGGGGCGGACCGGATCGAGGATCCCCGGCGACTCCGCCCGGGGGTGTGGCACCGTGCCAGGCAGCGCCCGGGTGGTGGGTGCGGCTCGGCGAGCGGGAAAGACAGTCATCGCGACCTCCGGCAAAAGGTCCCTCGAAGTTATGTCCTCACTACCCTACGTCGCCACTCCCGGGGCTCGGCAAGGTGGAGCGCCGGAGTGACTGTGGATGAATGCCATATTCATCCGTCCTTCTTTTCCCGGATACCGCCAAACCCTGCCCTACGCTGCCAAGGGTGACCCACTATGTGGACAGCGAGGTCGGCCGGCTCGGCACCGTGCTTCTGCACCGCCCCGGCCCGGAACTCGCCCGCCTCACACCCCGCAACAACGACTCGCTCCTGTTCGACGCCATCCCGTGGGTGGGGCGCGCCCAGGAGGAACACGACGCCTTCGCGGCCGCGCTGCGCGAGCGCGGGGTGGAGGTGCTCTACCTCGCGAGCCTGCTCGCCGAGACGCTGGCGGTGGCCGAGGCCCGCGCCGAACTCACCGAGCAGGTGCTGAGCTCGCCCCGGCTGGGCGACACGTTGCGCGCCCGCGTCGCCGACCACCTGGCGTACCTGGACCCCGCGGCGCTCGCCGACGTGCTGATCGCCGGCCTCGCCCACGAGGAACTACGGATCAGCCCGGAGCGGCCGGGAGGCCTCGTCTACACGCTGATGGACCGGCACGACTTCGTGATCGAACCGTTGCCGAACCTGCTCTTCACCCGGGACTCCTCGCTCTGGATCAGGGACCGCGTCGGGGTGACCAGCCTCGCGATGCGGGCTCGCCGCCGGGAGAGCACCCTGACGAACGCCATCTACCGCCACCACCCGCGCTTCGTGGGCACGGAATTCGTCTACCAACCCGGCCTCGAGCACCTGGAAGGCGGCGACGTGCTGCTGCTGGCACCGGGGGTGATCGCCGTCGGAGTGGGCGAACGGACCACGCCCGCCGGCGCGGAACGGCTCGGGCGGCAGGTCTTCGCCGCCGGGCTGGCGCACACGATCCTGGTGGTACCGGTCGCACAGAAGCGCGCCACCATGCACCTGGACACGGTCTGCACGATGGTCGACGTCGACGCCGTGCTGATGTACCCGAACGTCGCCGACGCGCTGTCCGCGTACACCGTGATCGCCGGCGCGGACGGCGACGACCCGCGAGTGGACGGCCCCGCACCGTTCCTGCGGGCCGCCGCGGACGCCATGGACATCGACCAGCTCCGGGTCATCGACACCGGGCTGGATCCGGTCACCGCCGAGCGCGAACAGTGGGACGACGGCAACAACACCCTCGCCCTGGCACCGAGGCTCTGCGTCGGGTACGAGCGCAACGTGGAGACCAACGCCCAGCTGGAACGGGCCGGCATCGAGCTGATCCCGATCGCCGGCTCGGAGTTGGGCTCGGGCCGGGGCGGACCCCGCTGCATGTCCTGCCCGATGGTGCGGGAGCCGTTGCGGCGCTGACCGGCCCGCTACCGGCTCAGCGCAGGGTGAGCTGCCGGCCGACCAGCCCCTGCCGGGCCCGGCGTCCGGCGGCGTCCAGCGGGGTGGTGTCGGCGAGCGCGTCGGCGTACCGCTTGGCGAACTGTGCCACCGGCTCCTCCCACTCGGTGGCGGGCGTCCGCTCGGGCAGGTCCCAGACCGGCACCAGCCGGCCGTGCGCCCGGAACATGCCGGCGAACCGGGTGTCGTCCCCCAGCGGCAAGTTGCCGGCGGCACCGAGCCGAGCCAGCGCGTCCAGCGCCGTGTCCTCGTCCTCCGGCAGCACCCAGCGCACGTGCGCCTTCTCCGGCACCTGGCACCAGTACGCCGCCTTTGCGGCACTCAGCCGCACCGTCGGGTAGATGGCGGCGTTCGCCCGCTCCAGGGACGCCTGCACGTTCGGGTCCTCCGTCGCACCCGGGTCCAGCCAGAAATCGAACCCGTCGTGCATGCTGATCTCCAGCGGCCCGTCCACCAGGATGTCCTGCAACCGCGCGCCCGGCCCGGGCAGCGGCGGTACCGACACGGGGTCGCCCGGCTCCGTACGCAGCGCGCAGAGCAGCGCCTCGGCGAGGTCGCGGGAGACGTCGCCGGACTGGTCGTGACGCTGCAGCCCGATGAGCACCCGCCCGTCCGGCTTCGTCATCGCGGGAGCGGCCAGCGGCAGGACGGTGGCCAGGGTCACCTGCCGCTCACCGAACTCCTCCACCAGCGCGGGAGCGAGCCGCAGCGGCGCGGACGCGGCCGGTACCAGCTCGCGCAGTGCGATCCACTCGGGCTCGTCGACGAGCCCCTCGAACGGGCGCGGCACGAAGATGTCGCGCACCTTCTCGCGCTTCGGGGTGGTCTCGGCGGCCCGCTGGCTCTTTCGACGCTTGCTCACGGCGAGACAGCCTAGAGGTCCGGCGGGACCGCTGCGGGGACGACCCGCCCCGGGAGCCGGCCCGACCGTAGTGGTGGCGCTGCCACCGGTGGCCGCGCCCGGACGGACGGCGCCGAGGACGGCCAGGGCAGGGCTGAGGCTCAGCCGGTGACGAGGAGATCGGCACCGGTGGGTTCGAACTCGGCCCAGACACACTGCCCGAGCCCGTCCAGCTCGACTCCCCACCGGCTGGCGAGGCCCGAGACGATGTGCAGTCCGCGGCCATCGGCGGCATCCGGACTCGCCGCCCGCATCCGGGGACCCTCGCCGGCTCCGCCGTCGGTGACCCGCAGCTGGATCTGTGGGGCGTCGGCCGGCCCGCGCAGCCGCCAGGCGACCCGCACCACTCCGCCGGGCAGCGGGCGAGCGTGCCGGACCGCGTTACCCACCAACTCGGCCAGCACCGCGACCAGATCCGCCAGGACCATCGGTGGCACCAGACCGGTCAGCTCGTCGGCGAGCCGGTGCCGAGCCAGCCGCGCCCCACTGGCGTGATGGGGAACCACCACGCACCAGGCTCGTTCGCCCTTTCCCGTCGCCACCGTCGCCCCTTCACACCCCCGCGCCGTCGCCGGTCACCCGCGCGGCAGCCGCACCTCTGCGACCGTACCGCCACCGGCCCTTGGTCTGAGGGATACCCATCCGTTCTGCTGTTCAACGATCCGGCGGACGAGATAGAGACCGAGCCCGGCTCCCGGATAGCCGCGACGATCCCCGGACTCGCCCTGCCAGAACCGGTCGAAGGCCCGCTCGACATGCTCCGGCCGGATGCCTATCCCCCGGTCGCTGACCCGGAAGGAGACCATCTGACCGTCCGGCCGGGCGCTGATCTCGACGGGCGAACCCGGTGCGGAGTACTTGCCGGCATTGGTGGCCAGCTCGGTCAGCACGGTGGCGAGGCTCGGCCGGTGACCGAGCGCCTTGGGCAGGTCGGCCGGCAGGTCGAGGGTGATTCGATGGCGCAGCTCGGCGGGAAGGTCGCCGGCCGCGGCCCGCAGGGCGTCCCCGAGATCGAAGGGGGTGGGCGGCTCGTCGCCGGGCCCCGCCTCGGCGGCGGAGGAGAGCAGCCGGTCGAGCAGCCGAGCCAGCTCGTTCGACCGCTGACCGATCACCCGGGCGGCCTGGCGTCGGTCGGCGTCGGTCAGCGACTCCCAGTGGTCGGTCAGGGTGTCCGCGTACCCCTTGATCACGGTGACCGGGGTACGCAGCTCGTGGCTGGTCACCGCCACGAAGAGGTCACGCTCGTGATCGCGGCGCTGCTGGTCGGTGATGTCGCGGAACGTGACCACCCGCAGGGCGCCGAGACCCGGCACGTCGCCGGAGGTGATCCGGAGCCAGCGACCGTCCGGCAGGCGGTGGTCGAGCACCTGGCCGGACGGGGGGACCGGGAACGGTAGTGGTCGGCTGAGCGCCTGGGCGGCCGTCTGTCCGGTCACCTGAGCCGCCGCCGGGTTCCAGAGCCGTACGCGCCCGTCGCGATCGACCACGGCGAGCCCGTCGGCGAGCGCCGCGACGACCGGGCCGTCGCCGTGCACCGGCAGCCCGGTCTGGTCGCCGTACATGTGCGCTATGCAGGAGGCGAGGTACGCGATCACCGCGTGGTGATCGTCGTCCGGCTCGTCGGAGTCGTCTGCGTAGATGACGTGCAGGCTGCCGACCGTGTGCCCGCCGATCTCCGCCCGGGAGACGACCATCCGGCGCAGGCCCCGGTCGGCGAGTTCGCCCGGAAAGGTGCCGGCGAGCTGGTCCGTCCGGATCTGCTGCACCCGGGGGCCGGAGAGCAGGCAGACGGTGGCCGGGTCGTTGGCGGGCAGCGGGCGGCCCACGGTCCATTCGGCGGCGCCCGTCGCGGAGATGACCCGCCCACCGGTCGGCCCGAACTCGACGAATGCCGTGGCGGCGGCGCCGAGCGCCGGCTGGGCCACCCGGAGGAGCTGGGTGAGGACGGGAAGTCCGGCGTCACCAGAGTTGATCATTTCGATCACGACGGTGTGGCCGGCGATGAGAGCGGCGAAATCGATGCGCTCCGGCATGTCCCGAGTGTGCCCTGTCGGCCCGATTTTGGGCACCCCCGCGCAGACCCCTCAGATCGGGTCCGCGCCCGCCCGTTCGTCCGGTCAGCGGCCGAGCCGGGCCAGGGTCTGCGCGGGCCGATCGGTGATGATGCCGTCCACCCCGGCGGTGAGCACGAGGTCGAGGTCCTCGGGCTCGTTCACCGTCCAGACGTACACCTGGTTGCCGGCCGCCCGCAGCGCCGGCAGCAGCTGCGGGCGGGCCCGTACCAGCGCGATGCCCGGCCCGGCGACGCGGGTGCCGAACGGCAGGCGGCCGAGCCGCATCCAACGCGGCAGCACCTCGAGCAGGAGCACGGTGGGCAGGGCGGGGGCGAGGTCCCGGATCCGGCGTACGGCCAACGGCGCGAACGACATCACGGTCACCTGGACCGGGTCGTCCGGCTTCGGCTCGGTCAGCCCGTAGCGGCGCAGCAGGGCGACCAGTCGCCGTTCCACGTCGCGGCCGTAGCGGGACGGGTGCTTCGTCTCGATCAGCAGCCGCACCGGCCGACCGGCCGCCAGCACCGCGTCGAGCAGCCGCTCCAGGGTGAGCAGCCGGGTGTGCGAGTCGTCCGGCGGCTCGTCCCCCTCGCCCGGTACGCACCCGGGGTGCCAGGAACCGAAGTCGAGCTCCTCCAACTGGGCGAGGGTGCGGGCGCTGACCAGACCATGGCCGTTGCTGGTGCGATCCAGCCGCCGGTCGTGTACGCAGACCAGGTGCCCGTCGCGGGTCAGCCGTACGTCGCACTCCAGCCCGTCGGCGCCCTCGGCCAGCGCGCGCAGGTAGGCCGCGAGGGTGTGTTCGGGCAGGTCGTACGAGGCGCCGCGATGCGCGAAGACCAGAGGTTGATCGCCCATCCCGGTCGCCTAGAGCACCCGGCCGGGCTGCCCGTTCTCGCCGATCACGGGGCGCCCGGCGGCGGCCCATTCGCCCATGCCGCCGGCCACGTTGCGCACCTGGTCCCAGCCGTTGCGCGTGAGGTACGCGACGACCTGGGCGGAGCGGCCGCCGGAGCGGCAGATGACGGCCACGTCCCGGTCGTCGGGCACCTCGGACAGCCGGGCCGGCAGCTCCATCATCGGCAGGTGGTGGGCGCCGGGCGCGTGGCCGCCGGCCCACTCGTCGTCCTCGCGGACGTCGAGCAGGTAGGTGTCGTCGGTGATCTCGGCGACGGTCACTGTGGGTACCTGGGATCCGAACACGGCTACCAAGCCTAGATCCTCGTCGAGGGAGATTGGCGGGGTCAGGGCCGTCGGCGCGGTCACAGCCGGACCACCCAGCGCGGATTGGCCCGGGTCCAGTCCGGCATCCGGGTGCCGCGCACGGCGTCGAACAGGCCGTTGCCGCTGTTCTCCAGCACCACGTACGACACCTCGTCGATGATCTCCGAGTGCGACGGCACCTGTACGCCATGTAGCGCGTCCGGGGGTAGCCCGCGGAGGGCGAGGAGCAGGTCCTCCAGGGCCACCCCGTTGGTGTCCACGGTGAGCGATCCGCCGACGGCACGGATCACCTGGTCGAGCTTGATCGGGTTGCTGCGCAACCGGGTCTCGCCGGCCCGGTCCAGCATCGCCCGGAGCAGCTGCTGCTGGTGGCGCTGCCGGTCGTAGTCGCCGCCCGGCAGGTCGTAACGCTGCCGGACGTAGTCCAGCGCCTCGGCGCCGTTCATCTGCTGGCAGCCGGGACTGAACACCCGCTTCGTGTGGATCGAGCGGACCTCGCGTTCAACGCACATCCGGACGCCGCCGAGCAGGTCCACCACCTGCCGGATGCCGGCGAAGTCGACCAGGGCGGCGCCGTCGAAGCGGACCCCGGTCAGCCGGGTCAGCGTGGCCGACAGCAGTTGGGCGCCCGCTTCCCCGCCGCGGCCGTGCTCGAACGCGGCGTTGATCTTGTCCTCGCCGCCGGCGTAGCCGTTACCCGCGGGAATCGCGACGAGCAGGTCGCGGGGGATGGAGACCAGGTACGCCTCCCGCAGCCCGGTCGGCACGTGCACGATGAGGATGGTGTCGGCGCGCTGCTCGGCGGTGTTGTCGCCCGGCCGCCGGTCGGTGCCGATCAGCAGGTAGTTCAGCGGGCCGTCCAGGTCGGGGTGCTCGTTGCGGGCGCTGGCGTCGAGCAGTTGCTCCTTGAGCACGGTGCGGTCGTACCGGTCGGTGAGCTCGTGGAGCCCGAGCATGGTGAGCCCGGCCAGCACCACGAGGGTCAGGCCGATCCCCAGCAGGACGCGGGGCCAGCGGGGGCGGCGCGGCCGGACGGCCCCGCTGTCCGCCTCGGTCCGCTCCCCGTCGTCCCGGCCCGAACTGGACGTGGCCCCTCCCCGTCGCCGACGTGAGTCCTGCTCACGATCAGGCTACGGGTGGGGCCACGTCCAGTTGGTCGGTTTTGCCGATTCCGCTGTCACTTCCGGTTCGAGATGACCTCGGGGTGGTAGAAGACGTACTGGGCGAGCCGGTCCTCCTTGACCGCCTTGAACATCTCCAGCGTGTCCTCGCTCAGCACCTCCCGGCCGCTGCCGTTGCCGTTGAAGGTGCCGGCGTTCGTCTTGAGCATGATCAGCTCGTTGCCGGTCACGCCGCGCATGGTCAAGGCGAGTTCCTCGATCTTGGCGCCGCCGGTGTCCAGCACGAGCGCCTTGCCGGCCGCCTTGACGAGCTGCTGGAGCTTGAGCGGGTTGGTCAGCATGCCCTTGTCGGTGGCCTTGCGGGCCATCGCCTTGATCAGCTGCTGCTGATTGGCCTGCCGGTCGTAGTCGCCGTTCGTGAGGGTCTTGCGCTGCCGGGCGTAGTCCAGCGCCGCCCAGCCCTCCATCTCCCGGCAGCCCTTCTTGTGCACCACCGGCTTCATCGGCTTGCCGGTCTTCTTTGCGTCCGCGTTCCACATCGGCTTGCCGTCCACGTAGGACATGTGGATCGACTGGACCTCCTGCTTGACGCAGATCCGCACCGTGCCGAGCGTGTCGATCACGTTCTTGAAGCCGCCGAAGTTGATGATCGCGCCGCCGTCGAAGCTCACCCCGGTGAGCTCCTTGATGGTCTTCGCCATCCACTGGGCGCCGCCCTCCCAGCCGCCGCCGTTGCGGGCGCCGATCTGGAAGGCCGCGTTGATCTTGTCGGTGCCGCCGTTCCAGCCGGCCTTCTTCAACGCGGGGATGTGCGCCTCGGTGTCCCGGGGGATGGAGATCAGGTAGGCCTGGTCGTGCGTGGCGGGGATGTGCAGGACGATGATCGAGTCCGACCGGACGTCGTCAGCCGCCCACCGCTCGCGCGCGTCCACGCCGAGCAGCAGCATGTCGATCGGGCCGTCCAGGCTCGCGCCGCCCTCGGCGTCGGTCTTGCCGGCGTCGCCGATCAGGTTGCGTTGCGCGATCCCGCCAGTCGCCTGGCTGATCAGTGCCTTGCTGCCGACGATCGCGACGCCGCTGGTCAGCATCAGCACCGCGCCGAACACGACGGTGAGTCGGGCCCAGAGCGGGTCCTTTCGCCGGGTGCGCTTCTTGGGCGCGATCGGGTCGGCGCCGCGGGTACGGGCCTGGGAGGGGATGGCCGCGGAACCGCCGGCGGACGGACGGGAGCGATCCAGCGACGGAGGGCGACGGCTGGTTTGAACCGGCATGCGTGCTCCAGCTCGCGTTGTCGGGGGGCGGGACCACTGTACGGATACTTTGCGGTCATGGCGAGTTCGCCAAGGCGCAAATTCCGCAACACCCGGCGGGACACCAGGCATACTGACCGATCAGCCAGATCGATTGCGACCGATCGGTGACCGACTTTCAGTAACTGGAAACCTTCTCATCGACGCCGGGCCGTCAGCCCCTGGGCGAACGGCTGATCAGCCGCCGTCGCTCTTCTTCTCCTGGTTGGCCTTCACCCAGTCGGCCATCGTGTCGGCCGAAATGGCCCGGTACATCGCGAGGGCCTTCTCCCGGTCGGAAACCACCACCGACTCTC
This sequence comes from Micromonospora avicenniae, assembly GCF_900156065.1. Taxonomy (GTDB): domain Bacteria; phylum Actinomycetota; class Actinomycetes; order Mycobacteriales; family Micromonosporaceae; genus Micromonospora; species Micromonospora avicenniae. The sequence continues at coordinate 1,305 of NZ_FTNF01000003.1, read as the reverse complement.
CGTTGATCATGTCGCTGCCGGAGTTCGGGCTGGTCACGAAGGTCAGGTTCTCACCTCGCAGGTTACGGAACTGCAATCCCATGTCGACCAACGAGAAGCTCTGGTCGACGGTGACGGCGTCGGTCACCGACTGGAGGAAGGCGTTCAGCTTCCTCGGGCTGCTCAACGTGCCGCTGCTCGCCGCCTTGTCCATCAGGGCGCGCAGGAACTCCTGCTGGTGCCGCATCCGGGCGAAGTCCCCGTCCGGGAACTGCTTGCGCTGCCGGATCCAGTCCAACGCCTCGGTGCCGTCCATGTGGTTCATGCCCTTGGTGAACGTCCGGTACGGCTTGTGGATCGAGGTGACGGTGCGCTCGACGTTCAGGTCGACCCCGCCGAGCGCGTCCGTGACCTGCTTGAAGCCGGCGAAGTCGATCGCCATGACGTGGTCGATCCGGACGTCGGTGAAGCACTCGACGGTGCGTACCGCGAGCGGCAGACCGCCGAAGGCGAAGGCTGCGTTGATCTTCGCCCGCCGTCCGGAGCCGCAGTCGGCGCCGGCGCTCTCCGGGACCGGCACGTACAGGTCACGCGGAATGGAGACCAGGTAGGCCTCCTGGTGATTGGCCGGGATGTGCATCACGATGATCGTGTCGGCCCGCCACTTGCCGGCCTGGTCGACCGGCGCGTCCGGGTCCCGCGAGTCGCTGCCGACCAGCAGGATGTTGAGCGCGCCCTCCACCGTCTTGGTCGGCCGTCCCTCGGTGATCTCCGAGAACGGGTCGGTCCGGGCCAGATCGTTGTCGAGATTGCGTACGTAGAGCCAGGCGCCGACGCCGCCGATCAACGCGAGCACCAGGACGGCGATCCCGACCACCAGCGCGATCCGCCCCCACCGCGGCCGCGGCCCACGCCGGCCCGGTCGACCGCCCCCGGGACCGGGAGGACCGCCCGGCCCGCCCGGGCCGCCGGGCCCGCCACCCTGCGGCACCTCGTCGTACGACCGGTACCCGTCGGACGCCCGGACGCGCGCGGTGGTCCCGCGAGCAGTGCCGGGGACCGATGCGCGCCCGGAGCCGGGCGCCGGCGCACGCCCGGGGCTGCGGTGCAGGTAGGGGTGCGATCCGGCGGCGGACGAGGTGGCTGACATGTAAGTCAGGGTACGTACGTTCGGCCAGCGCCGCCCTCAGGCGACACTCAGGTTCCGTCCGGCGAGCTGCCCGCCGAGGGACGCTCCTATGCCGCGTCAAGTGGTCCTGGTGGGGTTTCGAGGCGTCGGTAGAGCTCTCGGGCGACGTAGCGCTTGAGGCAGCGTTTGATCTCCCG
>NZ_FTNF01000045.1 GCF_900156065.1 Micromonospora avicenniae | reverse complement strand
ACCCGGACAGCCTGACGACACCACGCCGTCCAGACCAGCACCCGGACGGCGCGTCACCCGCACGACAGGGCAAAGGTTGCCTGATGCGGCACTAGGTCGTCGCTTCATATCCGAGACGCCTCGGGGCTGTACGCCCCGAGGCGTCTCGACGTTTCCGGCCTGGCCTCGCTTGTGGGCCTGACTGGTCCAGTCGCCAGATGCGTGTCCCGCCTACCGTGGCCGTTCGGACCGTTTGGGCTGGCTGGTGGGGCGGGGTGCGGTAGGTGCGGGGCGGTGATCGACTCGTCATCAATGAAGTCGGGGCGTTGCAGCGTGTTGGATGCCCCGACTTCAAGGATTCCGAGTGGATCACCGTCCTGGAGCGCGCTGTTCGGGGCAGGTGCCGAGGCGTTGAGAGGTGCCCAGGCACCCGGGCGTGCTGAGCCCCGCTCTCACCCTCCCGTGGCCCGCTTCGGCCCCGGCCCCGGCCCCTGCCCGCTTCGGCCCCCGGCCCCGGCCCCAGCCCGGCCCCCGGCCCCGGCCCCAGCCCGGCCCCCGGCCCCGGCCCCAGCCCGGCCCCAGCCCGGCCTCGGCCTGGCTGGCGTCGGAGGGTTCACAGGACGTGCAGTGCGGTGCAGAGCCAGCGGCCCCGGCGGTGTTCCAGGCGAAGCGCGAGCGCCCAACTGCGGCCGGCGGCGCTGCTGAGCACCGCGGCCACCTCGACCGCCCCGGCCCGGGGCTCGCTCGCCCGTAGACGCCGCAACCGGACGGTGGGTCGGGCGGACCGGGCGGACCGGGCGGCGCGGCGGCGTGGCGGTCCGATGCGGCCGGCGGCCCGCGACAGTTCGGGCAGGAGGTCGTGCGCCCGGGGCGGATCGAGCAGGGGTCGTAGCTGCGCGGGCGGCCGGTAGCCGTTGAGCACCTCGACGCACGTGGAGACGAACCGGTGTGCCGCGCGGGTCGCTTCCGGGGTGGCGGTGACCAGGGCGTCGGGCGGCAGTGGTGTGGCCGGGCCGCGTCGTGGACCGGTGGGGGCCGGCCGGAGCCCGGCCCGCCGGGCCGGTGGGTGACCGATGTCGGGCCGGTTCGGCGCGAACAGGTCGAGAGCGAGCTGGCCGTGGGTGGGTGGTGACCAGCCGATTTCGTCGTCGACGTACGGCGGGTCGAGCGGCGGCGCGGGGCGGAGGCGGATGGGGGGCCGGGGCGGCCCGGGACGGCGATTCATCGGCTGCTCCCAAACCCTACGTTTGCTTCCGTTTGCCTTCGACTACCTCCTAGTGTCGGGCAGAACAGAGCCATCGGTCAATGGCATGCCGCGCTCGACCGACTACTCGGCGTCGCGCTCGGTCAGTGGATTGCTGCGTACCCAGTCTGCGGTCTCCGCGTACTTCTGCTGGATGTACTCCTCGAGCCGGGCGCGCTCCACGCGCCACTGGCCGCGTCCGCCGATCTTGATTGCGGGCAGTTCGCCGCTGCGCACCATGTGGTAGACCTGCGAATCCGACACGTTCAGCTCGGCGGCCACGTCGGACAGGAGCAGGAACCTCGGCTCCACGGAAACTCCCTCGGTTGGGTTCGGTTGCCTCAGTTTGCCACCGTCGCCGTGCGAACCACAGCATTGGTGCCGCTGGGCCGCGCTGCCAGGCCGCCGGACACACCGGCCCGGAACTTCCACCGGCCGGACGCGGGGTGTATGACGGTCACGGCGTACGGCATGATCTGCGCCCGGGCCGGCGCGCAGCCGGTGGAGGACCTAAGCGGGGAGACGACCGTGACCGACCAGCTTGTCCGGGTGTACGTTCCGGCGACCGTACCGATGCTGGCCCGGCTGCGCGAGCACGGGCTGGCCGCCGCCGAGGCGCACGCGGTCACCCCGGCCCTGCGCGAGTGGTACGCCGAGGGCGACGAGGAGGAGTTGGAGTACGTCGCCTTCACCCGTGCCGCCCAGGACGCGCTGCAACTGCTCCGGGCCGATCCGGGTGCCCCCCGCCGCCGGGTCGTGGTCTCGGCCGACCTGCCGGCCGTCGCTGTCGGACGGGTCGACGGCGAACTCGGCTCGAGCATCGTCGCGTTGACGGGCGCGGTGCCGGTGAGCGCCGTGGCGGCCATCCACGTGGACGGCGCGGAGGCGGTCCAGGATGTCGCCGCGGCGGCCGAGGTGGTGGTCGAGGCGCTCGCCGGGGACCCGGACGCCCAGTTCACCGTCGACGGCGCCGAGGACCACGAGTTGGAGTGGTACGACGTCACCGAACTCGACCTGCTCCTGCGTACGGTCTCCTGACGGCTCGGTGTCGCGCCGGAAGACCGCCCGTCCGCTGCGACCGGGCTCGTCCGGTCAGCGACCGGCGCCGGCCGCCACCGGGTCCTCGGCCGGGTCGTCCTCGGTCTCCGTCGAGCCGAGCGTGCGGCCGAACGCGATGAGCGCGGTCAGCGCCCCCACGAAGAGCACCCAGATGCCGTTGTCCACGCGCGAGGTGCCGAGCATGGTCTGCGCGACGGAGTCCGCCTCGCTGAGCGCGCCAGCCAGGTCGAGCAGGGAGCGCCCGCCGACCCGGATGATCACCTCGGCCAGCAGCAGGAACAGTCCCGGCCCGGCGCCGGCCAGCAGGTAGGCCGGCCAGCGGGGCAGCGTCGCGGCCGGGTCGCGGCGGATCGTCCGGCGCTTCGCCCAGGACAGGTACGCGAACGCCAGCAGCCCCGCGACCAGTCCGGCGAGCAGGGACTCGGTGCGCGACACCCACTTGGCGGCGTTCACCAGCGACTCCTGGGTGTCGCCCGCGCCGAAGAGGTCGAAGAGCGGATCCCGGACCCGGCTGAACGCGACCACGAAGATCAGTGCGCCGAGCGCCGAGGCGGACACCGCGCCGACCACCGGGGCGTTGCGGGCGCCGGCCACCGCGCCGCCGATGATCGCCGCGGCGGCGGTCGTGCCGGCGATGACGTTGGTGGTGGCGTTGTCGGCGTAGGTGAGGTTGATGGCCAGCGCGGCGACCAGCCCGACCAGCATGCCGGCGCCGATCGCGCCCACGAAGCGCAGGGTGATGCCACCGCCGTACCGGCGGCCCAGGGCATTGCCACCGGCGAGGGCGACGGCAGCGCCGGCCACCAGCGCGGCCGAGATCACCCCGGGCAGCGCGAAGGCGGAGAGGCTGATCACGGTGACGCCGGCCTCCGCCGAGTGGATCGCCTCCCGGGTCGACCAGAGCATCGCGGCCAGCCAGCCCAGCGACAGCAGCGCGAGCAGGGCCGCGGCGGGCGCCGGCACGGGCCCGGTGACCCGAGCGGAATCGTCGCCGGGCACCGCGTCCTCGACATCCGTCCGGTCGCCGGCCGGGTCGTGGTCCACCGCCGGCTCGTCGGTCGCGGGGTCGATGACCGGCGTCGGGCCGGCTTCACCGGCCGTGGTCTCCGCCGTGTCGCCGGCCGCGTCCTGGTCCGGCTGCGCGGCGTTGGGGCTGCCGGGCTGCTTGGTCATCGTCTTCCCTTCGCGGGTCGGCAGGTCACCGACCATCCAGGGTAGCCGCCTCCGGTGCTCGTCCCGCGCGCCCGCCACCTGCCCGTCACGCGGCGTCCGGTCGGCCGCGCCGGACGCGGGCCGCGAGCATGTGTGCGATCGAGGGCGGGTCGTCCGATCATCGGACGCTCGTCCAGGCGTGGCGACGGGGGAGCAGGACGGTCACCTGCCCGTGAAACAATCTCCCCAGGTCCCGCCGTCGTGGCCGGTCAACCCGGTGCGTCGCGCGGCGTCCGGCCGTCCGGTCGGTGCCCGCGGGTCCGGTTCCGCCACCGCTGTCGAGATCGCCAGGAGCCTTCATGGACGCCGTGTTCTCCGTCCCCGAACCGCGCAATGAGCCGGTACGCACCTACGAGCCGGGCAGTGCCGACCGGGAGCGGCTCCAGCGGCGGCTCACCCAGCTCGCCGCCGACCGCATCGACCTGCCGATGACCATCGCCGGTGAGCAGCGGATGGCCGGCGGCGCGTCGATCGACGTGGTCCAGCCGCACAAGCGCGCGCATGTGCTCGGCGTCACCGCGCACGCCACCCACGACGACGCCCGCGCCGCCGTCAAGGCCGCGAAGGCCGCCGCCCCGATGTGGCGGGCGCTGCCGTTCGAGGAGCGTGCGGCGATCTTCCTGCGCGCGGCCGAGCTGCTCTCCGGCCCCTGGCGGGACACCCTGAACGCGGCCACCATGCTCGGCCAGTCCAAGACGGTGGTGCAGGCGGAGATCGACGCGGCCTGCGAATTCATCGACTTCCTCCGGTTCAACGTCCACTTCGCCCGCAGGCTCCTCGGCGAGCAGCCGCTCTCCTCGGCCGGCACGTGGAACCGGTTCGACCACCGCCCGCTCGAGGGCTTCATCTACGCGGTGACCCCGTTCAACTTCACCGCCATCGCCGGCAACCTGCCGTCGGCGCCGGCGCTGCTGGGCAACACGGTGGTCTGGAAGCCGGGCCCGACCCAGCAGTTCGCCGCGCACTTCACCATGCGCCTGTTCGAGGCGGCGGGCCTCCCGCCCGGCGTGATCAACATGGTCACCGGCCGCGGCGAGGAGGTCTCCGACGTGGTGCTCGCCGACCCGGACCTGGCGGGCATCCACTTCACCGGCTCCACCAAGGTCTTCCAGCACCTGTGGCGGACGGTGGGCGAGAACATCTCCCGCTACCGGGGCTACCCGCGCCTGGTCGGCGAGACCGGTGGCAAGGACTTCGTCGTGGCGCACACCAGCGCCGACGTCGACGCGCTGCACACCGCGCTGATCCGCGGCGCCTACGAGTACCAGGGCCAGAAGTGCTCGGCCGCGTCCCGTGCGTACATCCCCCGCTCCATCTGGGAGGGCGGGCTGCGTGACCGGCTCGCCGCCACGGCGGACGGGCTGGCGTACGGCGACGTCACGGACTTCAGCAACTTCGGTGGCGCGGTGATCGACGAGAAGGCGTTCGCCCGGCACACGGCCGCGCTGGAGCTGATCTCCGGGGACGACACCTGCCGGATCCTGGCCGGCGGCACCGCGGACGACTCGGTCGGGTACTTCGTCCGGCCGACCCTCTTCGAGTGCAGCGACGCCGCCCACGAGACGTTCACCACCGAGTACTTCGGGCCGATCCTCGGCGTGCACGTCTTCGACGACGCCCGCTTCGACGAGGTGGTGGCGCAGGCCGAGTCGATCGCTCCGTACGCCCTCACCGGGTCGATCTTCGCGACGGACCGCGAGGTGGTCGACCGGGTGGCGGAGAAGATGCGGTACGCGGCCGGCAACTTCTACATCAACGACAAGCCGACCGGCGCGGTGGTCGGGCAGCAGCCGTTCGGTGGTGCGCGGGCGAGCGGCACCAACGACAAGGCGGGCTCCTGGCACAACCTGGTCCGCTGGATGTCGCCGCGGACGATCAAGGAGACGTTCGTGCCGCCGACGGACCACACGTACCCGCACATGGGCTGAGTGGATGCCGGAGGGCCCCCTGCTGGGACAGGGGGCCCTCGGCGCCTCAACGGACTGTCGTCGGCCGACAGTGCACATTGGAAGACCTGTTGGGTGGCAAACCGTCAAATCCTGGACGGCGCGTCGGCAAAGTGGCAGCGTAATGCCCATGGCGGATTCCGGAGTCAACCCCACGGCGGCGGCCCTGCTCGGCCTGCTGCACGAGGGCCCGATGACAGGCGGTCAACTGATGGCCGCCGCTGAGCGCCGTCTGGCGCCGTACTGGTCGATGACCCGCAGCCAGGTCTACCGGGAGTTGCCCGTGTTGGCCGAGCGAGGCATGGTGCGGCTGGGCAAGCCCGGGCCACGGTTGAGCCAGCCGTACGCGATCACCGCGGCCGGAAAACGGACATTCGCGAAGTGGTTGGCCGAAAACCCCGGCCGGGACACCATCCGTAACCCGGTCGCGCTGCGGATGGCCTTCGGCAACCTGCACTCGGCCAGCCAGCTCAAGAACCTCTACGCCCAGGCGAACGAGTACCACACCGAGGCCCTGGCGCAGGTCCGGGAGCAGGTCAAGAACGCCAAGAAGGAGGGCGAGACGTACGACGCGAGCGCCCTGGAGTTCGCTGTCGCCTACCATCGGGCGGCGCTGTCCTGGCTGAAGAGCGCCCCGGCCGGGTGAGTCGCCGGCGGGTTCGCCCCCGGGCGTGAGCCGTGCGGCGCGCGACACCGGCAGGTTTTTGCCGGTGACCGCGGGGCTCGCAGGCTGAGTCCTCATCCTTCGCAGTACGCTTGTCAGTCGTGACCGCTGCCGACTACGCCGAACAGCTCAAGGAACTCGACGCCACCCTGCGCAACATCGAGGCAGTCCTCGACCTCGACCGGCTGCGCGAGGACAAGGCCCGACTCGAGCAGGAGGCCTCCGCGCCGGACCTGTGGGACGACCAGGCCAAGGCGCAGCATGTGACCTCGCAGCTGTCGTACGTCAACGGCGAGATCAGCAAGCTCGCCAGTCTCCGCTCCCGGCTCGACGACGCCCAGGTCCTGCTGGAGCTGGCGGAGGCGGAGTCCGACCCGAGTGTGCTCGGCGAGGTGGAGAGCGAGATCACCGGGCTGACCAAGGCCATCCAGGAGATGGAGGTCCGCACCCTGCTCTCCGGCGAGTACGACTCCCGGGAGGCGCTGGTCGCCATCCGGGCGGGAGCCGGCGGGGTGGACGCCGCCGACTTCGCCGAGATGCTGCTGCGGATGTACCTGCGCTGGGCGGAGCGGCACGGCTACCCGACCGAGGTCTACGAAACCTCGTACGCCGAGGAGGCGGGCCTCAAGTCGGCGACCTTCACGGTCAAGGTCCCGTACGCGTACGGCACGCTCAGTGTCGAGTCGGGCACGCACCGGCTGGTCCGGATCAGTCCCTTCGACAACCAGGGTCGCCGGCAGACCAGCTTCGCCGGCGTCGAGGTGCTGCCGGTCGTGGAGCAGACCGACCACATCGACATCCCCGAGAACGAGATGCGGATCGACGTCTACCGGTCCTCCGGCCCGGGTGGGCAGAGCGTCAACACCACCGACTCGGCGGTGCGGATCACCCACATCCCCACCGGCATCGTGGTGACCTGCCAGAACGAGAAGTCCCAGCTGCAGAACAAGGCGTCCGCGCTGCGGGTGCTCCAGGCCCGGCTGCTTGAGCGCAAGCGGCAGGAGGAGCAGGCCAAGCTCCAGGGGCTGAAGACCGACGCGGCCGGCTCGTGGGGCGACCAGATGCGCTCGTACGTCCTGCACCCTTATCAGATGGTGAAGGATCTCCGAACCGAGCAGGAGACCGGCAATCCGAGCTCGGTCTTCGACGGCGACCTGGACGAGTTCATCGAGGCCGGGATCCGTTGGCGCAAGCAGCGGGAGCTTGCCGGCGACAATGCGTGACGACCTGCGGGCTCAGCGCGTCGTCGATCTCCGGCACAACAGTCTAAATCGATGACGCGCTCGGCATCTGCGGGGCGTGGGACTTGGCTCTGCGGTTACACCGCGTAGACTCACCACCCGTGATTCAGCTTGAGCAAGTGACGAAGACGTACCCGAAGGCGTCCCGGCCTTCGCTCGACAACGTGTCCGTCTCAATTGAGAAGGGCGAGTTCGTCTTCTTCATCGGCCCATCCGGCTCCGGCAAGTCCACGATCATCAAGATGCTGCTGCACGAGGTCACGCCCAACAAGGGCCGGGTCGTCGTGAACGGCAAGGACGTCACGTCGATGCGCTCGTGGAAGCGACCGCACTTCCGGCGTTCCATCGGCTGCGTCTTCCAGGACTTCCGGCTGCTGCCGAACCGCACCGCGTACGAGAACGTGGCGTTCGCTCTCGAGGTCATCGGCAAGACCAAGGCGGTCGCCCGCCGGGTCGTGCCGGAGGTGCTCGAGCTGGTCGGGCTCGGTGGCAAGGAGCACCGTTACCCGCACGAGCTCTCCGGTGGTGAGCAGCAGCGGGTCGCCGTCGCGCGGGCCTTCGTGAACCGTCCGCTGATCCTGCTCGCCGACGAGCCGACGGGAAACCTGGACCCGGACACCTCGATCGAGATCATGCGCCTGCTGGACCGGATCAACCGCACCGGCACGACAGTCGTGATGGTCACGCACGACTCCAACATCGTGAACCAGATGCGGCGCCGGGTCATCGAGATCGAGAGCGGCCGCATCGTGCGTGACCAGGCCCGCGGCGTTTACGGGTGAGCCCCCGCTCCCACCCCGCCGTACGACCTGACGACGAACACCTCATGCCGGAGACCCGGAGGAATTCCCGATGCGGATGAAATACGTCCTGTCCGAGGTACTGGTCGGACTGTGGCGCAACGTGACCATGACCATCGCGATGATCATCACGATGGCGGTGTCGCTGTTCATGCTCGGCGGTAGCGGCCTTCTCTACCAGAAGGTCGGCGACATGAAGGACCTCTACTACGAGAACGTCGAGGTCTCCATCTTCCTGACCCAGGAAGTGACCGAGCAGCAGCGTGCTGACCTGGACAGCAAGCTGAAGAGCGACCCGATGGTCAAGGAAGTCCTGTACGTCGACAAGCAGCAGGCGTACGAGCGCTTCCAGCAGATGTACGCCGACGCTCCGGACCTGGTCAACGCGGTCAAGCCGGACCAGCTGCCCGAGTCGTTCCGGCTCAAGCTCAACAACCCGGAGCAGTACAAGAACATCTATGACCAGTACAAGGAGAGCGAGGGGGTCGACGAGATCGTCGACCAGAGCAAGCTGCTCGACAAGGTCTTCGGCGTACTGACCGGGTTCCAGAACGGTGCGCTGGCCATCGCGATCGTGATGGCGATAGCCGCCCTGCTGCTGGTCGCCAACACGATCCAGGTGGCCGCCTACAGCAAGCGGCGTGAGGTCGCGGTCATGAAGCTGGTCGGTGCCTCCAACTGGTTCATCCAGGCGCCGTTCGTGCTGGAGGCCGTGGTCGCCGGTCTGCTCGGTTCGATCCTCGGCCTGGTGGCCCTGGCCGTCCTGAAGGTCACCGCCGCCGGCAGTTCGTTGGCGGCCCTGGAGGGCCTGATCACGCCGGTGTCCTGGGGCGAGATCTTCCTGATCTTCCCGCTGATGGCCGGCGTCGGCGCCGTGGTCAGCGCCGGTACCGCGTGGGTCACGCTCCGCTTCTACCTGCGGGTCTAGTTGCCGTACGGGTCGTCCCGGCATCGTCGCCAGGGCCCTCTCGCGCCGGAATATTCGGCGTGGGAGGGCCCTTGTGGTTAGGTAGCATGATCTCCGCTGTCGGCCGGGTCGCCCCGGTCGTCGACACGTCCGGAAGGGAGGTGGCGCCGATGCCACGGGAACAGGGACGGAAGGTCGTCGCCTCCAATCGCAAGGCACGGCACGACTACGCCATCCTCGACACGTACGAGGCGGGCATGGCGTTGACCGGCACCGAGGTCAAGTCGCTGCGGGCGGGGCGTGCCTCGCTGGTGGACGCGTTCGCACAGGAGCGCAACGGCGAGCTCTACCTGCACGGCATGCACATCCCGGAGTACACGCAGGGCACCTGGACCAACCATGAGCCTCGGCGTACGCGGAAGTTGCTGCTGAAGCGGTTGGAAATCGACCGGTTGATCGGGAAGACCCGGGAGTCCGGTCTGACGCTGGTGCCGTTGCAGGTCTACTTCTCCGACGGCTGGGCCAAGGTGGAGATCGGCCTGGCCAAGGGCAAGAAGTCGTACGACAAGCGGCAGGACCTCGCCAAGCGGGACGCGGACCGGGAGATCGCCCGGGTCAGCGGACGACGTGGTAAGGGAATTTCTGAGTGATTTGTCCGCTATGCGCGGGTCGAACTCGCCGGGTGGAGGCTCGGGATGAAACCCGTTGCGGCAGGCGTTAGTCTTGTCAGTGCCGCCACAACGGCGGCCTGTCGAGGGGGTGACTGGTTTCGACTTCGTACGCAGCGACAGGGGAAGCGAGCCGAGGAAGCCGACGTCGTCTCGAGAATCGGTCGTCGGAAACTTATAAGCGCCAAGAACAATCGCGCTGACTTCGCTCTCGCCGCCTGAGGCGAGTAGCAAGTCTGTCGGCCTGGGAGCGCCTTCGACCCAGTTAGCCGGCATCAGCTAGAAGGCTGGCCAATCGGACCCGGTCGCGGGGTCCGTGCGGCGAGATCAATCAGCGACTGGGCCCGTCACACCGACTCGCTCGCGTGATCGGAGGGGCCGAGTAGAGGCACAGCGAGCTGCGCTCGGAGAAGCCCTGACAAACCGGCGAAGGACCCGGGTTCGATTCCCGGCACCTCCACCAGATGACATGTGCGCCCCGTCCACCCGGACCGGGGCGCACAGTCGTATCCGGCCCCGGAACCGACGGGCCGGGCGCAACGTCGAACCGGGCATGCGTCGTTCAGTGCTCCTGCTGGGTCTGCCGTTGCTACTGGTGGCCGGCTGCGCGCCCAGCGACGCCGTGCGCGTCTCCGCCCCGAGCGGCTCCCCGCCCGGAACCAGCCCGGGCTTCGAGCAGCGGGCGGCCGAGGTCGCCGACGCCTGGCGGCCCGTCCCGGAATGGACGCAGGGGTACGTGCCGCTACAGGGGCCGACGCTGCTGACCGGCGATCCGGGTTTCACCAGCGACACCGAGACGGCGTTCCGCAACGGCTGGTACCGGGACCAGATCGCAATGCCCGCCGCCCGCCCGGCCGACGCCACCATCAGCTTCCCGGACGGCACCCTGGCCGTTCCCCTGGTCAGCGCGGCCGAGGCGTACCGGGAACTGGACCAGGGCGACCCACCTCCCTGCCCGGGCCGGCCGGCGGCGCCGCCACGGACCAAGGGCGGGCCGACCATCGAACCCGGACCGGACGGCTGGGCCACCAGTGGGCCGCGGCCGGCCTGCACCCCGTTGACAGTCACGGCAGTACGGCTCGGCACCGCGCCCGTCCGGACCAGCCGCGGCGAGGCGCAGGTGCCCGCCTGGCTCTTCACCGTCGAGGAGCTGACCAGTCCGGTGGCCCGGCTGGCGGTCGCCCCGGATGCGGTCACCGACGTGCCGGAGCCCATCCTCCCGCCCCGAGCCGCCCCGGACGGGGTGGTCGGTGCGCAGCACCTCCAGACGTTGGCGGGCAACCGGGTCTCGTACCAGTTGGGGGTCGGTGCCTGCGACACCGACATCACCCCGTTCGTGTACGAGCGCGACGACGTGGTGGTCGTCGGTGGCGGCGTCACCCACAGCGCCGGTGTCTGCACCGATCAGCTCAAGCTGCAGCCGGTCGAGGTCACCCTCGAATCGCCGCTGGGCGCGCGGCCGGTGCTGGACGTGGTCACCGGTACGCCGCTGCGCATCGGAACCCGCTGACGTGCCGGCCGGTCGCCCGCCGGATGGTCGCCGGGTCAGATGATCGAGTCAGATGATCCGGGGCAGGTCGGTGGTGATCGGCACCGGAAGCACTGTGGGGCCCTCGCGTCGCAGCGCGGTGGCGAGCGCGTCGGCCAGCTGTTCCGGTGTCTCCACCACCGCGGTCGCGCAGCCGTACCCGCCGGCGACCGCCGTGATGTCCAGGCCGGGCAGGTCCAGGCCGGGCACCCCAGGGGTGTCCTTGAGTTCCGCGAACGCCTTGAGGATCGCGTATTGCTGGTTGACCGGCACCACGACGACCAGCGGCAGGCGCAGCCGCGCGGCGGTCCAGAGTGCCTGCACGGAGTAGTGGAAGGAACCGTCGCCGATGACCGCGACCACCGGCCGTTCGCGTCCGGTGTCCCGCTCCGCCAGGGCCACTCCCACCGCGGCCGGCAACCCGTAGCCCAGTCCGCCACTGGCCATGGTGAAGTACGACGCCGGTCGGGTGATGCGCAGATGGCGGCGCAGCGCGGGCAGGTTCGACGGTGTCTCCTGGACCAGCACCCCGTCCTCGGGCCAGTGTCGCGCCAACGCCGCGAAGAGCGCGTCCGCGCTGAGCGGACGGGTGACCTCGGGCGGCGTCGGCGTCGGTCGGGGCTCCGGCGGAGGGCGGTCCGCCGCGGGCAGCAGGTCGACCAGTGCGGCCAGGGCCAGCCCGGAGTCGGCCAGCAGACTGTCCCCGACCGGTGCTCGGGCGGCTTCGTCCGGGTCGTCCGTGACGTGCAGCAGCCGGGCCCCGTCCGGCAGGTAGGAGCCTGGGACGTACGGGTAGTAGCGGAAGACCGGGGCGCCGACCACCAGCACCGTGTCGTGCCCCTTGAGTGCCTCGGCGAGCGGACCGATGGCGAACGGCAGCACACCCCGGTAGTGCGGATGGTCCTCCGGGAAGCCGGCCCGTTCGGGCGCCGGGGCCGACCAGGCCGGGGCGGCCAGCCGCTCGGCCAGCGCGGTCGCCAGGGCCCAGCCGTCGGCCCGGTCCACCGCCGCGCCGAACACCAGCGCCGGGGCGCGGCTCGCGGCCAGCACGGCGGCGAAGTGTCCCAGCTGTTCGGGGTCGGGAGCGTACCGGGTGGCCACCGAGCGCAGCGGCGGCGGCGGGTCGGCGGGCTGCGCCCAGTCGTCGAGCGGCAGCGAGAGGAAGACCGGCCCGGAGGGTGGCTGCACCGCTGTCGCGTACGCCCGCAGCAGCGCGGCCGGGATGTCCTGGGCGCGGACCGGCTCGTAGGCCCACTTCACGTACGGCTGGGTGAGTTCCGCGGCGCGGCGGTTCGTCAGCCGGGGTTCGAGCAGCAGCATCTCCCGGGTCTGCTGGCCGGCGGTGACGATCAGCGGCGTCTTGTTGTGCCAGGCGGTGACCAGGTTGCCCATGCCGTTGCCGGTGCCCGGGGCGGTGTGCAGGTTGATGTGCGCCGGCCGGCCGGTGGCCTGGGCGTACCCGTCGGCCATACCGACCGCGGACGCTTCGTGCAGCGCGAGTACGTAGTGGAAATCGGCGGGAAACTCCTGCAGGAACGGCTCCTCGGTGGAGCCGGGGTTGCCGAAGACGGTGGTCATCCCGAGGTCGCGCAACAGGTCGTACGTAGTGTCCCGGACCGTTGCCATCGCCACCTGCCTCCGTGTCGCGGCGCGTGCTGCGGCTCGCCGGAGTTGGCTGGCTGCCCCCGACCCCCTCGAATCTATCGGCACAGAGGCGGGCGATCCGGGCGTTTCGTCGGCGCTGTGGTTTTGGTCTCCGGCGCCGCAAGACCCTCAGGGCAGAGCGATGGGCAGCTTGATGCCGGCCAACGCGTGCCCGCAGGGGCAGTCCCGCTCGCTCGGGAGCGCCGCGAGCACGTCCAGCAGCACCTCCCGCAGCCGGTCGGTGTTCTCGCCGAAGACCCGGAACACCTCGGCCTGGGTCACCGACTCACCGGCGACCAGCCCGGCGTCCAAGTCGGTGACCAGAGCGATCGACGTGTAGCAGAGCTCCAGCTCGCGGGCGAGCACCGCTTCCGGATGGCCGGTCATGTTGACCACGGTGCCGCCGAGCGAGGCGTACCACCGCGACTCGGCGCGGGTGGAGAAGCGTGGCCCTTCGACCACCACGACAGTGCCCCCGTCAACCGCCGCCACTTCCCGGCCCGCGGCCGCAGCGAGCAGCGTACGGCGGCCGTTCGGGCAGTACGGGTCGGCGAAGGGGACGTGCACCGCACCCCTGTCGTAGTACGTCTGGGGCCGCCCGCTGGTGCGATCGACGAGTTGATCGGGCACGACGAACGTGCCGGGGCCGAACTCCGGGCGCAGACTGCCCACGGCGCACGGCGCGAGCACCTGGCGCACCCCGAGCGACCGCAGCGCCCAGAGATTCGCCCGGTACGGGATCAGGTGCGGCGGGTGCCGGTGATCCCGGCCGTGCCGGGGCAGGAACGCCACCCGTCGGCCGCTCACCTCGGCGATGGTGATCTTGTCCGAGGGCAGCCCGTACGGCGTCTCCACCTCGTGCTCGCCGGCTCCGTCCAGAAGGCTGTACAGACCGGAGCCACCGATCACCGCGAGTTCGGCCGCAGGGCTCATCTGTCGCATCCTCTCCAGCGCGCGATCACCGCCCGCTCAGACCTTAGCCACCACCCCGGCCGCAGGCTATGGTGCCAGGCATGGCGTTGACAGCGCGGGTGCCGACCGGCGTGAGTGGCGACGATTCCTGCGCCGCGGCGCACAGGTGACGGGTGTGGAGATGCACGGAGAGGGCCAGGCGATCGGCGGGCGGGCGATGGAGTCGATGACCGGGCGGCTGCTGGTCGCGACGCCGGCGCTGAAGGACCCGAATTTCGACCGCACGGTGGTGCTACTGGTGGCGCACGAGCCGGGCGGGGCGCTCGGTGTGGTGCTCAACCGGGCCACCGAGGTGCCGGTCGCCGACGTGCTCGGCGGCTGGAACGATCTGGCCCGCCACCCCGCCGTGCTGTTCGAGGGCGGCCCCGTGCAGCCGGACAGCGCGATCTGCCTGGCCCGGTTGCGGCACCCCATCAAGCGGGTCAAGGGCTTCCACCAGATCTCCGGGGCGGTCGGCACCATCGACCTCTCGGTCGACCCGGAGCGGCTGCGGGAGCACATCGGCAGCATCCGGGTCTTCGCCGGTTACTCGGGCTGGGGTGCGGGGCAGCTGGAGCAGGAGATCGAGGAAGGATCCTGGTTCGTGCTCGACGCGCTGCCCGGTGACGCCTTCGTCGACCGCCCCGACGACCTGTGGCCGATGGTGCTGCGCCGGCAGGGCGGGATGATGGCCGCGGTGGCCCACTTCCCGCCGGACGTGGCGCTGAACTGACGCGCGGGCCCGCTCGGAGCCGGGATCGCCCATTGGGTCGGTGCCGGGGTCCGGCCGGAAGCCACGACCGGGGACCCCGCGAGATGACCCCGGCGGTCGGCATGTGTATAGTTTCGCCAGTGCCCGGGCGACCGGGACAGCAGCAAGGGGCCGTGGCGCAGCTGGTAGCGCACCACACTGGCAGTGTGGGGGTCAGGGGTTCGAGTCCCCTCGGCTCCACCCTTCGCGATCAGGGCGTTCGTCTGACAAGACGGACGCCCTTCGTCGTTCCGCGCGTCAGAAGTGGCCAAGCGGCGCGCGGAGGACATCCATCACGCGACCATGGTCGAATGGGGCGACCATCGAAGCCGGCGCAGGTCGGGGGCATCCTGCGCGGCGAGGAGGACGCGCAGCAGGCCAGCTTCCTGGAGCTGTTCTTCGACCTGGTGTTGGTCTTCGCGCTGGTCGGGGTCGTCAGCCGGATGGGGCCGGACCTTCTCTCCGACAACGTGGGCGTGCGCTGGCTGTCGCTGCAGTACACGGTCGTTCTGGCCCTGCCGTTGCTGTGGCTCTGGACGACCACCGCGTATGTCACCAGCCGGTTCGACTACCGCAACCGGTGGATACAGCTGCTGGTCCTGGTCAGCGCGTTCGGCCTGCTGATCATGGCGACGTCCCTGTACGAGTTCGAGCAACGCGGCAACATCTTCGCCATCGTGTACGTGGCGCTGCATATCGGACGCCCCCTGGTGCTCCGGCCGTTGTTACGGGAGCACCAGAACGTGCGAGCGCTCTACACCCGCCTGGCCATCTGGGCCAGCATCTCCGGCGCCATCTGGCTCGCCGGGGCGACGACGCACGGAAACCAGCGGATAGCCCTGTGGTCGATCGCCATCACCGTGGACCTGGTCGTGGCACGGTTCAGATGGCCGCTACCCGGCGTGCACCGACCACCGACCAGCGCGTGGGCGATGGCCAGCAGCCGACACCTCCCCGAGCGCTACCAGCAACTGTTGTTGATCGCACTCGGCGAGACGGTGCTGTCCATAGGCCTCACCTACGCCAACCACCCCGCCACGCTCGCCGCAAAGGCGGCCCTGGTGGTCACGTTCGTGTCGTCCGTGCTGATGTGGCGGATCTACTTCTATCGCGCGGGCCAGGTGCTGGCCGAGGCCGTCGAGATCTCGTCGAACCGGGCAGCTGCCGGCGGGATTGTCGGTGTCGCCCATCTGCTCATGGTGCTCGGCATCACCTTGACCGCGGCCGGCTCGGAAATCGTGTTGGCACATCCCCAGGGGCCCTCCGTGCCGGCCTGGCTTGCGGTCATCCTCGGCGGGCCGGCACTCTTCCTGTTCGGCCGCAGCCGGCTGGAACGGGTCGTCTTCAACCGGCTCGCCGTGCGACGGTTCGTCGGCATCGGCGTTCTGGTCCTGCTGGCACCACCCTTGCTCCTCGGCCCGCCGCTGCTGGCCGCCTTCGCCGCTGCTGTCGTGCTGTTCGGGGTCGCCGTCGCGGACGCTCGACGCGCCGCTGGCCGCCCACCGGAGGCCCCGTCCCCGTCCGCCTAGGTGTGCTGTCCAGGGAGGTTGGTCGAGGTTGTGTGACGACCTGATTTAGATCCTGGACTGGTGAAGGCCTCCGGTTGTGGAGTGGAGCTGT
>NZ_FTNF01000031.1 GCF_900156065.1 Micromonospora avicenniae | reverse complement strand
AAAGGCACGAAGCCAGTCAGAACAAGAGTCACGTCCGCTGCCGCCGACCATCAGCCCACCACCTGCGGGACCGACCCCGCCAGCCTCACAGTCAGAACAGGCGGCTGCGGAAGTGCTCGATCGTGCGCCGGAGGCCGTCCTCGGGCGTCACGGTCGGCTCGTAACCGAGCAGCTCCCGGGCGAGGGTCAGGTCGGGTCGGCGCATCTCCGGGTCGTCCGCGCTGCGGGTGATGTAGGTCACCTCGGAGCTGCTGCCGCTGAGCGAAATGATGGTCTCGGCGAGCTGGCGCATGCTCATCTCGTGCTCGGTCCCGCAGTTGATCGGGCCGGTCTCGGTGGAGTCGAGCAGCAGCAGGATGCCCCGGACGAGGTCCTCCACGTAGCAGATCGACCGGGTCTGGTCGCCGGTTCCGTGCACCGTGATCGGCTCGCCGCGCAGCGCCTGGGAGATGAAGGTGGGGATGGCCCGGCCGTCGTCCGGCCGCATCCGCGGACCGTACGTGTTGAAGATCCGTACGATCGCGGTGTCCAGCCCCCGGCTGCGGTGGTACGCCATGGTCGCCGCCTCCGAGAAGCGCTTGGCCTCGTCGTAGACGCTGCGCAGACCGATCGGGTTGACGTTGCCCCAGTACGACTCGCGCTGCGGGTGCTCCTTCGGGTCCCCGTACGCCTCGGAGGTGGAGGCCATCAGGAACCGGGCGCCGTCGGCGACCGCTCGATCGAGTAGGTGCAGGGTGGCCACCGAGCCGACCCGGAGGATCTCCACCGGCAGCTTCTCGAAGTCGGTCGGACTGGCTGGGGAGGCCATGTGCAGGATCGCGTCGAACCGCTCGGCCAGGGCCGGGTGCGCCGGCAGCCCGTCGGAGATGTCCGCCTCGACCAGCGTGAACGTCGGCGTGTCCAGCAGGTGGGCGACGTTCTCCTTCGACCCGGTGACGAAGTTGTCCAGCGCGACCACGGTGCAACCGCGCGCTATCAGGGCGTCCACCAGGTGCGACGGCACGAAGCCGGCACCGCCGGTGACGAGGATTCGGTGACCGGAGCCGAAGCGGGGTGCGACCTTCATGGCCGTCAGCTTACTTAGCGTCGTCGGTTCTTCAGCCCCCGGCCGCGCGAGTCGCGACGACACGACGGCCGCCCGACAGCCGGCACCGCCCGCGTCCGTGATCGGGCGTCGAGAAGGGCACCCTCCGGACGGAGTGCCCGTCCGGTGGATGCCCTTCTCGGTGGTCGGTCAGTGCGCGCCGGCGCCGGTCAGGGACCGCACCTCCAGCTCGGCGTACTTCTTCTCGTCACGTTCCTTCGAGACGAGAGTGCCGATCCACCCGCAGAGGAAGCCGAACGGGATGGAGATCAGGCCCGGGTTGGAGAGCGGGAACCACTGCCAGTCGTGGTCGGGGAACATCGCGGTCGGTGCTCCGGAGACCACCGGCGAGAAGAACACCAGCACCACCGCGGCGAGCAGGCCGCCGTAGATGGCCCAGACCGCGCCCGAGGTGTTGAACCGCTTCCAGAACAGGCTGTAGAGGATCGCCGGCAGGTTGCCGGAGGCGGCCACCGCGAAGGCGAGCGCCACCAGGAACGCCACGTTCAGGTTCTGCGCGAAGATGGAGAGCGCGATCGAGACCGCACCGATCACCAGCGCGGAGATCCGGGCGACGTTCACCTCCTGCCGCTCCGAGGCCTGCCCGTTCTTGAGCACGTTGGCGTAGAAGTCGTGCGCGAAGCTCGACGAGGAGGCCAGGGTCAGCCCGGCCACGACGGCGAGGATGGTGGCGAACGCCACCGCGGCGATGACTGCGAGCAGGGTGGCCCCGCCCAGGTCGCCGCCGAGGAAGTCGACCCCGAGCACCTGGGCCAGCTGTGGTGCCGCCGTGTTGCCGGCCTTGTCCTGCGCGGTGATCGCCTCGCTGCCGACCAGGGCCGCCGCGCCGAAGCCGAGGGCCAGGGTGAGCAGGTAGAAGGTGCCGATGATGCCGATCGCCCAGAGCACGCTCTTGCGGGCGGCCTTCGCGGTCGGAACCGTGTAGAAGCGGATCAGGATGTGCGGCAGGCCGGCGGTGCCGAGCACCAGGGCGATACCGAGCGAGAGCAGGTCCATCTTGTTGTAGAAGGTCTGCGTCGCGTTGCCGGCGACCTCGACGCCGTAGCGCAGGCCGGGTTCCAGGAATGCGCTGCCCTTGCCCGAGGAGGACGCGGCATCACCGAGCAGCGACGACAGGTTGAACTTGTACTTGGCGAGCACCAGCAGCGTCATGACCACTGCGCCACTCATGAGCAGGAACGCCTTGACGATCTGCACGTAGGTGGTGCCCTTCATGCCACCCACCGTGACGTAGATGATCATCAGAGCGCCGACCATGATGATGGTGGCGATCTTGGCGGCGTCCGCGTCCATGCCGAGGAACGTGGTGCCCGGCTTGATGCCGAGCAGCAACGCGACCAGCGCGCCCGCGCCCACCATCTGCGCCAGCAGATAGAAGATCGACACGGTGATGGTGGAGACCGCGGCGGCGGTACGCACCGGACGCTGGCGCATCCGGAAGGCCAGCACGTCGGCCATGGTGTACCGGCCGGAGTTGCGCAGCAACTCCGCGACGAGCAGCAGGGCCACCAGCCAGGCGACCAGGAACCCGATCGAGTAGAGGAAGCCGTCGTACCCGTAGAGGGCGATCAGGCCGGCGATGCCGAGGAACGAGGCGGCCGACATGTAGTCGCCGCCGATCGCCATGCCGTTCTGGAAGCCGGAGAACGACCGGCCGCCGGCGTAGAAGTCGGTCGCGGTCTTGGTCTGCCGGCTGGCCCAGATCGTGATCGCCAGAGTCACCGCTACGAAGATCAGGAAGAGCGTGATGGTCAGGTTGCGGGCGGTGGTGCCGCCCGCCTCAGCCGCGAGGACCGGATCCATGGGTCACCTCCCCGATCTCGTCGCGGATCCGGTCGGCGACCGGGTCGATCTTCCGGTCGGCGTGCCGGGAGTAGAGCCAGGCGATCAGGAACGTGGACACGAACTGGAGCAGGCCGAAGACCAGCGCGACGTTGATGTTGCCGATCAGCTTCGTGCCCATGAAGTCCCGCGCGTACGCGGAGAGGATCACGTAGAGCGCGTACCACAGGAAGAACGCGACGGTCATCGGAAAGACGAAGCCGCGCAGGGCGCGACGCAGGCCGGCGAACTCGTCCGACCGTTGTACGGCGAGGTACCGGTCGGGCGCGGACGCGGCCGGCGTGGGTGTGTCCGTGGACATTTGTGGATCACCACCTTCACAGGCGTCGGGGATTTCGCGCACGTTAGAAAGCGCGCTCCCCGGCGGGGAAGGCCGAGATCGCCGTCGGTCGGCGGCTGCGCCGAACGGCGGGATGGCTGCGCCGAGTGACTCAGGTCACCCCGTTGAGCGGTCGGTGGTCGTCAGGTCAGCTCTCGGTAGCGGCCCCGGTAGTGCAGCAGCGGCGCCGCTTCCTCGACCATCTCGACCGCCTCGATCGTCGCCTCGACCAGCAGCGCCCAGCCGTACTCCCGGGCGCTGTCGAGCCGGCAGCCGGCCCACCCGCCGGCGTCGGTCGGCACCGGACCGTACGGCGTCTCGGTCCAGGCGCCGACGGCGAACAGCCCGCCCGGAGACGGGAACAGGCCGGCGAAACGGTCGGCGAGTTGCCGGTGCGCCGGGCCCAGCGGTGCCACCGCGAAACGCCCGGCCGACTCGGCCGCCGCCCAGAGGTCCGACTCGGCGTCGATCAGTCCGAGCAGCCGGTCCGGTTCACCCTCGGCGACCAGGGTGGACGACACGGTCAGCCCGGCAGGCCCGGGTGCCGTCCAGAGCGTGACCGGCGCGGCGAGGCGGCCCCGCAGCCGGCGCGCGGGCGAGCGTTGACCGGCCGGCACGGCGAACGGATCGGTGTGATGGATCTCCGCTCCGGGCTCATGATTCACGTGAAACATTGTGCCGCCCTGGCCCCGGCCCCGGCTGAGGAAGCATCGCCGCCGCGGATCGCCGCCACTCTCAGCGGCGTGGAGTCACCGCGGCCAGCAACTCCGGTTGGCGGCGGTCCAGGACGTCGCCGGCCAGGTACGCGCCGAGCAGCGCGGCACCAAGTCCGTACGCCGCGCCGACCGGCAGGGCGAGCCAGTGCCAGACGTCGCCGAGCAGCGCGGCCGCCACCACCATCGGCACGGCGGCCACCGCCGTGACCAGCATGGCGAGCATGGTGAGGAAGCCCTTGGCCACCCCGGCGCCGGTGTTCATCGCGAACGGGTTGCTCGTCTCGGGCAGGGCGTACGCGCCGAGCACCGACACGAAGCTGTTCACGGCCAGCCCCGCGCCGTAGCTGGCGAAGAGGCCGCCCGCGGTCAGCCCGATCCACCCCGGCCGGTCGAGCACCACCGCGATCACGATCGAGACCACCGCCAGCATCGGCACCACGTAGATCGAGAACGCCGTCATCCTGGCCCGCAGCTCCTGCTGGCCGCGTACGCCGGCCACCACGTGCGCGGCGTACGCGCTGCCGTCGAAACCGAACTGGTTGGCCAGGGTCACCGCGGCGACCACGCCCACGAAGAGCATGGAGAGGCTGACCAGCCCGGCCGAGGGCTCGGCACTGCCCTGGCCGAAGCCCTGCCCGCTGTTCGTGGTGAACCCGGCTCCGCCGAGGTTGACCAGCACCGGGACGAAGATGCCGACCACCGCGATGGTGATCAGGTTGGCCCGCCGGCGGGCGTCCCGCCACCAGTAGCGGGCCTCCCGGGCCACGAGCGCGCCGAACTGGTCACGCCGGGCCCACGTGGCGGCACGCGGGAAGAGCTGGCTGACCGCGCCGCCGGTCGGGTCGCTCTTCGCCCGGGCGCCTCCGGAGCTTGCCGCGCCCACCATCGCCGACTCCAGCGAACGGGACCACCAGCCGACCAGCGCCAGCAACGCGAGCGCGGTGATCAGCAGTTTGATCGGCGCGGCCCAGGCGCGGCCCTCGGCCACGTCGATGCCGGCCGTCCAGGGCGCCCCGAACGGGGTCCACCCGACCACCTCCGACACCCCGGTGAGGCTGTCCCAGTCGGTCTCCTGCAGCGCCGAGATGCCGACCAACTGCAACGGGCCGAGCAGCGCGGCCGCGACGGCGAGCAGCACGGCGGCCAGGTCGCGGACCCGGCGCGAGCGCAGCATGGAGGCGAATGCGCTGGTGACCGCTCGGGCGGCGGCCACGCAGAGCAGCACCCCGGCGAGTACACCGACCACCTGCACGAGGGCCGCCGACCAGCCGCCGAGCGCGCCGGCGGTGGCCACCAGCCCGAAGAGCGCCAGCAGCGTCGCGACCGCGGGCACGCTCACGAGGGCGGCCGCGAACAGCCCGGTGACCAGCGTCCGGCGCGGCAGCGGCAGCAGCGCGAAGCGGGCCGGGTCGAGCGTCTCGTCCACGCCGAAGAAGACCAGCGGCAGCAGCAGCCAGCCGAGCACCAGCAGGCCGCCGCCGAACGCGGCGACCATCGCCGCGTACCGGCCGCCGTCGGCGAACCCGGGCGTGGCGAACAAGACGAAGCCGGTGCCGGCGAGCCAGAGCCCGACCAGTGCGCCGGCCACGAAGAGAGCGATGCGCCGGCCCTGACCGCGGAAGTTGTTGCCCATCACGCGCAGCTTGAGCCGGACGAAGTGCCGGGCCGACACCCGGCGGGCCGGCACCGCCGGCGCGGTCAGTTCGACAGCCACGCCAGCTCCTCACCGGTCGCCGTCCGGCCGCCGACGACCTCGACGAAGACGTCTTCGAGCGAGCGCTTCCCGCGTACCTCGTCGATCGTGCCGACCCGCTTGATCGTGCCCTCGGCCAGGATCGCCACGTGCGAGCAGAGCCGTTCCACGACCTCCATCACGTGGCTGGAGAAGATCACGGTGCCGCCGCTGGCGACGTACCGAGCCAGGATGTCCCGGATCAGCGCGGCCGAGACCGGGTCGACCGCCTCGAACGGCTCGTCCAGCACCAGCAGACGGGGCCCGTGCAGCAGCGCGCAGGCCAGGCCGATCTTCTTCTTCATGCCGGCCGAGTAGTCCACCACCAGCGTGCGACCCGCGTCGGTGAGCGCCAGCACGTCGAGCAACTCGGCCGTCCGCTGGTCGACCACCGCCGGGTCCATGCCGCGCAGCAGACCGTGGTACGCCAGCAGCTCCGCGCCGCTCAGCCGGTCGAAGAGGCGTACGCCGTCGGGCATCACGCCGAGCAGCTGCTTCGCGCGGACCGGGTCGACCCAGACGTCCTGCCCGAGCACCCGGGCCTGGCCCCCGTCGGGCCGGAGCAGCCCGACGGCCATGGAGAGCGTGGTGGTCTTGCCGGCGCCGTTCGGCCCGAGCAGGCCGTAGAAGGAGCCGGCCGGTACGTCCAGGTCGACGCCGGCCACCGCCACCTTGCCGTCGAACCGCTTGGCCAGGCCACGAAGGGAAAGCGCCGGGTGCTCATCGGTCATGCACCAGAACCTATCCCTCCGGCGCGACCCGGTAGACCCGCCCGGGGATGACCTTCCGTCCTCCCGGAGGCGTACAGGTCCCGGTTCCGGCGCGCTCCGACCCGGGCATGGTGTGTGACGGTCGAGGGCCGTCCCCGGTCAGAGGCGCAGGGTGTCCGGGGCGTGCAGGCGGAGCATGGTCGCGCCGACGTCTGCGGGTACGCGCCGCCGGGTGGCCGCCGAGACCAGGACCGTCACGGTGAACGCCAGCGGCACGGTCCACGCGGCCGGTTGTGCCACGAGCGTCGCCGGCCAACCGGACAACGGCGGGCCGACCACGGTCACCAGCACGGCCGCGATCGCGGCGCCGCCGCCGACGAGCACCCCGGCGGCGGCGCCGAGGTCGGTCAGCCCCCGCCACCAGATGCCGAGCACCAGCAGCGGGCAGAAGCTGGACGCGGCGACGGCGAAGGCGAGCCCGACCACCTGCGAGACGTCCAACCCGGAGACGTTCAACGCGAGGATCGCGGGCACGGTGCCGGCGATCACGGTGGCCAGCCGGAAGCCGCGTACCGAGCCCCGTCCGAGCACATCCGTCGAGATCACCCCGGCCACGCTGGTGAGCAGACCGGACGAGGTGGAGAGGAAGGCGGCGAACGCGCCGGCCGCCACGAGGGCGGCGAGCAGCCGGCCGGTCGTTCCGTCGCCGAGAGCCGCCTCCGGCAGGAGCACCACCACCGCGTCGGTCTGCCCCGTGACCAGCAGCTGCGGAGTGTAGATGCGGCCGAGCACCCCGTAGATGGTGGGCAACAGGTAGAACAGGCCCACCAGCGCCAGCACGACCAGGGTGGTGCGGCGGGCCGCCGCCCCGTCCGGATTGGTGTAGAAGCGCACCAGCACGTGCGGGAGCCCCATGGTGCCGAGGAACGTGGCCAGGATCAGGGAGTAGGTGGCGAACAGACCCCGGTCGTCGGTCCCGGCCGTGCTCGGAAGCAGCCAGTCGGTGCCGTCGATGGTCACGCCGGCCACCTCCGGCACCGGGTCGCCGGCGTCGAAGGAGATGGTTTCGCCGGGCCGTACCGCCCGGATCTCGCCGTCGGGGAACGTGAGGTTCGCGGGATGCTCGACCACGACGCTGGTCGCGGTCCGGAACAACGGCCCGTCCGGCGGGGCGACGGCCGGCCGGGCGTCGGCCTGCCACTGCAGAGCCAGGAAGATCGCCGGTACGGCGAGCGCGGTCAGCTTCAGCCAGTACTGGAACGCCTGGACGAAGGTGATCGCGCGCATGCCACCCAGTGCCACGTTCGCGGTGACCACGACCGCCACCAGCACGGCACCGACCGGGTACGCGGAGCCGGTGACCGTGGCGAGGGTGAGGCCGGCGCCCTGGAGCTGCGGCACCAGGTAGAGCCAGCCGATGAAGATCACGAAGGCGGTGGCGAGGATGCGCAGTCGGCGGGAGCCCAGCCGCAGCTCGCAGAAGTCGGGCAGGGTGAACGCCCCTGAGCGGCGCAGCGGGGCGGCCACGAAGAGCAGCAGGGCCAGGTAGCCGGCGGCGAAGCCGACCGGATACCAGAGCACGTCCACGCCGTACTTGAGGATCAGTCCGGCGACGCCGAGGAAGGACGCCGCCGACAGGTACTCCCCGCCGATCGCGGCCGCGTTCCACGTCGGACTGATCGCCCGGGAGGCGACGAGGAAGTCGGAGGTGGTCCGGGCCAGCCGCAGCCCGTAGAAGCCGATGCCGACGGTGAGCAGGGTGACCGCGACGATCGCCGGTACGACGAGGCCGTTCTCCACCTCAACGCTCCGGCCGCTGGACCAGGTCGGTGAAGTCCTGCTCGTTGCGTTCGGCCAGCCGCACGTACGCCCAGCCCACCCCGATCAGGAACGGAAAGCTCGCCACCCCGAGCAGCAGCCAGGGCAGCTTCACCCCGAGCACGGT
Organism: Micromonospora avicenniae; assembly: GCF_900156065.1. Taxonomy (GTDB): domain Bacteria; phylum Actinomycetota; class Actinomycetes; order Mycobacteriales; family Micromonosporaceae; genus Micromonospora; species Micromonospora avicenniae. The sequence continues at coordinate 50,007 of NZ_FTNF01000031.1, read as the reverse complement.
GACCCGGCTGACCGAGGGCGCGATGGCGAACAGCCAGGGCAGGCCGCCGAGCCCGATCACCACGACCAGGGAGAGCCGCAGCGCCAGGGCGAGCTGTGCCCGCACCAGCCCCCGGACGAGCGCCTCACCGACCCGGGTCTGCTGGGCTAGTTCGGCGCGGGTCCGGTCGCCCCGGTTGTCGCGGCCGGACACGTCGGCCAGCACGATCCGCGTCCTTGGTTGCGGGACCGACCGGCCGCCGACGGCGGACTGCACCGGGGCTTCCGGTCGTCCTTCGGCACCGGGTGTCGACGCGCGATCGTCGATGGCGGACACCCCGGCAGTCTCGTTGGTTCGATGGGATTGTCAAGAGCACGGTGGTCGAGTGCCCCGGTTGGCGCAGGGCGGAGGCACACCCGGATTCCTCCGGGAGGAGTTGTGCATAACCTGTGGATTACGGGTCACCCCTGTGGATAACCCGGTGGAGAACGCTGTGGAGGGCCCGCGGGGTCAGGACAGGCCGACGCGGTCCGGTCGTGCGGAGGCGGAGCCGAGCCAGGTGTGCGGGTTGCCGTACCAGCACCAGCCGAGCTTCGGCGCGCCCTGGCTGATCCAGAGCGCCGGCACCCGCTTGTCCCCGCTACGTGACCCGACCAGCGAGAAGCACTTGTTCTTCTCCAGTGCGGCGGGGTGCAGCGTGACGAAGGCGATCCCCTCGTCGATGGTGAGCGGCAGCCGGCCCTGGCCGGTGATGCTCTCCATCGCCGACGAGGGGGGCAGGTTCAGCGTCTCCTCCCCGCGGTCGACGTCGAAGAGCAGGTACGCCGGCCCGGCCGGCACCTCCAACTCCTTGATCGGGTCGAAGCGGGCCAGGTCGCCGTCGGCGTAGTGGCGATCGAGGAAGCCGGGCTTGCGCTTGCCGGCCAGCGTGGTGAGCGGCAGGCGTTCCTCCACCGGGATCAGGTCGCGGGTGACCACCAGCAGGAACGGAACCCGGGCCGCGGTGGGGGCCGGCAGCCCGGCCGTGCCGATGACGGCGGCCGCCCGCAGCGGGGCGACCAGGTCCCGGAAGTCGTCCTCGGCCGTTCCGGCCAGCTTGGGATAGCCGAGTTCCACCAGGCGCTGCACCTGGCGGTCGAACTCGGTTGCGGCGTCGTACGGGGCGTCGGTCACGGCGTCCTCCTCGAAGTCGTACGGCCTGTCGTACAGTGTACGGCAGGCCGCCTTCATTCCCGCGCCGCTAGGCGACTCACGCTTGATTCGCTCGAACCTCCACGCATGCCCGGCGTCACGAGCAGGCGGACACCCGGACTTCACGAAGCCGAGTCGATCACCCTCGAGGGGCACGACCTCCCGCTCGCTCCCGGCCCGGCCGCACGGCGTGGCGGACGCTCCGCCGGGGCCGGCGGCTCGGGCGCGGCGGTCAGCGGTTCCAGTCCTGCTTCGCCGCGCGAACCAGCTTGTCCTTCAGCTCCCGGGTGTGCCGGCGGCTGACCGGCAGCTCCGTGCCGTCGATGACCACCACGTAGCCGGAGTTCACCAACCGCAACTCGGCGATCAGCTTCAACTGCACCAGGTACGACCGGTGGATCCGCACGAACCCCGCGTCCGCCCAGCGTTCCGCGAGGGTGGCCAGCGAGACGCGGACCAGGTGTGAGCCGTCCGCCGTGTGCAGCCGGGCGTAATCCCCCTGCGCCTCCACCCAGCGCACCGCCGACCGCGGCAGCATCCGGGTCGTACCGGCCAGCTCGATCGGGATGGTCGGATCCTCCTCGGCCCGGGCCAGCGCCGCCGGGTGCGACGGCACCACCCGCGAACCGATCACCCGGCGCAGCGACTCGGCCAACCGGTCGGCGCGTACCGGCTTGCGCACGTAGTCGGTGGCGCCCAGGTCGAACGCGTCGACCGCGCCGTCGTCGTACGCGGTGACGAAGACGATCGCCGGCGGTCGGGCGAACCGGCGCAGCACCCGGGCCAGCTCCATCCCGTCCAGTCCGGGCATCCTGATGTCCAGGAACACCACGTCCACGTCGCCGTCGCGGAGCAGCCGGAGCGCCTCCGTCGCGTCACCGGCGGTGTGCAGCCGGGCCACCCGCGGGTCGGCCCGCAGGTGGTACGCCAGCTCGTCCAGCGCCGGGGGCTCGTCGTCCACCGCCAGCACCCGGAGAAACCCCGACGGGTTCACCGCGCCGACCCGGCCGGCCTGCTCGCTCCGCTCGGTCACGAGCCCGCCCGTACCCCGGGGTGGAACTTCGGAATCCGCATGCTCACCCGCGTGCCCGAGCCGAGCCCGGTCTCCACGACCAGCCCGAAGCCGTCCCCGAAGACCGAGCGGAGCCGCTCGTCCACGTTCGAGAGCCCGACGTGCTGGCCGGAATCCTCCCCCGGGTCGCCGGTGCTGCGGGCCAGCTCGGCGATGCCGGTGGTCAGCGTGGCCGGATCCATTCCCACCCCGTCGTCCTCCACCGTGATGTGGCACTCGGCACCGGCGTCCCGGGCCTCGATGCTCACCATGCCCGTGCCGGGCTTGCGGGACAACCCGTGCCGGACCGCGTTCTCGACCAACGGTTGCAGGCAGAGGAACGGCAGGGTCACCGGCAGCACCTCGGGGGCGATCTGCAGGCGCACCTGGAGCCGGTCGCCGAACCGGGCCCGCTCGATGATCAGATAGCGGTCGATCGAGCGCAGCTCCTCGGCCAGCGTGGTGAACTCACCGTGCGCCCGGAACGAGTACCTGGTGAACTCGGCGAACTCCAGGATCAGCTCGCGGGCCCGCTCCGGGTCGGTGCGGACGAACGAGCCGATCGCGGTCAACGCGTTGTAGATGAAGTGCGGGCTGATCTGGGCCCGCAGCGCGCGGATCTCGGCCCGGGCCAGCCGCTCCCGGGACGAGTCCAGCTCCGCCAGAGCGAGCTGGTTGCCGGCCCAGTGCGCGGTCTCCAGGGTCGCCTGCACCAGGCCGGGTGCCGGCGGCCCGTCGGCGATCGCCAGCAGGGCGCCGACGGACTCGCCGTCCGCGCCCGTCAGCGGAGCGACCACCGCGCCCCGTACCGGGCAGTCCACCCGGTCGCACTGCAGCTCCGACTCGCCCAGGACCGTGGACCGGGCCGATGTCACAGCCCGCCGCGCCGCGGCCAGCAGCTGCTCGCCGTGGTGGGCACCCCGCCCGTCGAGCGCGAGCAGCTCGTTCCGGTCGGTGAGCGCCAACCCGGGTGCACCCACCAGGGCCCGAAGATGGCGTACGGACTTCGCCGCGCCCGCCGCACTCAACCCCGCGCGCAACGGCTCAGCGGCCAGCCCAGCGGTGTGCAGCACCTCGTAGGTGGCCCGCTGGGTGGCGGTGGCGATGCCCCGGCGCGCACGCAGCCGGCCCACCGCGAACAGGGCCGCAGCGAGCGCGCTGACCAGAAAGACGACGGCGAAGACGGCCGAGACGTTGCCACCCACGCCCAGATCCTGTCGGCTCCGGGCCCTGCCGCCAAGGGGTCAGTACGCGCCCTTGCGGGCGAGCACCACGCCGACGGTGCGCCAGAGGATGCTCAGGTCGTACGCGAGCGACCAGTTGTCGACGTAGTAGAGGTCGAGCCGGACCGCCTCGTCCCAGGAGAGGTCGGAGCGGCCGGAGACCTGCCAGAGCCCGGTCATGCCGGGCCGCACCAGCAGCCGCCGGCGGACGTCGCCCAGGAAGTCGCCGTCGTCGGCCGGTAGCGGACGCGGCCCGACCAGCGACATCTCCCCCCAGAGCACGTTGATCAGCTGCGGCAGCTCGTCCAGCGAGGAGGCGCGCAGGAAGCGGCCCACCGGGAAGACCCGGGGGTCCTCCTTCATCTTGAAGAGCATGCCGTCGGTCTCGTTCTGGTCGACCAGGCTGGCCAGCCGCTCCTCGGCGTCGACGTACATGGTCCGGAACTTCCACACCCGGAACGTGCGGCCCTCGTGGCCCACCCGGGGCTGCCGGAAGAAGACCGGTCCCGAGTCGGAGATCTTGATCGCCACGGCGATGGCGACGAAGACCGGGATCAGCAGCAGCAGCCCGAGCCCGGCGGCCAACCGGTCCAGCAGGTTCTTGGCCAGCAGCGCCGGCCCGGACAGGGTCGGTTCCTCGACGTGCAGCAGCGGCAGTCCCTCGATCGGGCGGATGTGCACCCGAGGGCCGGCGATGTCCGTGAGCTGCGGGGCGACCACCAGGTCGACGCCGGAACCCTCCAGCTGCCAGGCGAGGCGGCGCAGCTCGCCCGGCTCGGCGCTGGCCGAGCCGCACACGGCGATGGTATCCCCGCCGACCTCCCGCACCAAAGCGAGCACGTCGCGACCCGTGTAGACCGGGACCGGAGTCTCGATCCCGCGGGCGGCCGTGTACCCGTCCGTGAGGTGGATGGCGACCGGCACCAGACCGGCCGCCGGGTTCCGGGTGACCGCCCGGTGCACCTCCAGGCACTCCGGCAGGGTGCCGACCAGGATCATCCGGTGACCGCCCTGGCCGATGTTGCGCCGGATGACGTGCAGCACGAACCGGGCGAGGCTACGGCCGAGCAGGATGAGCAGCAGGGCACCGAGCAGGGCGGTGCCGACGGTCCAACGAGAGAGCTGCGTCACCGTGGCGAAGGCGAGGAAGGAGACCGTGGCGGCGACCGCGACGCCGGCCCGGATCACCCGCTTGAACTCGTCCGGCCCGAGGCCGAGGTAGCGCCGGTCGTACGCCCGGTTGCCCCAGAGGATCAGCACCCAGCCCAGCGGCAGCAGCACGAACGCCACCGTGAAGAACCAGGTCGGGTTCTCCTGGGCGTTGTAGAAGCCCGACCGCGCCTGGTCGAAGGTGTGGATCGCGGTGAAGCTGGCGAACGCGGCGGCCGCGAAGTCGAGCAGCAGGAGGATGGCGATGTAGGGACGGTGCCAGCGGGAAACGCGCCGGCGGGCCCGGGCCCACGCCGACCGGGGAACGCCGTTGTGCGACGGCGGCGTCGGCGGCTGGATCTCGAAGCTGTCGACGTGCCGCACGAGTTCGCTCCGGCCTGTGTTGGTTACCGGGCGCTGGAGGCTTGCCGTCACCTCAACCCATGTCCTCCCGCATGACGCGGGCCGCTCACTCATCGTGAGGACCCGGGTCGCCCACCGTCCCAGTCTCCCACGACCGGCCGGGCCGGGCGCCGGACCCGAAGGACATCGCGCCCCGCTGGTGCCGGCGGGATCTGGCCGGCTTCACGCATATCAGAAGCCGGGGACCGGGCCACTATACCGATGGATGGTGCCGTTGGTGGAACTCCGGAGCAGGACCTTCCGCGTTCTCCGGACGATTCCGCTCCGTAGCTCCCGAGTGTCGTTACTCACCGTACGAGTCGGGACAGCCGTCGGTCAGCGAGCGGCCTGCCGCCGGTCTGGCACGTCGGGCAGTACTGGAGGCTCGAATCGGAGAAGGAGACCTCCCGGACGGTGTCGCCGCAAACCGGGCAGGGCAGCCCGGTACGCGCGTGCACCTTCAACCCGGAGCGCTTCTCACCCTTGAGCTCCGCCGCCCGCTGCCCCAACGAGCGGCCGACCGCGTCGCCGAGCACCTGCCGGGTGGCCGCGTGCAGGGTGGCGATCTGGTCGTCGGTCAGCCGGTCGGTGAGCGCGTACGGCGAGAGCTTCGCGGCGTGCAGGATCTCATCGGAGTACGCGTTGCCCACCCCGGCCAGCACCGCCTGGTCGGTCAGCACGAGCTTCACCCGGCCCCGGCGGCTGCGCAGCCGCTCGGTGAACGTGGGCAGGTCGGCGGTGAGCGCGTCCGGGCCGAGCTTGGCCACTCCGGGCACCGCCGCCGGGTCGGTCACCAGGTACGCGGCCAACTTCTTCTGGGTGCCGGCCTCGGTCAGGTCGAAGCCGGAACCGTCGTCGAGGCGTACCCGCACGGCGATCGGGCCCTTGCCGGGGCGCAGCGGGGCGGCGCTGGGGAACGCCTCCCGGTAGTGCAGCCACCCCGCCCGGGCCAGGTGGACCATCAGGTGCAGGTCGCCGTCGAAGACCACGTCCAGGAACTTGCCGTGCCGGCGCGCGTCCACCACCGTGCGGCCGGTCGCGGCGGTCGGCGGCGGATCGTACGTCTTCAGGGCGTTGATCGCGGCGACCTCCAGCCGGTCGACCCGCCGCCCCACCGCGCGCTGACGCAGGTAACCCGCGAGCGCCTCAACCTCCGGTAGCTCGGGCATCAGACAACGGTAGCCTTCTTTTCCGTGAGCGCGAGGAACGAGCTTGCGAGTCCCGCAGTCGGGAACGATGGTGGCCCCGTGAGCGCGAGGAGCGAGCTCGCGAGTCCGGCAATCGCGAACAAAGGGCGAGCTCAGTGAAGATCGTGGTGGCGCACAACCGGTACCGGCAGGCTCAGCCGTCCGGGGAGAATACGATCGTCGACGCGGAGATCGCCCAGCTCACCGCGGCCGGCGTGGAGGTGCTGCCGTTCATCCGCAGCTCCGACGAGATCCCCTCGATGTCGAAGGCGGCGAAGGCGCTGCTACCGATCTCGCCGATCTACGCGCCGCAGGCCCAGCAGGAACTGAGCCGGTTGCTCACCGAGCACCGCCCGGACGTGCTGCACCTGCACAACCCGTACCCGCTGCTCTCGCCCTGGGTGGTGCGCACCGCCCACAAGCACGGCGTGCCGGTGGTGCAGACCGTGCACAACTACCGGCAGGTCTGCTCCTCCGGGCTCTACTTCCGGGACGGGATGATCTGCCAGGACTGCCGGGGCCGGGCGCTGGGCGTACCGGCGATCGTGCACCGCTGCTACCGGAACTCCCGCGCGCAGAGCGCCCTGATGGCCACCACGCTGGCGGTGCACCGGCCCACCTGGCGGTCGGTGGATCGGTACGTCGCGCTGACCTCGGCGGTCGCCGCGCACCTGCGCGACTACGGCATCCCGGCCGACCGGATCGTGATCAAGCCGAATGGGATCCCGGACCCGGGGCTGCCCGCGCCGCTCGGCGACGGCTTCCTCTTTCTCGGCCGGCTCTCCCCGGAGAAGGGGCTGGACCTGCTGCTGGACGCCTGGCGCCGGCACCCGGACGGCACGCTCGGCACGCTGCGGATCGCCGGTGACGGCGAGCTGCGCCCGCTGGTCGAGGCGGCGGCCGCCGAACGGTCGGACGTCACCTACCTCGGCACGCTGGACCGGGCCGGGGTGCGCGCCGCGCTCGAGGCGAGCGCGGTGGTGCTCGCCACCTCGACGTGGCACGACGTGCTGCCCACCGTGATCATTGAGGCGCTGGCGAGTGGCCGGCCGGTGCTCGGCACCGCGCTGGGCGGCATCCCGTACCTGGTCGGGGCGGACACCGCGCGGGTACCGGCCGGGACCGGCTCGGCCCAGGAGGCCTCGGCCGCGACCGGTTCAGCCAGCTCCGTGCCGCTCTCGGGACCCGTTTCCGGAACGTCCGCCGTGCCGGCGGGCATCGTCACCGGCGAGGCCGGTTGGGCGGTGCCGCCCGAGGCGGCCGCGCTGGCAGCGGCCCTTCCGGTGGCGCGGGCGGGTGCCGCCGCACTGTCGTCGGCCGCGCGCTCGCGCTACGAGCGCACCTTCCACCCGGACGTGGTGACCAGCCAGCTCATCGACATCTACACCACCCTCACCCCCTGACCGGCTGCCCCTCACGCCGAGCGTGAACCCACTCGTTCACGGAAAGAGTGGCTATCCGGGCTCCGGAAGCCACTCTTTCCGTGAAAGTGCGCCCACGCGGGGCGGAGGGTGGGGGGGGTGGGTCAGCGGTAGGAGGCGCGGGCGGAGAAGGCGATGCTGGCCAGTAGGAAGCCGCCGTTGACGACCGTGAAGGCCACCATCACCCAGAGCGTCAGGGCGGGGGCGAGGAGCAGCACCAGCGCGGCCACGAAGATCACCGCGCCGTAGTCGCGGACCAGCTTCACGAGGCGTACGGGCAGCGAGGTCGAGGTGACCATGCTCGCCGCGTTCGGGCCGGCCTGCATCACCGACGTGACCAGGTTGACCATCCACGTGCCGGCGAACGTCGCGACCAGCCAGATCGGGGTCGACGGGTGCTGCGCCACGGCGGTCGCGGAGAGCGCCGCGACCAGGGCGATCTGGGCGGCCACGTCGGCGAGCACGTCGACCCGGGCACCCGCCGGATTGCCCGTCCCGGTCACCCGCGCGAGCTGGCCGTCCGCGCAGTCCAGGGAGTACGCGACCTGCCAGCCGACCAGCGCGAGCAGCCCCACGACCCAGGCCGGAACCTCGCCGGCGGCCACCCGGTCGGCGAGTGCGACCACGGTGATCGAGGTGGCCAGCCCCAGCACCAGGTTCGTGATGGTCAGCGCCGTCGGGCGCAGACCCAGCCGGTGCGCGGCGACCGCGAAGGCGGCCCCCAGCCACTGGCTGATCGACTCACTGAACAGGCCACCGCCCCGGTTTGTCCGGTGGAAATCGGCGACGGTGGGACGAAACGGCTCAGCCAAGGCGGTCGTGGATTGCACCGGCGTAGTCTGCCAGCCGCGCCCGGACGTCGGAAGGCGACAGCGCCAGATGTTCGAGGATGGTGTATCGGTCTGGCCGGGTACGTGGCGCGAAGATCACCGCGTCGACGAACTGCTCGTCGGTCAGCCCCACGTCCGCGGGGGTGACCGGCAGCTTGTGCCGGGCCAGGCAGGACACCATCTGGCCGAAGCGGTACGTGTCCCCCCGCAACCAGGTGCAGAAGAGGGCGCCGAGCCCGGCCAACTCGCCGTGCGAGGCGGTCCCCGGGAAGAGCGCGTCGACCGCGTGCATGATCTCGTGACAGCCGCCGCTGGACGGGCGGCTGGTCCCGCAGATGGCCATCGCCAGGCCGCTGGAGATCAGCGCCTCCGCGAGGACTGTGACGAAGGCGTCGTCCCCCATGTCGCCCGGATGGTTGATCAATGCTTCGGCACCGGCCCGGGCCAGTGAGGCGGCCAGACCGTCGACCGGCTCACCGCGCACCACTCGCGCCAACTCCCAGTCGGCGAGGGCGCTGATGTTGCTGACCACGTCGCCGATTCCGGCGCGATTGTGCCGCTCCGGACCGCTCTCCACGAAGTCCAGGTCGACGATGACCGCGATCGGGATGTGCACCCCGTAGGAGCCCTTGAGCCCGTCGGTGATCAAGCTCGCCACCGGGGAGGCGATTCCGTCGTTGGCGAGGCTGGTGGCGACCGAGACCATCGGCAGACCTCGCCGGGTCGCCGAGTACTTGGCCACGTCGATGGTCTTGCCACCGCCGATGCCGACCACCGCGTCGTACGACCGGGCGCGGAGCTTGCCCTCCAGGTCGTCGGCCGCCTGCAGGGTGCCGCCCGCCACCGTGAACACGTCGGCCGACCCGAGCGTGGGCCGGATCAGCTCGGCGATCCGCTCGCCCTGGCCGGGGCCGACCACGACCGCCACGTCGCCGCCGGCGGAGATCCGCCCGTCGGCCAGGATCGTGGCCAGGTCGGCCACCGCCCCCCGTCGTACGTCGATGTGGAGCGGAGTCAGTACCGACCGGGCTAGTAGTGGCACGCGATCTCCCGGGCGCGGGCCAGGTCGGCGTGGTTGTCGACCTCGACCCAGGAGACGTTCCCGATGGGCGCCGCCCGGACCTCGCCGCCCCGGTCGGCGAACTCCTGGTAGCCGTCCTCGTAGTAGAGGTTCGGATCGCGCCGCCAGGTCGCCTTCAGCGCGTCGGCGAGGGCGTCGGCCACCTGCGGCTCGATGAGCGTCGCGCCGATGTACTCCCCGTACGCCTCGCCCGGGTCCATCAGCTTGGTGATCCGGGTGAGCTGGCCGGCGGCGTCGAAGGTGGTCTTCATCTCCTCCTCGGCCAGCGGCTTGAGCGTGTCCACCGCGAGCAGGATGCCCGGGCCGCGCTCGGCGAGCAGGGTCTTCTCCACGCTCACCGGGTGCACGGTGTCACCGTTGACGAGCAGTACGCCCTGGCTGAAGTACTCGCGGGCCAGCCAGAGCGAGTAGGCGTTGTTCCACTCCTCGGCCTTGTCGTTGTGCACGAGGGTGAGGTTCACGCCGTACTTCTTCTCGAGGTCGGCCTGCCGCTCCCGGACCGCGTCGGCCGCGTAGCCGACCACGATCACGATGTCGGTGAGCCCCACCTCGGCGAGGTTTCCCAGCGCGACGTCGAGGATGGTGACCTCGCCGTCGACCGGCACGAGCGCCTTGGGCAGTGTGTCGGTGTACGGGCGCAGCCGACGCCCCGCCCCGGCCGCGAGCACCATCCCGATCATGCCGGCTTCCCCCCTCGTACGACTCCGGTCACCGGTGGAGGATAGCGCCGGACCCGGCGCCGCCTCCCGTCAACCGGGCTTCACCCGATGTTCAGCGACTGTCGCTCGACCCCGGCTTTTCCGACGATCTCTCAGCCGGGGAGCGCGGCCAGGTCGGCGAGCACGCTCAACCGTTCGTCGGCGGTCAGCGCCTCGTACGGGCCGGCGGCCCGGCGGTTTGTCTCCTGCTCGATCGCCAGCCGCTCGGGGCCGGGCGGCAGGGCGGTCACGCTGAGCGCGGTGTGCCCGGCGACGGCCCAGGCGGCGGCGTGCGCGTCGGCCCGGTGGTGGCGGAGCGTGTCGAGCCGGTTGAGCAGCAGCACGCCGGGCGGGGTGCCGTCCGGCTCGTACGGCGGGGCGATCGCGGCGAACGCGGCGCCCGCCGAGTCGGGTTGTTCGGCGGCGAGCACCAGCGCGTACGCCAGCAGCCGGCCGAACGCTTCGACCAGCCGGACCACCCGTTCCTCGTGGCCGGCCCACAGTTCGGCGGTCACCTCGGCGTGCAGCCGCCAGAGTTCGGCGAGGAACGCCAGCCCGCGCTCCGTGGCGGCCAGCCCACCGTCCGGGCGGCGGTGCAGCATCCCGTACGCGACCTGCTTGTCCAACGCCCGTCGGCACTCGGCCGCGTCCCGGTACCGGGTGACCGCGGCGAACCCGGGCTCGTCGATCGTGCCGCCGGGCTCGCCCAACCGGGTGCGGAACTCCACCAGGAAGCCGGTCGCCGCCGGTCCGCCGTATCGCCGGCTCAGCTCGGTGCCGCCTTCCTGGCCGGTCCTCATGCCGGCCAGGAAGGTCCGGTCGACCGCCGGGGCGACCAGCCCGGCGTACCGGTGCGGCGCCAGCTCGACGGCGTGGCTCACCGATCCATGGCACGCAGGGCGGCGAAGGCTTCCTCCGCGATCCGGCGGATCAGGCCGTCGTTGACGTCCCGGTGTTCGTCCAACAGGGCCACGTCCTCCTCGGCGAGCCACCGGAACTCGGTGTGCTTGCCGACCTCCAGCCGTGGTCGGGTGAGGTCTCCCTCGACCCGGACCAGCCAGTTGTACTCGATCCGGGCCAGGCCGTCGTCGCCGACGTAGCGGTACTCGCCGACCGGGCCGAGCAGGTGCGAGACGGTCCAGCCCGTCTCCTCGGTCACCTCGCGGCGCAGCGCCGCCTCGACATCCTCGCCGGACTCCAGGTGGCCGCCGACCACGTCCCAGCAGTTGGGAAACAGGCGTCGGTGCGGGGATCGGCGCTGGAAGAAAAGCCGGTCGTCGTCGTCGACGATGAGGGCGCCGGCGCAGCGCAGAGGCTCGGTGGACACGCCCCGACAGTAGCGAGCCGATCGACATGTCGGCGACGCCGAGGTCTTGTTCCGGAAACATCGGCCGCCCACTATGTCCGTACCGGAGGCCACCGTCCCACAGGGGTGATGTGTGATGCAGGTACGGGAAGCGATGTCCAGCCAGGTCCTGGTGGTCGGCCCGGAGCACACGCTCCGGCAGGCGGCCCAGATGATGTCGGCCCGCGGGGTCGGTTCGGCGGTGGTGATCGACCCGGAGTCCGAGGGCGTCGGGATCATGACCGAACGCGATGTGCTCAACGCCATCGGCGCCGGCCTCGACTGCGACGTCGAGCGCACCGGCGCCCACCTGACCTGGGACGTGGTCTACGCGGTGCCGGACTGGACGCTGGAGGAAGCGGCCGTGGCCATGGCCCGGGGCGGGTTCCGGCACCTGGTGGTGCTCGACGGCCGCGAGGTGGCCGGGGTGATCTCGGTGCGGGACATCATGCGGGTCTGGGCGGCCGGCCGGATGGTGTCGACGGGCTGACCGGCCGGCGGATCGATGCGGGTGGAACGCCGGATTCGTCAGGTGCAGCACGACCCGCTCGCCCTTCCGGCCCGACTTGCCGCCCCGCGCGTCCGGCCCAGGTCACCCGACCCGGTGGCTCAGGATGCGGACATCGCCGTGCCGTCGGCGTACCCGAGGTGGCCGCCCGTACGCTCAACAGCCATGACCGCCGAGCAGCTGATCTCCTTCGCCCGCGGAGCTCCCTCGCTGGACATCGTCGATGTCGAGGGGCTCAAGGCCGCCGCCGTCCGCGCGTTCGACGCCGACCCTGCGGGGGTCACGGCGTACGGCACCTCAGTCGGTTACCCGCCCCTGCGCAGGTGGATCGCCGAAAAGCACAGGGTGGCGCCGGAGCAGGTGCTGATCACCAACGGCTCGCTGCAGGCCGACGCGTTCCTCTTCAACCACCTGGTACGCCCCGGCGACGCGGTGGTGGTCGAGCGGCCCACGTACGACCGGACGCTGCTCAACCTGAAGCAGATGGGCGGCGAACTGCACGGTGTCACCATCCAGCCGGACGGCCTGGACACGGCCGAGCTGCGCAAGCTGCTGGAGTCCGGGGTCCGCCCCCGGCTGGCGCACGTCATCCCGAACTACCAGAACCCGGCGGGCGTGACGCTCTCCCTGGAGAAGCGGCGTGAGCTGCTGGACCTGGCGGCCGAGTACGGCTTCACGATCTTCGAGGACGACCCGTACGCGGACATCCGGTTCCGGGGCGAGGCGCTGCCGTCGATGCTCTCGCTGGACACCCGCAACGTGGTGGTGCACGCCTCCAGCTTCACCAAGACGGTCTGCCCCGGCGTCCGGGTCGGCTACCTGGTCGGCGCGACGGACCTGATCGCGGACATCGCGAAGAAGGCGACCAGTCTCTACATCTCGCCCGGCATGGTCTCCGAGGCGATCGTGCACCAGTTCTGCGTCTCCGGCGACATCGACCGTTCGATCGAGACCGTGCGGGTGGCGCTGGGCGAGCGGGCCCGGGTGCTCGCCGAGTCGCTGCGCCGCCACCTTCCGGAGGCTCGGTTCGTGGAGCCGGACGGCGGCTACTTCCTCTGGGTGGAACTCCCGGAGGACGTGCTGGCCGAACGGGTCGCCCCCGCTGCCGCCGAGCGTGGTGTGGCGGTGGTCAAGGGCAGTGACTTCGTCATCGACGGCGGCCGGCACGCGCTGCGGTTGGCGTACTCGGCGGTCACCGCCGACAAGATCGATGAGGGTGTACGCCGACTCGCCGAAGCGGTGAAAGCGGTGCGTGGGTGAGTTTCTGTCGGATTTCCGACAGAAGGCTGATGTCGGCCGTCTCAGGGCTCCCGCCCGGGCGGCCGACGGCCCACAATGCTGCGAGCGTCATTCACGACGGGTAGCGATCGGTCGTCCCCGAGCCCGGCACTCGGCCGAGCCGGCGCCAGGGGTGCTCGACCAGCTTCCATGCGTGACGAGTGACGCGACCAGCAGAACCCCTCGCCCCCACAGGGCGCCGGGTGGGCCGTGTCGTCCCCTCACCCCCCTGATGCGACCCGGCCCGCCCGGCGCCACCCCCGACACCTTCGTCACAGGCAGTGATGGTCCGGTCCGGCGTACCCTGCAATCCGGCTCCGCGAGACTGTCGGGAAAGCGTGCGGCGGCTGCCCCGGTCTTCCGGCAGTCCCAGGGTGCTGTGCGGTTGGCGGAGCCGGTGCGACGAGCGCGGCTCACCGTGGGGAGGGGGTGTGCGATGGCAGGTCGGGACCAGCGGGGCCGGGCGACCCCGCAGAACGGCGGCCGGTTGCCGGTGCCGCGAAGCTGGGCGGCTCCGGTAAGGGCGATGACCCGCATCCTCAGCACCGATGGCGCTCAGCGCGCCCCGGAGCATGCCGAGTCGGGGCACGACGCGATCGTCGACTGCGCGCTCTACGTCGACGGGAAGCGGCAGCCGGGTGATTGGAACTACGCCGACGCCCTGGCCGCCGCCCGGCGGGAGCAGGGCTTCGTCTGGCTCGGGCTGCACCAGCCGGAGCTGGAGCAGATGAGCGCCATCGCGGCCACGTACGGGCTGCACGAACTCGCCGTCGAGGACGCGGTGAAGGCCGCGCAGCGCCCGAAGCTGGAGCAGTTCGGCGACGTCAGCTTCCTGGTGCTGCGTACCGCCCGCTACTGCGAGCACACCGAACTGACCGAGCAGTCAGAGGTCGTGGAGACCGGGCAGGTGATGCTCTTCATCGGCCCGAACTTCGTGGTCAGCGTCCGGCACGGCGACGCCGGCCGGCTCTCCCCGATCCGGGCCGACCTGGAGAGCAAGCAGGAGTTGCTGCTGCACGGACCGTGGGCGGTCGCGTACGCGGTCACGGACCGGGTGGTCGACCTGTACCTGGAGGTCGCCGACAAGATCGAGGACGACCTCGACATCCTGGAGGCCCAGGTCTTCGACCGGAACGGCAGCGGAAGGATCCAGCGGATCTACCAGATGAAGCGGGAACTGGTGGAGTTCAAGCGGGCGGTGGTGCCGCTGCAGCGCCCGCTGCTGACGCTGACCTCGCAGGTCAACCGCGAGGTGCCCAAGGAGATCCGGCGCTACTTCCGGGATGTGCAGGACCACCTCAGCCGCACGGTCGAGCAGGTGAACTCGTACGACGACCTGTTGAACTCGATCCTCCAGGCGCGCCTCGCCCAGGTCACCGTCGACCAGAACAACGACATGCGCAAGATCGCCGCCTGGGCGGCGATAGCCGCGGTCTGGACGGCCATCGCGGGCATCTACGGCATGAACTTCAAGTACATGCCGGAGCTGGACTGGAAGTACGGCTACCCGGTCATCTGGGCGTTGATGCTGGCCTGCTCGTGGACGCTGTACCGCTGGTTCCGCCGCAACGGCTGGCTCTGAGGAGCCGCCTCCGCCACAACGGCTGGCTCTGCGGAACGCTGAACGCCGGACGTGGGCCCACGGCACGTTGTGGCAGCGCCGGGCGTACGGCGGCACGACCCCGGAACGCGCGGAAGCGCCGGCGCTGCGGGATCACCCCGCCTGCCGGCGCTGTCCGCGGTGAACGGCTGGTCAGCGGCGCCCGTTGGTGCGCGCCGCGCCCTTGCTGATGGCCTTGCCGGCGTCGTCGGCCGGGCGGCCGGACACGTCCGTGGCACCCTCGGCCACCGAGGGGACCTTGCCGGTCGGCTGGATCTTCGACCCGGTGCTCGCCGGGATGGTGGTGGCGCTGTCCCCGCCCGCCACCGCCGAACTGCCGGCCCCGGTCGGGCCACCGGCCATACCGGACGTCCGCGGCGTGGACGCGTCGGCCATCTTCGCGCCGCCCGGCGTCGACCGGGTCTGCACCTCGAGGGTGTCCACCTCGTCCCGCATCGGCTCCAGGGTGCGGGTCGGGTCGTACTCGGCCCACTCCTGCTGCTCCCGGCGGCGCCGCGCGGCCATCAACCCGGCGACCCCGGCGATCGCGCCCGCGGCCAGCAGACCGGTCATCATCCGGCCGCCACGGCGCGGCTGCTTCTTCTTCCCGCTGATCCGCATGTTCCTCGACTTCGCCTTCCTGGTCATCGAGCCCGCTTGCGTGGCGCCGTCACGAGCGGCCGCGGCGAGCGGGGCGAGCGAGGTGAGAGCCGTGTCCCAACCGGTCGCGGCCCGGTCGCGCAGCAGCGCCGCCGTCGGACCGACCTGGTCCCGGGCCGCCTGCACCCGCGGACCGACGGTCGCGCCGGCACCCCTCGCGGCGTACGTGGCTGCCTGTACCAGATGGCTGATGCCCTGGTTCAATTCGGCCTTCGCCAGCTGCCCCTGGGACTTACGTCGTCCCATTCCAAACACGGTCCCACCTCCTGGGAGTTGTTCCTTCGTCATCCTCCACCTTCGGATGCCTCCGTGATGCCAGATCGGGCACATGGGAGGATCCGCATGGAACTGACCAACGAGTGAGGAGTACCCGTGGCCGAGGCCATCTACGCCACCTTGCACACCAACGCCGGCCCGATCCGGCTGGAGCTCTTCCCGAACCACGCGCCGAAGACCGTCAAGAACTTCGTGGAGCTGGCCGAGGGGACGCGCGAGTACGTCGACCCCCGCACCGGCCAGCCGGGGAAGGGGCCGTACTACGACGGCACCATCTCGCACCGCGTCATCTCCGGCTTCATGATCCAGATGGGTGACCCGACCGGTACCGGTCGCGGTGGCCCGGGCTACAAGTTCGCCGACGAGTTCCACCCGGAGCTGCGCTTCGACCGGCCGTACCTGCTCGCGATGGCGAACGCCGGGCCGGGCACCAACGGCTCGCAGTTCTTCATCACCGTCGGCCCGACGCCGCACCTGAACAACCGGCACACCATCTTCGGTCAGGTGGCGGACGAGCAGTCGGCGAAGGTCGTCGACTCGATCGCCAACACCCCGACCGGCCCGAGCGACCGTCCCCTCCAGGACGTCGTCATCGAGCGGGTCGAGATCGAGCGCACCGCCGCCTGAGGCGGGCGCGAGGTACCTTTGCTCGCATGACTGAGCGCTCCGGAGGGTGGGCACGGTGAGCGAATCGCCACCGACCACCCCGGTCTGCTACCGGCATCCCGGCCGGGAGACCTACGTCCGCTGCACCCGCTGCGATCGGCCGATCTGCCCCGACTGCATGCGCGAGGCATCGGTCGGCCACCAGTGCCCGGAGTGCATCAGTGAAGGGCGTCGTAGCGTCCGGCCGGCGCGTACCGCCTTCGGCGGCGGTGCCGCCGGCCGGCACGGCTACGTCACCAAGACGTTGATCGCGATCAACGCACTGTTCATGCTGCTCTCGATCGCCTCCGACCGGGGCGGCGACGCGGCGGCGGGCGGCTCCGGCTTCGCGGGGCTGCTCGGCGGCAACACGCCGCTCACCGACTGGGGTGCGGTGCTGGGGCTGGCGATCTTCCCGGACGGCACCGTCGGCGGCATCGCCGACGGTGAGTGGTACCGGCTGATCACCGCGATGTTCCTGCACTACGGCCTGCTCCACCTGCTGCTGAACATGTGGGCGCTCTGGGTGCTGGGCCGTTCGCTGGAGGCCAATCTCGGTCCGCTGCGCTTTTTGGCGCTCTATCTGATCGCCGGGTTCGGCGGGAACGTCGCCGCCTACCTGTTCAGCGCCCAGAACTCGGCCACCGCCGGCGCGTCGACGGCGGTCTTCGGGCTCTTCGCGGCGATCTTCGTGATCATGCGCCGGCTCGGCCGGGACACCTCGGCGATCCTGCCCGTCATCGTGGTCAACCTGGTCTTCACCTTCGCCGTGCAGGGCATCTCCAAGTCCGGGCACGTCGGCGGCCTGATCATCGGTGCCTTGATGGGGCTGGTGCTGG
Source organism: Micromonospora avicenniae (assembly GCF_900156065.1). Lineage (GTDB taxonomy): Bacteria > Actinomycetota > Actinomycetes > Mycobacteriales > Micromonosporaceae > Micromonospora > Micromonospora avicenniae. Next base: position 32,644 of record NZ_FTNF01000031.1, on the reverse strand, counting down.
CATATGCCCCGCGCGGCCGTCGCACGCTCTTCCAGGTGGCCGGTGGCGCGATCATCGTGTTGGCGCTGATCGGTCTGGTCATGATCCGTAGCGCCCAGCTCGTGGCCGGCTGAGCCGCAGCTCAGCGTCGGGTGCCCGCCTCGCGCGGTCGGGTGCCCGCCGGGCGGCGTCGGGTCAGGCGCCGGCGGCCGTACGCGCGCTGTGCAGCACCCGGGCCACGTCGCCGGGAGAATCGCCGAGGTCGTACCGGCCGAGCAGGTGCAGCGTCGCCCCGGCGTCGATCTCCAGCGTCTCGGTGGTCAGCCCCAGCCGGGGGCGCCGGTCCACGCTGATCGCCTCGACCGTCGCCCACGGCAGATGCCGGCGGCGGGCGAAACCGTGGACGACGGTGAGTCCCGCGGCGTCGACCGCGAGCCGCACCGGTGCCACGAAGTCGCGTACGGCCCAGCCGGCCAGCGCGGTCGCCACCAGTGCGGCCAGTGCCAGGCGTACCGGATCGCCGTCGGCGAAGAGCAGGCCGATCGACATCAGCAGGATGGCGCCGGCGATCTTCGCGGCCGGCAGGCTCGCGGGCACCCGCCACCGTCGCACCGGGAACGTCTCCTCCACCCGTCCAGCATGCCAGCGAGCCCGGGTCGTGGCATCGTCTGCCGTCACGCCCGGCACGACCGGGTGCCCGGACGTACGCCCGGCCCGGCCTGTCGAGATCAGGCGACCCCGCCACGGGACGTCGGGGTGGTGGAGGACGTAGGATCGGTGCAGCTCAAGTTACCGGGGAGTAGTCATGAGTGACGCGGTCATCGTCGGCGCGGTACGCACCCCCGTCGGGCGGCGCAAGGGCAGTCTCGCGGACGTACACCCGGTGGACCTGTCGGCCCACGTGTTGCGCGCCCTGGCCGAGCGCACCGGCGTGGACCCGGCGCTGGTCGACGAGGTCTTCTGGGGCTGCGTGTCGCAGGTGGGCGAGCAGTCCTGGAACATCGCCCGCAACGGCGTCCTGGCCGCCGGTTGGCCGGAGAGCGTGCCCGGCACCACGCTGGACCGCCAGTGCGGCTCCAGCCAGCAGGCCCTGCACTTCGCCGCGGCGACCGTGCTCTCCGGGCAGGCCGAGCTGGTCGTGGCCGGCGGCGTCGAGTCGATGACCCGGGTGCCGATGGGCTCCAGCGTGGCCGGTGGAATGCCGTTCAGTGCCGCGATCGCCGAGCGTTACCGCGGCGTGGAGGGGTTCGCCGAGGACTCCCCGCTCCCGTTCAATCAGGGCGTCGGCGCCGAGTTGATCGCGCAGCGGTGGCGCTTCTCCCGGACCCAGCTCGACGAGTTCGCGCTCGCCAGCCACGAGAAGGCGGCCGCAGCGCAGGACGCGGGCGCGTTCGACCCCGAACTCGCTCCGGTGGCGCTCGGCGACGGCGGCAAGTTCGCCGCGGACGAGGGCATCCGCCGTGACACCTCGCTGGAGAAGCTGGCCGGCCTGGCCACCCCCTTCCGAGCCGACGGTGTGGTCACCGCCGGGTCCGCCTCCCAGATCTCCGACGGCGCGGCCGCCCTCGCGGTCACCACGAGCGAGTGGGCCAGCCGGCACGGGCTTCGTCCGCTGGCCCGGATCCACACCGCGGTGGGTGCCGCCGACGACCCGGTCACCATGCTCACCGCGCCCATCCCGGCCACCGCCAAGGCGCTGCGCCGCGCGGGGCTGGGCATCGAGGAGATCGGGGTGTACGAGGTGAACGAGGCGTTCGCCCCGGTGCCACTGGCCTGGCTGGCCGAGACCGAGGCCGACCCGGAGCGGCTCAACCCGCGCGGCGGGGCCATCGCTCTCGGGCACCCGCTCGGCGCCTCCGGCGCCCGGATCATGACCACCATGCTCCAGCACATGCGGGACAACGGGATCCGGTACGGGTTGCAGACGATGTGTGAGGGCGGTGGCATGGCCAACGCCACCATCGTGGAGCTGCTCTGACAGTCGTTTCCGTCGGCGGCCGAGCGGGCGGTACCATCCCCGCTCGGCCGACTCCGATCCCTGCTTAAACCGGATGTTTCCGGCTCCGATCTCGACAACCGACGTCGACTGTGGTGAGAATCAGCGGGCCGTACGAGCGGGTGACGCATTGCGACCGCTCGCCTACCGCTCCCACCGAGGGACACAGATCGGGGAAACGTTGAATTCGACCTTCTCGCCGCGCGGGCTCCGTCAAGCCGCGCGCAGGGTTCTGGCCGGTGCCGTCGCCGCGGCGCTCGGGGCCGGTCTCGCGCTGACAGTCGCGTCCAGCCCTGCCTTCGCCGCCGTCGGTCCCCAGCCGGGCACCTACACCGGTCTCGGCTTCGACGCCTGCACCGCGCCGACGAGCGCCCAGATGCAGGCCTGGCAGGCTTCGCCCTACCGGGCGATCGTCATCTACTTCGGCGGCGTCAACCGTGGTTGCGCCCAGCCCGCCCTCACCGCCGAGTGGGTGGCGGCACAGACCGCGGCCGGCTGGCACCTCGTGCCGATGTACGTCGGCCTCCAGGCCCCGTGCCAGGGCACCAGTGAGGACCTGATCGATCCGGCCCAGGCGGCGGCGCAGGGTCGTGCGCAGGCCGACGACGCCGTGGCCCAGGCGGTGAACCTCGGCCTGCCGCGGGAGAGCGTGCTCTTCTACGACATGGAGGACTACGACGGCGGCGACGCTGCCTGCACCCAGGCGGTCCTCACCTTCATGAGCGCGTGGACGGCCCGGCTGCACGACACGGGCTACCTCTCGGGCTTCTACAGCAGCATGGCCCGGGGTGTGGCCGACCAGGTGGCGGCCTACAACACGGCAGGCTACGTGCGGCCGGACTACCTCGACTTCGCCCGTTGGGACGGCGTCGCGACGGTCAGCGACCCGGCCATCCCCGCCGGCTACTGGTCGCCGAAGCGGCGGATGAAGCAGCACGTGGGTCCGCACAACGAGACCTGGGGCGGCGTCACCATCAACATCGACGGCGACTACCTGGACGTCGCCCCGCTGCCGACGACCCCGTTCGGCGACTTCACCGGCAACGGCTGGTCGGACGTCGGCTACCGTGACCCCTCGACCGGGTACCTGTACGTCTACGGCGGCAACGGCACGACGTTGAGCGGCCGGGTGACGCTCGGTGCCGGCTGGAACAGCATGGACACGATCATCCGGGCCGGCAACTTCGACCGTTCCGGAGGCGAGGACCTCATCGCCCGCGAGCCGGCCACCGGCTACCTGTGGTTCTACCCGGGCAACGGCTCCGGGGTCACCGGCCGGTTCAACCTGGGTGCCGGCTGGAAGGGGTTCCGCGAGATCACCTCGATCGGGGACTACAACCGCGACGGCTTCCAGGATCTGGTGGCGGTGGAGACCTCGACCGGCTCGCTCTACCTCTACCCGGGCCGGGGCAGTGGCGCGTTCAGCACCCGGATCCGGCTCGGTGGCGGCTGGAACACCGTGGATGAACTCAACGGCGGTGGCGATTTCACCGGCGACGGCTATGCCGACCTGATCGCCCGCGAGAAGAGCACCGGCAAGCTCTTCCTCTACCCGGGTACGACCGGTGGCTTCGTCACCCGCACCCAGGTCGGAGCGGGCTGGGACACGATGCGGGACCTCGCCCAGGTCGGCGACTTCGACCGGGACGGAAAGCCCGACATGGTCGCCGTGCAGAAGTCGAGCGGTTACCTCTACCGGTACCGCTGGACCGGCACCGGCTTCGCCACCGCCATCCGGATCGGCACCGGGTTCGGCTCCATGACCCCGATCATCTGATCCCGCCGGCCGGGTCCGCCATCAGGGCGGACCCGGCCCAGCGGCGCCCACGCGGGCCGGAAGTCGGACACCCGGTGCGACGACGACGCGTGGAACTTGCACAACTTCGACGTGACCCATGTCACTGCTGCGCGCTTGTCGTTGGGCAGGTCATGGACGTCTTCTCCCGAACGTTCCTTCCGGCCGCCGCCGAGGCCGGCCTGGCGGTGCAGACCGTCGGCCGGCACATGCCCGTCTTCCGCCGCTGCGTCGGCTCGGGCGATGCCACGATCCTGGTGACCCGCTGCAGCCGTCCCGAGAGGCCGGCCGGCGGCGAGTACCTCCTCCTGCTCACGCACCGGCGACTCGTGGTCACCCAGCAGACCCGGGTGCTGCACCGGCTCCGCCTGCACCTCAACACCGAACTGCGCGAGCTGAGCAACGTGACGTGGAGCCCCGACCCGCGGACGCACTCGGTCGAGCTGGCTGCTACCGCGATCGACGGCGTCCGCGAGCGCTTCCTGATCCGCAACAACGATCCGAAGCAGATGTGGCAGCTCGACACCCTGCTCAACCACGCCTTCCGCACCCGGCTGCGGCCCGCCCAGGAGCGGATCGTCGCCACCATCGGCGAAGCGCCGGCCAACTCGCGGCCCGCCGCCCTCCGTCCGGCCGTCGTCCGCTGACTGCCCGGCCCGGCGCCTCGTGCCCGATGACGGGTGTCGGGTACGCCCGGCCGGCGGCGCAAGTCTGACCTGACCCGACCGGGCGGTGGAGTACGCCGGTCTACCGCGAGCCGGTCAGCGACCGGGTGGCAACGCGTACCCGACGTAGTTGCGGTACTCGACCTGCCAGCCCGGCGGGACGAGGCGCACGCACGCCGCCCGGGGCCCGGTGCAGACGATGGCGTCCACCGAGGACGGCTCGGCCGGTGGCCGTTCGGGCAGCACCGACTGGAGCGCGACCAGCTCGGGCGGTCGGCCGTCGGCGTCGCGCAGCAGCAGCCACCAGGGGTACTCCCAGTTGTCGTTCTGCTCCACCAGGCCGATCCGGCGGGCGCCGCTGTCGCGTACCGCCTCGGCCGCCCAGCGGAACTCGTCGGTCCACTGGGGCCGGCGCAGGAAGCGGGTGTCCCACTCGGCGGTGGTGAAGACCGATCCCGAGCCCACCAGCCGGCGCGGGAAGCCGTACGACACGGCCAGTAGGCCGGCCAGCGCGGAGGTGGCCAGCACGGTCACCGCCGCGAGGGCGGCGACCGGCCTGCGTCCGGGCGCACCCGCCGATCCGGCCCGCCCGCGGAACACGGCGTCCAGCCAGACACCGGCCAGCGGTACGGCCATCACCAGCGCGTACAGCAGCAGCCGGTTGCCCCACGGCTGCCACTTGATCATCGCGACGTGCAGCGCCACGGTGGCCGTCATCACCGCCGCGTACCCCCGCAGCGACCCGGCGCGGTCCGGGCTGATCCGCCACGGCCGGGCCAGCGCGAACACCGCCCCCAGCAATGCCAGCGCTCCGGCGAGCGGGAACGCCACCCGGTCCTCGTCCGGGTACCAGGACGGCACAGGGAAGATCTCCCGGCCGAACGTGATCTCCCGGTCCTGTGGGTCGACGCCGACCGCCTCGGCACCGTTGATGATCGCTGCGGCGGTGACTGAGCGCACCGGCGCGAGCGGGGTGTCGAACGCGGTGTGCGCGATCCGCAGCCCGTTGACCAGGATCGCGAGGGGATCGTGCCGCTCCATCGGTATCGACTCGCGCAGCCGGGGCGGCCCGAGCGGGTGTCCGAACTCCACAGTGACGCGGGCCAGGAACGGGCCCACCACCGTGGCCGCGACGAGCAGGATCAGCGCCGAGGCACCGACCGTCCGGGCGACCCCGACGGTCCGGGCGGGTGGGTGCGCGGCATCCGTCACCTCGCTGCTCGCGGCCGACCGCGCGGCCTCCGGACGCCGGGCCAGCCGGAGCTGCGCCAGCCCCCAGAGCACCAGCAGCGGGCCCACCCCGATCAGCCCGCTCGTCTTCGTCACCGCGGTCAGGCCGGTGGCGGCGCCGAGCCCGAGCAGCGTGCCCAGTCCGGTACGCCGGTGCAGCCCGTCCAACGCCAACGTCGCCGCGCAGGCGACCCAGGCGGCGACCACCAGATCGGTCTGGGTGCTGGTCGCCTGCAGCACCACCATCGGCGTGGTGGCCAGGATGAAAGCGGTGAGCAGCTGGGCGCGCCGGCCGCCGCCGAGTTGCGCGGCGATCCGGGCAGCCGCGAGCAGGCAGAGCACCCCGGCCCCCCACTGCACCAGGTTGTACAGCCCGTCGCCACCGGTGAGCAGACGCAGGTGCAGCAGCAGGTACTCCGCGCCGGGTGGAATGGTCACCTGCCGGTGGATCGCGGTCGGCCAGAACTCGAGGCCGCCCTGGAGGACCCAACGCTCCACCTTGGGCAGGTGGTACGTCTGCGAGTCGAAGTTGTTCGGCTCGGCGAGCAGGGCGACGACCAGTTCGATCAGGAGCAGCCCGGCCACCCCGCCGGCGAGCAGCCGTTCGCCCCGGCTCGCCGTACGCCAGTGCCGGCCGAGCCGGGCCCGCCAGCCGAGGCGGTCCGGTCGCGTGGCGGAGCCGGCGTTCGCCGGATGCACGCGCGGCGGGGACAGGACGTCGAGCGTGTCGGTCGTCGGTGCGGTGGCGGCGGCGACCAACGCCTGCCGTGGCGCGGCGGCTCGCATCGCCGCGTCCCGAGCGGCGTCCCGACGGTGGCGCCAGCCCGCCGCCAACGCGGCGACGGCGAGGAACAGCAGCCAGGCGACGGTGAATGCGGCCGGCGTGAGCGCGTGCAGCGCGCCGAGCACCTCGACGGTGAGCACCGCGAAGGCTCCGGTCACCAGCGCCGCTCGGACCACCGCGAGCCGTAGCGGTGCCGTCACGGCATCGTGCGGTCTGGTGGCGCGGACGAGCAGGAGCATCGCGGCGACAGGCGCCACCGTGAGCAGGGAGCCAGCTGCCGACATGGCGGGAAGTAAACACCATCCAGATAGCCGCGCCACGCCGGACGCCCTATGGTAGGGACCACCATCGCGCTGACCAGCCAGGCTACGCTAGGCGCGACAATCGTCCCCACCATGGAGATTTCCGTGAAGCTCTCGATCCTCATGCCGGTCTACAACGAGGAAGATCGCATCGCGGATGCCCTCAAGCAGGCGCTCGCGGTCGACTACCCGTGCGAGATCGAGCTGGTCGTGGTGGACGACGGTAGTCGTGACGGCACCGCCGAGGTCCTCGACCGCGCCGACGACCAGCGAGTCCGGGTCATCACCCACCAGCGCAACGCCGGAAAGGGCGCGGCCATCAAGACGGCCGTCGACAACGCCGAGGGTGAGTACATGGTCATCCTCGACGCCGACCTGGAGTACGACCCGCAGGACATCCCCAAGCTGCTCGACCCGGTGCTCGACGGACGGGCCACCGTGGTCTATGGCAACCGCACGTTCGGCAGCCACAGCGCCTACAGCTTCTGGTACGTGATGGGCAACAAGGGCGTCACCATGGCGGCCAACCTGCTCTTCAACTCCTACATCGGCGACCTGGAGACCTGCTTCAAGCTGATGCCGGTGGCGCTCTACCGTTCCCTCGACGTCCGCTCCCGCGGCTTCGGCATGGAGGCCGAGGTGACCGGGAAGCTGCTGCGCCGCCGGATCCGCCCCTACGAGGTGCCGATCAGCTACCGGGCCCGGGGCCGCGAAGAGGGCAAGAAGATCACTTGGAAGGACGGCGTCGAGGCCATCTGGATCCTCGGCCGCGAGCGCACCCGCCGCCGTCCCTCCGCGTCGATCCGCTGATCCGAACGGCGCCCGCCATCTGACCGCCCGCGCCTGTCGCGGCCACCACCTTCTTCGTGCAGGGCGTGGTGGCGGCGGTCATCGTCATGCCGGTAGCCTGCAAGTTGAATCTAGCTTCAACTCCAAGGCGACCGGATGAACGAATCCCTGACCATCGGCCAGCTCGCCGCACGCAGCGGCGTAGCACCGTCCGCGCTGCGCTTCTACGAGCGGCTCGGTCTGATCCGTGCCGAGCGGACCGGCGGCAACCAGCGCCGGTACGCCCGCTCCGAGCTGCGTCGGGTGGCGTTCATCCGGATCTCCCAGCAGGTCGGCATCTCGCTCGACGAGATCCGGGCAGCCCTCGACTCGCTGCCCGCCTCGCGTACGCCGACCGCCTCGGACTGGGCCCGGCTCTCCAGCGTCTGGCGGGAGCGGCTGAACGAGCGGATCCGGCTCATGACCAAGCTCCGCGACGACCTGGACAGTTGCATCGGCTGCGGCTGCCTGTCGTTGCAGCGCTGCGCCCTCTACAACCCCGGCGACAGCCTGGCCGGCGAGGGGCCGGGTGCCCGACTGGTGCTGCCCCGCACCGAGGCCGAGCCGGAGGCCCCGCCCGGTACCCCGGCTGAACGGGACGCTCTGCCCGGTACCCGCGCCGAGCGGGAGGCCGACATCAGGACGTCGTGAGCAGCACCTTGCCGAAGTGGTCGCTGCTCTCGACCAGCCGGTGCGCGTCGGCGGCATCCGCCATCGGCATCCGCCGCTCCACGATCGGCCGGATCTTTCCCGCCTCGACCAGCGGCCACACCTCGTCGCGGACGCCCCAGACGATCGTCGCCTTCTCCGCCAGCGGCCGTGCCCGCAGGGTGGTGGCCGTGATCGTGGCCCGCTTGGTCATCAGCGCGCCGAGATCCAGCTCAGCCTTGCGGCCGCCCTGAAGACCGATCACCGCCAGCCGGCCGCCGGTGGCGAGCGCAGCGACGTTCCGAGCCAGGTAGCCGGCACCCATGATGTCGAGGATCACGTCCGCGCCCCGGCCGTCGGTGAGCCGACGTACCTCCTCGACGAAGTCCTGCTCGGAGTAGTCGATCGCGTGGGCGGCACCCAGCTCCCGCAGCCGGTCGTGCTTCGCGGCCCGGGCGGTCGCCAGCACGGTGGCGTCGAGGGCCACGCCGAGCTGGACCGCGAAGGTCCCGATGCCGCTGCCGCCACCGTGCACGAGCAGCGTCTGACCGGAGCGCAGCCCCGCCAGCTGCACTACGTTCGACCAGACCGTGCAGGCCACCTCCGGCAGCGCCGCGGCGTCGACCAGGTCGACGCCGACCGGCGCCGGCAGCAGCTGCCCGGCGGGCACGGCCACCCGCTCGGCGTACCCGCCGCCGGCCAGCAGCGCGCAGACCTCCTGGCCGACCCGCCAGTCCGTCACGTCGGAGCCGACCGCGCTGATCACGCCGGAACACTCCAGCCCGGGGTACGCGGGCGCACCCGGCGGCGGCGGATAGTGCCCCTGCCGTTGCAGCAGGTCCGCCCGGTTGACCGCGCTGGCCCGTACGTCCACGATCACCTCGCGGGGGCCGGGCTCGGGATCTGGCACCTCGGCCCAGACCAGTGCTTCGGGTCCGCCGGGCTCCGGAATGGTGATCGCGTGCATGGATCAGTCTTACCCGATCCGCGCCGCCGTCCACGCGGCGGGCGGTAAGTACCCGCCGGCGCTGCCGCCCTCACTCGTCCCGGACGGGCGACATGGCACACTAGGCACGGCCGCGCGCCGTTTGGGCGCGGTCCGGGAGGGTTCGCCTAGTGGCCGATGGCGCTGGTCTTGAAAACCGGTAAGGGGGCAACCTCTTCGTGGGTTCGAATCCCACACCCTCCGCCACCCCGAACAGCAAAATCGCCCCCTGGCCAGCGCGAACGCCGGTCAGGGGGCGTGTCTATGGATGCTGAGTCGGTCTCACTTCGTCCCGCTTCGGGCCGTCGTGTCTCACTGGTCGTGTCGTATGCGTGTCGGCGTCTTCCGGGTCGATCATGGTGCCGTGGCCGGCTTCTCGACACCCAACGCGCCCTCGATCCGCTTCCGCGCGGCCTCATCCTGCCCGTCGATGCACGACGCGTAGACCTTCAACAGCACGTGCACGCTGTGCCCGGCCCACTGGGCGACCTGGGTGGCCGGCACCCCGGCGTTGAGCCAGAGTGACACAGCGGCGTGCCGCAGGTCGTAGGGCCGATGCGCTAGCGGTCACCGCTGCTGAACCGGCGTCAGCGCCACCTGCCGGGCTTGCCGCCAGGCACGGAGGTAGGTGCTCTTGGATACCGGGGCCAAGCGGGCGCCGGCCGCGTTGAACATGCGGCCGTTGGCGTCGCGACAGTGCTGCCGCAGGCTAGCCACCCGCTACGGCGTGGCGCGCGAGACCGTTAAGCGGGCCCTAGACCTGCTCCGAACAGAGCGGCTGATCGTGACCCGGCAGGGTAGCGGCGCGTTCGTCCGGGCGCAGACGCAGCGGGCCGTCGAGCTGCGGCCACACATCGAAGCCGCGTTCGAGCGGCCCCACGTCACCATCGATTTCGCCGGCTTCTCTGGCGAGACACTGCGCGACGCGCTTGCCGAAGCGCTCGACAAGGTGCGCGTGGGCCGGCTCGCGCCGGAAACGATCGCCGTGCGAGTCCTGATCTCCGACATGACCGTGCCGATGGCGCTGCCCTCACGCGCCGAGACACAGGCCGACGACCCGGCCGTACGCGAGCGGGCAGAGCGGATCACCCGCCGGGCGGCAGACGGCATCATCGATCAGGTGACCGAGCTGGGCGACCTCGGCCTGATCCGGTCGACCACCGTCGAGGTACGGATGCACCGGGCGTCCCCGCTGTTCAAGCTGTACATCCTTAATGGCGAGGAGGTGTTCTACGGCTTCTACCCGGTTGTGGAGCGCACCGTCTCGATCAAGGGCGAGCCGATGGCCATCTACGACCTGATGGGCAAGGACGTGCCGCTGTTCCACTACGCGGTGACCGACGACGACACCTCGCACGGCACGCAGTTCGTGGAGGCATCCCGCCAGTGGTTCGACTCAGTGTGGTCGACCATCGCCTACCGGTACGACGGATGAACGCCGCCCTCGGCCGACTGCTCGGCGAGGTCGACGCAGTCCTACTCGACTTCGACGGCCCGGTGTGCAGCATCTTCGCCGGCTACCCGGCGCCGCAGGTTGCGGTCGAGCTGGTCAACGTGCTCCGGCGTCAAGGCGTCGACCTGCCGCCGAGCCTCGCCACCGAGCCGGACCCGCTTGAAGTGCTGCGTTGGACCGGGTCAACCGGCGACCAGGAGGCCACGCGGGCGGTGGAGGATGCGCTCTGCGCGGCAGAGCGCCGTGCGGTCGCGAGCGCCGAGCCCACACCCTTCGGCCGGGAGGTCATCGTGGCCGCTCGACAGGCAGGCCTGCCCGTCGTGGTGGTTAGCAACAACTCCGCTGGTGCGGTGGCCGCCTACCTGACAGCGCACCGGCTCGCAGGGCATGTGTCGCCGGTGGTCGGCCGGGCATATGCCGAGCCAAACCGCATGAAGCCCAACCCGGAACCGATCCTCCGAGCCGTTGAAGCCCTCGGCGCGACTCCTGGCCGGTGTGTTCTTGTCGGCGACTCGCTGTCGGACATCGAGGGGGCGCGGGCGGCCGAGGTGCGGGTGGTCGGCTACGCGAATCGGCCACCCAAGGCCGAGGCGTTCCGGGCTGCCGGGGCGGATGTAGTGATCACCAGCATGGGGGCGATAGCCGGCGTGCTGACGAGGGTTCTGACGGCTGATCGTCTGGCTGTACACCGGGTCGCAAACCTCTGCGGCTAGCTTGGCCCGCCCTCGTCAAGGGCTTCCGGTGCCTCAAGCTCAGGGAAGGTAAAGAGGGCGGCTTCGTCGCTCGAACCAGAGAAGCCAAGCGTCAACTGCGACGGCCCACTGCGCCAGCCGCCAAATAGTTCATCTAGTTCGCTGACCTCATTCTCGTTCAGATCCTCCATAACCCGCAGCGCCGCCGGCACCAGGTCCCCGATCGGGAAAATCGCCGGACCCTTACCGGCGGCTGTACGAGTCTCGAAATCACACCTCAAGGTTCTACCCTCGGGCAACTTGATGGTAGCTGCGCGCACCCTAGCGTCCCCAAGTGTGGAAATAATTCCGTGCAATGCGGCGTCGTGCGTTGCATCGGTGCCCTGAGAGGCATAAAGGACGCTGCAAGTTGGCCCTACAAGGTCAACCTGCTCAACACCACGGTTCAGCTGCTCCGCCCGAGCAATGAGGTCTTCACCACTAATGCTATCCCCGCGATCTGCCGCAACTCGCATATCTTCGGTCTTCCGGGCTACATAAGCCGTAAAGCGCGCCCCCTTGAGTGCCAAGTTTCCGGACTCTTGCGTCCAGGAAAAGCGGCTTGGGGCATCGAATAACGTCGCCCCGGTCTTCACCACCCGACAAATCCTGACCCAGAGAACATCAAGATTGCTTTTTATGAGATGCTGGAAGTTGGGCGATGCAGGGTCGACGTCCATCTGCGCAAGCCGCTCTACCGTCAGCCTTCGGCCGACCCGTCTCCAAAACTCAGCGTCGTCGAATTCTGCGAGTTCCAGCAGGAAACGAAACCCCTCGTCGGATAGGTCTGACGAAAGGTCGGTGCGACCTGGAAACGTCGTCGGGAGACCTCCGGACCCAACCCATACAGCTTGCAGGAATTGACCTAAACGCTTACTTGACCGAGTATCGAAAGAGTCATCTATCGTCGCAGCCGCCCGAGCAGTGAGCTCTGGCTCAGTTCTACGGGCAGCGTCAAATCCTTCGCTGAAGCTTTCCGCAATGCGGTGTCCTTGCTCTTCACCGATAAGCCCACGGCCGCCCTGCAGCACCGCTGCCGATGCGAGTTGGACAACTGGATGCCGACGACGCGTGTCTACCAACGCCTCTAGGCCGTCCGGATCGGTCACCAGAACATCCTTCGATGCGGTGACTTGGTCCAGAGAAGCTGCCGAATCAGGGTGTCGTCCAACCGCTTCCAGACTAAACAGAACGGGATGCTCGTTTCCGAGATAGCTCACGTCCTCATGCAGCCGCCGCGGATCAGGATCTGTTCGTATGTAGAGGTAGCGGGACTTCCCATCAGTCGGCCAATGAAGCACTAGATCTGGGGCGTAGGTGTTATTGAAGTAATCAGTGTTTTTGATGGAAACGCGCGGGTCCGTGTGACGCAGTTCGTCTATGACCGCCCGCTTAATTTGCCTGACGTTCTCCCGGGCATCCGATCCCGCTCGGGCTTGCTGGATTCGCTCCTGAAAGACTGACATCTCACCACCCCCCGCCGTGCTCAACTTCATACTTAAGGATTAGCCCTCGGTGCGCGTCAGTAATGACCAGTTTTTCTTGTCGGTCACTCAGCACCAAGAGCCAGAGCCGATTGGCTACCTCTTTGCACAAATCTTGATCGAGCCAAGCTCTTGCATCTTCCGGAGTTGCATCAGAGCCAAGGATTTGAGTTCTCTGCTCAACGACGCCTTTCTCAATCTCGTCAGCTTCACAGAGCTTCGACCAGCTCTCGACCAAAAATGGATGCCAGGTTATCCACATAAAATGGTCAGTGATTGCCCGGTTGAGAGTCGTCGCTACGTAGCACATCGCCAGATAGCGGCGGTACGCCGTGCCTTGACCGCCAGGCGTCGTGTATTTCTTGCATTCAGCGAGGAACATCTGATTCTCGAACTCGCCGCCACGCAAGATTCCGCCGATATCAAAGGAGAATTCATTGCCCGAGGCAGGCCAGTTGAAACTAAGTTTCTGAGCACCGGACGGGTCAGTATTAAGCCAAGCAGCCTTTACACGCGTGGTCGCATCGAGCCACTTCTTGGCGCGAATCGCTCCGTCTCGACCGATCTCATGGAGCGCCTCACCAACCATGGAACGGATGGTAACGGAGACGTGGCTAGGTGAAAAGATCGCAGACGTTGTGTCCGCAGTTGTACAGGTTCATCTGCCTATCAAGACACTGGTAGACAAGTGACAGCCAGCCAATGGAGGCCGTCAGCCTCCGGTGATCGCCTTGACCACCTCTGCCGTGCTGGCGGCTGTCGAGGCGATGGCCTCCGCGCCCTGGGCGTGCTCGCCCAGCTTGCCCCAGAGTCGGCCGAGCCAAGAGCCGACCTTTGCGCGCTCCTCGCTGTCTGGCTTGGTGGCCCGCACCGCCCCGAACGTCAAGGCATCCATCGCCTCTTCGACGTTGGCATATCCGCCGATACGGACGTTGAGCAGTGCCGCCTCCACGCCCCTCAACCGGTCTACCAGTAGCTCCTTCAGCTTATTCGGAAGGTCGCTGCTGACCACGTCATCGATGATCGCCCTGACGTCCTCCACAAGTTGCCTTGCCGAGTCCTTCGAGATCGTGGGCTCCACCTTGCCGTTGCGCCGCAGCGCCCGCTCGCAGGTCGCGATGCTGTAGGCCATCTCTCCCGTTACTTGGGACATGACTTGATGCATCTTGACTTGCCTGGCAAAGAGGAAGGTGCCCAGGACCTGGCGGATCTGGGGTAGATATGCCAGTAGATGGTCTGGATCCTCGTCCTCTGGCAGGGCGCGCACTTCGGCCTCCACCTCATCGACCAGCCTCGCGAGGTCGGCTGCCTTCTTGAGTACGTCGGCGTCGTCCGATACTCCGAAGATCTGCTTCCAGACTTCGACGGCCGGCTTGTCAGTGTCGCGCTGTTGTTGCCGCACCTGCTGTAGAAACGCCGCCAGCCTGCTCGCGGAGTTGTCCGTCCCCACGCTCGCACCTCTCGTTCAGTGGCCCATTGGAGTCTAGGGCCGTTGGGCGACCTTCCCTTAGCCGCGCCAGCCGGGTGAGACGCCCTCTGTGCCGAAAACGTGCCAAAGTTGGACATGCTTTTTCGCTTCGGTTGACGTCCGCCCAGCTCACGGGTGGGCTGGGGCTGGATACGCTGCGTCCCTCCGGAGGCGGGATCGTATCCGGTGGGCTGCCTCCACAGTGCGTGGACGGTAGACGGGAAGGCCGGGGGCGAAGACTGGCGAGCCGCTGTAGCTACGCACAGCGGCCCGCCAGTCGTCAGCGCAGCAGCTTGGCGGCAGTGTTGACGACCATGGTGGCAGCGGCGCCCACAAGCGGTGCCGCGTAGGCAGGAATTCTCAGCTCCTTCATGATCTTGCCGGTGGCCCAGGTCGCCACCGTGCCAACAGCGAGACTGATGAACAGCGCCCTCGGATCCATACTTCCTCCAACTTGATACGGGGATGATCACCTCCTATGGACCATCCGAACCTCGCTGGTTTTAGCAAACGCGTACGACAGAATCCGAGAGCGACACGCAAGCGGCCCGAGCAGTCCCTATGCCGCATTCGTGTCGCATGGTGGGCGATGGCTCGTATAGCAGCAGGTCAGCGCCGTGAGCTTCGTGGTCTTGAAAACCGGTAAGGGGGCAACCTCTTCGTGGGTTCGAATCCCACACCCTCCGCTCTGTTGAACGGCAGGACCGCCGAGGTCACCGGCGGGATCGCCGGTGCGCCGCGGCTCCTCACTCCTGCGCGTCCGGCTCCCGGCGCTGCTCACGGATCTTCTCCTCGGCCAGTCGCTGGACGGCGCGGCGGCGCTCCTCGGCGGTCGCCCGCTCGTCCGGCCGGTGCCGGAAGGCGGTCACGACCGCTGCGAAGAAGTCACGCCAGATGCTGGTCAAGAGATTTCTCCTGGAACGTTTGCCTGGAACCAACGGTAATGAGACGAACGGCGCATCCGCACCTGCCGCTTCCGGTCGAATGCTCCGGCGCGGCAGGGTAAGAAGATCACAGGACGTTCGCGCGCACATCGGAAGGACGCGTCTCGATGACCTTGGAACGACCGATCGCCCCGGACCCGTACGAACTGCTGCCGACCGTGCCGTCGTTCACGCTCACCAGCGACGACGTGCAGAACGGCGAGCCGATGGACGTACGGCACGCGCACCCGAGCATGGGCGGTGAGAATCTCTCCCCGCAGCTCACCTGGTCGGACTTCCCGGCCGACACCAAGAGCTTCGCGGTCACCTGCTTCGACCCGGATGCCCCGACCGGCAGTGGATTCTGGCACTGGGTGCTGGTCAACGTGCCGGCCGGCGTCACCCAGCTACCGCGGGGCGCGGGTGGCGCGGGCGCCGATCTCGGCGGGGCCTTCCCGGTCCGTAACGACTACGGCGAGCAGGGCTACGGCGGCGCCGCGCCGCCGAGCGGGGACCGCCCGCACCGGTACGTCTTCGCGGTGCACGCCCTGGACGTCGACCGCTTGGACCTGACCCCGGACGCCACCCCGGCGTACGTCGGGTTCAATCTGGCGTTCCACACCCTGGCTCGGGCGGTCATCCGTCCGACCTACCAGAGCAAGTGAGTTGAGCCAGCGCTCCCCCGTGATCCCCTTCGATGGCCGGCCTCGCGATGCGGGCCGGCCATCGTGGGCTCGCGGGGAGGGTGCGTGATCAGGCCGGGACGCGGGCCACGGCGAAGACGGACTGCCCGAACGGAGGGCGGGCCATCTGCTCGGCGGCCTTCGTCGCCGGAAGTACGAGCGTGTCGTAGATCTTGACCATCGGGCCCTCTTTCGGCATGAGCCGGAAGACCTTCGTCGCCATGAAGTAGCCGAGCAGGCCGAGCGCGTTGGCGTAGTGGATCTTCTCCACCGTCAGTCCGGCCTCGGTCATCGCCGCCGCGAGCGTCTTCTTCGTGTACCGGCGCACGTGTCCGGTGGCGATGTCCGCCGGGCTCATGGCGAACTGGAAGGCCGGCACGATGATGATGACCGCGCCGCCCGGCCGGACCAGCTCGCGCATGCTGCTCAGCGCGAGCACGTGGTCCTCGATGTGTTCGAGCACGTTGTACGAGACCGCCGCGCTGTAGTCCCCGCGCTCGGAGTGCGGCAGCAGCATCTCCCGGACGTCGATGTTCGGCTGGTCGGCCAGCCGCTCCTTCAACCGGACCAGGCGGTCCGGGTCCGCCTCGGTGGCGGTGAACCGAGGTGTGTGCTCGGACCACTCCAGTGCGTAGTCGCCCAGCCCGCTGCCGATCTCGATCGGATTGTCTCCCAGGTACGGCACGGCCAGCTCGACGAACCAGCGGCGGTGGTTGACCGCGGTCGCGAGACCCTCCAGCACCTCGGACTGGACGCGCTGATCACCAGTGATTTCTGCCATGCGTCGATTCCTCACGGTATGAACTCGACCCGCGCCTGGACCGACAGAGTGAATCATCCGCGCGGACGGCAGAAGAATCGGGGGAACCTGATGGCCGAAATGCGGTCGGGGGTGGCGCGTGATCGGCGGTCGGCGAACCCGGCACATAGTACGGCAGTACCCCGAAACGTGTCACGTGCACGCCTTAGGCTGACTACGCTCCGAATTGTTATGACTACTCCTGACCCGGGCGAACCCAAAGGCGGCTCCGTGGGCGATGCGGCGGAGGGTGTCGACCGGGGGGAGCGCTCGGCGTGGGGGCCACGGATCGACGTCCTCGCCCTGCTGAGCTTCGTGGCGCTGGCTTTTTGGGTGACCGCACGGCTCTGGCTCGACCCGCGCAACGGTATTCGGGACAACCGGTCGGATCAGGCGCAGTTCGAGTGGATGATGGCGCACGGTGCGCGAGTGGTCACGCAATTCGCGTACCCGTTCCACTCGGACCAGATGAATGTGCCGGACGGCGTCAATTTGGCGGCGAATACGTCGGTATTATCCGTTTCGCTGCCGCTTACGCCGATCACCCTGCTGTTCGGGCCCCGTACCTCGTTCCTGCTCTTTCTCACCTTCGGAATGATCGCGACCGGGGTCGCCTGGTATTTCCTCTTCTCCCGCGTGCTGGTCGGCTCCCGTGGCCCGGCCTGGCTGGGCGCGGCGTTCTGCGCGTTCGCGCCGGCCATGGTGTCCCACGCGAACGCGCATCCGAACATCGTGTCCCAGTTCGTGGTGCCCCTGATCATCTGGCGCACCATGCGCCTCGCCGAGCCGGATCGCTGGTTGCGCAACGGCGTACTGCTCGCGCTGGTGATCATCTGGCAGGCGTTCCTCAACCTCGAGATACTGCTGATGGCCGCGATCGGGCTGGGCGTCGTGCTGCTGGTCTTCGCCATCGGCCGCCCGGACCTGAGACAACGCGTTCGCCCCTTCCTCGCCGGTCTCGGGGTCGCCGCCGCCGTCGCTGCGGTGGCGCTCGCGTACCCGCTCTACGTGCAGTTCTTCGGACCGGGGTCGTACACCGGGCTGTCCCGGCTGATCCGGGGCTACTCGAGCGACCTCGCGTCGTTCGTGGCGTACTCCCGCGAGTCGCTGGCAGGCAACGCCCGTACCGCAGAGGGACTGGCGAAGAACCCGACCGAGGAGAACAGCTTCTTCGGCTGGGCGCTGGTGGTGCTGGTGATCGCCCTGATCTGGTGGCTGAGACGTAACCTGCTGGCGCTCGCCCTGGCCGTGCTCGGCCTGCTCTTCGCGGTGCTCTCACTCGGCCGGGAGGTGGTCTTCGACGGTCGGGAGACGGGTGTGCCGAGCCTCTGGGCTCCCCTCGAGGACCTGCCGATCCTGCACTCGGTGGTGCCGACCCGGTGGGCGCTGGCCCTCACCCCGATCATCGGACTGCTGCTCGCGCTCGGTGCCGAGTGCGCCCGGAAGCTTGCCGTACGGCATTCGAGCGCGCGACCCCGCATCCGCTTCTGGACGGTGACCGTGCTCGCCATGGCCCTGCTGCCGATCCTGCCCACGCCCCTGCCGGCGACCCACCTCAACCCGGTCCCGGGATTCGTCACGTCCGGGGCCTGGCGCCCGTACGTGGCAGGCGGTCGAAGCGTGGTCACGCTGCCGTTGCCGGACACCAACTACGCCGAGCCGTTGCGCTGGTCGGCCGTCACCCGGCTGGAGATGCCCCTGGCCCGGGGCTACTTCCTCGGCCCGGACGACCGGCCGCACGCGGAGGAGCGGGGTGCGGCTCTCTTCACCGCCCCGCCCCGCCCCACCAGTAGTTTCTTCACCGTGATCCGGCAGACCGGAGCGGTGCCGCCGATCACCCCGCAGAGCCGGGTGAACGCGGTCGACGACCTGCGGTTTTGGCGGGCCGGTGTGGTGATCCTCGGACCGCACCGGCAGGCGGAGGCGCTGCGTCGGGGGATGACCGAGCTGACCGGGATCGAGCCGGTTTTCACGCGCGGTGTCTGGCTATGGGACGTCCGCCCACTGACCGACTGAACGCTCCGCTCGCGGATGCCGTCGGCTTCTGTTCCAACGCTCCGCCGGACGAGACCGCCGGTCAGGCCTGGCTGACGCAGCAGCCCCGGCAGATCTTCGGCTGCGGCAGGGTGAAGGCCAGGCAGCAGGTGCGTCGCTGCACGGTCGGCTCGCCGCCCGGGCCGGGCACCAGTTCGACCAGATCCTGCAGGCCGAGGGCGTCGAGCAGGGTGGTGATCGTGTCCGCCGACGAGCCGGGCAGCACGTCCGCCGCCCGCAGCAGCCCGTTCGAGAGGCCGGAGGCGACCGAGCCGAGAAGCGTACGGGTGCCGATCCGCACCTGCGTCTGGATCGCCTCGATCATCGGCAGCAGGTGGGCATCCAGCAGTGAGGCGCGCAGCGCGTCGAGCAACTCGGCCTCGTCGGCCACGATCCGCACCCCGAGGCCGCCGGTGAGGGCCAGCGGGTCACCGGGCAGCACCGCCACGGTGGTCGAGTGGCGCAGCCCGAGGGTGAGCAGGGGGCGGCGATCCTCGAAGTGGACCAGGACGTCGGACGGGTCGAGCAGCGGCACTCGTCGGGCCGAGGCCCAGCCGAGCGCCACCGGCAGGGCGCTCCAGTAGCTGTACGACTTCCAGGCCAATGCGGCGCAGGCGTGCGGAGTGCCGCCCCACTGCTCGGCAGCGGCGCGCAGGAGATCCGGAAGCCGGGTGCCGTCGATCAGGGCGGTGGCCGGAATCCAGCCGATCTCATCGGTGACCGTCAGGCCGGGCGCGAGGCTCGGCACGTCGTCGGTGCCGAACATGGCGCGCAGAGCCGCCGTGACCGGAGCCAGCGGGGCGGCCGCGAGGGCGCGGCTCGGCATCACCGCTGTCACTCGATCATCCCCCGTACCCCCGTGAAGTCCGTTGAGCTAAGGCTAGCCTAACCACAGATCCCCGATTCCGGGAAGGTCGGACCCCGGCGGATGCCGAGGCATGGGTCACCTTCGGGCTTCCTGTCTCCGCAGGCGGCAACGTCACGTGCCAGCCGTTGATACCCCTGCCGGTACCGGAAAAACGCACCGGCTGTCCGGCCGGGCGCCAGAGGATCGACGGCCGTCGGTTAATTGTCAAGCAGATTGTCGGCAAGGTGGCAGTTCCGTGTGTGTTCGGCCACGGAACGTGAAACTGATACTCCCGGCCACGAGGAAGCCGATGACCACCTCACCCCTCGATCGCGCTGTCGACTCCTTTGCCGCCGAACTCGCCCGCCGACGGACCGGGCGGGGGCTGTCCAAGAAACAGTTGGCCGTGCTGATGGGCTTCGACCCGTCGTACGTCAGCCACGTCGAGGGCCGGCGACACCGCCCGACCGAGGATTTCGCCCGACGGGCAGAAGCCGTCCTGGAGGCCGGCGGCGCGATCTGGCAGCGCTTTCGTGAGTACGACGACGCGCGGCAGGCCCGCAACGGGCAGGCGCACCGTGAGCTGCCCCCGCCCGGGCAGTGGCTTCCCCCCGGCACCGGCCTGATCGTCGAGCGCGAATCCGCCACCCTCAGCCACACCGACGGGGGCTACCGGTGCGTGATCCGGCGGCAGCTCTACAACGCCGGCACCGAACCGGTCACCCGCTACCTGGTACGGGTGGCGGTCGACCGTTACCCGAACGACCCGGGCCGTTCGAACCGGCACCACCGGGAACATCCGCTCACCTTCGCGGAACTCCAACTGCGTGCGTACCGGGACGACGGCGGCGAGCGGGAGCCGATGCACTGGCGAGCCAAGCACGATCGGGACGCGTTCAAGGAGGTCTGGCTCCTCTTCGACAACGGCGATCGGCGTTTCCCGCTCTACCCGGGCGACCGGGCCACCATCGAGTACACCTACCGGGTCGGGGCGGAGAAGTGGGGACCCTGGTTCCAGCGGGCGGTTCGGCTACCCACCCGGCACCTCGCCGTACGGCTGGATCTGCCGGCGGCCCTCGATCCACAGGTCTGGGGCGCGGAGACCTCACTCTCGGCGGAGGAAGGCCCGCTACGCACCCCGGTGCAGCGGCACGACGAGGGCGATCGCGTGATCTTCGAGTGGGAGACCGAGGACCCGCCGCTGAACGCCCGCTACCGGATGCAATGGCGGTTCCGGGCCCGGCCGGAGCCGGAGCACGACACCCCGCCGAACGGCCGGATCCGCCCGAGCGACCGGATGCGTGCGCTGGGCGTGGTGCAGCGCGGTGACGACCTGCTGCGACAGGCCGCGCGCCCGTTCGACCTGCCTGCCGAGGAACCGGACGCCAGGGCGCTGGTCGACCGGCTCAGCGCGACCCTCGTACGCCTCGACGAACTGCATCCGTTCAGCAAGGGCGTCGGGATCGCGGCGCCGCAACTCGGCGTCGTCCGGGCGGTGGCCGTGGTCCGGCCCCCGGACCGGAACGCCGAGCCGGTCGTGCTGCTCAACCCGCGGGTGGTCGACGTCTCGCCCGACACGGACGAACAGTACGAAGGCTGTCTCTCCTTCTTCGACCACCGAGGTCTCGTACCTCGACCGCTGCGGCTCGACGTGGAGCACGCCCAGTGGGACGGCAGCCGGATCATCACCTCGTTCGAATTCGGGATGGCGCGGCTCGTCGCACACGAGATCGATCATCTGGAGGGGCGGTTGTATCTCGACCGGATGACGCCCGGCGTGCCGCTGGTCCCGGTGGAGGAATACCGCGAGACCGGCCGGCCATGGCGGTACTGACTTCCGCATCCGGGTGTCGAGCCCGGTGCGGGGGCGGGGGCCGGGGTGCGTGCCCCAGGGGGCAGGGGCACGCACCCCGGATGGGGGGAGGAAAGCCTCAGATCTCGCCGAAGGTGTCGTACCGGATGCGCGGCGGCGGCACGTTGTCGGCCGCGAGCACCCGCAGCGTCGAGCGGACCATGGGAGCCGAACCGGAGACGTAGCAGTCGTG
The DNA here is from genome assembly GCF_900156065.1 of Micromonospora avicenniae. Lineage (GTDB taxonomy): Bacteria > Actinomycetota > Actinomycetes > Mycobacteriales > Micromonosporaceae > Micromonospora > Micromonospora avicenniae. Next base: position 10,965 of record NZ_FTNF01000031.1, on the reverse strand, counting down.
CGTCGTCCACGGCCCGTACCGGCCGAGCACATCCGCGATGTCTCCCAGCTCGCCGTCGAAGTCCGGGTCCTCGCTGCACGCAGGGGTGACCGAGAGCCACGGGTGTGCGGCGACCAGCTCGCGGAGCCCGGGCAGCCCGTACAGGTCGGACTCCTGGCGGGCCCCGTAGAACACGTGCACCCAGCGGGTGCGGTTGTAGGTGACCAACTCCTCCACGAGCGCCTTGATCGGCGCGAGCCCGACCCCACCGGCCACGCACAGGATGTCCCGCTCCGAGGTCCGGTCCAGGGTCATCGAGCCCATCGGCGCGGCGAGTCGGAGCAGCTCACCCGGCTTCACCCGGCGAACCAGCGCCCCGGACACCCAACCGGCGTCAGCGGACCGGACGTGGAATTCCAGCACGTTCTCGTCGTTCGGGGCGTTCGCCACCGAGTACGTCCGCCACACCCTCGGGTGGTAGCGCGGCACCTCCAGGCTCAGATACTGGCCGGCCTTCCAGGGCAGCGGATGCTGGAGTGCGCGTACCGTCAGCACCGCCGTGTCGGTGCCGTGCCGCTCGTGGGTCAGCACCTCCGCATGCCAGAACGGCGGATTCTCGTCGGCCGCCGCTCCGGCCAGCATCTTCTCCGAGATCGCCGCGTACGCGTCCCGCCACGCCTGGTCGTACTCGAGGTTCCAGCCGTCGCCCGCGGTGCTGCGGAGCGCGTCCATGAGGGCGACACCCATCGTCGCGTAGTTCTCCGCCTCGACGTGGTACTTGCGGTGGTCGCGGCCGAGCGCGCGGAGGAACTCGTCGAAGCTCTCCGGATCGCCGATGGTGTGGATCGCCGTGATGACCGCTTCGAGCAGCCGGTCACCCTGCCCGCGCATCTGCACCGGGAAGAGCTGCCGCAGCTCCGGGTCGAGCAGGAACAGTCGGGCGTAGAAGTGCTCGCTGAGCCGCTCCCGGTGCTCCTCGACCAGGGTCCAGCTCTCCTTGAGCAACCGCTCGAAGTTCTCCATGCCGGCTCGCTCCCTCTCCTGACCGCGAATGGGGCGAACACAGAATCTCCACGGAGCGTGTTGACCGGTCGCACAGAATGTGCGATCAGCTCACAAGGGCTCCTCGGGCGGTCGCCGTACGCCCGCATCGGGCAGAGTGGTGCGGTGACCCTTGAGCTCACCCGCCCGGTGTCCCGCCGGATGCTGGGGACCGAGACGCTGCTGGTCCTCGGCCTCTCCCTCGGCCAGTCCGCCGTCTACGCGGTCGTCTCGATCATCGCGAAGCTGACCGCGCACGGGGGCCTCTCCAAGCAGACCGCCGCGCTGAACACCTCCGCGTCGGCCCGGCCGTACCTGGACCTGGCGTACCAGCTGCTCGGGATCGTGTTCGCGCTGCTGCCCGTGCTGCTCGCCGTACACCTGCTGAGCCGGGACCCGGGCGACCCGGCGCGAACGCTCGGCCTGGACGCCCGGCGGCCCGGTTCGGACCTGGTCCGCGGCGCCGGCCTGGCCGCGCTGATCGGGCTGCCGGGGCTGGCGCTGTTCTGGGCGGCGGCGCAGCTCGGCATCAACGCCACGCTCGTGCCGGCCGCGCTCCCCGACGTCTGGTGGGCCGTGCCGGTGCTCATCCTCGCCGCCGCGCAGAACGCCGTGCTGGAAGAGGTGATCGTGGTCGGCTACCTGGTCACCCGGCTGCGGCAACTCCAGTGGCGGATCGGCGGGGTCATCGCGGCCAGCGCGCTGCTGCGCGGCAGCTACCACCTCTACCAGGGCTTCGGAGCGTTCCTCGGCAACGCGGTGATGGGCGTGGTGTTCAGCCTCTTCTACCTGCGCACCCGTCGGGTGATGCCGCTGATCGTGGCGCACACCCTCCTCGACGTGGTCGCCTTCGTGGGCTACGCGCTGCTGCCCAAGTCGTGGTTCGACTGGCTCTGACCCGCCCCGCGGGCGCGCCTTTGGCCCCCCAACGACCCCAGCCGGCGTCACCGCCTGCTCGGCAGGCGGTGAATATCGCCGTCCGGTCAGCCGCCGCGCGCCGGGCGGTAGGCCGTGATCGCGCGGGCCGCCAGGCGTTCCGCAGCCGCCGCGTCGCCGGCCGCCGCTGCGAGCACCGCCGCGCCCGGAAGCAGCCGGGACGCCAGTCGCAGCGCCAGCCACCCGGCGGCCTGGGCGGCGAGCGGCGCCGCCAGCCGCCACGCCGCCTCCACCACGCGCGGCCAGGGCGCGTCTCCCGGTCCGTCCAACGCCCGCGCCGCGTCCAGAGCGGTACGCGCGCTCTCCGCATCCGGGTGCACCTGGGTCAGCACCAGCAACTCGACCGCCCGATCCGGGTGGGCCGGGTCGCGGTCGTACGCCGCCGCGAGGTGCAGCACCAGGTTGGCCTGGGCCCAGAGCACCGAAGTGAGCTCGGCCAGCGGGGCGAGGGCTCCGGCGAGCGCCGAGGTGGCCCCGCCAGCGCCGGCCAGCCGGACGAACCGCCGGGTGGCGAGCCGGGCCAGCCCGTCCGGCGACGCCTCGGGGTACGTCGAACGCAGCTGCTCGGCCCAGTCCCGTGCGCTCGGGCCGAGCGCCTCCACAGCGGCCAGGGCTAGCAACTCCGGCGCGAAGCCGGGGTGATCGAGCATCCGCGCGATGGTCATCCGGAGACCGGACGACTCGGCAGCCGGAGCCGGTACGGCGGAAAGCTCCTCTGGCGGAGCTGTGGCCTGCTGCCACGGCCGCGGTTCGGCGGCCGCGACCTGCACGGGCACCGGGGCCGATTTCTTCGGCGTGCTCCTGCGCGACGCGGGCACCTTCCCGGCGGCGGCCTTCTTCGCCGGGGTGTTCTTCGCGGCGGTCGCCGTCTTCGCCGGGGTGCTCTTTTTGGCGGTCGCCGTCTTCGGCTCGGGTGCAGCCACCGGCTCCGGCTCCTCGTCGCGCCCGATGGGGGCCGCCGGCGGGTCCGGCTCTGCGGGTCCGGTCTGCGCGGGCGCGGACTTCCCGGCCGGCGTCCGTTTCGTCCCGGAGGCTGCCTTCCGTGCCTTCGGTGCCCTGGCCGGTGCGGGCCCCTGCCGGTCACCCGCCGGCTGATCTGCCGCCGTCGCCGTCGGGTCCGCCGTCGCCGTCGGGTCCGCCGTCGCCGTCGGGTCGGCCGTCGTCGTCGGGTCGGCCGTCGCCGTCGGGTCCGCCGTCGTCGTCGGGTCGGCCGTCGCCTGAGGCGCGGACGTCGCCGCCGGCTGCTCCGCTGCTGCCGTCGCCGGCCTCGCCGGTGCGCTACCGGCCGGGCTGCCAGTGGCCGGGGTGGCCCTTCTGCCGGCCGTGGGCCGGGAGGGCTGGGGTGGCAGCGGGCCGTCGGGCTCGGGCGGCTGGAACAGTATGGCCGGGGCGGCCTTCACCGGGCGTGATCTTGCTGGCGGTGCCGGTGGGGGTGCCGGCTCGGACGCGACCGGCGGGTCGCCGGGCGGCGTGAAGGTCGCCTTGGGGGACCGCCGCCGGGCCCCGTCAGCAGGCTCGCGGCGGGTCGGCTCGCTCGGGGGCTGCTCCTGCATATCGATGGAGCCTAGCCGTGTTCACGCCGGTGCACAGCGTGGAAGTACGCCGAGGCAGATACCGGATGGGGTTGCCCGAGGATGCCGCTTTGCCCCCGGCGGGTGCTGCCCTGTATCCTCGGGCGCGGTGACTTGCGGGTCACCAAGGAGACTTCGCCTAGTCTGGTCTATGGCGCCGCACTGCTAATGCGGTTGGGGTCTTAAAGCCCCTCCCGGGTTCGAATCCCGGAGTCTCCGCGCGAAAGTCGGTCGTGTAGGCTGGCTGAGCACGAGCGCCCGTAGCTCAATGGATAGAGCATCTGACTACGGATCAGAAGGTTAGGGGTTCGAGTCCCTTCGGGCGCACAGCAGGTCAAGGGCCGGTTTCCTGTCACGGGAGACCGGCCCTTGATCCTTTTGACCCCCACGGCTGAGCCCAACGCCTACGCGTCGAACAGGAAGGCCAAGGCCTGCTGAACGTTCGCGGGCCAGCTTCGGATCATGGGTGAGGAGCTTCGCTACTCACCGCAGGTGATCTCCCACCGCACTACCGCCTCGCGGCACAGGCGAATCGCGCCCGGCCCGACAAAGCATCGAGCCGGGCGCGTCCAGTGGGCTATGCCACGAAGCGGGAACGGCGTCGGCGGCCGATCACATAGCCCACGCCGCCGAGGAGCAGAAGCGCCCCGCCAATGCCGGCCACGGTCGCGGTGTCGGCACCGGTAACGGGCAGCCCGCCGCCTTCACCGCCGGCAGCACCCAGGCTGGTGGAGGAAGCAGGGGCCGGTGCAACGGTCGTCGTGGCGCTGGGAGTGGCGCTCGGCGCCGACGTGGGCTGAGACGTCGGTGTCGCTGTGGGCTGAGACGCGCAGTCGAGCTCACGTGCGGCGTACAGGCCGTCGTTCAGGTAAGCCATGAAGGCATCGATGGACCCGTCGTCGAGCGCCTTCTGCGCGGCCGCCTTCACGTTGGGACCAGCGCCCGTCAACGTCCGGTCCACCGTGATCCGCAGAGCCGTCGACCAGGCGTTCTGTACGTCCGCCTTGAGGAATGCACGCAGATCATCCGCGGTGCCGTCCAGGCGCTCCTGAACAGCGTCAGGCAGAACGGGCAACGAGTCGGCGTTCGCCGCCGCCAGGATCTGGTTGGCCAGCACCCGTATCTCTGCATTTGTGGCGGTATCCAGGTCGATGGTGACAAGCTCGCGGATATCCGTGTACACCTTGCGCTCGACCGTTTGGCAGGCTTCGTTCAGCCCGGACGGTTCGGTTTGCGCCATCGCCGGTGCCGCCGGGATCAGAAAGGCCAGCGCCATTAGGACGCCGACCCGGATCTTCCATCGCATGTGGTCTTTCTCCCCGCTCCAGGCAAAAACATGGAGATGTTACCGTCAATGGCGGATCGGCTGTGCCCCCGGCGTCCATACGACGAGTGGTCGTCGCTCAGGTCCCTCCACAAGGGATGAAAGCCCCACCGCCTAGACCTTTGCTGAAACCTCTCATAGGTCAGGCGAGCTGGGATGGTCTGAGGCACGAGCTGGTCGCCGCCGCAGGCGCGACGTTGTACGACTGCCCGACGAGGAGATCCGCACCGGTCGGCCCGAGCCACATCACCTCGATAGCGTGCAGAGACATCGACCGCAGGAGGCATACGTGGCAGTTGACTTGGGATCATCGTTGGTCGGGCAGCTGGAGTTCTACTGGAATGTGCACTTGCGGCCGCGGCTGGATGGGCTGACCGACGAGGAATACTTCTGGGAACCCGTCGAAGGATGCTGGAACCTGCGCCCAACGGCGGACGGCCGCCACGTTCTCGATGTGCAACGACCCGAGCCGTCGCCCGCGCCGGTGACCACTCTTGCCTGGCGACTCGTGCACGTTGCTACCGGAATGGCCACCCGCGTAAGCGCCTTTTTCGGCGACGGAAGCGTGCCGGAGGACGCCGATATGTTCGACTCTCGGCATCTTCCTGCCGACCTGCCTGGCAGCGCCGCAGCCGGGATAGCCCTGCTCGAAGACTCCTACAAGGGCTGGCATGACGCCATCGCCAGGCTGGACGAGCAGGCATTGAGCCGGCCGCTCGGGCCGAGGGGTGCATTCTTCGCCGATGAGTCAATGGCAGCGCTGATAGTGCATGTGAACCGCGAGGTGATGCACCACGGCGGCGAGATTTGCCTACTGCGTGACCTCTACCGGGCGACAGGTTATGGCGCCGCCGACCTTCGCCGCTCAGAGACTGGCAGCGGCGATTGAGAGGTGCGGCGCTGAACGGACCAGCGCCGTCGAGAGCAACGGCACTGGCTGTGGGCGACGGGTGGGGACGCAGCGGATCGAGTCCCCGGGTCAGGAGCGGGACAGGCCTGGTGCCTGCATCAGCCGTTCGGCGGCACACCCGTCGAAGATCATCAAGCTAGGCTGCTGCGCGTATCTGGGCGCGTTCTGCGCCGTACCCAACCCCAGGAGGACCTCTTTGGGTCGCAGTCTTTCGGCCGGTGCCCTGGCGACAACCCTCGCCCTCGGCCTGCTGGTCACCCCGGCCGCACCGGCCGCCGCCGAACCCGGCGCCGCAGCCCGTGAGATCGCCGTCTTTCCGGAGAGCGAGGCGACGGTCCCGGCCCACGAGGCGATCATCTTCGCCGGCGTGACCGGCTTCCTGCACCTTCACAACACGTCTGGCGAGTATCTCTGGACCCGCTACGACACCGGCGAAACGGTACCGGTTCCGAGCCTCGCGGGCGTCAAGCCGTCATCGCTGAAGCCGGCCGGTGGCGACTTCGTCTCCACCCGGTTCCAGGTGCCGGCAAAGCCGGCCCCGGGCAAGGTGAGCGTGCTCGACCTCTCGGACCAGAGCTGGCAGCAGTGGGCGGTGCCCACCGGCTCCAACGGCTATGCCGTGTTGAGTGTCTACGGCCGCACCGTCATGGCCGTGAAGCTGTCGGGCGGCGTCGGCTCCCGTGCCGAGCTGCTCACCTTCGCCGAGGACGGCACCATCGCCGGCAGCACCCCGATAACCGTGCCCGACGGCGCCGTCCCCACCGGCATCTACCCCGCCGCCACCGCTGACCTGACCTCCGCCGTCGTCGGGTACGCGAATGAGAACGGCACGTTGCGTTCCGGGCTGCTCGATATCGCCAGCGGCCAGATCATGCCGATCCCGGGTGCCCCCCAGGTCGGTTGGGGCGCAGCGGTCTTCCGGCTCACCAGCGACACCGTCGGCTGGGCGTCGTCCTCGATGACCGGTGGAGGCACCTACTGGCTCTACTCGCGCAGCGGCCTGGCTGACGGCTCCAACACTGAAGCCCGGAAGCTGACCGTTCCCTACGACACCGTGCGCCGCTCGGCGATCGTCGGCGACGGCCTGGTCACGTCGCGGGACGCCAGCGGATGGGGTGCCACCTGGGAGCCGGCGGTCGCCGTCTCCGCCGACGGCACCCGGACTACGCTGCTGCCGCGAGTCGACGCGGAGGAGACCGCGGTGGTCCAGGCCGCGGACGGCACCGCGCTGGTCGTGGGCGGCTCAGGAGCCCGGGATTGGGCGGTACGCCGGATCAGCGCGCAGCCCGGTCAGGCGCCCACCAGCACGCCGCTGATGCCGGTGCGTGACCCGGTGGAGAACGCGGGTCTCCTCTACCACCAGGGCCTGGTTCGGCACGTGCAGAGCGAGATCGTCGGGACGACTGGTGAGCCCGGATACGCGCTCTACAACCACCCGATCGTGGACGACGGCTCGGTCAAGGCCGGTGGGGTCGCGTTCGCGAAGCCGCAGGTGCCCTGCGAGACGGGCGTTCAGTGCGTGCGGCTGGCGGAGGGCAATCAGGAGGGTGTGGCCTACGTGTCCCCGGGCGCCGACGGCGCGAAGGACACGCTCTACACCTTCCGGGAATTCCCCTCCAGCTACAGCACCTACTCGCTACCGACGCAGAACGGCCGGGTCGTGGACGTGGGCAACCGGTACGTCCTGGTCGACGACGGCGCTACGACCGATCAGTACCTGGTCGACAACGCTCACGGGAGCACGACCCGGCTCGGGCCGGCCACCGGTGCCGCCCTCTGGTTCGACACCCTGTACCGGACCAGCGGATCGTCGGGTTGGATTCAAGCCCGCGACCTGATGAACAGCAGTCCGGTCAGCTGGAATTTCTCCACCGGTGCCCCCTGTGCGCCGACCGAACTCCAGGCCAGCGCGCGTTGGCTCTACTGGTCGTGTGGGGTGGCCGGCCCGGCCGGGGTCTACGACCTGCAGCGGAACCACAACCTGAGTGTGCCGGCCGGGCCGGCGATGCTGGGTGACGGTTTCCTGGTCCGGCACGAAACTGGTGCGCTTTACCTCACCGACTTCCACGACGGCACGGTGCGGGCGCCGGTGAAGCTGGCCGACCTGGCTGCGGGCGTCCCGGCCGACGGCCGCCGGGTGACCTGGGCGGTGGACCGGCACGGTTCCGGCGTCGCGTATGTAGACGCGGAGAACGCGGTGCACGTGCTCGACACCGGTGTGCCGGGTACGCCGGTGAAGGCCGCCACCTCCTCGGTGCGGGACGTGGCGCACCCCCGGACGGCGGGGGCCGGCTGGTACGGGTCGTTCGGGCTCACCCGGTCGGTCACCCAGTGGGAGCTGACCGTCACGCGCAAGTGGACGGAGGAAGTGGTCCACCGCCAGACCGGGGCCGCCGCCCGCCAGAGCATCTCGGTCAGTTGGGACGGCAAGCTCTCTTCCGGGGAGCCGGCCCTGAACGGGCCCTACCAGTGGACTCTCAAGGCCACCACCGCCGACAGTTCCGAGCCGGTGACGATCGGTACGAAGGCGCTCCTGGTGGGTTGCGGCACGTTCCCGTTCCGGGGTTACGACTGTTACGGCGGCCCGGGTCTGCTCGGGGTCCAGGCGACCGGCGAGGGGCACTGGTACGGCACTCGCCGGGACCAGAGCGTCCCGGGTGTGCTCTACGACCACGGGTACACCGACAACTGGTGTTTGAGCTGTTCGGGGGCGTCGCGTACGTCGGCGTTGGTGCCGTTCGGTGATTTCAACGGGGACGTGTACCCGGATCTGTTGGTGCGTGACGGTGACGGCGGTATGAAGGCGCATCTGGGTATCGGTCAGCTCAACTTCGGTGGCCGGCAGACGGTGAGCCTGGGTGCGGGTTGGATGATGTACAAGTCGATCCTCGCCCCCGGTGATGTGAACAGTGACGGTCACGACGACATCCTGGGTGTCGACGCGGACGGGAAGCTGTGGCTGTACACCACCACCGGTAAGGGTGGGATCAACTCCCGGGTGCAGGTCGGCTCCGGCTGGAACATCTACAGCCGGGTCCTCGGCGCCGGAGACCTCAACGGCGACGGTCACGGTGACCTGCTCGGCGTCGACGCCACCGGCGTCATGTACGCCTACTTCAGCAACGGCGACAAAGGCTGGAGCAGCCGCGTGAAGGTGTTCGCCGGCTGGAACATCTACAACTCGATCGTCGCCATCGGCGACCTCGACGAAGACGGCCGTAACGACCTCGTCGCCCGCGACGCCGACGGGGTCCTCTGGTCCTACGCCGGCCTCGGCAACGGCTCCTTCGAGCCGCGGGTCAAGGCCGGCTCCGGCTGGAACATGTACAAAATCATCATCTGACTCGAACTGCGCGCCCCGACCGCCCCCGCACGCACCGCGTGCGGGGGCGGTCGTCCATCAGGTGGACGTCGGCTGGGCAACGACGGCTGCGCGTCCACGAACCAGCCGTTCGGCGGCCTACCCGTGGCTCTTCATATCGATAGGCTCACTTCCCCGTGCGCAGCACCCCACTCAGGAGGACCCTTTTGGGCCGCAGTTCCGCAGCCGGCACCCTGGCGACCACCCTCGCCGTCGGCCTGCTGGCAATCCCGGCCACCCCGGCCGCCGCCGACCCGGGCACCGCTCCGCGCGAAGTCGCGGTCATCCCCGAGTACGAACCGACCGTGCGGCCCACCGAAAAGGTGGTCTTCGCAGGTACGACCGGCTTCCTTCACCAGCACAACAACCAGCGCAGCTACCTCTGGACCCGCTACGACACAGGCAACTCCGTCCGGGTGAACGAACTCTTCGGCGTACGGCTGGCGGATCTGCGACCGGCCGGCGGTGACACGGTGACCATCGAGGCGTCGTCGGGCTCGTCGACGCACGTGGTGAACCTCGCCGACCAGAGTTGGGAGACGTGGGCGTGGGCCGCCGAGGGCGAGCCATTCGGGATCTACGGACGCACGATGATCTCGCGGGTCAGCGACAGGCAGCTCGCGCTGCACACCGTCGACGCCGAGGGGAACATAACCGGGAGCCGCCCGGTCACCGGCGCCCCGGCGGGCACACGCTTCGCCGCGGAGTCCCGGGTCGGTGACGCGGCCTCGGTGGTCGTACCCGGGACCACCTCGGACGGCAGGAACTGGTACGGCCTGCTCGACATCGCGACGGCCACCGTCGTCCCGATTCCCGGTGCCACGGCGGCGTCACCCACGGACTTCCGCCTCTCCGGGGACGCGGTGGCCTGGGTGACCTCGACCGGCACCGCGCACGTCCTCTCCCGTGCCGGCCTCACCTCCGGCAGCGACACCACGGAGCGGGTGGTCACGGTCGCGGGTGCCCGCAATCGCCTGGCTGTGCTCGGTGACCGGGTGGTCGCCACGCTCGACCCCGTCCCGGGCAAGACCGACGGCTCGGTGATCACGGTTTCGCTGGACGGAAGTGGCCAGACGACCGTGCTGCCCCGTGCCCAGCCGGCCGACTCGCTGCTCCAGGGTCCGGACGGGACCGCGCTGGCGGTCGGTGGCACGAACTACCGCGACTGGGCGGTGCAGCGGTTCACCGCGACCGGCGCGGCGCCGGCCCCGGTCATGTCGGTGCGGGACCCGGTTGAGAACGCCGGGCTCACCTACCGCCGCGGCGTCGTGCGGCACGTGCAGACCCAGGTCTTCCCGAGCACCTCCGAGACGCAGTACGCGGTGTTCAACCACGCGCTGGCGCCCGACGCGTACCCGCTTGCCCAGCAGGGAGGCGAGCTCAGCGTCTACTCGGTGCGCTGCACGCCAGCGGTCGCCTGCGTCCGGACCGTCGACGGAGTCGAGGGCAAGACGACGTTCCTGATGGAGGTCAACGGTCAGACCTCGATCACCAGGAAGGGCGACGGCGGCGGCAACTTCTCCATGTGGCTGCCGACCACCGGTGCGCGGCTGGTTGACGCGATGGACCGGTACGCCGTCGTCGACGGAGGAGCGCCGGCCACCCAGTACGTGGTCGACCTGGTGCAGACGGAGACCCTGCGTACCGGCCCGATCACCGCCGCCGCGCTCTGGTTCGACACGCTCTGGACCACCACCGGCGGCAACGGCCAGCTCCGCCAGGTGCGGCTGCCGGGGTTCCAGACGATGCGAACCGTCTCCATCGGTGCGGCGTGTGTGCCGACCGAGGTCCAGGCCAACGTCCGCTGGCTCTGGTGGACCTGCGGCCCGAACGGCCCCACCGG
>NZ_FTNF01000023.1 GCF_900156065.1 Micromonospora avicenniae | reverse complement strand
TGCGTCGACTGGCCCGACGCGGCGAGGCTCTGCACGTAGTGCGCCTCGGCCTCGGCCCGCCACGGCTTGTACTGATCCTCGGTCATCGGCTTCAGTCGTACGTCCGTCATGATCGACAACCTACCGAGTCAGAAGCACCCGCGTCAGTTTGGACGGGAGCCCGCGCCGATCTCAGTCCGTGACCGTGGCGTCCTGAATGTGGGACCGGGTCGGTCCGCATGGCCCGCCCCACCGATCTTGACCATTGATCTTCGTCGCTGATAGCGTCGGTGCGAAGGAAGCCGTCGATGTGACGGACCTCTGCCGGGCCTACGCCGCCCGCCCGTCGCGTGGACGACTCACGCTGCTCGAAACCGCCGAGGAGTCCCCGTGTGTGAGGCCTGCGCCACCCCGCCCCCCAGCCCGAACCTCACCCGCGCCCAGCTCCTGAGACTGCTCGGCGTCGGTGTCGGCGCCGCCGTGCTCCCGGCGCTGCCGGGCGGCGCGGCCCAGGCCGCCACGTCGCACGGCACCGGACGAGGACCGGTCCTGGTGGAGAACGTCCGCGGCTACACCCTCACCCGCAAGGGGCGGCTGCGGGAGTTCTCCAGCATCCTGATCGCGCCGGACGGAAAGGTCGCCGGGCTCGACGCGCACGCGGGCCGGGGGGTACGACGCGTCAACGGTAAGGGCCGCGTCCTGCTCCCCGGCATGCACGACGCCCACGGCCACCTGTGGAGCTACGGTGCGCTGGCCTCGGAACTGGACCTCAGCGGCACCCGGTCCCTCGCCGAGGCGCAGCAGGCCCTCGCCGCGTACGCGGCCGCCCACCCGGACCTGACCTGGATCACCGGACGGGGCTGGAACCAGGTCATCTGGGGACTGGGGCGATTCCCGACCGCGGCCGACCTCGACGTGGTCGTCAGCGACCGGCCGGTGTGGCTGACCCGGGTCGACGGCCACGCGGGTGTGGCCAACACCGCGGCGCTGACTGTCGCCGGCGTCACCCGGGACACCCAGGACCCCGCCGGCGGCCAGATCATCCGCGACGCGGACGGCAACCCGACCGGGACGTTCATCGACAACGCGATGGGCCTGGTCTCCTCGGAGCTTCCCGCACCGACCATCGAGGACGTACGGCAGCGCGCCCTCACCGCACAGCAGAAGCTCAACGCCGTCGGTATCACCTCCATCTCCGACGCCGGGACCGACGCCGCCGGCTACCTGATCCTGCGCGAGCTGGCCGGCGCGGGCACGCTGACGATGCGGGTGAACGCCTTCCTGAGCTGGGACGCGTTCACCGAGGTCGGCGCCGACGTCCGCACGGACTCGTTCGCGGCCGACATGCTTCGCGTACGCACGGTGAAGCTCTACGTCGACGGGGCGTTGGGCAGCCGAGGCGCCGCCCTGCTCCAGCCCTACAGCGACGACCCCGCCAACACGGGGCTGCTGCGCATCGAACCGGAGGAGTTGGACCGGCGGGTCCTGGCGATCCTCCGCCAGGGTTACCAGGTGGCGGTCCACGCCATCGGTGACCGGGGCAACCGGCTCGTGCTCGACGCGTACGAGAAGGCCTTCCGCCGGGTCGGGGACCGGGGCCTGCGGCACCGGATCGAACACGCCCAGGTCGTCGCGCTCGACGACATCCCGCGGTTCAAGAAGCTGGACCTCATCGCGTCGATGCAGCCGGTGCACGCGACCGACGACATGAACATGGCCGAGGACCGGGTGGGCCCGGAGCGCATCAAGGGTGCGTACGCGTGGCGCAAGCTGCTCGACCAGGGCACCGTCATCGCTTCCGGCTCCGACCTGCCGGTCTCCTCCGCCCTGCCCTTCGAGGGCATGCACGCCGCCGTGACCCGCACCGACCGGGAGGGCCGGCCGGCCGGCGGGTGGTACTCCGAGGAGGCCATGACGCCGGTCGAGGCGCTGCGGTCGTTCACCCTGGACGCCGCGTACGCGGCCCACCAGGAGCGGGTGATCGGCACCCTCGAGCCGGGCAAGTGGGCCGATTTCGTGATCACCGACATGGACCCGTTCCACCTGCCGGCCGGCCGGGCGATGTGGCAGACCGGCATCCTGCGGACCTGGGTCGGTGGGCGGCAGGTCGGCGACTACGGCGACCTCTGAGCAGTCGCGCCGAGGGTTCCGCGGCGGAGCGCCTAGCGCACGGTGAGCAGCAGCTTCCCCGGGTAGGAGGTCTGCAGGCGCCGATGCGCCTCCGCCGCCCGGCCCAGCGGGAACTTCTCGGCGACGTGCACCTGGAACGGGCCGGCCTCGATGAGCTGGTTCAGGCGCTGCAGCTGCTCGGGGCCGGTCTGTCCGTCGTACGCCTGGACCGTCATGCCGGGCCGCTCGGACGGCACCGGTTGCACCCCGTTGGCGTACGCGAGCACGCCGTCGTCGCGCAGCGTCTCGCTGAGCCGGTCCACCGTCTCGCCGCCCGCCATGGCGAGCAGGCCGTCGACGCCGTCCGGCGCGACCTCGCGGATCTGCGCCAGCACCTGGGCGATGTCGCCGTGCCCGTCGAGGGCCACGTCGGCGCCGAGCCGGGTCACCAGTGCCACGCCGTCGGCGCCGGACGCCACGGCGATCACCTTGAGGTCCTGCCGTTTGGCCAACTGCACGGCCAGATGTCCCTGACCGCCACTCGCGCCGAAGATCAGCAGCCAGGCTCCGGCCGGTAGGCCGAGGACGTCCAGCCCCGTCAACGCGGTCAGCGCGTCGGTGGGCATGGCACCTGCGTGCTCCACCGGCACGCCTGCCGGGAGCTTCGCGGCGTACTGCGCCTTGGTCGCCGCGTATTCGGCGTAGAAGCCGCCCTTGGGGCGGGTGGAGTCGTACACGTAGACCAGGTCGCCCACGGCCACGTTGGTCACCTGACCGCCCGCGGCGACGACCGTCCCCGCGCCGTCGGTGCCGGGCACGATCGGAAACGACGCGCCTTCGGGCACCAGCATGCCCTCACGCTCGAGGGCGTCCCACACCCCCACGCCGGCGCTCCAGACCTTGATCAGGATCTCGTCGTCGGCGATCTGCGGCACGGGCAGGATGCGCGGGGTGATCACCTCCGGACCGCCGAACTCGTCGAGGGCCGCCGCCTGCATCCGGTCGGGCACGTCGCCGTCTGCCATCTGGAATTCCTCTCCGCCCCGGCATCGTCGATCGCAGTATGCCGTAAGCCCATCCCCGCCGGTCGGTGCTGAGCGCTGTTCACCCGGTCGGGCTACCACCCACGGGGCGATGTCGGGAGCCTCATGGCGGTCATTCGACCTGCTGTGCTTGACCTCAAGCATTGTTCAGCTTGCAAGGTCGTTCACATGACGGATTCAGTGCTTGACGAGGTGTACGAACGGGTGCGCCACACCGGCCCGGAGCGCAACGGCTGGCTGTCCAACCACGCGCCGATGGCGGCCGAGGCGCTGGCGCAGCGCGGCCACGAACGGGCCGTTCACCGATGGTTCGACTCCTACGCCCACCTGTTGGAAGAGCGCCCACGAGGAATCCGCACCATCCCGGAGGACGAGTGGCGTGATCCGCTCGGCGACCCGGTACGTACCGGCGACTGGCTTAACCACTTCGACCGCGCGCTCGCCGGTGAACAGTGGCGAGACGTACTCGTCCGATGGTGGCCGCGGTTGCTGCCGGGCATCGCCGCAGGCGCCACCCACGGGGTGATCCGCGTCGGTCACGCCGTGCGGGCCCTGCTCGACGGCGAGACCGAGCCGCGAGTCGCCGAACTCGGCCAGGGGTTGGCCTACTGGGCCGCACGGTGGCAGCCCCTCGCGCCGCCCGGCGCCGGACCGTACCGGGCGACCGACGCGCGGTCGGCGCTCGACACGGTTCCCCGCGTACCCGACCAGCGCTCCGGCATCCGGGCTCGCCTCGCCCAACTGGCGGACCTGCCCGCCTGGCCGGCGGCGGCCGGCGCGGTGCCCGGCAGTTCCAGCGACGACGTGTCGGCCCGGCTCGCCGACATCGTGGACGCCGCCGTCGCCCGGCACGGCACGCACGGGTACGCCAACCCGGTCATGCTCGTGCACGCCGCCACCGCGCCGAACGCCGTCCTGCGGACCCTGCCGGCCCTGCCGTCCGCCCTCTGGGCACCGAGCCTCGCCGCAGCCTGGGCCGCGACGGCCGCGGTCACCGCCGCCTACGCCCCGGCCGAGGCGCGGCCCGTCCCGACCGTCGACAGCGGGCTGAACTTCGACGAGATCATGCTCCGTGCGGTGGACAGCGGGGACGCTCACGCGATCAAGTTCGTCGACACCGCCATCGACGCGTACGCCCGCATCGGGGATCCCACCCTGCGCGCTGTCGCCGCCCAATCGGTAGCGCAGATCGCCGAGTGACGTTCTCGTCCGTCGCGTCTCGGGCGAGCGGCTGGCGGCGGCTCCTCGGTGCGGGCAGGCGCACCGAGGAGCGGCGCCGCCTGTCGAGCGCCGTTCGGGGGACGCGGGGCACCCTGCCCGGCTAACCGGGCGCGTCGCGAATGGCGAGTGCGGCTTGGACGAGCGCGGCGTGGGTCAGTGTCTGCGGGTAGTTACCGAGGTGAGCGCCGGTCGCGGGGTCCAGCTCCTCGGCGTAGAGGCCGAGTGGGCTGGCGAGGTCGAGCATGCTCCGGAACAGCTCGACCGCCTCGCTGCGGCGTCCGGTGCCGGCCAGAGCCTGGACGAGCCAGAACGAGCAGGGCAGGAAGGCGCTCTCGGTACCGGGTAGGCCGTCGCGTCCCGGGGGGTAGCGGTACAGCAGCGGACCGCCGGCGGAGAGCCGGTCCCGGATGGCGTCGACGGTGCCGCGAACCCGGGGCGGATCGCCACTGTCCATGCCGAGCAACGGCAGGACGAGCAGGGCCGCGTCGAGGTCCCGGGATGCGTAGCCGCGGACGTAGCTGGTCGCTGTCGGGTCGAAGCCGGATACCCGGACCTCGGCGGCGATGGCGTCTCGTGCTTCCTGCCAGCGTCGGCGTTGCCGGCCGGGCAGGGGGTGAGTGTCGGCGATACGCAGGGCCCGGTCCAGGGCGAGCCAGCCCATGAGCTTGGAATGTATGTGTTGGGCGGGTTCGCGAACCTCCCAGATGCCGGCGTCGGGTTCCTGCCAGCAACGGCTGACCACGTCGGCGAAGCCGCGCACCGCCCGCCACGTCTCGCTGTAGAGGGGCTGCCCGGCCTGCACGAACGCCCAGGCGGCGTCGATGACCCAGCCGTAGCCGTCGAGTTGGTGTTGCCCCGCGGCGGCGTTGCCGATCCGTACGGGAACGCTGTCGAGGTAGCCGGGCCAGCCGGGCAGTTCCCGCTCTGGCGGTACGTGCCGGCCGTGCAGGGTGAGCAGTGCCGGCAGCCGTGGCCGCTGCAGCCGACTGGCGTGCAGCAGCCAGGCGAGGAACCCGCGCGCCTCGCCGGGTTTGCCGACGCTGAGGAAGGCGCTGACGCAGATGCTGGCGTCACGGGGCCAGACGTAACGGTAGTCCCAGTTCCGGGTTCCGCCGGGATCCTCGGGCAGGGACGTCGTGGGTGCGGCCACCGGGGCTCGCGAGGGCGAGTAGGTCAGCAGCCGCATGGTGAGCAGGCTTCGTACGACGTGTTCCCGGAAGGGCAGTGACTCGTCGATCTCGGCGGTCCAGGCTCGCCAGCGGTCCTCGTCCTCGTTGAGCAGTTCCCAGGCGGATGCCGGCTCGACGTGGATCAGCGGTTCGCGGTGCGCCACGGCGAGCGCGAAGGTGACCGGCCGGCCGGGTCGAACCGTGATCACGGTAGGCCGGCCCGGTTCGATGGTGAGAGCGGGACTGCTGCTCAGCGAGACGGCGAGCGACCCCCACTGACACACCAGGGCCTGGTGCCGGTGGTGGACTCGGGGGCGCCGGTGCCGTACGCCGAGGCGAGGGTCGAATTCGACGACCGCGTCGACCGCCGCGTCCTCGGTCGACAGCCGCCGCACGATCAGCGTCGTGGGTAGCAGGCGGCCGCTGACCTCGGCGATCATGCCCTCGGTGAGGGTGAGCCGGCTGCCGCCCACCGCCCAGGTCGTTTCGAGGGTGGCGCTGTGCCGGCGGTAGCGCCGTTCGACGACGGTGGCCGGTCGGGCCGGACCGATCCGGAACGTTCCCGCGTCCCGACCTCCGATCAACCGGCCGAACAGGGGCTCGCCGTCGAAACGCGGAACGCAGAGCCAGTCGAGGGCGCCGTCGCTGGCGACGAGGGCGGCGGTGCGGGTGTCTCCCAGCAGCCCGTAGTCGCTGATCGGCGCGGGGGATCGGGGGCTGGTCGTGTCGGACCGGCCGGTCATGGAGATCGCCTCCTGAGGAGTCGCCGGACGCGAGTCAGTGGGGTTGGAGGAGTACTCCGAGGACCACCCCGTACATGATGTGAACGACGGCCGCGACCGCCGGCGTCTGGTTTCCGTAGTTGAGGGCGAACAGGCCGGGCGGCTCCAGCACGGCCGTGCTGGCCGGCCCCGCCCGCTGCGAGGCGATGCGCGGGTGGACGCCCGGAAGCAGCGGCAGGAGCACCGTCAGCGCGATTCCGACGTGGATGGTCCCGAGCAGCGCCCCGATCCACCAGGTGGCGCGGTGCAGCAGGGCGAACGTGGCCGTGTAACCGAGGGCGAAGCCCTGACCGGCGGCGAGGTGCATGAAGAAGCCGACGACGCGGGCGCGGTCGGGGTCCTCGGTGACGAGGGTTCCGAGTAGCAGCGGAAAGTCGATCCGAGTAAGGCCGGCCAGTTGGGCAGCGGTCAGTGCCGCGGTGAGCGCCGTGGTGGCGACCAACCCGAACAACGCCCATCCGGCCCAGTCCATCTCAGCAGTGGTGGACGACGCGCGCGTTCGGTGTCGGCCCGGTGCCGGCCGCGTAAGGGCCGGCGACGGCGGCCCTGGCGTGCGACCTGCTGGCGCGGGAGGGGTGGTCCGTCGACACCCGGCGCCGCGACGTCAGCTTGGTCATCGGTCCGCCCTCCGGCTGGACAGGGTGAGTCAACGGCCATGATCGTGGTGCTCGTGTCGCGCCGCCTGGGGCCGACGGCGGGGGTGCCGGTTTTTCACCATAAGTCACCGGGCCCCGACCTGTGGTCAGCTTGTGGAGATGCAACCGGGCCACGGGCACTTCGAGCGCAACGGCCTTCGAGTGGATCCGCATCGGGGACAGGGCCGCGTCGAACCGTTGCCGCCGCTCGGCGATCGCGCGGCTCGGTGTCGCGTTACCTGCCGGACCCGGCCCGGCCCAGCCAGTCGGCGTACTTGATCTCCCCGAGCACCGCCCCGTCGTCCGGCACCAGGCTCCGCTCGTCCAACTCCGAGCCGAAGTAGCGCGCGTGCGGGTCGGTGACCACCTTTCGCGGATCACCCAGGGCAGCCAGGGCGTTGCGGAAGAACTCGTCCATCCGGAGCCGCTCAGGCCCGGCGATCTCGAGCCGACCGTTCAACGGCGACCCCACCGCCACCCGGTCGAGGGTCTGGGCCACCTCGTCGCCGGCGATGGGTTGGAAGAGCACAGGTGCCATCCGGACCGTGTCGCCGTCCGCGGCGGAGTCGGCGATGCCCTTGACGAACTCGAAGAACTGCGTCGCGTGCACGATCGAGAACGGGATCGACGACGCCTCGATCAGCTTCTCCTGCGCGACCTTCGCGCGGAAGTAGCCGTTCTCCGGCAGTCGATCGGTCCCCACGATCGACAGCGCCACATGGTGCCCGACGCCGGCAGCCGCCTCCGCGGCGAGCAGGTTCCGGGTGGAGGTCTTGAAGAACTCGAGCACGGCGTCGTCCTCCCACGAGGGGGCGTTCGCCACGTCGACCACCACGGACGCGCCGGCCAACGCCTCGGCCAGGCCCTCGCCGGTGATGGTGTTGACGCCGGTTTTCGGTGACGCCGGTACCGCCTCGTGACCCTGCTCGCGAAGCTTCGCCACGAGCTTCGACCCGATCAGGCCGGTGCCGCCGATTACCACGATCTTCATGACGATCCTTCCTGTTGGCCGGGGCACCAGTTGCCATCCGGTACCAGTTAAGACCGGGAATCACCCGGCCTGTGACAGCTCCAGGGAAATGCCGCCCAAAGGCGCGCTACCTGCGTCCCGGCGGTCCGCGGTGTGACCGGCTCCTGTCCACGGCCGCGGGCTCTCAGGCGGGAACCTCGTTCTGACGCAGCGCACGGTAGATACGGCGGTCGGGGACGACCCAAATGATCACGACGAGGACGAAGCACGACATGGCGAGCCAGACGCCGACGTGCCCGTCGCGGTCGATCGTCAGGGCACTGAGGACGCCGGCGACGTCGAACGCTATGGAGAGTTTGCCCTTGAGGTCGGCTCCGACGGCCCGGTGTAGCGGTGAGTCCGGTCCCTCCCGCCGGATGATCACCGTTTGGAGTACGACGTAGGCGACGGCGGCACTGAGCAGGTCCAGGCCGTAGATGACGACCGGAGTCTGTTCGAACCTCGATTCGGAGACCCAGGCCGTCGTGAACGGGACAAGCGACAGGCAGAACAACAGCCCCAGGTTCGCCCACAGCACACCGCCGCTGACCTGCCGAACCAGGTGGAACAGCTGATGGTGGGTGTTCCAGTAGATACCCACGAACACGAAGCTGAGCAGATACACCAGCAGCCCGACTCCGCTGGTGTGGATGAGGTCGGTGTAGCTGTGCCCATCCGGGACCTTCAGCTCCAACACCATGATCGTGATGATGATGGCGAGCACGCCATCACTGAACGCCTCAAGCCGACCGGTCCTCACCGCGGCACCCGTCCTTCTCCTGCTGATACTCGACGCCGTCGTGGCTTCGGGGGACTTCTTCAGCAGCCGAGACAGGATTGCGACGCCGGCCGTGACGAGGTGTGCCCGCCGTCACAGGACTCTCGCCGGTGCGGCCGCGGTCAGGAGAAGTGCGTCTTCGGCCGGGTGAGCCGCTGGCCGTCGATGACCAGGTCAACTTTCTCGTTGTAGAAGGCGATCAGCCCGGCGATCGGGATGAGCGCGCTGGTGGGGAACTCGTACGACCAGGCCAGGTCCGGTTGGACGGTGCCGCCGACGCGTACCGACCAGTAGCGGCTCGTCCGGCCCTTGTACGGGCAGGCGGTCGTCGTCTTCGACGCCACGAGGTGCTCGAAGTTCACCTCGGTCCGGTTGAGGTAGTAGCGGATGGGCAGCCCGGTCTCGAAGACCAGCACCGGTGACGCCGACTCGGCCAGTACGAGCCCGTCGAGTTCCACCCGTACGTGCCGGGTGGACCGCAGCGCATCGACCCGGGAGTACGGGTTGCGGGGGTGCACGAAGACCTCTTCGTCCTCCTCGAACCAGCTGTCCATGGCGGCCCAGTCGAATCGAACCGTGTCCGCCAGTCCGGGCAGCGCGTCGTCTCCATAGCATCGAGCGGACGACGGGCGGGACGTCTCACCGACCTGCAGCCCGTACACCCGTCCGGTCCCGCACGGGATCCGCTCCGTGCGGTGCTCATCGACCAGCAGGCTGCGGTTCACGTCATTGAGCGGGATGTAGTAGTGGGGGTAGAACGGCCACTCCCACACGTACTGTGCCCGTGTCGTGTCCAGCACCAGCTCGCCGGCGAGGTACGCGCGGATCCGGCGCGGCACCGGCTCGACGCGGTCGTCCGGGCCGATCGCCTGCGGATAATCTCGCACCTTTCCTCCAGTTCACGACGGGCCGGGTTCGGGTGGCACCGGCTCAACGATCAGGGGGCCTATGACGTCTCGCGGCGGTCGACCGCCGACCACCCGATCCTGGAGTGGCGCCGTGGCCGTGCCGACGTGTCGCGCGTGCCGCTCGACGAGGGTGCACCGCCAGGAAGCTCAGTGCCCGGCACCTCGGTCCGGCCCGTTGCGACCGCGAATGGCGGCCTCCAACCGCAGGCCAAGACCGATGACGACGAACAACCAGGCCAGGATGAATGGACGGTCAGTGGTCGTGCCGAGGGTGAGCATGGCGATGAGCAGCCCGACCACGATTGCCGCGGTACCGACGTTCCGCAGGGTCACGGTGATGAACACGCCGCTGAGTGTGTCAGGAGCCAGGGCGGCCCGCGGTTCGGCCGCGCTGCCGGCGGCACCCCCGCCGACGCGACTGTGGACGTGCCACGTCGCGCTGTCGCGCAGGCGCCTGCCGCCGTCCTTCGAGGATTGCCGATTCTCCGTGCGCAGCCCGTCGATTGGTGACGCGCATAACAACAGACAGCAAGGTATTTCCAGCGTAAAGGGCCCTGAATCCTCGGAATTCTGAGGATTGACCACCGGCGCACGGCATCCCTAGGGTCCCTGATTGTTTCGGTCGGGTTACGGCCGCTTCGGTCGAGGATGGGACAGACGATGAACAGTGCTGGCCGAAGGCCGACGCTGAGGACCGCTTTGGTGGCAACGACAGCCCTCGCGCTCTCAGCCGGGATCCTCGCGGCGCCTGCGCGCGCGAACGAGCCGCTGGTTCCAGCCGTACCGGCAGCTATGATCGCGGTGCCGGAGAGCGCTGGGCAGGTGGTGAAGTCTCCGGACGGATCGCTGGGCGTCGCGATCAGCGCTGACGGCGGGCGGCTCACCTACAGCGTCACGAATCGCGGCCAGGTGGTGGTCGGCGCCTCCGGGCTCGGTATCGACCTCGCGGGACGACCCAGCCTGACCCAGGCCATGAGCATCGAGTCCGTGCAACGCCGCACCATCGACGAGACGTGGAAGCCGCTCTGGGGGACTGACAGCAAGGTCCGCAACCACGCTCGTGAACTCACGGTCCACGCCGTGCAGGCGGACACCGGGTTCCGTCTGGACGTCATCGTTCGTGTCTTCGACGACGGCGTCGGGTTTCGCTACCACATCCCGGCCCAGCCGGGACTCGACGCCTACACGGTGACCGCCGAGCGAACCGAGTTCGCTTTGGACCCTGCCTCGCGAAGCTGGTCGCTGGCCGCCGGCACGGACTGGAACGCCGACGAGCAGCACTACCGCGACCAGCCACTGTCGGCCGTACCGACGGCCCAGACGCCCATCACCCTGGCGGCCGGCGACACCTACCTGGTGGTGCACGAAGCCGACCTGACCGACTATCCGAGCATGACGCTGAAGGCGGTGCCGGGCCAGCCGGGCCGGTTCACGAGCGACCTGATCAGTCTGCCGGACGGCACGAAGGCGAAGCTGCGCGGCGAGTTCTCCACCCCGTGGCGCACCCTGACCATCGGTGAGCGGCCCGGTGACCTGGCCGAGTCCCACCTGATCGAGAATCTCAACGACCCGTGCGAGATCTGCGCCGGCGACACGTCCTGGATCAAGCCCGCCACGTACGTCGGTGTGTGGTGGGAGCTTCAGCGCCGCCAGACCACCTGGAACTACGGACCGAACCACGGAGCCACGACCGCTCGCGTGAAGCAGTACATCGATCTGGCGAAGCGGGCGGGTTCCAAGTACGTACTCGCCGAGGGTTGGAACACGAACGCCGGCGGCACCTGGGCGAACCAGGACTTCCTCACCCCGCAGCCCGACTTCGACCTGCCCGCGGTGCTCGAGTACGCCGAGCAGAACGGTGTCGGGTTCATCGCGCACAACGAGACGCGGGGCGACGTCGACTACTACGACACGCACATCGAGGAGATCTTCTCCCGGTACGAGGAACTCGGTATCCACGCGATCAAAACCGGCTACGCCACCAAGTTCCTGCTGGGTGGGGTGAACCGCAGCCACTTCGACCAGGAAGCCGTGCGGCACTACCAGCGCGTGATCGACGCGGCGGCCCGCCACCACATCACGATCGACGCCCACGAGGCGATCAAGCCGACCGGGCTCGCCCGCACCTACCCCAACATGATGACCGGTGAGGGCGTCGCCGGGATGGAGCAGCAGAACCACAAGGGCGTGAACGGCAACCCGCCGGCGCAGGCCACCATTCTGCCGTTCACCCGGTTCATGGGTGGCCCGGCCGACTACACCCCCGGTGTCCTGAACGTCACCTGGGACCCGGCCAAGCTCGGCACCCGCGTCCAGACCACCTCGGCCGCCCAGTTGGCGCTCTCCACGCTCTTCTACAGCCCGATGCAGATGCTCGCGGACACCCCTGAGAACTACGCCGCGCATCCGGGCTTCGCGTTCCTGAAGGACATGCCCACCACGTGGGACGAGAGCCGGATCCTCGACAGCGCGATCGGCGACTACACGACGGCGGCCCGACGTCACGGCGACACCTGGTACCTCAGCGCGATCACCGACGAGAACGACCGCACCCTCGAGATGCCCCTGTCGTTCCTGGCGCACGGCGAGTACGTGGCCGAGATCTACTCCGATGCGGCCGAGACGACCTGGCGCGGGAATCCGCTGCCGATCGAGATCAGTAAGGTGCTCGTCCGCTCGTCGACCGTGCTCAGCATGTCGATGGTCGGCGGAGGCGGGCAGGCGGTCCGGATCCGGCCGGCGACCAAGGAGGACCGGCGCACGCTCGACCGGTACACCCCGCCCCGCCCCAGCTTTGGAGCCGCCCAAGCCACCCTGGACGCGGGCACGCAACGCCTGACCGTGACCGCGCCGCTCACCAACCCCGGAAGCACCGTGGCGGCTGTCCCCACCCAACTGGTCCTCGACGGACGTGCCGTCGGCGAGCCGCGGACCGTACGGATCGCCGGAGCCGGAACCAGCACCGTCGAGCTGACCCTGCCGGCGAGCCAGGTCCCTGACCAGGATTTCAAGGTCGCCGTCGGCTCACCGAACGGCGAACGCGGTAAGCCGACCCGGGTCACGCAGACGCGGTCGATGTCGCAGCTGATCCGCCAGCTGCACAAGTCCGGCGCGGTGACGGGGTCGGCGCTCACAACGCTGCAACGCCGAGTGAACAATGCCGAGTCCGAGCTGCGTCACGGCGATGTGACGGGACGGCTGCTCGCGCTTCAGGACCTGCGCATGGATCTCTACCGTCTGCCGGTTGCGCAGGTGAGTGCGGAGGCGCGGACCGCGATCGACGAGCTGCTCAGCATCCGGCTCGGCTCGCCTCGCGGGTTGCTCTCGATCGCCGGGAACGTACGACTGGCAACCGACCAGGGGAGCATCGCCCCAGCACTGTCGCAGCGGCTTCTCGACGAGATCACGGCTGCGGCCCAGTCGGCATCCGCGAACGACAACGCGGCGATGCGGGACGCACTCGAGCGGTTCGGTGCCCTCATCACGGCCGCTCCGGCCGGACAGGTCGACCCTGACGTCGCAGCGGACCTGCTCGCGTCCATCGACGTGATCGCCGCCGGTCCCCGTATCCACGAGGCGGAGGCCGCGCAGCTGCTCGGTGCGGCCTGCCTGCGTACCGATCACACCGGTTACACCGGCAGCGGCTTCGTGGCCTGTCTCAAGACCAAGGAGAGCGGCCTACGGTTCAACGGCGCCGTGGCGGCGGACGGCGACTACACGCTGCGAATTCGGTACGCCAACGCCATGGGTAACACCCGGACCATGACCCTGAGCAGCGGAGCCGAGTCGCTCGTGCTCCAGTTGCCGACCCTCGCGAACTGGGACACCTGGTCCGAGCACACCGTCACACTCCCGATCGCCGCCGGCGACGCCGTGAACATCGTGTTCGGTCCCAACGACGACGGCAACGTCAACGTCGACTCGATCACCCTCGAACCAGACCTGGGGGTAGTCAAGCGAGCGTGAGGTTCAAGGTGGGGAGGGCTGGCCCATCGGGTCCGCCCTCCCCGCCGTTTCTGCCCGCTGGTCGGCGCGAGGCGCCGGCCACGAACACAGGGGAGACCGGGTCCCGAGCCAGGAAGTGCCTCATCAGGGCTGCCGGACCGACCTGGGCCGCCGATACCATCAGCGCGTGACCGAGTCGACGCCACCGGCCGAGGAAGGCTTCTCGCCTTTGTCGCTGGGCATCACCCCACTGTCCCGGGTCCGGCTTGACGAACTGCTTCAGGAGACGCTGGACCGGGTCGGCGAGGTGGTCACCAGCCGGGAGCGGCTACGTGCGCTGCTGGACGCGGTGGTCGGAATCAGCACCGACCTGGATCTGCACAGCACCCTGGACCGGATCGTGGCCGCGGCCTGCCGGCTCGCCGGAGCCCGGTACGGCGCGCTGGGCATCATCGGCGCCGACCGGGAGCTGACCGACTTCATCACGTACGGCATCGACGCCGGGACGAGGGCCCGGATCGGTGACCTGCCTCATGGGCGCGGGGTGCTCGGCCTCCTGATCGCCGACCCTCGCCCGGTCCGGATGCCGGACATCACCCGGCATCCCCAGTCGTACGGCTTCCCCCCGAACCATCCGCCGATGCACAGCTTCCTCGGCGTTCCGGTGCGGATCCGGGACCAGGTGTTCGGCAATCTCTACCTGGCCGAGAAGCAGGGCGCGGCGGAGTTCACCGACGACGACGAGGAGATCGTCGCCGCGCTCGCCGCCGCCGCCGGGGTGATCATCGAGAACGCCCGACTGTTCGCGGTGGCGCATCGCCGGGAACGGTGGTTGGCGGCTGCGGCCGAGATCACCGGTGTCCTGCTGGGCGAGGTACGCCGTACCGACGCGCTGCGGCTGATCGCCCGACGAGCCCGGGAGGTCGCCGGGGCCGAAGTGGCGATGGTCCTGCTCTACGACGACGAAGCCGGAGTGTTCACGGTGGAGGTCGTCGACGGCGCCGCGGCGTCCGGCGAGTTGGTCGGTGCGGTGCTGGCCGCGGCGGACACCGATTTCGTGGAGCCGGTGACCCGGCGCCGGCAGGCCGTGGTGGAGAGCCTCGCCAAGGCGGCGCCGTGGCCGTCGCCGGTCGGTACGGGCCCGGCGTTGATCTCGCCGTTGACGGCCGGCGACGCCCTGCACGGTGTGCTCGTGATCGCCTACCCGCCCGGGCAGCAGGCGGGCAGCGATGTGGAGGGCACCCTGTTGGCGACGTTCGCCGGGCAGGCTGCGCTGGCCCTGGAGCGGGCCCGGGCGCAGGAGGAACGGGAACTGCTGGTGGTCCTGGAGGACCGGGAGCGGATCGCCCGGGATCTGCACGACGTGGTGATCCAGCGGCTGTTCGCGATGGGCCTTCAGCTGCAGACGGTGGCGCCGCTGGCCGGTCGGCCGGACGTACGGCAGCGACTCAACGCCACAGTCGACGACCTGGACTCCACGATCCGGGACATCCGGCGGGCGATCTTCGAGCTGCGTACCCCGATGACGGCCGCCCTTCGCACCGAGATCCGGGACCTGGTCGCCAGTTCCGCAGAGGCGTTGGGCTTCCGTCCGGAGCTGGAGCTGACCGGCCCGGTCGACAGCGCCGTGCCCGACGGGCTGCGTCCCGACCTGCTCGCGGTGCTCAACGAGGCCCTGTCGAACGTGGTACGGCACGCGCGGGCGAGCCAGATCACGGTCGTTGTCGATGTCCGCGACGGCGAGCTGGTCGTACAGGTGGCCGACGACGGTGTCGGCACCGATCCGGCGCGGGCTCGCGGTGGTCTGGTGAACCTCCGGGAACGCGCGGAACGGTACGGCGGGACGCTGCGGATCGACCAGGCAGAGCCGAGCGGCACGGTTCTCCTGTGGCGGGTGCCGCTGCGCGACTGACTCCCGGGGGCGACCGGGGCGGATCAGCGCCGATCGCCGAGCAGGCGGGTGGCCAGCACCGCGGCCTGGGTACGCCGCTCCAGGCCGAGCTTGGCGAGCAGACTGGAGACGTAGTTCTTCACGGTCTTTTCGGCGAGGAACATCCTTCCGGCGATCTCCCGGTTGGTGAGCCCTTCCGCCACGTACTCCAGGATCCGCCGTTCCTGCTCGGTCAGGGATTGGAACTCCCGGGGCCGCTCCACACCGGTGCGGATGCGTTCGAGTACCCGGGCGGTGACGGCGGGGTCGAGCAGCGACTGTCCGGCCGCCACCCGCCGGACCGCGTCGACCAGGTCGGTGCCGCGGATCTGCTTGAGCACGTATCCCGCCGCTCCCGCCATGATCGCCGCGAACAGAGCCTCGTCGTCCTCGTACGAGGTGAGGATGAGGCCCTTGATCGTGGAGTCGACCGCACGTACGTCCCGGCACACGTCGATGCCGTTGCCGTCCGGTAGCCGGGCGTCGAGGATCGCCACGTCGGGACGGAGCGCCGGAATGCGGCTCGCCGCCTCCCGCGCCGAGCCGGACTCGCCGACCACCTCTATGTCACCGTCGCTCTGAAGCAGGCCGGCCAGGCCACGTCGGACCACCTCGTGGTCGTCGAGCAGGAAGACACGAATCACTCCTCCTTCCTACCCGCCGCTGCCGTCGGCCGGCAGGGTCGAAAGTCCCGAACCGGCGGCTGCGGTGCAGGAGATGCGGCCTGTCGTGGCGGGACCTGCGGCCCTGACGGCACGACCCCGCAGCGGCGCAGTGTTGCTGGAGACAACCGGCGAGGAGGAACGAAGATGACCGCACCACACCCGGGCCCAGAACCGACCGAGGTCCGGTCCGCGCTTGCTGCTGCCGCCGAGTACGCCCTGTTCGCGCCGTCGGTTTTCAACACCCAACCCTGGCGTTGGCGGATCAGTTCCGGTGGCGTGCTGGCTCTGCGGGCCGATGCCGGCCGGCAGTTGCACCGTACCGACCCGCACCGCCGGCTGCTGCTGGTCAGCTGCGGGGCTGCCCTGCACCACGCGCGGTTGGCGCTGGCGGTGGCGGGATACCGCGCGGAGGTCGTGCGGTTCCCGGACGACGCCGACCCGGATCTGCTGGCGGAGATCACGATCGTCGGGCGGCAGGATCCCGATCCGGAGCAGCTGCGCCAGCACCAGGCGGCCGGCCGTCGACGTACCGATCGGCGTGCCTTCGACGACCGGCCAGTGCCCGAGACGGTCCTGCACCGGCTTCGCCGGGTCGTGGAGGCCGAGGGCGCATTCCTGCATCTGGTCCGTCCCGACCAGATGCCGATGCTGGCTGTCGCGACCGCCAACGCCGCCGCGGCCGAACTCGAGGACCCGGCATACCGCAGCGAGCTCCGGCAGTGGACCACACGGCCGTCGGAGCGACGTGACGGGGTACCCGCCTCGGTGGCGGTCCGGCCCGCACCGCGTCGGGTGCCGATCCGCGACCACACGCTGGGCGGCGACCCCGGGCTGGAAGCCGGTCCCGGCACGGATCGCGGTGCCGCCTACCTCATCCTCTTCGGTCGCGGCGACACCCCCGCCGGCCTGCTGACCGGCGGTGAGGCACTGTCCGCGCTGCTGCTCACCGCGGTCGCCGAGGGCCTGGCCACCGCACCGCTGAGCGACCCGATCGAACTGGACTGGCCGCGATGGCTCCTGCGCAACCTGCTGGCCGACGTCGGTGAACCGTACCTGGTCGTCCGGGTCGGGTTCTGCGCCGACAGCGGTCCGCTGCCCGGCACACCACGTCGGCAGCCAGCCGACGTCATCGAGTACACCGACCCGACCTGAACCTCGGAGCCGACGGATGGGGGGATACGGGCAGGCGGACCTGGCCCACGCGGCGGCCGCCGCCGCGCAGGCGCCCGGACCGGACGACGGCAGGCCGACGTACCGACTGCACGACGGTGGCATCGACGTGCTCGTCGACCAGCCCTGGGCGGCAGTCAGCTCCGATTCCGCCGCGCATGCCGGCCGGCTCGCCGCCGGCGCCGGCATCCTCAACGCGCGGCTCGCACTGGCGGTGCGCGGCCGGCCGGCGCTCGTGCGATTACGGCCGCACCGCGACGAACCGGATCTGTTCGCCCGGATACAACCGGGCGCTGCCCGAGCGCCTACCCGGATCGAGCAGGACCTCTTCGCGACGGTGCCGCGCTGCTCGGTCCTGCCCGTGCCGTTCGGCCCGGTGTCCGTGCCGATCGAGGTGCGGCGGCGTCTGGCCGCCGCGGCCGAGGCCGAACATGGTTGGCTGGACCTCATCACCGGGCGTTCGGCGGTGGCCGCGGTGACCCAGATCGCCGCGACCGCCCACCAGGTTCTGGTGGGTGCCCATTCCCGGGTACGCCCGGCTGAACGCGGGAGCGTCGGGTCCTCGCACCCCGTTCCGGGCCACGGTCCCTGCCCCGCGCTACCGGGCAGACCGAACGCGGCCTCGTCCGCGCGGGCATTCGTCCCGAGTGGCGGCGATCAGTCGGAGTGCGACCCGTTGGCGGTGGTGCTCGGCAGCCCGATGGACACCCCGACCGAAGACCTGCGGGCCGGTCAGGCGCTTCAACGCGTACTGCTGACCGTCGCCGATGTTCACCTGGCGGCCTATCTGCTACCCCAGGTGATCGACGTGCCGGCGGCGCGGGAGCAGCTCCGCCTGGCGCTCGGACGCTCCGGCCCGCCCCAGATGGTGCTCCGGGTCGGCTACGCCAGGGCGGCCTCCGAGTCACCCGCGACCGCGGCAGTCACCACCCGTACGTCCCGCGAGGACGGGTCCAAGGTCTCGTGGGCGAACGGTCCGGCGGCCCTGCCCCGACCGGTGGCCGGAGATGTCGAATGAAGACAGCCGCGAGGGATCACCGCGGAGGACCAGAGAGGACGTGGCCAGAATGACCGCGATCAGCCAGCCGCCCGTCACCCGCCGGACCGCCCCGGGGGCCCCTCAGTTGGGTGTCGAATCCACGGCCCAGAAGGCCACCCGATACGTGTTCGCCGGTATCCGGCTGGCCCTGGGCTGGACCTTCCTGTGGGCGTTCCTGGACAAGACGTTCGGCCTCGGTCACGAGACCGAGAGCAAGGCCGCCTGGATCAACGGCGGCAGCCCGACCAAGGGATTCCTGGCGTTCGGCGCGGAAGGCCCCTTCGCCGGGTTCTACCGCGCCATCGCCGGTACCGCCTGGGTCGACGCGCTGTTCATGCTCGGCCTGGCCGCCATCGCCGTCGCCCTGCTCGCCGGGGTCGGACTGCGCGTCGCCGCGGTGGCCGGCGGCATCCTGTACGTCATGATGTGGACGGTCGTCCTGCCCCCCGAGAACAATCCGTTCCTCGACGACCACCTCATCAACGCGGCCATGCTGGCCGGGCTCGCCCTCACCGCCGCGGGCGACACCTGGGGATTCGGCCGGATGTGGGCTCGCCTTCCGATCGTCCGACGCTGGGCCTGGCTGAAGTAGCTGGACGTCCCGTCGGGCCGGTGTGGGCGCCACCAACAGGTGGTGCCCACACCGGCTTGTGCGCCGGTACCGCAACCATGTCGGGCACCCAGCCGACTTCGGTCTTCGGCTTACCAACGGTCGTCATCGGAACCACTGGTGGTCAGAACGACAGCAGCTGGAAGCTGCCCACGGTGCGGAAGCCCAGGTTGCGGTAGACGGGTTCGCCGATGGCGGTCGAGGTGAGGGCGGCGGTGCGTACGCCGCGCTCGCGGGCCAGGTCGAGAGCCGCCCGGGTCATCGCGGCACCGATGCCCTGTCGCCGATGTTCAGGTTGGGTGCCCACGTAGTAGAGCGTGACGACGTCATGGCTGAGCCAGGCGACCGCCGTCCCGACGATTCGGCCGTCGTCGAGGCGGCCGGCCAGCCTGACCAGGATGCCGTCCCCGGCGAACGACCGCTCCCGGGTGATCGCCGCCGGCACGCCGGCCGCCGGAATGCCGGAAACCCGGGCGTAGGCGGTGACGAACTCGTCCACGTCGGTGGTCTCCGTGATGCGGACACCGGCGGGGACGGGGGCGGGGGAGGCCTGATCGATCGACACCGCCATGATCGGCAGGGTCATGATCGCGACGGCCCCGAGGGACGCCAGAGCGTCGGCCGTCCCGGCGTCGCTGTCCG
Source organism: Micromonospora avicenniae (assembly GCF_900156065.1). GTDB lineage: Bacteria > Actinomycetota > Actinomycetes > Mycobacteriales > Micromonosporaceae > Micromonospora > Micromonospora avicenniae. Next base: position 66,932 of record NZ_FTNF01000023.1, on the reverse strand, counting down.
GTCCGACCCACCAGACCCGCGGCACGCCGTCGAGGCGTCGGCGGGCCTCGGCGAGGGCGTCCGCAGGGTCGCGCCCGAGCAGGCGGAGCACGCCGTTGAGCGGCGGGTGCGGCACGTCGCTGCGGTAGGTCACCAAGTCCGCGCCGCCGGCCTCACCGATGTTCCAGCCGAGAAGGTACGCCCGGTGCGCCGCGAGCAACGTGTCAATCGACTCCACGAGTCGATCTTATCGAGATTCCGCTGGCGACCCGATGTGAGCTGGGGCAACTCCCGCAGGTGACGCCCGAGAGCGCCGGAGCCGGTCCGGGCATTCGGGCGGCAGTCACGATTGGCGCTAGCGCCAACTGGTTTGTTGTGCAAACCTATTGGCATGACTACTCATCCGATGGCCGCAGGGGACGACCCTCACCGGCTGCTCGCACACGTGCGGCACCTCACGCGTCGGGTCCGGGTCGCCCAGCGGGTGACCTGGCTGCCGCTGCTGGTACTGGCCGTGGTCACGCTCGCGGCCATCCCCGCCCACCGCTACGGCTGGCGAAGCACCTGCGTGACCGTCGCCGACGGCCAGATCTGCCGAGGGCGCAACCTCGCCCTGATCGTCTACTGGCAGGTGGCGCTGGCGGTGGCCTACGCGGCGATCGCCTACGGTTACCTGCGGGCCGCCCGGGCACGCGGGCTGGGTGGCCGCGTGATGCCGTACGTCGTCACGGGCATCGCGCTGAACGTCCTGGTCCAGGTCGTGGCGCTGCTCGTCACACACGAAGGATGGGGAATGCCGGAGGGGTTGGAACGGCCCGACGGGCTGGCGATGTTCCTGACCCGCCTCATCGACTGGGGTCCCGCCATCGGCGTGGCACTGCTGGTCCTGGCGTGGCTGGAACGTCACCTCGCGCTGCTGCTGTTCACCGCCGCGTATCTGGCGGTGCTGCTGGTGCCGGTGAACTTCGGCTGGGGTACGCACTGGGGAGGCGACTGGAGATTCCTGCCACCGCTGGTCATCCAGGGCGGCCTGCTCCTGCTCGGCGGGCTCGGCTTCGCCCTGGCGCAACGACCGTGGCAGCACCGATGAGCGACCCGCTCGCCGAGCCGGAGCCCGCCGCCACGCACCCGGCCACCGGGCTCGACGACGTGGTGCACCAGCGCGTCCGGCTGGGCATCCTCACCATCGCCCACGAGGCACGGCGGGTCGAGTTCGGCTTCCTGCGCACCCAGCTGGGGCTGACCGGCGGCAACCTGTCCCAGCACCTCGGCGTCCTCGAATCGGCTGGTCTGATCGGGGTCGAGAAGGGCTACGCAGGCCGGCGCGCCCGCACCTGGATCACGCTCACCCACGCCGGCCAGGCCGCGCTCGCCGACGAGATCGCCCGGCTCAAGCAGCTCATCGTCCGCGTCGAGGCCGCCGACGGCCGGTAGCGACCACCAGCACCCGCCAATCCAACACCGACACCCGCCGCTGGTCACGGGCCCTGCGCTGTGTTTCCATGCCCGGGTGGTGAACGAGGACGGGTCCGGCGCGGACGTACCCCCGATCGTCCGTACGCGGACTGATCGCGATCTCGGTGACTGTGTGCGGGTGTTGGCGGACGTCCATGAGCGCGACGGTTATCCGGTGAACTGGCCCAGCTTCCCGGACGCCTGGCTCACGCCGCCGTCGCTCGTGGCCTCCTGGGTGGCGGAACTGGATGGCCGCGTAGCCGGTCATGTCGATCTTGCCCGGAGCGAAGCGGGAGACGCGGCACCTGGGCTGTGGGGCGCCCGTGCAGGCGTGACCATCGACGCGACGGCCGTGGTCAACGACTCTTCGTTGCTCCGTGGGCCTGCGGCCGTGCTGCCCGGCCCGACCCGACCCCCGCTGATATTCCTCGATGTGGACGGACCGCTGATCCCGTTCAAGGCCCGGCTGGTCGGCCGCGAGCAAGCCTTCCGCCGTGCCGTCGCGCAGCCGCCGGCCGACGGGGGCAACCCACTTCTCGACCGGCTCGACCCGGATGACGGTCGCCGGCTCTTGGCTCTCGGGGGTCAGCTGGCCTGGGCGACGACGTGGATGGCGGAAGCGAACGAGGTCATCTCGCCACGGCTCGGGCTTCCGGACCTGCCGGTCGTCGAATGGCCCGACAGCGACGGCGATACGAAGCACGGCCTGCACTGGAAGACCATGCATCTGGTCCGGTGGGCGGCGGGACGCCCATTCGTGTGGCTCGATGACGAGATGACCGATGTCGATCGCCGATGGGTGGCCACGTACCACCCGGAGCGGGCGCTGCTACGCCGTATCGACCCCTACGTGGGTCTCACCGAAGCCGATTTCTCGGCTGTCCGTCACTGGCTTGTGCAGGACGAAGGTGCAGCTTGATCACCTGCACCTTCACTCCGCGAATCGCGTGTTCCCGCACGTCCTTCAGGCGCCGTTCGCCGCCCGCCAGCCGGCGTGTTCCACCGCCCACGCCAGGACGTCGTCGGCGACCTCCTCCCAGCCCTTCTGCGCGGGCAGCAGGTGCGCCATGCCCTCGTATTCCTTGATCTCGGTGGTGGTCTTCGACGACTTGTAGTGCTTGGCGTTGGACCGCTGCACGCTCGGCGGCATGAGGTGGTCCTCGCTGCCGGAGACGAACAGCAGCGGCGCCCGGTTGTCGTTGTGGTAGTCGACGTAGACGTCCTGCGGGCCGGGCTGGAAGTTCGCCAGCACGCTGTTCCAGAGGATCCGCCCGGACGCCGGGACGTGGTACCGCCGGTAGAGCTCGAGGGACTCTTCCTCAGTACAGGTGTTGGCGAATGTGTACTTCCACTGCTCGGGCGTCAGACCGACGGCCTTGTGCCGGTTCGCCGGGTTCTTCAACACCGGGAACGTCGACTTGATCTGCGTCAGTGGCGTGACGAGCACGCCCTCGGTCGCCGCGGAGTTGATCGCCACGCCGACAGCGCCGAAGCCGTGGTCCAGCAGGACCTGCGTGAACGCGCCACCCGCGGAGTGGCCGATGATGATCGGCGGCTCGTCGAGGGCGCCCACCACCGACTCGAGGTGCGAGATGATCGCCGGGACCGTCACCTCCTCGATCGGCGTCGGGTCGGCGTTGAGTGCCTCGACCTCCACCTCGAATCCGGGGTATGCGGGCGCGATCACTTGGTAGCCGGCCCGCTGGTAGCGGTCGATCCAGTGTTCCCAGCTGCGCGGGGTCACCCAGAAACCGTGGACGAGAACGATTGTCTTCATGTGGGGCCTTTCCTGCGGAGCATTCGAGCTGCCGAGTTACACCCATTAGACCGAACAGCCCGGTGAGGTGTGACAGGAAAGGATTCGGGGCCTTGGTGCGCGGCCCATTCACCGCGTCGGACGTGTTCGCTGCGGGTGCGGAATGCCCCGGTGGTGGAATGCTGACGCCGGCTGTCGGCCCGCTAGTGTGCGGCGAGCCGCTCCAGCAGGGCGGCGCTCCGCGCCAGCAATGCCCGCTCCTCATCCGTGAGTTCGGCCTCGATGGCCTGCGCGAGCCAACCGGCCCTGCGGCCGCGCTCCGCTTCGAGCGCGGCTCGGCCGGCGTCCGACAGTTCGACCAGCGACTTGCGGCCGTCCGTCGGGTGCGCCCGGCGGGTGATCAGGTTCTGTTCTACGAGCAGCCCCACGGTCCGGGCCATCGACTGGGGGCGTACGCGCTGATCAGCGGCGAGGTCGCTGGTGGTCATGGCGCCATCGCGGTCGAGTGCACCGAGCACGGCGACCTGGCCCAGCGGGATGCGGTCCTCGTGCTTGACACGTCGGGTGAGTTTGCCCATCGCGGTACGCAGTTCGGCGGCGACGGTGGCGGCTTCCGAGGTGGGCATGCGGCACTTTACCAAGTTGGCTGGCTGTGCAGCCGACCTGTACAGCAGCACTGAACAGCATTGCTGTATGGTTTGCGGCTGTCGGGCCCAGCGCCAGCGTTGTCGCAGCCGGGCCACGGCACACGACAACGGGGAGGAACTCCCATGTCCGCAAAGGCAGTCGGAAGCGTCGACGCCGCCATCGAGACCGTCACCGCCCGCCGGATCATCGACAGCCGAGGCAACCCCACGGTCGAGGTCGACGTCGTCCTGACGGACGGGTCCCTGGGGCGCGCGGCTGTCCCGTCCGGCGCCTCCACCGGTGCCCGGGAGGCCGTGGAACTGCGCGACGGAGACCTCACGCGCTGGCACGGCAAGGGTGTCGACCGCGCGGTGGCCCACGTCAACGGGGAGATCGCGGCGTCCGTGCGCGGCCGCGACGCGGCGGACCAGGCGGGGCTCGACGCCGCGCTGGTCGCTCTCGACGCCACCGCCACGAAGTCTCGACTCGGTGCCAACGCCATCCTTGGCGTCTCCCTCGCCGCGGCCAAGGCCGCTGCGGCGGCGCACCGCCAGCCCCTCTACCGCTACCTCGGTGGCGCCGACGCCCACCTGCTGCCGCTGCCGATGATGAACATCGTCAACGGCGGCGCCCACGCCGACAATCCGCTGGATTTCCAGGAGTTCATGATCGCGCCTGTGGGTGCGGACACCTTCGCCGAAGCCGTCCGAATGGGCAGCGAAGTCTTCCACACCCTGCGCCGCGATCTGCTGGCCGCCGGGCACTCAACGGGCGTCGGCGACGAAGGTGGCTTCGCGCCCGCGCTGCGTACCGCTGAGGAGGCGCTCGACTTCGTGATGGCCGCCATCGAGCGCACCGGCTACCGTCCCGGCACGGACATCGGCCTGGTCATGGACCCGGCGTCGTCGGAGTTCTTCCGCGACGGGGTGTACGACTACGCGGGCGAGGGGGTGCGCCGCACCTCCTCCCAGCACGCCGACTACCTGGTCAGGCTCATCGACGCCTACCCGGTCGTCTCCATCGAGGACCCGATGGCGGAGAACGACCTGGACGGCTGGCGCGAGCTGACCGCCCGCGTCGGCGACCGCTGCCAGCTCACCGGCGACGACGTCTTCTGCACCAACGAGACGCTGCTGCGCGAGGGCATCCGTACCGGCGTCGGCAACTCAGTTCTGGTCAAGGTAAACCAGATCGGGACCCTGACCGAGGCGCTGGCCGTGGTCGCCACGGCCCACGAGACGGGCTGGACGGCTGTCATGTCGCACCGGTCGGGCGAGACGGAGGACACCACCATCGCGGATCTGGCGGTGGCGACCGGCTGCGGTCAGATCAAGACCGGCTCGCTCTCCCGCTCCGACCGCACCGCCAAGTACAACCAACTGATCCGGATTGAAGAGGAGCTCAGCGACTCGGCGCGCTTCGCAGGCCGCTCCGCACTGCGCCGAGCCTGAACAGCAGGTAGCGGTGGAGACCACGCGGGGCCCCCGAGCACGATCGGGGGCCCCGGTCCCGTGCCAGGGAGACAAGCCTTACTGGGCTGTCCACCTCCACGTCGTCGTGGCCGGCGGCAGTGCGCCGTGCGGGCGCGGCGATCCGGCGACGGGCACCTCGATAGCCTCGTGTGGGTAGTCGTGACCGTGGCTCAGTAGGAGAGATGCGAATGCTCAAGATCAAGGTGTCGCGGGTGCGGCCGGACAAGGTCGAGCAGCTCAGGGCATGGCTCGCCGAGGCCACGCGCCGGGCCGACGAGATCCGGGAGACGTTCGTCAACGAGGGCGTCACCCACGAACAGGGCTTCATTCTTGAAACGACGAACGGGCCGGTCTTCGTCTACGCCGTGGAGTCGGCCGACTACGAGGCGGCCGCGCGCGCTTTCCAGGAGTCGCCGTTCCCTATCGACGCCGAGCACAAGGCGGTCCTGGCCGAGGTGCTCGATGGCGAGGTGAACGTGCCACTTCTTCTCGATGTGCGCCTCTGACCGGCTGCCACTGATCGGCGATCCAAGTCGCCGCATCGGCCCATCGGGAACCCGTGGGGCCCGCCATGCTCCGGGTCGCACAACCCCCTGCCCATAAGTAACGTAACAGTGATCTTGGTGGGGCGCCATCGGGCACGCGACCGACTGCGCAGGTCAGCGGGCGTGGCTATGTTCGTCCGATGCCTACTCATGAGATCACTGCGGCGTCGGCGGGGACCTGGACGCTCGGCGACATGACAGTCAACCGGATCGGGTTCGGCGCGATGCGGTTGACGGGCGGCGCCGCGTTCGACAGCGGCGGCACGCCGAGCGACCGCGATCGGGTCATCGGCGTGCTGCGCCGTGCCGTCGAGTTGGGCGTGAACCACATCGACACCGCGGCGTTCTACTTCTCCCGGCTGCGTTCGGCCAACGAGCTGATCAACCGGGCGCTGGCGCCGTACCCCGACGATCTGGTCATCGCCACGAAGGTCGGTCCCGGCCGGGACCCGTCCGGCGATTGGTTGCCGCTGGCCCGGCCGGATCAACTACGGGGGCAGGTCGAGGAGAACCTGCGCCAGCTCGGCCGCGACCACCTGGACGTGGTGAACCTGCGCCAGCACGGCCTCGACTCGATCGCCGAACACTTCGGCGCGCTGGCCGAACTGCGCGACGCCGGCCTGATCCGGCACCTGGGCATCTCCAATGTCCGCCCGCAACATCTCGCACAGGCCCAGGCGATCGCCCCCGTCGTGTGCGTGCAGAACGCGTACGGCATCGACAATCGCCTCAGCGACAAGACCCTCCGCACGTGTGGCGAGCAGGGCGTCGCGTTCGTGCCGTTCTACTCGATCGCCGGTGACGGACGTGACGCCGGCGGTGTCGCCGACAGCGAAGCGATCCTCGCCATCGCACGTGCGCACGGCGCCACGCCGGCGCAGGTCCGGATCGCCTGGACGCTGGCTCGCGGACCGCACGTGCTGGCCATCCCCGGTACGGGCAATCCGGACCACCTGGTCGAGAACGTGGCCGCCGGGGCGCTTCGCCTGTCGGCGGACGAACTGGCGAGCCTGGATTAGCGGTCACCGGGCAGGTGCGACCTGGCTGATCCACCTCGTTTGATGATCGTCGCCTGCCGCACCGCCGCCGGCTGTCCGGCAGGCCCACGATCACTACCGGCTCGGAGTCGATCCCGGTGCGGCGCGGACGTGCACGCGTTCGCCCTGCCTGCCGACGAGGCTGAGGAACTCGACGGGACCGGCGCTGGTGGACCCGAACCAGTGCGGGGTGCGGGTGTCGAACTCGGCGGCCTCCCCGCCTCGAAGGATGAGGTCGTGCTCGCCGAGGACCAGACGTAGCGTGCCGTTGAGGACGTACACCCAGTCGTAGCCCTCGTGGGTGCGCAGGTCCGGTTCGCGGTCGTCGCGCCCGGCCGGGAGGACGAACTTGTAGGCCTGGATGCCGCCGGGCCGGCGGGTCAGCGGCAGGATGGTCGATCCGTCGCCGGCGGCGATGGGGCGCAGGTTGACGCGGGGATCACCGGTCGGTGGCGCGCCGACGAGCTCGTCGATGGTGACGCCGTAGACGCGGGCGAGCGGGAGGAGCTGTTCGAGCGTGGGGCGCCGCAGGCCCGCCTCGAGCCGGGAGAGCGTACTGGCGGAGATGCCGGTCTCCTTCGCCAGGTCGGTGAGCGTGATGTCGCGGCGGGCTCGAAGCTGCTTCAGCCTCGGGCCGACGGCGTCGAGCGTCCGGTCCACGTCCTCGTTCATCGCCCCAGTTTTCCATTCGGCAAAGAACTTTGCCGGTTCGTCCGGTACGCGGTCAGGATCGCCGACATGACCCACGCATTCGACAAGGACTACTGGGACCAGCACTGGCACCGGCGGCACGGTGACTCGTCCACCGCCATGGCCGGCAAACCGCCGAACCCGTACCTCATCCAGGAAACCGGCGACCTGGCGGTCGGCAGCGCGCTCGACGCTGGATGCGGCGCCGGCGCCGAGGCGATCTGGCTCGCCGCCCGCGGCTGGCAGGTCACCGCTGTCGACATCGCCCCCGAAGCCCTCGCCCTCGCCGCCGAGCGTGCGGCGACCAGCGCCACGGCTGGGGAGGTGCGGTGGGTCGAGGCGGACCTGACCGTCTGGGAGCCGGAGGTGCGCTTCGACCTGGTCACGACGCACTACGCGCACCCGGCGATGCCGCAGCTGGCCTTCTACGACCGGATCTCCGCCTGGGTGGCGCCCGGCGGCACCCTGCTGATCGTCGGGCACCTGCACACCCCGACGGCTGGCGAGCACGGGCACCACCCGCCCGCCGAGGCCTCGGTCACCCTCGTGGACATCACCGCGGGCCTGGACCGTACCCGGTGGGAGATCACCACCGCCGAGGAGCAGCTCCGCACGGTCCCCGGCCGGCCGGTCCCGCTGCACGACGTCGTCGTACGCGCCACCCGGCGCGCGTGATCACACCACCTGCTCAGCGCCGGAGCACCGCTCCGGCGCTGTATCAACTTGCGCTTCTCGAAGGGAAACCGCGCATGCTCTCCCCGGACCTGTCCGCTCAGTCGGACGCCGTCGACCCGACGGTCCACGACCCGCGTCGGCGTCGCGCGATCCTGATCGCGGTCTGCATCGCCCTCATGGCGGTCATCGCTTCCGTCTCCGGGCTGAACGTCGCCCAGCAGGAGATCGCCGTCGCGTTCCACGCCTCGCAGAGCACCGTCCTGTGGATCATCAACATCTACACCATCAGCCTGGCCGCGCTGCTGCTACCGCTCGGCGCTCTCGGCGACCGATGGGGACGCCGACCCGTACTCCTCGCCGGCCTGGTCGTCTTCGCGGTCGCGAGCGCGGCCGCCGGCCTCGCCACCTCGTCGGAAGTCATGATCGCGGCGCGGCTGCTCGGCGGTGTCGGCGCAGCGATGATCATGCCGGTCACCCTGGCCGTCATCACCTCGACGTTTCCGGACGGCGAGCGTGCCAAGGCGATAGGTGTCTGGACCGGCGTCGCCGGCGGTGGCGGCATCCTGGGGATGTACCTCTCCGCGACCCTGGTGGACCTGGCCAGCTGGCGGTGGCTGTTCGTCCTGCCGGTCGTACTCGTCGCCGTGGCCATCACCATGACGCTGCGTTCGGTACCGAACTCGCGGGAGAGGTCGGAACACGGGTTCGACGTCATCGGTTCGCTGACCTCCGTGGTCGCCGCGGTCGGGCTCATCGTCGTCCTGCACGAGGGCCCGGTGCAGGGGTGGAGCGCTCCGGTGACGCTGCTGAGCCTGCTCGTCGGCGTCATCGGCGCCGTCGGGTTCGTGGTGTGGGAGCGACGCCGGTCGGCTCCCTTGCTCGACGTCCGCCTCTTCCGTGAGCGGTCCCTCAGCAGCGGCTCCGTGACGCTTCTGGTGGTCTTCGGCGTGCAGGCAGGGATCTTCGTCGTCCTCTTCCCGTACTTCCAGGCGGTCCTCGGTTGGTCCGGACTGCGCGCCACCCTGGCGCTCATGCCGATGGCGGTGACGATGATGCTCACCTCCGGCCTCGCCCCACGGCTGGCCGCGCACATCGGTGGACGTTCGACGATGGCCGCCGGCATCTTCCTCGGCGGTGCGGGTCTGGCCCTCATGGCCGCCTTCGTCTCCGTCGATGGTGGATATCTCTCCGTCCTGCCCGGCATGCTCCCCATGGGGCTCGGCATGGGGTTGAGCCAGACGCCCGCGACCGAGGCCATCACCTCCGCCCTGCCGCGGGAGCGTCAAGGTGTGGCCTCCGCGCTCAACGACGTCACCAGGGAGTTCGGCACCGCGCTCGGGGTCGCGCTGCTCGGCGCCGTGCTGTCCGCCGGCTACCGCAATGCCATCGGCTCCCGGCTCGGCGGTATGCCGGACAGCGCCGCCGACGCCGCCCGCGACGGCATCGCCAACGCCATCGCCTCCGCTGACGGAGCCGGGCCCCGGGCCGAAGCCTTGATCCGCGCCGCTCAGGATTCCTTCGTCGACGGCTGGCGGCAGGCCATGTGGGCCGGCGTCGCCGTCATGGCCGTGCTCTTCGTGTACGTCCTCGCCCGAGGTCACCGGCCCGGCCTAGCCGAGGCAGCGACGACCGGAGCGCGCGCGACGAGGGACACCGTCGCCCGGTAAACGCCCCTCGTACGCGTAGGTCGACGGTTGGATTCCGTCATGGGTTCGATCCGGGAAACGGCCCCGACCCTCGGAGAACTCCGATAGTCGGGGCCGTTCGGAACTGGACGACGGTGCAGCCGTGGGAGGTGTCAAGATCGCCAGGTGATTCATCGAGAGTGGAAGCGCCTGTCGAACGTTGAACGGGCCTTCTTCATCAACGCCTTTGAGATGGACATCTTGGCGGGCGTTTTCGGGGACCTGGACCCGGTCGAGCAGGACGTGCCTCTGGAGGAACTGGCTCAAACCCTGTTGTCGCTGGTTGATCGCGGCCTCGTCGAGGTCCGCCGTTATGCTCGGTGGATCGCCGATGATGGACGAAAAGGGTTGGTTCCAGGTGACCCCATACCCAGGCATGACCTTCCACAGGTACTCGCTGACCCTGCGGCCTGGGATTATCCCGATGACACCAGCTGGATCGGAGCCATCACCCTGGTCGAGACGGACGCCGGCAGGACAATCAGTCACTCCTCGCAGGGCTGAAATGATCTGCACGTGAAGGCTGATGGCGCGGGCCGGCCCGACCTGGGTGAGGTGCGTGAGTACCACGTGCGGCGGCTCAACCACGCCCTGCGCCGGCCGGGGATGTACGGCGGTGAGATCACCTTGCGACTGACCATGGACGCGGTGGCCTACATCGATGGTCTCGATGAGGTCTGGCAGGCGGAGTACGGGCAGCTCGGAAAGCGGGAAGCGTTCACCTCTCTCGGCGTGCACGGAGCCTTCGCTCAGATTCTGCCTGGATACCGCGACGACGGCGCGGTGGCCTCTGTCTACGCCGACATCGCCTGGCGCCACGGCTGGCTCACGGTCGACCGGACCCTCCCCGAAGACGACCTCCGGCCACTGCGCGACGAAGCCACCCGGTGGTGTGCACAAGACCGCTCCCTCGACGAGGTCCTGGCGGAACTCGGGTCACCCTCCGTGTCGTTCGGCAGCAGCAATCCCCGCTATCCCAAGACCTTGGCCTACGCCACCGACCGTGCTAGCGGGCTGGTTTGCCTGCACTTCGCCAGCACCTACGACTGGACCGCCACAGAGCCACAGTCCGAATCCCCGCCAGTGCTTCTGGCCGTCCGCCACGGTGACGGACCCTTTGCTGAGACCTTCGTCTTCACGCCGACCGGCACGACCTACCGCTGACCATCCACCAGACAGAGGGGCACGAGGTGCGCCCGGCAGGATCCGGTGGAGCCGTTCCACCTTACGATCACCAGCCCGGTTGCTCCCTCCGGCCTCCCCGCCGGCCAGTCGGACTGTCGTAGTCAAGCAAGCTCCCGAGGTGGTCCCAGTCCCGCGGAGACCACGGTCACGCTGAGCAATAACCGCGTCGGAGAGCGCCCGCGCAGTCACCCGTCGCGCGCTGATCGTCCCTGTGGAGGGGGCCGCATGCAGCGTTTCGCTGCCGCGCGGCCCTCCATAGAGCAGCGAATCGTCCAGGCCGCGAATGCGATTGAACATTCCCGCCGGGCTGCCGTGAACCTAGCGTCGGAAGCCGCCGAGCAGGGGATCCGCCCGTTCGGCCCCCTCGCACGGCACGGAGACGGTGTGGTCAACGAAATTGGGACGGCGGCGCTGCCCGAGCGCGTCGAGCCGCAGGTGGAGACGCGAGCGGACGCCGTCGTCCTGACGGTGCGGCGCGCCGGACGGGTCGTCCTCGACGGGGTCCGGCTGGGCATCCGCGTCGGCGGCGTCGACCTGGACGCCGGTTCCGTCCTCCTCCGGTCCCACGTCCGTGAGATCACCGACGAGTGGACCGCCCGCTCCGGCAAGGCGACGGGCACCCACCGGTACACGCACCTCGAGACGGTTCACGAGCTGCGCCACGACAGCGGCGTCGAGTGGCAGATCCACGTCCGGGCGAGCGGGGACGGGGTGGCCGTCCGCTACGCGCTCGCCCGGCTGGAGGGCCACGGCCGCCTCGACGCCGACCGCACCCGACTCACCTTCGAGCCGAACGCCCGCGTGTGGGCGCTCGACTACCAGACCTGGTACGAGACGCCACGTTTCGGCGCCGACCTCGCCGAGCTGCGTCCCGGGGCATACGGGTTCCCGCTGCTCGTCCGCTCACCCCGGGCAGGGGTGTACCTCCTGCTCACCGAGGCGGCGATCGACGGCCGCTTCAGCGGCGCCCACGCCGAGATCGAGGGCGGCGGCGAGGTGCGGTTCACGCTGGCCGACGAGCCGGTCGAGATCACCCGCGGCCCGGTGACCCCCTGGCGGGTCTTCATGATCGGGGACCTCGCCGGGATCGTCGAGAGCCGTTTCGTGGACGAGTTGGCGCCAGCCCCACTCGACTCGTTCGCCGGCGCGCAGTGGGTGCGGCCGGGACGTGCGGCCTGGTCGTGGTGGTCGGACTTCTACTCCGGGGCGCAGCTGCACCGGCAGCGGCACTTCGTCGACGTCGCCGCCCGACTCGGGTGGGAGCACCTCCTGATCGACTGCGGCTGGGACGAGACGTGGGTGCCCGAGATCGTCGCCTACGCGAGCCGACGCGGCATCCAGGTGCATCTGTGGGTGGTCTGGCACGACCTCGACGGGCCGGAGAATCTGGCGAAGCTCGCCCTGTGGCGGTCGTGGGGCGTCGCCGGCATCAAGGTCGACTTCATGGAGTCCGAGTCGAAGGACCGCTACCGCTGGTACGACACGATCCTCGCCGAGACCGCCCGGCTCGGCCTGCACGTGAACTTCCACGGCTCGGTCATCCCGCGCGGGTGGTCGCGGACCTGGCCGCAGGTCATCGGGTACGAAGCCATTCGCGGCAGCGAGTACTACGTCTTCTACCAGGACACCCCCCTGACCGCCGCGCACAACGTGATCCAGCCGTTCACCCGCAACGTCGTCGGCGCGATGGACTACACGCCTGTCGCGTTCGGCGCGCCGGGACGGACCACGAGCGACGGCCACGAACTCGCGCTCAGCGTCGCGTTCGAATGCGGCATCACCCACTTCGCCGACGACGTCGACGCGTACCTCGCCAAGCCGGACGCCGCGCGGTTCCTCGCGGAACTCGCGCCCGCATGGGACGAGACGGTGCTGCTGGCCGGCGACCCCGACCACGAGGCTGTCATCGCCCGCCGTCACGGCGACCGCTGGTTCGTCGGCGGCATCGCCACCGGCCCGGCGCGTCGTCTCACCGTCCCGCTCGACCGGCTGGCGCTCGGGCCGGCCGACGCGTGGATCGTCGGCGACGGCGCCGAGGGTGGCCTGGTCTCCGACCGGCGGCCCGTCGACGACAAACTGGTCGTCGACGTGGCGGACGACGGCGGCTTCGTCGCCATCGTGGCCGCCCGCGGTACGCGGCTGCACCGGGCCGTCGAGCGGCCCGAGCACACCGCCCCGAGGGTGGACCCGCCCGTTCAACTGCTCGGCCCGGACGGCACGGCCGTCCTGCGGACCGGCGGACACCTGCGGCTACCGCCCGGCTGGTCGGCGCAACATCTCGACGGCGACCGCTGGAAGCTCAACGCGCCCGCCGCCCTGGCACCCGGCCGAGCCGGGGTGATCACGGTCGAGATGCCGGGCGAGGACGGCGTCCCGGTCGTGGCGCACGCCCGCCTGTTCCGACCGCTGACGCCCGGACCCCATCGCCTGTCGGCCATGACCATGGTCGCGTTCGACAACGAGAGCGGCCCGATCGAACGCGACCAGAGCAACGGTGGCGGCAACCCGGGCGACGGCCGCCGCATGAGTATCGCGGGCACCGAGTTCGACGACGGGTTCGGCGCGTCCACGCCGTCGCGGATCGAGCTCTACCTGGGCGGTTCGGCCGACCGGTTCACCGCCCGCATCGGCGTCGACGACGAGACCCCCGGCACCGCCGCCCGGATGAGCGTGCACGCCGACGGGGCCGAGCTGTTCAGCGCCGACGTCCGCGCCGGTGAGCCGCCACTCGACATCGACGTCGACATCACCGGCGCCGCCGCGCTGAGCCTGCGCGCGGACACCCTGCCTGACCACCCGGAGCCGGCCCACGTCGACTGGGCATCGGGTCGCCTCCACCGCACCGGAACTGCCACCACCACCCCGGCCGAGCGCTGACGCTCGGCCTCCCACCAAGGAGAAACCATGCGACACGGCAAGAGATGGATCGCCGCCGCGGCCGTGCTGGCCGCCCTCGCCGCCACCGGCTGCGGCAGCAGCGGCGGGGGAGACGGCAAGGTCACATTGAGCTACGCGACCTGGAGCGACGACCAGAAGCCGGCCATGGAGGCGATTGCCAAGGCCTTCGAGGACAAGCACCCCGACATCGACGTCCAGGTGCAGGTACTGCCGTGGCCCGAGTACTGGTCCACCCTGCAGGTCGGCGCGGCGGGACGTACCGCACCGGACGCGTTCTGGATGCTCGCCGACCAGTTCCCGGCCTACGCCAAGGGCAAGCAGTTGCTCGACATCACCGACGCGGTCAAGGCAGCAGGCGTCGATCTGGCCGCGTACCCCAAGGCCGTCCTGGACCTGTACGACGTCGACGGCAAGCTCTACGGCCTGCCGAAGGACTTCGACACGAACGCGATCTGGTTCAACAAGGCCCTTTTCGACAAGGCCGGCGTGGCCTACCCGGACGACAGCTGGACCTGGGACGACGCGCGCGAGGCAGCCCGTAAGCTCACCAACCCCGCCGCCGGCGTGTGGGGCATCGCCGCCCCGATCGACCGCCAGGGTGGCTACTACAACAGCATCTACCAGGCCGGCGGCAAGGTGATCGGCGACGACGGCAAGGCCGCCATCGACAGCCCGGAGGCCATCTCCGGCCTCCAGTTCTGGACCCAGATGCACGCCGACGGCTTCTCACCGACGCTCAAGCAGCTCTCGGACACCGAAGCGGTGCAGATGTTCATGGACCAGAAGGTCGCCATGTACTTCTCCGGCTCCTTCTGGGCCCAGCGCCTCTACGGCGACCAGGCGCTGCGCCCCAACGTCGGCGTCGCACCGCTGCCGAAGGCGAAGCAGCGGGCCACGATGATCAGCGGCATCCTCAACGCCGGATACGCCGGCACCAAGCACCCGAAGGAACTCGCCGAGTTCCTGATCTTCGCCAGCGGCAAGGACGCAGCCGTCATCCAGGCCAAGAGTGGTGCCGTGCTGCCCGCGTACCAGGACACCCAGCAGGGCTGGCTCGACGCGATGCCCGAGTTCAACCTCAAGGTCTTCGTCGACGCCGTCGACTACTCGGTGCCGCTGCCGATCGCCGGTGACGCCGCCAAGTGGACCGGCCTCGAGACCCAGTACCTCGGCCCGGCATGGGAGGGCAAGCAGAGCGCCGCCGACGCCGCCCGCGCCTACAACACAGCGATCAACGAGGTCCTCGCGCAGTGACCACCGACGTCGCCAGCCCTCCCGCGCGGCAGCGTACGCGCCGCCGCGCGGGAGGGCTGCTGCCCTCACCCGGATGGGGCTACCTGATGATCGCCCCGGCGTTCATCGGCCTCGTCGCCTTCTACGTGTGGCCCTTCCTCACCACCTTCGGCAAGAGCTTCATGGACGTTCCGGCCTTCGGACCTGGCACGTTCACCGGAGTCGACAACTACACCGAGCTGCTCGCCGACGACCGGTTCTGGCAGGCCCTGCGCAACTCCGCGCTGTACACCGTGATCCTGCTGCTCGGCGTACCCGTCGCGATAGTCCTCGCCGCGCTCATCGAGCAGGTCAGCCGCGGCCGCGCCCTCTACCGGGTCCTGTTCTTCCTGCCGGTCGTGACCCTGCCCGTCGCGGTGAGCATGGTCTGGCGTTTCATCTACAACGGCGACTTCGGCCTGCTGAACTACGTCCTGTCCCTGGTCGGCGTTCCCGGGCAGTACTGGGTCGCCGACGCGACCTTCACGATCTACGCGGTCGGCGTCGTCGGCATCTGGATGAGTCTCGGCATCAACCTCATCATCCTCGGCGCCGGACTCCAGTCGATCCCGCAGGACCTCTACGAGGCGTCCTCCCTCGACGGGGCGGGACGGGTCCGCCAGTTCTTCCGGATCACCCTGCCGCTGCTGTCGCCGAGCGTGTTCCTGGTGACGGTGCTGACCGTGATTTCCGCGCTGCAGATGTTCGACCTGATCTTCGTCATGCTCCGCAGCGTCAACAACACCGCGCTCGCCGACTCGAAGACCATCGTCTACCTCTTCTACGAGAAGGCCTTCGTGGAGTTCGACCAGGGCTATGGCGCCGCGATCGCGATCGTGCTGCTCATGGTGATCATGGCCGCGACCCTCGTCCAGTTCCGACTGCAACGCCGGTGGGTGTTCTATGACTGATCGGCTCACCCGTAGCGGACGCACGGAGCGCGTGGCAGCCGGGTCGAAGGCCTCCCGTCGCGGCGAGTGGGTCATCCACGTCGTCCTCGCCGTCGCGGCGGTGGTCATGGTGGCGCCGTTCGTCTGGCAGCTGCTCACCATCTTCAAGTCCAACCGCGAAGCGTCCCAGATGCCGCCGACGCTCCTGCCCGAGGATCCGACGACCGGCGCCTTCGCCACCTTCTTCGGCTCGGTGCCGTTCTGGGCGCAGCTCACCGTGTCGCTGTCCGCGCTCGTGCTCCGCGTGATCGGGCAGCTCGTCGTCTCGGCGCTCGCCGGTTACGCGTTCGCCCGGCTCCGGTTCCCCGGACGCAGGCTCCTGTTCGGGCTGTTCATCGCCATGCTCATGGTGCCCAGCCAGCTGTTCCTCATCGGGCAGTTCGAGATCATTCGGGACTTTCAGCTGCTCGACACCATTCCCGCGCTGGCCATCCCGGGCATGTTCTCGGCCTTCGGGATCTTCCTGATGCGGCAGGCGTTCATGTCCATTCCCGCCGGATTCGAAGAGGCTGCCCGCCTCGACGGCGCCGGGCCCCTGCGCACGTTCTGGTACATCATGTTGCCGATGGCCCGCCCGACGATGGCGGCGCTGGCCGTCCTCACCTCGCTCTACTCGTGGAACGACCTGCTCTGGCCGCTCATCGTGACCCCGCGTGGTGACAGGCGCCCG
This sequence comes from Micromonospora avicenniae, assembly GCF_900156065.1. GTDB lineage: Bacteria > Actinomycetota > Actinomycetes > Mycobacteriales > Micromonosporaceae > Micromonospora > Micromonospora avicenniae. The sequence goes on along the minus strand of NZ_FTNF01000023.1, from coordinate 50,036 downwards.
ATCACCGTCGGCCTGGCCGGCCTCCAGGGCCAGTTCGGGACCGATTACCCGACGCTCATGGCCGGGGCACTCGTCGCGTCGCTGCCGCTCATCCTCATCTTCCTGGCACTTCAGCGGCAGTTCTTCTCCGGCATCGCCAGCAGCGGATTGAAAGGCTGAGCCATTGCCGGGCCGCGCCGGAGCCCCGCGATCCGGCGGTGCTGTTGGTTCGTCCGGATGCCACGCCGGTGTCCGGACGAACCCGCCGCGCATGCGCGGTCACATCTCAAAGGCGGCATCGGCGACCTCGTAGCCCTCATGGCGGCGGCGGAAACCGCTCGGGCTCACCCCGTGGTGCTTCCGGAAGACCCGCGAGAAGTAGAACGCGTCGTCGAAGCCGATCTCGGACGCGATCTCCGTGACCGTCGCGTCCGTCGTGTCGAGCAGTTGCCGTGCCCTCGCCATCCGCAGCGCGGTGTGATGCGCCAGCACCCCGCCTCCGGTCGCCCTGCGGAACAGGGTGCTCAGGTGCGACGGTGACACGCCCACCAGCCGGGCCAACTCCGGCACCTTCACCTTCCCGTCCAGCCGCTCGGCCAGGTAGCTCATGGCGCGCTGCAGCGGGTCTCCCGGTTCGGGAAGCAACCGGTCGACGCTGATCTGCGTCAACAGTTTCCAGGCGGTGCCCGCCGCGTCCAGCAGGCGGATGGGTGACTGGTCGCGTTCGATGCAGGTGACGATCTCGTCCAGCAGCGCCACCGCCCGACCGATCGCCCGCACCGGCACCACGGGCCGCTCGGTCGTGGCCTCCATGCAGTCCGCGAGCTTCGACACATCCGATCCCATCAGATGCGCCCACCAGATCGTCCAGGGATCGCGCTCGTCGGCACCGTACTCGTGCGGGACACCGCGGGGGATGACCAGCGCCTGCCAGGCCCCGATCCGATGCATGCCCGACCCGACCCGCGCCCAGCCCATGCCGGAGGCACACACGATCAGGACCACCTCGGGGGTGCCTCGGGGGCGCTGCATGCGGTGGTCAGCGGCATCCGGGTAGTACCCCGCGTCGGTGACGAGGAGCCGCCCGGTGATCGGGCGTCGAAGCGCCTCGGCGACGAGCGGACGGGGCACCGAGGCCAACCGTTGCCCCCGAAATCCCTCCTGGAGCGGCACCGAGACATCGTGCGCGCTCGCCGGCGGATTGTCCATCCGATGAACCATCCGATGCGCTGCGGCGAGTACCCCGGACAGTTCGGGTCTGGCCATCGCGATTCCGCGTACCGCTGGTTGCACCTCGTGCGGCCGCTGCCCTTCTCGTCGCGGCCCGCCGTCGATGCGCCCGTTTCAGCAGAAACGGGCGCATCGAACGTGACGATCGCGGCTGGTCCGTCGTGGAAACCGGCCAGGGTGGCGCGTGCGCTTCAGGAACTCATCGCGGCCCGGTCGGACTCGCTGCGAAGAACGCAGAACTCGTTGCCTTCAGGGTCGGCGAGGACTGCCCAGCCAGAGCCGTCAGGATTGCGGCGATCGGCGACGAGCGTGGCACCGAGGCCCAGCAGCCGCTCCACCTCCTGGTCACGTGAAGTCTCAGGGCGCAGGCACACATGTACCCGGTTCTTGATCGTCTTGGGCTCCGGCACCTGGTTGAAGTACAGCGCCGGGCCCTCCGCCAGCGGCAGCTGAATCTCCGGGTCGCCCGGTTTGTCCTCCGGATGCATCGGGCGGCCAGTCACCTTGCTCCAGAACTGGGCCAGCGCGTAGGCATCCGCACAGTCGATCGCCACGTTCTGCAATACCGAAACCATGCGCCCAAGCCTCCCTGACTTCCGCTCCGGACGCCACCGGTTGCGCTCAGCCTTCGCACAGCTCAGGCTGCCGAGGGCTGCACTCGACGTGCGACACAGCCGCGTTGCTCGACGGGTCTCCGGCTTCCGGTCAGTCGCGCGGCAACTGCTCGATGAGCCGGTGGAACTCGTCCGGCGGGAATATCTGCTCCAGCTGCCCGTTCTTCATCTCGGCACGCAGGGGGTGCAGACGGCCCTGGTGGAACCAGTGCACGTCGAGGCTGACCCGATCCAGGGCATTCGAGCCGACGTCCTGCACCAGTCGCAGTACGGGCTCGATGGTGGCGAGATCGCGTGCCTTGCGGATCGGGACAGCGATGATCTGATGCTCGCGGGGGACACCGACGATCGCTCCGTGCGGAAGATCATCGCCCAGCAGTTCGTTCAGCCGCACCAGCTGCGCGACACCCGATACGCCCTGGTCCACGACGACGTACAGCGGCGAGAACTCGCCCTGGTCGTAGGGTTCGACCATGACACTGTCGCGTCGCATGTTGTCGATCGCGCGCCTGAGCAGGTCGGGATGGGTGGTGTTCCAGCGGGACGTCACATGGCCGAGGACGGGATAGGCCTGCTGAAACCGGCCGGATTCGTCCGGTCCCATGACGACCAGGAGCGCGACCAACTCCTCATTGAGGTGGACGTATATCCCGTCGGGGCCGAGATCAGAGGTTCTCGCAGGAATCAGGCGGAGCAGGGAGTCACGCTGTGCGGCGGGTATCGCCAGCAGCTCGCGGCACGGGCTGTGACTCGTACAGTCGTCTGCCGGGGCTGCCGGGGCACCTGGCGCGCGGCTTTCCGGCGACCTGTTCCCCAGCTCGGCGCGCAGCCGGATCGTGACCCGCCCGGCCTGATCGGTGTCCAGGGGATAGATGGTGTTGTTCATGATCGGACCCGTGATGACTGCGGGGCCGGTGACCGGGGGTGCGCCATACTCGGCAGCGAGCCCGCTCGCGGCAGGGTTGGGATGCCCAGCCCGAGGCCGGCCGGGGCTGTCTTCGGCGTGCCACAGGGTCAGATCACCGCCGAGCCTTGTGGACCGGATGTTCTCCGAACCGAGCAGGCGGGCCACCTCCTGCACCAGATCCATTCCGAAGGATTCGGTCGTCCGCTGCTGAGGGCCATCAGTGGTCACGAGCACGAGCTGGGAAGCGCTGCCTTGAGCTGCCATCCACGCATGATATGGCGGACATCGAAATCCGCGATAGCCCGATATGCACCGCGGCCCGGCAACGCCGTGCTGGTGGACGAGTGGGATCGAGTCCCTCATGGACAGATGTCGGCCTCTGACGCGTTCCTCGGCAGACCGGCCCGCCGGGCTCGGCCGAGCCCGACGGACCGCGATCGTGGACCAGCCACGAGCGCCGGTCCGGCATCCCTCGCCACGCGTTCAGGGGCGATCGTCGAGCTGTCGCACGTCGTGCCAGCCCGATCTGAGTGCGAGAGCCCGCCGGTCCGTGATCAGGTGTTCGGTGACCACTGGAGAATCGGGTTCTGCCGGGCGTCCTTGACGAAGACGAGCCCGTCGATGCTGGGCAGATGTGCGGGGTCCAGCGGTGCGTAGCCGTACCAGGGGGAGACACGGTGGCCAGACGTCGTGCCGGCGAGCGCGGCGGCCAGCCGGCGGGTGTCGATGACGCAACGCTGCTGTGGGAGCGCGTACAACCGGCCCTCGATGGTGTCCGGGGGAGGGGCGTCGACTCCCCGGTGGGGCATCGTGCCGAGGGCGGTGGCGAGGAAGGCGTACTGGTCGCCGAGGTGGGCACTGACGATCGCGCCGGCGCTCCACCATTGCACCGGCAGATCGCCCAGCCGCATGCTGCTCTTGTCCCGTTGCAGGTGGCTGTTGTGGGCGTTCACCAGTGTCGGGCCTCGTTCGGCGAGGGCGAGCAGGTTGGCGGCCATCATCGAGTCCCGCAGGCCGACCAACCGCGGGATGCGGCCGGGTGACGTGTCGGCCATCCAGAAGTGGTACCGCAGCAGCCCGACGGCGGTACGACCGTACAGGCGTGCCCGGTCCCAGTCGTCCTGAGTCGATGTCGCGATCAGGTGTGGAGTCTGCGCGTCGAGCAGGGCTACCAGGTCATCGGCGAGCAGCCGCAGTTGGTCGGCCTCGGGTGTCCGCCCCACGGACTGGGTCGGGTCCATCATCGCGGCGCTGTTGGTCCATCGCTCGTCGGAGCCGAAGAGGCGGTCGAGCGTCTCCGCCGTGCAGGGAAGCAGGTCGGCGTCGACCCGGGCGGCGAGATAGGTGTGGAGTGCGGTGAGGGCCTGCCTTGGGCTTGCTGCTGCGGTGATCTCCAGCGGGCCATCGAAACCGGCGAAGCGTACCTGCTCCGACGTGGGCCGGCCCTCGTTGTACGCGCGCATCCAGCGCACCAACTCACGGTTGCCCGCGAAGGCGCCCCACTCGTGGCTGAAGCCGTGCCGCATGACGTGGTCGAGGATGCCGGTGCCCGAGGTGACGTAGTCGTCCACGAGTTGGCCCATCACGCAGTCGCTCTCGATCGCGATCGTCCGGTAGCCCTCGCGTTCGACGAGTTGCCGGAAGAGACTGTTTCGCAGTTCGAGCAGGTCGTTCTCGCCGTGGGTGGGCTCGCCCAGGGCGAGCAGTCGCGGCCTGGCAGAGATCAGTTCCAGGACGGTCGCAGCGTCGACGGCATGGGCGGTCTCGGTGATGCCAGCAGTCATGCCCTCGACGCTATCGTTGAACCGACGGTGGAGACTTTTCGCTGATTCCAGTGGGACAGGGCGGCGAAACCTTCAAACTATTGCTCAGGACCGTCCGGGCTGGCCCGTCCGACCGCCGGCGACCATAGGAACCGCTTGGCGGGACGAGCGCTCCACCGAAGCAGAGCGGCGGCGATGACGATGCCCACGAGCGAGAAGAAGCCGGTCACCACGGCGAAGCCGGGCAACGGGATCGAAGCGCCGACGCCGGGGCCGGGATTGCGCAGGGCACGGACGCCGGTGCCGCGCAGCCAGAACCCGGCACCGCGTTCGAGGACGGGACCGGGCTCGCCGTCGCGCAGCTCCAGCTGCACCTGCCCGCGGGTGACGACACCCAAGGCGTGGTGCCACCGCGCCGGGACCACCGCCACGCGCGCCGCCGCGCAGCGTGAACGTCCGCACCGGACTACTCGGCGCCGTCCGTCAGCAGGTGTTCCGGCAGCCCGAGCCGCGGGAACTGGTCGTCGTGGAAGGTGGTGATCTCGGTGATCGCGCCGCCGGTGATGCGCAGGACGTCGATCGTCAGCGGCAGGTAGGCGTGCGCCTGCTCCCGCCACAGGTAGAAGGCGACGGCGGGCTGCCGGTTGACAGCGGTGGGAACGGCGCGTAGGCGTCCCAGATCCGCGAAGCCGTCGACGGTCCAGTCGTTCACCACCGCGTCGCGGCCGACCTGCAGGCCCGGCGTGGGCGGCATCGAGCAGCGGACGTCCTCGCGAAGCATGGCAGCGAGACCGGCGACGTCCTTGGCGATGCTGGCGTCGGTGAAGCGGCGTACCAGCTCGCGGGTCCGGGTGTCCGTCTCGTCGCCGGTCCAGTCCTGCCGCTCGGCGGGCAGGTGCTCCCGCATGCCGGCGCGGGCCCGCTGGAGTGCGCTGTTCACGGAGTTGACGGAGTCGCCGAGAAGTTCCGCCACGTCCCTCGCCGGCCAGCCGAGCACGTCGCGCAGGATCAGCACGGCCCGCGGGCGTGGCGCGAGATGCTGGACTGCGACCAGGTACGCCAGCTCGATCGTCTCCCGCGCGACCGCGACGGTCTCCGGATCGTCCGCGTCGCCCGCGGGCAGCTCGTCGAGCAGCCGGTCGGGGTAGGGCTGCAGCCAGGGCACCTCGCCGCCGGTCGCGGGTTGCGGGCGGCACCTGGCGAGCAGGTCCAGGCAGGCGTTGGTGGCGATCCGGTACAGCCAGGCCCGGAACGTCGACCGCCCCTCGAAGGTCTCCCGCCGCCGCCAGGCACGCAGGAACGTCTCCTGCACGGTGTCCTCGGCGTCCTCGAAAGACCCGAGCATCCGGTAGCAGTGCACGTGCAGCTCTCGCCGGTGCCGCTCCGCCAGCCCCGAGAACGCCGGCTCGTCGACCTCGCCCAGACCGCTCACGCCCAGCTCCTCCAGCCGCGTGTCCGCACTCATCAAGTGATCCTTCCGCCTCGCGGTGTCCTGTCACAGGTGTGACGGGTGCGGGCGCGACAACTCATCACTCGGGTCGGCCAGCGTGACTGATCCGTGTCGTGAAGGCCTTGAGGTTCGCGCTGATATCTCGTCGCGGGCGCGGTGAGTGCCGCCACATCCCGACTCGGGAGTCGACTCGGGATGTGGCGAGAGCAGTTCGACCGAAAGCTCCCTTAGCATCACATTTCGGTGTCAATCGGACGATATGACGCTACGGTTCGTGCCGGAGGTTCTGCTGGCATCAGCCGCGCCGCACGAGGCCGGAACCTGTGATGAGGAGAAGGCAATGACACGAAGACTCATGGCGCTGCTCTCCGCCATCGGACTGGTCGCCGCAGTGGCCGTGGGCGTGGCGGCACCGGCCCAGGCCAGCAGCGATCAGCAGCTCAAGGTCGCCACCTACAACATCTACTTCGGGGCCGATTTCGCCCCCTTGGCTACTGCACCGACGCAGGAGGAACTCGTCAGGCGAGCCGGGCTCGCGTACGACCAGGTGGTGGCGACCGACTTCCCAGCTCGCGCCCGAGCCATTTCGCGTCTGCTCAAGCAGGAGCGGCCCCACGTTGTCGGGCTGCAGGAGGTGGCTCTGTGGAAGAAGGGGCCACTGAACGGCCCCCTCAAGGTCACCTACGACTTCCTGGACATTCTGCTCCGCGAGCTGCGCAAGGCGGGCCTTCACTACCGAGCCGCCGTGACCGGCACGACGTTCAGCACCGCCCTGCCGATCAGCGCCACGGAGCAGGTCAGCTTCACGGACCGAAATGCCATCCTCGTGCGGGAGGGAGTTCCTGTCGCGAACGCCCAGTCGCGTGTCTTCGCAGCGAAACTCGTTGTCAACACCCCGTTCGGTGTCACCTTCACGATCCCCAGCGGGTGGGCCGCAGTGGACGTGAGCCTGGCCAAGAAGCGGGTGGTCCGGGTGGCCACCACGCACCTGGAGTCCGCTGACCCGACCGTCCGCAACGCGCAGGGGCAGGAGCTGCGCGCCACGCTGGCGCGATCGCCCTATCCAGTCGTCGCTGTCGGTGACTTCAATTCGCCGCCCACTGACGCGACCGGCCCGTACGGCACGTTCACCACTGCGGGTTACGACGATGCCTGGCGGATCGTCCAGGGCCCGGAAGGCGGCTTCACCTCTGCCCAGGACCCCGACCTCCGCAACCTGCCTTCCAAGCTGAGTGAGCGCATCGACTACGTCTTCTACCAGCCGGCACACCTGTCGGCGGTCTCCGCCCGGTTGATCGGAGAGCAGGTGCGGGACCGCACATCCAACGGATTGTGGCCGTCGGATCACGCTGGTCTGGTGGCGTCGTTGCGACTCAAGCCAAAAGTGCCCACCAAGATCCCAGCCGGTGACGGGAGCAACGGCTCCACGCTGAACGCGATAGGTGACATCCCGACAGATGCACCTGCGGCCGGACAGGCGCCGACAGATGTACGGGCCGACGGGATCGCGCAGACCCGAACCGAGAACGCGTCCGGCGCTCTTGCCGGGTCGGCGATCGCCCTGTCCGCTCTGGTCCTCCTGTTGAGTCGTCGACGCTTGCGGTCGAGCCGTCAGCAGGAGGCGACCATCCAGTGAGATCCATGTCGGAACACGACGACGGATGAACAGTCGGTTGAACTGGTCCCGGCGGACCGCGCGCCGGGGACACGCACCGGCGGCGGCGGTGGTCCTCACCGCCGCCGTCCTGTCGTTGGCGCTCTCCCACCATGCCCCGGCAGCAGACCCGGTGACACCGCACGCCGTTGCCACGCCGAACTCGCCGTCGGTGCGCCCGCAGGAACCGCCCGCGACCACCGAGTCCGCTGCGGGCAACGGGATCGCCACCGCCGACAACCGGCCGAGCAAGCCCTCGCAACTGGACGGCCCGGCCGTGCGACTGCCGCAGGGTGGCACCGCCCGACTCGTGCGCCGTGATGTCGATCCGGACGGCACCCTGCCCGTGCCCGACTCGGTGGGTGAGGCTGCGTGGTGGGGCGTGAGCCTGGACGCCGGTTCGGGGGCGGCGGTCCTCGCCGGGCACGTGGACTGGCAGTCGGCGAGTGGCCCGTTCGCCGAACTCTGGCGGGCCGAACCTGGTGAAAGCATTGACGTCGTCGACGAGCACGGGCAGACCCGCCGGTATCGGATCGGCGAGGTGCACACACTGTCGAAAGACGACCTGCCGCAACGCGCGCCCACCCTCTTCGGGGAAGAAGGACCCCACCGCGTCGTGCTGGTCACCTGCGGCGGCCGATGGCTCGGTGGGAAGATCGGCTACGAATTCAACCGCATCGTCACCGCCTACCCGAACTGACCGCGGCGGCGCCTGCCTGACCCCGGCGGGCAGATGTGTTCGGGTCCTCGTTCGCGGTGGCTCGGGGGCGCGACGCGGGTGCCGGCCGCTCAGGGTCGTCCGGGCTGGTCCGGTCCCACAACCGGCGACCATTCGCGTACCGACGTCACTTCGACGCCGGGCGTGGTGTAGTACGGGTCCTCGGCGAGGATCTGCTCCACCCTCGCCCGGTCCGCGATGAAGACGAGCAGGGCGCCCGAGTCGTCCGCCCAGGGGCCCGAGGCGAGTACTTCGCCTGCCGCGTAGAGGGCGTGCAGGCGCTCCCGGTGGGCGGGGCGGGCCTCGAGGCGCCGCGGATCGTCGGTGAAGCGGAGTTCGACACAGATCATGACCCGTACGGTAGGCAGTCGGCGATCGCGCCGCTGTATCGCGGGATACAGTCCGCGGAATGAGGGATCAGGGCCTGGCCAGGGTGCCGATGTTCCGGACGCTCGACGACGCCCTGCTCGGCGAGATCGCACGGCGGCACACGGCCCGGTCGGTTCCCGCCGGCGTCGCGCTGGCCCATACCGGAGACCCGGCCGAACATCTTCTGGTGGTCGAGAGCGGCACCGTGTCCGCCGCCTGCCACGGCCGTGACGGGTCCCGGGTACGGTTCGTGACGGTCACCGGGCCCGCGGTGGTGGACAAGGCGGCGGTGCTGGCCGGCGGCCGGCACACGGCGACCTGGACGACGGCCTCCCCGTGCCGGGTTAGCCGGCTCCCGGCGAGCCTGCTGCGTCAGCTCATCGACACCGTGCCGTCGATGCGTGACCACGTGCTGCGCTACCTCTCCGAGCAGGTCAACCAGGACCGGCTGGCGATGACCCGGCGGGCCTCCGGACGCCCGGTCGTTCGGGTCGCGTCCTGGCTCCTCGAGACCGGCCGGGGGAGGGCGGGCCGGGTCGGGCTGCCCGGCTCCCAGGAGGGTCTCGGCGAGGAGATCGGCCTGTCCCGGGTGAGCGTCAACCGGGCGCTACGGGACCTCGCCGCGTCCGGCCTGGTCCGGGTGGAACCAGGAGCGGTGGTGGTGCTCGACCCGCCGGGGCTCGCCGCGGTCCGGGACGGCTGAGCGGGCGGGCTGTCGTCCTCGGGGTGCGCGGTGCGCCCTCGACCCCAGCGAACGCAGCATCTAGGTCGGTGATCCCGCCGAGGCCGGCCGGCCGTAGGTGACGGCTTCGCGGACGAGCTTCGGCGCCTTCTCCGCGAGCTGCGCGTCCGGCCGCGCACCCAGCGCGTCATTGACTGTGGAGAACGCCAGCCGGAACGCGATCAGGGTCGTCGCCTCGAAGATCTCCCGGTCGTTGAGACCCGCGTCGCGCAGGCGGTCCAGGTCGGCCCCGGTTGTGGCATTCGGATCGTGGACGACCTGACGGGACCAACCGGCCAGTGCGGACTCCCGCTCGGACAGGTCATCATCGATGCCTTGCAGGACCCTTGCGGCGGTGACCTCGTCGCTGAGTTCGGCCAGCCTGGACCCCCACGCGAGCGCACAGTACGCGTCGCCACGGGCAGCTGCGGTGGCGGCGACCATCACGGCTACCTCCCGGCTCGACAGGCCGGATTCGCCCAGGAGGTCGGCACGCAGAGCCTCGAAGGACGTGAGCACGTCCGGACGCCAGCACCAGACACGAGTGAGGTTGTTGACGTACCCGTCGGAGGTGACATCGGCGTCGTAAGCGGCAGCCACCGCCGGGCTCTGCGGCGGATCGGCGAGGAAGGAAGCCGGACCGTTCATAGAGCTCAGTGTGCTCCGCGTCGGAATCACCACCCAACGACAGATCAACGACAGGCGTCTGTGCTCGGCGACCAAGGGTGCGGGCAATGCTGGGCGTCTGCACGCTGGTCGTCGGACCGACGCCTGCCTCCTCCGCATGTCCGCGCTGACGCGTGGCTAACGAGCATCGTCCGGTTGCCGGGCCTGACGGCGTGGAGTGGAGGATCGCAAAACCGTGCTGATCAGCTGCCTCGAACCACGTTGTCCGTACGAATTTTGGCTTGCCGACGCGCGTGGGATCCCATACCGTGCATTCGGCACCTCCCGGTGCGCAGGCAACGGCTACTCCGCTCATAACGGGGAAACGCGGGTTCGAATCCCGCCGCCGCCTTCTGGTGGTGTCGACCAGCGGCCCAGGTCACCTTGGCCCGCAGGGGCCAGTCTCCGTCGCCGCTTCGATCTCGGGAGGCGCCCACGCCGAATGCCCGGTGCGCAGAAGACGGATACTTCTAATCTATGGGTCGGGGGTTCAAGTCCCCTCCAGCCTGTAAGGGCTGGTAGCTCAGATGGCAGAGCAATAGGCACTTCCGTCGTCGACTCTTGATCTCGGGTATGCGGCGTGACTTCTGCCCATGATCACGGGATGGCTAACTCTGTTGCCCGACCGCAGTTGTCGCGGCTAGCGTCACGCACGCACTTCCCGGTGCGAAGGTGACGGTTACATCTTGGAGGGGCCCCACGGCCTCGGTGAAGAGCCCGTCCGTCACCGGCTTCTGATCTCGGGAGGCGCCACCACACCGCATACCCGGTGCGCAGGCAACGGTTACTTCACGGATCCGCGGGTTGGGGGTTCGAGTCCCTCGAAGCCTTCGGGCTGATAGCTCAATCGGATAGAGCAGCGGGCATAGTCCGTCGCCGACTTCTGATCTCGGGTGTGCCCTGTGGTGGCGTCTCCTCGTCTTCGACGGGCATGGGGGCGTCATGGGCAAGTTCAACTTCAAGCTGCGCCAGAACCGGCACCAGGTCGATGAGACGGTGACCGCCGAGGGGGCGCCGGGGTTCGCCCGCGAGCCGCGCGCCGAGCTCTTCCTGCTGGGTGTGTCGAACATGGTCGGCGAGGACACCTTCTACGAGGACGCCGCCGGCCGCGATGCTCGGTTTCGTGAGTTGATCGCCGCCGTCGCGGTCACCGACCCCGACTGGTTTGCGCGGTTCGTGTCGTGGCTGCGTACCGGTGCGATGCTGCGTTCGGCGGCGGTGGTGGCGGCCTTGGAGGGCGCTCGTGCGCAGGTCGCGGCGGGTGTTCCGGGCTCACGGGCGATCGTGGACGCAGCGCTGCAGCGTGCCGACGAGCCGGGGGAGGCGCTGGCGTACTGGCTGGGTCGCTATGGTCGGGCGCTGCCGAAGCCGGTCAAGCGGGGAATCGCCGATGCCGTCGCGCGGCTGTATCACGAGCGCAGCCTGCTCAAGTACGACTCCGAGAGCTGCGCGGTGCGGTTCGGTGATGTCATCGACCTGACCCACCCGGCGGCAGAGGACGAGCGGCAGGGCGACCTTTTCCGGCACGCATTGGACCGGCGTCACAAGCGCGACAACCCGCCACCGGCGTCGCTGACGACGTTGGCGGCCCGGGCCGAGCTGATGGGTATGCCGGTCGAGCAGCGCCGGGCTGTCATCGACCCGGCGGTGCTCGGCGCAGCCGGGATGACGTGGGAGGCCCTCGCCGGTTGGCGGCAGGCCGCCATGGACGCTGCGGCGTGGGAGGCGATCATCCCGAGCATGGGTTACCTGGCGCTACTGCGTAACCTGCGTAACTTCGACCAGGCCGGTGTGCGCGACGCCGTCGCCGAGTCGGTCGCGCAGAAGCTGGCCGATCCGGGCGAGGTCGCGAGGTCGCGGGTGCTACCGATGCGTTTCCTGTCGGCGTACAACGCCGCACCGAGCTTGCGGTGGGCGTACGCGTTGGAGAAGGCGTTGCAGCATGCGCTGGTGAACGTGCCGGCCCTGGACGGGCGGACCCTGATCCTGATCGACACGTCCGGGTCGATGACCAGTTCGTTCAGTAAGGACGGCACGTTGCGCTGCTGGGACGCGGCCACGGTGTTCGGTCTCGCGCTGGCCGCCCGCGCGCAGGACGCGACGGTGGTGTCCTTCTCCAATGCCAGCAGAGTATTCCCTGCCGTGGTGGGTGAGTCGGTGCTGGCGGCGGTGCGCCGGTTCAAGGACGGCGGCTACTTCTACGGTGGCGGGACCGAGACCGAGAAGGCGGTGCGGGGGCACTACGACCGTCATGACCGGGTGGTCATCCTCACCGACGAGCAGGCGCACTGGCACGGCTCGGAGGATGTGGCGGCGGCGGTGCCCGCGCAGGTGCCCGTGTACACCTGGAACCTGGCCGGCTACCGGGTTGGGCATACGCCGGTAGTCGGCAACCGGCACACGTTCGGCGGTCTGTCCGACGCCGCGTTCGCGATGGTCCCGCTTATCGAGGCCGGGTCCCACGACCAGTGGCCGTTCTGACGTCCGTTGCGGCGTCGGCCTGAGGAGGCCGACGCCGCACGTGGCGCAACCAGTTGTCGATGGCATTGGCCGTTGTGTCGGGCGATGCCGTTGGGCGGCCGCGACGTCCTGCGCTTTGACTGGTACGCCGGTGCGGGGACCTGGCTTACAAGTGGCCGCCGAAAGTGTGGCCGGTGATGCTGCTCGGCCATGTGGTGGCGTGCGGGGCCGACGACCGGTCGCGCGACGGTGCGGGCTCCTCGGGCGGCCAGGGATCCGGGCGGCCGGCCCGCTTCGCGACGACCCGGAAATGCTTGCGCTTGTACTCGTGACCTCGCTCGGCGAGGACTGCGCGCAGCTTCGTGCCGTCCGGGTCCTCGCGGTCGTACCGTTCGAACTGTTCGGTGAGGAAGAGCAGCGGGAGGATCTCCGGCTCGCCGTCTTCGGGCAGGTAGCCCGCGTCGACCACGGTGGCGATCGCCTCACGCTTGAGCTTGAGGGCGCGATCCAGGATTGCCCTTCGCATCCCTTGGCGTCTGACATCCTCGAGGGAGTGGTCGTTCAGGGGACCGAGGTCGCGCAGCGAGCGCCGCACGGCCGCGGCCACGTCGTCGGGTAGGTCCGTGCTCAGGATGGCCAACACCCGGCGGATGATGACGTCTTCATTGATCCTCGGCTCGCCGGCGGTGCACGCCAGTTGCAGGACCCGCCCGTCCGGATCGGCTTCGCGATAGGCCGCGAACTGCCGGGTGAGCAGCAGGAAGACAGGCACCCAGGCGGGGTCGGACGGCCGGTACCCCGCGTCGCGGGCGGCGGCAGCGGCTTCGGCGTCACCACGCAGCGCCCGGTCACACACCGCCGCAGCGCCCTCGCGGGACGACAGGTCACGCAACGCGCGGCGGCACCGGTCGTGAACCTGTTCGGGCAGCCAGGTGGCGAGATATTCCTGCAGCCGCTGCGCCAGAGCAGCCTGGTCGAATGCCGGCAGCAGATCGAGTCGGTCCTTCAGCAGCGGGAGCAAGGCCAGGTCGATGTCGTCCGGTTTTGCGGGTGGGCGGGGCAGGTGCGGGTTGGCGCAGATGATTTCCAGGAAGGAGTCCGGTTCGCCGCCCAGCCACAGGTCGCACCGGGACTCGTGGCCGGGCGGCGCCACGCCGACATAGGTCGGGCCTGGCCGCGCCCGGCTCCGGAACTTGATCTCCAGGGCGTCCAGCAGGCCGGGCTGGTCGGTGACGGACAACAGGTCGGCCAACCGTTGGCGCAGTTCGGCGTCGGGGAACCCCAGCGCGGCGTCGACCAGCTCCCGAACTTTCGGATCTCCCACGTACACGCCGAGCGGCGGTTCGACGGCAACCTGCGGGAGACAAGCGGTCAGCCGGACCTGCGGCTGGTACGGGGACGTGGGGTCGGCCTCGAGCAGGAACTCCAGCACCGGAGCGACCCGCTTCGGCCGCTCGTGGTTGCCGAACCTGAAGTCCGCCTCGATCAGGAGGAACCACGCGCCGCGCCAGACCTTGTCGCGGTCGTCTCCGCCGGCCGCCCACCACCGGTCGATTCGTTCCCGGGCCCGGCTGTTGCGTTCGTAGAGTGCGGCAGCCAGTACGTCCTGGCCGCGTTCCGGGGTGTGCCACCGACGGAACAGCATTCATCCATGATGCGTCGCTCGCACGTTTGATGGCCAGCCGATGGCTGGTGCCCGCGGCTCAACGACGGCTTGTTTCGACTGCACGGCGGTTCGTCGCAGCCCGCCGAACAGGTGACCCGCGCCACCGGCCCGGTGTCGTCATTCAGATTATTCGATGGATTGTGAGTGGGTGGGCGGCCAGACTGCGGGGGCGCCCGTACGGGGACCGGGCGCGCGGACGTCGGCCATGGCGACGGTGCTGCCGGTCCCGTGCGCGCGCACTCGCCGATGCCAGACCAAGGGAGAGCCGTGCGCCGCAGAGCCCGAAGTAGACGCCTCGCCGCCGTCGCCACCGTCCTCACATTCGCCCTCGCGGGCGTGGGGGTTGCTGGTGCCTCGGCGGCCGCACCCGTGCCGTCCCAACAACCAACCGACCTGATGCTGCTCGTCGATGGGTCCTTCTCACTTACCGACGCCGACTGGCAGGTGCAGCTCGAGGGCTTCGCCCGCGCGGTCGAGGATCCGCTGGTCTTTCCTCGCTCGGACCGGGTCGCCGTCGGGGTCCTGCAGTACTCCGGTACCGATGTGGCCAAGGGCACGCGGTTGGAGATTCCCCTGACCCGGCTCACCGACGACGAGGCGGTGAAGGCCTTCACCACCAGGCTGCGGTCCATTGAGCGGCTGAATGACGTCTCCAACCCGGGTGACGCCGTCCACGCCGGCGCCGACCACCTGGCCACCGCCGGCCGGTCTGGCACGACGTGGTCGATGTGCATGTCCACCGACGGCGAGCCGAACGCCGGTGAGGGCCTCGCCGACGCCGTCGCGTACGCCAAGAACAAGGGTGTCGACCGGTACAACGTGCTGGCACTCACCAGCGGCGTCTTCACCGAGGAACAGGCCCGCGCGGTGTACGGGCCGCACGTCTTCGGCGGCGGCCGGGTGAACGCGGCGCGGAGCATCGCCGAGTTCAGTTCGCTGATCTCCGGCTGCCTGAACTACGCACTGGACCTGGCTGCGATCGAGGTCAACCAGGCCGTTCAGGACTGGCAGAACAGCGTTCCGTTGATCCGGGCGAAGTCCACCATCGTCCGGACATTCTTCAAGACGGTGGACAGCCAGGAGGTACGCACCAGCGGTCGGCTGCGCGGATACCGGGACGGCCAGGAGCTGCCCGGCAGCCCGTTGACCCCGATCGACGCGACCGAGATCGTTGTCGGCCCGGACGCCGCCGCCGGCCGCGAACGGTTCTCCGGCAGTCTGAACTTCTCGTTGCCGGCCATCTGGACCACCGGGCGCGTGAAGCTGGTGCCGGAGCTGCCCGGCGGGGTGCGCTGCGAGGGCGGTCGGTGGACCGCCGACTGTGGCACCGAGGTCGAGTTCCGGCCCGGTGGGAACTTTCGGGTGAGCCTTTTCGCTGCCAGTTGGAACGAGAACGGCACGGTACGGGAACCCAGCTTCGCGGACCTGTACGAGCAGTACCAACGCATGCACGACGTGTTCCCGGTGAGCAACGCGAGCGCCTCGTTCGAGACGCTCAACCTGGACGGACGGCCCGCGAACGACGACGAAGGGCTGGAGGAAGTGAACAGCCAGCTCTGGGTCGACTGGTGGACGGACTTCCGTTCCGGCACCTACGACACGAGGACCATGTACCACGCGGCGATCCTCGGTGACGGTGGTGGCGGTCTGGCCATGGGGATCGGGAGCCCGATCTCCTCCGGGTGGCTGTCCGGTGCCGAGGGCTTGTACGGCACGGGGTACGCCCGCAACCGGGGCGCGCACGAAGTGGCGCACTCCCTCGGCCGGGAGCACATCGTCAACGCCGACCAAAACGGCCGCACCTTCCCGGTCCTCGGCGCGAAGCGAGGCTGGTGCGGCGAGGTCGCGGGGACGTTCACCGACGACTACCCCTACTGGACCGGCACCAGCCAGGGCGACCGGCCGACGCTCGGGCCCAACGGCGACCGGGACCGGGAGATCTGGGGCGTGTCAGCGCGGTACTTCGGTGACCGTGAGGGGTTGGCGATCACCTCGCCGCACACCACCTACCCGATGATGAGCTACTGCAACTCCACGAGGGGAGACAGCCAGGGGCGCTGGATCGACGTCCGGGACTACCAGGCGCTCTACGAGGGCCAGCTCGGGCCGGACGCCACCGCGGTCGCCCCATCGCGCGCGCCGGCCGTGGCGGCGGAACCGGCCTCCGTGGTGCTGCGGGGTCAGGTCGACACCGCCACCGGCACCGCCACCTTCCGGCCCACCATGCCCGCCTTCGGCGTCACGGCTGCCGCGGACGACCCGGAGGGAGGCTATGAGCTGCGGGTGCTCGACGCGGACGACCAGGTGCTGCACCGAGTGCGCTTCCAGCCCCGGTTCCCCGAGGCCACCGACGAGCCGCCGGGCGGCGACGGGCGGGATGAGCCGACCGTCGGCACGTTCGAGGTGGCCGTGCCTGCGGTGCCCGAGTCGGCGGCTCGCGCGGTCGTCGTGCGCGACGGCCAGGTGATCGGTGCCCTGGCCGCCGAACGGAAGAAGCCGGACGCCGACCGGCCGACGGCAGCCGTGGACCGCGACGGCGAGACCGTCCGGTTGAGTTGGAAGGGGCGGCATGCCGGCCCGCACGCGCCGACGTACACCGCGCAGTACAGCGCGGACGGCGGTGACAGCTGGCGTACCTACGCGGCCGACACCGGGGCGACCGAGGCCAGCGCCCCGCGGTGGATGGTGCCCGGCTCGCCGGCGGCCCTGGTCCGGGTGATCGCCTCGCACGGGCTCGATGCCACGGTGGTCACCTCCGAGCCGCTCGCGATTCCCGACGCGGCACCCCAGCTGGCCATCCGGAACCCGGCCGACGGTGCCGCGTACCACGGGGCACAGACGATCCGGCTCGACGCCGGGGCGTACGACGCGGAGACCGGCCTGCTGGCGGATGACGCCGTGAGCTGGCGGTCGGACCGTGACGGCGAGCTCGGCTCCGGCCGGATCCTCATGACCCGCGCCGACCAGCTGAGTGAGGGTGCGCACCGGATCAGCGCGACGGTGACCGACGCCGCCGGCCAGACGGTGACGCGCGAGATCACCGTCAGCATCTCCCGGCTGCCCGCGCCGACTCCGCGGTACGAGTTCGGTGGCTTCCGGCCGCCGATCGACCCGGACGGGCTGACCGTCGTCGAGGCCGGTCGAATCATCCCGGTCAAGTGGACGGTCGGGGGCGAGGAGCCGGGCAAGTCGGCCGTCGTCTCGGCGACCTTCGATACGCCCGGTGCCGACTACCGGTGGATCTCGACCCTCGGGTCGTACCATCTCAACGTCGACACCCCGCGCTCCTGGGCCGGCAGCCGGCACCGGCTGACGGTGACCCTCGCGGACGGCACCCAGCACAGTACGGAGTTCGAGTTCCAGTGAGCGACGATGGGGCACGGAGGCCGGTGGCGCTCGTCGCCACCGGCCTCGGTGCCGCCGTATTCATCGCCGCCTTGGTGACCGCCGGGCTGTGGGCCACCGGCCGGGGCCCGTTCGGCGAACCGCGTCCGCAGGCCGACGAGGTGCTCGGCACGATGCGCGACGCGTCCGACCAGTCAGACGGCGGGGGATCGCCCACCCGGGGCGGCACCATACTCGCGGTGCCCGCGACCGCGGTGCCCGACTTCTGGCGCCGGACCAGCGCGGGCGTCGCCCCGGCGGCCGACCAACTGTCGTACGCCCAGTTCACGGTGCCGACGTCCGCGGTGCCGGCCGTCGGCGGGGTGCCCGGCGCCGTCGAACGGGGCGGCCGGTTCTCGCTGCGACCCGTCGCCCCGGCGACGTACCTGCTCTGCTACGCCGCCGGCATCGGCGCGGAAGGCTACCAGGTGCAGGGCTGCCGTGAGGCGTCCTTGAGAGTGCCTGGGCGGATCGACGCACGCCGGGGTGAGGCCGGCTTCCGGGTGAGCGTCTCCGCCGATTGAGCCGAAGGTCAGCCAGCCCCGGTACACCAGAGGCCGCCCGGTTAGCACGTCAGAAGGGACACCTCGTTCCGATCACCGCTTACCCCAAGCGGTTAAGAGGTGAACCCCGAGACGGTCAACAGTTCCCAACCGGATCTCTTCGAGGACCTCGGCGGCCGCGACGGCTTGCGCCACCCGGCCGTGCACCGTGGCGATGTGGTCCGGCCGGGCCCGCCGCACGTCGGCGTGTCCCTTACCGAGGAATGCTGGAGGCGGATCCAGCGCCGCGATCTCCAAACCATTCTGCGTGGGGGATGCCCTCTGCTGCGAGTCGCGTGGCGCGAGTGGTCAGGTGGCGGCGCTCTGGCAGGCTGGTGGCGCGTCGGGCGGCCTCGCGGTAGTCGGCTGCGGCGGCGGTGTGCTCGCCTGCGAGTTCGAGCAGATGCGCGCGGGTCGCGAGGAAGCGGTGGTGACGCACCAGCCGGTTGTCGGATTCCAGCGCTGCCAGCAGAACCAGCCCTGCTGACGGGCCGTACACCATGGCGACGGCGACCGCACGGTTGAGCGTGACCATCGGACCCGGCGCCAGCTGCTCCAGCAGGTCGTACAGGGCGAGGATCTGCGGCCAGTCGGTCGCGTCCATGTTCTCGGCCTCGTCGTGGACAGCGGCGATGGCCGCCTGCACCTGGTACTGGCCGACCGGGCCCCTGGCCAGGGCCTCGGTAACGAGTGCGACCCCGTCGCCGATGAGCTTCGGGTCCCAGGTGCTGCGGTCCTGCTCGTCGAGCGGCACCAACGCCCCGTCCGGTGTCGTACGGGCGGGTCGCCGCGCCTCGGTGAGCAGCATCAGGGCCAGCAGCCCGGCCACCTCACTGTCGTTAGGGAGCAGCCGTCGCAGCCACTTGGTGAGCCGGATCGCCTCGTCGGACAGTTGAGGTGCGGTGAGGTCCGGGCCGGTGGTGGCGGCGTAGCCCTCGTTGAAGAGCAGGTACAGGACGTGCAGGACGGCGCGCAGTCGCTCGGCGCGTTCGGGCCCTTCGGGCATCGCGAAGGTCGTACCGCTGGTTCTGATGCTTTGTTTTGCTCTGCTGATGCGTTGTGCCATGGTCGCCTCCGGGACCAGGAACGCGGCAGCGATCTGCGCGGTGGTGAGGCCGCCGACCGCGCGCAGGGTCAACGCGATCTGGCTGGGCGGCGACAGCGCCGGGTGGCAGCACAGGAACAGCAGGGTCAGTGAGTCGTCGCGGTCGGCGCCCCGATCGGCGTCCGCCGGCCGGCCCAGCAGTTCCGATTGCGGGGTTGCGGCGACGATCGCGTCCTCGCGCCGCCGCCGGGCTTGGTGGCTGCGCATCTCGTCGAGCAACCGGTGGGAAGCAACGGTGACCAGCCAGCCGCGAGGGTTGTCCGGAATGCCTTCGGCGGGCCACCGCATCGCGGCTCGAAGAAGCGCCTCCTGTGTCGCGTCCTCGCACGTGTCGAACTGCCCGTATCGGCGAACCAACGCGCCGAGGACCTGCGGCGCCAGCTCGCGCAGCAGGTCCTCGACGCCTCTGTCAGGAATCACAGGTCGGCGGCCGCCTCGTGCAGGACTGGCCACACCTCGACCGGCTCGACGTCCGCCCACGGCATGTCCGCCGCGATTTCGTACGCCCGCTCTTCGTTCTGGCAGTCCAGGAGGTAGAGGCTGGCGAGGTACTCCTTCGTCTCCAGGTACGGCCCGTCGGTGACCGCGGGGGGACCGTCCGTGCGCCGCACCAGGCGGGATGCTGCGGCGTCGGCCAGGCCGTACGCGCCCAGCAGTTCACCGGTTTCCTGGTATTTCCTGTTGAACGCGTCCTGCTTGGCGATCTCCGCGGGCCAGGTCTCAGCCGGGATCGCGCTCCACTTCTCCTGGTTCCCGTAGATAAGCAGCATGTACTTCATCAGGCTCATCCTTCCGGTCCGCGCACCGTCGGCGCGCTTTCACTTTGCAAACGGAGCCGGCACGCCACCCTCGACATCCCTACCAGAAATTTCTGTGCCGACGATGTCGAGCCCAGTGTCACCGCTCCGTCTGTCTCACGAAGGCAGCCACGACTGAGGGAGAACCATCATGGGTAGCACCCCGATCCCGTCCACCGACGTCCTCGCCACCCGGCCGGTGTGGCTGGTCAGCGTGCTGGCCGGACTGGCCGCAGCCATTGCGACCGAGCTCTACGGCCTGGCCGCCCGTGCGGTGGGAATACCGATGGTGGCGGGGAACATCGGTGCGTCCGTCCCCGGGCCGATCACCACCGGCATGTTTGCCATGGGCACGGTGACGTCGGTGTTCTGGGGCACGATCCTCGCGGTGCTTCTCGCCCGGTACTCCCGCCGCCCGGCGCGCACCTACCTATGGACCACCATCGCGCTGACCGCGGTGTCCATGGCCGGGCCGTACCTCGCCGGCGCCACAGCGGCGTCCACCAAGGTGATGCTCGCCTTGGCGCACATCGTCGCTGCGGCGATCGTCATACCGCTCGTCAGTAGCCGGCTCAGTCACGTCCCCGGCCGTGTCGACCCGGCCGAGGCGGCGTCAGGGCAGGGATGAGATTCGGCGGCCGCCGCTTATAGACACGGACGTATCGCCATCGACCGGCTCGGCTACCGGCCGAACCTCGCCACCCGGCAGCTGCGCACCGGGCGCACCGGCTGGCTTGCCCTAGGTGCTCCCGGCTGGAGCCACCGCCGGAGCCTATACCGGTCCAACCCCTGACCCTCGTCCGACCAGGCGACGGCAAACCGATGTGAACCCGCACGGCGGCCAACGGTCGCCGGCCGTACACCCGCCGTTGGCCGACTGCGTTTAGCTTTCGCTGGACCGATCCAAATCCACCCGAAAGTAGAGCAATATGAGCGCAATTCTCATCAAGATCGGCGTGGAGGTCCTTGCCAGCGTGCTGGTGGGCCTCATCGTGACGCTCGCCAGGCGGGCGTTCCACGCCGCCTGACCGCTCAACGCACCCGCGAGATCTGCGAGTCGTTGGCCGGACGCTTCCGGCGCCGGAACGCCGGCACATGGCGGGCCAACTCTGCGCCACAGGTTGGCGTTTGACCAGCAGACCATGCACGACAACGACGGTGGGCCGCGGCCAATCTCCGACCCATTGACGATCATGTCGACCGGCGCTCGTTGAGTGGTCGATCGTCGCCGGCTTGGGGCTCTCCCACCTTCCGAGCGATCCGTTCGATGGCGACCAGGTCCTCCGCGTCCAGCCGGTCGATGAAATGGTGCCGTACCGAATCGACGTGGGCCGGTGCGGCGTTGCCGAGTGTGTCCAGGCCGTGCTCGGTGAGTACGAGGAGGCAGCCTCTGCCGTCGGTCGGATCGGGTGAGCGCCTCAAGAGACCACGCGCCTCCATCCGGGTGGCGTGCCGGGACAACCGACTGCGTGACCAGCCCATCTTGTCGGCCTGTTCTCCCAGGGTGCTGGTGTGGTCGGGCCGCTCCGACAGCGTGCTGAGTACTTCGTAGTCGGGTTCGGAGAGCCCGATCGCAGCCAGGTCGCGGGCCGTGCCGGTCCGAACGGCGACCATCACGCGTAGAAACGCCCGCCACGCGCGCTCCTCGTCAGGTTTCAACCAGCGTACGGCCCCAGCTGACGGTTTCGTTGACATGTAATCAACCTAGCACCTACACTTCGTTTCCATGTCAACGAAACCGATGCGCGTCCTTACCCTGGTCTGCAGTACCCGTCCGGGTGCCCTCGGCCCCGTCGTCGGACAATGGCTGCTCGAGACCGTCACCCCTCGTGCCGCGGAACTCGGCGTCGAGCTTGTGCCGGTGGCCCTCAGTGATCTGAACCTGCCGTTCCTGGACGAAGAAGAACACCCATCGTCGGGCGTGTACCAGCATGAACACACACGCCGGTGGAGCGCGGTCGCCGACTCGGCCGACGGGTTCATCGCGATCACACCGGAGTACAACTACGGGATGCCAGCGACCCTGAAGAACGCGCTGGACTACCTCAGCCGCGAATGGGCATGGAAGCCGATCGGTTTCGTCAGCTACGGCAACACGTCGGCGGGAACCCGGTCGGTGCAGCACGCCAAGCAGGTGGTGACCACGCTGCGCCTGGTTCCGGTGGGCGCCACGGTCGCGATCCGTATCGGTGACGCACTGCAGAACGGGCGACTGCGACCCGACGCTGCCCGTGACAGGGCGGGTGTCGGTCTGTTGGACGAACTGGTCCGGGTCGCCCACGCCCTACGGCCGATGCGGGAACGCGCACGGCCCGGGGCTTTTTACGGCCCGCTGCCGGGGTCCTACGCGAGACGACTGACCCCCGACGACGCGCCCCAGGTCACGGTACTGCAGCGGTGCTGCTGGGTGGACGAGGCCCTCGTCAACGGCACCATGGCCATACCGGCCCTGCACGAGTCGCCGGACCAGGTGCACGAATGGCTGGCGACCTGGCACACCACAGGCATCTGGCTGGACGGCCGACTACTGGGCATGGTGCGGACCCGTCGTAGCGGCACCGACTGGCACGTGGGTCGGCTCGCCGTCGTGCCTGATCTGCGAGGCCAGGGGCTGGGCCGGTGGCTGCTGCGTACAGCCGAAGCCGCCGCCGACTCCGATTGCCGCCGAATCGTGCTGGTCACCGGTACCAAGAGTCTGCGGAACATCGACCTTTATCGCAGCGAGGGATACCAGTCGGCAGCAGTTGCCAGCTCTGACGGAACCACCTGCCTTACCAAGGACCTGTCCGGTGAGGCGGGGCTGACGACGTCGGCCGATTGAACCCACGGAGGTCTGTTGAGCCGAAGTCGGTCTGCCCTGCTCGCCGTTGCTAGGCAACCCTTGCAGTCCTCATGAGGAGGATTCGTGCCCTCCACCTAGATCCCGGCGCCGTGCTCGGCACCGTGATCGATCATCCACCGCCCGGTCGACGACGCCACGAAGATCCTTCCCGCCGCCGACCGGGTGCGCATGGATTCCCCGCTGGCTGTCAGCTGCAGATCAGGTCGTCCAGCAGTGCCATCTCCCGCTGCGTGACCGCCGGTGCCCGGTCCGGGTCGGCCAGCACCGTGGTCCGGTAGAAGACCGCCGAGCGGTGCCCGTCCGGGGTGACCGCGTTGAGGGTGCTCACCCCGGGCATGTCGCCGAAGTGCGCCCAGTAGCCGCCGCACCGGTTGGGAATCCACATGATGCCCAGCCCGTACGCGATTCCGGGCCGGATCTCCTGGACCGATTCGGCCAGCACGGTTTGGTGCAGCTCGGCCATCTGTCCCGGCCGCAACAGCTGGCCGCGCTCCAGTGCCTGCCAGAAGCGGGCCAGGTCGTTGGTGGTGCTGACCAGGCCGCCGGCCGAGGCAGCCACGGTCGGATTGAAGACGGTCGTGTCGACCAGCGGCCCGCCCGGCGCGAACTGCTGGTATCCCTCGGCGTGGGGCTTGGGCAGGGTCGGCCGGTCGCCGGGGTAGAAGGTACGGGTCAGGCGCAGCGGCATCAGGATCCGGGAGCGCACCTCGTTGTACCACCGGTGTCCGGTGACCCGTTCGATGAGCATCCCGGCGATGAGGTAGTTGGTGTTCGAGTAGCTCCAGTGCGTGCCGGCGGCGAACAGTGGCGGGTGCTGCATCGCCATCGCCACCAGTTGCGCCTCGGTGTAGTGGTCGAACCGGTGCTCCAGGAATTCGTCGGCCGATTGCAGCGCGGGGAGGTCACCGGTGGGGTCGTAGAGACCGCTGGTGTGCTGCAGGACCTGGCGTACGGTGACGTGCCGGCCGTCGTTGCCGTTGCCGCCGACCACACCGCGCAGCCATTGTTCGATCGGGTCGTCCAGCCTGATCCGGCCCTCGCCGACGAGCTGAAGCAGTACCACCGAGACAAAGGTCTTTGTCTCGCTGCCGATTCGGAAGTACCCGTCAACCGGCATCGGCGCGCCGGTGTCCAAGTCGGCGACGCCGCTGCGGGCCACGGTCGTCTGTGCGCCGTCGCGGACCAGGCCCTGCGTCCCGGATACGCCGAGGCCGTGCAGATCGTCGAGGCCGTGCTGTAGCACCGTGGCCGTGGACCGGTGATCCAGGGCCGGCGGGGCGGCCCACCCGGCCCCACCGCCGACCGTGGCGGTCAGCACCGCGCCAACCGTCGCGGCCGCCACGAATCTCCGCCACCTCGCCGTTCTCCGGACTGCGGAACGTGCGTTCACATCGAGGCTCCTCTCGGAAAAGTGTGCCTCGACCGTATGAAGGTCGCCGATGGCTGCACCAGCCGGAGAACCCGAAGCCCGACATGGGGCTACCCCCCCTACCCGTACCTCTTCGGCACTCCTGGACAGGACCGGTTCTGGTTCGTCTGGGACGAGCTAGCGCTCGGTGCCGTCGGCGCGGTGGTTCTCGCTGACACCCG
This sequence comes from Micromonospora avicenniae, assembly GCF_900156065.1. Lineage (GTDB taxonomy): Bacteria > Actinomycetota > Actinomycetes > Mycobacteriales > Micromonosporaceae > Micromonospora > Micromonospora avicenniae. The sequence continues at coordinate 25,579 of NZ_FTNF01000023.1, read as the reverse complement.
CCGTCTGGCCGACTGCGTCCGTCATGCCCTGGTACCTCCTGGTTGCCGTACGATCGGCGCCATGTCCGGGCCGACTCCGCACTCGTGTGAACAGACCTGCGTCGTGTGTCCCGCCCAGCAGCTCGGGCCGGGCGAGTTCGACGTGGCCGACCGGCCGGGACCCGACTTCGCGTACCGCCCGAACCTCGGGTGGCGCGCCACCACCGACGGCGTCGGCGTCCACCCTTACCGGGTAAGCCTTCCACCCGGCCGGTACGCCTCGGCCGGCGAAACGATCCCTGACCAGGCGCCCCGGCCGGCACCGACGCCGGAGGCTCTGGAGCTGCCCGCCGACGTGATGGATCTGGAAGGCTGGATCGTCGCCGTGCTGCGGGCCGCACCCGTCGACCAGATCTTCAGCGCGTCCGCCCGTGCTGAACGGCTGGCTACAGAGCGGTTCGGAGCGAAGGCGACGGTGGCGGCCCTGCGACGGGTGCTGCCGATGGAGTTGGCTGCCCGCTTACCCCAGCCGTGACGGGCTCCGACTGATCAAAGACGGCCGATCCGGCAAAGCTCGCAGCCCTTGCCACAGACAACAGGGCCGCTCCATGCAGCCGCCAGAGGACGTCACCGTGGGCGACCCGTACTCTCTCGCAGGAGTACGGCTGTAACTGGTGCTGCGTGCATGAGCGTGCGTTCGAATATGACGCGCAAAACCGCACGGGGGCAGAAGCCGCGGCGTCGGGGACTCGTTGGCGACTGGCTCCGGGGTCATTTGACGCGGCGATGAGCAGGTAGGCTGCCGCCTCATGGCACGCAGGTTCGAGGCGATCGTATGCACGGATGTGACGTTGCAGGCGGCGGCGGAGGTCGGCGAGCGGCTGCGAGAGTGGTTGTTGCGGGAAGAGATTCTGTTGCCGGAGCTCAATGCGGAGCAGGCGCATCCGGCGGGATCGCAGGCCGTGCAGACCATCACTTGCTCCTGTGGGCAGGCAGGGGTCGACGGGGATTTCCCCGGCGCGGCGAAGCTCATCATCGGCCGCAACATCTACTGGTCTGAATGGGGCCACAACCTGCACTGTCCGGTCTGCCAGTACGCCTTCGAGCCAGAGGATGACGAGGCCTTGGAGGCTATGGCGCAGTGGGAGCGCGGGGAGCCGGCGGGCGAGGTTGGTTGTCCAGATTGTGGGTTACGTAGGCCGCTGACCGACTGGGACAGCGACTGGGGCTACGGCAATCTCGGGATCGAGTTCTGGGATTGGCAGCCTTTGGCGTATTCGTTCGTGCACCGAGTGGGCAGGCTCACGGACTCTCGGGTCACCGTCGCCCACGGTGGTCGCGGCTGACACACCTTGAAGCAGGTTTCCATCCGCTATTCCAGCCCGAACCACCGGCCGCATTGCGCGCTGGCGACCCGGCTTCTCCTTTGTCGGGGACTCGGCCGTTGCGCCAGCCTCGCGGTCCGGTAGTGCGCACCGACGATCTTGGCGGCTTCGGCGCGGATCCTCGTACGCGGGGCGCCGCGTCAGCCGTGCACCAGGTGCCGAGCGGCGGAGGCGATGTGGTCGCCGTCGATCCCTGCCCAGGCGAGCTGCTCCTTGCTGGACCCGGATCCCGGCATGCCGCGTACCGCTAGATGGACGAGGGACGGCAGGGCGCGCCCGCCGGCGACGAGGCTGTCCTTGACCGCCGAGCCGAGGCCGCCCTCGGCGCGGTGATCCTCCGCCACGACGATCCGTCCGGTGGTGGCCGCCGCAGCGGCGATGGCCCCGCTGTCGATCGGCTTGACCGAGTAGCAGTCGACGACCCTGGCCCGGATCCCCTCGCCCGCCAGGGTGTCTGCGGCCGCGAGACAGGCGTGCAGGGTGACGCCGGCGCCGACGAGCGTCACCTCGTCCTGGTCGGACGAGCGCAACGTCTTGGACCCACCTACCGGGAAGCTCTCTCCGTCCGGGTAGAGCACCGGGTACTTGCCGCGGGTGGTGCGCAGGTAGCTGATTCCCGGAAGTACAGCCATCGCCTGAGTGAGGGCCACCGTGCTGGTCGCGTCGCTGGGGTAGAGGACCGTCGAGCCGTCCAGCGCCCGCATCATCGCGAGGTCCTCGAGCCCCATCTGGGACGGTCCGTCGGGGCCGATCTCGACGCCGGCGTGCGAGCCGACCAGGCACAGGTCGACCCCGGAGACGGTGCCCATCCGGATGAAGTCGTACGCCCGGGTCAGGAACGCGGCGAAGGTGGATGCGAAGGGGCGGTAACCGCGGACCGCGAGCCCGGTCGCCGCGGCCACCATCTGCTGTTCGGCGATGAACATCTCGAAGTACCGTCCGGGGTGGGCGCGCGCGAACTCGAAGGCGTACGTGGAGTTGCTGACCTCGCCGTCGAGGGCGACGATGCGCGGGTTCTGGGCGCCGAGCGCGACCAGGGCGTCGCCGTACGCCTTGCGGGTGGGTACCTTCTGGCCCAGGTCGTACCGGGCGGGCGTCGCCGGTTCGGTCGGTTGGGTGGTGACGGGCCGGGCCGCCGGGCCGCTGCTGGGGCTGGAACCGTCCACGGAGGACGGCTCGGGCCGTGGCCCCCGTACCGTCAGGTGGCGTTCGCCCCCGAGTTCGCGGATGGCCCGCTCCGCCATGTCGGGCGGGAACGGCTTGCCGTGCCAGTCGTTGCTGTCCTCGACCTCGGAGAATCCGCGTCCCTTGATCGTCCGGGCCAGGATCACGGTGGGTCGGTCCCCGCTCGGGTCGGCGGCCGTGGCCATGGCGTTGTCGATGGCGTTCAGGTCGTGGCCGTCGACGACGAGCACCCGGGCGCCGAACGCCTCGGCCCGGCGTGCGTACGTGTCGAGGTCCCAGCCCAGGTCGGTGGCGCCGCGCTGGCCGAGCCGGTTGACGTCGACCATCGTCACGAGGTTGGCGAGCTGGTAGTAGGAGGCCTTGTCCAGCGCCTCCCAGATGGAGCCTTCCGCCATTTCGCTGTCTCCGCAGAGCACCCATACCCGGTAGGGCCGCTTGTCGAGGTACTTCCCGGCGAGGGCGATTCCGACGCCGTCGGGCAGCCCCTGGCCGAGCGAACCCGTGGCGACGTCGACCCAGGGCAGGGCGGGTGTGGGATGGCCCTGCAGGCGCTGCCCGAACCGGCGGTAGCCCTGCATCAGCTCGTCGTCGGAGATTGCTCCGGCCGCCTTGAACAGCGAGTACAGCAGCGGGGAGGCGTGCCCCTTCGACAGGATGAGGTGGTCGTTCTCCGGCGAGCGGGGGTCATCCCAGTCGTACCGCAGGTGCCGGGTCAGCAGCACGGCGAACAGGTCGGCAGCGGACATACCGGAGGTCGGGTGCCCGGACCCGGCGCTGGTGCTGGACCGGATCGAATCGACCCGTAGCTGGGCGGCCACCTCGGCGGCGATGTCGAGGCCGATGGTGGCGGTGGGCGCGGTGAGGGTCACGATGCCTCCTGTTACTGCGCGAACCGGATGCTGCCGCCGCGCTTACCCCCGTCGGCCTCGATCAGACGTCGGTCGGCCCGCCGTGCCCGTGTACGCCGATCCTCAGGGGTCCGGGGCGGCGAATGGCCGGCGAGCCGCCGGGGGCGGGCGGGTCATCAGCACCCGCCCGCCCGTTCCCGACCCTCTCCCGACGCGTCCCATCGGACAGGTCGCGGGTCAGCTGCGCACGAAGGAGAGCAGATCCTTGTTGACCCGGTCCTGAAGCGTGGCGGTCATCCCGTGCGGCGCGCCGGGGTAGTAGATCTCCTGGGCGTTCGCGACGAGTTGGGCGGTCTTGTGTGCCGAGTCCTTCACCGGGACGATCTGGTCGTCCTCGCCGTGCATCACCAGGGTGGGGATGTCGAACTTGGCGAGGTCGTCGCGGAAGTCGGTCTCCGAGAACGCCTTGATGCTCTCGTACGCGTTCTTCAACCCGGCCTGCATGCTCCAGAGCCAGAACTGGTCGAGGATGCCCTTTGTCACCTTCGCGCCGGACCGGTTGGCCCCGTAGAACATCTGCGCCAGGTCCTGGTAGAACTGCGACCGATCCTGGAACAGTTGCGCGCGCATGTCGTCGAAGACGCTGATCGGTAGGCCCTCCGGATTGTCCGGGCCCTGCACCATGATCGGTGGCACTGCGGAGATGAGCACCGCCTTCGCGACTCGGCCGGTGCCGTGTCTGCCGATGTAGCGGGCCACCTCGCCGCCGCCGGTCGAGTGCCCGACGAGCGTCGCATCGGTCAGGTCGAGTGCCTCGATCACCGCGGCCAGGTCGTCGGCGTACCCGTCCATGTCGTTGCCGGCCGAGGCCTGGCCGGAGCGGCCGTGCCCCCGGCGGTCGTGGGCCACGACCCGGAACCCGTTCTGTGCCAGGAACAGCATCTGGCCGTCCCACGCGTCCGCGCTCAACGGCCATCCGTGTGAGAACGTGACGACCGGCCCGCTTCCCCAGTCCTTGTAGTAGATCTCCGTGCCGTCCTTCGCGGTGATGAACCCCATGCCTTCCCCCCACCTGGTGAGCCGGTGACCGACGTCCGACGACCTCCGCCATCGGTTCACGCCGTGCCGGGCGTACTCAGCCCGTCCACGCGGTGGTTCCCCATCCGCCCGGCTTTTCACGAGCGGGAGTGCGACTGAAGTTTCGCCATGTCCTTGACGCGCGGATTGCCGGTTGCTGAGATACGCGCTCAGCGGATTGTCACCGACTCCCCGACCGGGATGCGCGTGTACTCGGTGCCGCCCTTGAAGTCCAACCAGCCGTCGACGTACTCCTGGCCGAGTTCGTTGAGCGTGGCGTCGTGGATCGGGAAGGCCCGTTTCGGTCGCACTGCCCGTACGAAGTCCAACGCCTCGCTGAGCTTGAGCCAGGGTGCTGCGGCCGGTACGAGCAGGGTCGCCACCGGTGACGGCGGGACGAACAGTGAGTCGCCTGGGTGGTAGACCGTGCCGTCGACGACGAAACCGACGTTGGCGCAGCCGGGCAGACCGTCGTAGATCTCGGCGTGTGCCCCGCCCACGACGTCAACGGCGAACCCGGCCGCCGTGAACCGCTGCCCCGCATCGACGGCGACCGCTGCGCTGCCCAGCTCGGGGGTTGACTCGATCGCCGCCGACGGCAGGTACACCCGGAACGCGGAGTTGCGCTGACTCGCCGCCACGAGCTTGGCGATGTCGAGGTGGTCGGGGTGCTCGTGCGTCACCAGCACCTCGTCGACCCCGTCGAGCGCTTCGGCCTCCGAGAACGTCCCCGGGTCGATCACCAGTACCCGGTTGTCCGCCTCCAGGCGCACACAGGCGTGGCCATATTTGATCAAGTGCATGCGCCCACTATGGCAGGGACGACCCGAAGGCGCGCCCGGCACCGCAGCGGAAGCGTGTGACGAGGTGCTGCCAAGGTGACAGTCGCGTAACGGGCACTTCTCAACAGCGCGTTGTTGATCTTAGATTTCGGCGACCGTCACCACCGTGGCAGTCGGCATCGAATGTGGAGGGCAACTACGTGCCACAAGTGAACCCATACGTGCCCGGTCGGGTCAGACGCCGCCTCGTCGGTATCGTGGCCGCCGTCGCACTGACCGCGACGGGCCTGGCGAGCGCACCGGGGACTGCGGCAGCGGCGGGCGTGCCGGCCAGTAGCGGACCGCCCGCCCGCTACCTCGTGCAACTCGCGGATGCGCCGTTGGCCACCTACGCCGGCGGCGTAGCGGGCCTGGCGGCGACGAAGGCTATCCCCGGTGGCAAGCTCGACCGGAAGTCCGGCAGTGCCAGGGCCTACAAGGAGTACCTGCGCCAGAGGCGTGAGTCCGTGCTGACCGGCGCGCGGGTCCCCGCCGGCAAGGCCGACGTCGCCTTCGACACCGCCTTCAACGGCTTCGCCGCAGAATTGACCCGTACGCAGGTCGCCCGGCTGCGCGCCACCCGAGGCGTACGAGCCGTGTACGAGGACGTGCAGGTGCACGCCAACACCGCGGGCACGTCGGATTACCTCGGGCTGACGGGCCAGCAGGGCGTGTGGCAACAGCAGTTCGGTGGGACCAGCCGCGCCGGCGAGGGCGTCATCATCGGCGTCATCGACAGCGGGTTCTGGCCGGAGAGCGCCAGTTTCGCTGCGCTGCCCACCCCGCGTCAGGACCAGGCGACCATCGACGCGAAGTGGAAGGGCACCTGCGACGTCGGCATCGAGGCCCCGGTCACCTGCAACAACAAGGTGATCGGGGCGCGCTGGTACAGCGGCCTCGCCGACCTCTTCCCCGATGAGTACTCCTCGCCGCGTGACCGCAACGGGCACGGTACCCACACCGCAAGCACCGCGGCGGGCGACTACGGGGTGCCGGCCACGATCGGCGGCCAGGCCATGGGCGCGATCTCCGGAGTGGCGCCGGCCGCCCGGTTGGCGATCTACAAGGCGCTCTACGACAACGGCGCCGGCTCGGCGAGCGGCAGCGGCGCGGACATCGTCCACGCCATCGACGACGCGGTCGCTGACGGCGTCGACGTCATCAACTACTCCGTCGGCGACGACTGGGAGAGCTTCACCGCGATCGAGGAGGCGTTCTTCAACGCCGCCGCGGCCGGCGTCTTCGTGGCCGCGGCAGGGGGGAACGCCGGCCCCGAGGCCGCCACGATCGACAACTCCATGCCGTGGGTGACCACCGTGGCGGCGAGCACCACGAACCAGCAGTACAGCCGGACGCTCACCCTCGGCGACGGCAGGACCATCACGGGCGTAGGTGTGGGCGCCATCGGCGTCGGACCGGCCCCGCTGGTCTCGGCCAAGGCCAGCGCGGTGGATCCCGGTGCCGGCCAGGGTGCGGAACTGTGCCAGGACGGCACTCTCGACCCGGCGAAGGTCAAGGGCGCGATCGTGTTCTGCAAGCGCGGGGTCACCGACCGGGTCGCGAAGAGCGCCGCCGTGGCGAAAGCCGGCGGCATCGCGATGGTGCTGTACAACGACGGCGTGAACTCGCTGGACGCCGACCTGCACGCGGTGCCCACGGTGCACATCACCGACACCGCCGCGCGTCCGATCGCCGACTACATCGCCGCCGGCGGTGCGACGGCGACGCTCTCGGCGGGCTTCCTGACCTCGGTCGAAGCGCCGGAGATCGCCGGGTTCTCCTCGGCGGGACCGTCGAACTTCAACGGCGGCGACCTGCTCAAGCCGGACATCAGCGCGCCCGGCGTGAACGTCGCAGCGGCGTTCTCCCCGGCGATCGGCGGGCAGAACTTCGCCCTCGAATCGGGTACGTCGATGGCCGCTCCGCACATCGCGGGCATCGCCGCCCTGCTGCGAGCCCAGCACCCGAGTTGGTCGCCGTCGGCGATCCGGTCGGCGCTCATGACGACCGCGGTGGACACCACGGACAAGGGCAACCCGATCAAGCTGGGCGACGCGGACGCCACACCGTTCAACTACGGTGCGGGCGAGGTCCACCCGGGCGACGCGTTCGATCCGGGTCTGGTGTACGACTCCACCGAACAGGACTGGCGGAAGTACCTGTGCGGGCTGGCCGCGAAGGGCTACCCGGTGCCCGCCGACGACTGCGCGACGACCGGTGCGATCGAGACGAACCAGCTGAACTATCCGTCGATCGCGATGGGCAACATGGTCGGTACGCAGACCGTAACCCGTACCGTCACCAACGTCGGTGACCGGGCCAGCACCTACACCCCGGAAGTGCGGGCACCCGAGGGCTACGCGGTCGAGGTCACCCCGGCGAAGCTCCACGTGCGGGCCGGCGGCACCGCGACTTTCAAGGTGGAGATCACCAACAAGGCCGGTGCGTTCGACACCTGGGCCGACGGCTCGTTGACCTGGCGCGACGAGTTGCAGCACCACGTCAGGATCCCGCTGGTCGTACACAACACCGGGTTGATCGCCCCCGACGAGATCACCGGCATCGGTACCTCCGGCAGCTTCTCGATGACCGCGCAGGTCGGCTACCGAGGCGTCCTGGCCGCGCAGCCCATCGGCCTGACCGCGGGAACCAGCACCACGACCACCCTGCACGGCGACGTGCCGCTCTGGGACTCCCGCTCGCCGGACAACCTGCCGGTACCGTTGCCCGCGTCGCTCTACCGGGGCACGGTGCACGTACCGGCCGGCACGGTCAACCCGCAGATCCTGGTGACCGCAGCGAACCCGGGCTGCACCGAGATCGACTGGGGTGCCGATCCGTTGCCCCCCTGCGCGGATTTCATGATCGACGTCTACGACGGCACCGGCAAGGTGGTGAGCGCCGTCTACGGCGGCCGGAACGGCGCCAACGTGGTGCTGCCAGGCGCCGGTGACTACACGCTGGTCATCGAGCAGCTCTACACCCTCAACATGCCGGTCGGCCAGGAGGACAACACCTACACCATCACCACTCTGCTGCCCGGGGCGCCCGGTAGCGCGGACGGCAAGCTGACCATCGCTCCCGAGAACCGTGCCGTGCAGGCGGGCGCCAAGGCGGATCTGACGCTGCGCTGGTCCGGGCTCACCCCGGGCCGTCTCTACATCGGCGCGCTGGTGCTGGGCAACGGCGACGGCCCGCTCAAGATTCTGCCGATCGCAGTGCGGTCGTAATCCGCGCGCTACGCACCGAGAGCAGGGCGGGTCGGCGAGGTGCCCAGGCACCGGCCGGCCCGCCCTGCCGTATCTGGGGCCGCCGACGCCGGTGGGACCGGCCTCGCTGCTCCGCACCTCGTCGATGCCGGCTGTCGCATAGGCGGGCTCGCGGCAGCGAGGTGTTCCTGGCCCGCTGCGTATGGCTCTGATCCGCGCCATGACGGCATCGGCATCAATCATCTCGTTGACCCGGCGGTACGGCGTTGTTAACGTTAACAATCTGCGTCCATTTGAGAGAGAGCCGGAACCGCCAGATTAAGGAGAATCAATTGAAAATGCGACAGAAAAGGTCGCGCTTCGGGCTGAGATCGAAGGGTCGAGGTGTCGCGTGCCTGGCGCTGGGTGCGCTTCTCTCGATCTCGTTCGCACCGACGCCCTCGCAGGCGGCGGCGGAGGGGCTCAACGAGGGTCTGGTGCACCACTTCGCCCTCGACGAGACCAGCGGGACGACGCTGGTCAATTCGGGTAGCGCGGGTTCGGCGGCGAACGCCACGCTCGTGAATCCTGAGAAGGCGACCTTGACCGGGGAGGGAGTCAGGTTCAACCCCGACACCTACGAGAGCGCCCTCAGTGGTGCGTACGTGGCCCTGCCGCAAGACATCACCGCCGGTATGTCGAACCTCACCGTCGACTACGACGTGTGGATCGACCCTGCGAACGTCGGCGAGCACCAGATGTGGGGCTTCGGCGCGAAGTCCGGCTCGTGCGACGTCGACACCGGCGCCCAAGGCTCCATCTTCGCGTCGAACACCCAGCGGTTCCGCGTTGCGGTGGGTTCGGCGAACCTCCAACAGAACCGGGTCCGCATGCCCGAGGGAGCGTGGACGCACGTCACCTACACCCAGTCGCTGAACGCGAACGGTACGAGCTGGACCGGCAGGCTCTACCTCGACGGCGTGCTGCACGCGACGTCGACGAACCTGACCACGCCACCATCGGTGAATGCGGCGGGGACCAACTGCAACTTCCTCGCCCGCTCGCAGACGTCGGGCCACTACTCGTTCCGCGGCACGCTCCGGGACTTCCGCGTCTACGACCGGGCGGTGAGCCTCGACGAGACGATCGCCCTGGCGCAGCGCACCGTGGCCGACGGCGTCCGCGCCGACGCCGACGCCATCGATCTGGGCCTGACCAGTGCGATCGTACGTGACATCACGCTGCCGAAGGTGGGCTCGGTGGCGGGCTCGGCCATCACGTGGACGAGTTCGGACCCGTCGGTCGTCGCCGTCCAGACCCCGCCACCCGTCACCAGCGCACGCAAGGTCGCGGTGACCGGCCGGATCACCCGACCCGCGCAGGGGCAGCCGGACGCGACCGCCACGCTCACGGCGACTGTCCGCAAGGGCGTCGACGAGGTCACCACCCGGGAGATCCCCGTCGTGGTGAAGGCCGAGTTCGACGACGCGCAGGCGGTGGACCGCGACAGGTTCGACCTGACCCTGTACGACACCGACGACCTGCGCGGAAACATCAACCTGCCCGCCATCGGCGAGTTCGGATCCAAAATCACTTGGAAGTCGTCCACCGAACTCGTCACCCCGACGGGTGCGGTGACCCGCCCGGCCTTCGGCCGTCCGGATGTCGCCGCCACCCTGACGGCGACCATCACCAAGGGCTCGGCCTCGCAGACGAAGTCGTTCCCGGTCACCATCACCGCCATGCCCCGGTCCGAGGAGTACGAGCGGTACTTCATGGGGTACTTCAAGGGCGAGGGAATCGCCGACGGTGAGCAGATCATGTTCGCGACGTCCAACGGAAACACCGCTCTGGACTGGACCGGTCTGACCGGAGGCTGGCCGTCGCTCGTCTCTCAACTGGGCGACCAGGGCCTCCGTGACCCGCACATCGTCCGCTCACCCGACGGCGACACGTACTACATGATCGCCACCGACCTGAACTGGTACGACCAGGGCGGGTACGCCATCAACGACACCCAGTACATCGAGGTTTTCGAGTCGCACGACCTCGTGCACTGGACTCCTCAGCGGCACGTGAAGGTCGCGCCCGACAACGCGGGCAACGCCTTCGCGCCCGAGTCGCTCTGGGTCGATGAGATCGGCGCGTACGCGGTGTTCTGGGCACAGTCGTTGTGGAACGACCCCGTGAACCGTACCGGTCAAGGGAACGCGCAGATGTGGTACACCACGACGCGCGACTTCCAGACGTTCTCCGATCCGAAGGTCTGGCAGAACCCGGCCCCCAAGTCGCGGATCGACACGACCGCGATCCGGGTCGGTGACCACTACTACCGCGTGACCAAGAACGAAGCCGGCAACCAGGGCTCGGACATCTTCTCGGAGAAGCACACCGACTTCCTGGACAGCAACATCGACAACTGGACGCTGGTGGCTCCGGCTCTGGGGCGTACGACCTGGGTCGCCAACCAGGGGTACGAGGGGCCGGTCATCTTCAAGGCCAACCCTGGTGACACCTCCTGCCCCGGCCAGTTCTACCTCTGGGGCGACCGCTACACGAACGGCGGTGGCTACCAGGCCGCGTGCCACGAGAACATCGAAGCTACCACCTGGAACGCCAAGGCGATCACGATGACCAACGCGGGGGTCGTCCGTCCGCGTCACGGCACCGTGATCCCGCTGACCCTCCGCGAGTGGAACGACATCCGCAAGATCCCGAACAGCGACGTCTCGACCACCACCGAGGTTGCTGTGGAGCCGTACGCGAGTGGGGCGCAGACAACCACGGCCACCGCCACGGTCAAGGCGGCTGACGGGTTCGAGACCGGCGGTCAGGTGCGGTTCAGCCTCGGCTCGTGGTCGCAGCTCGCCTACCTGAACGACGGCGCGGCCACGGTCACGCTGCCGACGGGTCTGCCGGCGGGCGCCCGGACGGTCAAGGCCGAGTACCTCGGGTTCGACTACCTGAAGGCGTCGGAGGGGACGGCGTCGTTCGAGGTGCCTTCCGGGCCGGCCGCCGTCAAGGTCCAGGCGAAAGCCGCGCCGGCGTCGGTCGTCCGCGGGGACACGTTCAGCCTGAACGTGACCGTTCGGCCGGCGGGCGGGCAGAGGCAGCAGGCGCCGACCCCGACCGGCGAGGTCACCGTCACCTTCGGCGGCACCGTGCAGGTCGTGCCACTGGTGGAGGGCAGGGCCGTCGTCGCGCTGCCGACCGCCGATCTGCAGCGCGGGACGTACCGGGTCCACGTCGCCTACTCCGGCAACCCGACCTATCAGCCCCACGCCGCCGATTACCAGAATCTGACAGTGCGGTAGCCAGCATAGAAAGGATCTTGATCCACAGGTCGTCCACCTCTTGCACGCGGATTTGGAGGCACCCCGAGGCGTGCTGAGATGAGCCACAAAAGGGAGCGGGCGAGATCGGTTGATCTCGCCCGCTCCCTACTGGATAGCTCAGCCGGCACGGCCAGGCAGCCCAGTTCCGAGTCGGTGAGCAGCGGAGGTCGTCCCCGCCAACGGGGTGCCCGGATGGTGTCCGAGCGAACAGGCCCGACGTGGCTGGTCATTCGCAGCGATTTTCGGGCCCCGGCCGTATTGCTCGATGACGGCGAGCGGGTCGACGTGCTGACACACGCCGACCCGCTCACCTCCTGGCCGTCACAGGCCGGCCGATGTCACCGAGTCCGCCGTCGCATTCGTCCGGCGGGTACTCGGACGCCAGCGGAGGGCTACGGAACCTGTTCGCCCTGGCTCGCGATGCGGAAGTAGTCGTAGGCGACGTTGAGATCGGTGGAGGTCCCGCCCCGGTTGAAGGCCACTAGGCCGGCCCCCGTCGGTTCGACGTTCAGCGTCGTCGATCCAATGTATCTGTATACACTCCCGTTGGTTGAATAGTACGTCTTATACGTGTTCCCCGCCTTCGTGAGCCGGAACCAAATGGCGCCGTCTGCGCCGACGATCTGCTGCGCGTCGGCTCCAGTGATCTGCACCGTAGCCGCCGTGCCGTTTTGTTCGCGGAGGAGCACGACGCGGAGCTTGTTGGTGGCCGCCGTCGCGTTGCTCATCTCCCAGGCCAGCTTCACGTAGTTGTCATCGTTGGCGTAGGCGATGATGCCGCCCTGTTCGTTGTTGTTGGCTAGCGGTCGCGAGAAGACGACCTTCGAGTCCGTGGTCCAGTCGCCGCTCACGTCCTGCAACGCGATGTTCTTCGCCGTGTTGGTGTTGCCCTGCAAGTCGCCTTGTTGGGAGGTGATGGCCAGCGATTCGTCGGCAAGACGCCACTTGGTGTCGTCTGGCCGTACCCAGTGCCACTGGGAGCCCAGTTGCGATGATTCGAATTCGTCGCTACCGGTGATGGCGGTTCTGAGGTTGACCGTGTAGGCCGACGACGCGCCATTGCTGGTGACGGTGATCTTCGCCTGCCCGGTGGGGGTGGTCGCTTGGTCGATGGTGACGGTGGCGGCGGGATCGTTGGCGACGGCCTCCACCTTGGCGACGGATTCCACGCCCGCCGCCTGCAGCGCGTTGTAGCTGAGGACGTCCGGCCTGAAGGAAGCCAGGTCCTTGCCGTTGACCTTGAGGTTCTTCAGCGCCGTGTCGGGTACGAAGTTGAAGACGTAGTTCTTCACAATGGGACCGAAGAAGTCTTCCTTCGTGACCTTGACGATGGCCTGGCCGGGGACGCTGTCCGCCTGAGAGATGATCTCGTAGCGGGCGGCGGGGTCGGCCGTCTTCACGGCGGTGATGGTCGGCGACGCGCCAGCGGACACGGGGATCGTGTAGGAGGCGGCGGACAGGTTGAACCCGCCGATTTCCTTGCCGTTTACCGCGATCTTCGCCGAGAGCGGACCACCGTCCACGGGGATGTCCCTGCCGCTGAACTCCTTCCAGTAGTTGACGCTGGTGTCGCGCCACGTGCCGGCGTCCACCTCGTGGGTTGCCAGCTTGGCCCGCACCTCACTGAAGCGTCGAGCGTCGATATAGGGCTGCAGTGAGTCCCAGGCCTCGCGCATCCAAGTCACGTACTGCACGCCCATCTGGTAGCGGTAGACCAGCTCGTCCCAGAAGGTCCGGCCGCTCTTCATCGTGTGGTCCCACGGCACGTGGTGGAACCACATCATGAGGTTCTCCGGGACCGTGTCGATGTTGCCGTACTGCTCTTCCAGCGTGGGGAAGTACTGGGCAGCGAGATTGCTGCCGGTGGGGGAGCGGTCGAAGCCCAGGCCGGCACTGTCGGCCTTGTTGTAGTAGACCGGGCTCCAGTCGTCCCGGGTGGTCCACTCCGCCGGGTTGGGGCCGTAGTGGTTGCCGGTGAACTGGTGTCCAATACCCAGTGGGGTCTGGTAGCTCACCAGGGCTTCCCGGGAGCCCATCATCATTTTGACGATGGTGGAGACGACGTGGCCGTCGTTGCTCCAGGTCATCCGGGTCCAGTCCTTGGCGATCTCCTCAGACTTGAGGGTCCAGTCCCAGGCCTGCCGTCCGAACGCGAACAGGTTGGCCTGGGAGAAGTGGTGACCGGTCAGGTTCTCGGCGTTGCCGAGGTTGGCCACCCCCACGATCGCGGTGTCTGGTTGGTGCTGGGCCGTGCCGTCCACGATGTTGCCCACCAGGCGGTTCTTCAGCAGTTTTCCGTCCTTGTCGGTGGCGTAGGTGTCGGACTTCAGCACCTCCTCCCACATCGGCGCGAGGTAGGTGAGCATCTTGTTCTGGCCGGTGTACTCCTGGGTGATCTGCAGTTCGATGGCCTGGTTGGTGTTTTCCATCCGGCCGAACATCGGGTGGAACGGCTCCCGGGCCTGGAAGTCCAGCGGGCCGTTCTTGGTCTGCAGGAACACGTTGTCCGCGATGCGTCCCGTCGTTCCGTCAGGCTGGGGCTCGTCGTCGATGTAGCCGAACTCCAAGTAGGCCCGCTTCAACCGGTCGTTGTCCACCTCGGCGTTGTACACGAACGTACGCCAGAAGATCGTCATGCCCAGCGGCGCCACCGCCGCCGCGATGCCGTTGGCGCCGTCCCCGTGGTCATAGCCGAAGTCCTGGGGCCCCGGCTGACCCTCGGAGTTGGCTTTCACCGTGAAGCCCATGAAGTCCGGAATGGACGCTTGGATCTGCTGTGCCTTGCGGTTCCACCATCCCCGGAACGCGGGGCTGTAGGGATCCAACTGGCTGTTGGTCAGCGTGTCCGGCGCGAACCGGCTGTCGGTGGGCGCGGTATATCTGATCGACACGGCCAGCTTGATGCCGTACGGGCGCAGGGCATCGGCCAGCGCCGCCTCCTGCGCAATGTTCCTGGTCGTCAGGTACACGTTATCGGCGTTGACGTTGTTGATCGTGATGCCGTTGACCCCGACCGACGCCATCGCCCGCGCCGCCACGATGTAGCGGTCAAGGATGACGGGCAGGTTACGCCCGGCGCTGGCGCCAGTGGCGGCGAAGTCGAAGATCTGGCCGTTCTCGCCGTTCAACCCGCCGGTCCCGGTCGCGTTGTTACCGGCGTAGAGGCGTTCGGTGTCCCAGTTGTTCAGGACCCGGCGCTTGATCTTCGGGGACTCGGAGATGTTCAGGTTCTGGACGGGCCGCTGCGTCTGGATGAGCCGCAGGAAGGCGAAGGTTCCGTACAGGGCGCCGAGCTCGGTGTTGCCGGCGATGACGGTGACGTGGCTGCGTCCCTTCAACACCGACCGGACGACGTATCCCTCGTCGCCGACCGAGGCAAGGTCGCCGGCGGGAACGAACTGCGCCACTGCCGACGAGCTGTCCGGGGTTCCCACGATGACCGAGCCGTCAGGGATGTCGCCGCCCGAGGTGGCCCGCATCGTTACCGGCTGGTCCAGCAACGTGCCGAGACCCCGCTCCAGTTCGTCCCGCGCCGCTTCCAAGCTGCTCTCCACCAGTTTCTCGGTGGAGCCCGGTTCCATACTCAGATCCGCCGTGTGCCGGTACACCTTGTTCTCGTCAACGTTCTCCACGATGACGGTCGAGGCAACACGCCGGTACTGACGCAGCAGGCCCGGGTTGCTGACAGGCACGTAGTGCAGCCACATCTGCGAACCGCTGTAGTTGTCGTCCAAGGACGTGGCGGAGGCGGGTGATGGCGAGGAGACCACCAGGCTGGCGGCGACCGTGGTGGACGCTATGAACAGCGCGAGAAGCTTCCGCCTCAGTTTGGACTTCGAAAGTATGTTCATTTGCATTCCCTCTTTCGAGTGGCGAAGACTCCGATCGGTGCTAGCGCGAACGCTTCATCGCCATCGGCAATCGCCTCCCCTCGATCACTGGTCACCCGCTTTGTCGAGCACCGTGGGCCCTGTCGACGGCGGACCCACCGGACTGATCGGTCGGGGCCGTGGAGCCCGATGCCGCCGCCCGGTGCCGCGCGAACGGCGGGATGCGCTGTACGCCCGCCGCGAGAACGGAGTGGATGGCCGGCCGCCTGGGGGTTCGATGCGATCGGACCGATCGGACTGCGCCATCCCGCGGATGCCGTGCATGGTTGAGCCGCGACGGGCAGTGACACAGAACGTTGGACATCGAACTCGTGGCGATCTCGGGCAGGTCATGGCTGGACTGGTTGGGTGGGGGTGGAGTGGGTGGGGTGGGTGAAAAGTTCTGGAACCGATTCCAACAGTGGCCCGAGACAGGCAAGCTTGTCAATACTCCGAGCGCAGAGTGGTGAATTCATCGACAGGCATCGTGGTAGGGTTCTCGGTCTGACAACGGGTACTGACAAACACTGGAATCGGTTCCAGCACCTGCGGTCTGGGCAGTGTCCCTGGCTGGTTGTGCCATGCTGGATGGATAAGCGCGAGGGAGAGCCACATGGCGGCGACGATCAAGGATGTCGCCCGGCTGGCCGGGGTGTCGCAGTCGTCGGTGTGTCGCGCGCTGGCCGCGCCGGACCAGGTGCGCCCCGCCACCCGGGAGCGCGTGCACCAAGCCGCCGCGCAGCTGGGCTACCGGCCCAACCGGGTCGCCCGCAGCCTCAGCACCGGCCGCACCGGCAATATCGGACTGGTGCTGCCCGACATTGCCAACCCGTTCTTCCCCGGGGTCGTCAAGGCCGTCCAGCGCCGGGCGCGGGAGTTCGATCTCGCGGTGCTCCTCGCCGACACCGACGAGGACCCGGCCGCCGAGCTCGAGCTCATCAGCACGATGACAAAACAGGTGGACGGCTTCCTGCTGTGCTCCCCGCGCGCCAGCGACGAGGACCTGCGGTCCGTCAGTGGCGACACCCCAGTCGTCTTCGTCAACCGCCGCGTGGGCCGCCTGCCATCGGTGAATTTCGACAGCGCCGACGGCATCCGTCAGGCGATCACCCACCTCGCCGCGCTTGGCCACCGGCGGGTGGCGTACGTCGCCGGTCCCCGCAGCTCGTGGGTCAACCGAGAGCGTCTCCGCAGCATCAGGAGTGTGGCGACGGCAATGGACCTCGAGGTCGTCGAAGCCGGCAACGTGACACCCACCCTCGAAGGTGGCATCGCAGTCGCCGACCAGATCCTCGCCGCCTCGGTCACCGCCGTGATCGCGTTCAACGACATGATCGGCCTCGGGCTCCTCAGTGGGTTCAACGCCCGCGGCGTGAACGTGCCCGCCGACATCAGCGTCGTCGGGTTCGACAACATCCCCACCGCAGGCCTGGTGAACCCGCCGCTGACCAGCGTAGACATGCCCAAGGAGCAGTGTGGCAGGTCGGGCGTCGAGCTACTGGTCCAACTTCTCAACGATCGGGAAGGCCGGGCCGGCTCCCGCAGGCTGCTTCCCACTCAGCTCATCGTGCGCGGCTCGACCGGACCCGCAGCCCGGACGTGAAGCCCGCAACACCGCCGAGAGGTCGCACAACCGTCCCATCGCGGTTTGCCATAAGCGCCCCGAGGCGTGCTGAGATGAGCCACAGAAAGGAGCGGGCGAGATCGGTTGATCTCACCCGCTCCTTACTGGATAGCTCAGCAATCCGCTCCCGGCCGGCAAGCCAGGCTACATCGGGCCCGCCGACTTCAGACTATGGGGTGATCATGCCCTTTGAGGCGGCCAGGTTGTAGTTCTCCCCGAACACGTTGAGCTCGTGGACTCCGACCTTGACGTTCTCGGTCGTGCCGAGGACCTTCAGCCTGACCGCGTTCGTCAGAACCCGGTCGAAGGTGACGTAGTCAGCCGTGTACGCAGTGGTGTTCGTGCTCCTGTCGACCAGCGGCTGCCACGTGTTCGTGGCGATGTCCTTGTATTCCAGCGTGTACTGCACGGCATTGTCCTTGGTGAAGGTGCGCCCGAGTTCCTTCCACTGGATCTGCGCGGCGGAGATGTGGAAGACCGTCCCGAAGCCCCTGATGTACGTGGGTGCGGTGTCGCTGTCAGCCGGCTCCCACCAGGTGGATAGGGACCGGTCCGATCCGTAGTACGGATTGCGCCCGGGGGCGTAACTGCTCGCCCAGTACGCCTGGCTGTTGGTGGCCACGTTGTAGAGCCCGACGTCGTCCCTGCCCGAGATCTTCTTCCCGGGGGCCAGTTGCGGCGTGTTGGACAACTCGCAATCGATCGTGCCCTCCTTCGGGCCGGCGGGAATCACGTTGCAGACATCCATTCCCAGCCGCCGCTCGAAGAACTCCTCGTAGGCGATCACGTAGGTGTAGAAGAACACCAGGTTGCCGGACTTGTCGAGCACGAAACTGCCGTGTCCGGCGTTCGGATAGACGGCGCTCGGGTGGTTGTTTCCGTAGCCGATCGGGTTCTGCTGCGTCTCCTTGAACCCGGAAAGCGGCTTGTCCGACGACATGACCCCCGTCGAGTACGTGGTGAACTCGGTGCCACCTGACGCGACCGAGAGGTAGTACGTGTCGCCCACCTTGAACAGCTGCGAACCCTCCACGTACCCGTGCGTGTAGGTCGCCTTGTTGTCACCGATGTGCTGCCACTCCTGGCGCGGGTCGAAGGTCCACATCACGACCGAGTCGCTGATGAACTGCCGAGGATTGTTCGGGTCGAGTTCGGCACCCATGATCGGCGAACCGATGTTGTACGTCAGGTACAGCCGGCCGTCCGTGTCGAGGAAGAACTGCACGTCGCCGACGCTCAGGGTCTGGCCGTTGGGGCGCAGGAAGTTCCCCATGCTGGTCCACGGCCCGGTGGGCGAGTCCGCTTGGTAGACCGGCGTGTTGTTGCCGGCCATGTAGAACTTGTCGCCGATCTGCACCACGGTCGGTGCGACCAGGCCCAGGTTCATCTGGTGGGGTGTCCAGGTGAGGTAGTCGGTGGTCGACCAAACGGTGCGGTTGTTGTTCGGCGCGTTCTGCATGGCGCCGGATGCGTAGAGGTAGATGGTCCCGTCGACGTTCAGCGCGGACCAGTCCGCCCCGGTCCGGGCCGAGTTCTCCGAGATCCTGCTGAAACCGACGGTGGACCGGCTCGCGAGAGTCCGCCCGGACGCCGCCGTCCACGTCTCCTGGTTCAAGCTGGCTGGGATCTGCGAGGTGTTCGCGACGTTCGCGTCCGTCGGCGGCATCGTCCCTACGATGTTGCGGACCGCCATCCCCGGCAGATTGATCGGGTTCACGTACGTCTGGGTCATGTCGACACCGGCCAGCGGTACCTTGGCGGTCGGGGTCTGCGGCCCGCCGCCCGGCGCGGCCGGCGGCACGGGCTTCTCCGCCGCGGCCGGCCCGATCGGTGTCAGCTGGCCTATCCCTACTCCTACCGCGAGCGCTAGGCCGATAGCCGCCGCGCTTCGTCGACTGATTCCGGCGGTTTTCTCGATAGCCATTGGGCTCCTGACCTTTCTGGTTGCCGAAACTCCGAACGGAGACAACATCCTGTTGCCGCCGACATCTGGTGTGCTGCTGTGCCGGCCACGATCAGACGAAGCGCCAGAGGTGATCACCGGTGCCGCTGTCGTCACCGAGCACGACCTGCGCTCCGGATGCGGTAGAGGCGTCCGCGACGCCGAGGACCCGGCCGCTGACGGCGCACTGGATCCGGAAGTAGCCGCCGGTGCCGTAGCGCAACCGCCACCGGTGGTCGCCGGCGCCGTTGTCGGCCCACTGCACGACGTGGGCCCCGTCGCCGCCGTCGTCCCCCTCGACGCCGAGGACCTTCCCGCTGTACGCGTTGCGCAGCCGCAGGTAGCCGCCGGTGTCCACGACGGCGGTCCAGCGGTGGTCGGCGCCGCCCGTGTCACCCCGCTGGATGACCGGCGCGCCGTCGGCGGTCGACATGTCCTTCACCCCGAGCACCAGCCCGCTGGCCTGGTTCTGCATGCGGCAGGCGCCGTTGGGTACGAACCGCCACTGGTTGTCCGGCGAGCCGTTGTCACCGTCCT
Organism: Micromonospora avicenniae; assembly: GCF_900156065.1. Lineage (GTDB taxonomy): Bacteria > Actinomycetota > Actinomycetes > Mycobacteriales > Micromonosporaceae > Micromonospora > Micromonospora avicenniae. The sequence continues at coordinate 5,789 of NZ_FTNF01000023.1, read as the reverse complement.
GCACCGCCTGCGCGCCCCAGGCGGTCGACCCGTCGAGGATGGCGAGCAGCTTGCCGGTGTGCACGTTGCGCAACTTGTGGGACCCGTCGCCGACGTCGACCACGGTCCACAGGTGGTCGGCGGTGCCGTTGTCGCTCCACTGCAGGACCCGCGCGTTGTCGGCGGTGGACATGTTCTCCACGCCGAGAACCTTGCCGCTGTTGACGTTGCGCAGCCGCAGGGCGTTCCCGTCGACCACGAGCTGCCAGTCGTGGTCGGCGGTCCCGGTGTCACCCCACTGCAGCGCCAGCCCGCCGTCGGCCAGTGACATGTCGCGGATGCCCAGGACCAGGCCGGTGGCGGCGTTGACGAGGCGGAAGCTCGGCGGGCTCTCGCCACCCGGACCGGTGGCCCAGTAGACGGTGTAGTTGTGCCCGTGGGCGTCGTAGAACGGCCCGAGGTCGACGGTGTTCCCGTTCGCGGTGGCGGTGAAGGCGAGCGCGCTGGAGCCGGCGCGGGTGATCGAGGCGGGGTCGAGCGACGGCAGGCCACTCAGGGGCGCGTCACCGTAGTTGCCGGAGAGGACCACCGGGCCGTACGTGATCGCGGCGATGTCGGCGTTGTCGTTGGTGGCCTCCAACACGACCCGCATCGGCAGCCGGACGGTGACGACGTCCCCCGGCGACCAGGACCGGGTGAGGCTGGCGTACGTCCCGGGTGCGGTGGCGATGTCCTGCGCCGCGCCGTTGACCTGGATGCTGGCCCCGCTGGTCCAGGACGGGATCCGGATGCGCATCGTCCACGACTTCCTGACGTTGCCGCGGACGGTGAGGGTGGTGGTGTCGCTTACCGGATAGGAGGTGTGCTGTTCCACCACGATGCCGTGCTGCGACCAGACCAGCCGCGACGGCACGAACAGGTTCACCGTCAGCGTGCTGCCGCTGTGGAAGTAGATGGAGTCCGCCAGCTTGGTGTTGGTCTCGATGCCGGTGCCCTGGCAGCACCAGAAGGAGTCGTAGTCAGTGCTCCAGGTGCCGCCGCCCCAGGCCGGACCCACACCCCGGCGGCCACCCGGGTTCAACGGCGTGAAGTACGTGATGTGCCCGTGCTCGTCGGCCGGGTTCTGCTGACCGATGAGATGGTTGAGCAGGGCCCGCTCGTAGTAGTCGAAGTAGGCGACGCGGTCCGGGTCCAGCAGCCACAGCTCCCGCGTCAGCTTGAGCATGTTGTAGGTGTTGCACGCCTCACAGGTGTCCTGTCGCAGGTAGCCGGCGATGGCGTTCGGAGCGCGGAAATGCTCGGCCTGGCTGTTGCCGCCGATGGCGTACGTGTGGGCGCCGACCGTGATGTTCCAGGCGTTGCTGGCGATGTCGCGGTAGCGGGTGATGCCGGTGGCCTTGAACTCCCGGGCCGCGCCGATCCACTTCGGCACCTGAGTGTTGGCGTGCAACCCGTTGAGCTGGTCCTGGTTGGCGGCGAGCGGGTTCAACACGGCGGCGTGGTCGAAGCGCTGGGCGACGGCGAGCCAGCGGTCGTCGCCGGTCTGCTGGTAGAGGTCGGCCAGGACGGCGCTCATGCCGCCGAACTCGGTGCCCAGCATGGCCTGCATCTGGGTGGCGGTGAGCCGGCTGGTGCGTTCGTCGACCCAGCCGGCCAGCGCCAGGAGCACGTCGCGGGCCTGGGTGTTGGCCATGTGCACCCAGACGTCGAGCAGACCCACCAGCGTCTTGTGGATGCAGTAGTACGGCACGTTGCCGTTGCGCAGCGTCCGTGCCTCCAGGGCGGTGAAGTCCGACTCCGGGAAGCCGGACAGGTATCCCGGGTTGAACCCGACGGCGGCGTTGTTGGCCTGGCACTTCGCCAGTTCGGCGATCATCCGGTCGGCCTTGTCGCGGCAGGTGGTGTCGCCGAGCACCGCCCACGCCTGGGCCCAGGCGGTCAGGAAGTGCCCCTGCATGTGGGTGCGGAACGGGAACGTCGGGCTGTCCCAGCCACCGTTCGGCGCGGCGTCGCCGGTGGGCAGGCCGTGATTGGCACGGAAGTTGTAGAGCAGCCGGTCCACGTCGACGAAGCGCAGATAGTTCACGGTGCGGGTCTGGTTGTCCAGCCAGCGGCTCGGGGTCAGGCGGACCTGGCTGAGGTCGAACGGGAGGGCGCCGGCCCCGATGTCCGGCCGGGCCGGCCGGACGGCCGCGATCGCCGCAGTGCCCAGGGCGAAGGTTCCGGTGGCCGAGGCGGCGGCGATACCGGCGGCTTGCAGCAGCCGCCGTCGACTGAGCGATCCAGATGACACGATGCCTCCTGAGGGCTGGGAGAGGGTGTGTGGCGACCGGCCCACGGCCGGGCGGGGACCGGTCGCCGGACGTGCGGACGCGATGTGGAACCGCACGCCCAGGACTTCCGGTGCCCGCCCTGTCGGGCGGACACCGGGAGTTGCGGAGTTATCTGGTGTTGGCCGCGCCGGGCGTGGGGACCGTGGTCGTGACGAAGTCACGGCAGAGGCTGTCGGTGTCGCTGCCGTCGGGCCAGCGGGCGTTGCTGCGACCCGGGTTGGCGGCCGCGCCGGCCACCACCGCGATACAGCCTCCGCCGGCCTGGTCGGCCTCGAGGATGGCGAGTTCGGGGCTGGTGATGGTGCCGTTGCCGCTCGAGCTGCTCTGCTGAGAGCCGTAGACGATGGCGTCGACTACCACCGAGTCGGTGGCGTCCCGGAGCGCGAGCGAGCCCGCGCTGACCGAGAGGCTGCCACCGAACCACTGGTCGGGCGCCGGCGACCCTTGGTAGCCCGCCGTGGTGATCTGCGGACCGACCACGGGCGCGCCGGTCGGGTGGTCGTTGGCGAGTGGCTGGTCGAGGGTGACGCCGGCGCCGAGCGCCTGCACCGACACACCGCTGCGGTGCGCTCGGGCGGTCGGCGGCCAGAAGCTGACACCGGTACCGGGGCCGGCCAGGTCGACGGCTGACCGGTGGGCGAACCGCAGCGGCGCGGTCAGGTCGACGCCGGTGCCGTTGGCGCCGGTGGTGCCGATCGCCGCGACCGTGACGGTCTCCTTGTATTCCCCGGCGTCGACCGTGAGGGTGTCACCGACGGTCAGGTTGGCGTTGGCCGCGACCTTGAGGTTGGTCGCGCCCGCGGCCGCCGGAGCCGACAGGGTCGTCTGCGTGGCCGCCTTGCCGACCGAGGTGACGGTTGTCTGCTCGTAGCCGGCGCCCGTGTCGATGCCGATCTGCTGGCCGACGGTGAAGCCGGCCGCGCTGGTGACCGGGATGTTCGTCGACCCGGCAGGGATCGTGATCGAGCCGTGGGTGACCGGCACGAACAGGGTGGTCGCGGCGGTGGCCGCGGAGCCGATGTCGACGACCGTGCGGGTCTCCCGGGTTGAACCGGTGCCGACCTCGATCTGCTGGCCGACGGCGAGGCCGGTGGTGCTCCGGACGTTGACGGTGGTCGCGCCGGCGGCGGTGGGAGCCGCCAGCCCCGAGCCGGAGAGACCGAGCAGGTAGTAGTCGCCGCTCGCCAGCTTCGTCCCGGCTGGGATCGTGGCCAGCGTGACTGCGGCCGAGCCGCTCGGGGTGTTGGTCAGGGTCCAGTTGGAGAGGTCGACCTCGTCGGCGGAGGCGTTGTAGAGCTCGACGAACTGGTCTGTCGCGTTGCTGCTGGTGCGGAACCGGACCTCGTTGATCCGGACCGGGAGGGCGCTGCGCACCGCCTGGCTGGTGACCGTCGACTGCCGGCCGCCGCGGGTCGGGTTCGTCCACTGGGCCCGGCCCGTCAAATAGCCGGCACTGGTCGTCGCCGAGGTGACGGTGAAGGTCGCGCTCACGCTCGCGCCGGGCGCGACCGGGTCCTCGAAGGTCACCGAGGTGTCGTCGGTGCCCTTGACCACGGCGGTCCAGCCGGCCGGCGCGGACAGGCTCAACTTGACGCCCACTGCGGTAGAGCCCGTGGTGTTCGTGAACGTCTGGGTGACCTCCTGGGCCGAGCCCGGGGTGAACGTGGTGGCCCGCGACAGGCTGAGCCGCTGCACGTCGTACTTCGCGGCCACGACGTTGGCCTGGACGGCGTCGATGGTGGCGTCGGTCGGGTATCCGGTCGTCATCACACCCTCGTAGAAGGTGCCGGCCGAACCGTTGCCGTTGTCGCCGCCGTTGCCGAGCTGGATGGCGCCCCGCCGGTGCATCGGGAAGTAGTTGCTGTTGGTGAGGGAGCCGGGGCGGATCCCGCTGTAGTAGGTGGTCAGCGGGCCCTCCTGCGCATCGCCGCCGCGCAGGTCCCACTGGTTGCCGCCACCGCCGTTGACCACGCCGGTCACGAAGCGCCAGGAGTCGATGGTCGGGGTGGCGTCGTTCTGTCGGGCGTTGTATCCGGAGAAGAGCCCGGCCTCCATGTCGGACATGATCCACGGGCCGGGGCCGGTGCCGCGCCCCCAGGCGGTGGCGGTGCCGAAATAGACGGTCTCCATGGTGCCGGTGCCCACCGCGCGGCTGTTGGTGGAGGTGTTGCCGTAGTTGTAGCAGCAGCCGCTGTCGTAGTGGGTGCCGTCGAAGACCGTGTAGATCCCCTCCGGCTCGTCCTCCTTCGCGAGGTGCGAGGCGTCGTTGTTGCGGTACCCCATGCCCGGGATGATGTAGACGCCGTACGCCTTGTGGCCGCCGATCGTGATCGGCGCCGTGTCGGCGATCGAGAGGGTGTTGTAGCCGCCCACGTCGGGGCCGCGGAAGGTGCCGGGAGGTGCCTGGTAGAGGTGGTTGCCGTTACCGGACTGGTCGTAGATGACGGTGATCAGGCAGAGCGTGTTCGCGCAGAAACCGTCCTGAGCGTCCGCGTCCGCGTATCCGCCGGCGTCGGCGAACGGCAGCGCGACGGGGGCGACCACGCCGATGTCCTTGACGGCGTTGTCGGAGGTACGCCGGACCTGGTAGAGCGGGCCGTCGTAGGACGCGTACAGGGCGCGGGTCGAGCTGTGCGCGGCGACGCAAGGGGTGCCACCCGCGGCGTAGATGTCACAGGGTCCCTCTGCCCTGGGCGGCGCGGCCGGCTTCGTGGCCTGCGCTGCCGGCGCCATCGTCAGCGTCGCGCCGACCAGGGCGAGCGCCACGGCGGTACGCGCGGCGAGGGTTCGTGTGCGTAAGGGGCGGTGTGGGGCTCTGACCATGTCGCAACAGCTCCTCTTCGCGAGTCCTGAAGGTGGGACGGGCGCTTGCGGTGCCCACTGGCGACGCCCGGTGGCGGTGGTCCTCGGACCGTCCGGTGGGCGGTCGCGGTGGTGGGGGTTTCTGTTACCGCTGACGGAATCGCATCAGGTGGGAAGCGGTCTGCTCCGCGCAATCCGTAGGCAATGCTGTTACCGCTAACTAGCGTCACTTGGGGTACTGGTGTTCGCCTATCCGGGCACGGCGTAGCAGCCCTTCGGTGGGCAGGTGTTCGAGATGATTAGCGGGTTGTGGCGTGAATGTTAGCGTTAACACACGACGGTCAATTCATTGAAACATCGCCGGTACATTGGTGTCAATCGACGTTAACGCCGGACGCTATGGTCACGCTCCCATAGGGACGGCTCAGGTCGTCGTCCGGTGCGCGTTGCCGGTGACTGTCACCGACGTGCGGAGCGGATCGCTGCTACCAGTTCAGGCTTCCGGCGAGGGCTGGCAGAACCCACCCCGCGGCGTCGAGTGGTAGCCGAGCCGGCTGCCTCGTCCATGTGGACGAGCCGCCTAGGGCGTGTCCTGCCGATCTTGTAGCGGTTGGTCGTTGACGATGGGCCGGTGGTGCGTCGTGGTGAGTTGACTGATGAGGCGTGGGCGGTGAT
>NZ_FTNF01000019.1 GCF_900156065.1 Micromonospora avicenniae | reverse complement strand
CCGCAGTACGCCACCACCGCGTTCCTGAAGGGTTTGAAGCAGGTCGACGGCTGGCACGACATGCCGCTGACCCAGGCCGCCCAGACCGTGCAGGTGTCGGCCTACCCGGACGCCTACGCCCAGTGGGAACAGCAGGCCGCCGACCTCGTCGGCCACTACTGGAACAGCTGACAACCACACAGCGCATGAGCTTCAACCGTTGGCCGGCACCCGAACCCGGGTGCCGGCCAACGGCATACCCGAACCCGGCCAACCCCGGCACCGAGTCGGACAGCGGCGAACCCGTGAACGGGCCGGGCCGAGTGCGGCGCTGCGGCCCACGGGTCGAGCGCCGTCGGCGGGCCCGCCCACCTCACAGCGCGAGACGACGCCGGGCAGCGGTGAGCCCGCGAACGGGCCGGGCCGAGTGCGGCGCCGCGGCCCCACGGGTCGAGCGCCGAAGGCGGGCCCGCCCACCCCACAGCCCGAGACGAGCCGGGCAGCGGTGCGCCCGCGCACGCCGCGAGCCGGGTCACGTGTGGCAACGCATCCGCACCCGGGCGAGCGGGCCCTCGTGGCCGGCCCGGTGTTCAGCCTGCCGTGGTACCTGGCGACGGGAAGTGGCGGGGCGTCGAGGAGCAGGCTGGGCGCGCGGGGCGGGGTCCGCGGAACGGGCGGGGAAGACGCTCGGCGATGCGAGGGCGCAGCGTACAGTCGGGCGGTGAAGCGTACGGAATCATTGCCGGCAGAGACCCGGCCACCTGGCGTGGCGGCGGTCGATCCCGGCAGCGTGCTGTTGCCTGGTCACGACGTGCCGCTGGGTCGGTACACGACGGTACGGCGGTTGCTGCCGCAGCGGCAGAGGCGGATGGTCGGCGCCTGGTGCTTCGTCGACCACTTCGGGCCCGATGATGTGGCCGAGCGGCCCGGCATGGAGGTGCCGCCGCACCCGCACACCGGCCTGCAGACGGTGACCTGGCTGCTGGACGGCGAGATCCTGCACCGGGACAGCCTGGGTAGTGTCCAGCCGATCCGGCCCGGCCAGTTGAACGTGATGACCTCGGGGCACGGTATCGCGCACTCGGAACGGTCACCCGCGACGCACCCGCCGGTGATGCACGGCGTGCAGCTCTGGGTGGCGCTGCCGGACTCCGCGCGGGCCGGCGCGCCCGACTTCGCCCACCACGCCGACCTGCCCCGGTGGCGCGACGGCGGGCTGGACGCGACCCTGCTGGTCGGCGAGATCGCGGGGGAGCGGTCGCCGGCGGTGGTGCACACCCCGCTCGTCGGCGCCCAGTTGGAGTTGACCAGTACGGCGCCGACCGACATGCCGCTACGGCCCGACTTCGAGTACGGCCTGCTGGCGATGTCCGGCGCCGCGGAGGTCGACGGGGTGTCCTTCGAACCGGGGGCGCTGCTCTACCTCGGCGTGGGGCGCAACCAGCTCACGCTGCGCGGCACGCCCGGCAGCCAGTTGCTGCTGCTGGGCGGTGTGCCCTTCGAGGAGCCTCTCGTGATGTGGTGGAACTTCGTCGGGCGTTCCCACGAGGAGGTGGCGGCCGCTCGTGAGGACTGGATGGCGGGTCGGCGCTTCGGCGTGGTCGCCGACGACCCCGCGCCGCCGCTGCCCGCCCCGGCGCTACCGACCACCCGGCTCAAGGCTCGCGACCGCAGTGGCGGTCTGCACGGCTGACCCGGCGTCGCGGTGGTCCCGGTGGGATCGCCGTCGCCCGGTTCGACCCGATCGGAGTCCGTTCCGCGCCGTCGCCGGCCGAGTGTGACCGGCGGCGGCGCGGGTAGTCGCATCCATGCCGATCTCCAGCATCGAGGACAAGAAGCGCCTGGTGCGCCGGCTCGCCGGCAGCGGGCGCGGGTTCGCCGAACAGTACGGCTTCCAGGTAACCAACAACCCGTCAAGCCTCTTCCAACTGCTCTACCTGTCGGTGCTGCTGTCCCGGCGGGGCGACTTCCGGCGCGCGGTGGAGAGCGCACAGGCGTTGCGGGCGGCCGGTTGGGACAGTGCCGCCCGGCTGGCCCGCTCGCTGCACGAGGACCGGGTGGGGGTGCTGCGTGAGGCCGGTCAGCGCGGTGACGTCGACGCTCTCGCCAGCACGTTGGGCGATCTCGCGCGTACCGTCGTCGACCGGTACCGGGGTGATCTGCGCCGGCTGCGCGCCAAGGCGCAGTACGACCCGAGCCAGGAGCGGAAGCTGCTCACGGAACTGCCCGGGGTAGATGGCGAGGTGGTCGAGTTGTTCCTGCGGGAGGCGCAGGCGCTCTGGCGTGAGGTGGCGCCGGTGGCTGACCGGCGGGCGTTGGCCGCGGCGCGCCGGCTCGGGCTCGGCCGTTCCGCGGGTGACCTGGCCGGACTCGCCGGTGGCGGCGAGTCGGAACGGCTCGCCTGGCTGGTGGGTGCGCTGGCGCGGGTCGACCTGGAGAAGCGTTACGCGGAGGTAATGAGCTGAAACGGTGACGTGGGCTGGCCCACAGTCTCAGCGTTATCGACCGTTCGGACGATGCGAACTGTATGATGATCGAGGCGGTCCTGCCTTGCCCGGTTCGGGCGTAGGGACTGCGTGGTGGCTGCGGCCCGGTTCGGGCCACGCGGCTACCTGGGCAGGTTCTGTGTGGCGCCCCAGGTCGCGGTTCGTGACCCGGGGCGCCCGCCTGTTCCAAGGCGAATGACGACCGGCTCCTGCCGCATGCGCTGGACCGGACGGCCGGCCTCGTACGAGGAACTCCACCGTCCGGTCGTCCACCGCCGCCCCGTACCCGCCGTTCGACGGGCACGAGGCGGCGTCCGCTCAGATACCGCGCAAGTGCTGCGAGACGCGCGGGTGCCGGTCGCGGGCCTGCGCCGCTCGCTGCGACGCGCTGAGTTCGGGCGCGGCCTCGATTCCGGCGGAACGAGCCACCTCGTTGCCGTTGGCGTAGTCCACCGGCGGTAGCGCCCGCAGTGCCTTCAGCACGTCCGGCGGCGCTCCTTCCCGTTCGGCCTCCCGAATCACGTCGTCCTTCTCGGCCGGGTAGTCCAGGCTCGACAGGTACTGCAGGACGTCGGCGTAACTCGCCATGGCGTCGGCTCCTCCGGGCATCGATCCGGTCACGACCGGCGGCGGTTACCCGCCTGCCGGGCCGTCACGCCGCTGGAGCCGGAAAATCGCCGAGCGGGGGAGGGCGGAAGTCCTGTCCGTCCGGATCGGCCGGAACGCGGACGAGCGGCGAACCGGCGAGCAGGTCGACGACCCCGCCGGCCCGGGAGCGGTCCCGCGTCGTTTCCCGAACCGGTCAGGGGGTACGCGGAGGCCTCGACGTAGCCGGCGAGGAGCACGCGATGAACTACGACACCTTCATCGACCAGGTGGCACATCGGACGAAGGCGTCCTCCGAGCGTGCCGTCGCCCTGACCTCGGCCACCCTGGAGACGCTTGCCGAGCGGCTGACCGGGGGTGAGGTGTTGGACCTCGCGGTCCAACTTCCCAAGCCGTTGCAGCTGGTGCTGAAGCCGAGTCCACGCATCGAGGCGGCCGACCGGTTCGGGGCGGCCGAGTTCATCGCCCGGGTAGCGCTCCGTGCCGATGTCGAGGAGGCCGCGGCTCGCGACGCCGTGCGGGCGGTCCTGACGACGCTGCGCGAGGCGATCACCGGAGGCGAGTTCGACGACGTGATGACCCAGCTGCCGCGGGACTACCGGGAGATGGTGGAGCCGGCCATGGCGCCCGGGGCCACGCTGCGGCGTAGCGGTCTCTGAGCTGGCGCCGGACGAGTGAGACCGACCGATATCTCCGCGCGTCGATCCCCGGCCGGCCGGAAACCCGGCGCCGGAATGCGGTTGACCTGGGCAACCATCGACACGCGACAACGCCCCCGGCTGGCGTGAGGCCGGTGCCTGACCTAACCTTGACCCGCGAGGGGAGTACTTCCCACGAACCATTCCGGTCAGTACGGCGTGCCAGGCGCGCCTCGGGTGGTTGCCCACGGAAGTGGGTGAAGGAGACCTCGAACATGGCACGGTGTTCGAGGAGGCCCTATGTCCGAGCTGTCGTACCTGTCCGCCGCGGAGCTGTCGACGGTCGGCACCCCCACTCTCTGGGCGGTGACGATCGGTGGCGTGCTAGCGCTGCTGGTGCTCGACTTCCTCGTCACCCGCCGCCCGCACGAGGTCTCCCTCCGCGAGGCATTCGCCTGGTCGGCGTTCTACATCGCCCTGCCGCTGGCCTTCGGCGCCTGGGTGTGGAACCGCTACGACTCCGAGCTCGGCGTGCAGTACCTCACCGGTTACCTGGTGGAGAAGTCGCTCTCCGTCGACAACCTGTTCGTCTTCATGCTGCTGCTGGCCGCGTTCGCGGTGCCCGCCGTGCTCGCCCAGCGGGTGCTTCTCTACGGCATCGCCGGCGCCCTGGTGCTGCGGGCGGTGTTCATCGCTCTCGGCGCGGCTGCCCTGGAGACGCTCGACTTCGCCTTCCTGCTCTTCGCGATCATCCTCATCGCCACGGCGGTGAAGCTGCTGCGCGACGCCCTCACCGGGCACGAGCAGGAGGTGGACATCAACAAGATGCGCTCGGTCCGGCTGCTGCGGCGGTTCATGCCCGTCGTGGACGACTACCACGGCACCCGGATGACGGTACGCCAGTCCGGACGGCGCGCGCTCACGCCGTTCGCGCTAGTGGTGGTGGCGGTGCTCGCCACCGACGTGGTCTTCGCGGTCGATTCGGTGCCGGCCGTCTACGGCATCACCGAGGACCCGTACCTGGTCTTCGCCACCAACGCGTTCGCACTGCTCGGCCTGCGCGCGCTCTACTTCGTGCTGCACGCCGCGCTCAGCCGACTGGTGCACCTCAGCTACGGCCTGGCGGTCATCCTGGCGTTCATCGGCGTCAAGCTCGGCCTGCACTGGGCGCACGGCGTCTGGGCAGGCGTGCCGCAGATTCCGACGCTGGCCTCGCTCGGCGTCATCATCGCCGTTCTCGCGATCGTCACGATCACCAGCCTTCGCGCCACTCGCACCCAGGAGTCGGAGGAGCGCGAGGTCGTTGTCGAGCGGCGGTGACCAACCACCGTGGCCGGTGCGGTCGCGGGGCCACCGTCGGTCAAGGTCAAGCGGAAATCGTCACACCGTAAGGGGGAACGGTCCCGCGCCGACCGGCACAGGTGGTACGACTGTCTGGTGGGAATCGTGTCGCCAGGCTTCCAGGGCCGGCCCCGCTCGTCGGAGCCGGCCCTACCTCCAGGGCAGTACCTGACCGAGGACTTCCCGGTGCTCTCCGCGGGGCCGACGCCGAAGGTGCCGTTGGACAGCTGGGAGTTCGTCATCACCACCGAGACCGGCGCCGAGTACCGCTGGTCCTGGTCTGAGCTGATGGCGCTGCCACAGGAGACACCAGAGGTGGACATCCACTGCGTCACCCGGTGGTCCAAGCTCGGCACCACCTGGCAGGGCGTCTCTTTGGACACGCTGCTCGACGGCATCGACACCAATGCCGCGTACGTGACGGCACACTCCTACGGCGGCTACACCACCAACCTTCCGCTCGACGACCTGCGCGGCGGACGGGCCTGGGTGGCGCACACCTTCGAGGGCGGAGACCTCCCGGCGGAGCACGGCGGGCCGGCCCGCCTGCTGGTGCCGCACCTCTACTTCTGGAAATCCGCCAAGTGGGTACGTGGTCTGCGGCTGATGACCGCCGACCGGCCGGGATTCTGGGAGGCCGCCGGTTACCACGACTACGGCGACCCGTGGCGCGAACAGCGGTACCAGGGTGACTGAGCGCGCCGCCGCGGTGCGCCCACCGGCACGCGCTCCACTGACCTGGCAGGTCGCCCGGCTGGTCGAACGCCGGGTGGAGACCCCGACCGCGCACACCATTGTGCTCGAGGTGCCCGGCTGGCCGGGGCACCTGCCGGGCCAGCACCTCGACGTCCGGCTCACCGCTCCCGACGGGTATCAGGCCGCCCGCTCATACTCGATCGCAGGACCGGTGGTGGACGGCCCGGGCGGGCCGCGCATCGAGCTGACCGTGCAGCGGGTGCCCGACGGCGAAGTGTCGCCGTACCTCATCGACGTCTACGGCGAGGGCGACCCGGTGGAGGTACGCGGGCCGGTCGGCGGCTGGTTCGTGTGGCGCCCGGAGGAGACCGCGCCCGTCCTGCTGGTCGGCGGCGGCTCGGGGATCGTGCCGCTGATGGCGATGCTGCGGGCCCGCCGGGCGGCCGGCAGCCGGGTGCCGTTCCGGTTGCTCTACTCGGTACGCACGCCGGACGACGTCATCTACGCCGACGAGCTGCGCCGGCGCGGCCGCGACGACCTCGGACTGGACGTGGCGTACGTGTACACCCGCAGGGCGCCGGACGGGTGGCGGGGCGACCCGCACCGCATCGGGCTGGCCGACGTCAACAATCACGGATGGCCGCCCGGCCTGGAACCGGTGAACTACGTCTGTGGCCCGACCGGGTTCGTGGAGACCGTCGCCGACCTGCTCGTCGGGTTGGGGCACCAGACGCGGCGTGTGAAGACCGAACGGTTCGGGCCGACCGGCTGACCGGCGAGGAGACACCGATGACCGACATGTCCTACCTGGACGGCAACATGATGGACGGGCCGCTGCGCGAGCTGTTCGCCGTCGATCTGAGCGGGGCCACGGGGCGGTGCGAGAACTGCGGAATGGTCGGCCCGATGGGCACCATGCGCGTCTACAGTCACGCGCCCGGGCTGATCGGGCGCTGCCCGAGCTGCGCCCAGGTGATGCTCCGGTTCGTCCGCTCGCCCAACTGGGCCCGGCTCGACCTGCGCGGACTGACGTTCCTGCAGGTGCCCATGCCGCTCGACCAGCCACATCCCGGTCCCATGTGATCCGTACCGCTCGGTTGTCGTCGGCGACGGGCGGATCGCGTACCCCGGACCCGGTCGGTCGGGTGCCGCCCGGCCCCACGCCGCCACGTCCGGCGGAGACGTCGGCCACACCGGCGTGGAATGCGATGGACGGCGTGGCGGCGGCTCGTCAGAGTGATCCACCGTGAGATATCTGCGTACCGACGAACGTGTCGGCATCCGCCGCCCGCGACCCGCCGACGAGGACGAGTTCATCGCCGCGGCCCGGCGCAGCCGCGAGTTGCACCAGCCCTGGCTCGCCGCCCCGGACACGCCCGAGGAGTACGCGGCGTACCTGCGTAAGAACCGCCGGCGGGAGAACGACGGGTACCTGATCTGTGACCGGGAAAGTGGCGCGATCGCCGGGTACGCGAACATCAGCGGCATCGTGTTGGGCGCGCTGCGCGGCGGCTACCTGGGCTACGCCGCGTTTCTGCCGTACAGCGGCACGGGGCACGCGTCGGCCGGTGTCCGGCTGGTGATCGAGCACGCGTTCACGGTGCTCGGCCTGCACCGGCTCGAAGCGAACATCCAGCCGGGCAACGAGCCGTCCAAGCGGCTGGCCCGTGGACTCGGCTTCCGGTTGGAGGGGTTCTCGCCGGATTACCTGTTCGTCGGCGGGGCGTGGCGTGACCACGAGCGCTGGGCGATGACCGCGAAGCCCTGAGCCGTCACCGTAAGCGGCTTCGCCGGCGCCGGCCGGTGCCGCGCCGACCGGGACCCGGCCGGCGCCTGCTCGCCCGGCCGGGCCGTACGCGCCGCCCGGCTCAGCGGCCGGGACCGCGTGTCTCCTTCGCCTGACCGCCCAGGCGTTCGATGCGGCCCTGCTTCTGCTCGACCCGCCGCCGCTGCCGCGCCGTGAGCTGCTTACGCCCGCTCTGCCGCAGGTAGATCGGCTGCCGCTGGTCGTTGGACATCGGCATGCTCATCACACTGCCTCCTTCCGCGGCGACCGTCGCACGGGCCCGGGTGAGCCGGCCCCACCCGGAAGGGGTGAGGCCGGCTCACCGGCGGGCCGCCTCAGCTGCCCGGGCGGGGGAAGGCCACCGGGCTGCGCAGGCCGGAACGGCCCACCGCCCGTACGCCGAAGAAGACGTTGTCCTTGGACAGATCGATCGTGACCTGCGTGACGTCGCCGACCGGGATCACCTTCTGCCACTCCGCGGCCGTGGTCTCGCGCCAGAGCACCTCGTAGCCGGCCAGCTCGGGCTCGGTGCCGCGCTGCCAGCGCAGCGTGGTGTTGTTGGTCAGGTCGGTGGTGACGATGATCGCCCCCTTCGGGGTGCCGGGCGCCTGCGCGAGCGACCAGAGCACCGCGCCGTTCACCCGGGCCACCCGGGTGATGTAGCCGAAGTCGCAGAACTCCGGCAGGTCGCCGTACTGCTTGCCGTCCACCGTCCGCACGTCCTGGTGCTGGTGGGCGAAGTCCTCGTGCGGCTCGGTGAACCGGCCCGCCGGCCAGCCCTGCTCGAGGAACGAGATGTGGTCGCTGCCCCGCAGGTAGCGGTCGCGGCGGTAGATCACCCGGACGTCCATGCCGGTCGCGCCGTTGTCGGCGACGTCCTTGACGAAGCGGGCCAGCTGCCGCGACGGTGAGTCGTTCTCCCCGCCGACCGACCTTCGGGTGTTCGCCTCCCCGGGGGTCTCCGCGGTCGGCACGCCCTCGGCGAACAGCCGTACGACGCGCGGGTCGCGGGTGCCGTCGTCGGCCGTGCTGCTGCCCACGATGTCGTTGCTGAACATGCCCTGGATGTCGGCGCCGGCGGCCTTGAGCTGTTGGGCCAGGTGGGCGGAGCCGTAGAGGCCCTGCTCCTCGGCGGCCACCGCCGCGAAGACGATGGTCGCCGCCGTGCGGCGGGTGGCCATCAACCGGGCCAGCTCCATGACCACCGCCACGCCGGACGCGTCGTCGTCCGCGCCCGGGGCGTCACTCACCGCGTCCATCACGTTCGTGGCCCGGGAGTCGTAGTGGCCGGTCACCACGTACGTCCGGTTCGGCGACGTCTCCCCGCGCAGGGTCGCCACCACGTTGGTGATCCGGGTGGGCGCCGGGATCCGGGACGCCGGCTGCTGGATGTACGACTGGAGTTCGACGGTCATCCGGCCGCCGGAGGCGGCGGCGTACTCCCGCATCTGGTCGTAGATCCAGTCCCGGGCCGCGCCGATGCCGCGCTCGGGGTCGTCCTGCGCCGAGAGGGTGTGCCGGGTGCCGAACGCGGCCAGCCGGCGGACGATCGCCTCGATCCGGCGCTGGTCGACGGCCCGGAGCAGGTCACGCAGCTCGCGGTCCGGCGACTGCGGCCGCGCCGGTTGGCCGGGGCCGGGCGTCTTGCCGTCGCCGGAGGCGGCGGCCGGCTCGATGAACGCGGGTACGGCCACGGCTGCGGCGGTGGCGGCGGTGGCGGCGGACAGGAGGGTGCGGCGGGTGGGCCTCGTGGACCGGACGCCGCTGTCGTCATTTCCCATGACCGCATCCTCGCCATCGATGACCGCCCCTGTCTATATCGCCGGGCATGAATGCCGTCGAGTCCGAGTGGGCCCCCGCCCGACCTACCCGGCTGAGGCCACGTTTGTCCGGCGTGTCGGCGGGAACGTGATCGCAATGACGAAGCCTCGTGTGGTGATCGTGGGGGCCGGGTTCGCCGGTTACCACGCGGCGAAGACGTTGAGCCGCCTGGCCGGCAGCCGGGCCGAGATCGTGTTGCTGAACTCGACGGACTACTTCCTCTACCTGCCGCTGCTGCCCGAGGTCGCGGCCGGCGTGGTGGAGCCCACCCGGGTCGCGGTGCCACTGACCGGCACCCTCGACGGGGTCCGGGTCGTGATCGGCGAGGCCGACGAGGTGGACCTGCAGAACCGCTGGGTGGGCTTCACCCAGCCGGAAGGGGATCGCAACCGCCTCGCGTACGACCGGCTGGTGCTCGCCGTCGGCAGCGTCAACAAGCTGCTGCCGATCCCCGGGGTGACCGAGTACGCGCACGGCTTCCGTGGTCTGCCCGAGGCGCTCTACCTGCACGACCACGTGATCCGGCAGCTCGAGCTGGCCGAGCAGGCCGAGGATCCGGCCGAGCAGCAGGCGCGGGCGACCTTCGTGGTGGTCGGCGCCGGCTACACGGGGACCGAGGTGGCCGCGCACGGCCAGCTCTTCACCGACGCGCTGCACGCCCAGCGTCCGAGGCTCACCCAGCGCCCCAGGTGGATGCTGCTCGACGTGGCCCCGCGGGTACTCCCGGAGATGGACAAGCGGATGTCGACGACCGCACACCGGGTGCTCGAACGCCGGGGCGTCGACGTGCGGATGGGCACCTCGGTGGCCGAGGCGACCGCGGACGGGGTGAAGCTCACCGACGGCGAGTACGTGCCCACGTGCACCCTGGTCTGGTGCGTCGGGGTCCGCCCGGACCCGTTCGTGGCCGAGCTGGGACTGCGGACCGACCGGGGGCGGCTGGTCACCGACGAGTTCCTCAACGTCCCCGGCTTCCCGGAGGTGTACGCCTGCGGCGACGCGGCGGCCGTGCCCGACCTGACCCGGCCGGGGCAGATCTGCGCGATGACGGCGCAGCACGCCCAGCGCCAGGGAAAGCTGGCCGCGCACAACATCGCCGCCTCGTACGGGCACGGGAAACGCCGGCCGTACCGGCACCACGACCTCGGCTGGGTGGTCGACCTCGGCGGCAAGGACGCCGCGGCGAACCCGCTGAAGGTCAACCTGGGCGGCCTTCCGGCGAAGACGGTCACCCGCGGTTACCACCTGCTGGCGATGCCCGCGAACCGCACCCGGATCACCGCGGACTGGCTGCTCGACGCGACCCTGCCCCGCCCGGCGGTGCAGCTCGGCCTGATCCCGGCGAACGCCGTGCCACTGGAGAGCACCACTCCCGAAGTCCCCGCCCGCCGCCCCTGACCGCGACCCGACGAACCGAGCCCGACTCCACGCACTTTCACGGAAGGAGTGCTCATCCGCGCCAGGATGGGCACTCCTTCCGTGAAAGTGCGCCCTGCCGGGGGCGGGGTGTCAGGGGGTGCGGCGTCGGGGGGCGTACTCGCGCACCAGGATCCGTACGATGCCCGCGGCGGGAATGGCGAGCAGGGCCCCGACGAGCCCGGCCAGTTCGGCGGCCAGCAGGACGCTGATGAGCACGGTCAGGGGGTCCAGCCGTACCGACCGGGACAGGATGACCGGCTGCAGCAGGTGGTTCTCGATCTGCTGGTAGATCACGAAGAAGACCAGCACGACGATGCCGGCAGTGGTCGAGTGCAGGAACGCCGCGCCGATCGCGATGATCGCGCCGATCGTGGCGCCGACCAGGGGGATCAGGTCGGCGACCGCCACCAGCAGGGCGATCACCGCGGCGAACGGCACGCCGGTCAGCAACAGCACCAGGAACGTCAGCAGGCCGCAGATCAGGCTGATCAGCAAATTGCCGGTGAGGTAGCCGGTGACGGTTCGCGAGATCTCGCGGCCGACCCGCCGCCACCGCTCGCCTCGCGCCTCATCGGCTCTCGCCAGCGCCGCACGGGTCATCCGCGGGGCCTCCAGGACCATGAGATACGCCAGGACGATGACTGTGGTCAGCCCGAACACCCCTTCCGCGACGCTGCGCAGAACCCCCACCGCCGGCTGGCGCAGCCGCTCACCGTACTGGCGGATCTGGTCGGAGTGGTTGGCCAGGTAGTCGCGCAGCCCGATCCGGTCCATCAGCCGGCCCACCGGGCCCCGCCCGGCGCGCGCCTCGCGCAGCAGCTCGGGAGCCCGTTCGGTGAACCGGACCAGGTCGTCGATGAGCGGCACCACGATCAGCGCGGCCAGTGCGGCGAGGACGACGAAGGTGATCGTGAAGACGACCAGCGTGGCCAGCGCACGCCGCCGGATCAGCCGGCGCTGCACCAGGTCGACGAGGGGCTTGAGCGCCACCGCGAAGAAGGCCGCCACGACGGTCCAGATCAGTATCCGGCTGGTGGCGCGCACGAACGCCAGCACGAGCAGGGTGGCCAGCACCAACCCGATGACGACCAACGCCCGTCTGGCCGTCCTCCGGTCGTCGGCGTCCCTCATCCGGCGCGGCTACCCCAGCCGGGGGCCCGGAAACCCGGGCTCAGCCGTCGGTGGCGGGTCGGGCCCCTGCGACGAAGGTGTCGAGCGCGGCGCCGTGCAGGACGTTTCCCGGTACGTGGTCCCGGACGGCGGCGGCGTAGATTCGGGCCACCGGCAACCGGCCGGGGCGCGCGGCGGCGGCGATCACCAGGTTGCCGTACCGGCGGCCGCGCAGCATCCGGCGGTCGCCGATCAGGCACACGTCCGGAAAGACCGCGCGCAGCGTGGCGACGTGCACCCGGGTGGCCACCAGCGGCGGCAGGTCGGTGACGTTGACCAGATAGACGCCATCGGGACGCAGCGTCCGGGCCACCTCGGCGACGAACTCGATGGTGCGCACGTGCTCCGGCATCCGGGCTGCCCGGTAGATGTCGGCGAGCACCAGGTCGTACCGGGCCGGCGCCTCGGCGGTGACCGCGGCGCGCGCGTCGTCGATCCGCACCCGCACCGCCGGTGGCAGGGCCGGCAGTTCCCGGGTGACCAGCTCGACCACCGCAGGGTCCCGCTCGATCACCAGCTGAGCCGACCCGGGTCGGGTGGCCGCGAGGTACCGGGGGAGGGTGAGCGCGCCGCCGCCGAGGTGCAGTACGGCGAGCGCGGTGCCGGCGGGAGCCGCGAGGTCCGCCACGGCGGCCATCCGGCGGACGTACTCGAAGTGCAGGTGACGAGGGTCGTGGACGTCGACGTACGACTGCTCGACGCCTGCCGCGAGCAGCAGGCGTCCGGTTGGCCGCGCCGGGTCGGTGACCAGTTCCAGCCGGTCGGCGGCGCGGTCCATGCCTGGCACCGTAGCCGACGTCCGGACCACCGGGGGGAGGCGGGACCGGCGGACCGCGTTCGGCCCGCCGGTCCCCGCCGTCAGCCGTTGGCCATCCCCGCTCCCGCCTCGTCGATGGCGGCGTCGACCTGCCGGGCGAGATCCACGTCCTGCGCGGTCACCGCGCCCGCCCGCGTGGACCGGACGGTCAGCACGGCCGCGGTCGGGCCGGGCCGGGCGATCGTCGGCGCGCGTCCGTTCTCCTGCTGGAGCCGCTCGATGCGGTCGAGTACCCGGTCGAGGTTGTCGGCCGGTAGTGCCACCACCCGGTGCAGCCCCTCGCTGCCGCCGGACCAGTACGGCATGTCGGCGAGCACCGCCGTGAGTTCCGCCTCGGTGAGCGGGGCCGTGGAGGTGTTGGCGCCCACCACACCACCGCCGACCGGTGTCGGCTCCAGCAGCTCCCGCAGGCCGTCCGGGACGCGCAACGACTCGACGAGGTCACCGTCGGCGTCGGCGAGCGCGGCGAGCGTCGCCTCGGCCTGGTAGCGGGCCTCCTCCGGGGTGTTGCCGCTGATCCGTCCCACCTCGGCGAGGAAACCGGACACGTCGCGGCGTTGCTTGATCCCGTCAACCGGCAGCACGTCGCGCAGCGACGTGGGTACGGCCGCGAGCAGGCGGCGTCGTTCCGCCTCGTCGAGCGCGAACGCCAGTACCAGCACGGTCGCCTCGGCGCCGACCTTGGCCGTACGGAAGTCGACACCGGCTCGGCGCCGAACGTCGTCGACGAGGGCGTGGTAGCCCATCGTCGTCGTACCGCCCGTGTTCACACCCGGCGCCACCTGCGGCCGGGGGTTCGTCGGCGCACCGGCCTGGGGTGGGGACGGACCGCCCCGGGTGCTGTCCGGCTTGTGCCGGACGCCGGCGGGCGGCGGCCCGACGCGCTTGCCCCGGTCGAGGCTGGTGAGCTGCTTGGAGGCGCTCAGGCTGGCGCCCGTCTCGCTCGGCTGCCTGCCCTGCTCCCGAGCCTGCCGCGCGAGGGCTCGGCGGCGCTGGTTGTCGCCCTCCATCTGCTTGCGCATGGTGACGCCCCTTCCGCTGGGGATCGTGGTTCCGCTGGTCGCCTTCCCGGCGTCGCCGACCACGAAACGGGCGCCACCGGGCCGGGGCGGCTGTCGTGGGCGGCGGCTTCATCCGGGCGGGGTGAGGGGCGCTCACCCGACCGGGCCGCACGATCAAGCCAGGACCGGAGTTCTTCCGAGGCACGCGGAAGGGAAGGTCGTCATGAAGCGGATCGTCGAGATCGTCCCGGCCCGGCCGGGCTGGTACGCCCGCTGGCAGATCGCACCCGAAGCCACCCGCTGCTACCCGGTGAGCCTGTGGGCCCTGCTGGAAGAGGCCGACGGCACTGGCCGGGAGGTCATCGGGGTCGACTGCATCGGCCAGTGGCCTGGTGCGGACGACAACGAGGCGGGAGCGGAGTTCGTCCGCTACCTGTTCCAGACGCCCGATTCCGGCCCACCCGAGGACGCTGAGCCGCCGCCTCCGGCGGCCGAGCAGCGTACCGGGGGGCCGCGGCTGCAGCCTGTCACCGCGACGTGAAGACCCTCCTCCGGCCCCTGACCCTTGGTCCCAGGGTCGGGGGCCACCCCGCGCGCCGGGCCGCCCCGCCACCGGGACGGCCCGGCGCCGCCATTCCCGGAGTCGGTGCCGCTGCGCGGTCGGTCAGGCGGTGGCTGTGGGCCGGCCGTTCTCCGGCTGGCCCGGCGCCGACGGCCGGCCCGGCGACGGTCGGCTCAGCAGGCCGGTGACGCCGGTCATGTCCAGGATCGTGCCCAGGAACCGGGGAACCGTGCGCAGTTCGAGCGCGGTGCCGGCCTCCTGGCCCTGCCGCCAGGCGTGCACGATCACGGCCAACCCGGTGCTGTCGATGAAGAGCAGGTCGGCGAAGTCCAGGACGACGGCGGGCGGGGCGCCGGCGAGCAGCCGGTCGATCTCCTCGCGGAGCGGTCCCGCCGTGGTGTACGCGAGATCCCCACCGACCCGAACCAGCGGCGCCGCCGGGTTCGAGCGGTCGACGCTCAGGCTCAGCGGTGTCGTCTCGGGTGTCCGCCCGTGGAGTACCACGTTCACGCCTTTCCACAGGCTGCCGGTCGGCCGGATCGAGGCGATCGTAACAACAGGTCGGAGCCACCGCCCGGCAGCAGCCTGCGGCCTCACCAACCCGCAGGCGCGGGGCCGACGGTGATCAGCCGCCGGACCACCGGCGCCTATACTTGCCTCGCTGCAAGCGTCGCGCCCCTGTCCGCCGGAACCGATCGACCCGGCTGTCATGGATCGTCCCGTGATCGGCTACATTTCCCCGCCAGGACGTGACCCTGAAGTCCCGTTCCCGCCAGACCAGAGGCAGGTAGCTCATGGGCGTAGACAGCCCGAACCCGGTCCGCATCCTCGTGGTAGACGACGACCCGGGCGACGTGCTGATGATCGAGGAGGCTCTCCGGGAGTCCGAGGTCGAGAAGGTCATCGACGTGGTGAGCGACGGCCAGGAGGCGATGGAGTTCCTCCGGGGGGAGGGCCGGCACGCCGGCGCCGTGCGCCCGGACGTCATCCTGCTCGACCTGAACATGCCCCGGATGGACGGGCGGCAGGTGCTCGGCGAGGTTAAACAGGACGAGGATCTGCGCACGATCCCGGTCGTGGTACTGACCACCTCCAACGCGGACACGGACGTGATCGGCAGCTACACCCTGCAGGCCAACGCGTACGTCACCAAGCCCATCGACCTCGACGACTTCAACGACGTGGTGCACCGGATCGACGAGTTCTTCGGGCGAGTGGTCGTGCTGCCCAAGCGCCCCTGACGGCGGTCCAGGTCCCCTCGCCTCCCCACGCCCGCGTCCGTCGCCGGCCCGCATCGCCGTGCACCCTCGCCGTGTGCTCCGCCGTCCGCCCTCGCCGTGTGCTGCGGACCCACGGCGGCGCTCGCATGCTGAACAATTTTCCCGAAGCTCGGCGGCGGCGCGCCGCACGGCCGACGATCCAGGAGGGGAAGGTTTTCCGGCTGCCTGGGAGCGACAGCATGAGGTTCTCCGTCGTTGAGATCGGCTACGACCAGCGGCAGGTGGACGCCTGCCTCGATGAGCTCGCGGTCCGGTTGACCCGGCTCGCGGCGTGGGCGGAGAGCGCCGCCGGGGCCGGCCGGGAGTGGGACCGGATCCGGCAGGAGGCGACGGGGCTCTGCGGGCTGCTGCGCCGGCTCGACCCGGACGACGCCGCGGTGGTGGGACTCGCCGTCGGACAGGTGGAGCGGGAGGCGGCCGAGATCCTGGCGCGGGCGCGGTTCGAGCTGGACGCGGCGCGTGAGGAGGCACAGCGGGTGCGCGAGCGGGCGTACGCCGAGGCGGTTCAGGCGCGCCGGGAGTTCGAGGCGGCGCTGCGCGCCCGCCGGCGGCATGTGACGCGGGTGGACGAGCTGCTCGGCGGGGTGAGCGTCGAGCCGGTGCCCGCCGAAACGCCGACCGCGGCCGCGGGAGCGACCGGTCCCGGGGTGCCTGCGACCCGGGCGGGGGTGGCGGGTGTGACCGAGCCGCCGGGCGGGCGCTGACGGCGCCCGGACGCGCTGACGCCGTCAGGTGAGCGCGTTGACGACGGTGGTCGCGCGCTCCTCGTGCTGGGCGTACGCGTCGGGGAACGCGGAGATCTGCACGGACTGGGCCGCGTAGGTGATGGCCATGTCCTGCCAGCCGGGCACCTCGAGCAGGGCGAGGTAGAACACCTTCGCCGCGTACGCCGGACGCATCAGGTCCCGTACGGTGCCCCAGCCGCTGCTGGGGCGCTGCTGGAACAGCCCGACGGAGTCGTGGTCCCAGCCGATGGCCTGGTGCGGGTAGTCCTGGGACTCGGGTAGCACGCCGCTGGCGTAGTTGTAGAGGTCGCTCTCCTGCATCGCGGTGGCCACCGCGACGATCAGGCCACGCTTGGGGACGTGCAGCTGGCGGCCGACGTCAACGATGATCTTCGCGTTGTCCATCTGCGCCTGCGTGAGCCCGGCCACGGGCCGCGGCTTCGTTGGCTTCTTCGGCTTCTTCGGCGCCTTCTTGACCGTCGCTGTCGGGCTGGGCGTCGCGCTCGGGCTGGGGCTGGCCGGGGCGGAGGGGGCGGCGGTGCGCTCCATGGATCGGGAGGCGCGCTCGTCGGCCAGCGCCGCCCGCTCGGCCACCGCCTCGGCCGCCGGCTCGGTCCGGTCGTCCGCCGCGGTGCGGGTGCCGGCGTACGTGGCGAGGCCGAGGCAGCAGCTGACACCGGTGGCGAGGGCGATCCGCATGGGCGTCGAGGTCAACAGTGCCCGCGCGCTGCGGCGGGGCGTTTCAAGCGCGCGATGTCGCCCGTTCATCCGTTCGGAGGATGCATCATCGGCTGGACGGGTCGCGGTGTCGCGGTTGGTCAATTCCTGCGCGGTGGGGTCGTCGGGATGCACTCGCCGAGGCTAGAAACTCGAGCGTCGCCTGCCATCTGCCTGGTTAGTGGCATGCGCCACAATTTGCCACCATCCGAGTGGTCATTGCGGTCGGCTGGCCAAGAAGGTGACGAAACGTGCGATCCGGGTATTCCCGCCATGACCGTAATGACGACATGAGCAGGGCGGATGGGTGATCTTGGCAAAGTGGGGCGCGACCGGGTTTCGCCTCCGCCGAACAGCCGATCGGCCTATGGGCCGAACAGCCACCCGGACGATGGGTCGGGCGGGCCACCCGCGGCGGCGGTCAGTGCCTCCCGCGCCTCGGGGTCGAGCCGTGGCCGAGGGTGCGGGTCGTCACCTCGGCGCGGCCGGCGCGGCCGGCTCCTCGTCGGCGCGGCCGTGCTCCTCGCCGCCGTGCTGGCCGGGCACCGCGCGATACCGAACGTCCGGGGCCTCGGTAGCCTCGTCGACAGCGTCACCCCACTGCTCGGCGTGGGGGTCCCACTGCTCGCCCTCGCAGCCCTGCTGCGCCGCTCCCGCCTCGCTCTGGTCGCGGTGCTGCTGCCCGCCACGGTCTGGGCGGCGCTCTACGCGGGCGCCTGGCTCCGCCCCACCCCGGCGCAGGTCGCCGCGCCCCTGCGCACCGCCAGCCAGAACCTGCGGGCCGGCAACCCGGACCCGGCGGCCACCGTACGTGCCCTCGCCTCGTCCGGCGCCGATCTGATCGCCCTGCAGGAGGTGACCGAGGACGACCGGGTGGACGCCGTCCTGGCTCACGACTACCCGCACCGGGCGACCATCTCCACGGTCTCGCTCCACAGCCGGCACCCGATCCGGGAGCGGGTCGGGGTCGACACCGGCCTGGGCTGGACCAGGGCGTTGCGGGCCGTCGTCGCCGCCCCGGGCGGCGACCTGACGGTGTACGTGGTGCACCTCGGCTCGGCGCGGGCCGGCGACACCACCACCCGGGACCAGACACTCGACGCCCTGGCGGACCGGCTGCGCACGGACCCGGCCCGGCGTCTGATCGTCCTGGGCGATCTGAACACGGCCAGCACCGACCGGATGTTCCTCCCACTCGCCCGGCTGCTCCACGACGCGCAGGCCGACGCCGGGCGCGGGTTCGGCTTCACCTGGCCCGCCGCGGTTCCGCTGACCCGCCCGGACCATGTCCTGTACCGGGGTCTGACCGCGACCTCGGCCGGGGTGCTGCGCACACCGGACAGCGACCATCGCGCGGTGACCGCGAGCTTCCGCTGGTAGCGGCCGGCTCAGCGGCGGCCGTTCTCCGCCGGGGTGACGGTGAGCCGGTGCCGGCTGTTGTCACCGCTGGAGAACGGCCAGATCTCGTCGGCGTGCTCCACCAGGTCGGCCAACTGCTCCCGGGTCAGCCCCGCCGACGAGATCGACGCGTGGACGTCCGCCCGGTAGCGCCCGTCGTCGTCGCGTCCGAGCTTCGCCTCGGCCCGCACCTGCACGGTGTGCGCCTCGTCGGTGATCCGGCCGGCCGCCTCCACCGCCGCGTGGTGCAGACAGGACGCGAACGCCGCGGCCAGCAGCTGCTCGGGTCGCAGCCCGGTGCAGTGCGCGGCCAGCGGGGACGCCAGCGCGGTGGAGAGCCCGCCGTCGTCGGTGCGTACGTGGCCGCCCTCGGCGGTCGCGGCGGCCTCATGCAGCCATGAACTCGGGTCCGGCATGGCGTTCCTCCCGTTCCTCAGCGCCCGGCTACCCGACCCTCGACCGGTGAAACCGTCGCTGACACGCCGACCGCCCCGCCGTGTGCCTTCGGCGAGCCGATCGCCCGAGCTCGCGTGCCGGCGGGCGAGCCGCCCACCGGGCACACGGGAGTCTCAGCGCTCGGCGAGCCGGCCGGACCGGCTGATGGCCAGCGCGGCCTCGGTCACCTGCGCGGCGGCCCGTTCGGTCCACGGGGACACCGCCGCAGGGCCGCGCCGGGGTGCCGGGGACAGCTGCAACGGCACGTACACCCGGGCGTCCACCGCCTCGGCCAGCAGCAGCGCGGCGACGAGGCTGGTCGGCCGCTCGTCCGGCTCCTCGGTCAGGCAGCGGTGGCACAGCTCCGCCACCTCCGCTGGCAGTCCCGCGATCTCCGGCAGCGGCCGCGGCGGTTCTCGCCGGCGTGGGTCGAGCAGTCGTGTGGCGCTGTCCGCCTCGTACGGCAACCGCCCGCTGAGGCAGTAGTAGAGCAGGACGCCGAGGGCGTACATGTCGGCCGCCGGGGTGGCCGGCACCCGGTCCAGCTGTTCCGGGGCGAGGTACGCGGGGGTGCCCACCAGCATCCCGTCCGGTGCCGGGTCGGCGGCGCCGGTCGAGGTGGCGATGCCGAAGTCGAGCACCTTCGCGCCGGCCGGGGTGAGGATGACGTTCGCCGGCTTCACGTCGCGGTGCACGATGCCGTGGGCGTGTGCCGCCGCCAGGGCGGCGCAGACCTCCGCGCAGACCCGTACCGCGATCCGCCAGTCCAGCGGTCCGGCCCGCAGGTGCACGGCGAGCGTCTCGCCCTCCGCCAGCTCCATCACGATGTACGGGGTCTGCCCGCCGGGTCCCGTCACGCAGGTGCCGAAGTCGTGCACGCTCGCCACGTTCGGGTGGACCAACCGGGCCGCCGACCGGGCCTCCGCGCGGATCCGCTCCACCGAGGTGTCCTGGCCCGGCGACATCACCTTCACCGCGACAGGCCGGTCCAGCACCACGTCGTGGGCGCGCCACACCTCCGACATCCCGCCCACCCCGATGCGCTGTTCGAGCTCGTACCGCCCGTCCAGCGTGCGCATCGGCGGCTCCTCGTCCTCGTGGTCGCCCGCCAGTGGGCGCCTCCGGTCGCGGTACCCGACCGCCGAAGCCGGCAAACCGGGGCCGTGTCGCAGCGGTCCGGGATCGTCGCCGCGAGCCGGCTGCGGTCGCCGCGAGAAGTGCGGTAGCTTCCGAGCCGGAGCCGGCTTCACCCTGCGTGCCGGCGTGGTCACCGAGGGGGCGGCGATGGGCGAGGTGAGCGTACGGTTCATCGGCGGACCCGCCCACGACCTGGTCCGGGCGCTGCCGGTCGGGCCGGACGGCGGCCCGCCCACGCGGTGGATCATGCGTCATCCGCGCGGCGACGAGCCGGTCGGAGGTGTCGCGGAGCACCTCTACGAACGCGAACAACCGGACGCTACCGGTGCCTGGACGATGCGCTACGTGCGCACCGACCCCCTCGGTGTCAGCGAGTGACGACCTGCCGCCCACAGCTGGCACACAGGTTCCGCAGAAGATGGACTCAGGAACGCCGCCCACGATGGGGGGCATGGTCATGGAGGGGCATGCGGCCGCTGGCCGTATCGAGCTGCACCGCCCGGACGGCGAACCGGTCCGGGTGCTGGTGGTCGACGACGAACCGACGCTGACCGACCTGCTCGGGATGGCGCTGCGCTACGAGGGCTGGCAGGTACGCAGCGCGAACAACGGGATGGCGGCGGTGACCACCGCCCGGCAGTTCGAGCCGGACGCGGTGGTGCTCGACGTGATGCTGCCCGACCTGGACGGCTTCCAGGTGCTCCGTCGGCTGCGGGAGTACGCGCCCACCGTCCCGGTGCTCTTCCTCACCGCCCGGGACGCCGTCGAGGAACGGATCGCCGGCCTGACCGTCGGCGGGGACGACTACGTCACCAAACCGTTCAGCCTGGAAGAGGTGATCGCCCGGCTGCGGGCGCTGCTGCGCCGATCCGGCCTCGCCGTCGCCGTCCGGGAAGCCGCGGTGCTCACCGTCGGTGATCTCACTCTCGACGAGGACAGCCACGAGGTACGCCGGGGCGACCAGTCGATCACCCTCACCGCCACCGAGTTCGAACTCCTGCGCTACCTCATGCGGAATCCGCGCCGGGTGCTGAGCAAGGCGCAGATTCTCGACCGGGTCTGGAACTACGACTTCGGCGGGCAGGCCAACGTCGTCGAGCTCTACATCTCGTACCTCCGCAAGAAGATCGACGTCGGGCGGCAGCCGATGATCCACACGCTGCGCGGCGCGGGGTATGTCCTCCGACCGGCAGACTGATCCGCGCCGGCGGCTGGCCGGCCGGCTGGCCGGCTGGCCGCTGCGCCGCCGGCTGGTGGTCTCCGTGGTGGCGCTGCTCGCCCTGGTCAGCATCGGCATCGGCAGCCTGACCACGCTGGCGCTGCGCCACTTCCTGGTCGGCCAGGTGGACAGCCAACTCGCCATGAGCGACCGCCGCCCGGGCGGGACGTCCCCCTGGTTGCGCGAGGGTTCCCAGCCGCCATGGCCGGGTGCGCAGTGCGGTCCCCTGGCACGCGTCCCGGAGCCGCCGCGCGGATTCCCGCCGGGCTCCCTGGCGGTGTGCGTGGTCGACGGCGTCGCGACGGTGGGCACCCAGGCGCAGAGCGGTCACGTCGAGGCGGTCTCCGCCGCGGACGTGGGTCCGTTGACGCGGTTGCGCGCCGACGGCAGCCCGCACACGGTCGACCTCGGCGCCCGCGGTGACTACCGGGCGGTGGCTCGGCAGGTGGCCGGCGGGCACATGCTCGCCGTAGCCATCCCGCTCAACCGGGTCGAGGAGACGGTCATGTGGATGGTCGTCGCCCAGGCCGGGGTGGTGACCGTCGGGCTGCTGATCGCCGGCGGTCTCGGCGCGCTCATCGTCCGGGCCGCCCTGCGCCCGCTGAACCGGGTCGCCGCCACCGCCGCCCGGGTCACCGAGCTGCCGCTGGACCGGGGAGAGGTCGCGCTGTGGGTGCGGGTGCCGGGCGGGGACACCGATCCGCGTACCGAGGTGGGGCAGGTGGGTGCCGCCCTGAACCGGATGCTCGGGCACGTCGCCGCGGCCCTCGCCGCCCGGCAGGCCAGCGAGACCCGGGTCCGGCAGTTCGTCGCCGACGCCAGCCACGAGCTGCGTACCCCGCTCGCGGCGATCCGGGGGTACGCCGAGGTCGCCCGCCGGGGCCACGACCAGGTACCGCCCGACGTGGCCCACGCGTTGCGCCGCGTCGAGTCGGAGAGCGCGCGCATGACCAGCCTCGTCGACGACCTGTTGCTGCTGGCCCGGCTCGATTCCGGGCGCCCCCTGGTCGCCGAGCCGGTGGACCTCACGGCGCTCGTCGTGGACGCGGTCAGCGACGCACACGTGGCCGGGCCGGAACAGCGGTGGCAGCTCGATCTGCCCGACGAGCCGCTGACCGTCTCCGGGGACGCCGCCCGGCTGCACCAGGTGGTGGCGAACCTGCTGGCCAACGCGCGGGCGCACACGCCGCCGGGCACCACGGTCACCACCATGCTGCGCGCCGAGCCGGACGCGGCGGTGCTCGGCGTCGCCGACGACGGACCCGGCATCCCCGAATTGTTGCAGGCGGAGATCTTCGAGCGGTTCGCCCGTGGCGACAGCTCCCGATCCCGGGCCAACGGCAGCACCGGCCTCGGCCTGGCCATCGTGGCCGCCGTCGTGGAGGCGCACCACGGCACCGTCACCGTGGAGAGCCGTCCCGGCCGTACGGTCTTCACCGTGCGCCTGCCGAACCGTTAGCCGGCGTACGGCGTCGTTCCGATCGGGCACGGTTCGCCGCCCGCGGCGCGACGTGGCAGTCTGGCGGGTGTGTACCGGGAACGACCGGCCGGCATCGCGGGCAGCACCCTTTGGACCAGCGCCAACCAGGGCGACGCCCGGGAGAGCCGGGTACTGCCGGACGGCTGCGTGGACCTGCTCTGGTCCAGCCGCGCGGGGCTGCTCGTGGCCGGCCCGGACCGCACGGCGTTCCTGAGCGTCAGCGCGCCGGGGGAGCGGTGGACGGGATTGCGCCTGCCGCCCGGCGTCGGTCCCGCTGTGCTCGGCGTGCCCGCCGACGAGCTGCGCGACGCCCGGGTGCCGCTCGCCGCGCTCTGGGGCGATCGTGTCGTCGCCGGCCTGGCCGAGCGGGCCGCCGCCGACCCGGCGTCGGTGCTGACGGAGATCGTGGCGCGGCGGCTGCAGGACGCCGGTGGACCTGATCCGCTCGGCACCCGGGTCGCGGCCGCCGCGGCGGCCGGCCTGCCGGTGGCCGCGATCGCCGTCGAGGTCGGGCTCGACCCCCGCGCCCTGCACCGCCGCAGCCGGCAGCTGTTCGGGTACGGCCCGAAGACCCTCGCCCGGATCCTGCGGATGCGCCGGGCGCTGGCCGCGGCCCGGGCCGGTACGCCGCTGGCCGAGGTGGCCGCCGGGTGCGGCTACGCCGACCAGGCGCACCTGACCCGGGACGTGCGGGAGTTGGCCGGGGTGCCGCCGACGGCCCTCCTCGCCGCCGGCTGACCGGCCCGTCCACGTCGTACGGTCAAGCGTTCGCGGGCAGCGGGGCGAAGAGGTCCACTCCGTTGCCGTCCGGGTCGTGCAGCACCGCGTACCGCTGCCCCCAGAACGCGTCCCACGGCTTCAGGTGGCCCTCGTAGCCGGCCTCGGTCAGCTCGGCGTACCACCGGTCGACCTCTGCCGGATCCGCACAGCGGAAGGCCAGGCTGTGCCGGGGGCTGCCGGTCGGTGGCGTCCAGCCCGGGTCGAAGGAGCGGACCATCTCCGCGTCGTCCCAGGCGAGCCGGATCCCGCCCGGCAGGGTCACCTCCACGTGCGGTTCGGTGTCGGCGCCGGCCGGGATGTCCAGGCCGAGGCGGCGGTAGAAGTCCAGGGTGCGGGCCATGTCGGTGGTGACCAGGCCGATCAGGTCGAGTCGAGGCGTCATGGCCCCGACGATAGGAAGTCCCTCCGTCGGGTGTCTTGAACGAAACGGACGCGCCCGGGGTGGCCGGTGTGGCCGCACGGGGGCGGCTGTCGGCGTACGGTGGCATGAAAGCGGCTTTCCGGATCAAATGCCCCCCAAGCGTTGCCTTTCCGGAACGCCGGTCGTGACGGCGAGGAAAAGGAGCGGTTGGTGTCCCATCTGGCCTATCTGGACGCGGGATCCGGCAGCCTCATCGTGCAGGCGGTGGTCGGCGGCGTGGCCGGCGCCGCGGTGGCCGCCAAGCTCTACTGGCGCAGACTCGTCGACCGGTTCCGGCGGCAGCCCACCGACCACCGCTGATCCGGGCCGGACATGGCGATCTCCCCGGCGGGCGTACGGCCCGAACCCGGCTCGTTCCGTGACCCGGCCAACCGGGTGTTCCACGTCGGTGACGACGTGCTTCGCGGTCTCGACGCGCAGGCGGCCGAGCACTGGCGGGCGTTGGCCGGCACCGAGTTCTTCACGTCCCTGCTCGCCGCCGGCAAGGTCTGTGGCACCGAGTCGGTGGAGCCGGCCCGGGTGCCCGGCGACACGCGGTGGGCCACCGTGCTGCGACACGAACGCATCCCGTTCGTCTCGCACCCCTACGAGTGGTCCTTCGGAATGCTGCGCGACGCCGCGCTGCTGCACCTCGAGATCCTGCGCGCGGCGTTGCCCGCCGGATTCACGACGAAGGACGGGTCGGCGTACAACCTCCAGTGGCGTGGCAGCGAGCCGGTCTTCATCGATGTCGGCTCGTTCGAGCCGGTCCGCGACGGGGAACCCTGGGCGGGCTATCGGCAGTTCTGCCAGACGATGCTCTACCCGCTGCTGCTCACCGCGCACCTCGGCGTGGACTTCCAACCCTGGTTGCGGGCCCGGGTGGACGGCATCGAAGCCGACGCGGTGCGGCCACTGTTCCGCGGCTTCCGGCGGCTGCTGCCCGGCGTACCGGCCCACCTTCACCTGCACGCCGCCATGCAGAACCGGCATGCCGAGGCCACCACCACCGACGTCCGCGCCCAGTTGCGCGCCGCCGGATACTCCCGCGAGCTCGCGCTCGCCACCGTGCGCGGCATCGAGAAACTGGTACGCCGGCTCGACCGCCCTCCGGCGGCCAGCCACTGGGCCGACTACCAGCGCACCTGCGGCTACTCCGAGCAGGACCGGGCCGGTAAGGAGCAGTTCGTGACCGTCGCGCTCGCCGACGGTCACCGCCCCCGTCTCGTGCTCGACCTCGGCGCAAACGACGGCCGGTACGCGCGCCTCGCCGCCCGCTACGCCGACCAGGTGGTCGCCGTCGAACAGGATCCGGCCGTGGTGGACACGCTCTACCGGGCGCTGCGGGCCGAGGGGGAGCGGCGGATCCTGCCGCTGGTGATGGACCTCGCCGACCCGTCGCCGGGTGGCGGGTGGCGAGGTGTGGAACGGGCCTCCTTCGCCGACCGGGCCGGAGCCGACGTGGTGCTCGCGCTGGCCGTGGTGCACCACCTGGCGATCGGCCGGAACGTGCCGCTGCCCGAGGTGGTGGCGTGGCTCGCCGACCTGTGCGCCCCCGGCGCGCGGATCGTGGTGGAGTTCGTCCACCCCGAGGACCCGATGGCCCGGCGGCTGCTGGCCAACAAACCCGAGGGGCTGTTCCCCGACTACCGGCGGGCGGAGTTCGAGCGGTTGCTCGCGCAGCGCTGCCACATCGCCCGGCGGGAGGAGTTGCCCTCCGGCACCCGCACGCTCTACACGGCGGTCGTGGGTGGCTGAGCCCCCCGCGCCGCCGAACGCCCCGGCGACCGGGCCGGGGCCGGCCGATGGCGCCGCGGCGGGCGCGCGCCGTGGTCGCTGGGCGGCGGGCCTGCGGTCCGAGTTGGGCCGGTTGCTGGAGATCGTCGCGCTGGTCGGGCTGGTGGTGACCCAGCCGTTGCTGGACGTGCTCGGCCGCAGCCCAGACTTCTTCCTGTTCCATCGCGCCGACCGGGAGCAGATCCTGCTGCTTGTCGCGCTGATCGCGGTGGTGCCCACCGTGCCGCTCGCGCTGCTCGGTGCGCTCACCCGGCTGGCCGGGCGGGTCGCCCGTTCGGTGACGCACACGCTGCTCGTCGGGCTGCTGACCGCCGCGCTCGCCGTGCAGGTCGGCCGGCACGTCCTGCCGCTGCGGGGCGTACCGCTGCTCCTGGTGGCCGCGGTGGTCGGTGTCGCCGGCGCGGCGGCCCACCGGCGGTGGCGGGCGCCGGGCCGGGTGCTGCGGGTGGCCGCCGCCGGACCGCTGGCGTTCGTGGGGCTGTTCCTGCTCGTCTCACCCACCTCGGTGCTGGTGCTGCCGCGTTCGACCGACGGCGCGACCGGCGCCGCGGCCACCTCCGTACACCCGCCGGTCGTGATGCTGGTCCTCGACGAGCTGCCGCTGGTCTCCCTGCTGGGCCCGGACGGCCGGGTCGACGCGACGCGGTTCCCGCACTTCGCCGAGCTGGCCGCGGGTTCGACCTGGTACCGCGACGCCACGGGCGTCAGCGGGTGGACGCCGTACGCGCTGCCGGCCATGCTCACCGGTCGCTATCCGGCGCGCGACGTCGCACCGCACTACTCGCAGTACCCGGAGAACCTCTTCACCGCCTTCGGCGGCCTGTACGACATCCGCGCCGAGGAGAGCATCACCCGGCTCTGCCCGCCCAGCCGCTGCGAGCAGCCGGTCGCCCCCGAGCAGGGACTCGGCGTGCTGGTGCGGGAGACCGGCAAGCTGCTCGGCCAGATCACCGCGCCACGGGACAGCCGGATCGACCCGGAGGACTCCTACCGGGAACAGACCGCGGCCGAGGCCGGGCTGGACGCCGCGGAGCCGATTCCCGACGACCCGAAGTTCCGGTGGGACAGCCTCGACGACAACCAGCCTGCCCGGTTCACCAGCTTCCTGGCCGGCCTGAAGCCGGCGCCCCGGCCCACGCTGCACTTCCTGCACCTGCTGATGCCGCACTCGCCGTGGGCCTTCCTGCCCTCCGGGGCCCGCTACGACGGACCGGACGACCTGCCGAACGAGGGCGCCGGCTGGGTCGAGCTGGCCCGGCAGCGGCACCTGGCCCAGCTCGGCTACACCGACCGGCTGATCGGGGAGACGCTGCGTACGCTGCGCGCCTCCGGTCTCTACGACCAGGCGATGGTGGTGGTGACCGCCGACCACGGGGTGAGCTTCACCCAGGGGTTCCAGGGCCGTGGCATGGACGCCATCAAGGCGGCGCCCGGCGAGGTCGCCTGGGTGCCGCTGTTCGTGAAGGAGCCCGGCCAGCGCACCGGGCGGATCGACGACCGCAACTGGGAGCACGTCGACCTGCTGCCGACCATGGCGGACGAGGCGGGTGTCCGGATCCCGTGGCGGGTCGACGGGCGCTCCGCCCGGGCCACCCCGCGACCGGCTGGGCAGAAGCACTTCTACGACCGCCCGGGCGAGCCGACACCCATTCCGGACGGGGTGCCGAAGCCCGTGCCCCTGCCGGCCGTACACCCGCTGGTCGGTACGACCGTGGCGGAGCATCCACCGGGTGGCGGCTCGGCCCGGGTCGCCGACCTGGCCGGGTTCCGTTCCGTCGACCCCGACACCGGAACGCTGCCGGCGCTGATCTGGGGGACCGTCCCGGACACCGTCCCCGACGGCACGCTGCTCGCGGTGGCGGTGAACGGGCGCGTCGGCGCGGTCGTGCCGGTGGTGCCGCCCGATCCGGGTGGCCGCCGGTTCGCCGCCCTGCTCGCCGACGACCAACTCTTCCGCGCCGGGAAGAACCGGCTCGACGTCTACCAGGTCGGCGCCGACGGCGGGTTACGCCTGCTCGCCCTCTCCTGATCCGTCCGCTCGCTTCGTCGGTTTCCCGATCCGGACGGTCGGGAATCGGGTGACGCATACCTCACCCCCGAACCACCGTAGGTGGTGTCCCCGGAACCGCGATTACGGTAAAAGCGAAGGCAATTCAATGAAGATATGCCGGCGAAGCGAGGAACCAGATGACGGAAGTCAAGCTCGATCACCCCGGCGGGCAGCTGTCGATGCCGGTGCACACCGCGGTCGAAGGCCCCGCCGGTATCGGGGTGAGCAAGCTGTTGAAAGAGACCGGGATGACCACGTACGACCCCGGTTTCGTGAACACCGCGGCCTGCTCGTCCGCGATCACCTACATCGACGGCGACGCGGGGATCCTGCGTTACCGCGGTTACCCGATCGAGCAGCTGGCCGAGAAGTCCTCCTTCCTGGAGGTCTCGTACCTGCTCATCTACGGGGAGCTGCCGACCGAGCAGCAGCTGACCGAGTTCACCGAGTGGATTCGGCGCCACTCGCTGCTGCACGAGGAGATGCGTCGGTTCTTCGACGGCTTCCCGCGTGAGGCGCACCCGATGGCGGTGCTCTCCTCCGCGGTCAGCGCGATCTCGACCTTCTACCAGGACAGCCTGGACCCGTTCGACTCGGAGCACGTGGAGATCTCCACGGTCCGGCTGATGGCGAAGGTGCCCACCATCGCCTCGTACGCCTACAAGAAGTCGATCGGGCAGCCGCTGCTCTACCCGGACAACTCCCTGGGCTACGTGGAGAACTTCCTGCGGCTGACCTTCGGCGTTCCGGCCGAGCCGTACGAGGTCGACCCGGTGGTCGCCAAGGTGCTGGACATGCTGCTCATCCTGCACGCCGACCACGAGCAGAACTGCTCGACCTCCACGGTGCGGCTGGTGGGTTCCAGCAACGCGAACCTGTTCGCCTCGGTCTCGGCCGGCGTTAACGCGCTCTTCGGCCCGCTGCACGGCGGCGCCAACCAGGCCGTGCTGGAGATGTTGCAGCACATCAAGGCCGACGGTGGCGACGTCCGCAGCTTCGTGCAGAAGGTCAAGGACAAGCAGGACGGCGTGAAGCTGATGGGCTTCGGCCACCGGGTCTACAAGAACTACGACCCGCGCGCCGCCATCGTGAAGAAGGCAGCCCAGGACGTGCTCGGCCGGATGGCCAAGCCGGACCCGCTGCTGGACATCGCGATGCAGCTGGAGGAGATCGCCCTCGCCGACGACTTCTTCGTGTCTCGCCGGCTCTACCCGAACGTGGACTTCTACACCGGCCTGATCTACAAGGCCATGGGTTTCCCGACCAAGATGTTCACGGTGCTCTTCGCCCTGGGCCGCCTCCCCGGCTGGATCGCCCAGTGGCGCGAGATGATCAACGACCCGGAGACGAAGATCGGCCGCCCCCGGCAGGTCTACACCGGCTCTCCCGAGCGCGCGTTCCTGCCGCTCGCCGAGCGCTGATCCGCCTTCCGGCACCACCGACAGGCCGCCGATCCCGCGAGGGGTGGGCGGCCTGTCGCCTGTCGTGCCGGACCCGGGTGCCACGCCGGCGCTGAACCCTCGTGTTCGTGGTTCGGAGTTCGGAGTTCGGGGTTCAGGCCGGCGGTGTTCGGTCTTCGGGTCGGCGGGGATCGGCGTCGGCGGTGTCGGTGTGGGTGTTCGAGGTTGGCAGCCTTTGGAGCTGATGTCGTAAACGGATCGGCGTTGATGTCGTAGGCGACTCAGCTCCAAAGGCGCCACGCAGCGGTATCGAGGCCCCGGAGGCACGCCGCTGCCACACCCCCGCACCCCGCACCCCGCACTCCGCGCGCCGCTGCCGCACCCCGCACTCCGCGTGCCGCTGCCGCACCCCGCACCCCGCACTCCGCGTGCCGCTGCCGCACCCCGCACCCCGCACCCCGCACTCCGCGTGCCGCTGCCGGGCACCGCACCTCGCGCCCGCACCCCGCTGCCGCACGCTGCGCCCCGTCCGATGCCGGGGCCGCGACGGTCGCAGCTTCGTAGCGTCGGGCGGGCGAGCCTCAGCGCAGGCCGGCGGCGGCGAGCAGGTTGCCGGCCGAGACCGGCGGCAGCGTCCGGCCCGCCGCCATGCGCTGCTCGGCCCGCTCGGCGGCGAACGCCGGGCCGCCGGAGATCGCGGCCGCGTACGAGGCGGCGGTGCGCCGGGCGATCGCCGACCAGCCGTACTGCTCGCGCACCAGCGCGCCGGCCTGCCGAGCCAGGGCACGCGCCCGGTCCGGGTCGGCGAGCAGCGCGTGTACGGCCTCGACCAGCCCGTCCGGGTCCTGCGGCTGGAACGTCATCCCGGTGACGCCCGGCTCGACGATCTCGGCGAGCCCGCCGGTCACCGAGACCGCGATCGGCGCGCCGGCCGCCGCGCCCTCCAGGGCCACCATGCCGAACGGCTCGTAGATGCTCGGCACCACGAAGCAGTCCGACGCGGCCATCAGCGCCGGCAACTCCCCGCCGCCGAGGAAGCCCGGCATCTCCACCGTGCCGCCGAGGCCCAACCGGTGCACCTCGGCCTCCAGTTCCCCGCGGTAGGGGCCGTCGCCGGCGATCACCACCCGCAGCCCCGGGTGCCGCTCCCGCAGTCGGGGAACCGCGGCGAGCAGGTGCTGCACGCCCTTCTCGTAGACCAGCCGGCCGGCGAAGGTGACGAGCGGCCCGTTTCCGGCGAACCGGGCCCGCGCCGCGGCGACCGCCGTGCGCGGCGCGCGCCAGCGGTGCGGTTCGACCCCGTTGGGCACCACGTCGACCCGGGCGGACGGCACACCGAAGAGCGTGGTCACCTCGTGGGACATGTACCCCGAGCAGACGATCACCCGGCCGGACTCGCTCGCCAGCCAGTGTTCGACGCCGTGGATGGTGCGGTTCATCTCCTCGGGCAGCCAGCCCTGGTGCCGGCCGGCCTCGGTGGCGTGGATGGTCGTGACGAGCGGGATGTCGAGGTGCTCGCGCAACGTCATCGCGGTGTGGGCGACGAGCCAGTCGTGGGCGTGGATGACGTCGTAGTCGCCGGCTTCGGTGGCGCGTAGGGCGGCGCGGGTGAGGGTGTGGTTGAAGGCCATGGTCCAGGCCAGGAGGCTGTTGGTGGCCAGGGGGAAGGTGACGGGGTCTTCGGGTGCGCGGATGACGCGGACGCCGTCGGCGTACTCCTCGAGTGGGGCGCCGTCGGCGTGGCGGGTGACGACTGTGACGTCGTGGCCGGCGGCGGCGAGGGCGACGGAGAGTGCGTGCACGTGCCGGCCGAGGCCACCGACGAGGACCGGCGGGTACTCCCAGGACAGCATCAGGATGCGTTGCGGCGCGGGACCGGCCGCGGCGCCGGCGGGCTGCGGGATCTGAGCACGGGTCAGGGTGGGCCGGCAGGTCCGGTCCGGGGCGATGGCGAGCGGCTCGCCGACCCGCAGAGTGGTCACAACTGTCTCCGTCCAGGCAGGGGCGTACGCGCCGGCGGCGATGGCGGCGTAGGCAGGGTGGTGGGCGGGATCGAGGCGCGGGTACGTGCGCGTCCCTGAACAAGGAAAAGCCATCCGGCCGTGGATCGCATCCCGAAAAGGGTCAGAGGTGACGGACGACACCTGAACGGCCGACCTGTCCGACTCGGACGGATTTCCCCCGTCGGCTGAAAGGGCGGATTGGCCGGAGCGGGTGCGGGGCATTACCGCCGTGCGCATCGTGCGGCCCACCGTGCGGTGCGCTCATGACGCGGTGCGCTCATGATCGGAACCGAAGGAGCGACATGCAGGTCTGGCCGG
This sequence comes from Micromonospora avicenniae, assembly GCF_900156065.1. Lineage (GTDB taxonomy): Bacteria > Actinomycetota > Actinomycetes > Mycobacteriales > Micromonosporaceae > Micromonospora > Micromonospora avicenniae. The sequence goes on along the minus strand of NZ_FTNF01000019.1, from coordinate 68,364 downwards.
GTGAGCGCTACCCCCTCGGCGCCACGTACGACGGGATGGGCACCAACTTCGCCCTCTTCTCGCAGGTGGCAGAGAGGGTCGAACTCTGCCTCTTCGACGAGTGGGACACCGGCGCCGAGCGCCGGATCGAGTTGCGCGAGGTCGACGCGTACGTCTGGCACGCGTACCTGCCCGGCGTCGAACCCGGGCAGCGGTACGGCTACCGCGTCCACGGCCCGTACGACCCGGCCAACGGGCCGCGCTGCAACCCGCACAAGCTGCTGCTCGACCCGTACGCCAAGGCGCTCGACGGCGACGTCACGTGGGATCCCGCGGTCTACGACTACGACCCGGCCGACCCGGATCGGATGTCCGAGGTCGACTCGGCGCCGTTCATGCCCAAGTCCGTCGTGGTGAACCCCTACTTCGACTGGGGCAACGACAAACCGCCGCGCACCCCGTACCACCACTCGGTCATCTACGAGGCACACGTCCGCGGGCTGACGATGCGCCACCCCGACATCCCGGAGGAGCTGCGCGGCACGTACGCCGGCATCGCCTCACCGGCGATGATCGAGCACCTCACGCGGCTGGGGGTGACCGCGATCGAGCTGATGCCGGTGCACCAGTTCGTGCACGACCACCGCCTCGCCGATCTGGGGCTGCGCAACTACTGGGGCTACAACACCATCGGCTTCTTCGCCCCGCACCACGGCTACTCGGCGACGGGCCGCCACGGCCAGCAGGTGCAGGAGTTCCGCGGCATGGTGCGGGCGCTGCACTCCGCCGGCATCGAGGTGATCCTCGACGTGGTCTACAACCACACCGCGGAGGGCAACCACCTCGGGCCGACCCTGAGCTTCAAGGGCATCGACACACCGAGCTACTACCGGCTCTCCGAGGAGGATCGGCGGTACTTCGTCGACTACACCGGCACCGGCAACAGTCTCAACGTGCGCAGCCCCCACTCCCTTCAACTGATCATGGATTCGCTGCGGTACTGGGTCACCGAGATGCACGTCGACGGTTTCCGCTTCGACCTCGCCGCCACCCTGGCCCGCGAGTTCTACGAGGTCGACCGCCTCTCCACGTTCTTCGAGGTGGTGCAGCAGGACCCGGTGGTGAGCCAGGTCAAGCTGATCGCCGAGCCGTGGGACGTGGGCCCCGGCGGCTACCAGGTGGGCAACTTCCCACCGGAGTGGACGGAGTGGAACGGTAAGTACCGGGACACCGTGCGGGACTTCTGGCGTGGCGAGCCGGCGACCCTGGCCGAGTTCGCCTCCCGGATCTCCGGCTCCGCCGATCTCTACCAGGACGACGGGCGCCGCCCGTTCCACAGCATCAACTTCGTCACCTGCCACGACGGGTTCACCCTCGCCGACCTCGTGTCGTACAACGACAAGCACAACGAGGCCAACGGTGAGGAGAACCGGGACGGGGAGAGCCACAACCGGTCGTGGAACTGCGGTGTGGAGGGACCGACCGACGACGACGCGGTGCTGGCCCTGCGCGCCCGGCAGCGACGCAACTTCCTCGCCACGTTGATGCTCTCCCAGGGCGTGCCGATGATCGGGCACGGTGACGAGCTGGGCCGTACCCAGCAGGGCAACAACAACGCGTACTGCCAGGACAGCGAGCTCGCCTGGGTCGACTGGGACAACGCCGACGAGCAGCTCCTGGAGTTCGTCCGCACGCTTGTCGCGTTCCGCCGCCGGCACCAGGTGTTCCGCCGCCGCCGATTCTTCACCGGCCTGGCCGTCGGCGGCCGGGAGGCCGACGCCCCGTTGCCGGACCTGGCTTGGTACACCCTGGACGGCCGGGAGATGACCGGCGACGACTGGGGCAACGACTTCGGACGCTCAGTCGCGCTCTTCGTCAACGGTGAGGGCATCCGCGAGCGCGGCCAGTACGGCCAGCGGCACCACGACAGCTCGTTCCTGCTCTGCTTCAACGCCCACGACGCGCCGTTGGACTTCACCCTGCCCGGCAGCGAGTTCGGGCAGAAGTGGGAGCGGGTCATCAGTACCGCCGAACCCAACCCGGACGGGGTCACCGTGATCAGCGCGGGCGGCACCATCCGGGTGCCGGACCGCTCCCTGGTGGTCCTGGAGAGGACGGTCTGACGATGTCCGCCCCCCGAACGGACGAGACGAACACCCCGTCGACCGCGCGGATCGGCGCCACCTACCGCGTGCAGGTACGTCCCGGGTTCGACCTGGACGCCACCGCCGGGCTCGCCGGCTACCTCGCCGACCTCGGCGTGACGCACCTCTACAGCGCGCCGCTGCTCACCGCCACCCCCGGCTCGGCACACGGCTACGACGTGGTCGACCACCGGGCGGTCAACCCGGAACTGGGCGGTGAGGCCGGTCGGCAGCGGCTGCTGCGGGCGTTGCGTACGGCCGGGCTCGGCCTGGTGGTGGACATCGTCCCCAACCACGCCGGGGTGGCCGTGCCGCCCGCCAACCCGCCCTGGTGGGACGTCCTGCGCCGAGGACGCGCGTCGGCGTACGCCCGCTGGTTCGACATCGACTGGGAGCGCGGCCGGCTGCTGCTGCCGGTGCTGGCCGACACGTCCGACGCCCTCGACGATCTCAAGATCGTCGACGGTGAGCTGCGCTACCACGAGCACCGCTTCCCGATCGCAGACGGCACCGCCGGCGGCACTCCCCGGCAGGTGCACGACCGCCAGCACTACGAACTCGTCTCCTGGCGGCGTGGCGACGCCGAACTGACCTACCGTCGCTTCTTCGCCGTCAGCGACCTCGCCGGCCTGCGGGTCGAGGACCCGGAGGTCTTCGCCGCCACCCACGAACTGGTCCTCCGCTGGGCGTCGGCCGGCGAGGTCGACGGCATCCGGGTCGACCACCCGGACGGGCTCCGCGACCCCGGCGGCTACCTGGCCCGGCTGCGGGCCGCCGCGCCGGCCGGGTGGCTGGTCGTGGAGAAGATCCTCGAGTACGGCGAGGAGTTGCCGGCCTGGCCGGTCGACGGCACCACCGGATACGAAACCCTGGCAGCGGTCTCCGGGCTCTTCGTCGACCCGGCCGCGGAGGACGACTTCACCGCGCTGGACGACCGGCTCGTCGGTCGCCGTACCTCCTGGCAGGAGCTGACGCACGACACGAAGCTCGCCGCCGCCACCCGGCTGCTCGCCGCCGAGCTGGCCCGGCTCGCCACCCTCGCGTCCGACGTGGAGCCGGCCGCGGCCCGTGCGGCCCTCGCCGAGCTGGCCGCCGCCTTTCCCGTCTACCGGGGATACCCGCCGAACGGCACCCGGCACCTCGCCACGGCCCGCGCGGAAGCCGGCCGCCGGCGCCCGGACCTCACCGGGGCGCTGGACGCGGTCACCCGGCGGCTACGGGACCCGGACGACGAGCTGGCCCGGCGTTTCCCCCAGTTCACCGGCGCGGTGATGGCGAAGGGGGTGGAGGACACCGCCTTCTACCGGTGGAGCAGATTCGTCGCGCTCAACGAGGTCGGCGGGAGCCCCGCGCACTTCGGGGTGCCGCCGGCGGAGTTCCACCGGTTCGCCGCCGCCCGGCACGCTCGTTGGCCGGCCGCCATGACCACGCTCTCCACCCACGACACGAAGCGCAGCGAGGACGTACGCGCGCGCCTCGCCGTGCTCGCCGAGCTGCCGGACCGGTGGGCCGAACGGGTCACCGACTGGATGGGACGTGTCCCGCTGCTCGACCCGGCGTTCGCGCACCTGCTCTGGCAGACCGCGGTGGGCGCGTGGCCCATCGAACGCGAACGCCTGCACGCGTACGTGGAGAAGGCCGCCCGGGAGGCGTCGGTGTCGACCAGCTGGGCCGACCCCGACCCGGCCTTCGAGCGGGCGCTGCACGCGGCGGTCGACCGGATGTACGACGACCCGCAGCTGCGTGCCGAGCTGACCTCGTTCGCCGACGACATCACCCCGCCCGGCTGGTCGAACTCGCTGGGGCAGAAGCTCGTGCAGCTCGCCATGCCCGGCGTGCCCGACACCTACCAGGGCACCGAGCTGTGGGACAACTCGCTCGTCGACCCGGACAACCGCCGTCCGGTCGACTTCGCCGTACGCCGGCAGCTGCTGGCCCGCCTCGACGCGGGCTGGCAGCCACCGGTCGACGCCGGCGGCGCGGCGAAGCTGCTCGTGGTGTCCCGCACGCTGAGGCTGCGCCGCCGCCGTCCCGACCTGTTCACCGGCTACCGCCCGGTTGCGGCGCACGGCCCGGCGGCGTCGCACGCGGTCACCTTCGACCGGGGTGGCGCGGTCGCCGTCGCCACCCGGCTCCCGCTGCGGCTGGCCCGCGACGGCGGCTGGCGCGACACGTTTCTGTCACTTCGCCGACACAACGTGACCGATGTGTTCACCGGGCGGGTCTACAGTGGGTCTGAGCTGCTCCTACAAGATCTGATGAGCACCTATCCCGTCGCCCTCCTCGTCCCCGTCGATCTCGTGGAGGCTGCCGCATGACCGAGTTCACGGTGTGGGCGCCCGAGGCCGCCCGGGTCCGGCTGCGCCTGTTCGGCGGTACGGATCACGAGATGAGCGCCGAGGCCGGCGGGTGGTGGTGGGTCGAGGTGCCCGACGCCGGGCCCGGCACCGACTACGCCTTCCTCCTCGACGACGACGACTTCGCGCTGCCCGATCCGCGCTCACCGTGGCAGCCCGACGGTGTGCACGGCCCGAGCCGGGTCTACTCCCACGACGCGTTCGCCTGGACCGACGGCTCCTGGACCGGCCGGCAGTTGCCCGGCAGCGTCCTCTACGAGCTGCACGTCGGCACCTTCACCCCGGAAGGCACCTTCGAGGCCGCCATCGAGCGTCTCGACCACCTGGTCGCGCTCGGCGTGGACCTGATCGAACTGCTGCCGGTCAACGCGTTCAACGGCGAGCACAACTGGGGCTACGACGGTGTCTGCTGGTACGCGCCACACCAGCCGTACGGCGGTCCGGACGGGCTGAAACGCCTGGTGGATGCGGCGCACGGCAAGGGACTGGGGGTGATCCTCGATGTCGTCTACAACCATTTCGGGCCCTCCGGGGCCTACGCGCCGCTCTTCGCGCCTTACCTGAGCGAACAGAGCAACCCCTGGGGCCGCTCGGTCAACCTCGACGGCCCGCACTCCGACGGCGTCCGCCGCTACATCATCGACAGCGTCCTGATGTGGCTGCGCGACTACCACGTCGACGGCCTGCGCCTGGACGCGGTGCACGCGATGCCCGACGCCCGCGCGGTGCACCTGCTAGAGGAGATGGCGGTCGAGGTGAAGGCGCTGTCGACGCACCTGGGGCGGCCGTTGTCGCTGATCGCGGAGTCGGATCTGAACGACCCGCGGCTCATCACGCCCCGCGATGCGGGCGGGTACGGCCTGCACGCCCAGTGGAACGACGACGCCCACCACGCGCTGCACACCCTGCTGACGGGTGAGCGGCAGGGCTACTACGCCGACTTCGGGTCGCTGGAGGCGCTCACCGACGTGCTGACCGGTGCGTTCTTCCACGCCGGCACCTGGTCCAGCTTCCGCCAGCGCCACCACGGGCGTCCGGTCGACCGGCAGCGTACGCCCGGGCACCGGTTCGTCGCGTACCTGCAGAACCACGACCAGATCGGCAACCGGGCCACCGGTGACCGGATCTCCGCCTCGCTCTCGCCGAGCCTGTTGCGGGTCGGCGCGACGTTGCTGATGACCGCGCCGTTCACGCCGATGCTGTTCATGGGGGAGGAGTGGGCGGCCACCACCCCGTGGCAGTTCTTCACGTCGCATCCCGAGCCGGAGTTGGCGGCCGCGGTGGTGACCGGGCGGCGGCGGGAGTTCGCGTCGCACGGGTGGCCCGAGGGGGAGGTGCCGGACCCGCAGGACCCGCAGACGTTCGTCCGGTCCCGGCTGGACTGGGCCGAGCTGGACAAGCCGGAGCACCGGGAGATGCTGGAGTTCTACCGGCGGCTCATCGCGCTGCGCAAGAGCCGGCCCGACCTGTCCGACTCCCGGCTGAACGCGGTGAGCGTGCAGCACGGCGACCAGTTCCTGGTGATGCGCCGCGGGAACACGCTGGTGGTGGCGAACCTGGCGGCCCGGGCGCAGGGGATCTCCCTGCCCGGGGTGGCGCGGCAGGTGCTGCTGGCCACGGGGGAGGGCGTCACCGTCATGCGGGACCGCATCCAGTTGCCGGCGGAGACGGCCGCGATCGTGGCCCTGTGAAGTTGATGTCGACGTGCTTGGCAGGAGCCAGCAGTGCGAGTCGGCGAATGGCCAACGCTCGTCGTGCGGTGCCTCGGCGGGCGTGGGTTCGCCCGCGAAACACACCACCAGCTGCGAGTTGCCTGCCCCGGCTAGCCACCGCTCGGCCGCGCGTAGCGCCTCGGGGTGCGGCTCGGGCCGCAGGTGCCGGCACGCCCGAGAGCAGCTGATGGCTGCCGACCGTCTCGTTCAGCAGCCGCCGGACGCCGGTAACGCCGTCTGACATTCTCGATATCCGCCGCTTGCCAACGGATCTGATGGCACCCTGATCGCGGTGAGTGCGGTCGCGAACCCGGGAGAGACGGCATCGGGATCAGGGTGAACGGCTTCTGATGCGTACCGCGTTGATCGTGTTGGCCGCGCTGGCGGCGGCCGTGGTCGTGGACCTGGTCTCCGGCGTGTTGGTCCGCCGGGTTGCCCGTGGTCGCTATAGCTGGCTGCTGGAGCCGCTGCGGCACGCCTGCCGCCGCCCGGCGGCCGCGGTCCTGCTGGTCGCAACGCTGTTCTACGCACTGCCGCCTGGACCGGACGCGTGGCAGCGTTATCTGCGGCACGCCATCCTGCTGGTCCTGATCGCCGTCTGTGCCTGGCTGGTGATCAAGGCATTGCACGTCGCCGAAGCGGTCGCGTTCAGCCGGCTGCCGAGCGATCCGGTCACGAGCCGGAGGGTCCGGCGGGCCCGTACCCAGATCCGTCCGGTGCGGCGGCTCACGGTGGCCGTTGTCACGATCCTCGCGGTCGGCCTGATCCTGATCACCTTCCGGCCGGTACGCCTCTTCGGCGTCTCCATTCTGACCTCGGCCGGGGTGGTCGGCGCGGTGATCGGCCTCTCCGCCCGAACCGCGCTCGGCAACGCGTTCGCCGGCATTCAGGTCGCCTTCGCCGATGGGATGCACGTCGGCGACGTGCTGGTGGTGGACGGCGAATGGGGCCGGGTGGAGGAGGTGAAGCTGACCAACGTGGTGATCCGGCTCTGGGACGAGCGGGTGCTCATCCTGCCGACCACGTACTTCACCGAGCGGCCGTTCCAGAACTGGACCCGGAACGAGTTTCGGGTGGTCGGCAAGATCCAGTTACATGTCGACCATACCGCCGACCTGGACGACCTGCGCCGGGAGGCACGCCGACTGGTCGAGTCCTCACCGCTGTGGGATCGAGACCAGTGGGTGCTCCAGATGGTCGACGCCACCCCGCAGACCGTGGTCATCCAGGTGCAGGCCTCGGCCGCGGACGGCGCCAGCGCCTGGGACCTACGGTGCGACCTGCGTGAGGGACTGGTCTGCTACCTGCGCGACCAACACCCCCAGTGGCTGCCCCGCACCCGCAGCCAGTACCAGCCCTGACCACCGATTCGGCGTCACCGCCGGGCCGATGAATGAGTCGGCGCCTACCGGGGACTAGCTGAACCAGGCCCTGTCGACAGGACACGGCCTACGCCGAAAGGAGCGGGAGGCGGGATGGGCGTCGACCGGGACGGCACCGAGGTCGGGGGTGCCGCGCCCGGGGGAGCGGCGGGGCGGGCTCCGGGAATGTGGTGACCGGGCGCGGGTCCCTCGTCGTGGGTGTCGTGGCCGCCCCCGGGGCCGCGGCCGACCTGGCGCGGGAGGCCGTCCCGGAGCTCGCCGACCGGCTCCGCAACCGAGTCCCGGAGGTCGACTGGGCGGTACGCCTCCAGGTGGCGCGGCTCGTCGAAGGGCCGGCCGACCTCAGCCAGCTCATCGAGGCAACCCGGCGCCGGATGCTGGCCGAGGGCTGGAATCTGGTCCTCTGCGTGACAGACCTGCCGTTGCAGACCGCGCGGCGGCCCGTGGTCGCGCACGCCAGCACCACCCACGGCGTCGCGGTGCTTTCCGTGCCCGCGCTGGGCCCCGTCGCCGTGGCTCGGCGGATGGCCGAGGCCGGAGACCGGCTCCTCGCGGCACTGCTCGGCGATACCGACGCGGTCGGCGACCCGGTACGGGCCGGACCGCGGCGCCGGCGCCTGGCCACCGGACGGCGGGCCCGGGAACTCGGCGCACGGGTGAGCCACCAGGCGTCCGGCATTGGCCTGCTGGCTGGGGTGATCGGCGGCAACCTGCGGCTGCTGCTCGGTATGCTTCGGGCGAACCGGCCGTGGCGGCTGGCCGTCCGGCTTTCCCGGCTGCTGGTCGGTGCCTTCGCGACCGCCGTCCTCTCCCTGGTGAGCGCCGATATTTGGCAGCTGTCGGCGGCCTTGGGCAACCTCCGGCTCGGCCTGCTCGCGGGCGGCTCCGTTCTGGCGGTGGTGCTGACCATGTTGCTCGGCGCGCGCCTTTGGGAGCGGGCTCCGCGCGATTCGGGTGCCCGTGAACAGGTCGTCCTATTCAACGTGGTCACCGTGCTCACCGTGGTGGTCGGTGTCCTCGCGCTGTACGTGGCGCTCGCCGTGCTGGCCATCATCGGGGCGATCGCCCTCGTCCCCTGGGACCTGCTTGGTGAATCCACCGGCCGACCGGCCGGCGTCGCCCATCAGGTCAAGCTGGGCTGGCTGGTCAGCTCGCTGGCGACGGTCGGCGGCGCGCTCGGCGCCGGACTGGAGTCGGACTCGGCGGTCCGGGAGGCGGCGTACCGCTATCAGCCCGACACGGAGCTGACCGGCGAGCAGGGTGGGCCGGACCCCTCCGGCGGGGCCGGACCGGGACCGAGCGGCGAGTCCGGGTCGCCGCGCAGAGACAGGGCTGAGCCGGGCCGGAACCACGAGGCCAGCTGACTGCGCTGGTTGGCGCTGTGATCAGGACCCGGTCGCGGCGTTGCCTCAGCGGCGCGGATCGCCAGCAGGGCGGTGTCGTCGGTGGGCTGGTCTCCAGGTCGAACCGGATCGCAGGAACATGGATCGCCGCTCCACTCTGGTCGCCCACGCTGCCGCACCATCAGAGATGCGGTCGAAGGCCGGTAAGTTGCTGCTGTAGGGATTTGCCTCAGCGTCGCGAGGTAGGAGTGCTTGCCATGCCCCCACGCGCAACCACGATCGTCGACCCGCGTTTCGCCACCGAACTGCGGCGGTTGCGGGAAGCGCATGGCCTGTCGCTGCGGCAACTCGCCGCCGCCGTCAACCACGGCAAGAGTCTCCTGCACCAGTTGGAGTCTGGGCAGACAAAGCCGACAGTGGACGTGGCGACCCGGCTCGACGAGGCACTTGGGGCTCGCGGTGCCTTGGCCGCGCTGGTCGTCGATGCTCCCATAGGCGGCGACCGGTTGGCGTACGTGACGGCCCATCCCCGCCGGGTTGATCGTGCGGCGATCGAAGCGCTCGCGGGCCTTCTCGCTGGCTACCGTCGTCTGGAGGACGCCCTCGGTTCCGGACCGATCATGGGTCCCGTCGGGGCCCACCTCGACAACGTGACTGGGCTGTTGACGGATGCCCCATCCGGCGTGCGGCCCCGTGTGGTTGATGTGGCCGCGCAGTGGGCGCAGTTCGCGGGTTGGTTGAGCATCGCGCGGGGGGCGGAACGCGCCGCGACGATGTGGAACGCGAGGGCCTTGCAGTGGGCCACCGAGGCCGGCAACACGGATCTGGTCGCCACAGTGCTCTCCTTCCAGGGACACCAGGCCGAGTTGCGGAACGATCTACCTGCCATGATCTATCTCTCTCGGGAATCACGCCGGAACCCGTCGGTGAACTCGGCTCTACGCGCCTACTGCGCCGGGCAGGAGGCCAGAGGCCTCGCCATGTCCGGGGCTGCTAGCGCCGACGTGCTCGCGCGCCTGTCCGAGGCGTCGGACCTGTCGGCCCAGGCGGCAGAGGAGCCACTCTCCCCGTGGGGCTACTGGTACACGCCGTCGTTCTTCGCCGTCCAGCAGGGAAGTGTTTGGCGGTATCTCGGCGCAGCGGACAGTCGCGCCAACGACCGGGCCATTGAGCTGCTGACGGTGGGTGTCGCGGGTGTTAGTGAGGAAGCCAGCGGTGCGGAGTGGCACGGCCGCAACCTGGTGCACCTCGCCGTTGCGGAGACGCAGGCGGGGGATGCGGCAGCAGCTCGCGAGACGCTGGCGAAGGCGGACGCGATCGCAGTTGCCACCGCCTCGCGGGAACTCGCCGGCCATGTGGCCGGGGCTGCCCACCGACTTGGACTGTCCGCAATGCCGTAGCGGACGCCTTGCGCCTGGTCTCCTACCCGTCATCGCCTTGAACATGACGGTGGGTGACGGCGTAATGGCTGTTTCGATGCCCGCGTCGCGCCCACTGTCTGACGGAGGTGGGTATGCAAGGCGGCGAGTCGGAGAAGAAGGGCGAGCAGGCGGAGGCGGCCGAGCGGGAGGCGGCCAAACGGCGACTCCTGGCACAGGCGGAGGCGGATCGCGTACCGGTGGAGGACACCACCCGTGCCGTCCCAGACCGGCGGTGGCGGCGTGACCGGGGATGAGCTGCCGATCGGCCGCCGGGTAGCGCGCTGGCGGGTGCGGCGGCAGATGACGCAGCAGATGCTGGCCGACCGGCTCCGCAGGTCCAAGAGCTGGGTGGACAAGGTCGAGCGTGGTGTCCGCCCCCTGGACCGGTACCCGGTGATCCAGGAGTTGGCGCAGGTGCTCCGGATCGACCCGGAGCTGCTGCTCGGCCGGCACCGGCCGCCGGCCACTGTGGGCACCCTGGCCGGGGTGGACGACATCCGGGCCGCGCTGGCCCGCTACGGCGTCCGGCAATCCCCGGTGCAGGCGGCGGAAGAGCTGCGTAGGCAGGTCGGGCACGCCTGGTTGACCTACCAGCACGCGCACTACCCGCAGCTGGTGCGAGTGCTGCCGGGGCTGCTCGATGGCGTCCAGGGTGCGCAGATCCCGGAGCTACTGGTGCAGGCGTACCGGGTCACCTCGTCGCTGCTGGTGAAGCTCGGTGAGGCCGACCTGGGGTGGCTGGCCGCCGACCGGGCGATGTCCGCCGCGAACGGCGACCGAGTCCTGTCGGCGACGGCGGCCGTGTCGGTCGGGCAGGCGCTGCGCGCTCTCGGCAGGGAGCGCTTGGCCCTCGCTGCGACGGTCGCCGCCGGGGAGCGCCTGGCGACCGACCGGCAGCGGCCGCCGAGGGAGTGGGCGGTGTGCGGGACGCTGCTGCTCCAGGCCGCCCTGGCCGCCGCCGGCTCCGGCGACGGCCACCGCGCCGAGGAGCTGACCGAGCGGGCCGCCGGGATCGCCGTCCGACTCCGTGGGTACGACGATCCGCACCGGACCGGCTTCGGTCCGGTCGCCGTCGAGTTGGCCCGGGTGGTGGCGGCCGTCGAGTGGGGCGACGCCGGGGCGGCGGTGCGACGGCACCCGGCGATCGTGCGGCGGGCGGGGTGGCGGCTGTTGCCGGCCGAGTGCCGGGGCGCCTACCTGGTCGACGTCGCCCGGGCGTACCTCGAGGTGGGCGACCTGCGTGGGGCGGCTCGCGCGTTGGTCGACGCGGACAGCGTCGCGCCGGCCGAGGTTCGGTGCCGACCCTCGGCGCGTACCGTGATCGCCGAGGTGGCCCGGGCGCACCCCCCGGCGCCGGCCGGCGTGGCGCGCCTGGCGACGCTGGTCGGCCTCACCCGGTGAGCGGCCGTACCCACGTCGGCGGAATGTGCGGTGGAACCGCTCGACCTTCTTCACGCGCCGAAGCTGAGGACGCCTCGCAGCCCGCGCACGTCTGGTGAGGGGGGTGGGGACGTCTATGTGTTGGATCACCGCGGCGCGGCCTATGCTCCCGCGGGTGGGCTATTGGGGCACGGTGGTGGTGGCGCGGCCGACGGGGTTGTTGGTCGACCAGGACGGCATGAGCGGGTTCGGTCACCAGCATCATTGGTTGCGCGATCTGGGCGACGGATGGCAGCTGGTGGAGACCAGCGGGTGGAAGGATCCGCCGGACCTGCTCGGGCCGTGTGGGGCGGTGGTGGCATCGACGGGACATCCGGTCTTCGTCGCATAAGTCAGTGACGGCGACTGCGCGGTCATGTGCGCGGCGGTGCCGGGCATGGTGGGGTCGTTGACGCACCTGTGGGATACCAGCGGGCCGTGCGGGGTGTACCGGCATCAGCCGGATGGCATGCCGGAGCCCGTCGGCCGCAGCGTTGACGATGTGGTGGCGGAGCTGGCCGGTTGGTCTGCCTCGGCTGGTCTGCGGGCCGACGCCTCGGCGCTGCGGGCGGTGCTTGACCATGACCGGAGCGCGGCTTGGAAACCTGCGGACGATCTGCTGTTCGACCTGGTGCGCGGGCTCGGGGTGGCCCGGATCGGCCGGACGCTGCCGTGGGCGTTCCCGATAAACCGTCGGCCGTTCACCCTGATCACCGACTTCATGGGGTTGGCAGGCAGGGCGCGGTCGCGGGCGGTGTACCGGCAGGCCGAGCAGGAGGACGGGGAATCGCCGGAGCCGGCGCAGCAGTGGGAGAGGGCCGCGATCGAGCTTGAGGAGAAGCTGTGGGCGTCGCTGTACCGCACCGATGTGGATGTGGTGGCGCTGGCACGCCAAGTCGTCGAGGTTCAGGCAGCCCACGATGCGGCCAGTGAGGACGAGGCGGGGCGATCAGCGGTGGATCCGGATCGGCTGTTCGAGTCGCTCTACGCCGGCCTGGTGGATGGCAGCCTGCAACCGGACGATCCGGAGGACTCCGGCCGCCGGTGGGCGGACGAGCGGGCGACCGCTGTGCGCTGAAGCCGATGGCGGACGTAGAGCCGAGCTCGCCGACCGGCCCGGCCATGGGTCGGGGCATGGGCGACTCCCGAGTCGGGACGCCCGTCGGTCAGGCAGCGACACACGCCCTAGCGCAGTGAGCGGAAGCCGGCGCGGATCTCCTGCGCGAGCAGGTGCGGCTGTTCCCACGCCGCGAAGTGCCCGCCCTCGTCCAGGCGGTTGTAGTGGACGAGGTTCGGGTACGCCTGCTGAGCCCAGCTCAGCGGGGCCTGGAAGAGCTCGTCGGGAAAGACGCTCACGGCCGCCGGGATGGTGACGCCCTTGGGGGCGAAGAAGGAGTACGCGTTCATCGCGTAGAGGCGGGCCGAGGAGACGCCGGTGTTCGTCAGCCAGTAGAGCGTGATGTTGTCGAGGACGTCGTCCCGCGACAGGCCCCCCTCGTTCCCGGCGAAGGCGCGGGAGATCAGATCGAGGCTGCGTGCGTCGTGGTCGAGCATGAAGGCCGCCAGGCCGACCGGGGAGTCCGCCAACGCGGTCAGCGTCTGCGGGCGGGTGCCCATGATCAGCGCGTACGCGGCGTGCTTCCAGAAGAAGTCCAACTGCTCGCAGGCACGCATCTCGTCGGCTGACAGTCCGGATGGCAGTCGGCTCATCGCGTCGTTCAGTCCGGTGATGTCGGACTGGAAGAGCTTGTCGATGTCGGGCGGCACCACGCAGGGCATGTTGGAGTGGATGCCGGCCAGTTCCGGCGGCGCCTGCGCGCCCAGCAGGTCCGTGACCACCGCTCCCCAGTCGCCGCCCTGCGCCACGAATCGCGGGTAGCCCAGGCGCCGCATCAGCTCCGTCCAGGCACGGGCGATGTGGTCCGGACCCCAACCGGGGTCGGCCGGCTTGCCGGAGAAGCCGTAGCCGGGCAACGACGGGATCACCAGGTGGAAGGCGTCCGACGCCGGTGCGCCGTGCGCCGTGGGGTCGGTCAGCGGGCCGATGATCTTCAGCTGCTCGATGATGGAGCCCGGCCACCCGTGGGTGACGATGAGCGGCAACGCGTTCTCGTGCTTCGAGCGGACGTGGATGAAGTGGATGTCCACGCCGTCGATCTCGGTGATGAACTGCGGCAGGTTGTTCAGCGTGGCCTCGACCCTGCGCCAGTCGTACTCCTTTTCCCAGTAGCGCGCGAGCGCCTGGATCGTCGCCAGCTGCACGCCCTGCGACTCGTCCGGGACGGTCTCCCGCTCCGGCCAGCGGGTCGCCGCGATCCGGGTACGCAGGGCCGTCAGCTCGCTCTCCGGGATCTCCACCGTGAACGGCCGGATCTCCGCGACGCCCGGCCGGGCTTCGGTCTTGACGGCCATGCGGGCCACCCTTCCCCTCAGGTCTCGAAGCCGAGCAACTCCGTCGGCCCTCCGCCGGGCGAGCAGTTTCGTGCGCACCTCGCTCGCGGCGAGTGGCGTTGCCCTGGTCGCTGCCCTCGGCGGGGCACGTCGGCACCGGTGCGGCCCGGACCCCTGCCCGGGGCGGCAACGGTGGCGGAGCCACCTGTCCCAGAGCCTAGAGCGCCTCATCCCGCGTCGCGGGCGATACCGCTACCCGGGCCGCGCCACCTGACTACCAGCGCGCGCACTACCCCCAGCTGATGCGAGTCGTCACGCATGGTAGCGATGGTGTCGGGACATGTGTGACTGGATTCTGCGCTTCCAGGATGAGCGGGTCCAGCGATTCGGCAGTGGCCAGCGAGTGCTCGGGTGAGCGTCCGCCCGACCGCAGGGGGTGAGGTGATCGTAAATATGTCACCCTTGGTAGTCGTGACGGCGGCACGCGGCGGCGCTCGCATGAGGATCGGAAGCACCATGGGCAACAGGTATGACCTTCGCGGGCTGGAGCCGCTCGACGGCTCCCCGTTTCCGGTGTTCGTGAGCGCGGGCGGCGCCAACCGCGGCCGGTCGGTGGCGCAGCGCGCCGCGCGCACGGTAGCCTGGCTCGATCAGGTCGTCGGCATGCCCGAGGCGCCGCCCCTGTTCGTGGTTGGCCCGGGGCAGTGGGACCAGGTCGCGGCGATTCCGCTGTACGGCATGCCGCACGTGGAGAGCGACCGGATCGTCGTCGGCCAGGAGCCCGCCCCGTTCTGGGCATCGGTGACCGGGGCGATCGTCCCTATGCTGAAACCGCCCGGGCTGCGCCGGCTGCACCAGGTGTACGGCGACCCGATCGACCTCGGAACCTTCGCCGACCTACTGGTGTCCCACGAGCTGACCCACCTGGCGCACGGCCCGGCGTGGGCGGACGGCCCGGTCACGTTCTGGCTGAAGGAGTTGGCCGCGAACCTCGGCCTGCAGGGCTACGTCACCGAGGTGGAGCCCGCGGAGCAGACCCGCCTGGAGACCGCGTTCGAGGTCACCTGGGCGGCGGCGCCGGAGGGCCACTGGCCGGTGCGGGACCTGGCCCGGATGGCGGATTCGCTCGACGGCGACGGCTCCAACTACGTCTGGTTCGAGTTCGGCCTGCAGGTCCTCGCCAAACGCCTCTGGCAGGCGGCCGGCGCCACCGCGCTCCAGCGCGTCGTCCAGGCGCTGCGTGGGCCGATGCTCGACCTCCCGGCCGTGCTCGGCTTGCTGGAGGAGCTCGATCCCGGGGTGGCGCGAGCGATCCGCGACTGGCCCCGTTTCGCGTTCTGACGCCGATCCCGCCAGCCACGTAACCGATCCCCGAAAGGTGACCTGTGCCGACCTACCGCCACCCAGGAACCGTCATCACCGACCACCGCTTCCCGGTACCGCTCGACCACGCAGACCCGGCTGGTGAGCAGATCGAGGTGTACGCCCGGGAGGTTGTGGCCGCCGGCCGGGAGCGCGACTCGCTGCCCTGGCTGCTCTTCCTGCAGGGCGGGCCGGGCGGCCGGTCACCGCGCCCCGTGGGCCGGGACGGCTGGCTGGACCGGGCGCTCGACAACTTCCGGGTGCTGCTGCTGGACCAGCGCGGCACCGGCCGCTCCACCCCCGCCGACCGGCACACACTGCCGCTGCGCGGCGACGCGCCGGCGCAGGCCGAGTATCTGGCGCACTTCCGTGCCGATTCGATCGTGCGGGACTGCGAGCTGATCCGCCGGGAACTCCTCGGCGAGGACGGGCGGTGGAGCCTGCTCGGGCAGAGCTATGGCGGCTTCTGCGTCCTCACCTACCTGTCGTACGCGCCCGAAGGCGTCCGCGAGGCCCTCGTGGCCGGCGGTCTCCCCGGGCTGCGCAGCACGGCGCAGGAGGTCTACCGGGCCGCCTACCCCCGCGTACAGCGCAAGGTCGAGGCGCACTACGCGCGCTACCCCGAGGACGTCGAAACTGTGCGCGCCGTCGTGCGGCACCTGCGGGAGCGGGTGGTGCGGCTGCCCGGTGGCGGGCTGCTGACCGCCGAGGCGTTCCAGGCGATCGGCACCACCCTGGGCGCCGGGAGCGGTTCACACACCCTGCACTATCTGCTCGAAGACGCCTTCCTGCCCGGTGTGCCCGGCGGCCAGCTCTCCGATCCGTTCCTCGCCCAGATCCAGGGCCACCTCTCGTACGCGAGTGGCCCGCTCTACGCGGTGCTGCATGAGTCGATCTATGCTCAGCGTTCGGTGTCACCGCGCGCCACCGGGTGGGCGGCCGAGACGGTACGCGCGGAGTTCCCGCAGTTCGACGTCGACCGGGCGCTGGCGGGGAACGAGCCGGTGTTGCTGACCGGCGAGATGATCTATCCCTGGATGTTCACCACCGATCCGGCGTTGGCCCCGCTGCGCGAGGCGGCGCGGCTGCTGGCGCAGCGCGAGGAGTGGCCGGACCTGTACGACCCGCGGCAGCTGGCCCGCAACGAGGTGCCGGTGGCCGCCGCCGTCTACCACGACGACATGTACGTCGACACCGGCGACTCGTTGGCCTCGGCACGAGCGGTGCGCGGCCTGCGCACCTGGATCACCAACGAGTACGAGCACGATGGCCTGCGGGTGAGCGGCGGCCGCGTCCTCGATCGGCTGATCCGGCTGGTCCGCGACGAGATCTGAGGACGGGGCGACGAGCCTCATGTCGGTGGCGGGCACCGGTCGGGAAGGGTGACCTGCCCCGGCTGGTGGCTGAACGTGGTCATCGTGAACCACTCGTCGAGTGCGGGATCGAAGAGGTTCTGGAAGCCGAACTGCAGCACTTGCCACCACTTGCTCGGGTTCCGCTGGTCGACGTAGACGTCTCCGAGCGCGATCGGGAACCGTAGGTTCTCTCCCGGCTGGGTCGAACCCCCGACCACGCCGACCCGCCAGTGATCGACGCGCCGGTCTTTCGTCCCCTGGAGGATCTCCGGCCCCACGAACCGAGCGGTCTTCAGCAGGTCGTTGAGGATCTGCCGGTTGAAGAACCCGACCCGGTCGCACTGGCGGGGCGGGTCCGGCGGGATGCCCGGCCACTTGTAGGTGAGCGTGTAGGGCGTGTTGCGGTAGATCAGGTTCGTGAACCACATCGGGTGCTCCGGGCCGTCGGCGGTCATCTGACTGTCGCCGCCCCGGCCCTGCCAGGTGGAGGGCACGTCGACCCCGAGGTCGCGGACGATGTAGCGGCCCTCTCCCCGGAAGTCGGCCGGCAGCAGCGGGGGGCGGGGCTCCTCGAAGACGGGCGGACCGGCCGGCGTGACGTTCGCGGCCGGGGCCGGGCGGGACGGCTGCGGATCGTCGACCGGACCGGGTGCGATCAGGGCGAGGGCCAGCGCGCCGCTGGCGTACGCCGAGGCCAACCTGCGAAGTGCTCGCGTCCGTGCCGTCTGCCCCTCCTTGAACTCTCGGCTGGGGCCTTGGTGGTGGCCCCGATCCGGTTGATCGACTCGGGTTCCTTGATGTCGTGGTGTCCGGGACGCGTGGATGCCCCGACTTCATGGAGGTCGAGTTGACCATGCGCCGGGGTGTGGGGTGGCTGGCGGTGGTGTCCGGTTTTTCGCCCGCGGGCGTGGGGGTGCGGTGGGGCGGTTTGTCTGGGCAATCTTGGGATACCGGATGTTCTCTCCGGAACCGGGCACACCGGGCCGCCCTACCGCATAGCGTCACGGTGGCGGGTGCTACCCGCCACGCCGCCGGCCGGCGGCCACGCCCTGCGGAGGGACCGACGTGAACCGAATCGACGGAGTGCTGCTGCCCGAACTGGACTCACCCGTCCGCGATCCCTGGCTGCCCCGTGCCCTCGGCTGGCTCAGCCTCGCCCTCGGGGCCACCGCCGTGGCCGCGCCCGGCCGGCTCGCCCGGGTCACCGGCGTGGACGACTCGCCGGCCGCCCGCACGGTCATCCCGGCCGTCGGAGCCCGCGAGCTGGGGCACGGGCTCGGTCTCGTCGCCGGGCGCCGCCTGTCCGCCTGGACCTGGACGCGCGTGGCCGGCGACGCCATGGACCTGGGCCTGCTCGGGCAGGCGATGGCCGACCGCTGCGGTGAGCGGCGTCGACGGCTGGCGCTGACCACGGCCGTGGTGGCCGGCATCACCGCCCTCGACCTGCTCGCCGCGTTCGGCACGGCGCGCGCCCGCCGGGCCCACGAGCGGAAGATCCGTATCGACATGGCGGTGACAGTCAACCGCACCCCGGCCGAGGCGTACCGGTACTGGCGGGATGTGGAGAACCTGCCCCGGTTCATGTCGCACGTGGAGTCGATCCGCGCGATCGACCTGCGCCGGTCGCACTGGACGGCGCGGGGGCCTGCCGGCCGCCACATCGAATGGGACGCGGAGATCGTCGACGACCAGCCGAACCGGTCGATCGCCTGGCGCTCGCTGCCCGGCACCCGGGTGCCCAACGCCGGTCGGGTCCGGTTCGTGCCCGCCCCCGGCGAGCGGGGCACCGAGGTGCGCGTCCAACTGGGTTACGCGCCCCCGGCCGGAGCACTGGGCCGCGCCGTGGCCAAGCTGTTCGGCGAGGAGCCGGAGCAGCAGGTCCGCGACGACCTGCGCCGGTTCAAGCAGGTGCTCGAGACCGGCGACGTGGTCCGCTCGGAGGGTAGCCCGGAAGGAATCTCCGCCCGGCAGCAGATCATGCAGCGTCCCGCCCAACCGATGCCCAGCGGCATCCGGCCCTGAACCGCCCGGCGCACGAAAAGGAGCAAGGATGAGGGCCACCGCCTGGATGGGCAGGGACAAGGTCAAGGTCATCGACGTGCCGGACCCGACGATCCTGAGTCCCCGAGACGCGATCGTACGGATCACCACGACCGCGATCTGCGGCTCCGACCTGCACCTCTACCACGGCTACATCCCAGCGATGCGCAAGGGCGACATCCTGGGACACGAGTTCATGGGCGAGGTCGTCGAGGTCGGTCCGCAGGTGCGCAACCTGCGCCCGGGCGACCGGGTGGTGGTGCCCTTCCCGATCGCCTGTGGACACTGCACGTCCTGTCAGCGCGGCCTCTACTCGGTCTGCGAGAACTCCAACCCCAACGCCGGCATCGCCGAGAAGATCATGGGGCACTCGCCGGGGGGTATCTTCGGCTACTCCCATCTCCTCGGGGGCTACGCCGGAGGCCAGGCCGAGTACGCGCGGGTGCCGTTCGCGGACGTCGGCCCGCTGAAGGTGCCCGACGAGGTGCCGGACGAACAGGCGGTGATGCTCGCGGACGTCTTCCCGACCGGCTACATGGGTGCCGAGATGTGCGACATCAAGCCGGGGCACCTGGTGGCCATCTGGGGAGCCGGCCCGGTCGGGCTGCTCGCCGCCGCCAGCGCCCAACTGCTCGGCGCGGAGCGGGTGTTCGTCATCGACCGGTACCCGTACCGGCTGAGGCTGGCCCGGGAGCACACCGGCGCCGAGACGATCAACTACGAAGAGACAGACGTGCTGGACGCGCTCAACGAGCTGACCGCCGGTCGGGGCCCGGACGCGTGCATCGACGCCGTGGGCCTGGAAGGGCACCACGGTAACGCGGCAATCTACGCGTACGACCGGGCCAAGCAGGCGGTCCGGGCGGAGACGGAGCGTCCGTTCGCGCTGCGTCAAGCGATCCTGGCCTGCCGTAGCGGCGGAGTGGTCTCCGTGGTGGGCGCGTACGGCGGATTCATCGACAAGTTCCCCATGGGCGCGTTCATGAACCGGGCGCTGACCATGCGCACCGGACAGTGCCATGTGCAGCGCTACACCCGGCCGCTGCTGGAGCGCATCCAACGCGGCGAGCTCGACCCGAGCTTCATCGTCAGCCACCGGATGCCGCTCGAGGACGCGCCGAGGGGATACAAGACCTTCCAGAAGAAGCGGGACGAGTGCACCAAGGTGCTGCTCACCGTGTGACGGTTCCGGGTGGCCCTCGACCACGGGAGCGTCCGTCGGCTCGCGGGCTCGATAGGGTGTCGGCATGCCCGTCGCGACCCACCGGCCCGATCACGAGGTGCCGACGGCGGGGTCTGCTCGGCGGTGAGTCGCATCCACCCGCCCCGCCCGCGGCGGGCTGCCGCCGTGCCGCCGTCGACCTTTACGCGGTTGTCCCAGCGGTGCGCCCGCGCCGTCCGGTCCCGGCCGTTCGAGATCGCGATCATCGTCCTCATCGTGGCCAACGGGGTCGTCCTCGGCATCGAGACGTTCTCACACCTGGGGGCGGCCGGGCCCGTCCTGCGCTGGCTGGAGCTGGCGTTCCGGGCCGCTTTCGTCACCGAGATCGTCATCCGGGTGCTCGCCTACGGGCGGCGTCCGCAGGACTTCTTCCGGCACGGTTGGAACATCTTCGACTTCCTGGTCACCCTGGCGATCTTCGTTCCCGGCCTGCAGGGGGAGTCCCCGCTGCTGCGCGTGCTGCGGGTGGCCCGGGTGCTGCGGCTGGTCCGGTTCTCGCCGGGTCTGCGGACGATCCTGGCGGCGCTGCTGCGCAGCCTCCCCGGCGTCGCCGGTTTCCTCGCGCTGGCCATGGTGACCCTCTACGTCTACGGCATGGCCGGCTGGCTGATCTTCGGTGACACGTACCCGGAGCAGTACGGCGACATCGGACGGTCGCTGCTGACGCTGTTCGTGCTGCTGTCCCTGGAGACGCTGCCCGACCTGATGGAACAGGGCATGGCGGTGTCTCCGTGGACTCTGCTCTACTACGTCAGCTACGTGATCATCACGGTGAACCTGCTGCTCAACATCCTGATCGCGGTCATCGTCAACTCGATGGAGGAGGCGCGCCGCCTGGAGATGACCGAGCGGTTGGCCCCCGGGTACGACGAGGACGGTGACGGCGTGCCCGACGAGGTCGACCGCATCGCGCTGACCCAGCGGCTGGACGACCTGCGCGCCGTCATCACCGAATTGGAGCGGGAACTGCGCATCGACCGCGAGGACGCGCACGTGCGGTACGGGGCGGCGGGCCGGCGCTCCGATGGTTAGCCTGTCCGTCGTGGAGGGCGGCTACCCGCCGGTGTCCGTGCCCGGCATCGCTCACGAGACCGACGGCATCGGCGTACGGATGCGCCCGGTGGCCGAACCCGACCTCGCCATGTTCCGACGGTTCTGCACCGAGCCCGGCCTGATCGGCCTGGACTGGGGCGGCTTCCGCGACCCGGGCGCACCCGTGCGGCGCTTCGCGGTCGACGGCTGGCTCGGCACGGAGGACGGCCGACTGGTGGTCGAGGCAGGCCCGGACGCGACCGCCGCCGGTTTCGTGAGCTACCGGGCCGGCCAGTACGCCCCCAGGGCCACCTACTGGGAGATCGGCATCGCCCTGCTGCCGCAGTGGCGCGGGCGGGGCGTCGGCTGGCGGGCGCAGGCCCTGCTCTGCGACTACCTCTTCGCGTATACCCCTGTGCAGCGCATCCAGGCCGGCACGCACCCGGAGAACGTGCCCGAGCAGCGGTCGCTGGAGAAGGCGGGCTTCCGGCTCGAGGGCGTGGTCCGCGCCTGCGAGTTCCGCGCCGGGCAGTGGCGCGACGGCTACCTCTACAGCAGGCTGCGCGACGACCCGTCGCCGTGGGACTGAGCCGTTCAGGGCAGCGGCCACTCGTGCACCGGCCGGTTGCCGTGCATCAGGTCGACGTAGTGCCGGACGATTTCGCGCAGCGCCGCAGGTCGGTCCAGGTGGTCCGCGGACTCCAGCCGGTGCAGCGTGCCGACCTGCCAGCTCGCACCGTTGCGCCCGGTCAGGCAGCGCTGCTCGATGATGCCGAGCAGCCGGTCCCGCTCCTGCGGATCCAGCCCCCAGTGGTCCAGCCCGTGGTGGGCCAACGGCAGGAGCCGGCGCAGCACCAGCTCGGTCACCGGCAGGTAGCCCAGGCCCGGCCAGAAGACCTGCGCGTCGATGCCGTGCCTCGCGCAGTTGCCGAAGTTCTCCTCGGCGGCGCTGAACGACATCTGTGACCACAGTGGCCGGTCGGATTCGGCCAGCGCGCGGACCAGGCCGAAGTAGAAGGCGCCGTTGGCGATGGTGTCCACCACGGTCGGCCCGGCTGGCAGCACCCGGTTCTCCACCCGCAGGTGCGGCCGGCCTCTCAGCACGTCGTAGACCGGGCGGTTCCACCGGTAGACAGTGCCGTTGTGCAGCCGCAGCTCGGCGAGCTTCGGCACGCCGCCCGCCGAGAGCGTCTCGGCCGGGTCCTCCACGTCGCAGACCGGCAACAGCGCCGGAAAGTAGCGGACGTTCTCCTCGAACAGGTCGAAGACGCTGGTGATCCAACGCTCGCCGAACCACACCCGGGGGCGTACGCCCTGCGCCTTGATCTCCTCCGGGCGGGTGTCGGTGGCCTGCTGGAACAACGGGATCCGGGTCTCCCGCCACAGCTCCCGGCCGAACAGGAGCGGTGAGTTGGCGCCCACCGCCACCTGTACCCCGGCGATGGCCTGCGCGGCGTTCCAGTAGTCGGGGAACTGGGCCGGGCTCACCTGGAGGTGGAACTGGGTGCTGGTGCAGGCCGCCTCGGGCGTGATCGTGTCGGCGGTGACCGCCAGCCGTTCCACCCCGTTGATGGCGATCCGCAGGTCCTCGCCGCGCGCGGCGAAGATCTGCTCGTTGAGCAGTTCGTAGCGGGGGTTGGCCGACAGCGTCCGGGCGTCGAGGTGGTGGGGAAGCAGGGTCGGCAGGATGCCGATCATCACCAGGTGCGCGCCGAGCGTCCGGGCCTTCTCCTCGGCGGCGTTCAGGCTCGCCCGGACATGTTCCTCGAACTGCGCGGTGCCGGTGCCTGTCAGCCGTCGCGGCGCGACGTTGATCTCCAGGTTGAACTGACCGAGCTCGGTCTGGAAGCTCGGGTCGGCAATGGCCGCCAGCACCTCGTCGTTGCGCATGGCCGGCTGGGACTCGGCGTCGATGAGGTTGAGCTCGATCTCCAGCCCGGTCATCGGGCGGTCCACGTCGAAGTGGGACTCGCGCAGCATCTCGGCGAAGACGTCCAGGCAGCGGCGGACCTTGTCCCGGTAGCGTGTCCGATCCTCCCGGCTGAAGGTGCGTGTGCCGACGAATTCGCCCATGGTCACCACCCGAGTCGCCGCTGGTCCTCCTAACCTCCCACTCGGGGGCGGAAGGGGGAAGAGCATGTGGAAGCCTCTCTACCCGTCCGCGCTTCGGGTGATTCCCGTCGCGTCCGGCCGGTTGCGTCCGGCTCCGGGCCCCGCCACGGCTACGATGGCCGGCCGAGGGGTGGTGGCGGTGGCGATGCGCGACAGGGTGACCAGGCTGTTCGTCGGTGCGGCGATCGCCGAGGCGTGTTCCTGGCTCGGTCTGCTGATCGGGATGGCGGTCAAGTACGGCCCGCCCGGCAACGAGCTGGGCGTGAAGATCTTCGGGCCGATCCACGGCGCGCTCTTCGTCGGGTACCTGCTGCTGGTGCTCCTCGTGGCCCGGCGCCACCGGTGGAGCTTGCTGGCCACCGGCGTGGCGCTGGCCTGTGCCGTGCCCCCGTTCGCGACGCTCGTCTACGAGCGCTGGGCCTACCGCCGGGGGATGCTCGGCGCGACGGAGGCCGCGGCGCCCCCGCAACCCGCCGCGGTGCGCTGAGCCCGGCGGCGACCGGAGGCGGCGTCAGGTCAGCGCCGACCAGGCGGCGACCCCGAGCACCAGCAGCACCCCGAGGATGGCCTGCAGCAGCAGCGGTGGGCCGAGGTGAGTCCAGAGCGTCGCGGTACGCGGGGTGAGCAGCTGCCCGGTGGTGAGGTTGACGATCCGCTCGATCCGCGGCGGCAGGTCCGGGTCGCGCTGCGGTCGCAGGGTCAGCTGGACGTGGTCGGCGGGGTGCAGTGCGCTCTGCGGCAGGTGTCCGTGCAGCTCGACCTCGTAGAGCCCGCCGGTGTTGTCACGCAGCCGCACCGGGGTGACCAGATATTCGGGTCCCTTGGTCAGGTCCTTCCAGCGCCGGCGAGCCCCGCCGCCGCTGCCGGGCAGCACGGCGCGCACCACCCGCATCAGCAGCGCGCCCACACCGGCCGCCGCCAGCACGGCGATCAGGACAGGTTTGCCGACGGCGATCTCCCGCGTGTACCCCTCCAGGAACCGGACCACCCGGCCGGTGAAGATCCGTTGCGTCGGATGTGCGATCCGCCGGGTATCGAGTCCGCTGTCCATGACCACCACCGAGAGTCCTGATCCGTTCACTGATGGTATCCGCGTGGCGGGTTGAACGGCGTGAATGAAACCTGGTCACGCACTCATGTCCGGCCAGGTGACATTCGGGGCGGCTCGGGTATGCGCAGGGCCGAGCTGGAAAGGGGTCGAGCATGCAGCTGTCCTTCCTGCGCCCGCTCTACGACCGCCCCGGGCCGTGGTGCTCGGTGTACCTGGACGCGTCGGCCGACACGCACGACGCCCACCCGGCGCTCGACCTGCGCTGGCGGGCACTGCAGGGCCAACTGATCGACCAGGGTGCGGACGAGCCGACGGTCGCCGCGCTGGACCGGGTGATCCGGGGGCACGACCCGATGCCGGGGGACTACGGTCTGGCCGCCTTCGCCACTCGCGGCCAGGTGGTGCTCACCGAGTTCCTCTCCGCACCACCACTGCGCGACCTCGCCTCCTACGCGCCGCTGCCGCACGTGATGCCGCTGCTCGCCCAGCGGGGCGAGCAGGTGGCGTGGGTGCGGGTGCTGGCGGACCGGACCGGCGCGGACGCCATGGCGGTCAGTGCCGGGGGAGTGCCGCGCCGGGCGCACATCGTCGGGCGCGAGAGTTTCCAGCTGCGCCGGGTGCAGCCAGGTGGCTGGTCGCAGTCGCGCTACCAGCGCGCGGCCATGGAGGCGTGGCACCACAACGCCGGTGACGTGACCGCCGCGACGGTCGAGCTGGCCGAGAAGGTCGGCGCGGACGTGGTGGTGGTCGCCGGGGACATCCGGGCCACCGGGATGATCGCCGCGCAGATGCCGGTGCGCTGGCAGGATCTGGTGGTCCGCACCGATGCCGGCTCCCGGGCCGGTGGCGCCGACCAGACCCTCCTGGACGACCTGACCGTGCAGACCATCGCCGAGGTGGCCGACCAGCGGATCACCGCGGCCCTGGACCGGTTCGGCACCCAGGAGGACGTCGGCGCCGGCCTCGCGGCCGTGGTCGCCGCGCTGCAACGCAACCAGGTCGACAACATGCTGATCGTGGACGACCCGTCCGCGAACGGCGAGCTGTGGATCGGCCCGGAGCCGACCGAGATCGCCGTCGACCCGGGGCAGCTGAGCGCCATGTCGGTCGACGATCCGCAGCGGGTACGCGCCGACGCGGCCCTGGTACGCGCGCTCGTCGGCACCGACGCCGAGCTGACCGTGCTCGGCCCCGACGAGGCGCCGGAGCTGACCGACGGGGTCGGCGCGGTGCTGCGGTACGTGGACGCCAGCACCCCGGGGCGGGGCAATGGCTGACCGGATCGCCGCCGATCTGGTGGTCGAACGGCTGCGTGCCTGGCGGGTCCCGCGGGCCTTCGGCTACCCGGGCGCGGCCATCGCCCCGATCGTCGCGGCGTTGGACCGCGCCGGGGGCGACCCGGAGTTCGTGCCGGCGCGGCACGAGGAGGCCGCCGCCTTCATGGCGACCGGGCACGCGAAGTTCACCGACGGTATCGGGGTCTGCCTCGCCACCCAGGGGCCGAGCGCGGTGCAGCTGCTCAACGGCCTCTACGACGCCAAGCTGGACAGCAAGCCGGTCGTGGCGCTCGTCGGTGAGGACGTCTCCGGCCCGCTGGGCGGCGCGCACCAGGAGATCGGGCTGACCCGCCTCTTCGCCGACGTGTGCAACCAGTTCGTCCACTACGCGCGCAGTGCCGCCCAGGTGCCGACCCTGCTCGATCAGGCGTTCCGCACCGCCGCGGCGACCCGCAGCCCGGTCTGCGTGGTGCTGCCGCGGCAGGTGCAGGAGGCGGCTGTACCCGACCTTCACGCGTACGGCATCGGCGTGATCACGGCGACGCCCGGTGAGCCGTTGGCCCGGGTGCTTCCGCACGAGGTGGACCTGGCCGCCGCCGCGCAGCTCCTCGGCGCCGGTCAGCGGGTGGCGATCCTGGTCGGGCAGGGCGCCCAGGACGCGGAGCACGAGGTGGTGGCGCTCGCCGACCGGCTCGGCGCCGGAGTGGCCTGCTCGCTGCTCGGCAAGCCGGTGCTCGACGAGCGGCTGCCGTACCACGCCGGCGTGCTCGGCGAGGTGGGCACCCGTGCCGCCGCCGAGCTGATGGGCGGCTGCGACACGCTGCTGCTGGTGGGCACCAACGACCCGTGGACCAGCTACCTGCCGATGCCCGGGCAGGTGCGCACGGTGCAGATAGACATCGACGGACGCCGGGTCGGCAGCCGCTACCCGGTGGACGTCCCGCTGGTCGGTGACGCGGCCGAGACCCTGCGGGCGCTGCTCGCCCGGGTGCCGGACCGGCCCAGCCCGCAGTGGCGGGCCACGGTGGAGAACTCGGTGGACCGTTGGCGGCGGGAGCTGGTCGACCGCGCGAGCGCGCCGGCCGAGCCGGTGAACCCGCAACTGGTGCTCCAGGAACTCTCCGCACGGCTGCCGCGTACCGGCTCGGTCGCCGTGGACGTCGGATCGGTCATCTACTGGTACGCGCGCCACCTGGAGCTGCAGCCCGGGGTGAACGCCCAGCTGTGCGGCACGCTCGGTTCGATGGGGTGCGCCCTGCCGTACGCGGTCGCGGCCAAGCTCGCCGCACCGGACCAGCCGGTGATCGCGCTGCTCGGCGACGGCGCCATGCAGCTCAACGGTCTCGCCGAGTTGGTCACCGTGGCGCACCACTGGCCACGTTGGCGGGATCCGCGGCTGGTGGTGCTGGTGCTGAACAACCGCGACCAGTCCGGCATGGGTGCCGGTCGCCAGCCGGTCACCGACCCGGCCCAGCGCCGCCCCGACGTGCCGTACGCCGGTTGGGCCCGGCTGCTCGGGCTGCACGGCGTACGGGTGGACCGCCCGGAGCTGGTCGGGGCCGCCTGGGACGAGGCGCTGGCCGCGGACCGCCCCTGTGTCGTGGAGGCGGTGGTCGACGCCGCCGTGCCGCTCGCACCGCCCGAGCCGGCGTTGGCCGACCTGCGGGGTCTCTTCGCTGACGGCGACGCCGCCCGCCGGGTCCGCGAGCAGGTGGACCGGCAGATCTCGGTGGCCGCCGACGACATCGTCTAGACCCGGAACACGCCTTCGGGAAGGGCCCGGATCGGGCAGGACACCGCCAACCGGCCGGTACCGGCGAAGTGTCCCCGATCAGCGGATTGGACCCGGCAGGTGGCGGAGGGCCCGTTTGAACCGCATCGGGACGGGAAGCCGGGCCGCGTGGTGAGCGAACGAGGCAAGGTGGGGCCGGTGCACAAGGTGCACGAGGGGCTCGTGGCAGCGGACGCCGGCCTGGCCGGCGACCGGGTCGTCACGAGCGGCAGCGTGGCACGTGTCCTGGTCGCCGCCGCGGCCCGTGCGCTGCGCGGCACGGACTGCGCCGACCTGGGGCATCCGGGCCCCGCGTCCCGGTTCCCCGGCGCCCCTGATCCGGTCCGCCGGGCGGCGGTCACCCGAGCGGCCGGACGCGTCGCGCTCACCCCCGCTCAGGTCGCCGACGTTGACGCGGAGCGGGTGGCGAGCTGGTTCGTCGACCAGTACCCCCGCCGCAGCTACCCGGGCGTCGTCATCGGCTCGCCGCACGGCGCCGCCGTACACCTGGCGGTCGCCCTCGGGGTGCCCTGGCTGCCTGTCGGCTTCGAGATGACCGTGCACTGGGCGCAGGGCGCGGTGGATCGCCCGGGCGCCGCGTTGGACCACGGCGCGGCGCTCGTCGCGCGGCTGCTCGGCGGCAACGACGACCTGCACGTGCGCCAGGTGCACTGCCCGGCGAGCCGAGGCGCGTTGGCCGGGGCGACGATCATGCTCGCGGCCCGGTGGCGGACACTGCCCGCGGCGTACCGGCGGTTCCTGGGCGACCGGCTGGCCCCGGGCGCGCCGGTGCTGCTGCTTCGCGACGCGCGGACCTGGCCGGTGGTGGAGGTGGGGCAGGGGCACAGCTTCCAGGTCGGTTCTCCGGCTAGCGGGCTGGACCCCGTCGACTTCCATCCGGACAGCCACGCGCTGCGTCAGGTTCTTCGCTCGGCCGGTGGCGACGCCGCCCGCTGGGAACCGCCACAGGTCTCCTCCCCGTCGGGGTACGCCGAGCACGGCGTGGAGTCCGGTTTCGAACTGAGCGCCCGGGACTGGGCGGGGCGGCACGAACGGATCCTGCACCGCGTGCTCTTCCCCCGGCCCGAGGGGCTCAGCGCCGTCGTGGCGGACCTCTACCGCCGGTGGCTGCGGATGGCGGGCAAGACCGGCGACCGGCTGGTGGTGGAGTGCGGGCGGCTGCTCGACCCGTGGCAGGTGGTGCGCGCCGGGCTGGTGCCGTACTGGTGCGAGAACGCGACGCGGCGCAGCGTGGAGGGGGTGGAGTGGTGGCTCGCCGGCAGCGAGCCGTACAGCTCCGTGGACGTGCTGCCCGAACCGCCCGGGGTCCGCTCTCCCGCCCTCGCCGGTCTGCCGCAGTGGCTCGCGGTGGCCGGCTTCGGCCGTCGCCGCCGGGCCCTGGACCGCACCTCCGCGCGGGGCTACCCCGTCGCCTCCGTGCCCACCCGTCGGGCCACCGAGGTGCTGCGGGCCCAGCCGTACGACCTTCCGGCGCCGCCCGCGTTGACCGTGGCGGAGGCGTTGGCCGTGTTCCGCGACGGCGGCACCCACCAGGGTCTGCTCGTCTCCTGAAGGCGCGCCCAGCTCTCTCGAGGCGAGCCCAGCGAAACATCCTCGCGAACCCGGGATCCCGTGATTGAGTACCTACGGAGCGGGAACATCGCTGGCTGCGATGGACTGATCACGTTGCGCAGCGTGGTGTCGTCGCCCGCTGGCGTCCCAGTCACGTAACCCACTTCCGGCCCGGTGCGTGGTCCGACCACGCGCACGACCGGCTTTCCCAATCCGGGCGGGGGACCTTCCTGAGGGAGGCGCGGATGTTCGGAAAGACCGCCACAAGCACGCCACCACCCACCGAGCGGGGCCTGGAGGACCTCGACGCGGCCGCATTGGCGTACGCGGCGCGTATCGAGGGACTACCGCCCGAACGGCGGCAGGAGGCCCGCGACGACCTGGTGCGGTTCGCTCTGCCGTTCGCCGGCCGGCTCGCCCGTCGCTACCGAGGGCGGGGGGAACCGCTGGAGGATCTGGAGCAGGTGGCCCGGCTGGGGCTGGTGAACGCAGTCGACCGGTACGACCCGGAACGGGGCTCCTTCACCGCGTACGCGGCGATCACGATCGTTGGCGAGATCAAGCGGCACTTCCGGGACCGGACGTGGGGCGTACACGTACCCCGCCGGCTACGCGACCTGATCCTCGAGGTCGGGCAGGCCACCGCGGCGCTGACCAGCGAACTGTCCCGGGCGCCGACGGTGGCCGAACTGGCCCAGCGGCTGGAGACGCCGGAGGAGGAGATCCTCGCCGCGCTGGAGTCGGCCGCCGGCTACAGCCCGGCCTCGCTCAACGCCCCGGTCGGCGGGGAGAGTTCGGCCGAGTTCGGTGACCTGGTCGGCGAGTCCGACAACGCGCTGGAATCCGTCGACGACCGGGTCACGGTCAGCGGGCTGCTGCACCGCCTGCCCTGGCGGGAGCGGCGGATCCTGGCCATGCGCTTCTACGGCAACCAGACCCAGGCGGAGATCGCGGCCCGGTTCGGCATCTCGCAGATGCACGTCTCCCGGCTCCTGTCGCGCGCGCTGACCTGGCTGCGTCAGGCGATGCTCGCCGACACGCCGCCGCCGTGGCAGAACGGCGCGGCCGAGAGCGAGTCGACCAAGTCACGCATCTCGGTGCGGCAGAACGGTGACCGGGTGGTGGTCGAGGTCGGCGGCGACGTCGACCGCGACGGTGCGGACCAGCTGCGCCGAGCGATGCTGGAGGCGGTCACCGGTCAGCCGAGCGAGGTCGTGGTCGACCTGGTCGGCGCGGGCGGGGTCGACGCCGGTGGAATAGCCGCTCTCGTGGCCGGCCGGGAGGCGGCCGCCCGCACCGGCGTACCGATGCGACTCACCCGGGTGCAGCCGGCGGTGCGCCGCTCGCTGACCGCCGCCGGTCTGCCACCGGCCCGCGACTGATCGGCCCGTCCGCTCGCACCGCGCCGTCAGGAAGGAGCCCCTGTCAACGCCCGGCGTCGACAGGGGCTCCTTCCTTCGGTTCGTCTGTCTGTCACTGCCCCGGTTGGTCGCCGTGGCTGCGGGGGTGGCTCCACTCGTCGTTCTCCTGGGGCGCGCGATGCGCGCCGAGCGGGTTGTCCTCGGGCTCGTCGGTCTCCTCGAAGCTCGGCCGGCGGACCTGCTCCGGGTCCGGCACGTGCACCGGGCGGGCACCGGACTGTGGCGCCGGCGTGTACTCGTTGGCCTCGCGCGGGCCGGTCGCTCCCACGGCGGAGGGCGATTCGGGGACCTGCGTGACGTGCCGCATCTCCTCACGGAACCCCTGCGGTGGCCGGGTGGTGCGCTGCGGCAGGTCGCGACCGAGGTCGGAGACGAGCGCGCCGTACTTGGCGTCGAACGCGGGCCGCTCGGAACGGATGCGGGGCATCCGATCGAAGTTGCGCAGCGGCGGCGGGCACGTGGTGGCCCATTCCAGCGAGTTGCCGAACCCCCAGGGGTCGTCCACCGTCACCTGCGCCCCGTACCGCCAGGTCTTCCAGACGTTGTAGATGAAGAACAGGGTGGACGCGCCGAGCACGAACGACCCGAGGGTGGAGACCGTGTTCAGCACGGTGAATCCGTCAGTGGCCAGGTAGTCGGAGTAGCGCCGCGGCATGCCCTCGTTGCCCAGCCAGTGCTGCACGAGGAACGTGGTGTGGAAGCTCAGGAACATCGTCCAGAAGTGGACCTTGCCGAGCCGTTCGTCGAGCAGCCGGCCGGTCATCTTCGGGAACCAGAAGTACACGCCGCCGAAGGCGGCGAAGACGATCGTGCCGAAGAGGACGTAGTGGAAGTGGGCGACGACGAAGTAGGTGTCCGTGACGTGGAAGTCGACCGGAGGGCTGGCCAGCAGCACCCCCGTGAGCCCGCCGAGCAGGAAGGTCACCAGGAAGCCGATGGCGAACAGCATCGGCGTCTCGAAGGTGAGCTGCCCCTTCCACATCGTGCCGATCCAGTTGAAGAACTTCACCCCGGTCGGCACGGCGATGAGATAGCTCACGATGCTGAAGAACGGCAGCAGCACCTGCCCGGTGCCGAACATGTGGTGTGCCCAGACCGTCATCGACAGCACGGTGATCGCGACGGTGGCGAGCACCAGACCGGTGTACCCGAAGATCGGTTTGCGGGAGAAGACCGGGATGATCTCGGTGATGATGCCGAAGAACGGCAGCGCCACGATGTAGACCTCGGGATGACCGAAGAACCAGAACAGGTGTTGCCAGAGCATCGGTCCGCCGGTGGCGGCGTCG
This sequence comes from Micromonospora avicenniae, assembly GCF_900156065.1. Lineage (GTDB taxonomy): Bacteria > Actinomycetota > Actinomycetes > Mycobacteriales > Micromonosporaceae > Micromonospora > Micromonospora avicenniae. The sequence continues at coordinate 36,712 of NZ_FTNF01000019.1, read as the reverse complement.
TACACGTGCGCGTTCAGCAGCCGGTCCGCGCCGAGTGCCAGCAGCGCCGCGGCGAGCAGCGGGAAGACCAGGATCACCAGCACGCTGGTGAGCAGGACGTTCCAGGTGAAGATCGGCATCCGGAACATCGTCATACCCGGGGCGCGCAGGGTCAGGACCGTGGTGATCATGTTGACCGCGCCGAGGATGGTGCCCAGCCCGGAGATGACCAGGCCGACGAGCCACATGTTCCCGCCGACCCCGGGGGAGTGCTCCACGTCGGAGAGCGGCGCGTAGGCGAACCAGCCGAAGTCCGCCGCGCCGCCCGGGACGAGGAAGCCGCCCACCACGATCGATCCGCCCAACAGGTAGAGCCAGTACGCGAGCGCGTTGAGCCGGGGGAAGGAGACGTCCGGGGCGCCGATCTGGAGCGGCACGATGTAGTTGCCGAACGCGAACACCAGCGGCGTGGCGAAGAGCAGCAGCATCACCGTGCCGTGCATGGTGAACAGCTGGTTGTACTGCTCGGGGGAGAGGAACTGCAGCCCGGGCCGGGCCAGCTCCCCCCGCATGAGCATGGCCATCACCCCGCCGATCACGTAGAAGGCGAACGACGTGGTGAGGTACATCAGGCCGATGAGCTTGGCGTCGGTGGTGCCGAGCAGCTTGATGATGGTGCTACCGCGGACCACCTCGCGGAACGGGCCGGGATAACCGCCGAACTGCGCCGGTGCGAGGATCGCCGGCCCTCTGTCCCGGCCTGGCTCCGTCGTGACCCGCTTGGGCATGTCTTCACCCCGTCGTCGCGTAAGAGGACGGGCGTGACTACCCGGCCCCTGCCCTATGAAACCAGGCTGAAGGGGTAGACCGGGTCAATTCGCAGTGTCGGGCCGATACTCGGTCAGATCGCCGGCACCATCGCCCAGACCGCCTTTCCGTTCCCGGCCGGGACGCTGCCCCAGCGCTTCGCCAGCTGGCGGACGAGCAGCAGACCGCGGCCGCCCTCGGTGCGGACGTCAGGAGTGCGCGCCTGGACGGCCTGCCGGCTGCCGTCGACGACGGCGATGTGCAGGTACGGCCGGCGCAGGGTCAACGTGACCTGCATCGGTGTGCCGGCGTGCCGGACCACGTTGCCGACCAGTTCGCTGAGGACCACCGAGGCGGGACCGGCGACCTCCGGCAACTGCCACCGGGCGCACGCGTCGCTCACCAGTTCACGGGCCCGCCGGCAGGCCTCGGCGACGGGTTCGAGCCGGGCCCGCAGCCGCGGTGCGACGGCCGCTCCCGCCGCCCGGGTCGCCTCGGCGCAGTCCCGCCGGACCGGCACCACCCGGCACGCGGTGGACTCGGCCAGCCAACGCGCGGCGGTCGGCGGCGGGGCACAGAGCACGACCGGCACGGACGGCCACTCCTCGGCGCGGCGGGCCGTGGCGGCGAAGACGGCCAGTGCCAGGCGGTCCTCGACGGCGACCGCGCCCAGGTCGACCACGAGGGCGTCGGGCTGGGCGGCCAGGCAGGCGTCGAGCGTCCGGTGCACCGAGCGCATCGTGCCCACATCGAGGATTCCGGCGAGCCGGACGACGGTCACCGGCGACCCGTCGCGCACCTCGCAGGTGATCCGGCTCGACATCTCGCCCTGGCCCTCTCGCGTCTCATCGGTGGGACCCTCGAACTACCCCCGGCGCGAATCGACCAAACCGCGACGCCCGGCCTCACCCGGCCGTTCGCCGCGTGGTCAGCAGGCCGAGCGCGATCATGCCCGCGCCGAGGCCCAGGTGCAGCCAGTTGTCGGCGCCGTTGAGCGGGAGGAAGTTCGCCCCGCTGCCGGCGTCCATCACCACGCCGTAGAGCCAGAGCACGAGATAGACGGCGCCGCCGCCGACGAGGTACGCCCGGGCGCGGGTGACCGTCCGGGACAGCACCAGCCCGGCCACCCCGAACCCGAGATGGACGAGGTTGTGCAGCACCGACACCTGGAAGGTGTCGAACAGCGCGGCCCCCGAGTGGTGGCCGGCTAAGCGCAGATCGTCGTAGGGGTTGGTGACCCCGGGTAGGAAGCCGAGCACCCCGATGACGAGGAAGACGACCGCCACGATGCCGGTGGCCCGCCGCACCGGTGCCTTGCCGTCGGCCGGATTGGGCCGGGCCCGGGAGTGTGCCATCGGTCCGATCACCGACGTCTCCTCCCTGTGTGGCCTCGGCCAGCCGCGGCTACCCGTGGACCGGCCCGGCAAACCGGCTGACGACCGCTCGCCGCGCACGCCGCCGGGCCGGCGGCCCGCGTCCTGCCCGCCGCCAGGTCTCCGGACGGATCGCCGGCCCCTGCCGAGCCGGGATCAGGCCGCTTGAAGGTCGGCAGCCGGCCGCAGGTGGCGGACCCGTTCGTAGAGGGCGAGGTACCTCTCGGCCATCACGGCCGGGGTGAAGCGGGCCACCGCCTCCCGGCGGCACTCGTCCGGCTCGAGCAGGCCGGCAGCCAGCACGAGCTCGCCCAGCTCCTCCTCGGCGGTGGTGAGCAGCCCGGTGCGGCCGTGCTCGACGAGTTCGGGCAGGCAGCCCCGAGCGGTGGCGACCACCGGGGTGCCCAACGCCAGCGCCTCGACCACGGCCGTCCCGCCGGGTTCCTCCCAGCGCAGCGGGAACAGCGCCGCGCGAGCCCCGGCGAGCAGTTCGTCGCGCTCCCGTCCGGCGACCGTGCCGACCCAGCGGACCAGGTCCCCGTCCACGTACGGAGCGACCTCGTCGTAGAAGAAGCGGACGTCCGGGTTCTGTCGCGCCTCCTCGCCGGCGGCGGCGAGGTCCTCCGGCCGGTGGTACGGCCCGACCGGCCCGGCCAGCACCAGCGGAAAGCCCACCTGCCGGGCGAGCCGGGCGCCCACGTCCTGTCCCTTGCCCGGGTTGATCCGGCCGAGCACGACCACGTGTTCGCCCTTCTCCGGCCGGGGCCGACGGTCGGCGCCCACCGCGAGCGGGGTGGACAGGTGCACGTGCCCCACCGAGTGGTCCTGCAACGCGCGCGGCGCGCGGGCCAGCTGCGACGCGGAGACCCCGTTCACCCGGACCCGGTCCCCGCCGTCGAGCTCGCCGTAGAGCGCCGGATGCTTGGTCAGATCCCAGTGCAGGGTGTGCAGCACCGGTGGTCCGTCCGGACCCATGGCGGTGAGCGTGGCCAGCCCCACGGCCTCGACGTGGTCGTGCACCAGGTCGATGTCGTCACGGGCGTGCAGCTCCCGGACCACCCCGGCCAGGTGCGCCTGCGCGACCCCGCACACCTGGTTGTACGGCCGTTGCAGAGCACCGAACTGGCCGTCCGGGAAGACCGACACCAACTCGTCGACCGACAGCGCACTGTCGGCCACCGAGGCGAGCACCACCCGGACGCCGAGGCGGCGCAGCTCCGGCACCAGGGTCGCGATCACGTTCTCGATGCCGCCGTAGCCGGGCGGCGGCACCGACAGCCACGGACCGGCGTTCATCAGGACGGTGAGACTCATCGGGCCCGGCTCCTCTCCCGGGCGGCGTCGCCGGTCGTGCCCGCGCCGCCGGTCGGCCTGCCGCTCACCCGGCCGGTGACCCTGCGGCGGCCTCGCCGAGCCGGCCGGGCGCTCACGCCGCCGCCACTCGCCGGCGCGGCACCCGGTGCCGCAGCTCCGCCAGGGGCGGCCGCTCCTGGACGGACACGTCGCTGACCACGATCTCCCGCTCCAGGTTCGGCAGCCCCTCCGAGCCGCCCCGGCGGAACTGGGTCAGCAGCGGGGTCGGGTCGAAGCCGGGGGCCGCCCAGCCGCGCCGCTGCAGCCGGGACCAGACGGTCAGCAGGATCTGCGCGGACATCCGGCCCAACGCCGCGGTGTCCTGATGCCGGTGCTTGCGCTCACCGAGGTCGACCTGGGCCAGCGCGTCGAGCCCCACCAGCTCCAGCAGGTCGATGAGCATCGCCGTCTCCACCCCGTACCCGGAGACGAAGGGCACCTGGGCGAGCACGTCGCGCCGACCGGCGTACTCACCGGCGAGGGGCTGCACGAAGCCCGCCAGCTCGGGCCAGAACAGGTTCAACAGCGGCCGGGCCATCAGCTCCGTCACCCGCCCGCCGCCGTCCGGCTCGACGCTCGCCGTACCGACCAGGGGCCGGTGGTAGAAGCCCTTGACGAAATCGACCGACGGATCCGTCAGCAACGGGCCCAGCAGGCCGGTCACGAAGTGCGGGCGGAACTCCCGCAGGTCGGCGTCGACGAAGGCCACCACGTCCCCCTCGGCGGCGGCGAGACCGGACCAGAGCGCGTCGCCCTTGCCGGCCAGCCGGGGCAGCCCACGGGTCATCGCGTCCTGGCTGACCACCTCGGCGCCCGCGGCCCGGGCCACCTGCGCGGTCCGGTCCGTCGACCGCGAGTCCACCACGATCAGCTCGTCGACCAGGGCGACCCGGTCCATCAGATGCTCGCGGATCGTCGACACGATCGCGCCGACGGTCGCCTCCTCGTTGCGGGCGGGCAGTACCACGCTCACCCGACTGTCACCCTTGGCCCGCAACAGCCGTCGGGCGTTCCAGTCGGCTGCCGAGGTCGTCCGGTAGGTGGCCCACGCCTCCACCACCGGTGAGACGCTCGAATCAGTTTCCCGCACGGGCACACCCCCAGATCGTGGCCGAGAACGAACGTCTTCTTCCCACCGTCACCCTCGCGCTAACCAATCATGCCTAACGGCTTGAACGCGGCGTTCCCGCCGTGGATCGCACCCGATGGACGTTTGGTCGCCCGCCCGGATGGGGAGTGCTTGCCGCACGAGCTGCAGGGCCGGGCGGAGGGGGCGAGGTCGATGGACAGGTGCCGGGTGGGGTTGGTCGGGGCCGGTGGCGTGGCGCAGCGCCACGCCCGGGTGCTGGCCGGGTTCGCGGACACGGAACTTGTCGGGGTCACCGACGTGCGGCCAGCCGCGGCCGCCGCGCTCGCCGGCCTGCACGGTGTCCGGACGTTCCCGGACGTCGACACTCTCCTCGCGGCCCGGCCCGACGCGGTCTACGTCTGCGTACCGCCCTTCGCGCACGGCCCGGTCGAGGAGGCCGTCGTGACCGCCGGGGTCCCGATGTTCGTGGAGAAGCCCGTCGCGGTGGACCTGGTCACCGCCGAGCGGATCGCGGACCTGGTCGCCCGGCGCGGGCTGCTCACCGCGGTCGGCCACCACTGGCGGTACCTGTCGGTGGTGCAGCAGGCGCGGGACCTGCTCGCCGGTCGCACCGTCCGGATGGTCTCGGGCGCCTGGTGGGACAAGGTGCCGCCGGTCGAGTGGTGGTGCCGGCGGGACCGCTCCGGTGGCCCGGTGGTCGAGCAGGCCGCCCACGTGCTGGACCTGATCCGGGTGCTCGTCGGGGAGGCCACCGAGGTGACCGCCTACGGCGACGGCGCCCCACCGCCGGTCGACGGGGCGGACGTCGACTCGGTGACCGCCGCCACGCTGCGCTTCGCCGGTGGCGCCGTGGGCACCCTCAGCACCGCCTGCGTGCTCGGATGGAAGCACCGCGCGGGCCTGGAGATCCTCGCCGACGGCCTGGCGCTGACCCTGACCGAGGAGGGTTTGCTGGTCTGCGACGCCGACGGGGAGCGGCGGCTGCCCGCAGACCCGGAGAGCGCCCGGGTGGCGGTGGATCGCGCCTTCGTCGACGCGGTCCGCGGTCTCGGCCACGACGTGCGCGTCCCGTACGCGGAGGCGCTGGCCACCCACCGGCTCGCCCTGGCGCTGGCCGACTCGGCCCGCGCCGGCGGGCCGGTACGACTCGACGGGCCGGCCGCGGCGCCGGTGGAGAGCACCGGGGTGACCGTCGATGCGTGACCGGGTGGTCGTGGTGGAGGCGCCCGGGCGGGTGGGCCTGGTCGAGCAGGACCCCGCGCCGCTGCGTCCGGGCACGTTCCGGGCGCGCACCCTGTTCAGTGGCGTCTCCGCGGGCACGGAGCTCAGCTACGTCAAGGGCACCAACCCCTACCTCCACGTCACCTGGGACGCCGACCTCGGCCTGTTCCGGCCCGGCACGCCCAGCACCCCGTACCCGGTGACCCGGCTGGGCTACATGCAGGTGGCCCAGGTGGTGGAGAGCGCCACCCCCGCCGTCGCCGAGGGCGCCGTGGGCGCGATGACGTACGGCCACCGCACCGGCTGGGTCGCCGACCCCGTCGCCGAGCGCTTCGTGCCGCTGCCCGACGACCTGGATCCGCTGCTCGGCGTCTACGTCGCCCACATGGGCCCGATCTGCGCCAACGGGCTGCTGCACGCGGCGGCCGACCTGCACGGCACCGACGTGCGGTCGCTCGGTGACGGGGTGCGCGGGCGCCGGGTCGCGGTGGTCGGCGGCGGCGTGGTGGCGCTGCTCACCGCGCTGTTCGCCCGGCGGCACGGCGCGGCCTCGGTGGTGGTGCTCGACCCGACGCCGCAGCGCCGGCAGGTCGCCGAGGCGCTCGGCCTGGAGACCCTCGACCCGGACGCGGACGATCCGGCCGTGGTGCTCAAGACCCGCTGGGCGCACACCGCCGGCGACCGGGGCGCCGACGTCGTGTTCCAGTGCCGGGGTCAGGCCTGGGCACTGCGCCTGGCGCTGCGCCTGCTGCGCCCGCAGGGCACGGTGATCGACCTGGCCTTCTACCAGGCCGGAGCGGACGCCGTCCGGCTGGGCGAGGAATTCCACCACAACGGGCTGTCCGTCCGGTGCGCCCAGATCGGACGGGTTCCCCGTGGCCTGGTCCCGGTCTGGGACCGGGAGCGGCTCTCGGCCGAGACGATCGACCTGGTGCGCGCGTACGGCGACCTGATCCGTAAGCACCTCGTCACGGCGGTGGTGCCGTTCGAGGACGCCCCCGTCCTGTTGACCGATCTCGCCGAACGTCGCAGGCAGGAGCTGCAGGTCGTCCTCGCGGTGTGACCGGCTGGTCACCGCCCGGATCCGACATGCCGCCCGGGCGGGACGCGGAAGCCGCCCCGGTTCGCGTACCGTTGCCGCTCATGGGTGTGTCGCAACGGTTCAAGAGCAGGTTCCGGCGGTTCCTCCAGCGCCCGGGGACGACGGTTGACCTTGCCCCGCTGGAGAAGCTGCTGCCGGCGATCGAGGCGCGGGAGGAAGGCCTCCGCGCGCTGGACGACGCCGAACTCACCGAGGCCGCCGGCCAGGCCACGGGCTACGAGGAGATCTGCGCGATCGGCCGGGAGGCCGCCCACCGCGGGCTCGACCAACGGCCGTACGACGTCCAGCTGCTCGGCGCGATGGCGCTGCTCTCCGGCAAGGTCGCCGAGATGGCCACCGGCGAGGGCAAGACGCTCACCGCCGCCGTCGCGGCGTACGGGCACGTGCGGATGGGCAACGGGCCGGTGCACGTGCTCACCGTCAACGACTACCTGGCCCGTCGTGACGCCCAGTGGATGGAGCCGGTCTACACCCTGCTCGGCCTGACCGTGGGCTGGGTCAACGAGGCCTCCACGCCGCAGGAGCGCCGCGAGGCGTACGCCTGTGACGTCACGTACGTCGCGGTCAGCGAGGCGGGCTTCGACTACCTGCGCGACCAGCTCGTCACCGACATCGACGACCGGGTCCAGCCGCCGCTGTCCACCGCGATAGTCGACGAGGCCGACTCGATCCTGATCGACGAGGCGCGGGTGCCGATGGTGCTCGCCGGCGCGGTGCCCGGCGAGCAGGACCCGGTGCACGCCGCCGCCGCGCTGGTGCGCGGGCTGCGCAAGGGCAGGCACTACACCGTCGCCGAGGACGGCCGCAGCGTGGCGTTCACGTCCGCTGGGCTGGCCGCCGTGGAGGCGAAGCTCGGCATCGACCTGTACGACGAGGAGCACGTCGAGCAGCTCTCCGCCGTGAACGTGGCACTGCACGCGCACGCGCTGCTGCACCGTGACGTGGACTACATCGTCCGGGACGGTTCGGTCGAGCTGATCGACGAGATGCGCGGCCGGGTGGCCCAGCGCCGCCGCTGGCCGGACGGGCTCCAGGCCGCGGTGGAGGCCAAGGAGGGGCTGGACGCCACCGCCGAGGGTGAGGTCCTGGGCACCATCGCCGTGCAGGCGTACATCGCCCTCTACCCGAAGGTCTGCGGCATGACCGCGACCGCGGTGCTCGTGGGCGACCAGCTGCGCGAGTTCTTCGGCCTGGAGGTGGCGGTGATCCCACCGAACACCCCCTGCATCCGCGAGGACGAGCCGGACCGCATCTACGCCACTCGGGCGGAGAAGGAGGAGGCGCTGATCGACGAGATCAAACGCTGCCACTCCGCCGGGCGGCCGGTGCTGGTCGGCACCCTCGACGTCAAGGAGTCCGAGCAGCTCGCCGCCGGTCTGCACGCCGCCGGTGTGCCGTGTGTGGTGCTCAACGCCAAGAACGACGACGAGGAGGCGGCGATCATCGCCGAAGCCGGTGCCTACGGCGCGGTGACCGTCTCCACCCAGATGGCCGGCCGCGGCGTGGACATCCGCCTCGGCGGGAGCGACCAGGCGGACCAGGAGCGGGTGGCCGAGCTGAACGGTCTGTACGTGATCGGCAGTGGCCGGCACGACAGCCGCCGGGTCGACGACCAGCTGCGCGGCCGGGCCGGCCGGCAGGGCGACCCGGGCGGTTCGGTGTTCTTCGTGAGCCTCGAGGACGACCTGGTCGTCCGGCACGCCGCCGACGCGGTGCCGCCGTCGCCGCGGATGAACGCCGACGGTCTGGTCACCGACGAGCAGGTCGACTACGCGGTCGAGCACGCCCAGCGGGTCGCCGAAGGCGTCAACCACGAGATCCACCGCAACACGTGGCGCTACAGCGTCGTGATCGAGCAGCAGCGCAAGGCCCTGGCCGAGCGGCGCGAGCGGCTGCTCACCACCGACGTGGCCGCGCTCATGCTGCTCGACAAGGTGCCCGAGAAGGCCGGCGAGATGGACGAGGACCTGCTCGCGCGGGTTGCCCGCTCGATCGCGCTCTACCACCTCGACCGGCTCTGGGCCGAGCATCTCGCCGAGCTCTCCGAGGTGCGCGAGGGCGTGCACCTGCGTGCGCTGGGCCGGCTGGACCCGCTGGACGAGTTCCACCGGGCCGCCGTGCCGGCGTTCAACGAGCTGGTCCCGGAGATCGAGGCGCGTACGATCGCCACCTTCACCGAGACCGATTTCGATGAGGACTGGGAGCCGGACGAGGCGAAGCTCATGCGGCCCAGCGCCACCTGGACGTACCTCGTGCACGACAACCCGTTCGGGTCGGAACTCGACCGGCTGATCGCCTCCGTCGGGCGTCGGCTCACCGGCGCCTCGCGCTGACGCCGCAGCGTCCGGCCGGCGCCGGCATCGCCGGCCGGACCTGCGTTTCAGCCCGTTTCGACCCAGGTAACGCCGGGTAGTAGGGCGGGTCCGAAGACTCGGGAGTGAGCAGACATGACACAGGTGATGGCACCGGCCGGGCGTGCCGTGACAGGCCGTGGGGCGGGGGCTGCACGCCCGTGAACCTCGACACCGACCAGCCGGCGGTGCCCACCGTCGGCGTGCTGGAGACTGCCGCGCTGCTGCGGGAGTTGACCGCAGGCCTGATAGCCGTGACCGATTTCGATGAGGCGCTGGGCGCGCTCGTCCGGATCACCCGGGACGCCGTGGCCGGGGTGAGTTTCTGCGGGTTCACCGCGCTGCGTGCCGGCCAGCCGGCCGCTGCGGCGGCCTCCGATCCGCGGCTCGCCGGTCTGGACGACCTACGGTACGGCCCCGACTCGCCGTCGATGGACGCGATCCGACGCCGGGAGATGGTGCTGTCGGAGAACCTCGGCCGCGAGCGGCGCTGGCCGGACTGGACGCCCCGCGCGGTCGACCTGGGCGTGCACGGCGTGATCTCCGCGCCGCTCGACGTCGACGACCAGGTGCTCGGCGCGATCAACCTGTACGCCGGGGCCACCGACGTGCTCACCACCCAGCACCAGCTCACCGCGATGCTGCTCGCGGAACACGCCGGCCTGCTGCTGGCCGCCGTCCGGGACCGGGCCCGGCAGATCGAGGTCGCCGACGAGCGGGACGCCTCCCTGCTGGACCGCGGAGTGGTCGGGCAGGCGATCGGAGTGATCATGACCCAGCGTGGCTGTCCGGCCGAGGAGGCGCTGGAGGTGCTGCGCAGCGCCGCCGCCTCGCTGGACATACCGCTGCGGGAGGTGGCGGAACGGCTGGTCCGTACGGTCTCCCGCGCCCGGGAGAACTGAGCCGCGGCGCACCCTTCTCCGGTCTCGCGTCGTTTCACCCCGCGTGCGCCCGGGTAGCACCCTGGGCTCACCAATCGTCCGACCGGGGAGGCGACGATGCAGAGCCGGCTGCGGGTCCAGGGGCACCCGATCCAACCGATGCTGGTGACGTTCCCGTACGGGCTCTTCGTGAGCGCCGTCATCTTCGACCTGGCCGACGTGCTCGGCGGGCCGGCGTTCCTCGGCGAGGTCGGCTACTGGAGCGCGGTGGCTGCCCTGGTCGCCGCCGCCCTCGCCGCGGTGGCCGGCATGGTCGACCTGTGGGACGTGCCCGGTGACCGCACCCGGCACACCGCGATCACCTTCAACCTGGTGAACCTGGCGATGGCCGGGCTGTTCCTGCTCGCCTGCCTGATCCGGGCCGACTCGCCGCAGAACGGCGCGTCGCCCGTGCTGCTCGGGACCGAGCTGGTGGCGCTCGCCATCGGCGCGGTGGGGGTACGGCTGGGCGCCCGGCTGGTGCGCCGGTTCGACGAGGGCCGGGCCGAGGCGACGACCTTCGACGCCCTGGGCGGGGTGTCCGGGTCGAGCACGGAGATCATCCGTCCCCGCCCCTGACGCATCGCCCTCGCGTACGGCTCGGCGGCGCGAACCGTCCCGAGCGGCACCCTTCTCGCCCCGGACCGAAAAGCCGTTGCGGGCCGGACCAGGCCACGGCACCGTGCGCGGGTGGATACCGACCGGGATTTCGACCGACTGGTGGTGGAGGGCGCCGCCGCGCCCGTCGAGGGCTGGGCGTTCGACTGGCTCGCCGGCCGCGCCTCCGAGGAGCGTCCGCCGTGGCGGTACGCCCGGCTGGTCGCGGCCCGGATGGCGACCGCCGAAGCGGCGCTGGACGTCGACACCGGCGGCGGGGAGGTGCTCGCGGAGGTACCGCAGCCGCCGCGGGTGCTCGTGGCCACCGAGGGTTGGCCCCCCAACGTCGAGATCGCCCGGCGGACCCTACGCCCGCTCGGCGCCACCGTCGTCGCGGTGACTCCGGACGCTCCGCTGCCCTTCCGGAACGCCAGCTTCGACCTCGTCGTCAGCCGGCACCCGGTACGCACCGACTGGGCGGAGACCGCCCGGGTGCTCCGGCCTGGCGGCACGTTCCTGTCCCAGCAGATCGGGCCGGGCACCGTACGGGAACTGAGGCGATCCTCGGGCCGCTGCCCGAACCCGTCGAACGCCGGCCGGACCGGGCGGTGTCCGCCGCGCGGGACGCTGGGCTGACCGTGGTGGACCTTCGGGAGGCGACGCTGCGCACCGTGTTCCACGACATCGCCGCGGTGGTGTGGTTTCTGCGCAAGGTCGTCTGGACGGTCCCCGGCTTCACCGTCGACCGGTACCGTCGCGAGCTGCACGCGCTGCACCGCCGCATCCGGGACGATGGCCCGTTCGTCGCGCACGCCCGCCGCTTCCTCATCGAGGCACACCGGGCCTGATTCGCCTGCCGACGGGCGTGCGGTCAGCCTCGGGGATGGGCGTCGGCGTGGTGGGCGGCGAGCACGTCGTGGCCGAAGTCGCTGGCCGGGCGGCGCAGGACGGTGTGCGTGTGGTTGCCGTCGTCGGAGGTGCTGTCGTATTCGATCAGCAGGTCGTCGCCCTGGATGCGGTAGTAGTGCCGCCAGCCGGGACAGGTCGGGCCGGCCCAGGCGAAGTGCAGCTCGCGGCGGTCGAGCCGGCGTGCCTCGCGGATCGCCAGCTCCGGCGGGAGCCGATCCAGGTAGACGGCGAGCAGCTGATCCAGCAGTGCCCGGCCGGTCGGGCCGAGCCGGTCCGCCGGCACGCCCAGCGGCGCCAACGGGCCGTCCACCCGGGGACGGGTGGCGCTGATGATGTCGTCGGGCGCGTCGTCGGCGATGATCGCTGCCGCACGCGCGGCCGGGCCCACCGCGTCCAGCAGCGCCCGGGCCAGGTCCTCCTCGACGCCGAGCGGGCGGGAGACCGGGTGCCCGGCGTGGCGGACGGCTGCGGGGTTCGCCCCGAAGAAGATCGGGGCGGGGGAGACCTGGTCGTCCACCACGGTCATGCTGACCGACAGGTGGTGACCCTCCAACCGCCAGGCCCAGCGGTCGTCGCGCGCCGGGTCGCCGAAGACGGCCACCCAGTAGTCACCGCTGTGCCGGCCCCGGCGCCACCCCTCCGCCCGGTCCAGCACCTCCTCCAGCGCGACGATCGCCATCGCCTGCGCGTACGCGGCGGGGCTGAGGGCGGTGGCCAGCAGCCGGTGCGCGGCCTTGCGCCCGGACCGGTCCAGGTCGTCCAGGCACACGCCCGGCCGTGGCCGGGGGCGGTACTCCAGCCAGCGCCGGGCGTCGGTGTCGTCGAAGCGGTACGAGGCGTCGGCCCTCGCCGGCTCGTCGAGCGCGGCCAGCAGCGCGCTGGCCGCTGTACGCATCTGTTCGGGGAGCGGGTCTTCCACCGCCCATGTATACCCGGCCGGACCGCGGCTCGCGCGCGGATGCCTCGCCTGACCGCCGCGCCGCGTCGCGGGCGCCGGACGAGGTCGCGCCGGGCGTCGCCCCGGCCGCGCCGTGCGTGCGGGCCCACTCACCGGCCCCAAGGGTCGGCGCCGTCGCTCTTGGTACGGTCTGCGGCGCGTGGGGGGAACAGGGTGATGGACGAGACGGTCTACGTGGGTAACGCCGGGGTCGACGGGGCCACCAACGCCGGTTGGCTGCTCGGGCACTTCATGCCGCCGGACGAGGTCCGGCACAGCACCGACGTCGAGGTCAAGTGGGGAGTGCACCCGCGGGGCGAGACGCGCGCCCGTTGGGCGACCGGAGAGCGGCGTACGGCCCTGCTGGTGTTGATCAGCGGCCGGTTCCGGGTCGAGCTGCGTGACCGCACGGTGGTGCTCGGTTCGCCCGGCGACTACGTGGTGTGGGGCCCCGGCGTCGATCACTCGTGGTACGCCGAGCATGAGTCGGTGGTGCTCACCGTCCGCTGGCCGTCGGTGCCGGGTTACCGGGTGGAGTCGCCCGTCCAGCGGTGACCGGGCCCGGCAGATCCTCTGCCAGGAGCGCTCCACCTCCTCGCTCGCGGCCACCGCGCGCTGCGGGACCTGGGCTGCGGCGCGCCACCGACGTCGTCGGCGGGTTCGTCGCCTGGCGTCTCGCCGGTCTGCCCGCCCTCGGTCCGACCCCGCTGCCCCGGTCGCCGCTTCGGCCCCCGATCACCGCCGCTGTCCCACCAGCGTGACGGTCGGTCCCTTTGGGAACGTGCCCAGGCCGGATGCCCTCCGCCCGGCCTGGCACGAAAGTCGAATGTGAACCCGGCAGGTACCCCCCGTATCGGGTCATCCGGACGGCTCTGCAATCATCAAGCCTCGTACGCAGAGCGAGCATTCGGCTCCGATGTGTTCGTCAAATGTCACATTCATGCAACGTAGCGGCCTCTTGACCCTCGCACGGCTGCCGGGAAACATCGATAAGGCGGCGTCCCGGGCCGTGGGGAGATCCCCGACCAGCCAAGGAGGACCATGTCGGTCAGCCCCGCCTCGTCGCGCGCCGGATGGCATACGGCCCAACCCGCGGTTCCCGGTCGACCCCCCGGCGGGCAGCGCCGCCCGGCGAACACCCCCGCGCCGATGCTCACCGTCACCCTCTCCATTCCACTGGCGTGCGAGGAATCGCTGACCCCGCCGGCCCGGCGGCTCCTCGAGGCCGCCCGCGAGCTCATCGAGCGGGGTGAGGCCACCGTGTCCGGCGTCCCGGCCCCCGCCGTCGATCGACGGGTCGACGTGCCGGCCAACCGCGCCGCCTCCCGCGCGCTCGCCGCAGCCGTCCCCAGCCTGCACATCCTCGCCTCGTCCCGCTCGGTGCTGCGCGACGGCGAGCCGCTGCCGCTGACCCGCCTCGAGTTCGACCTGCTCCTGCACCTCGTCGCCCACCCCCGCCGGGTCTTCACCCGGCTGCAACTGCTCAACGCCGTCTGGGGCTACGAGCACGCCGGCGTACGAACCGTCGACGTGCACGTCCGGCGGCTGCGCGGCAAGGTTGGCGTGGACGTGCCGCTGGTCACCACGGTCTACGGAGTCGGCTACCGGCTCGCCGACGACGCCCGGGTCACCCTCGACCGCAGCGGCTGACCGCGCCGGCCACCGGGCAGGATGGTCGGCGTGCGCATCCGCCCCATCTCGCCCGAGCGACTCGTCACCGAGCTGACCGACCGGCTGGCCGAGCAGGCCGCCCGTCTCGAAGAGCCCGACCGGCCCGCCGCCGTACCTCCCGGCCGGTTGCGGGTCGGCATCGACGGGCCGGACGCCGCGCGACCGGACGAACTGGCCGCCGCACTGGTCGACCCGCTGCGCGCCCGGGGCCGCCCGGTGCTGCACGTACGCGCCGAGAACTTCCTGCGTCCCGCCTCCGTCCGGCTCGAACACGGCCGTACCAATCCGGACTCCTACTACCTGGGCTGGGTGGACGAGGCCGGCCTGCGCCGGGAGGTGCTCGACCCGGCCGGGCCCGGAGGCACCGGTCACGTGCTGCCTTCGCTCTGGGACGCCGCGGCCGACCGGGCCAGCCGGGCGGCGTACGTCGAACTGCCGCCCGGCGGCGTGCTGCTGGTCAGCGGTCCGCTGCTGCTCGGCGGCGGCCTGCCCTTCGACGTCACCGTCCACCTGGTGCTCTCCCCGGCGGCGCTGCGCCGGCGCACCGACGCCGAGCAGCTGTGGACGCTGCCGGCGTTCGACAGGTACGCCACCGAGGTCGACCCGGCCTCCTTCGCCGACGTCGTGGTACGCGTCGACGACCCCCGCCACCCCGCCCTCGTCGAGAGCTCTCAGCCCGCCTGAAGCGGCGCCCCGAACGACCGCGGGTGTCCGGTAAATCACCGGTTTGATCGCCTGATCCGGCGGGTATTCGCCCGGCTCACAGAGCACGGGTGATCGCCCGTGCGTCGGACGCGACCGTGACCGGGGCATCCGTGCGCCGGGCCCCCGGTTGACCAGAAGCCAGGAAAGGCAGGGCAGCCATGCTCGTCCACGACACGGTAGGAACGGGTCGGACCGAGGCGGAGGTCGGCCAGATCCGGCAGTCCCTCCAAGCGCGCTACGACGAGCTGACCGCGGAGTACGAGCAGGCGGTGCTGCAGAGCCAGGTGCTGCGGCTGGTCGAGGTGGGCGACACCGCCGGCGACGACCAGGCCGACAGCGGCACCAAGACCGCCGAGCGGGACACCGCGCAATCGCTGCTGCGCACCATCCTCGACCGCCGTGCCCAGTACGAACACGCGCTCGCCCGGCTGGAGGAGGGCACCTACGGCTTCTGCGAGGGTTGCACGTCGCCGATCCCCGTGGAACGGCTGGAGATCTTCCCGTCGGCCACCACCTGCGTCTCCTGCAAGCAGACCCGCGAGCGGCGGGCGGCCTGACGAGGTCCTCACGGTTGCCGGTCGGTCCGAAGCGCGGTGAACTCCACCCATGGGTGACATCAAGGTGGGCACCGCCTCCTGGACCGACCGGACCCTGTTGGACTCCGGCTGGTATCCGCAGACCGCGGACACACCGGAGAAGCGGCTGGCGTACTACGCCCGGCAGTTTCCACTGGTCGAGGTGGACGCCACCTACTACTCCCCGCCGGCCGAGCGCACCGCCCGGCTCTGGGCCGAGCGCACCCCGGCCGGCTTCACCTTCAACGTCAAGGCGTTCAGCCTGCTGACCGGGCATCCGACCAAGGTCAGTGCCCTGTACAAGGACCTGCGACCGCAGACCGAGAAGCGCAACGTCTATCCCGACGACCTGACCCCGCAGGCGTACGAGGAGGTGTGGACGCGTTTCCTCTCGGCGCTCGACCCGCTCGTCGACGCGGGGAAGCTCGGTGCGCTGCTGTTCCAGTTCCCGCCCTGGTTCACCATCAAGCGGGACAACAAGCAGTACCTGCTGGAGGTCGCGAAGCGCTGCGCGCCGCTGCGGCCGGTGTACGAGTTCCGGCACGCCTCCTGGTTCGACGGGGACAACCGGGACGAGACGTTGGAGTTCCTCCGCACGCACCGACTGCCGTACGTCTGCGTGGACATGCCCCAGGGACACCGTTCGTCGGTACCACCGGTGCTGGCGGCCACCGCGGACCTGGCGGTGATGCGGTTCCACGGGCACAGCGACAAGTGGACGAGCACCGACATCCACGAGAAGTTCGGCTACCGCTACTCCGAGCGCGAGTTGCGTGACTGGGCGCCGAAGCTGCGGGAGCTTTCTGACTCCGCCCAGCAGACACACGTGCTCATGAACAACTGCTACCGCGACTACGCGCAGACCAATGCGACCAGCCTCGCCGGCCTGCTGGGCGTGGCCTGACGCCGGTCGGGCACTGCCCGCCACTGCCGATCGCGCGGTGCCGCCGCAATCGCGAGCAGCGGCTCACCCGTGCGGGGTGAAGACGACTCACCCGCCCGGACGACACCGTGGAGATCGCGTGCGGTCGGTGGACCGACCCACGCATCACGAGGAGGTGACCGGGAATGACGGCTCGGGTGGTGGCGGATCCTCGACGCGGGGCCGTGCTGCGTGTGGTCGGCGCGTCCGGCGACGCACGAGGAGCCCGGCAGGCAGGCCGACGGAGCCCGATGCGGCACCGGCGTGGCCCGGCGGGGCCGCCGCGCCGCGACGACGACCGACGCTGGGTCAACGAGGAACGGGGGTGGGAAGATGGCTGAGCAGTTCATATCGGCGATCGAGTCCTCGCTGGACAAGACGAACCTGATCCTGAAGGACATCGAGAACGCCTACGGCTGGCCCAAGGAGCAGCGCAACCAGTCGTACGCCGCGTTGCGGACCGTGCTGCATCTGCTGCGGGACCGGATGCCGGTGCAGGAGAGCGTCGAGTTCGCGCAGCAGCTGCCGATAGTGGTGCGCGGCATCTACTTCGACGGGTGGAAGCCGTCCGACGTGCCGGTGAAGCTCAACCGTGAGGACTTCCTCTACGAGGTCCGGCAGGGCTTCCCGTACGACGTGGAGGGCGGCACCGAGCGGGTCGTGCAGGTGGTGCTCGACACCCTGCGCCGGCACGTCACCCAGGGCGAGTGGGACGACGTCAAGGACACCATGCCCCGGGATCTGGCCAGGATGATGCCGTGAGGTGACGCCGGCCCGCCCCGATCCGGGGGCGGGCGGCTCACCCCGCCGGGGCGCGGCTCACCTGAAGCCCGTCCCTTCGGCACAGTCGAGCGCCGGCACGTCCGCCGCGAGGGTGGGCGGCAGTTGCAGCAGCACTGGCCCGAGCCGGTCGCCGAGCGCAGTGGCCCGGTCGAGAAACCTCGCCACCGGCTCGGCCGGCTCGCGCAGCCGCTTGATGTGGGTGAGGTAGCGGCTCATCTTCACCGCCACGCAGAAGTCGTCGGGCGTACGTGCCCGCCACGCCGCGAACGTGTCCCGTTCCGGCAGCCGGTAGAAGGCGTTGTTCACCTCCACCGTGGCGAACCGCCCGGCGAAGTGCTCCAGCCAGAGCCGTTGCGGCAGGCCGGCCGGGTAGAACCGGCCCCGCCAGTCGCGGTATTGCCAGCCCGACGTGCCGAGCAGGATCATCGGTGGCCTACCAGCAGACGACCCGCTTGCCCGGCCCGTCCGACGGGCCACCGCCGCCGCCGTGTCGAACTTCAGGTCAGCGGGGTGGGCCACCACGGCCACGGCGCGCCGCCGGTCCTCGGTCACCGGTTCGAGTGGAGTCACCGTCGGCTCGGTCATCGACACCTCCTGCACCGTCCGGCTCATCCTGCCACCGTCGGAGACCGCGTGCCGGGTGGGCGGCCGCGCGCCGCTGGGTACCGCCCGCTCGGGCGTGCCTCGTCGTGGCGCCGGGCTCACCGGGAACCGCCCGTGCCCGCCAATCCGGACGTCTACCGTGAGGTTAGGCAAGCGAGCGCAGGGGTAGCACTCGCTGCACGATGATCCCCTGCGTACGGCGGGGCGGCACGAGGGAGCACCGATGGCACTCAGCGACGACGACATGACCACCAGCGGCGCCGGTGGCGCCGAGGGCCCGGCCGATGGGGGCGCGACGCCGGGCAAGCAGGACGGCGGCGCGGACGGTGGCGCCGAGGGCCCGGCCGATGGGGGCGCGACGCCGGGCAAGCAGGACGGCGGCGCGGACGGTGGCGCCGAGGGCCCGGCCGACGGTGGCGCGACGCCGGGCAAGCAGGACGGCGGCGCCGACGGCAGCGCTCGCTGACGAATGGTGATGACGCGCATCGACCCGCCGGGCGGCCACGGCCGCCCGGCGGCGCCGTCCACGACCGGGTCGACGGCGCTGGCCCGGTGTGTGGCCGTCGAACCGGCGAAGTTCGCCGCCGCGCACTGGGGCCAGACCCCGCTGCTCTCCCGTGCCGACGAGCTGCCCGACCCGTCCGGCTTCACCGACCTGTTCAGCCCCGCCGACGCCGACGAGCTGCTCAGCCGGCGCGGCCTGCGTACGCCCTTCCTGCGCATCGCCCGCGACGGCGAACTCGTGCCGCCCGGACGCTGGACCGGTGGCGGTGGCGCCGGGGCCGAGATCGGCGACCAGGTGCTCGACGAGCGGGTGCTGGAGCAGTACGCGGCCGGCGCGACCCTGGTGTTGCAGGGTCTGCACCGTACCTGGCCACCGCTGATCGACTTCGCCCGCGACCTGGGTCTCGCACTCGGCCAGCCGTTGCAGGTCAACGCGTACCTCACCCCGGCCGGGAACCAGGGCTTCGCCACCCACTACGACACCCACGACGTCTTCGTGCTCCAGGTGGACGGCCGCAAACACTGGCGGATCCACCCGCCGGTGCTGCCCGACCCGCTCGAGAAACAGCCGTGGGGCGGCCGGGCCGACGAGGTCGCCGCCACCGCGCAGGGGCCGGCCGCACTCGACGTGGTGCTCGCCCCCGGTGACGCGCTCTACCTGCCTCGCGGCTGGCTGCACAGCGCGCAGGCGCAGGAGTACAGCTCGCTGCACCTGACCGTGGGCGTACGCGCCCTGACCCGCTACGCGCTGGTCGAGGAGTTGCTGGCGCTCGCCGTCGAGGACCGCCGGCTGCGTGCCGGCCTGCCGCTCGGCACGGACGTGGCCGACCCGGACGCCATCGAACCGGAACTCACCGAGACGGTCGAGGCGCTGCGGGACTGGCTGCTGCGCGTCGATCCGGCGGCGGTCGCCGCCGGGCTGCGCCGACGTGCCTGGCCGGCCGCCCGGCCGGCGCCGATCCGCCCGCTCGCCCAGGCCGCCGCGATCGAGACCCTGAACGCCGACAGCCGGCTCACCCTGCGCCCCGGGCTGCGCTGGCAGCTGGCCCCCGAGGGTGCGGACCGGGTGGTCTTGCGGCTGTTCGACCGGAGCGTCACGCTGCCGGCGCAGTGCGAAGCGGCGGTTCGCGCCCTGCTCACCGGCACGGTCGGCCGGGTCGGCGACCTGCCCGGCCTGGCGGAGGACGCCGACCGGCTCGTCCTGGCCCGCCGCCTGCTCCGCGAAGCGGTGGTCGTTCCCGCCTGAGCCGCGATCAGCCGCCGCGTACCGCCCGGCCGGGGCAGCCGCCCGCTCGACGCCGTCGCGCCGGTCAGCGGAAGAGGACCAGCAGTATCACGGTGGCCACCACTCCGGCGGCCAGCACCACGGTGATCGGGCGTGGCCCCAGCACGGCGTTCCGCCGGTCGGCCAGCA
The DNA here is from genome assembly GCF_900156065.1 of Micromonospora avicenniae. Classification (GTDB taxonomy): domain Bacteria; phylum Actinomycetota; class Actinomycetes; order Mycobacteriales; family Micromonosporaceae; genus Micromonospora; species Micromonospora avicenniae. The sequence goes on along the minus strand of NZ_FTNF01000019.1, from coordinate 16,896 downwards.
CCCTCGCCGGCACCAGCCCGACCAGCGGGCCGAGCAACGTCACCACCAGCGCCAGCACCGGCATCCCGACCGCCAGGTCGCCGCCGTAGCCCACCCCGGCCGCGCGGGCGCCCGCGCCGAGGGCGTACGCGAGCACGGCGCCGGCCACCCCGCAGGCGGCGAGCAGCGGGTTGACCGAGCCGGGCAGCTCACCCGGTTGGCGGGTGCGGTCGAGCAGCTCGCGCACCCGGCCCAGCAGCAGCACCGGGTCGCCGTCCACGCCCGACGTGGGCGGTGGCGGGCCGGCCAGCCGCCGTCCGGCGGCGCCGAGTCGCTCGCGCAGCAGCTGCCACAGGTGCGCCGCCTCCGCGTCCACCCGCTCCTGGAGCTGCCGCGCCTCGGCCAGCTCCCGTTCGGCGTGTGCGACCTGCTCCTCGGCCTCGGCGACGGCTCGTCGGGCGGCGGCGCACTGCCGTTCGTGCCAGGTCTGCGCCTCCTCCCGCTGGGCGTGCACGCGGGCGCTGAGGTCGGCCAGCCTGCGCACCTGCGCCGCGTACGTCTCACTGGCGACTGGTTGGTTCATCGCGATGGTCCATAGGGGATGATCACTTGGCCGGTGCGGTGCACGGCCCGGTCGAAGAAGAGCCCACGCCACGGGCGGGGATACCAGTCCGGGCCGCCGGTGCCCGGATACAGCGAGGAGCCCAGCTCGCCGCCGTGCGTGTCGAGCGCCACCCAGGCGCCGATCTGGTCCGTGCGCGCCGCCGGGCCGCCGAGATCCGCGCGCATCCGCGCCACGCCCCGCCACCAGGCCAGCACGTGGGTACGCCGTTCCGGCCCGTCGTGCAGGATCCGGCGCAGCTGCTCCAGCCCGGTCCGCCGACCGACCCGGGCGGCCAGCGCGCCGGCCGCCGCGTCCACCGCGAACAGCAGCAGGTAGTGCGGGTCCCCGGCGGAGGTGTCCAACCCGTCCGCGGTCTCGGCCATCAACTCGGGGACCGTCTCCTCGTCGTACCAGGCGGCGTCGTCGGCGAGGTCCTCGTAGAGGGCACGGGCGATCGGATCGGCGTCCGGGTCGAGGCAGGCGATGGAGAACCGGGCGGTGCCCGGTGGGTGCTGCCGCGCCAGCGAGCGGGCCGCCGCGTCGAGCACCGCGCACGCCTCGTCGACCCGGGTGCCGAGCACCGCCAGGTTCCGTCCCGGCGCTCGGGGCAGCCGCAGCGCCGCCGAGCGGGCCTGCACGTCGATGATCTCGCCGAGCAGCGCGACCGGGCCACGGTTCGTACCGTCGCCGGGGGCCAGCGCGCGGAAGTCCGGCGCGTCGACCAGGCGGGGAATCGCGTCGCCGTCGAAGAGCCGGGCCGGCGCGGCGTCCTGCGGGCGCATCCGCCACAGCCGATGCTGCAGGCCGCTCCACGTCTCCCAGTCACTGGCCGACGGGATCCGGGCCACCTGGTTCCCCTCCGGCAGCCCCGACTCGGCGTTGATGACCGCATGCCAGCGGGGCAGCGACTGAGCCGCGTCGTTGCGCTCGGCGAGGATCCGCAGCGCCTTCGGCAGCGCGATCCGCAGGGTGAACTGGGCGACCAGGGCCGGCCGCCCCCACAGCGCCTCGATCCCGCGTACGTCCTGCGAGGCGAGCACCAGGTGGATGCCCTGCGAGCGGCCCCGGCGGGCCAGGTCCTCCAGCAGATCGGCGGCCTCCCGGGCGACGACGTCCCGCCCGGCGAGCAGCATCTGGAACTCGTCGACCACCGCCACGATCCGCGGCCAACGGCCGGTCGGGTCCACCGCGCGCAGCTCGGCGAGCTTGGTGACCTCGTGCTTCTTCGCCGCGTCGGCGCGCCGGCGCAGCTCCTCGGCGAGGAACCGCAGCAGTGCGAGCCCGAACTCCCGGTCGGTGTTGACGTTGATCCCCACCAGCCGCATGTGCGGCAGCCAGCTGGGGTCACGCCGGCCCTGCGCGAACCGGGCGAACGACACCCCCTCCTTGAAGTCGAGCAGGTAGAACTCCAGCTCGGCGGGGGAGTAGCGGGCGGCGAGCGCCCCGATCCAGGCGAAGATCAGATTGGTCTTGCCGGTGCCGGACGGGCCGCCGATCAGCGCGTGCGGCGGGTAGTCGCCCAACGTCAGCAGCACGGGCCGACCGCGCGGCCCCTCGCCGATCGGCGCGCTGAGTCCGGTGGCCGAGTCCTCCCGCCACATCCGCTCCGGCGGCGGCAGCAGGTCGGTGAACGGGGCCGGCGGCGGGCCGGCGTTCACCCGCGCCGCCACGTCCCGGCAGGTCTCGGTGACCAGCGCCGCCGGCGGCGACGGGTCGAGCGCGACGGGCAGGCCGGGTGGACCTCCGATACGCGCGCCGTCCGGCTCGGCCACCAGCCTGGTGACCGTCGGGTGGTCCGGCAACGCCACCCCCCGGACCACGAGGTGCACCCCGCACGCGGCGCCCGTGCGGACCACCCGGTCGAGCTGGCCGCGCTCGTGGCGGGACAACTCGTCGCCGCCGAGCAGAACCGCCACCCGCCACGGTTCAGGCCGGCGGCCGGTCGTGGCGGCCAACTCCCGCAGCGAGCTGTGCTCGCCGGCCAGCACCGTCTCGTTGATCCGGCGGATCTGCTCGACCAGGTCGTCGAGGAGCCGGCTGAGGCCACCCGGCCCGACGAAGGTGAGCAGTCCGGCCGTGCCGAGCGGGGCGAAACCGGCCAGCCCCCCACCCAGATGCTCCGGGTCGTACCCCATCAGCCGGACGGCACCGGCGTCGGCCCGGCCGAGGGCACGCAGCAGCAGCGCGGAGACCACCGCGTCGCAGCCGTCCCGGTCGGCGCCGGAGAGCTCGACGTGACCCGCGTCGAGCAGCGGCACGAGGGCCGGCACCGGCTCGGCGCCCGGGATGCCGAGGGTGCCGACCCGCAGCGGGCCGGGCGGCTCGGACCGTTCGGCGGGCGTGGCGTGCCAGCGGGACCACTCCTCGGCGGCGGCGCCCGGCGCCTCCCACCGGGCGGCTTCGGCGGCCCGGCCGGCCAGCTCGGCGATCCGAGCGGCGTGCCGCTCGTCGATCTCGGCGAGGCGACGGTCCCGTTCCGCGCCGACCCGCTCCGGCACCTCGGCGGCGGCCCGGCGAACGCGGGACAGCCGTTCCCGCCCGGCGGTCAGGTCCGTCTGGGCGGCGAAGAGCCGGGTGCGGGCCGCGCCGAGTGCGTCGGCGAGCGTGTCCCGGACCCGGCTGACCAGCTGCGCGCGCCGGTCAGCCATCGCTACCCCGGCGTCGCGGCGCGTCGGCCCACGGGCCCGTCCGGGTCGATCGGGTGCCCGCGCCCGCCGGCGCCCGATCCGCCGGCCCGCCCAGCGGCGCACGGTCGGGCCGGGCGCCGGCGGACCCGCCCGAGGCGGCTCGCCCGAATGCCTGCCCACCGCGACCGGGATCGGCGCGTCCGGTCCGCTCGCCGCCCGCCCGCCCGCTGTCGCGCCCGCCCGCCGGCGCCGCCTCGTCCGTGCCAGGTCGGCTCGGTGGGTCAGCGGGCAGATCCCGGCCGAGGCGGGCGAGGAGCACGCCGGTCAGCACCCCGCCGGCCACCGCGGAGTCAGCGGCGTGCGGCGCCTCCCCGGACCGGCGCGGCGGGGGCATGCGGCACACCCGGGCCAGCAGCGTCTCCAGCGCCGGGGCCGGAAGACCGGGCAGCAGGTCCCGTACGCGGCCGTCCAGCTCGCCGCGCAGCCGGTTCAGATCATCGGCGCGGGGCGGGTGCCCGAGCAGCTGGGAGGCCAGGTCACGCAGCAGCGGCGGGGTGAGCGCGGCCAGGCCCAGCCCGACGTCGGCGTGCGCCCGGCGCAGCTCGGTACGCAGCCGGTCCCGGTCACCGGCGCGTACCCCGCGTGCCACCCGGCGCAGCAGCTCGGCGGAGTCGGTGATCCGCTCGTCCGGCTCGTCGGCGCTCTCCGGGCCCCCGGTCAGCTCCGCCACCCGTACCGACCACCACCGTCGCAGCCGTACCTGCTCGGCTGGTTGCGACGGTACGACGACCGGGGCCGCGTCCCGGGGCGCGTCGTGCCGGGGCCGCTCGGAGCCGGGTTCACGCGCCGGCCCGGCACCGTCGGCGCCGAGCCCGATCGCGGCCAGGTACGCCGCGAGCTGTTCCTGGGCCAGCCGCAGCGCGTACCCGGCGGACTCGAGGTGCTCGGTGGCGGCGGAGAGCTCCGGCACCCCCATCGGGTTGGCCGATTCCTGGCGTACCCATCGAAGCCGTTCGCCGGCCAGGCCGAACTTCTCGAGCGCCTGGCCGACCAGACCGAGCGGCAGCTCCTCGGCAGCGGCGCGGACCTGCGCGCCGACATCCTCGACTATCGACACGGCGTGCCTACAGGGCCGCGACGTAGAGCTGCGCCTGCTCGACGGCCACCAGGGTGGCCGCGAGGCACTCCTCCAGCTCCTGGCCGGCCTGGGTCAGCGAGGCCTGTGCCGCGCTGACCGTCTCGTGTTCGCTGCCCTCCAACGCTCCGGCCAGGGTCTGCTGCGCCTCGGCCAGTTTCTCGCCGGCGGCCTGGACGGCGCTCTGGCCGTCGCCGATCTGTTCCAGTGCAACGTCGATGGCGGCCTTGAGCTCGGCGACGCTCGCCACGGGGGTACCTCCTGGGGGCAGGGAGGCCTTCATTAGAGCCTATCCGTACGGCGGGAAGACATCCGCCCTGTCAGTGTTCCTGCCCCGGTGACCGCTTGTCACCCTGAAGCGCCCGGAGTCCGATTGGCGGGACACTGGAGGCATCTTGCGTCTCCATCGCGGGCCCCGTCCGCCGGTTCTCCGCGGCGTCGAGCAGCCAGCGCGGTCCGTACACCTCCGCACCCTCCGTGGCGACCCGTTCCCGCAGCTCACGGTCGGCCGTGACGACGATGCGCCGGCGTTGCGGGGCGGCCCGGACCAGGTCGACGATGGCGTCGTCGCCCGATCCCCGGGCGGAGACCACCTCGACCCCCGGCACGGCCGGTACGTCCCGGGCGCGGCCCTCCACCACCAGCACCACCAGCACCGGCGGCAGCAGCTGCGGGGGCACCCCGACCTCGCCCACCCCGGCGAGCGAGTCGCGTAACCGGGCGGTCGCCCCGGCCCGGTCCCGCCACCACCCGTCCGGGCGCGAGCCGACCACGTTCGCGGCGTCCACGATCAGCAGCGGCCGTACGTCCATGGCCACAGCCTGCCATTCCGGCCGCCCACCGCTCCGGCGATGCCGGCTCCCGGCGCGTCGCGGGTGGCTTCCGACGTGTCGGCGGGCGGCTCCCGGCGCGTCGGCGCGCGGCGGGCCGGGGTCCGGAACGAGAAGGCGGACGCCCGGCCCCGGTGGAACCCTCGCGGCGTTTGTCGGGCCGACCGCCGGGTAGCCCCTGCCGACCGTCGCGCGCGACTGCGGAGGACAGAGATGATGGGACCCGGCGACTTCGGCACCGACCCGTGGGACGAGTTCCTGGCCCGGTACTTCGGCCGTGGCGAGGGTGGGCGCCGACCGCCGCACCGGGTCGACATCACCCGGCTGATGACCGCCGACGCGCGGGAGATGCTGGCCGACGCGGCACGGCGCGCGGCGCAACGGCAGAGCAGTGACCTGGACACCGACCACCTGCTCTGGGCGGCGCTGCAGCGCGAGCCACTGCGCGACCTGGTACGGCGGGCCGGCGCGGACCCCGACACCCTGCTCAACGCGCTGGGCGGGCGCGGCGACGGGGCGCCCCGAGGCGAGGTGCCCCCGAACCTGTCGCTCACCCCGGCGGCGAAGCGGGCGCTGCTCGACGCCCACCAACTCTCCCGCGCGATGGGCGCCAACTACATCGGCCCGGAGCACATCCTGATGGCGTTGCCGCTGAACCCGGAGTCACCGGCCGGCCGGATGCTCGCCGCCGGGCGGATCCAGCCCGAGTCGTTGCAGGCCGCCAACGCCGAGCGGGGGCCGATGACCGGCCCGCGGCCGGACCGGGGCACGCCGACCCTCGACCAGTACGGGCAGGACCTCACCGACCTGGCCCACAACGACCAGATCGACCCGGTCATCGGCCGCGCCGACGAGATCGAGCAGGCCGTGGAGATCCTCTCCCGGCGGACGAAGAACAACCCGGTTCTCATCGGCGAGGCCGGCGTCGGCAAGACCGCCATCGTCGAAGGCCTGGCGGAGCGGATCTGTGACGGCGACGTGCCGCAGACCCTGCTGGGTAAGCGGGTCATCCAGTTGGACCTGGCCGGGCTGGTCGCCGGCACGCGCTACCGCGGCGACTTCGAGGAACGACTGAAGAAGGTGATCGACGAGATCCGGGCCCACCGGGAGGAGCTGATCATCTTCCTCGACGAGATCCACACTCTGGTGGGCGCGGGTGGCGCCGGCAGCGAGGGCGGCATGGACGCGAGCAACATGCTCAAGCCGGCGCTGGCCCGTGGCGAGCTGCGGGTGATCGGCGCGACCACGCTCGACGAGTACCGCAAGAGCATCGAGAAGGACGCCGCGCTGGCCCGGCGGTTCCAGCCGGTGCTGGTGCCCGAGCCGAGCGTCGACGACACCGTTGCCATCCTGCGCGGGCTGCGCGACCGGTACGAGGCGCACCACCAGGTGCGGTTCACCGACGAGGCGCTGATCGCCGCCGCCGAGCTCTCCGACCGGTACGTCACCGACCGGTTCCTGCCGGACAAGGCGATCGACCTGATCGACCAGGCGGGCGCCCGGGTGCGGCTGCGTACCCGGACCCCGGCCGCGGACGTGCGGGACCTGGAGCGGCAGCTCGACGAGGTGCGCCGGGACAAGGAGCAGGCGGTCGCCGACGAGAAGTACGAACGCGCCTCCGCCCTGCGCGACCGGATCGCCGAGCTGGAGGATCAGGTGCGCCGGGCGCACGGCGAGGACGGCACCGGCGGCTCGCAGGTGCCCGAGGTGGGGCCGCAGGAGATCGCCGAGGTGGTTTCCCGTGCCACCGGCATCCCGGTCGCCCAACTCACCGAGGAGGAACGGGACCGGCTGCTGCGTCTGGAGGGGCACCTGCACGAGCGGGTGGTCGGGCAGGACGACGCGGTCTCCGCGGTCGCCGAGGCCGTCCGCCGCTCGCGGACCGGTCTGGCCGACCCGGAGCGGCCGATGGGCAGCTTCCTCTTCCTCGGCCCGACCGGCGTGGGGAAGACCGAGCTGGCCCGCGCCCTCGCGGAGGCGCTCTTCGGCGAGTCGGACCGGATGGTCCGGGTGGACATGAGCGAGTTCCAGGAGCGGCACACCGTGAGCCGCCTGGTGGGCGCGCCTCCGGGATACGTCGGCTACGAGGAGGCCGGGCAGCTCACCGAGGCGGTACGCCGCCGCCCGTACGCGGTGGTGCTGCTCGACGAGATCGAGAAGGCGCACCCTGACGTGTTCAACATCCTGCTCCAGGTGCTCGACGACGGGCGGCTCACCGACGGCCAGGGTCGCACCGTCAACTTCAAGAACACGGTTTTGATCATGACGAGCAACCTCGGCTCGGAACTGATCACCGGGACTCAGCGTGCCGTCGGGTTCGGCGCGGGTGAGCCCGGCAGCGAGCAGGAGAGCGACGAGTTGCGGGAACGGTTGATGCGCCGGCTCCAGGAGAACTTCCGGCCGGAGTTCCTCAACCGCATCGACGAGGTGATCATCTTCCGTCGGCTGGAGGCCGCGCAGCTACGTCAGATCACGGAGCTGCTGCTGGAGGAGACCCGCCGCCGGATGCACGCCCAGGACATCGAGGTGGACTTCACCACCGCCGGCATCGACTGGCTCGCCGAGCACGGCTACCAGCCGGAGTTCGGGGCCCGCCCGCTGCGCCGCGTGATCCAGCGCGAGGTGGACAACCAGCTCTCCCGGATGCTGCTGGCGTCGGACATCTCACCCGGCCAGAAGGTCACTGTGGACGCCCGCGACGGTGCGCTCACCTTCGACGTCGCCGCCGGCGAGCGAGGCTATACCGCGGCCACGACGTCGCATCCGCGATGAGCCGGCCGGAGCGGCCCGAGCCGGAGCGTCCGCCCGAGACGGAGAAGCCTCCGGAGACGGAGGAGCCGCGGGAGGAGTCCGAGCACGCCGAGCCGATCCAGGCCCGACCCACGGCCAACCCGGCTCGGGTCCGCATGCCGGCGGAAGGCTGGCGCCGCAAGACCGACGACGAGGCAGACCCGGAGGCGTCCGGGCCGCCACCCGGAGAGGAGACCTGATGGTACGCGAGCAGCGGCTCGATCCCGAGGTTGAGGTGCTCTGGGACGACTTCCACGCGCAGGTCAACGTCCCGTCCGAACAGCTGCGACAGTGGCTGCTGACCCGCGGCTCGGGTGAGGAGGCGTTCGGCCCCGACCCGGACCTCAACCTGCCGGAGCCGGGGCGGCACATCCTGCGGGTGCTGACCAAACGGAAGGTGGACCTCACCCCGGAGGACATCGAGGTGATGCGGGACGCCGTCGACCGTATCCAGTCCCTGGTGGACGCCCGGCCGCCGCGCGGCAACGCCGACGACGAGTGGCGGCACTCTCTGCTGGATCTCGGACACGACATCCTGGTGGAACGCTGACCCCACCCCGCACCCACGCACCCACCGCCACCCCACCCGGTTCCCCGCCGACCGTCGGCCGGGTGCCCCCGGGGGCGGGTGGGGTGGGGGTGGGTCAGGTGCCCTGGTCGGACTCCAGGCTGGCGATGGTCAGGCCGGCCGCGTCGGCGGCCGCCTCCCGGTCGGCGCGCATCTGCTCCTCCCGGGTGACGAGGTTGGCGTACTCGGTGAACTCCGCCGGTCCGGGCACCTCGGGAAGCCGGCGCAGGAACGCCTCGACGTCCTGGGCGGCGGCGGTGTGCGCGGCGGCGGCGCGGCGAAGCAGGTCACGGTCGTCTGCGGCGGCGGAAGCGTCGGTCATGGGGCCGTGATACCCGTCGCTACGCCGTTCGCACCCTGTTCGCGTCGGCGACCGGGCCGGGAGCGCCCGACCGGCGGACGCCGAACTCCGGGTTGGCCACCAGCCAGGCCAGGTACGCCGGGTGTGGGGTCAGTGAGTCGTCGTACGCGGCCTGCGCCGTCCGCAGCACCAGCTCGGCGACCCGGGCCGCGGGGGAGTCGGGATGCCAGCCGAACATCAACCGCCAGCGCAGCGGCACCCCGGCCAGCCGGCGGGTGACCAGCCCCGCGGGTGGGCGGAACGTGGCCTGGCAGAGCGCCACCGCCTCGCCGGCGTCCACCAGGTCCACGCAACCGCGTACGTCCGTCTCGTACAGCTTGCGGGGTGTGAAGCCGGCGCGGGCGCACGCGGCGGCGAAACAGTCTCCGAAGCAGCCGTCGCCCGGCGCCGCCACCCACTGCTCGTGGCGCAGGTCGACGAGCTGGACCTCGTCCCGGTCGGCCAGCGGGTGGGTCTCCGGCAGCAGCACCAGCACCGGGTCGATCGAGACTTCCCGCCAGCTGAGCCCGAACTCGGCCGACGGGTTGGAGTCGCCGCAGACGCCGGTCAGCACGAAGTCGAGCCGGCCGCCGACGACCAGCTGCGCCAACTCGTCCACCGACCAGGACGCGTACATGGTGATCTGCGCCTGCGGCTGCTCGGCCGCGAGCCGGTGCACGAGCCGGCCGAGGATCGGGCTGTTCACCCCGCCGAACCGGTACCGCCGCGGCGCGTCCGCGGCCCCGGCGAGACGGGCCGCCTCGTCCTGCAACCCCTTCATGGCGGGCAGCAGCACCCGTGCCCGGGCGAGCACCAACTCGCCGAGGGCGGTCGGCCGAGCGCCGCGACGGTCCCGCTCGAAGAGCGGTCCGCCCAGTGTGCGTTCGATGCGTTGGAGCTGGGCGGTGAGCGCCGGCTGGGCCAGGCCGAGCGTCGACGCGGCCTTGGTCACGCTTCCCGTCTCGGCGATGGCGCACACCACCCGAAGGTGTCGCAGCTCCAGATTCATACCGTGACGGTATGACCCCGCTCCGGCCTGGGGAAGAGCCAGATGGATCGGCGATTATGGATGAATGTCGCCGATCAGTCGCGTGGCTCGTCCGGAAGGTCGGCGAGGTGCGTCGGCCGGCCGGTCACCGCGTCCCGGACCTTGTCCACCACGCCCAGGGCCGGCTCGACGACCCGGTTCCAAGGAGGGGTCGCCGGGGTGTCCGGATGCGGCCGGGTCGGCGCGGCCTCCTCGGCGATCTCCAAGCGGTTGCCGAGCCGGATGAGTTCCTCCTCGGTCGCCGCCGCACGCAAGGCGGCGATCAGTGTGCCCACCTCGTCCACGTGCCGGTGGACCCGCCCGGCCACCTCGCCGGGCCCGTCCTTGGCCAGCGTCCGTAGGGCGCCGAGCAGGGCGGCGTCCGCGTCGAGGGTCCGGTCCACCTGTACGGCAGAGGCGGGCACCGCCGCCCGTACCGCCGGCAGCAGGTACTGCTCCTCCGCGGAGAGGTGCCGCGACAACGCGGCGGTCAGCACCGCCAGCTGCTCGTCGGCGACGGAGCCGGGCCCGGGGAGCCGTTCGAGCAGGTCCAGCAGTTGCCGGTGCTCGTGCTCGACGATGTCGGCGATGCTGCGACCACCGGGCCGGAAGCCCTCGTCGGGGGTGGGTGGCAACGGCGGCAGGGGGACGGTCATCGTGCTCTCCTCGTCTGGCCGGGGGGCGTGCTCGGGGGAGGTGCGGTCGCGGGCGGGCGGTACCCGGCGCCACACGGCGCGAAACCGCCGCGTGCCCCGCCCGCGTCGGACGTGGTGGCGCGATACCGCCGACCCGCCCGCGGGGAATCCGCCGGGCACCGCGGCTGGTATGAAGAAGCGATGACGAGCGACGCCACCTCCGACCGACCCGTACCCACCGACGAGGTCGTCGACCTCTGCCGCGACCTGCTCCGGATCGACACCTCCAACACGGGCGACAACGACACCAGCGCGGGCGAGCGCGCCGCCGCCGAGTACGTGGCGGAGAAGCTCGCCGAGGTCGGCGTCGAGACCCAGATCCACGAGTCCGCCCCCGGTCGGGCCAATGTCGTCGCCCGGATCGCCGGCACCGACCCGAGCCGGGGCGCCCTGCTGGTGCACGGCCACCTCGACGTGGTGCCGGCCGACGCGGACGAGTGGTCGGTGCACCCGTTCTCCGGCGAGGTCCGCGACGGCTACCTGTGGGGTCGCGGCGCGATCGACATGAAGGACTTCGACGCGATGGTGCTCGCCGTCGTGCGGCACTGGCAGCGCACCGGCGTACGCCCCAGCCGCGACATCGTGCTCGCGTACACCGCTGACGAGGAGGCGGGCGGCGACTACGGGGCGCACTGGCTCACCCGGCAGCACCGCGACGTCTTCGACGGCTGCACCGAGGCGATCGGCGAGGTGGGCGGCTTCTCCTACTCCGTCGACGACGCCCGGCGGCTCTACCTGATCGAGACCGCCGAGAAGGGAGTGGACTGGCTGCGGCTGCACGCGAAGGGCCGCCCGGGGCACGGCTCGATGGTCCACGACGACAATGCCGTCACCGCCCTCGCCGAAGCCGTCGCCCGCATCGGCCGGCACCGCTTCCCGATGGTGGTCACCCCGACCGTGCGAGCCTTCCTCGAGGAGGTCTCCGAGCTGCTCGGCATCGAGCTGGACCCGGAGGACCCGGAGGCGGCGATCGCCAAGCTCGGTCCGATCGCCAACATCATCGGGGCCACGATCCGCAACACCGCCAATCCCACCCGCCTCGCCGCCGGCTACAAGGACAACGTCATCCCCGGCCGGGCCACCGCCACCATCGACTGCCGCAGCCTGCCCGGCCAGTCGGAGCTGCTGGAGGCGCAGCTGCGTGAGCTGATCGGGCCGGACATCGACATCGAGTACATCCAGCGCCAGCCCGCCATCGAGACCACCTTCGACGGTGACCTGGTCGACGCGATGTCCGCCGCGCTGCGCGCCGAGGACCCGGGCGCGCACCCGGTGCCGTACATGCTCTCCGGCGGCACCGACGCGAAGGCCTTCGCTCAGCTCGGCATCCGCTGCTTCGGCTTCGCCCCGCTGCGCCTGCCGGCCGATCTGAACTTCTCCGCGTTGTTCCACGGCATTGACGAGCGGGTTCCGGTGGACGGGCTACAGTTCGGCGTGCGGGTTCTCGACCGGTTCCTCCGTACCTGCTGACCCGTCTTCGGTTGCTGCGCCCGCGCGGCACCTCCCATCGTGAAGGGAACACCACGCATGACCGACCAGCACGGTGAGCTGGACTCCGCTCTCGAGCGGGTGATCGACGCAGCCCGGCGTCACCTGTCCGCGGTAATCGCCGCCGACGGTCGCATAGACGACGACGACGTCTGGCAGGCGTACGTCGAGTTGAACAACGCCTCCCACGCCTACGACGAGCGGCTCCTGGACGCCTTCGGTGAAGTCACGCCGTGGGACGTCGAGGCGATCGACCCGGACGAGGCCGACGCGCGCTTCGGCGGCGCCACGGAGAACGTCGAGGCCACCGACCCGTACCCGCGGGTGATCTCGGTACGCCAGCGCCGCGACTACCGGGTGCCCAGCATCGCCGCGCTGATGCGGGTCGCCGAGGCCGCCCGGCGCGACAGCACGCCCGAGGACGACGAGCCGGCGCCGGTCGAGGGGGTCGGGGAGGCGGTGCTGGAGCTGCTGCAGAGCGGCGACGGCTCGCTCGGCGCGCTGGACATCCCGGAGCTGGAGCCGCTCGACGGGGTGGTGATGGTCAGCGAGGTCGGCACCCCGGTCGACCTGGAGTCGTTCGAGGACGACGACGCGGTCGGCCCGTTCCAGCCGGCCGCCGACGACCGGCTGATCGGGCGCCTCGACGAGCACCCGTTCCTGGAACTCGACGACGAGCACGATCACGTCCACTAGGCGGCACCGCCCCGGGGCCCGGCCGTGCGGCACGGGCCCCGGGGCGTACGCCGTGGCGGGTCGGCGTCAGTACGACAGACCCGGCTGCGGCTGGTTGACCCGGCGACGGCGCAGCATCACCTGCCGCGTGCCGTCCCGGAACAGCCGCACCCGGGCCAACTCCCATCCGGAGAACTCCGCCTGGATCGCCAGCTGCGTCGCGGCAGTCAGCCGGTCGACGTTCGGTGGCAACCGCAGCGGTGCGTATTCGTAGTCCATGTGCCCTATGCTGCCCAGGCCGGCGGCGCTCCGCCACCCCCTGCCGGGTGATCGAGACCGCTGCCGCAGGGGGTTCGTGCCCGCCCGTGGCGCCGTGGCCGGTTCGCCTGTCAGCTGTCGCGCTCCGGGTAGCCGACCGGCACCGCCGAGACGTCCTCCAGCGCCGTGATGATCTCCTCCGGCAGCGTCATCCGCTCCACCTGCAGGGCGCCGAGCAACTGGCCGACCGTACGGGCGCCGAGGATCGGAGCCGTCACGCCGGGCCGGTCCCGTACCCAGGCCAGCGCCACCTCCAGCGGCGAGACACCCAGCCCGCCGGCCGCCGTGGCCACCGCCTCGACGATGCTGGAGCAGCGTGGCTCGAGATAGGTGGCGACGAACCGCTCGAAGTGCGGCGAGGCGGCGCGGGAGTCGGCCGGACGGCCGTGCCGGTACTTGCCGGTCAGCACACCCCGCCCGAGCGGCGACCAGGGCAGCACACCCAGGCCGAGCGCGTCGCAGGCCGGCAGCACCTCCCGCTCCACGCCCCGCTCCAGCAGCGAGTACTCCACCTGCGCGGCCACCACGGGCGACCGCCCAGGCCAGGCCGCCTGCCAGGCCGCCGCCCGTGCGGTCTGCCAGCCGGAGAAGTTCGACACCCCCACGTACCGCACCCGGCCACTGGCCACCGCGTGGTCGAGCGCCGCCAGGGTCTCCTCCAGCGGGGTGTCCGGGTCGTAGCCGTGCACCTGGAACAGGTCGACGTGATCCGTGCCGAGGCGACGCAGCGAGGCGTCGAGCGTACGCAGCAGATGGCCCCGGGAGTTGTCACGGCGCCGGCCGTTGCCCGGCCGCAGCCCCGCCTTCGTGGCGATCAGCAGCTCGTCGCGCGGGACCAGGGTGCCGAGCAGCGACCCGATCACCGACTCGGCGTCGCCGTCGCCGTAGACGTCGGCCGTGTCGATCAGGTTGCCGCCCGCGTCGAGGTAACTCTTCAGCTGGGCGGCCGCATCGTCGGCATCGGTGTCCCGACCCCAGGTCATGGTGCCGAGCGCGAGCCGCGAAACCGCCAACCCGCTTCGGCCGAGCGGTCGCTGTTGCATGGGTGAACCTTATTTCGAACACGGCGCAACCGATATCCTCGCTCCGTTCATGTCTACCGGGTTCTGCCGGTGTTCCTGCCGCCTCAACGTCCGAATCCGCCCACCCCACCGCCTTTTCGGTGAGCCGGTGATCCAGTCCGTCATCGGCATTGCGTAACCTGATGCGACCTGTGGAGCCGATGGGGGAGGACCATTGCGACTCGGGCTCAGCCTCGGATATCAGACGGCGTGGAGCACACCAGCCGATCATCTGGCCCTCGCTCAGGAGGCGGAGCGGCTGGGTTTCTCGGTGGTGTGGGCGGCGGAAGCGTACGGCTCCGACTCGCCCAGCATGCTGGCCTGGATCGCCGGGCAGACCGAACGGATCGATGTCGGCAGCGCGGTGATGCAGATCCCCGCGCGCACACCCGCCGCCACCGCGATGACCGCCGCCACCATCGACACCATCTCCGGCGGCCGGTTCCGGCTGGGCCTGGGGGTGTCCGGGCCGCAGGTCTCCGAAGGCTGGCACGGCGTCCGCTTCGGTAAGCCCCTCGCGCGTACCCGCGAGTTCGTGGACATCGTCAAGCTGGCCGTCGCCCGCAAGGAGGTCGCGTACGCCGGCGAGCACTACACTCTGCCGCTGCCCGACGGTCCGGGCAAGGCGCTGCGATTGAGTTTCCATCCGCCACGCGACCACATACCCATCTACCTGGCCGCCGTCGGCCCGAAGAACCTCGAGCTCGCCGGTGAGATCGCCGACGGTTGGCTCGCCGTCTTCTACGCCCCCGAGTTCGCGCAGGAGCAGCTCGCCGCGGTGCGCGCCGGACGGGAGCGGGTCGGTAAGGAACTGGACGGCTTCGACGTGGTGCCGTCCGTGCCGGTGGTCGTCGGCGACGACGTGGCCGCCTGCGCCGAGCTGGTCCGCTGGTACGCGGCGCTCTACGTCGGTGGCATGGGCAGCCGGAAGCAGAACTTCTACAACCAGCTGGCCACGCGCATGGGATACGGCGACGCGGCCCGCGAGGTGCAGGACCTCTACCTGGCCAAGCGGCAACGGGACGCCGCCGCCGCGGTGCCGCTGGAGCTCATCGACCGTACGTCGCTGCTCGGGCCGAAGGAGCGCATCGCCGAACGGATGCGGGAGTACGCGGCCGCCGGCGTCACCACGCTGTCGGTGAACCTGTTCGTGGCCGACCGGGACAGCGGTGTGCAGACCCTGCGTACCGTCGCCGAGGCGCTGGACATTGCTGGAGTCGGCGAGTGACCTGGGTCGAGGCCATCGTCCTGGGCATCGTCCAGGGGCTCACGGAATTCCTGCCGGTCAGCTCGTCGGGGCATCTGCGGATCACCTCCGCGATCTTCTTCGGGCGGGACGCGGGCGCGTCGTTCACCGCGGTGACCCAGCTCGGCACCGAGGCGGCCGTACTGATCTACTTCGCCAAGGACATCTGGCGGATAACCCGTACCTGGGTCGTCGGGATCTGGGACAGCTCGGTGCGTTCCAGCCTGGACTACCGGATGGCCTGGTACGTGATCGTCGGCACCATCCCCATCGGGATCTTCGGCTTCCTGTTCAAGGACCAGATCCGTACCGCCGGCCGGAACCTCTGGCTGGTGGCCACGACGCTCATCGTGTTCGCGTTCGTGCTCGCCTTCGCCGAGTACTGGGGCCGCCAGACCCGCGCCCTGGAGAACTTCCGGATGCGCGACGGCATCGTCATGGGCTTCGCCCAGGCCATGGCGTTGATCCCGGGGGTGTCCCGGTCCGGCGGCACGCTCACCGCCGGTCTGCTGCTCAACCTCACCCGCGAGACGGCGGCCCGCTACTCGTTCCTGCTGGCCATCCCGGCGGTGGTGCTGTCCGGCGTGTTCAGCCTCGGGGACGTGTTCGAACCCGCGGCGCCGGGCACCGCGGCCCCGACCGTCGCCATGCTGATCGTGGCCACGATCATCGCCTTCGGCATCGGGTACGCCGCCATCGCCTGGCTGCTGCGCTACGTAGCCCACCACACCCTGTACCTCTTCGTGCTGTACCGGGTGGCCCTGGGCACGCTGGTCCTCGCGCTGCTGATGACCGGCACCATCAGCGCCACCTGAGCGCCGACCCCTCCGCCGCCGGCCGGCCCCCACCCGTGGGGGCCGGCCGGCGCCTTGTCGACCGCCTGCTCTGCACCCCGATACGCACCGGTTGCCGGGGCCTGGTCGCGTTCGGCGAGCGTCCGGTGTCGTCTCGCGGGACCGAGAATGGAGGCCGCGGGCTGAGATGCGCCCAGCCGTTGGTGTCGAGTGAGACGCGCCCAGCCGTTGGTGTCGAAGCGGGCGGGCGAGTGGTCGGACGGCCCGGGGTGGCGTTCTTCTGCTCGCTCGCGGATCTTGGACAGTTTCGGTTCGCGCTGATCGGCAACTGTCCAAGATCTGCGGGTCAGTGCGCCGGGCGCTGGCGGTATGCGGATGGACCGCTGGCCCGGCTGTGCGTTGGGTGCGCCGCTGCGTCCGCTCGGGGCGTGTGCCGGCGCCGTCGTTGCTCGGTCTCCTGGGATCGGCCGGGTATGCCGTTGGCCGGCACCCGGGTTCGGGTGCCGGCCAGCGGTTCACGCTCGTGCCTGTGTGCTTGTGTGGGTTTGTCAGCTGTTCCAGTAGTGGCCGACGAGGTCGGCGGCCTGCTGTTCCCACTGGGCGTAGGCGTCCGGGTAGGCCGACACCTGCACGGTCTGGGCGGCCTGGGTCAGCGGCATGTCGTGCCAGCCGTCGACCTGCTTCAAACCCTTCAGGAACGCGGTGGTGGCGTACTGCGG
>NZ_FTNF01000043.1 GCF_900156065.1 Micromonospora avicenniae | reverse complement strand
CACCCGCTACGCCAAACGCGCATCCCTCTACCGGGCCAGCCTGGTTCTCATCGCCGCTGTCATCTGGCTCCCATGATCGACAGGACAGGCCCTAGGTGTACTGCCGAGGGACGTTGGTCAACCTGGTGATGGGCGGCTTGCCGTCGGTAGCGGTGTGGGGCCAGTGGTGATTGTAGTGATGGAGCCAGGCGGGCAGGGCCTTGCGTCGGGCTGCTTCGGATGAGTAGGACCGGCCGAAGGCCCAGCCGTCGGTCAGGGTGCGGTGAAAGCGTTAGACCTTGCCGTTGGTTTGGGGCGGTAGGGGCGGGTCTTCTTCGGAGTGATGCCGAGTGCGGTGCAGGCGTCGCGCCAGGCGTAGGACTTGTAGGCGGAGCCGTTGTCGGTCAGGACACGCTCAACGGCCACGCCTCGGTCGGTGAACCAGGTGACCGCGCGGCGCAGCACGTCGATCGCGGTGGCGGCTTTCTCGTCGTCGCGGATCTCGGCGTAGGCCACCCGTGAGTAGTCATCGACGACGGTGTGCACGAACGCGGTCCCGACCCGCGGTTCCCAGCGGTGGTTACGGGTGCCGGTGCGTCGGGCGGTGGCCTCCCGGTTGCGCTCGCCCTGGACCCGACCGACGTAACGCCACCCGCCCCCGTCGGGGATCTGGCCGAGCTTCTTGACGTCGACGTGCAGCGTCGCGCCGGCGTGGTCGTGTTCGTAACTCGCCCGTGCGCCGGTCGATGTGAGACAGCCGGTTCACCCGACAACGGGTCAGCACCGCGTGCACGGTCGAGGCGGGCATGCCCAGGCGGCCGGCGATCTGCACCGGCCCTAGGTCTGGCGGCACATCGGCGAGGTTTCGGCCCGGGGCGAACACATTCAACCCTGGCTGTTCATGATTGCAAGGAACGTCTCGGCAGACGAGGCGCCCAAGCGCCACCGGCGCCCTCAGGAGTTCTCGGGAGACCGTGACCTCCAGGAGCGCTCCGGACCGGTCGGCCCAGGGTGCCCGTGGCAGTAGCTGCCCGCTGATCTGCTGCCGTGGCAGTCGGTGTACTGGCACGTCACCCAGTGGGAAGCGTCAGGGCGTGCCGACGATCTCAACCGCAGGATCGTCGACCACCTCCACCTGCTCGGGTTGCCCGACGACGCCGCGCGACCGGCCGGGCAACGGGCCCCGTGGACCCCGGCCGGGGGTGCACGGGCCGGGACCGGGGTGACTACGGATTCGCCGCCCGGCGACCGATCGCGACACTCGTCCGACTTGATGAAAGCACGTATCGCGAGAGGGCTGATGCAATGAAGAACGTTGGACCGGAGGCGCCCGCCGACGCCACGTATGACGTGATCGTGATCGGTGCCGGGCCGATCGGGCAGAACGTCGCCGCGCGAGCGCGAGCGGGCGGCCTGTCCGTCGCGGTGGTGGAGAGGGAACTCGTCGGCGGCGAGTGTTCCTACTGGGCCTGCGTCCCGAGCAAGGCCATGTTGCGGCCGGTCGTGGCGGTCGCCGAAGCTCGCCGGCTCGACGGGGCGCGGGAAGCGGTCAGCGGGTCGGTTGACGCCCCCGGGGTGTTCCGCCGCCGGGACCGTTATGTCAGCGACTGGGACGACAGCGGGCAGGCGCAGGCGCTAGGCGACATGGGCGCCCACCTCGTTCGAGGCCACGGCCGGGTGGACGGGCCGCGGCGGGTGTCCGTCGCCACGCCCGACGAGACGATCGTGCTGCTCGCGGCCGTGCACGCGGTGGTCGTCTGCACCGGCAGCCGCGCCGCCGTGCCGGACATGCCGGGAATCGCCGAGGCGCGGGTCTGGACCAACCGTACGGCCACCGACACCTCCAGCGTGCCCGCGCGCCTCGCGATCATCGGTGGAGGGCCGGTCGGCGTCGAGATGGCGACCGCGTGGCAGGGCCTCGGGTCGGCGGTCACCCTGATCGCCCGGGAGGCTCGGGTGCTGCCGCAGTTCGAGGAGTTTGCCGGGGACCTGGTGGGCGCCTCGCTCAAGGATGCCGGCGTTGACGTCCGGCACAACACGACGGTGACGTCCATGCGCCGGCCGTCCCCGTCCGGCCCGGTGACCCTGCTGCTGGACGACCACACGGAGGTCGAGGCAGACGAGGTGCTGGTCGCGGTCGGGCGGGTCCCGCTCACCGGCGACATCGGGCTGAACACGATCGGGCTCACGCCCGGCTCGTGGCTGGACGTCGACGACACGTGCCGTGTTCGCGGCGTCGAGGGCGGCTGGCTGTACGCGGCCGGCGATGTGAACCACCGGGCTCTGCTCACTCATCAGGGCAAGTACCAGGCGCGCATCGTGGGCAACGCGATCGCCGCCCAGGCGGCCGGTCGGGCTCTCGACACGTCGCTCTGGGGCCGCCACGCGGCGTCGGCCGACATCCACGCGTTGCCGCAGGTGGTGTTCAGCGATCCTGAGGTCGCCACCGTCGGCCTCTCCGCCGAACAGGCCCGTCGTGACGGGCGCAAGATCCGCGTGGTCGACGTCGACATGTCGAGCGCGGTCATGGGCGCCCGACTGTACGCCGACGACTATCAGGGCCAGGCCCGCATGGTCCTCGACAGCGCGACCGACCGCGTCCTCGGCATGACTTTTGTCGGCTCGGGCGTGACCGAGCTGCTGCACTCGGCCACGGTCGCGGTGGCCGGCCAGGTTCCGGTCAGCCGGCTCTGGCACGCCGTCCCGCCCTTTCCCACGATCAGCGAGGTGTGGCTGCGGCTGCTCGAGACCCTGCAGGCAGGCGAGCAGGAGTGACACCGCTGATATCGGCCGGGCTCCGCGACCGCCGGCGTCCGGTCGGCGACTCGTCGCGGATTCCTCCGGGCCGGCACCTCACCGGCGGCTTCCGGTGCTGTCGGTCGACGAGCCGCTCACCTACGTGTGGGGCCGGCCACCCTCGTGGAGACGGAGGCAGGCCTGCTCGTCGTAGCGGGTCATGCCCCCGAACGGATTCGAGCCGAGCGTTTCGGCGGGACAGGGGAGTCGAAATGACGGCAACAGACGGTAATACGGTCGCGGCCCTGCTTCGCGATATTTTCGGGCAGGAAATGACGATCGTCTGCGGAACCTGTATTCATTGCGGCAGCGGCTCGCAAATCGGACGGGTCATGGTCTTCCGAGGCCCCGGGACGGTGCTCGTCCGACCTGGAAGGGTCGGTTGATGGTCATCGTGGATCGGGGCGGCATAGCGTGCGTGGACGCGGAAGGATTGGCCAACCTGGAGATGCAGCGCCCGCGCCCCCGGCTGTGCGCCAGGGGCTGAGGGCCGAAAATCCATCCTGAAAGTCCTGGTCGGACAAACCGCGTCCGCGACTGGTCGCTCACCTCGGCCGAACTGGCCGGAGTTTCCCGGCCGCCGACGCCGGCGTACTTCTCGCACAACGGTCTTCGGGCGTTCGACGCCGCAGAAACGGTTGGGGGTCAGGCTGCGACGGTGGCCCTCGCCTAGTACTCCAACTGTACTTCGCGATCGGGCCCCGGGTTACCCGTCAGGCGCCTGACGACGGTCGAGGCGCCTGACGGACCTCGTCGTGGTTCGCCCCTTGCTTCATGTCGAAATTATGGAGGTATAGATCACGAAGCACGCCGAGCTCGGCACCGTGGTGAGCGGCTTCGTCCAGAGCGTGGAGGGCCAGCAGCAGGTAGCTCTCGTGAGCGTAGTCACCAGCGATGGGGCCCATGGGCTGGAGGAGACGGTCATCGCCGAGGGATTCGACGTGGTTGCGGAATCGGGACCAGTCGTTCGCCAGTTCCTGGACGCCTTCACTCGCCGTGCCCGGCCACACGTGCCGGTCGCCGCCCTGCAGATCGTCACCGAAGAAGCGGCCATAGCCGCGTAGGCAGTCCGCCCCGATGTGCCAGATACGCCATCCGATCGTCGTGAACGGCGCAGGACGGACCGCACCCGCGGGTCGTGGGTCGGCACGGAACATCCCGTCCGCAATCGGCTTGAGCGTCATGCACGAGGCGACGGGCTCCCACAGGTATTCGGCGTCGGTGAGCCCGTCAAGGCGAGCGAAGGTTCTGGAACGTACGTCCTCGAAGGTTTGGAGGAGGTCGCGGGTGACGGTGCCGGGCGAGGTCATGGGCTGCTCCAGGTTCGCCGACAGGTAGGACCACCACTGATCATCGGCGTGTGAAGGCTGAAGATCGTGCGGTCGCCGCGGCTCACAGCGTAAACCCTGCCCGCTGGCAGTCCGCACGGCATCGGCATCTGCTGTGCCGGGCCGTCCGGGATGCCGACGGCGTCCGTGACGACACGCGCGAATACGTCGTCGAGCACCCCTATGACGATGCCGCGTCCTGGTTGTGGACGAGACCGGCGACGTGAAGAAGGGCACCCACACCGTCGGGGTCCAGCGCCAGTACACGGGAACGGCTGGACGGATCGAGAACTCCCAGGTCGCGGTCTACCTCGTCTACGCCGGGATGCGCGGGCACGCGGCGATGGCCGGGAGCTGTACATCCCGCGCTCCTGGACGTGCGACCCGGAACGCTGCCCGGCCGCGGGACTTGGCGAGGACACCGCCTTTGCGACCAGGCCGGAACTGGCCCGCACGATGATCGAGCGGTTCCTGAACGCCGGACACCGCGTCGGCTGGGTCACCAGGGACGAGGTCTACGGCGCCAACCCGAAACTCCGCACGGCTCTGGAGGAACGCGGTATCGGCTACGTTCTTGCGGTCGCCTGCGCAGCACGGGTCGTCGCGCCGATCGTTCAGGCGCGTTCGGCCCAGCGTCTCCCCGGCCCCCGACCCGCGCGCGTCTCAACCCTTGCGCAGGTCGGGGGCAGGCGAGCCCAGCAGCCGAGTGCGGGCCCGATCCCAAGCGACGTGCATCGCGGCTTGAACGTGTTTGGAGGTGTGGCCGAGAATGCGTACCGCCGCACCACGGCTGGCGGGAAGCTGCGTCACTCCCGAAAGAACCTCCGGTACGCCGGCGAGCGCCTCACGAAGCACCGTGACCAGCTCGGCCGCAGGCATCTCGGAGCAAATCACGTACAGGCTGGCGAGGATGTCGTAGCCGCCGAGCACACCCGGTGATCGCGGGTCGTCGACCTCGCCGGGCCGCAGCCTCAGCGTGTCGGTGAACAGCAGGGTGCCGTCGGGATCGCGGACTTCGGTTTCGGCCCAGAACAGGTCGTAGACGTGTGCTTCGTCGCGCGCCATCCGGCCCGGCAGGAGGACTTCCCCGAGGATCACGGTGGCGTCCTCGGCCACCGTGACGCTGGTCCGCTGGTACAGCCGCGACCCGCGGAACGGTATGACGGGATCCGGAAGGTACTCGAGGATCGCATTATGGCCGGCACGCAGGTTGACCAGCTGCGTGGCGAAGTCGTCCCGGGCCTTGAACACCTTGGTGGCGGCCTGAGTGGTGAGGTGGACGGCAGATCCCGGTGCACAGTCCACGTCCACCCGATAGCGGTCGCCCTGGACGAACCCGTCACCCTGCTGCTGCAGGAACACGAAGGCCATGTCCGGTCGGCCGGGGTCCAGGTAGATCGGCCGGTAGACGTACAGCGGAGATTTCTGGTATTGCCGAATGATCCTGGTGCTTCCCGCGCGCGGAGCCAGCGCCAGGTCGAGCACGCCCAGTTTTCCCGCGGCGCCGACGCCCAGCGCGTCCCTGACCTCCGCTCCGAAGGCGAGCACCTCCCGGGGCAGGGCGATCGGTGTGCACCAGGCCCGGTCGTCCCGTCCGGTCATGCCGAGCCGACGGCCGGGGCGGACCGGGCGATCACGTCATCGATGCGGCCCACAATCTCGGTGAGCCCGTCGCCGGTGAAGCAGTTGGTGAAGACGAACGGACGGCCGTCGCGGACGATGCGAGCGTCCCGGTCCATCACCGACAGGTCGGACCGGACCAGGTCGGCCAGGTCCACCTTGTTGATGACGAGCAGGTCCGAGTGCGTCACGCCCGGGCCACGCTTGCGCGGGATCTTGTCGCCCTGCGCGACGTCGATCACGAAGACGAAATAGTCGGCCAGTGCGGCGCTGAACGTCAGCGTCAGGTTGTCGCCACCGGACTCGACGAGCACGACGTCGGCATCGGGGAAACGATCCGTCAGCTCGGCGACCGCATCGAGGTTCATGCTCGGGTCGTCCCGCACCGCGGTGTGCGGGCACGAGCCCGTCTCGACGCCCACCACCCGTTCCGGCGCGAGCACGCCGGCCAGCGTGCGCCGTACGTGCAGCGCGTCCTCGCTGGTGAAGATGTCGTTGGTGACGACCAGCGGGCGATGACCCGCCGCTATGAGCATCGGAACAAGTGCCTCGATCAACGCTGTCTTGCCGGAGCCGACCGGGCCACCGATGCCGATGCGGGGAATCCCCGGTGCCCGGACCTCGGCGAACCGGGAAGCCGCCCCGTGCTCGTGGTCGTGGTCGTGCGGATGCGTATGGGTCTGCATGGAGCTACCTCTTTTCTCAGCTTGCGAACAGCCGAAGCTCGGTTTCCTCGTGCTGCATCGTCATGATGTCCAGCAGCGGTGTGCAGCTGGTGATGTCGGCGACGTCCTTGTCGGCGGCGTGCCGCGCCGCGGCGTCCAGGTCGGAACGCACGCTGTGCAGCACAGCCTGGGCGGTGCGGTGATCGGTCACGGCGAGCCGGACGGCGGCGGCGACCCAACTGGCCGCGAACGCGAACAATTCGCCGGCGACCGAGTCCAGGCGCGATACGCCGAGAGATGCGCTCAGAACGCCGAGGACCACCGCGTGGTTGCCTGGTGTCCGTTTGTTCGCGACCTCTTGCGCATAATGCGAGAGGGCCCCGGGATCGAACGCCGCCGTCGCAACCCGTAGCAGCGCTCGCCCTGTACGGGTCGAAGTCTCCCGGGCCTCCCGCGACAGCTTCACCGCGGTCAACCGCTCGTCGGCGCGGATGACCAGGTCCAGGTCCACCGAATCCGGGCCGTTCGTCGCGCGATGGGCACAGGCCAACCCGACGCCTTCCGACGGTCCGACCGCGAGTCGCAGGTAATCCCGCAACAGCGCGGCCAGCACCGCCGGATCACTCGTCATCGTGAGCCGCCCCGACTGCGCCAGCGTTTCCAGTCCGTAGGAGAGCGTGTAGCGGCCACTCGGGAACGTTGAGTCGCTCAACTGCAGCACGGACAGCAGGCCGGCCAGGTTGGCGGTCATCAGACGACGTAGTAGAGCTGGGACATGGAGACCTCGCTGGAAGCGGGCACGACGGCCGGTCGGCCGTCGACCGTCACCTGGTAGGTCTCGCTGTCCACCACGATGTCCGGAGTCACGTCGTTCCGAACCATCTGCGCCTTGCCCAGCGTCCGGCAGCAGCGAACCGCCTCGGTCCTGCGGTCGACCCCGAGCCGCTCCATGACCTGCGCGTCCGCGGCCGCCTGGGAAACGAACGTCACCGACGTACGTCCCGCGGCCTTCCCCATCCCGCCGAACATTGGTTGCAGCAGCACCGGTTCGGGCGTCGGGATGGACGCGTTCGCATCGCCCATCACCGACCAGGCCACCATGCCGCCCTTGATCACGTACTTCGGTTTGACGCCGAACGTGTTCGTCGGCCACAGCACGATGTCGGCGAGCTTGCCCGGTTCCAGCGATCCGACCACATGCCCGATGCCGTGGGTGATGGCCGGATTGATGGTCAGCTTCGCCAGGTATCGAAGGATCCGCTGGTTGTCGTCGCCGGCCGTCTCGCCGGGCAGACTGCCGGTCAGTCTCTTCATCTTGTCCGCGGTACGCCAGCACGTCGCCACCGTGTCCCCGACCCGCCCCATCGCCTGCGAGTCGGACGAGTACATGCTGAGTATGCCCATGTCGTGCAGCACGTCCTCGGCCGCCTCCGTCTCGGCGCGGATACGGGACTGGGCGAACGCCACGTCCTCGGGGTTGTCCGGGTTCAGGTGGTGCGTCACGATCGTCATGTAGAACAGGTTGTCGGTCGTGTCGGTGGTGTACGGACGGGTCGGGTTGGTCGACGACGGCAACACGTTCGGCAGCGAGGCGATGGCCATCATGTCCGGTGCGTGTCCTCCGCCCGCGCCTTCGGTGTGATAGCTGTGGATGGTCCGCCCGTCGATCGCGTCGAGCGTGTCGCCCAGATATCCGCTCTCGTTGAGCGTGTCGGCGTGCAGGGCGACCTGGACGTCGTACTCGTCGGCAACGGTCAGCGCACAGTCCAGGGCGGCCGGCGTGGCTCCCCAGTCCTCGTGCACCTTGAGCCCGAATGCGCCCGCCTCCACCTGCTCTCGCAGGCTCTCCGGTCGGCTGCTGTTGCCCTTGCCCATGAAGCCGACGTTGACCGGCAGGGTCGCGGTCGCCTCCAGCATCCTGGCCATGTTCCACGGGCCGGGCGTGCAGGTCGTCCCCTTCGACCCGTCGGCGGGGCCGGTGCCGCCGCCCAGCAGGGTGGTCGTTCCGCTGGACATCGCGTGCGGGATCTGCGCCGGTGTCAGGAAGTGCACGTGCGAGTCGATGGCGCCCGCCGTGGCAATCAGGCCTTCGCCGGAGATCACCTCGGTGCCGGGACCGATGAGCAGGTTGGCGGAGACGCCGTCCTGCACGAACGGGTTGCCGGCCTGGCCCACTCCGACGATCCGCCCGTCCTTGACGCCGATGTCGGCCTTCACGATTCCGATCACCGCATCCATCACGATGACCGACGTGACCACGAGGTCCAGCGCCCCGTCCGCGTTACGCAGGCCCGGAATCTGTGCCATGCCGTCGCGGATCGACTTCCCGCCGCCGTAGATCGCCTCCTCGCCGGGGAGGATCAGGCTGCGCTCGACACGGGCGAACAGTTCGGTGTCGGCCAGCCGGAACCGGTCGCCCGTGGTGGGGCCGTACAGAGATGCGTACTGCCTTCGCGAAACCGTCGTCATGACTGTTCCCCCGCTCCGGAGAACCGGCGTTCGAGGGCCCGCTTCATTGCCCGGGCCCTCGAACACTGGTTGGACGCGGCGCCGTCGAGCAGCCCACTGAACCCGACCACCCGGGCCGACCCGCCGAACTCGACCAGGTCGACGTCACGTTCGTCGCCCGGCTCGAAGCGGATCGACTGGCCCGACGGCACGTCGAGGCGCATTCCCAGCGCCGCCGCACGGCTGAAGTCCAGTGCCCGGTTGACTTCGAAGAAATGGAAGTGCGAGCCGACCTGGATGGGCCGGTCACCGGTGTTACGCACCGAAAGGCGCACGGTACGCCGGCCGCTGTTGATCTCGATCGCCTCGTCGGACAGCAGCCACTCGCCTGGAATCATCTCGTCCTTCTATGGAATCGGGTTGGCGACGGATACCAGCTGGGTACCCGTCCGGAAGGTCGCCTCGACCTGGACCACGTTGACCATCTCGGGCACCCCCGGCATCACGTCGTCGCGGGAGAGCACCTGCTTGCCCAGCTCCGTTACCTCGGCGACCGACTTCCCGTCCCGGGCCGCTTCCAGCAACGCCTCGGTGATCAGCGCGATCGACTCGGGGAAGTTCAGCTTGAGGCCGCGGTCCCTTCGCCTGCGGGCCAGTTCGGCGACTTGGTAGATCACCAGTTTCTCGATTTCCCGGGGGCTCAGCATCAACGACGACAACGAGGTCTCGATGCGCGGCTGCCCGGGTCCGTTCTCGGTCAACTCGTCAGAACCCGGCGAGGCCCTGCGGGCTGTTGTATGGGATTTCCGCGCTGGTGACCTCGCTCAGCGATCCGTCCGCCTGGACGGCGTAGCCGATCAGCTTCGACGCGTTGGCGTAGATCTGGTAGAGGAAGCCGCCGTCCGGGGTGAGCCAGTTGTCGCTCGGGCCGCTGCTGACGGTTCCGTTGAGCGCCCGGAAGGTCCCGTCTCCTGGCACCTTGGGAGACGCCGAGCTGTGGACCAGCGAGATGACGTCGCCGTCGATCCGGAAGCTGCTGATGTTGCTGTAGCCGAAGTTCGTCGCAAATACCCACTGGTCGTCGGGCGACACCGCCAGCCAGCAGAGCTCCGACGGCAGGCCGGCGCTGGTGTCGATCTTCACGACCGGCCCGGTGGCGATCTTGCCGTCCTCGCCGAGGGTGGCCAGCGCTACGCCGTCGGCCACGGCGTAGCCGATGACGAAGTGCTGGGGCCGGTGGTGCAGGAAAGCGGGGTAGAACGGCGAGCCGCCGCCACCGTCCTGGAACAGTCCCTCGGCGAGCGAGCCGTCCTGTCGCACGGGGAAGACGATGATGCCGTCCGGGTCGGGCGCGTTGGACGCCACCGACTTCTTCGAGCCGTCGGGCTGGTCTGCCCACAGGATCGGCGAGCCGTCCGGGTTCGCCTTGGCCGGCTGGTCGAAGGTGGTGCCGACGACGATGAACTTCTCGTCCGGCGACAGCACGATCATGGTGGACACCCGGAGCGGCTTGTCCGGGGTGTTGATCGTGTATCCCTCGGGGCGGGCCTTGAGCTTGCCGTCGGCATCGACTGACATCAGCCGGATGTGGTCGGGGCCGAACGAGTGCAGCACGTACAACGTGCCGCTGGCAGGCACGTACGCCAGGGACTTCGCCGTGCCGCTGCGACCGGCCACGACGTTGCCGGTCCGCTTGACGTCGATCAGCGTCAGCTTGCCGTCCTCGCCCACGCCGAAGCTCGAGACCGAGTTGTCGCCGCCGTTGGTCGCGAACAGGAAACGCTTGTCAGCCGTCACGATCACGCTGCCTGCGGCCTCGAAGGCGTTCGGGGCGCTCTCCTGGCCGCTGATTGGCTTGTACACGCCGGATCCGGCGCCGCCCGTGGCGATCCGCTCCACCTCGTGGATCGTCCCGTCTTCGTTACGGGCGTAGTGGATGACGAAGTTCTTGACCTCGTTGGTCTGGATGTAGAGGTGTCCAGTGGGCTGCATGCCTTGCTCCATTACTGCCTCTCCGTTTCGTTGGATGACCGCAGCTTGGCCGAAACACCCGGTTGCTCGCGTCAGTAGATCCCCTGGGCACGCGCCCGGGTCTCGTCCCGGGACACTGGTTCGCTCGCGGCCGCACCCCCGTGCGGCGTTGATCTGGTCGGCGTCGCAGACACTGCTCGAAGCGCGCCCTTGCGCAGCCTCGTCAGGAGCGGGGAGATGTCATTTGTCACCAGGTGCCCGTTATGGTGCCGTGGTGGTCACGGCTCGGGGATCGTCGCCATGGGATTGGCCACCGTGTCCGATCCCCGACCTCGTCCCCGGCTAGTGTTAATGATGATGTTTCCCCAAGACACTCAGAATTCGGCCATGACCAGGCGAAAACGGCCTAGCGAAGTGCTGTTGGGCAGGCATGCCGAACGCGGGGCGCTCGACCGGCTCCTCGCTGGTGCGCGTACCGGCATCAGTGGGGCACTGGTACTGCACGGCGAACCGGGAATCGGCAAGACCGCGCTGCTGGACTACGCGCTGGCGCAGGCCGGGGACTGCCAAACGGTCCGCGCCGCAGGGGTGGAAGCCGAGAGCGAGCTCGCGTTCGCCGGCCTGCACCAGATCTGCGCACCCGCTCTGGATGGTCTCGCGAGGCTGCCAGCTCAGCAGGGCCTCGCGCTGAGCACCGCGTTCGGTCTGAGCACCGGCACGACACCGGACCCGTTCATGGTCGGTCTGGGCGTGCTTGGTCTGCTTGCCGACTTCGCCGGGGAACGGCCGGTGGTGTGCGTCATCGACGATGCCCAGTGGCTGGACCGGGCATCGGCCAAGATCCTCGGCTTCGTGGCCAGGCGGCTGAGAACCGAGTCAATCGTCATGATCTTCGCGGTGCGCGGCGACCTCGACACTCGTGACGTACCCGAGCTGGCCGGCTTACCGGCGATGACCGTCACCGGTCTGTCTGACGACCACGCGCGTGAGTTGCTCGCTTCGACGCTTCTCGGGCGGGTCGACGAGCGGGTGCTCGACCGCATCGTCGCCGAGTGCCATGGCAACCCCCTGGCGCTCACCGAACTGCCGCGTGGCTTCACTCCGGCTGAACTGGCCGGCGGCTTCGGCCTTCTTAACCCCGGTTCCTTGCCCCGCCGGATTGAGGAGAGCTTCCTACGGCAGATTGCCGCGCTCCCTCCGGTCGCCCGGCAGATGCTCTTGGTCGCCGCGGCCGAGCCCGTCGGCGACCCGGTCCTGGTCTGGCGTGCTCTGAACCAGCTGGGCGTGCCGGGTGACAGTCATCTCGCTGCCGCGCAGGCGGCCGCCGACTTCGTCGATTTCGGATTTGGGGTCCGGTTTCGCCATCCTTTGTTGCGCTCAGCGGTCTACCAGGCCGCGAGCGAGGCGGAGAGACGTCAGGCACATGCCGCGCTCGCAGAGATTACGGTGAGCACCACTGATCCGGACCGGCGAGCCTGGCACCGGGCGCAGGCGGCTGCAAGGCCGGACGAGAACGTAGCGACCGAGTTGGAGACATCGGCGGTTCGGGCACAAGCCCGTGGTGGGTTCGCGGCAGCCGGAGCGTTCCTGGAACGAGCCGCAGAGCTGACCCCGGATCCGGCACGGCGAGCATCACGCCTGCTGGCCGCGGCGCAGGCCCGATATCTGGGCGGTGCCCCGGACACCGCGCTCCGCCTGCTCGCCTTGGCCGAGGCCGATCAGCCGTCCGAGCCCGACCGGGCGCGCGCGGATCTCCTGCGGGCCGACATCGCCTTCATGGTCGACCGGGGCCGTGAGACAGCGGACCTCTTCCTTAAAGCGGCGTCACGGCTCGAGCCGCTGGACATCGGTCTCGCCCGCAGCACATACCTCGACGCGTTACGGGCGGCCTGGTACGCCTCCGACTCCGGTAGCAGCGGAACCATGCGGGACGTGGCGCGAGCGGCTGTTGCGGCACCTGCTGCCCCGACGCCTGCACGACCGTCGGACCTGCTCCTGGACGGCTTGGCGGTGCGATACACCGCAGGCTTCGCCGCTGGTGTGCCGAAGATGCGACAGGCGCTGAAGGCGTTCCAGGACCAGCTGGCGAACCAGGAAGACCTTCGGTGGATGTGGTTCGCCAGCTCGATCGCCACGGACCTCTGCGATGACGATGCAGCGGACGCGCTCACCGGCAGATACGTCCGGCTGGCGCGCGAGACCGGAGCACTTGCCGCCTTGCCTCTGGCACTGACGACACGCATCCTCATGCATCTGTTCGCCGGCGACCTGTCCGAGGCATCTGTGCTGATCACGGAACTCGATGACGTCGCGGACGGAACCGGGATCCCGGTGCCGCGTTACATGGCTCTGCTGCTTGCGGCCTGGCAGGGTGACGAGGACCGGACCACCGAGCTGGCCGCCGTCTGCATCGCTGATGCGCGGCGCCGCGGCGAAGGACTTGCACCGGCTATCGCGGGCTGGGCCCAAGCACTGCTCTACAACGGCTTGGGCCGGTTCGATGAGGCGCTGAAGGCGGCTCAGCAGACGATCCAGTCGAGCCTGGAGCCCGGGGTGTTGACCGGGGCGCCCCTCGTCGAACTGATCGTCGCGGCCGCGCGCACCGGAAAGTCCAAGATTGGGGCCGACGCGTTGGAGCGGCTCTCGACATCGACGCAGGCGTGCGGCACCGACTGGGCGCTCGGTATGGAGGCTTGCTGCCGGGCCGTGCTCACCGATGGCGCGCGGGCGGAGGGCTCGTACGTCGAGGCGGTCGAGCGTCTCGGTCGTACGAAGATCCGGCCGCTGTCGGCGCGTGCCCACCTTTACTACGGTGAATGGTTGTGGCAGTCCGGCCGGCGCGACGATGCTCGCGACCAAGTCCGAACAGCGTACGAGATGTTCGCCGCCATGGGCATGGACGCCTTTGCCGCCCTGGCCGCTCATCGGCTCGGGATAAACGTCCGCCAACGGCGCGGCGACGACACCGGCCCGCTGACAGCGCAGGAGACCTACATCGTCAAGCTCGCTCGTGAAGGGCTCTCCAACGCGGAAATCGCCACCCGTCTGTTCATCAGCCCGCGCACGGTCGAATGGCACTTGAGCAAGGTCTTCGCCAAGCTGGGCATCTCGTCGCGTCGTCAACTGCGCCGCCCCGTTCAATGATCCTTCGCGTACGAGCCGCACGATCTGAGCTTCTTCGGCCGCCGGTGACGCGCGCCCATCACCGGCCGGGAGTCATACATTCGATCGGGCAACTTGGATTGAGGTGAATCGGCCATATGGCTGAGCGTCGTTTCGTCGCGACCAACGGCATCGAGTTGATGGTCACGGAGGAGGGGGAAGGGCCTCTCGTTCTGCTGCTTCACGGCTTTCCGGAGGCGGCTCACTCGTGGCGACATCAGTTTCGGCCATTGGTCGAAGCCGGCTACCGGGTGGTCGCTCCCGAACAACGTGGCTACGGCAGAAGCTCGCATCCGACAGCGGTGAGCGCCTATTCGATCATGCATCTGGTCGCCGACATCACCGGACTCATTCGAGAGCTGAATGCCGCCGATGCCGTGGTGGTGGGCCATGACTGGGGCGCCGTTGTCGCGTGGAACCTCGCCCTCATGCGCCCTGACCTTGTTCGGGGAGTGGTGGGCCTGAGTGTTCCTCCCTATCCGCGGAGAGAGGCTGGACCGCTGACGACCATGCGAGCGGTGCATCAGGGACGGTTCTACGTCAACTACATCGAACAGCCGGGCGTCGCGGACGAAGAGTACGCCCGCGACCCGATGACGAGCCTGCGCCGTACCTTCTACGGTGTCAGCGGTGACAACCCGGCGAACCGGGCGCCTCGCGACATGCTGGTCCCTCGCGACGGCGGGCTGCTGGAGGCAATCGACCCGGAGCGCAGCACGGCGATGCCGGAGTGGCTGACCGAACAGGACCTGGAAATTTTCACCGCTCAGTTCGCGGACGGTTTCACCGGCGCGTTCAACTGGTATCGCAACCTCGACCGCAACTGGGAACTCGCCGCTGCCTTCGACGGGGTGCGCTTGCGAATGCCCGCGAGGTTCATCACCGGCGACCTGGATCCGGTATTGGCGTTCCACGGACTCCGCGATTACGTGAAGGCCCTGCCCCGCCAGCACGACCAGTTCGCCGAGCCCATCTTCCTGCCGGGGTGTGGTCACTGGATTCAGCAGGAGCGCCCGCAAGAGGTCAACCGGCTGCTGCTTCAGTTCCTCAGGGCTCTGACATAGGTCATCGGTCGCAGGCGTATCGCGCGTAGATCATCGAGTGAACTATTCGGGTATGTCTCGTTGTAGTTGAGCAGGAGCAACGATGACGGGCCGGCCGGCCGGATGGCTGGCCGTAAAAGCAAGAACGCGGTGCTGGCCGTCCAGCCAATGAGCGTCGTCTACTTCGATGCAGACCGGTTGTGACTCGGCGATGCTACTGAGCCTCGACCGTCGGGCCGGCCACCGTTGCCTCGGGCCTGGACTCGCAGCCCTGGCCGAAGGCTGCGCTGGGGGGCGATCGGTGACGTGGGGAAGGTCCGGCGCTGCCGTCGCAGAAGTCGGTGCGCAGTAGCCGCAGCCCCGTGTAGAGGGCCTCCTGTTCCGCGGCCACTGCGCGGGCGCGCAGGACGCGGAACTGCGCGGCCCGGTCGCGCAGGATTTGCCGATACCACGGTCACCGCGATCCCCAGCCCGCTGCCACCGCGGGGCACAACAGGACGTCCAACCACGCTCCCTCATCCTCCTCCCCCCCCCCCCCCCCCCCCCCCCCCCCCCCGGCGGCAGCGCCGGGCACGGCGACCACCAGGCCAAAACCCGGTCTCGGCTTGTCCTCCCCCGGCGGAGCTCGCCCGTGACCCGGGGTACGACCAGGCGGACCTCGGAGGCGATCGGGCCGGTCGGCGGCGAAGGTCTTCTTGCGCCGGCTGATGCTGCGCCCAGCCAGGGCGCCCCGGCGTATACGTTAGTGAGGAACCTGTTATGACCGAAGCTTTCCGGGGCCGCAAGCTCATCGTTGTCGGAGGCAGCAGCGGAATGGGCCGGCAGACCGCTGCCGACGTGGTGACGGCTGGAGGGAGCGCCGTCATCATCGGCCGTAAACATGACAAAGTCGACGAAACGGTGAGGGCGTTGGGCGCCCAGGGCAAGGCGTGGGGGATCACGGCGGATCTCACCGACCGTCAGCAGGTCGCCCGGGTGCAGGACCAGCTTGCGTCCGAGCATTCCGACGCGACCCTGCTCGTCAACGCGGCCGGTGTGTTCCTCCCGCAGCCGTTCCTTGACCACGACGGAGCCGCCTACGACTCCTATCACGAGCTCAACCGGGCGATCTTCTTCCTTACCCAGACCGTCGCGCGCACCATGGTCGATGGCGGTCGTGGCGGGGCGATCGTCACCGTCGGCAGCATGTGGGCGCACCAGGCCGTCGGCGCAACGCCCTCCAGCGCCTACTCGATGGCCAAGGCCGGGCTGCACGCCCTGACCCACAACCTGGCCATCGAGCTCGCCCGCCACCGGATCCGCGTCAACGCGGTGGCCCCGGCCGTCGTGGCGACGCCGATCTACGAGGCGTTCATCCCGCCGGCGAAGGTCGCGGAGACGCTCGAGGGCTTCAAGGGCTTCCATCCGCTCGGCCGGGTCGGGACGTCGAAGGATATCTCCGCCGCGATCACCTACCTGCTGTCCGACGACGCAGCCTGGGTCACCGGGGCGATCCTCGACGTCGACGGCGGCGTCATGGCGGGACGCAACTAGCAGACCGGAGATCAGCATGCCACGTTCGCCCGACTGGGACAGAGTCGACCACAACCATGTTGAAAGGGCAGTCTGGGAGTACGACCGACTCGGAGCGGCCGAATTCTTCGCCCGCCACGGCTTTGCACCGACCACAACCTACGAAATGATTCTGGGCGATCGCACCTATCCACCGAAAGCCGTCCTAGGAGTCGCCTACGAGTTCGCGACGGGCGATCGCCTGGCCTCCGGCGACTTCGAAGGTGGCCGGTCGGGGGCGGTCCGGGTGCTCAGGGCGCTCGGCTTCACGGTTGAACAAATCCATCGGCCGGGCAAGTAACCGGCCGGCCGCTCCGGCTGAGCGTAGCCGGGCACGACCGAGATCTCCCGCGGGGCGTGCCTGGTACCCGGTCCGGGCGCGGTTCGACGACGAGGGACACGACGGGCCGCCGGACAGGGAGGCCGAGCAGGCGATCCTCGACCACCCCCAGCCAATGCCCGGACGGTTGAAAGCCGTACTGGTCCTGCTCGGCGGGCGGCACTCGGACTCAATTCGGACTTTGCCCGGCTGCCAGCACAGGGCAACGGTTCGTGCAGCCCCTTCCGCTCATCAGCCTGTTCACTTCCGGAGAACCACGCCGCGTAACGGTTGCCTCTTGTGGCGCGGGCCGAGCCGGTGGTTCGTCGTGGCAGACCACCTCAGGTCCGCACACCGCGCCGGGCCGATCGGGCAGGAGTCGCTGCGCGAGCGCAAGCCGCCGGCCCGTCCGTCGTTGTAGTGGGGAAGGGACTCGTCGGCGGCGAGTGTTCCTGCCAGGCCTACGTCCCGAGATGATCGAAACTCGACACCGCCTGGACGGGGCGCCCCGGTGACACACCGACCTCAGCGGAGGGCCGGCGATTATCGCTCACCGCTTCGACGGGACACCTCTCGAGGCGCAGCACGGCGGACCGGCCCAGCTGCTGATTCCACACCTCTACTTCTGGAAGAGCGCTAGGTGGATCTGCGACATCAAACTTCGTGACGACACGCCCTGCGTCTGAAAGCGACACGGTCACGACAACTAGGAGACCCTATGGCAAGCACAGCGTTACTCGGGCGACTGAACTGGCGGACCGGCAGGGTCGTCAAACTAGTGACGGAGACACCCCGAACCCGAACCATCGGATTGGATGTTCCCGGCTGGCCCGGGCACCGAGCCGGTCAACACGTCGACATCAGATTGACCGCCGAGGACGGATATCAGGCGGAGCGAAGCTACTCCGTCGCATCCGCCCCCTCCGACACATACGTCGAGCTGACGGTCGAACAAGTGCCCGACGGTGAGGTTTCACCCTATCTCGTCGGAGATCTGCGGGAGGGCGACCGGTTGGAGTTGCGGGGCCCGGTGGGCGGGCACTTCGTATGGGAAGAGGACCTTGGCGGTCCGCTGCTCCTCATCGCTGGTGGATCCGGCATCGTGCCGCTTCGTTCGATGTTGCGCCATCACCGCACGATCCACAGCGCCGTGCCTGTGCGATTGTTGTATTCCGTCCGAGACACCGCTGGTCTGATCTACGCCAGCGAGATCATGCAGTTCGCGACGTCGGACGAGGTCGACGTCAACCTGACCTATACGCGCGCGGCACCTCCCAGGTGGAACGGGTACGACCGCCGCATCGACGCAGCGATGGTCGCCGACGTCGCGTGGGCGCCGGCCGATCAGCCGCTCACCTACGTATGCGGCCCGACAGCCTTCGTGGAGACGGCGACGAATCTCCTTGCCGCCGCCGGGCATGTCCCCGAACGAATCCGCGCCGAGCGGTTCGGTGGAACAGGGGGAACGAGATGAATGCAATGGACGGAATGAGGTGCCCGGCCCTCTGAGCGACTCCTCGAGGCCCCCGGCGTTGCTCGTCGCTGTAGTGATCTCCTGCGCTCTCGCCGCAGCCGGGATGCTCCTCGGTGTACGCTCCTCCATATCCTCAGCCCGGATTTTCGGCGTAGCCTCGGCCGATGACGTCGGTCGAGGTGTTGGTGGTCGGGGCGGGGCCGACGGGTTTGGCTCTGGCCCGGCAGTTGGCGGCATTCGATGTGCGGGTTCGTCTCGTCGACCGTGCCCGCGACCGGGTTCACGAGTCCAGGGCGCTGGCAATCCAGCCCCGTACCCTCGAAGTCCTCAAGGTTCTCGGCGTGACAGACGACCTGGTGGCTGCGGGTAACCCGGCGGTTCGGATGTGTCTGCACGTGCGGGGTCGACAGCGGTCGGTGCCGCTGTTCGACCTGGGCCTGGCGGACACCGCCTATCCATATCTGTTGCTCCTCTCGCAGTCCGAGACCGAACGGCTCCTAAGCGAGCATTTGGCGGCTGCCGGGGTTGAAATGGAGCGCGGCGTCGAGCTGGTTGGACTGGACCGCACCGGCGACGGCGTGGTGGCGACGCTGCGACACGTGGACCACCGCGAGGAGCGGGTGGCGGCCCGGTTCGTGGTGGGCTGCGACGGCGCGCACAGCACCGTCCGGCACCTGGCGGGGATCAGATTCGAGGGCAGCTCGTACCCGCAGACCTTCGTCCTGGCCGACCTGGAAGCCGACGGCATCTCCGGCGGCGCGGCGCACGTGTTCCTCTCCGAGCACGGGATGCTGTTCCTCTTCCCACTCGGCCGCCCGGCCAGCTGGCGGCTGATCGCCATGCGACCGCCCGCCGATCCGGCCCCGCCAGACAACCCCGTCACCCTCGCTGAGGTGCAGCGCCTCGCCGACTCGTACAGCGGCGCGAGCGTACGCCTGCGCGACCCGGTGTGGATGACGAACTTTCGGCTCCACCACCGCGCCGCGGCCAGCTATCGCGCCGGGCCGGTGTTCCTCGCCGGCGACGCCGCGCACATCCACAGCCCGGCCGGCGCCCAGGGCATGAACACCGGCATCCAGGACGCGATCAACCTCGGCTGGAAACTCGCCCACGCCCTGCGCGGCAACAGCGACCCAGCCCTGCTGGACAGCTACGAGGTGGAGCGAGCACCCGTCGGCCGGACGGTGCTGCGCTTCACCGACCGGGCATTCACCGTCGCCACCTCCACCCATCCGTTCGTCCGGTTCGCCCGGACCCGGATAGCGCCGGCACTGATCCCCCTCGTGATGGCACCCAGGCTCATGCGTGCCACCGCCTTCCGCACGGTAGCCGAGCTGAACATCGGCTACCGGCACAGCCCGCTGTCGGTGCAAGGCCACGATGCCCCACGCGGCGGACCCCGGGCGGGGGACCGGCTGCCCGATGCCCGGCTGGCTGCCGACGGGCTGACGCTGCACAAGCTGACGGCCGAGCCCGGGTGGCACCTGCTGCTGTGCGGGCCTGCCGACGCCTGGCCGTCCACCTCGACCACTGTGCTGGACCGGTATCCGATCACCGTGCACCGACTGACGGCTATCGACGCTGCAGCGGCGGGCCGCCCGTCCGCGGCGCCGGCGCTGCGCCGGCTCGGCGTCGCCAGCGGAGCCGCAGCTCTGTACCTGGCTCGCCCAGACGGGCACATCGGCTACCGGTCCGGGGGTGGCGACCTGAGTGGCCTGCTGTCGTACCTGGACCGCTGGCTCGGTACGTGAGCGCGGTCGCCGTGGTCGTCCTCACCACGGACGGGGCTCGCGCTCAACGGAGCGCCAGCCGAGCGGTGGCGAGCCAGGACGGCCACGACTGCGGGAGCCCACCCGGTTCGAGCAGTGGCAACCGGGGAAAACGATGAGGGAAGACGACCTGCGGGACCTGATCGAGCGCAGCCCGTGGCTCATCCGGGCGCTGGGCGTCGTTCGGGG
>NZ_FTNF01000020.1 GCF_900156065.1 Micromonospora avicenniae | reverse complement strand
CGGGAGATCAAACGCTGCCTCAAGCGCTACGTCGCCCGAGAGCTCTACCGACGCCTCGAAACCCCACCAGGACCACTTGACGCGGCATAGGAGCGACCGATGGTCAGGCGGATCCTCTGCCGCTTCCCCGCCAAGGAGCACCTGCTCGCGGCGCTGGTCGAGCCGCTGCTGGCCGACGTCGAGGGGTTGCTGGACCCGCGGAGGGGCTGCCGCGTAGACGCGTCACGCTGCGCGGTGGTCAGGGGCCGGTCCCGACGGAGGCCGGGCCGGCCCCGGGCGCTGGATCGCGAGCAGGTCGAGGCGGCACGGCGGATGCACGCCGCCGGCGACCAGTCGGTGGATGCGGCCGGGGCCGGTAACGAGACTCTTTAGAGACGGTTTTCAGACTGTTCCGCGACGGGCTCATCGGTGCTGGCGGACACCTCGTCGGCGGTCCCCACCCGCTCGAACACTTGAGCCAGGCGGGCGAGGTCGACGCCCTCGAAGTGGTCGAGGAACCGCCGGCGGACAGCGGCCAGGTGGCTCGGCCAGGACTCGGTGAGCCGCGCGAAGCCGGCGTCGGTGAGGACGGCGTTCCAGCCGCGGGCGTCCTGCTCGCTGCGAACCCGGCGCACCAGGCCCTGCGTCTCCAGGCGGGTGATGGTCCGGGTCATCCCACTCAGCGAGAGTTGACACGCGGACGCGAGTTCGCTCATCCGCAGCTGCCGCTCGGGCGCCTCGGAGAGGTGCATGAGGGCCGTGTACTCGGTGAGCGGGAGTTGCCGGTCGTAGATCATGTCGGCGTCGATCGCCCTGGGCAGGAGATACATCACCCGGTACAGGTTGCGTACCAGGGCCTCCTCGTCCTGGTCGAGAGGCTTCAGGGGTTTGCCGGGGACACCGAGCATGGCCACCATCCTAGTTCCGGGCGCGGGCATGCCGCCCGAGCCGGTGTGACGGCAACCATAGCTCGCCTATTTGCTTGACCAAGCAATGACTGTCTAGCGTGTGCTGGCGTAACACCACGACTTCTGGAGGCACCACACCCATGACCAGGATCGGCATCATCCTCGGCAGCACCCGCCCCGGCCGCAACGGCGAGGCGGTTGCCCGCTGGGTCCTCGAGCACGCCAAGCAGCGCTCGGACGCGGAGTTCGACCTCATCGACCTGCTCGACCACCCGCTGCCGCACCTCGACGAGGCGATCCCGCCGTCGATGGGGCAGTACAGCCAGCCGCACACCAAGCGCTGGGCCGAGACCATCGCCCAGTACGACGGCTTCGTGATCGTCACCCCGGAGTACAACCACTCCACCTCGGGCGCGCTCAAGAACGCCATCGACTACCTCTTCGCCGAGTGGAACAACAAGGCCGTCGGCTTCGTCAGCTACGGCTCGGTCGGCGGCGCGCGGGCCGTCGAGCACCTGCGCCTGATCGCCGGTGAGCTCATGATGGCCGACGTGCGGGTCCAGGTGGCGCTGTCGCTGCACAGCGACTTCGAGAACTACAGCGTCTTCAAGCCGAACCCGGTCCACGAGCCCGCGCTCAACACCATGATCGACCAGGTCGTGGCCTGGAGCGGCGCGCTGGCCCACCTGCGCAAGAACTGAACACGCACCTGAACGCACCGAAGGTGGCCGCCGGCTCGTCCTGCGGCCACCTTCGCGTACCCGGCGGCATTCAGGCCGCCAGGGCGGCGTAACGGCCGTTGCGACCCAGCAGATTGTCGTGGGTGCCGCACTCGACGATGCGACCGTGGTCGAGCACCGCGATCTGGTCGGCGTCGCGGACGGTGGAGAGCCGGTGGGCGATGGTGATCGTGGTGCGCCCCTTGGCCAGCTCGTCGAACGCCCGCTGCACGGCCCGTTCGGTCTCGGTGTCCAGCGCGCTGGTGGCCTCGTCGAGGATCAGCACCCGCGGGTCCCGCAGCAGCGTGCGCGCGATCGCCAGCCGTTGCTTCTCACCGCCGGAGAAGCGGTGGCCCCGCGAGCCGACGACTGTGTCGTACCCCTCCGGCAGGCTCGCGATCACGTCGTGGATCTGCGCGGCGCGCGCGGCCGCCTCGATCTCCGGGTCGGTGGCGTCCGGCCGGGCGTACCGCAGGTTCTCCCGCACGGTGGTGTGCAGCAGGTAGGTCTCCTGGCTCACCACGCCCACGACTGCGGCCAGATCGGCCAGGCGCATGTCACGCAGGTCCACCCCGTCGATGGTGATCCGACCACTGGTCGGGTCGTGCAGCCGGCTGACCAGGGCGGCAAGGGTGCTCTTGCCGGAGCCGGTCTCCCCGACCAGGGCCAGTCCGGTGCCGGCGGGCACGTCGAGGGTGACCCCCGCGACCGCCGCGGTGTCGCTGCCCGGGTAGCTGTAGGTGACCTCCTCCAGGCGCAGGTGGCCGCGGACCCGGCGCGGGTCGACCGTTACCGGCTCGGCCGGTTCGGCCACCTCGACCGGCAGGTCCAGGTACTCGAAGATCCGGGCGAACAGCGCCAGCGACGAGGTCACCGAGACACCCACGTTGAGCAGCATCATCAGCGGGCGGAACAGCCCGTTCTGCAGCGCGGTGAAGGCGACCAGGGTGCCGATGCTCAGCGTGCCGGCGGTGCCCGGCAGGCCGGCGCCGAGGTAGATGAGCGCCGGGACGGCGGCGAAGACGATGGTCATCGAGGCCATCCGCCAGCGTCCGGCCAGCTCGCTGCGCAGCTCCAGGTCGACCAGGCGGGCCGAGGAGGCGGTGAAGCGCTCGATCAGCGCCGGCGCGGTGCCGAGGGTCTTGGCGAGCTGCACGCCACTGATCGACAGGCCCTCCTCGACCGTGACGTTCAGGTCGGCGAGTTCCCGCTGGCGTCGGGCGGTGATCTCACGGCGCAGCCGGGCTACGCGGCGGGTGAGCCAGATGGCCGGCGGGAGGATGACCAGCGAGACCAGGGACAGCCGCCAGGAGAGCGCGACCATGGCCGCCACGGTGGCGACCACCGTCGTCAGGTTCGACGCGATCGAGGTGGCGGTGGAGGTGACGACCGACTGCATGCCACCGATGTCGTTGGTGATCCGCGACTGCACCTCGCCCGTACGGGTGCGGGTGAAAAAGTTCAGCGACTGCCGCTGGAGGTGGGTGAACACCTCGGTGCGCAGTCGGTGCATGACCTCCTGCCCGACCCGGGTGGAGATCCAGGTCTGCACCACGCCGAGGACGGCGGTGACCGCCGCCACGCCGATCATGCCGAGGACTAGCCAGACCAGCAGGCGCAGGTCGCGCTCCGGCAGGGCGCTGTCGATCACGTGCCGCAGCAGGAACGGCGAGGCCATGGCGATGACCGAGGACGCCACGATGATCGCGGTGACCACGGTGAGGGACGCCCGATGGGGGCGGAAGAGCCCGGCGACGCGCCGCAGCGGCACCTGCCGGGCCTGCGCCTTCTCCGCCGGGCTGACGGTGCGGGGGCCGCGGTCGCGGCCGTGGGGGTTGGGCTCCAAGAGCGGCTGCCTTCCGTCGCACTTTACTGAGGTTGCCTCATCATGAGGTAACAACCGTAGCTGCTGCTACCGTATTCCGCGTGACCGAGGCGGACGGCGACGACGACACCCTGGCCGAGGCGTTCTGGAAGGTCGCGCGGCTGCTGCGTCATCGCACCCGGGCAGCCCTCGCGCCCTGGGACATCAGCCCGAGCCAGGCACGCGCCCTCGGCGTCCTGGCCCGGCACGGCGTACTGCGTCCCGGCGCGCTCGCCGAGCACCTGCGCATCGCACCCCGCTCCGCCACCGAGGTGGTCGACGACCTGCAGCGGCGTGGGCTGGTCGAACGCCGCCCCGACCCGAACGACAGGCGGGCCACCCTGGTCGCGCTCACCGCCGAGGGCGTACGCACCAGCACCGCCATCCGGGCCACCCGCCAGGCCGAGGCGGACCGGTTGTTCGCCGAACTCACCCCCGGCGACCGCGACGACCTCGCCCGCATCCTGCGTACGCTGCACGGCTGACCACCCGGGACGGGCCCGGGATGACCGGCTGCGCGGGGCCGCGGCAGTCCCCTGGCCGGGTTTGGTCACCGGCCGGCCGGGTAGCCGAGCCCGTCCGATCGACGGGACCGGCGGGTGACGGGAGGGCCTCGTGGTGCGCCTGCTCAGCGGTACGACCGGCGGCCGGCGCTGATGTGCGGCATCGGTGGGGAGGCCCGGTTCGACGGGTCGAGGCCCGACGCCGCGGCGGTGACCCGGATGACCGAGGCCATGCGCTCCCGCGGCCCGGACGGCGAGGGGCTCTGGAGCGACGGCTGGGTGACCCTCGGACACCGGCGGCTCACCATCATCGACCTCTCCGACGCCGGCGCCCAACCGATGGTCCGCGAGGACCTGGGGCTCGGCCTGGTCTTCAACGGCTGCATCTACAACTACCCCGAGCTGCGCGAGGAACTGCGCAACGCCGGCTACGACTTCCGCTCCACCAGCGACACCGAGGTGATCCTGGTGGCGTACGCCCACTGGGGCGAGCGGTTCGTCGACCATCTGGTCGGCATGTTCGCCTTCGGCCTGGTGGACCAGGTTCGGCGGCGACTGGTGCTGGCCCGCGACCGCCTCGGCATCAAACCGCTCTACCTCGCCGAGACGCCCGATCGGCTACGGTTCGCCTCCAGCCTGCCGGCGCTGCTGCGCGCCGGGGACGTGGACACCGGGATCGACCCGGTGGCGCTGCACCACTACCTCTCCTGGCACTCGATCGTGCCCGCGCCCCGGACCATCCTGCGCGGCGTGCGCAAGCTGCCACCGGCCACCCTGCGGATCGTCGAGGCGGACGGGCGCAGCCGCGACGAGCGGTACTGGCAGCCGGACTACGTACGGGAACCCGCCGAGGCGGCGATGGGCGCGCGGGACTGGCAGACCGCCGTCGGGGAGGCGCTGCGCACCGCCGTACACCGGCGGCTGGTCGCGGACGTCCCGGTCGGAGTGCTGCTCTCCGGCGGCCTGGACTCCAGTCTCATCGTGGCGCTGCTCGCCGAGGCGGGGCAGCGGCACCTGCGCACGTTCAGCATCGGCTTCGACAGCCGGGGCGACGAAGCCGGCGACGAGTTCCACTACTCCGACCTGGTGGCGCGCGCCTTCGACACCGACCACCAGCGCGTCCGGCTCGCCGACGACGACCTGGTCCCCGCCGTACGCCGGACCGTGCTGGCGATGACCGAGCCGATGGGCAGCCACGACGTGGTCGCCTTCCACCTGCTCTCCGAACAGGTGGCCCAGCACGTCAAGGTGGCCCAGTCGGGGCAGGGCGCGGACGAGGTGTTCGCCGGCTACGGCTACCACCAGCCGCTGGCGGAGGTGCCCCGGGAGACCGCCGCGGACGAGTTCGCGTCCGCGTTCTTCGACCGGGACCACGCCGAGCTGAACCGGGTGGTCGGCCCGGCGTACGCGTTGGACCGGGACGCCAGCCGCGACCTGCTCGACGCGCACCTGGCGGCG
Organism: Micromonospora avicenniae; assembly: GCF_900156065.1. GTDB lineage: Bacteria > Actinomycetota > Actinomycetes > Mycobacteriales > Micromonosporaceae > Micromonospora > Micromonospora avicenniae. The sequence goes on along the minus strand of NZ_FTNF01000020.1, from coordinate 92,644 downwards.
CCCGGGGCACAGACCGCGCTGGACGCGGTGCTGCGGCTGGACACCCACCTGATGCTCCCCGACGACCCGGTCAAACGGGTCGACAGCATGAGCATGGCGTGGGGCCTGGAGGTGCGTACGCCCTTCCTCGACCAGGACCTGGTCACCCTCGCGGCGCACTGCCCGCCGGAGCACAAGCTGGCCCGGGGCGGTAAGGGGGTGCTCAAGGAGGTGGCCCGGGAGGTGCTGCCGGCCGAGGTGATCGACCGGCCGAAGGGCTACTTCCCGGTGCCCGCGCTGCGCAACGTGGACGGTGCCGTGCGCGAACTGGTGGTCGAGGCGTTGCAGGCGCCCGTCGCCCGCGAGCGTGCCCTGTTCCGTCAGGAGTACGTGGCGCAGCTGCTGGCCGAGCCGGACCGGGCCGCGGCGGCCGCCGGCAGCAACAAGCTCTGGCAGCTGGGCCTGCTCGAACTCTGGCTCCAGTCCCACGACATCCACTGACCCCTGCCCCCGGAGGGTCAGGTGGCGGTGGTCCAGGCGGCCAGCTCGGCGAGTACCGCGCGCAGGTCGCCGGTCTCGTCGAGGACGCGCCGCTGTCGGGTGGCGCCGGTGCCCTCGCCGCGCAGCCGGGTCAGCTGGTCGAGCACGTAGCCCAGATCGCCGTGCCGGACCAGCGCCGGTGAGACCGTGGCGAAGAGCTCGTCGACCAGCTCCCACGCCGGCCGGGCACCGCCGCGACGCAGGTCGATGAGGGTGCCGTCCAGGCCGTCGTGCGCGGCCCGCCAGTGCGCGGCGGACACCAGGCAATCGCGCACGGGTGACGCCGGCACGCCGGCGCGCGCCTCGTCGAGGACCGTCGCGACCAGGGCACGCAACAGCGCGGCGACCAGCACCGTGTCGTCGACGGTCGGGCACACGTCCCCGACCCGGATCTCCACTGTGGGGTACGCGGCGGACGGCCGGGCGTACCAGTAGACCATCGCCGCGTCGAGCATGACGCCGGCGGAGATCAGCTCCTCCACCGTACGGTCGTAGTCCGCCGCCGAAGCGAAGTAGGGGGTGGGGCCGAGGCTGGGCCAGCGTTCCAGCTGCATCGAACGCCAACTGGCGTGCCCGGTGTCGGCGCCGTCGTGCAGCGGCGAGTTGGTGGCGATCGCGTGCACCACGGGCAGCCAGGGACGCAGGTGGTTGCACACCTGGATGGCGAGTTCCCGGTCCGGCACCCCGACGTGCACGTGACAGCCGCAGACCGCCGGGTCGTGCGCCACTGGTCCGTACCGCCGGGACATGGCGTGGTAGCGCGGTTTGTCCGGGACCGTCCGGTGCGGCTCGTGCATCGGGGTCGCCCCCACCGCGACCAGCCGGGCGCCGGCCGACTCGGCCGCCTCGGCGGCCGAGCGCCGCAGCGCAACCAGGTGCGCGCGCAACTCGGCCAGGTCGGCGGTGACCGGGGTGACCATCTCGACCATGCTGTGCCGGAACTCCTGCCGGCTCTGGTCCCGCGCCGGGCCGCGCAACGCGGTCAGGACCCGCTGGGCGACCGGCAGGTTCTCCCCGGACCGCAGGTCCAGCAGCAGGAACTCCTCCTCCACGCCGAGGGTCAGCGTGGTGAGGTCGGGCACCGCGGTGGCGACTGTCGGACGGTACGTCATACGTTCGGCGTCCGTTTCGTCGGGCGACGCCCCGGGCGTCGCGCTACTCGGCCGGATCAGCGTTCCCGCCGACTCGACCGGCAAACGCTCCGGATCGGCCACTGCCGCACTCCGCTGACCAGGTACTGAGCGTCGCGGCCCGGTCCCGTGACGGGGCCGGGCCGCGACGCTCGGTGTGGTCAGTCGGTGCAGGAAGGTGCGTCGAAGTGCCCCGGCGTGCCGGGGTACGCCGGCCCAGCGCCGTGCTGGCGGTTGTCCCGCGGATAGACGAGGGCCAGCTCCACGAAGGCGGAGGTGTCTTCGGTGGTCGCGTCGGACCCGGCACGTCCGGCGCCGGAGCCCCAGGCCACCCGGCTGAGGAAGTTCTGCATGGCCGGGCTGTGCTGGCGGACGTCGTTGAACCCGCCGTAGGCCGAGTTGCAGTGGGTGAACAGGTTGTAGGCGCCGTTCCAGTCGATGAGCCGGTCACCGTTGTTCGGCCCGTTCTCCGTCACGTCGCCTTGGAGCACGTCCCGGTCCCAGCCGCCGTAGATCCAGTCGGTGCCGTGGTGGTGCTGGTTGTCGGCCACCTCCCCGTTGTCCAGCCCGGTCATCTCGAACCAGAGGCAGGGGTCGACGGTGACGCCGTCGCTGGTCACCGGCCAGGCGCCGGCCGCGCAGTTGTCCGGGTACGCGCCACGCGGACGGAAGTCCAGCAGGTCGGAGCCGAGCACGGCTTCCACGGCCGGGCCGCTGGTCGCGCCGGCACCACCGAAGATGTGGTCCACGTACTGGTCGTGGTCGCCACGCGCGGCGGCGCTGAACGCCCCGTCCACCTGGCACTGCGGTTCGGCCCCGTCCAGCACCGGATCGCAGCCCTTGCCACCCCAGAGCACGTCCGAACCGTCGGCCCCGAAGAGCTGGTCACCGCCGCTGTCACCGTTGGCCACGTCGTCGCCGAAGCCCGCGTGGATGTTGTCCGCCCCCGCGCCGCCCCGGATCCGGTCGTCGCCGCCCTCCGTCAGCCCGTCGTGCGGCATCGGCGCCGAGGTGGAGCCGCCGATCCAGGTGTCGCCGTCGGTGTCGTGCAGCAGGTCCACACGCCGGTCGTAGTCGCCGGCCCGGAACCCGGTGTACGTCTCCTGCGGCGGGGACGACAGCGTCACCGTGAACCCGAGCGCCGCGACATCGTCGGCGTTCAGGTACTGGTTGACCACGCCGCCCCGGTCACCGAGGATCGCGTCCCGCCCCGCCTCGCCGTACAGGGCGTCGGCACCCAACTCGCCGACGATGTCGTCGTCGCCGTCACCGCCCCGGATCAGGTCGTCGCCGTCCTGGCCCCAGATCCCGTCGTCCCCGGCGTCGCCGAAAAGCTGGTCCGCCCCGTACGCCCCGGCCGGCTCGCAGGTGACCTGGGCGGTGGTGCAGAACCGGGTGGACGGTCCGGGCAGCGCCGGGTCGTGGGTGCGGGCCACTGTGGCGTCCGCCGGCACCGCGCCGGCCGGGTACCGCTCGGTGTAGACCCGCTCGGTCGGCTGCCCGTCGCCCGTGACGACCGTACGCAGCAGCGAGCCGTTGTCGCCGAGCAGCACGTCCGCGGCGCCGTTGCCCTCGATCAGGTCACCGGTGTCCCGGAAACCGGGAGCGGTGCTGCCGCCGATCAGGTCGTCCTGGCCGGCCGGCTCGCCCGTCCCGGTCAGCCCCTCCGCCGCCGACGGGGTGCCCGGCCAGCCGGCGTCCGGCAGCGGCGTGACCGTGCTGTGGCCGGCCGCGCCCAGGGCGGAGTCACCGCGCAGCACGTCCGCGCCACCGTTGCCCTCCAGGTAGTCGCCGCCGCCGTCACCGGTCAGCGCGTCGTCGCCGTCCTGTCCCCAGAGCGTGTCGACACCGTCGCCGCCGCTGACGCGGTCACCGCCGTGCCGGTTGGCGTCGACCGCCGCCCGGTCGAGCAGCACCACGATCCGCGGCCCGAACGGCGCCCCGCCCGAGCCGAGCCGGACGGTCACCGGAGTCGGCGTCTCACCCGGCAGCGGCCGCAGCACCGCGCCGTTGTCACCGATCGCCGCGTCCGAACCGGGTCCGCCGAACACGGCGTCCGCGGCGTCCGGCTGCCCAGTGGTGGCCGCGCCGGAACCGTCGTACGCCGTGCTGGACCCGCCGACCAGGTCGTCGTCGCCGTAGTTGCCCTCGACCCAGTCGGAGCCGGGGCCGCCCTCGGCGAAGTCCGCGCCACCGTCGGCGTGCACCCGGTCGGCGCCGCCCTGACCGAAGATCACGTCGTCGGCGGATCCGCCGGAGATCAGATCCCCGCCACTGGTGCCGGCCGCCGGGCTGAAGCCGAGGTCGAGCAGGGTGACCTTGCGGGGCGGTCCGGCCCGGCCCTGGGTGACCCGGGTCGCGTCGGCGCCCGCCGGGACGAAGCGGCCGTTGTCGCCGGCGATCAGGTCCTCGTCGGCGTCGCCGAAGATCTGGTCACCGGTGTCGGGCCGGCCGGTCCCCGCCGTCGGTTCCTGGCTGGAACCGCCGACGATTTCGTCCCGCCCGAAGTTGCCGTGCATCACGTCCGCGCCGTTGTTCCCCTCCAGCTGGTCGTCGCCTCCGTCGCCGTCGACCCGGTCGCCGCCGAGGCCGCCGTACGCCATGTCGTCGTCCGGACCGCCGGAGATCACATCGCCGGCGCCCGCGTCAGGTGCGTCCCCAGCCAGGTCCAGCGGGTACGGCCCGACGTCGCCGACCCGTGGCGTGCCGTTGTCGCCGACGATCCGGTCCGGCCCGGCCTCGCCGTAGATCCGATCCTGCCCGTCGCCCGCGCCCGCTACCCGGCTGCCGCCGTACAGCAGGTCCCCGTCGGGCCCACCGAAGAGCTGGTCGTCATCGGCGTTGCCCTCGACGGTGTCCACCCCGTCGCCGCCGTAGAGACCGTCGTCGTCGGCGTTGCCGAAGAGCAGGTCGTCCTGGCCGTCGCCGTGCAGCTGGTCCACACCCGCCGCGCCCCAGGCCCGGTCGGCGCCGTCGCCCAGGTGCAGGGTGTCGTTGCCGAGCTGGCCGCAGGCGCGGTCGTCGCCGCCGCCGAGGTCGGCGCGGTCGTCGCCGCCACCGGCCGCGACCCGCTCCACCCCGAGGCCACCGAGGATCAGGTCCGGGTCGCCCTGGGCCTTCGGGGCCGGCTGGCCGTCTGCGAGTGTGGCGTCGGCGCAGGTCTCCTTGGGCAGGTGCCGGTCACCGAAGATGGTGGAGCCACCGTCGCCACCGATGATGTGGTCCTTGCCCAGGCCGCCGACCAGCAGCTTGGTCTGCGGCTGCACCCCGGGCGGCAGCGGCGTGTGGACCACCTCGCGGAACGGGCCGTAGCCGTCGTCGTCGCCGGCCTCACCGACCTCGGACGGTTCGGCGAGCACGTGGTCGTCGCCGGGGCCGCCGTAGAGTTCGTCGGTGCCGTATCCGCCGATCAGGACGTCGTCGGCGCCGTACCCGTAGAGCCGTCCGGTCTGGCCGTTGGCCGAGTGCGAGACCACGAGGTCGCTGCCGGCGCTGCCGTACACGGTGTCCTCGCCGCTGCCGGTGTCCACCTGGTTGGTCAACCCGGCGTCGCCGGTGCCGGGCCCGTCCGCCGGGTCCGGCGCACCCGCGTCGGAGGTGTGGATGGTGTCGTCGCCCACCCCACCGTTGATCGTGTCCTCGCCCGGACCGCCGACGAGCAGGTTGTCGCCGCTGGGCTTGTCGTCGGTGAGCACGCCGAGCACGTCGTTGCCGGCGTTGCCGTACACCTTGCTGCTGCCGTGTCCGACGGTGACGTGGTCGTCCCCGTCGGAGTTGGGGTCGGTCGCGCCGGTGGGGCCGGTCAGCGTGGTCCAGTCGACCAGCCCGTCGAGCTCTGACTCGAGATCGGCGCCGTCCGCGGTGCGCACCGTGGTCGGCCCCAGGTCGGTGCCGCCGAGCGTGCCGTCGCCGGCCACCTCGTCGTTCCCGTCGCCGGTCGTGATGGTGTCCCTACCGGGGCCGCCCGCGATCCGGCTGACCATGCCGGACCCCTCCGCGGTGACGATGACGTCGTCACCGCCACGCCCGTCGACGAACGCGGCGCCGGTGCCGGTGCGGATCTGGTCCCGCCCCTGGGAGCCGAGGACCACGGCGGTCTGGTCGAAGTCCGACGTCTTCGTGCCGTCCCCGCTGGGGTCGCCGTCACCCAGCAGCAGCACCGACATGGCCGGCTTGCTCTTGTCGGCCGGGTCGTAGTCCCGACCGTCGACGACTACCCGCTTCAGACCGGGATCGAGGAACTCCTCCCGGTGACCGAGCGCCTCGACGGCGAAGCCGTCGAAGAGTGGGTCGGGGCCGACGTCGGGGTCGTCGGGGTCGGGGTCGGGGTCGGCGTAGTGCAGCGCGTACACCTTGACCACGTCACCGGCGTAGGGGTCGCGGTCGTTGCCCCAGGCGGCGTGGCCGCGCTGCTTCTCCCCACCGAACTTGCCGGCGAAGACCACGAGCGTGTCGCCGACCGTGCCGCCGAGTTTCGGTGATGGCGGTGCGCAGTTCGGTTGCGCCCGGAAGTCCAGCAGGACCGCGTCGACCAGCGTGAAGTCGAAGGTCTTCTCGAAGAGCACCAGGTCGATGGTGATGTAGACCTTCAGGAACACCGACAGCTGGCCGCTGGTGGTGAAGAGGCAGATCGGGTTGTTCATCAGCGCCTGGAGGAACTCGCTGGTGCGGAACTTGCCGTCGTTGTTCGGGTCGTTCCAGCTGAACCCGACGGTGAGCCGGATGCCACCCTCGATGCCGGCCTTGAGGAACAGCACGGAGACCTGGGCCCCGGCGGCGATCTCACCACGGAGGGTGACCACCGGGACGGCGGTGCCGGTGCTGTCCGCCGTCTTGAAGTAGAGCCCGTCGAGCAGCTTCACCGCGTCCAGCTCGGTGTCCTTGGTAGCCGCCTCGATGGCGTGCCGGATGCCGGCGGTGTCCAGGCCCGCGATGAACCGTGCGGTCACCGAGGCGCTGCCCGCCAAGGTGATCATGACCGGCGGCGGGGCGTAGACCGGGCCGAACGACTGGCGCCAGCTGAACCCGAGGGTGAGCGGCCCGGAGTCGAAGCCGATCAGCTCGACGTCCTGCCCCATGAGCAGGCCGAAGAGCGAGCCGGGGTTGTCGAAGACCGGGAAGGTGAAGCCGATCTTCTCGGCGGTGGACTTCCCGTCCGGGTCCTTGGCGAAGATCTTCTTGCCGTCGTCCCCGGCCGCCGCGTCGACGGTCGACTTGACCTCGTCGGCGGGCTTGGCCTGGGTGAAGTCGTCGGCCCTGTCGATCAGGCTCTCTGCGGAGGCCGGGGAGACCTCCGTGGTCAGTGCCTTCTCCGGGTCGACCAGGAACTGACCCAGCGGGATGGCGCAGCCGGAGTCGCAGTCCGGAATCGAGCGGATGAAATCGACCACCGCGCGCACGGTGTGCACGAAGGACAGATCCGGTCCGTCGTTCAGCGTGCTGAACTGCTCGGCCAGCGAGACCAGGGTGATGTCGGACCCGCCGGTGGCCTTGGACAGGTCGGACAGGACGGGGATCGGGGCGTACAGGGTGTCGATGACCGGCTGCAGTGGCCCGGTAACCGCCTTGAGCTGCTCCACGACCGGCTTGAGGATCCTGTCGAAGAAGGCGCCCGCGTCGAGCGCGATGTCGGTGAAGGTGATCCGCAAGCCGTGGTCCGGGGCGTCGCCCGCCGCGGTCAGCCCGCCGCGCTGGTGGGTCAGCTGCCAGGTCATCCCGAAGCGGGCGCTGATGCCGGGCAGCGCCGAGTCGCCGCTGGTGCTGGGCTTTGCGGCGAGCTTCCAGTCGATCTTCACCTTGACGGTGAGGTCGGTGGCGATCAGGGAACCGAGGTCGCCGAACTCGGCCAGGGTCAGCTTGGCGTCCGGGTCGGCCACGCACTCGCCGGCCGGGGTGTCACCGAAGCAGCTCTGCTCCCCCGGCGAACCCTTGAGGTCGATCGCGAAGTACGCGCTGACCAGCGGATCGCTGCCCTGCTTCTCCGCGTCGACCCGGATGAAGGCGAGCTGCGCCTCCATCTTCTGCGGCACGTCGAAGAACGCGCCGATGGCCAGTTCCGGTGCCCCGTCCCCGGTGTGGGTGGCGACGTAGAAGCCCTCGTCCCGGTCGAGCACCAGGTCCAACCGCAGCTTCCAGCCCAGGTTCGCGGTGACCTTGTCGTTGGTGCCCTTCGCGGCCTTCAGCGACAGGCCGGGGATGCCCAGGTCCAGCGGCACGTCCACGCCCGGGCAGTCGCCGGTGCAGCCCTGCTCCGGCGACGGGGTGCCCTGGCTCGCGGTGAGGGTGATCCGTACCGACTGGAAGTTCTCCGCGCCGCAGGTCTCGGCGTCGTCGCGGCAGGTCACCGTGGCCTTGGCGCCCGGCGCCACCTCGCCCAGCGCCTCGTCCAGGGCGGCCTGCACCCCGGCCTTGTCGAGGGTGGCGTCGTTCAGCACGGGCCCGATCGCCGCCTTCACCTTCTCCCGCAGGTCCGCGATGAACCGCTCGCCCTGCTGCAGGTCGTCGCCGACCAGCGGCAGCTTGCCGTCGAAGCTGGCCAGCCGCAGGGCCTCCTCCACCTTGGCCAGGTATCCGTCGATGCCGACATTGAAGTCGGTGAGCTTCAGCGCCAGGTTCTGGAAGCAGGTGCCGAGATCCGGCGGGGTGGTGCTCGCCTTCAGGTCCAGCCCCAACTCGAGCGAGAGGGTGTTGCTCGTGCCACCCGGGTCGCAGCCGTTCACGAAGACCGGGGCGCGGGCGCAGATCGGTTTGTCCGCCCCGCCGACGCCGTCGCCGCAGTCGGTGCCAGCGGTGGTGACGCTCGGCGTCGCGGCGAGCAATCCAGCGATTGGCCCGTCCGCGGCGAGACCGCCGAGACCGAAGCTGACGTTGGTACGTACCGTGCCGTGGTCGTCGGCCTTGCCGAGGTCGACCGCGAGCGGGCCGACTCGGGCGGCCACCGCCAGGTCGTCGACGCCGCCGGTCACCGTCACGTCCGCGGACGAGCTGCGGTCCAGCAGCGGTACGCCGTCGGGGCGCAGCGGCAGCAGCAGGCCGAGCTGTGCCCGCGCGTTCACGTCCACCGTGTACGCGCCGGAGGTGTCCAGGCTCACCAGCTCACGGGCGGCGTCCCAGCGGAACGCCAACGGGCCGCCGGTCTGGAAGCCGCGCTTCCAGTCCAGCCCGAGCCGCAGGTACGGCCCACCGGCGCGCTCGTCCAGCGTGAACCCGATGCCGCTGCCCTCGCCGATGGCCTTGTTGAGCACGTCGATCGCGTCCTGGAGGGTGTCCGGCGGGGTGGCTAGCAGCCGGTCCACCGCGTCGGCCAGCTCCGGGCGCAGCGCGTAGGCGGTGCCGTCGGCGGGGGTGGGCGTACCGGCCGGGTCGATGCGCAACGTCTGCCCGTCGACTCGCTCCAGCACCCGGTACGCCTTGCTGCCGATCACCACAGCCCGGTCGGACAGCCGCGGGTCGAAGGCGCTGTCCTCGTCCCGGTTGGCGTCCTTGAGCAGGAAACTGTCGCCCTGGGTGGCGTAGCTGACCCCGGCGCCGACGCCGCTCTCGTCGCTGCCGAGCAGCTGCCGGGCGGAGCGGCCCAGCAGCGGGATCTCCGTGTCCAGCGGACCGGTGCCCGCGGTGGGCGCGGCGAGCGCGCCGTTGACCAGCCGCAGCGCCTCCACGACGAGCGCGAAGAGCGCCTTCGGGTCGTCGGGGTTGAAGTCGAGCGCGAACAGCCCGTCCAGCTCGGAGGTGTCGACGCTCGGCTGGCCGCCGGCGGTCCAGCTCACGTCGACGCCGACGCCGCTGCCCAGCGCTCCGGTGCCGCCGGGCACGCTCACGTCCACCCGGCCGGTGGTCCGCACCGAGTGGGTGGCCGCCAGCAGACCGGTCGGATTCTGCTTGAGCTGTGTGAACAGGGTGCCGAGGGAGATGTCCTGCGCCTGCTTGAACCGAACCTCGATCATGCGCTTGCCGGCCTCGGCCGGCCCCACGGCGAGGTTGCCCCCCAGCTTGGCCTTGAGGAACCCGGCGGTGGTGTAGAAGTCGACCGCGCTGCTGATCGGGAAGTCGGCGGCGAACAGCGGGGTGGCCGGGTCGGTGCGCAGCAGCACCCGGTCGGCGTTGGCGGCCGGGCTGCCCAGGTCGCGCAGGTCGAGGACCAGTGTCAGATCCGCCTCGTAACGCGGCTTCACGGTGGCGAAGCTGGCCTGGGCGTTCGCCGCGCGCAGTCCGACCGGCTTGCCCCCCACCGTCTTGGTGAACGCGCCGCCAAGCTCGACCGCGCCCGTGTGCGGGCTGGACCCACTGACCACCCAGGCGCTGTCGGCGGCGGGTTGTCCACCGATCCAGCTCGTCTCGAGGGTGACGGCGTTCGCCGTGTTGCTCTCCACGGTGCCGGCCGAGGTGCCGGCGACCACCCGCTGTCCGACCAGCCCGCCCGGGGTGAACCGGTTGCCCTGCACACTGAAGCCGTCGGCGGTGAAGGTGGCGCCGCGGCCGGAGACCGAGGGGGCGCCCGGGTCGAGCGCCACCTCCTCCGTCGACTCGCGCTCCAGCCGCACCCGGAACGCCAGCTTGTCGTCGGCGAAGGAGACGTTGTCGACCGGCAGCTCCTCGGCGGCGAGCAGGGTGAACAGTTCCTGGACGGAGCCGAACTTCGGCTGCCCGGCCTTCGCCGGGTCGTCGCCGGGCTGGAACTGCGGGTCCTCCGGCCGGGGGTACACGTTTTCCTGAAGGAACGCGGTGATCTTCTCGTTGACCTTGACCGCGTCCGCGAAGGTGCCGCGCAGGAAGGGCAGGTCGAGGTTGCCGGCCGGTCCGCTCTGTTGCACGCCGCCGATGAGCGTGGCGAGCTGGGCCAGCCCGGCGGCGAGGTCGAGCGGGCTCATGCTGCGGAACCGGCCGATCGTCTCGTCCAGGCCGCTGGTGGTGACGGTCGGCGTGCCGGAGGAGATGTCCGGCCAGTCGACGGTGACCGTCCCTTCGATGGCGGGCAGAGCGACCGGGACGCCCTCGGTGGCGGCACCGAGCTTCACCTCGGCGTGCACCGAGCCGGGGCCCGATTCGGTCTCGTCGTCGGAGATCCGGCCACCGCCGGAGTTGTCGAGCGTGACCTGGACGAGCCCGGCGAGGGAACCGGCGGCGCCGAGTTCACCGGTGCCGGCGCCCGCCGCCGTGTCGAAGGCGAGGCGGCCGTCACCGTTGGGGTCGGTGAGAGTGACCTTGAGGTGGGTACGCGCCGCGAGGGTACTGCCCGTGGTCAGCTTCACGCCGAGGATGCCGACGGAGGCGGTGGCCTGGGCGAGATCGGTGCGGAGGCGGGCCACCGCGTCGATGTCGATCCGCGGGGTGTCGCCGTCGCGCACCAGGTAGGTCTCGCCGGAGGCGGTGTGCCGCGCCCGCAGGTGCAGGGTGGCCCAGCCGGTGACGCTCACCGCGTCGGCGACGGTCACCCCGGAGACGGCAAGGCCCTTCCCGTTGACTTCCTTCTTCGTGCTGAGCAGCACGTCGAGCAGCCGGTCCCCGCCGTCCTCGGTGACCGTGCTGGTCAGCCGGGTGCCACCGCCCAGGTCGACGTCGTTTCGTGTCAGGTCGTCGGCCAAGGCGTCGGCAGCGGTCGGGGCCAGCTTGTCGACCTGGACGAGCGCGCCGGGACTGGTGTCGAGCAGCGGCAGCGGCTGGGCCAGCGGGCCGATCCGGGACAGACCGTTCTCGGCCCAGGTGGCCGTACGGTTCATCAGCGCCTTGAAGGCGGTCTCCCAGGCCTCGTCGGCCTGGGCCGGTGGCGCCGTCCACACGGCAGCGAACGTCGTTGCGAGCAGAGTCGCGAGTATCGCGGCGATCAGACGCCGGAGAGCCATCATGAGCCACCTCGTTCCGAAGGGATGGCCGTCTCGGACGGCGCCGTCGGCGACAGCACATCGATCGCGGAACTTGCTCACAACGAGTGAGTCGACATGGTGACAGAGCGTCGAACCGATCAGTCGGACCAATGCTGACCGGCTGGTGGCACGGGGCGTCCGGACGGAGACTGGCCCGGCCGGAGAATCCGACCGGGCCAGTCGACGAACGTGCCGGGGTTACGGGTAGTTGGTCAGGCGGCGACCACCGCGGCGTTCACGTTGCAGTAGCAGTAGCTACCCATGCCCCACCCCTGGTGGCTGGCCACCGTGACGTCGTCACCATTGACGGTCAGCCCGGTGTCCGCGGTGTTCAGCGTCCACCCGGTCGGTACGCCGGAGGCCGCGTGGTCGGCCCGCCACAACCACTCGGCGTGGCCGGCCGACGCCCCGGCGCCGGGACGAACACCCAGTACTCGCCGGTGCCGTCGACGTCGAGGAACGGCTTCTCCCGCATCACCGGGGTCTGCGGGATGACGAAAGTCGTTCATGGATGGCTGTCGCCCCAGGGACGGTTCGCCGGCAGCCGGTAGGGCCACTGGGAGGCTTTAGAGCTGATGTCGTAGACGACTCGGGACTGCGGCACGCGGCGGCGCCGCGCACGACGGAGTGGCACACGACGGCGCGACGCACGACCGCGCGACGCACGACGGAGTGGCACACGACGGCGCGACGCACGACCGCGCGACGCACGAGGGAGTGGCACACGACGGCGCGACGCACGACGATGCATGGCACGCCGGCGCTGATCCGCCCCCCTCGCGGTCCCGGCGCGCGATGTCGCAAACGATTCAGCTCCAAAGCATCGCTACGACCGCACCCCGCCACCCCTTCGCCCCGGCGTGCCGCCACCGCGGCTGCTCGAATCGGGCGGCTGGCCGCGCGCCCCGGGGGGGTCAGCGGCGTACGCCCGGGGGGTCAGCGGCGTACGCCGCCGTCGGCGAGGAAGCGGGCGACCGGCAACGTCGCGGCACCGAGGGCGACGGCGTCCACGCCCAACCGGCACAGCTCGATCGACGCCTGTTCGTACGGCTGGCGCAGCGCCTGCCGGCCGGCGGCCTCGCGTACGGCCGGCAACAGGTCCCCGAGCGCCATCGCCGCCCAGCCGCCCAGCACGACCCGCTCGGGATTGAACAGGTTGATCAGGTTGGCCACGCCGGCGCCGAGGTAAGCGGCCGTCTCGTCGAGCACCCGGCGAGCGGTGGCGGAGCCGGCAGCCGCCTCGATCAGCGCGTTGAGCTGGGACTCCTCGTCCTCGCCCGGCACCGGGCGGCCACCACGCGCCTCCCGGTAACGGTCGATGATCGCCTCGGCGCCCACGTACGCCTCGAGACAGCCACGGGCGCCGCAGCGGCACTGCCGCCCGCCGTACACCAGGGTGGTGTGGCCCCACTCCCCCGCGCTGCTGGAGGCGCCGCGATAGGTGGCGCCGCCGGCCACCACGGCCGCGCCGACGCCCGAACCGACCAGGGCGAAGACCGCGTGCCGGGCGCCCTTGCCGGCACCGAACCACATCTCGGCCTGGCCGAGCGTCTTCGCCCCGTTGTCGATGTGCAGCGGCAGGTCGGTGCCGGCGGCGATCAACCGTTCCAGCGGCACCGCGTCCCACCCGAGCGCCTGGGCGTGCACCACGGCATGTTCGCCCTGCGACACCACGCCGGAGACACCGATCCCGACGCCGAGCACGTCGGTGGGCGAGACTCCGGCCGTGCCGGTCACCGCGTCGATCCCGGCGAGCACGTGGCCGGCCACCTCGGCGGGTTCGGTCCGGGCCGGATCGAGCGGGTATTCCACGCTCGCCAGCAGGGTCATGGCGAAGTCGAACAGTTCGACCCGGACCCGGGTCTCACCGACGTCCACCCCGGCGAGGAACGCGAACCGGGGTGCGATCCGGAGCATCATGCTGGGCCGGCCGCCGTCGGACTCGGCAGCGCCCGCCTCGGCCACGAGTCCTTCCTCGATCAGGTCGCTGACCACGTTGCTCACACCCGGCTGGCTCAGGCCGGTGCTGCGCACCAGGTCCTGCCGGGTGAGCGGCCCGTCGAGGAAGAGCTTCGTCAGCAGGGCCCCCCGGTTGCGCATCCGCACGCTCCGGTTGGTGGCTCGCGCCAGCTCCACTCGTCACCTCGATCTCGTCGGTCGTCCGGAGCGACTGTACGGCTCCCCGTGCTTGACGGCCCATCCGGCAGACACTTTAATGACGCCATAATTTAAGCCTTTATATAACCCCCACCTCCACCCCCACCATTGCATCGGAAGGGCTGATCGTGTCCACGAGACGACACCTCGGGATACTCACCGTCGCGGTCCTGGCGGCCGCATCGCTGACCGCCTGCGGCGGCTCCGGCGACGACGCCGGCGGTTCCGGCAAGACCCTCACCTACTGGGCCAGCAACCAGGGCGCCAGCATCGAAGCCGACAAGACGATCCTCCAGCCGGAGCTGGACAAGTTCGAGAAGCAGACCGGCATCAAGGTCAATCTTGAGGTCGTCCCCTGGTCGGACCTGCTCAACAAGCTGCTCGCCGCTGCCACTTCCGGTCAGGGCCCGGACGTGGTGAACATCGGCAACACCTGGTCGGCGTCGTTGCAGGCCACCGGGGCGCTCGTCGAGTTCGACGACGCCACGCTGCAGGCCGTCGGCGGTAAGGACCGATTCGTGCCCGCCGCGCTGGCCGCCGCCGGGGCGCCCGGCAAGCCGCCGGCCGCCGTGCCGCTCTACAGCCTGGCGTACGCGCTGTACTACAACAAGAAGGCGTTCGCCGACGCCGGTATCACCGCCCCGCCGACCACCTGGGAGCAGCTCGCCGAGTACGGCAAGAAGCTCAGCACCGGCGACAGGTGGGGGCTCGCGATCGAGGGGGCCAACCCGAACGAGAACGCCCACCACGCCTTCGCCTTCGGCCAGCAGTACGGCGGCGAGTGGTTCGATTCGTCCGGCAAGCCGACCTTCGACACCCCGCAGAACGTCTCGGCGGTGAAGCGGTACGTCGACTTCATGGCCACCGACAAGATCAGCAACCCGAGCAACGCCGAGTACGCGCAGAACCAGTCGGTCTCCGACTTCGCCAACGGCAAGGCGGCGATGCTGCTGTGGCAGGCCGCCGGGTCGAACCTGAAGACCCAGAACATGCCGGCCGACGCGTACGGAGTCGCACCCGTGCCGTTCCTGGCCACCCCGCCCGCCGGGGGCAAGAAGGTCAACAGCATGGTCGCCGGCATCAACATGGCGATCTTCAAGCACACCAAGAACAAGGACGCGTCGCTGAACTTCGTGAAGTTCATGACCAGCGACGAGGAGCAGACCGTCCTCAACAAGACGTACGGCTCGCTGCCCGCGGTGAAGACCGTCGGCACCGATCCGGCGTTCAGCGCCCCGGAGCAGAAGGTGCTCCAGGAGACGCTCTCCACCACTGCGGCCCCGCTGCCGCAGGTGCCCGACGAGAGCACCTTCGAGACCCTGGTCGGCACCGCCATCAAGGAACTGTTCGCCGACGCGGCCAGCGGCCGCCCGGTCACCGAGGAATCGGTGAAGAAGAAGCTGAGCGACGCGCAGCAGAAGATGCGCTGATCCCGGCGTCACCGGTGGCCGTGGCAGGGCGCCACTCCGCGCCCGCCACGGCCACCACCTGGCGAGAGGACCCTGATGGCAACCAGCACCACCGCGCCGGGTGCCCGCCCCGACCGGCGTGATCCCCGGGTCGGGAGACCGGCGCCGGCCCGTGCCCGGCGGCCGCGCCGGCCCCGGCGTTCGTTCCTGCCGTACCTGCTGCTCGTTCCGGCCGTCGTACTGGAGCTGGGCATCCACGTGATCCCGATGCTGGTCGGGGTTTGGATGAGCCTGCTGGAGCTGACCCAGTTCCACATCCGGGACTGGTCCACCGCGCCCTTCATCGGGCTGGACAACTACCGGGCGACGCTGAACTTCCACACCGCCGCCGGCCGCGAGCTGCTGCACTCGTTCTGGATCACGCTGCTCTACACCCTGCTCTCGGTGGGACTGGCCTGGCTGCTCGGGATCGCCGGCGCGGTCGTACTGCAGCGACCGTTCCGCGGCCGGGCGATCCTGCGGGCGTTGTTCCTCACCCCGTACGCGCTGCCCGTCTACACCGCCGTGATCACCTGGAGCTTCCTGCTCCAGCGCGACACCGGTCTGGTCAACCACGTCCTCGTCGACCAGCTCGGGCTACTGAACGACAAGCCGTTCTGGCTGATCGGCGACAACAGCTTCTGGTCGCTGCTGGTCGTCTCGGTCTGGCGGAACTGGCCGTTCGCGTTCCTGTGCCTCATGGCCGGTCTGCAGAACGTGCCGGACGAGCTCCACGAGGCCGCGGCCATCGACGGCGCCGGTTTCTGGCGCCGGCTGCGCTCGGTCACCCTGCCGATGCTGCGGCCGGTGAACCTGGTCCTGCTGCTCGTGCTCTTCCTCTGGACCTTCAACGACTTCAACACGCCGTACGTGCTCTTCGGCGGATCGGCGCCGGAGCAGGCGGACCTGATCTCCATCCACATCTACCGCAGCTCCTTCAAGACCTGGGACTTCGGGTCGGGCTCGGCGATGTCCGTGGCGCTGCTGTTCTTCCTGCTGGTCGTCTCGGCCGGCTACCTGCTGATCACCAACCGCCGGAGGGACCATGCGTGAGACCGCCGGTGAGCGCTGGGGCCGGCGGATCGTGCTGACCCTGCTCACCCTCTTCGTCGTCATTCCGCTGTACGTGATGGTCACCTCGGCCGCGAAACCGTTGCAGGACGTGCAGAACGGCTTCACCTGGTGGCCGAGCCGCCCGACGCTGCAACCGTTCATCGACATGTGGAGCACCGTGCCGCTGGCGCACTACCTGGTGAACAGCCTGGTGGTGTCGAGCATCGCCGCGGTCTGCTCGGTGGCCGTCGCCATCTTCGCTGCGTTCGCGGTGAGCCGGTACCGCTTCCGTGGCCGGGGCGTCTTCTCGGTGACAGTCCTGTCCACCCAGATGTTCCCGGGCATACTGTTCCTGCTGCCGCTGTTCCTCATCTACGTGAACCTGGGCAACAGCACCGGGATCGAGCTGTACGCCAGCCGTACCGGTCTGGTCATCACGTACCTGACCTTCTCGCTGCCGTTCTCGATCTGGATGCTGGTCGGCTACTTCGACTCGATCCCCCGTGGGCTCGACGAGGCGGCCCAGGTCGACGGCGCCGGTCCACTGCGGACCCTGTTCCAGGTGATCCTGCCGGCGGCCGTGCCCGGAGTGGTCGCGGTGACCGTGTACGCGTTCATGACCGCCTGGGGTGAGGTGCTCTTCGCCTCGGTCATGACGGACGAGGGCAGCCGCACCCTGGCGGTCGGCCTGCAGGGCTACTCCACCCAGTTCAACGTCTACTGGAATCAGGTGATGGCTGCCTCGCTGGTGGTGAGCGTGCCCGTCGTCGCCGGCTTCCTGGCGCTGCAGCGCTACTTCGTCGCCGGCCTCACCGCCGGCGCGGTCAAGTGATTCGATCCACCGAAGAGGAGAACCGACCCGTGCCGGACCTGTCCAAGCTGCCGCCCGACTTCCTCTGGGGCGTCGCCACCGCGGCGTACCAGATCGAGGGGGCCGTCGACGTCGACGGGCGATCTCCGTCCATCTGGGACACCTTCTCGGCCACCCCGGGAAACGTCGACAACGGTGACACCGGGGCCGTGGCCTGCGACCACTACCACCGCTGGCCGGAGGACGTGGCGCTGCTGCGCCGGCTCGGCGTCGACGCGTACCGGTTCTCGGTGGCCTGGCCGCGGGTGCTGCCCGAAGGAACCGGCACGGTCAACGCCGCCGGGCTGGACTTCTACGACCGGCTGGTCGACGCACTGCTCGCGGAGGGGATCCGGCCGTTCGTCACGCTCTACCACTGGGACCTGCCGCAGGCCCTGCAGGACCGGGGCGGCTGGCCGGAGCGCGCCACCGCCGAGGCGTTCGCCGACTACGCCGCGATCGTCGCGGCCCGCCTGGGCGACCGGGTGACCGACTGGTGCACGGTCAACGAGCCGCTCTGCGTCTCCTGGATCGGCCACCTGGAGGGCAACATGGCCCCCGGGGAGCGGGACCTCGGCCGCGCGGTGCGCACCTCCCACCACACGCTGCTCGGGCACGGCCTCGCCACCCAGGCCGTACGGGCGAACGCCGCCCGGCCGGCGTCGGTCGGGCTGGTGCTCAACCTCAGCCCGATCGAGGCGGCGACCGACCGGCCGGAGGACGTCGCGGCGGCCCGCCGGATGGACGGCCACGTCAACCGCTGGTGGTTGGACCCGATCCACGGACGCGGCTACCCGACCGACATGATCGACACGTACGGCATCGAGCCGCCGGTACGCGACGGCGACCTCGCGGTGATCGCCACCCCGACGGACTTCCTCGGGGTGAACTACTACTTCCGTCAGCTCGTCGTGGACGACCCGGCGGGGCCGGCGCCGTACGCCCGGCAGGTGCCGGTGCCCGGCGCGATCGAGACGGCGATGGGCTGGGAGGTCTACCCGCGCGGGCTCGAACAGTTGCTGGTCGCGGTGAGCGAGGAGTACCGCCCCGCGAAGATCATCGTCACCGAGAGCGGCTCGGCGTGGCCGGACGAGGTCACCGCCGAGGGCACCGTGGAGGACAAGGAGCGCACCGACCACCTGGAGGAGCACCTGGCGGCGTGCTCCTCGGCGGTGGTGCGGGGCGTGCCGCTCGCCGGCTACTTCGTCTGGTCGCTGCTGGACAACTTCGAGTGGGCGTACGGCTACGACAAGCGCTTCGGCCTGGTGCACGTCGACTACGCCACCCAGCGCCGGACGATGAAGGCCAGCGGCCACCGCTATGCCGAACTCATCCGCGCCCACCGGCGATCGGCCGGCACCGCCTGACGCCTCCCCTTCGTGTCGATCATGAGGTTTGCGGCACTTCTGGAGATCGACTCCGCCGCAAATCTCATGATCGACCCTTGTGGTCGTCCGGCGTTCTTCCGGGTCGGCGGGGACGGGTTCACGGCGGCCCCGCGCCCGTCATTGCGGGGTGACGCGGGCGAGGTCGGCCGGGGTGTCGAGGTCGACCGGGACGCCGACGCCGTCGCAGGGCACCCGGACCACGAGGTCCGGCCGAGCGCGCAGCAGGTCGCGAGCACCCCGGTCACCGGTGGCGTACCGCTCGAGCATCGGCCAGGTGTCGCGCCCGAGCAGGACGGGGTGCCCGGGGCGCCCGGCGTAGGTGGCCGTCACGACGGCCGCGCCGCCGGCGTACGCGGCCCGCACCCGGCGTACCGCCGCCGGGGTGAGCAGCGGCTGGTCGACGAGGACGACCACGGCCGCGGTCACGTGCGTGGGCATCGACGCCAACCCGAGGCGCAACGACCGACCCATCCCCCGGCACCAGTCGGGATTGCGGACGAGGATCGCCTCCGGCAGTGGCGGCAGGTCGTCCGCCCCGGCGCCGACCACGACGTGCACCGGGGCGCAGCCGCCGGCGGCCAGCAGGCGCAGCGCACGGCGCACCAGCGGCTCGCCGTCGAACTCGACGAGCGCCTTCGGCCGGCCGAAGCGGCGGCCGCCGCCGGCGGCGAGCAGGAGCCCGGCCACGTTCCCCTGTTCCACACCGCCCCCACATCGTGAACGATTCACCGGTTTTCTTCCGATTAGTACGAACAAAGCTACTATGGGCGGGTGCAGAACGGCTCCGGTAGCGCCACGGTCGCCGGCGACGAACGCTCGTCCCGGGTCGCCTTCACCGTCAACGGCACCCGCCGCGAGCTGACGCTGGACAACCGCACGACGTTGCTCGACGCGCTGCGCGAGCACCTGGACCTCATCGGCGCGAAGAAGGGCTGCGACCACGGTCAGTGCGGCTCCTGCACCGTGCTGCTGGAGGGCCGGCGGGTGAAGAGCTGTCTCATCTTCGCCGTCACCCTCGACGACTGCTCGATCACCACCGTCGAGGGGCTGGCCGGGCCCGACCCGCTCGCCCCGTTGCAGGAGGCGTTCATCGCCCACGACGCCTTCCAGTGCGGTTACTGCACGCCGGGGCAGCTCTGCTCCGCCCGCGGCATGCTCGACGAGGTCGCCGCGGGGTGGCCGAGCGCGGTCACCGACGACCTCACCGGCGCGGTCCGGCTGACCGACGCGGAGGTACGCGAACGGATGAGCGGCAACCTGTGCCGGTGCGGGGCGTACCCGCACATCGTGGCCGCGATCCGGGAGACGGCGGGAGAGCGATGAGGGAGTTCCGGTACCGTCGCCCGGCCGATGTCGACGAGGCCGTGGCGCTGCTCGGCGAGGACCCCGAGGCGGCGTACCTGGCCGGCGGCACAAACCTCGTCGACCTCATGAAGCTCGGCGTGCAGCGGCCCGACCTGCTGGTGGACGTCACCCGGCTGCCGCTGGACGCGGTCGAGCCGTTGCCCGACGGTGGCCTGCGCGTGGGCGCCACCGTACGCAACAGCGACCTGGCCGCCCACCCGGTGGTACGGCGGGACTACCCCGTGCTCGCCCGTGCCCTGCTCGCCGCCGCCTCCGGCCAGGTGCGCAACATGGCGACCACGGCCGGCAACCTGTTGCAGCGCACCCGGTGCTACTACTTCCAGGACACCGGTAAGGCGTGCAACAAGCGGGAGCCGGGCAGCGGCTGCGCGGCGCGGCACGGGCAGAACCGCGACCTGGCCATCCTGGACTGGTCCGAGCAGTGCGTCGCCACCCATCCCTCGGACCTGGCGGTCGCGCTGGCCGCGCTCGACGCGGTGGTCGAGGTGGCCGAACCCGACGGTACGCGGGACGTACCCTTCGTCAAGCTGCACCGGTCCCCGGGTGAGCACCCGGAGCGTGAGACCACCCTGCGGCGGGGCGCGCTGATCACCGCCGTACGGCTCCCGCCGCTGCCGGCCGCGCGCCGGTCGACGTACCTCAAGGTGCGCGACCGGGCGTCGTTCGCCTTCGCGGTCGGTTCGGTGGCCGCCGTGCTCGACCTGGACGGCGACGTGGTACGTGACGTCCGGCTCGCCTACGGCGCGGTCGCGCACCGGCCGTGGCGGGCCTACCAGGCCGAGGCGGCGCTGCGTGGCCGGCAGTTCACGCCGGAGCTGGCCGGGCAGGCCGCCGACGCCGAACTCGCCGTGGCACGTCCACTGACCCACAACGGTTTCAAGGTCCCGCTGATCCGCGCCGTCACGGTCCGCGCGCTCACCGAGCTGGCGGAGTCGCGGGCATGATCCGGGACCTCGACGTGAACGCCGGAGCACGCGCATGAGCGCGGGCGCGGTGGGCCGGGCCCACCCACGGCTGGAGGGCCGCGAGAAGGTCACCGGCACGGCCCGGTACGCGGTCGAGTACCCGCTGGACGACGTGACGTACGCATGGGCGGTGCCCGCCGCGGCGGTGCGCGGCCGGATCACCCGGATCGACCCGGACCCGGCGCTCGCGGTGCCGGGCGTGCTCACCGTCCTGCATCACGGCAACGCCCCCCGGCTTGCCGCCGGCGTCGAAGCGGAGCTGCACCTGTTGCAGGATCCGGTGGTCCACTACCGCGGTCAACTGGTGGCCCTGGTCGTGGCGGAGAGCATCGAGGCCGCCCGGGAGGGGGCACGGCACGTACTGATCGAGTACGACACCGAACCGCACAGCACCGTGCTCACCGCCGACCATCCCGGGCTGTACCGGCCGGAGAAGGTCAACCCCGGCTATCCGACGGACACCACGGAAGGGAACTTCGACGCCGCCTTCGAGGCCGCCGAGGTGCGGGTCGACGTCACCTACCGGACTCCGGCCTACCACAACAATCCGATGGAGCCGCACGCCACCACGGCACAGTGGCGGGACGGGCAGCTGCTCCTGCACGACAGCAACCAGGGTTCGACGGCCGTGCAGGCCGCGCTCGCCGAGCTGTTCGAGATTCCCCGCGAGTCGGTCCGGGTGATCAGCGAACACGTCGGCGGCGGATTCGGCAGCAAGGGCTACCCGAAGGCCGCCGTGGTGCTCGCCGCACTCGCGGCCCGGCAGGTGGGCCGGCCGGTCCGGCTCGCCCTGACCCGTCAACAGCTCTTCGGCCCGATCGGCTACCGCACCCCGACGATCCAACGGGTACGGCTCGGCTCCGACGCGGACGGCCGGATCGCGGCGATCTGCCACGACGCGATCAGCCAGACCTCGACGCTCACCGAGTTCGCCGAGCAGACCGCCGTCTACACCCGCAGCATGTACGCGGCGCCGCACCGGCGCACCACGCACCGGCTGGTCCGTCTCGACGTGCCGACTCCGTTCTGGATGCGGGCGCCGGGCGAGTGCCCCGGCGCGTACGCCCTGGAGTCCGCGATGGACGAACTCGCCGCCGCCTGCGGGATCGACCCGATCGAACTCCGGATCCGCAACGAACCGACGGTCGACCCCGACCAGGGGCATCCGTTCAGCAGCCGAAACCTCGTCGCGTGCCTCACCGAGGGGGCCCGCCGGTTCGGTTGGGCCGACCGGGACCTGCGCCCCGGCACCCGCCGCGACGGCCGGTGGCTGATCGGCACCGGGGTGGCCGGCTCCAGCTACCCCGCTCGCGCGCGCGCCTCGGCGGCCACGGCGACCGCGTTCCCGGACGGCGGCTACCTGGTCCGGATCAACGCGACCGACATCGGCACCGGCGCACGCACCGCGCTGTGGCTGGTCGCCGCGGACGCGCTGGGTGTGCCGCCGGAGCGGGTGGACATCCGGATCGGCGACAGCGACCTGCCACCGGCCGGGGTGGCCGGGGGTTCGATGGGCACCGCCTCGTGGAGCTGGGCGGTGGTACGCGCCTGCCAGGAGCTGCGCGACCGGCTCGGCCACCACTCCGGCACGCTGCCACCCGAGGGGACGACCGTCGCGGCGAGCACCGCCGACGAGGTTCGGGCCCAGCAGCCGATGGCCCGCTACGCGTACGGCGCCCAGTTCGCCGAGGTGCGGGTGGACGTGGACACCGGCGAGGTGCGGGTGAACCGCATGCTCGGTGTGTTCGCCGCCGGGCGGGTGGTGAATCCGACGACCGCCCGCAGTCAGCTCATCGGGGGCATGACCATGGGGATCTCGATGGCGCTGCACGAGGAGGGGTTGCTCGACGAACGGTACGGCGACTGGGTCAACCACGATCTAGCCACGTACCACATCACCGGGTGCGCGGACGTCGAGCAGATCGAGGCGTACTGGGTCGACGAGGAGGACCCCGACCTGAACCCGGCCGGGGTGAAGGGACTCGGCGAGATCGGCATCGTGGGTACGGCCGCCGCGATCGCCAACGCCGTCCGGCACGCCACCGGCGTACGGGTACGCGACCTGCCGATCCGGCTCGACAAACTCATCGGCACATCATCCTTTACTTAATTAACACATCGCTGATATAACTTCCGGGTGCATGCCTTCGACGTGTTGGGCGACCCGGTGCGGCGCCGGATCCTGGAACTGCTCTCCGAGGGCGAGACGAGCGCGGGCGACGTCTGCGTCGTGATCCAGCGCGAGTTCGGCATCTCCCAGCCGGCCGTCTCCCAGCACCTGAAGGTCCTCCGGCTCAACGGGTTCGCCACCGTCCGGCCGGACGGCACGCGGCGGCTCTACGCGGTCGACCCGCGCCCGCTGCGCGACGTCGACAAGTGGCTCGACCACTTCCGCCGGTTCTGGACCCCGCCACTGAACGCGTTGGCCACCGAACTCGCCCGCGGCAAGCGCGAGCGGCGACTGCGTGAACAGTCCGCCACCACACCCGACGGGCCGCCACCACCGGCGTCCGCCCACCACGGCCACGCCGAATCAGCGGCGCGAGCCGACGAACGGCCACGCGGGCGGCCGTCAGCCGACCCCGACGAACGGCCACGCCGGTCTGCATCCACCGACGCCGACGAGCGGCCACGCCGGCGGGCCACGGAGGTTCCCGACAAGAGGAGAGCACGATGATCGATGCCAGTGAGCAGATCAACGCCGTCCGACGGCAGGTCGGCAGCCGGACGCTGGAGGCGGGCGAAGCGCGGGTGACCACGATCAGCCAGACCTACGACGCGCCGGTCGAGGACGTCTGGGACGCCTGCACGAACGCCGAGCGGATCCCCCGCTGGTTCCTGCCGATCTCCGGCGAGCTACGGCTGGGCGGCCGCTACCAGTTGCAGGGCAACGCCGGTGGTGTCGTGGAGGCCTGCGACCCGCCGCACAGCTTCACGGCGACCTGGGAGTACGGCAACGAGGTCAGCTGGATCGAGGTCCGCCTGACCCCGCAGGAGGGTGACCGC
Organism: Micromonospora avicenniae; assembly: GCF_900156065.1. GTDB lineage: Bacteria > Actinomycetota > Actinomycetes > Mycobacteriales > Micromonosporaceae > Micromonospora > Micromonospora avicenniae. The sequence goes on along the minus strand of NZ_FTNF01000020.1, from coordinate 68,903 downwards.
ACCCGCCTCGAGTTGGAGCACATCGCACACGTCGACGACGACCGGTGGGCGCAGTTCGGCCCGGGCGCGGTCGGCATCGGCTGGGACCTCGGACTGCTCGGCCTCGCGTCGTACTTCGGTGCGCCCGGGGCGGGCGTACGCCCGGAGGACGCCGAGGCCTGGTCGGCCTCGGCGCAAGGGCGGGCGTTCATGACACTGGCCAGCGAGCGCTGGTGCGAGGCGAGCGTCGCCGCCGGCACCGACCCCGACGCAGCCCGGGCCGCCGCCGACCGGGTCACCGCCTTCTACACCGGCGTCCCCGCCTGAGCTACCGCGCGCGGCACGGCGCGAGCGGGGCACGGCCTTGTGCGGCGCGACCGGGGCGAGGGCTGCGCGGCGCGAGCGGGCGTGATCGACTCGTCCTCAAGGAAGTCGGGCTGTCCCGTGCGCTTGGACAGCCCGACTTCATGGATATCGAGTCGACCTTGTCAGTGCCATCGGGCAGACTGCGCCCGTGCCGTCCCCTCGATCGATCGACGACCTGTCCGCCGCGGTGCGCGCCGGGCAGCGCGTGCGCTACCTGTTCTTCTGGGGCCACCGGCCGCAGCGCGACGGCAGGGTCGGCGCCGGGTGCCTGAGCCAGTGGTGGCCCGCCCCGTTCGACGACGGTGGTCGCACCTTCGCCACGGCCGAGCACTGGATGATGTGGCACAAGGCGCAGCTCTTCGGCGACACCGAGACGGCCGAGAGGATCCTCGCCGCCACCCACCCGCACCGCGCCAAGTCGCTCGGCCGGCAGGTCCGCGGCTTCGACGAGGCGCGGTGGGAGGCCGCCCGCTACGGCATCGTGGTAGCGGGCAGCGTCGCCAAGTTCGACCAGCACCCGGCGCTGCGTGATTTCCTGCTCGGCACCGGCGATCGGGTGCTCGTCGAGGCGAGCCCCCTGGACCGCGTCTGGGGCATCGGGCTCGCCGCCGACGACCCACGGGCGGCCGATCCCGGTGCCTGGCGCGGAGCCAACCTGCTCGGCTTCGCCCTGATGGACGCCCGCGACACCCTCCGCGACACCAGCGTCACTTGATCGACTCGGCTTCCACCAAGTCGGGCTGTCAGAGCGAGACGGACCGACTGGAAGACGAGTCGACCTTGGTCGAAGTGGACGCCGGACCGCGGGTAACGTGCTGCGGCATGACCGGTGCGCCGTACTCCCACTGTTCCTTCTGCGGAGCCGCCTACCCGGCGGCGGCCGGCTGGCCGCGGGTCTGCCCGGTCTGCGGGCAGACGGTCTGGCGCAACCCGCTCCCGGTCGCGGTCGCGGTGCTCCCGGTCCGCACCGCCGCCGGCCTCGGCGTGGTGGTGGTCCGGCGGGACATCGAGCCCGCCCGCGGGCAACTCGCCCTGCCCGGGGGCTTCATCGAGTACGGCGAGGAGTGGAACGAGGCACTGGTCCGGGAGCTGCGGGAGGAGACCGGCCTGCTCGCGGCGGCGCAGGACGCCACGCTCTTCGCCGTGCATGGCGCCCCACGCGGCGGCACGATGATGGTCTTCGGCGTGCTGCCCGAGCAACGCGCCGAGGACCTGCCCGCGTCGGCGCCGACCGAGGAGGCCACCGAGTGGCTGGTCCTCACCGAACCGACGGAGCTCGCCTTCGACACGCACACCCGGGTGCTCGCCGACTTCCTGGCCGCGCACCACATCCGCTGAGGCCGGCCTCCTGGCGAGGCCGCGCACCACACCCGCTGAAGCCGCCCTCCTGGCGACGCCAGGCATCGCGTCGGCTGCACCGCGTGCCGCCTCGACACCGACAGCGACGCCACGACCGCCGCCGACAGTCAGGCGGCGACGGTCGGGCGGCGACGTTCGGGCGGCGGTCAGGCGGCGACGCCGCCGGCAGCGGTCAGGCGGCGGCGCGGTCGGCCACCGGGCGGCGACGACGCCCCGGGTCGAGCGCCGGCGGACGCCAGGCGCCGTCGGCCGTGTACAGGTTGGTGCCCGGCTTGACGATCTCGTCGATCCGGTCGAGCGCGGCGTCGTCGAGGGTCAGCTCGGCGCCGGCCAGCAGGCCGTCGAGCTGGGCCATGGTGCGCGGTCCGATGAGCACGGAGGTGACCGCCGGATGCGTCGCGGGGAACGCCACCGCCAGCTGCGGCAGCGTGCAGCCGAGCTGCTCGGCCAGGGCCACCAGCTCCTCGACGGCCCGGTACTTGGCGGCGTTACCCGCAATGGCCGGGTCGAAGCGGGCCGGAGTGAGGGTGGCCCGGCCGCTGCTCAGGTCGGCGGGGCGTCCCTCGCGGTACCGCCCGGAGAGGAAGCCCGACGCGAGCGGGCTCCAGGTGAGCACTCCCATGCCGTACCGCTGGCAGACCGGCAGCACGTCCGTCTCGATGCCTCGGGCGAGCAGCGAGTACGGCGACTGCTCGGTACGGAACCGGCCGAGCGCGCGCCGTTCCGAGACGTGCTGCGCCTCCACGATCTCCTCCGCCGGAAAGGTGGAGCAGCCGAACGCCCGGATCTTGCCCGCCCGGAGCAGGTCGGTGAGGGCGCCGAGGGTCTCCTCGACATCGGTGGTGTGGTCCGGCCGGTGCACCTGGTAGAGGTCGATCCAGTCGGTGCCCAGCCGCCGGAGACTGTCCTCGACGGCCCGCACGATCCAGCGCCGCGAGTTGCCGCCACGGTTGGGCCCCTCCCCCATCGGAAAGTGGACCTTGGTGGCGAGCACGACCTCGTCCCGGCGACCACGCAACGCCTTGCCGACAATGACCTCGGACTCGCCCGCGGAGTACATGTCGGCGGTGTCGACGAGATTGATCCCGCGGTCGAGGGCGGAGTGGATGATCCGAACACACTCGTCGTGGTCCGGGTTGCCGACCGCGCCGAACATCATCGCGCCGAGCGCATGGACGCTGACCTCGATGCCGGTGCCGCCGAGAACACGGTAACGCATGCCTGAACTCCCCGTCGTCGTACGGATGCCCGCCGGTGGACCCGGCGGGCGTACGTTTCACGCTAGGAGTTCGAGTGCACTGGAGGTCAACAGTGCGGATCGTCCCCACCGGGCTCGGCGGAGGCGACCGACGGGGATGGTCAGGGCGCGGGGAGCGGATCGGGCGTGGGCGGGCGCTCGACGGTGAGCGGCAGCAGCACCCGGAAGACCGTGTCGCCCGGCTCGCTGCGCACCCGGATGTCGCCGTGGTGCTTGTGCACGACGATCCGGTACGAGATGTCCAGTCCGAGACCCGTGCCGCTGCCCACCGGTTTCGTGGTGAAGAACGGCTCGAAGATGCGCGGACGCACCTCCGGCGGGATTCCCGGCCCGGTGTCGGCGATCTCCACGGCGAGCAGGTCACCCGCCCGCTCGGTGCGTACGGTCAGCGTCCCCTTGTCGCCCATCGCGCCCAGCGCGTTGTCGACCAGGTTGGTCCAGACCTGGTTCAGCTCCGCCGCGTACGCCGGCACCTGCGGCAGGCTCCGGTCGTACTCCTTCACGAGCTTGACCCCGGCGGGAATCTTGGCCTTGAACATCACGAGCGTGGCGTCGAGCAGGTCGTGCACGTCGACCACCTGGAACGGCGCCCGGTCCAGCTGCGAGTACTGCTTGGCGGCACCGACCAGGCCGGAGATCCGGGTGACCGCCTCGCCGATCTCCCGCATCAGCAGCTCGGTCTCGACGGTGTAGGTGAGCCACCGGATGGCCGCCTCCAGGTCGGCCGGTCCGACGATCGTCTGTACCCGGGTCAGCCACTCGGTGTCCGCGCCGCCGCCGACCAGGATCGGCGCCAGATCCCAGGCGGCCCGTACCCCGCGCTCGTCCAGCCAGTCGGTGAGCGCGTCCTCGGCGTCGGCGACGGCCATCGGGCTGAGCTTCGGCGCGGTCACCACCCGCGCCACCGCCTCCTCCTGCAACTCCACCAGGCGGTGCAGCGCGCTGCCGTCGAGGCGACCGTCGGCGATCATCGCGAGCTTGCTCCGCATCCCGGCCACCCGGTCGCGCAGCACCGAGGTCGCCCGGACCGCCGCCGCGGCCGGATTGTTCAGCTCGTGGGTGAGGCCGGCCGAGAGCGAGCCGAGGGCGAGCAGCCGCTCCCGCTCACCGACGAGGGTCTGGCTGTTCCGCATCCCGATGAACAGCCCCTCCAGCAGGTGCATCGCCATCGGGAACCAGGTGCGCACGGCCCGCGCGAAGTTCTCCGCGGGGAGCACGAAGAACTCGGCGTCGGTGATCGCGCGCATCGTGTTGCGGTAGGTCTGCTCGGTCTCTTCGACGATGTACGCCTGGGTGGCTCCGCCGTACACCCCCCGCTGCGAGGTGCGGTTCAGCTCGACCTCGTCCTCGGCCACCCGCCGGCTGAGCGTCACGGTGCCGGAGAGCAGGACGAAGAAGCAGGTCGCGGCCTCGCCCTCGCCGTACACCAACGTCCCGCCGGCCCGTCGCTCCACCCGCCCGCACTCCGCGAGCCAGGCCAGCTGGTCGTCGTCGAGCGTCTCGAACAGGAACAGGGTACGCAGCTGCTCCGGCCCCAACCGGCCGTTCGGGGTGGTCACTGCGCCTCCAGGTAGCGGTGCACCAGCGAGACGGCCATGGCTCCCTCGCCCACGGCGGAGGCGACCCGCTTCACCGACTGGGAGCGCACGTCGCCGGCGGCGAAGACCCCCGGCAGGCTGGTCTCCAGGTGGTACGGGTCGCGCGACAGCGACCAGCCGGATGGTGGCTTTCCGTCGGTGACCAGGTCGGGCCCGGTGATGATGAAGCCGCGCTCGTCACGCAGCAGCACCCCGTCCAGCCAGTCCGTCCGCGGCTCCGCGCCGATGAAGACGAACAGCCAGGAGGTCTCGGCGGTACGCACCTCGCCGGTACGGGAGTCGCAGAGGGTGATCCGCTCCAGGTGGTCGCCGCCAGCCGCGCCCACCACCTGCGTGTGCGGGTGCACGGTGATCCGGTCACTCTGCTCCAACTGGTCGATCAGGTAACGCGACATCGACGCGGTCAGGTCGGGACCCCGGACCACCAGGTGCACCCGGGCGGCGTAGCGGGAGAAGAACACCGCCGCCTGACCGGCGGAGTTCGCCCCGCCGACGATGTAGACCTCCTGGTCGACGCAGTTCGGCGCCTCGGTGGATACGGCTCCGTAGAAGACGCCCCGACCGGTGAAGTCGCCCACGCCCGGGGCGTCGAGCACCCGGTAGGAGACGCCGGTGGCGAGCACCACGGTGTGCGCGGCGATCTCGGTGCCGTCGCCGAAGCGGAGCAGGCGGGCCCCGCCCGCCTCGGTCAATCCGATCACCTCCCGGGTGCTGAGCAACTCGGCGCCGAACTTGAGCGCCTGCCGGCGCGCCCGGTCGGTGAGCTGGGCGCCGGAGACGCCGTCGGGAAAGCCCAGGTAGTTCTCGATCCGGCTGCTCTGCCCGGCCTGCCCGCCGGTGGCGCGGCGCTCCACGAGCACCGTACGCAGGCCCTCCGACGCCGCGTACACGGCCGAGCCGAGGCCGGCCGGGCCGCCGCCGACCACCACCACGTCGTAGAAGTCGGTGGTCGGCTCCACGGCGAGCCCCACCACGCTGGCCAGCTCGGCCGCCGACGGGGCGATCAGCGTCTTGCCCTCGGCGGTCACCACCAGCGGCACGTCCGTCTCGCTGGCGCCGGCGGCGGCGAGCAGCCGGGCGCCCTCCGGGTCGTCGGTGAGCAGCCACCGGTACGGGATGAGGTTGCGGGCCAGGAAGTCACGGATCTTGAACGAGGGGGCGGACCAGCGGTGCCCCACCACCCGGATCTCGGTCAGCGCCGCGTCGGGAGTGGCCGCCCACGCCTCCAGCAGCCCGTCCATCACCGGGTAGAGCTTCTCCTCCGGCGGGTGCCAGGGCTTGAGCAGGTAGTGGTCCAGGTCGACGACGTTGATCGCCTCGATCGCGGCGTCCGTGTCCGCGTACGCGGTGAGCAGCACCCGTCGGGCGGCGGGGAAGAGATCCATCGCCGCCTCGAGGAACTCGATGCCGGTCATCTCCGGCATCCGGTGGTCGGCGAGCAGCAACGCCACCTGCTCACCGCGCAGCTTGATCTCGCGCAGCGCGTCCAGCGCCTCCGGGCCCGAGCCGGCACGGATCACCCGATAGCGCTCGCCGTAGCGCCGACGGAGGTCGCGCGCCACCGCGCGGGAGACCACCGGGTCGTCGTCGACGGTCAGGATCACCGGGTTCGCCATGGCGCCCATGAAACCACCTCGCTCACCATCGGTCACCGGCACCTGGGCGGGGAGCACCCGGAAAGAGGCGTGATAGCGGGCCACCAGGACGATTACCGGGCGTCCGGGCGGGTAACCGGGGCCGGGCGCCGGCGGGGCGCCGCGGCCCGGGCTGCCGTAGACACCTCCGGGGGGCCTATGTCGGAGACGCCGTCAACGGCCGGGCCGGCGGAGACCGGCGAGGTCGTGGAGCTGCGGGTGCACGGGGTCTCAGGTGCGGGCCCCGAGCAGGTGTTGGACCGGCCGCACGCGTACCAGGTCGCCGGGGACAGCAACGGCGGCTTCTTCCGCCCGCGGCCCGGCTACCCCGACAGCTGTGGCCCGGGCGGCGTCACGGTGGAGGCGTACCGCTGGAGCGACCTGCCCTCCGGCACCGCGGTGCGGACGCTGTCGCTGGTCTTCCTGCTTCCGTTCATGCTCTGCAACGTGGCGGCGTGGATGCGTCCGAACCCCACCGGCTCGCACACCATGATGAAGGTGCTGTGCCGGATACTCGGGCTCACCCTGACCGCGCTCTACGTGCTCTCGATCGTCGGGGCCGCGCTGGACCTGGTCGCCTGGCAGTGCATGGCCTCCCCACGCTGCGTCCGGGACCGGGACTGGCTGTCCTGGCTGGGCACGCAGCCGACCGGGCTGCGCCTGGCGGTGCTCAGTCTGATCCCGATCGGAGCCATCGCCCTGATCTGGTGGCTCAGCGCTCGGCCCGGTCGGCCGTTCAGCGCCTTCCACGCGCCGAAGACCACCGGTTCCGGCCCGTACCAGCTCGCTGCGGTGGGCAGATGGGACTCGGCCCCACTCGTCGGGCGGCTGCGCTCGATCCACGTCGCGACCGCGTTCGCCACTCTCGACGCGAGCCTGCTCGCCGCCCGCCTCAGCCCCGGCGTCTCCGTCGTGACGCTGGTGCTGGGGGTGCTGGTCGGCGCGGTCCTGGCGGCATGTATCGCGCTGATCTGCGCCCGGAACCTGATAGACCACCCGGAACCCCGCCCCACGGCGGATGCCGTCACGCGGATGCTGCGCACGTTCACCTGCGGACTGACCGTGCTGGTCGTGCTGGTCGTCCTGCTCGACCCGGCGCCGTGGCCCCCGGGGATCGGTCTGCCGCGCTACGGGGCCTTCCTGGCGTGGGTCTTCGTCGCCCAGACGCTGCTGCTGGCCGGCATCGGGCTCGTCGTGCTGCGCCACCGCGGGCTGCGGAGCAGACGGCGAGGTTGGGGCGCACCTGCCATCGCGGCGGTCGCCACCGGGCTGGCGGTGGCGTTCTCCTCCGAACTGGTCTATCGGATCGCGGACCTGCTGAACCGCGAAGAGCCGACCGCGGCACGCGCCGTCATCAGTCCACCGCCGGCCTACAAGTGGGCGATCTTCGGGTTCGTGCTGGCGGTGCTCGGCGCGCTGGTCGTCGCGGGGCTGGTCACCGTCGTCTCCGCCCGGGGCAGGTACCGCGCCGCCGCCGATATCGTCGCCCGGGACTTCCCCGACGCTCCGCCGAAGGCGGCGCCACGACTGCGACAGGTCGAGCGGACCATCGCCCGGGCCCGGTTCACCGAACACCTGGAGCCGATCACCATGGTCTACGCCTGCCTCATCGGCCTGGGGCTGGCAACCAGTGCCCTCGGGCTCATGGGGCGGTTCCCGGCGGACGTCATCCAGGGCTACATCGGGATCCCCGGCGACCTGGTGAACTTCTTCCTCGGCGTGGGCAGCTACGTGATCGCCGCCATCCTCCTCGGCCTGGTCGTCGGCGGCATCTTCGCGTACCGGACCGTCGAGTTCCGCCGGTACGTCGGCGTGATCTGGGACCTGGGCACCTTCTGGCCGCGCGGCACCCACCCCTTCGCGCCGCCGTGCTACGCCGAGCGGGCGGTGCCCGAGCTGACCCAGCGGATCACCTACCTGGTCGGACAGGGTAACCGGGTGCTGCTCTCCGGGCACAGCCACGGGTCGGTGCTGCTCGCGGCGGCCGTGCTGCAGCTGCCGGAACGGGTGGGGAGCCGGGTCGCCCTGCTCACCTACGGCTCGCCGTTGCGCCGGCTCTACGGCCCCCTGTTCCCCGCGTACGTCGACGAGAGTGTGCTCCGGGAGGTGGGCAGGCGGGTCGGCTGGCGGTGGATCAACATCTGGCGGGACACCGACCAGATCGGCAGTTGGATCTTCTCCCCCAACCGGCCCGGCGACCCGACGCGCCCGGACGACCCGGCGGCGACGGTGGACCGGCGGCAGATCGACCCGCGTGACGTGGTTCCTCCGCCGAGCGACAGCGTGCCACCGCCGATCTTCGGGCACTGGCCGGGCGAGTCCGACGACCGGCTCACCGAGTCGGTCCGGGAACTCGCCGAGCGGCTCCGCACCGAGACCTCCTGACCTCGCCCGTCTCCACCGCCCCGTCCCCGGGCAGGTCGGCGCCGCCGTGATCAACTCGGGTTCCTCGAAGGCGGGCCGTCGAGGCGTCCGGGACGCCCGGCTTCAGGAAAGCGAGTCGATCACGGCGGGGCAACGGTCACGGGCTGGGTCAGCGTGGCCGGTCGGCCGGTACGGCGGCGGTCACCTCGACCTCGATCACCGCCCCGGGCAGGAACAGCCGGCTCACCTCGACGGTGGTGCTGGCCGGTGGCGGAGCCCCGGTGAAGAGCCGGCGCCGGACGGCCGCGTACCCGGGCAGATCATCCAGATCGGTGAGGAAGCTGCGGATGTGCAGCACGTCGGCGAGACCGGCACCGTACGCCGCGAGCACGCCGTCGACGATCTCGAAGATCCGCTCGGACTGCGCGACGACGTCACCCGGCGCGACCACCCGGCCCTCGTCGTCGACGCCGACCTGCCCGGCGAGCAACAGCAGGGTGCCGCCGGCCAGGTCGAGTCGGGCCACGTGGGCGAACCGGTCCCCGAAGGGCGCGGCGACGGTGTGCGGGTTGTCGAGGGTGAGCTTCACAGCTGCTCCAGGATTGTGAGGGCGGCGATGTCAGCGGTCGGGTGGGGTGCGGTGGCCAGCGCCGCCCGGGCGGCACGGACCAGAGGGGCGGCAGCCCCGGCCAGCTCGTCGAGCACGAGGCCGAGGTCCTTCTCGGCCAGCGCGATGGGAAAGTCGGCGTCGGCCGTGGTGGCCCGGGCGAGCGCTGCGCCGAGTGGACCGCTGTCGAGCAGGTCGAGTGCGACGTCCCGGTCGACCCCGACGGACCGGGCGACGGCGAGCGCATCGGCGACGCCCGCCACCCCGATCAGCAGCGCCGCGTTGAGCACGAGCTTGGCCGCCGCGCCACTGCCGACGGGACCCAGGTGGCGTACGGTGCCGAGAGCTTCCAGCAGCGGGCGGACGTGCTCGACGGCCACGGCCGGTCCACCGGCGTACACCCGGAGTCGCCCGGACGCCGCGGCGGTGACGCTCCCGGCGACCGGGGCATCGACGAGGGACACCCCCTCGGGGAGCCGGTCGGCGAGGGCTCGGACCGCGGCCGGACCGATGGTGGACATCTCGACGAGGCACGTGCCCGGCGCGAGAGCCGCCGCGGCGCCGCCCGGCCCGAACAGCACGGTGTCGACGGCCGCCGGGTCGGCCAGCGAGGTGAGGGTGACGTCGACCCCGGCGACGGCGTCGGCGGGTGAGCCGGCGACCGTCACGCCGGTGCGGCGCAGCGGTTCGGTACGGGCGGCCGTGCGGTTCCAGACCGTCAGCGAGTGCCCGGAGGCGAGCAGCCGGTGAGCGATGGCCGCGCCCATCCGCCCGGTGCCGAGTACGGCGATCTTCAACATGTCTGGAACCGTAGGCGGGCACTTGGCATGCGACCAGCGAATAGTTGGAATGCCTGACATGTGTATCTCGCATGGCATCGGCTAGCGTGCACCGCATGCAGATCGAGGCGCTGGACGTGCTGCGAACCGTCGTACGGCACGGGTCGATCACGGCAGCCGCAGAGGAGCTTCGCTACACCCAGTCGGCGGTGTCCCGGCAGATCGCCGCGCTGGAGGCGGAGTTCGGGGTGGTGCTCTTCGACCGGCTGCCGAGGGGCGTGACCTTGACTGAGGAGGGCCGGCACCTGCTCCCGCACGTCGAGGCGGTGCTCGACCGACTGACCACCGCCCGCCGGGAGTTGGACGCGCTGCGCGGGCTGGGTGGCGGCCGCCTGCGGGTCGGCGCTTTCCCTACCGCGGTGGCCGCGCTGGTGCCCCGCGCTCTCGCCGCCTTTCGTGCCGCGCACCCCGAGGTCGGCCTCTCACTGCTGGAGGGCCGTACGCCCACCCTGCTGGAGCGACTGCTCGCCGGCGACACGGACCTCGCCGTGGTGAGCGCGCCACCCGACCAGCCACTCGACGGCGTACGGTTCGACCTGCACCACCTGCTCGACGAGCGCCTGCTGGTGGCGGTACCCCGGCGGCACGCGCTGGCCGGGCGCGACACGGTACGCCTGGCGGAACTGGCCGGGGAGTCCTTCATCGCGGGATCCGTGGACTGGGCGGACCCGTTCATGCGGGCCACCATGCCGCCCGGCTTCCGGCCGCGTATCGACATCGTCGCCGCCGACTGGACCGGAAAGCTGGGCTGCGTGAGCGCCGGCCTCGGTGTCGCGCTGGTGCCCGCGCTGGCTGTCCGGGCCGCCCCGACCGATCTCACCCTGCTCCGACTCCACCCCGACGAGGCGCCGACGCGGCGGGTGTACGCGGCCATGGTCGCCCACCGCCACCGCTCCCCAGCGGTGGCCGCGCTGCTCCCCGTCTTGGCCGAGGTGGCCGCCACGCTCTGACCCGACCGACCGACCCGGCCGCTGCCGGCGCGACCTCGGCGGTCGAGCGGCGGCTGGAGCGGCTCGCCGCCGACCGGACGGGCGGCCGGCCGGCGTCCGGATATCCTCGGCCGGGTGAACGCCTCCAGGCAGCCCGAGCGCCGGCTGATCGCCTCGAACAAGAAGGCACGGCACGACTACACGATCCTCAAGACGTACGAGGCCGGGATCGTGCTGGCCGGCACCGAGGTCAAGTCGCTACGGGAGGGGCACGCGTCGCTGGTCGACGCGTTCGCCCAGGAACGCGACGGCGAGATCATGTTGTACGGGCTGCACATCGCCGAGTACGGCTTCGGCAGCTGGACCAACCACCAGCCGCGGCGCACCCGAAAGCTGCTGCTGCACCGGGTGGAGATCGAGCGCATCCTCGCCAAGACCCGGGAGGGCGGGTTCACGCTCGTGCCGCTGTCGATGTACTTCGAGAACGGCTGGGCCAAGGTGGAACTCGCGCTCGCCCGGGGCCGCCGGTCGTACGACAAGCGTCAGGCCCTCGCCGAACGCGACGCCAACCGGGAGATCGCCCGGGAGTTGGGCCGCCACCTCAAGGGCCGGACCCGCCGGGCCTGACACCACCCGGTGCCCTTCGCCGGCGACGCGGCAACCGGATCAGTCGGCGAGCAGGTCGGCGTGGGCGGCCCGGAGCCGGGCAAGTGCGGGATCGCCGCGTGGCGCCCGCCGATCGAGCTCGGCCCACGCCTGGGCCAACGCGGCACGGACCGCCCGCAGCTCGGCGGCGTGCCGGGCGCCACTCTGCCGGCGCTGCTCGTCGAGGCGGCGGGCCCAGCCGGAGGTGACCGTGGCGAGCCGGTCGGCGTCGGCGCTGGCCTGCGCCCGCGTGCGCGCGGCGCCGGCCGGCACGATCGCGGCCACCGGACGCGGATCGCCGTCGCGGGTCAGCACCGTGACGGTGTCGGCCAGCTCGGCGAGCGCGACGAGCTGGGTGAGCCGGGTGCGCGCCTCGCGCAACGGCAGGGAGCGCGGCTGATCGGAGTGAGGGGTCAGCGCGGAGACAGCCATGGATGCATGTTGCCGCGGGGGTACGACAGAAACTCACGCCGGAAAGCCGTTGGGTCATCGGACGGCGCCGCGCGATGATATGCCGAGGATGTGGAGGTGCCCGTGCTGCTCGACGCGATGGTGGCCCGCGACGCACGCACCGTCGTCCTCGTCGAAGGCGAGAGCGACCGGGTGGCCCTCGAGACGCTGGCCGTCCGGCGCGGCCGGGACCTGGCCGCCGAGAGCGTACGGGTGGTGCCGATGGGTGGCGTCACCAACATCGGCCACTTCCTCGACCTGCTCGGCCCGGCCGGTCAGGGGCTGCGGCTGGCCGGGCTCTACGACCACGCCGAGGAGGGTTACGTCCGGCGCGGGCTGCACCGGGCGGGATACGGGGCGGAGCTGTCCCGCGACGCGATGGCCGCACTGGGTTTCCACGTCTGCGTCGCCGACCTGGAGGACGAACTGATCCGCGCGGTCGGCGTCGAGGCGGTGCAGGGGGTCGTCGCCGCCGAGGGCGAGCTGCGCTCGTTCCGGCTGTTCCAACGGCAGCCGGCCCAGCAGGGACGCCCGGTGGACGCGCAGCTGCGCAGATTCCTCGGCACCCGTTCCGGACGCAAGAGCGTGTACGCCCGGCTGCTGGTCGACGAGCTCGACCTCGACCGGGTGCCCCGGTCACTCGACGGGGTGCTGGCCTGCGTCTGAGCCACCGCTCTCGGTGGGAAACGCCGCCCGCCACTCGTCGGCGAGCGGGTCATGACGCCACAGTCCCCAGTCGTCCGCGGGCCGCCCCGACCAACCCTGTTCCGGCCCGGACCGTGCCCGGGAACCGTGCCTCCGGCGGCTCGCCGCGATCACCGGAGGCACGGCGCGGGCTCACCGGTGCCGGATCTGGGAGACGATCGTCGGGTCGGTGATCTCGGTGTCCCGGGCGAGCAGCAGCGCCTTGCTGAGGATGACGCCGAGCATCCGGTCCCCCTCGAACGGCAGGAACAGCTGGCCGTTCCCGGCCGTCGCCGACTGCTGCGGCACGATGCAGAGGTACTCGTCGTTGGGGCTCATCAGGATGTTCCCCGACCCGAGGTGGATCTTGTATGTGCGCAGGTCGCCGCGGACCACGAGGAAGCGTCCCGCCAACTGGCACCGGTCGGCGACGGCCAGCCGGGGCACGAGCCGTGTGAGCAGGTCCCGCCGGGTCTCCGCGGTGGCCGAAAGCTCGCCGAAGCCGTACGACTGCCAGTACTCCCGGTACCGGCCCTCGGGGCCGCCGTCCTGCCAGGTCGGGTCGTTGCCGACGCTGGCCACGCCGACGAAGAGGTCGACGTCGCGCATCACCTCGCTGAACACCAGGGGCGGGATCTGCTCCAGCGGCAGCGGGCCGGCCGGCTCGCCGCCCGCGGGAAGCCATTGCGCGTACCCGCCACCGCCGGCGTGCGCGCTGTTCTCCGGCGCGCCGAGTGGGTAGAAGCGGACCTGGTCGGTCACCAGCCGCAGGTAGGTGCCCGTGTCGGTGGCATCCGTGTCGTAGTCGTCGCCGGCCCCCTCCACCCAGTACTCGGCGCGCAGCCCCCACTCGGGCAGCTCACGGGTCGCCGGGGGGTACTCGTCGTCGACCATCAACCGCAGCCGGTTGCGCCAGCCGCGCACCGCCGCGAGCGCGTGGAACTGGTGCTGACGCAACACGTGCGCGGCGAACCGGTTGGAGTAGACGCCGGTGCTTTCCTCGGCGGCGGTGAGCAGGTAGACCTCCCGGTGCGCCTGCTTGAACGGCTGCACCACGGCGTGTCGTTCCAGCCAGTCGCGCCAGCCGAGCACCTCGGCGACGTCGCGCCCGATCGGGTGCCAGATCGTCACCTCGGTGTCGTCGGCCGCCGTGACCGGCACGTCGTCGACGGTGCGCAGCGCGCCGTCGGCGTACCCGCACGGCACTCCGTCGACCAACCAGATCAGCCGCCGCCCGAGCGTGCCGACCAGCGGATGGTCGAGGTACCGCGCCCGCCAGGTGGCGTACCGCCAGCGCCGCCCGGCGAGGAACTGCCGGTCCAGCCGTTCGGCCTGGGCGGCCAGCATCTTCTCGACGTCCTTCGCCGTCGCCTTCAGCTCCCGCAGCTGCTCAGGGTGCTCCCGGCGAACGGCGGCGGGCACCGTCCGGACCGGACGGCCTGCGGCGTTACGCCAGTGCAGTGCCACCACGCCGCCGTCGACCACCAGTTCCGCGGTGACCTCGCCGAACGTCTCGATCCGCCGACCCGTTCCGGTCAGGCCGTACGTCGGGACCGCCAGCTCCTCGACCTCCGCCCGGGACAGCCCGAGATCGGTCGCCCGCTGGTCGAGGGCCTTGTTGAGTTCCTTGAGCGTGCCCTTGTAGGTGACCCGGGCGGTCAGTCGAGCGAGCTGGGCCAGCGCCGGTTCACCGTCCAGACGGGAGAGCGCGTGGACCGCGGCGTTGGCCACCTTGGGGTTGCGCGGGCCGAGGCCCGGCACCTTGCGCAGCGAGGTCTCCACCAGGCGCCCCAGCTCCCGCGCGACGTCGGCGTCCGCGCCGTCGGCAGCGAGGGCGAGCAGCCAGGTGAGTCCACGCAGGGCGGTCGCGTTGTACGGGTCGTACGCCTGGGAGAAGTCCTGCTCGGGGGTGCGGGCGAGGATGCGGACCGTGCGGGGGCGGCCGACCTGCGCCAGCCAGGTGAGCGCCGTCTTGCGGTAGCGGTCGGCCCCGACCCGGTCGAGCAGCGCGCGGGCCTGGCGCTCCCACCGATCGGAGGGGCGGGCGGAGGTCGCGGTCAGCGCGTGTGCCACCAGCTCCGGCCAGTCCGCGCCGAGCGCGGGCAGCTCGGCCAGCAGAAGGTCGCTCCACGCCTCCCCGGGGTTCACCACCGGCTCGCGGACCCGCTGAAGCAGTTGCCGTACCAGGCCGGTGGGTCCGTAGCCGGTGACCTCGGTGCGGCGCAGCACCGCGACGACCTCGCCGGGCAGGGTTCCGTCGGTCTCGTACACCACCTGGCACAGCTCGGCGAACTCGTCGGCGAGCCACCAGGTCCAGCGCCCGATGGCGTGGTCGAGCAGACACCGGATGTCGTTGACGGCGACCGCCGGACCGAACCTGCGCAGCAGCATCGCCACGAGCGTCGGCAAGGCCTCGGCGTCGGCGTCGCCGTCGGCGTCCGGCGGCTCGCCCGCCTCGAGCCGCTCGACCAGGGCGGTGGCGAGCCGGGCACGCCGATCGTCGGGCAGCGCGTCGAGCGCGCCCGCGATTCGGGGGCCCTCGTAGTACCAGCCGCCGTGGAAGTGCCGGGCGATCCAGGCCAGCTCCGTGACGATCGCGGCGATGTCGTCGCCGGTGGCGAGCCGCCGGAGGGCGGCGACACGCTTGTCGTAGGCGCTCATCAGCCACCCACCAGCGGGACGAGCTTGAGGAAGCAGACCTCGGTGCCGGCGCGCAACTGCACCTCCGTGTCGAGGTGGTCGACCTGCCGGTCGTCGACGAGCACGACGAAACCGTTGCGGCCGAACGCCTCGATCGCGCGATTGTACTGTTCCTCGGGGTCGACCCGGCGGGGCTCGCGCAGCCGGTAGCCGTTGAGCGTGCGCTCGGCGTCGCTGGGCTGCACCAGGCCGCGGAAGACCTCGGGCCGCCGGGCGTTGTACTCGGCCACCTCCTGGAAGACCCGGCGGCGGATCAGCTCGCGCAGGGCGAGCCGCTCCTCGAAGATCTCCAGGTGCCACGCGTCGGCCTTGGCGCCGCTGGTGGTCTCGTCGACGAACCTCACCATCACCATGGCCGCGGAGTCTAGGTTCGGGCACCGACAACGACCCGTCCGCGCCACCACTGTGGACCTACCGTCCGGCACGGGTCGAAGCGGTACGTCACCAGGCGGACCCCGCCGGCCGGAGAACACCGCCGGGCCGCCGGCGACTCGGGAAACCCGTTGCCTCGCGGTGCCGGCGTCCCTAGCCTGCGCTGGTGCGGATCCGAGCGTTCGCGCCGCAGGACTGGGCGCAGGTGTGGCCGATCATCTCCGAAGTCGTCCAGGCGCAGGACACGTTCGCCTACGACCCCGCGATGAGCGCCGACGAGGCGCACGCGACCTGGGTGGAGGTCCCGCCCGGGCGCACGGTGGTGGCCGTCGACGGCACCCGCGTGCTCGGTACCGCGAAGATGGGCGCCAACCGCCCCGGGCCCGGCTCGCACGTATCCACCGCGAGCTTCATGGTGGCGGCTGATGCCCGCGGCCGGGGTGTCGGCACCGCGCTGTGCCGGGACGCGCTGGACTGGGCGCGGCGGCAGGGGTACGCGGGCATGCAGTTCAACGCGGTCGTGGAGACGAACCGGGCGGCCGTCGAGGTGTACCTGCGGGAGGGCTTCACGGTGATCGGGACCGTGCCCGGAGCTTTCCGGCACCCCACCCGCGGCCGCGTCGGCCTGCACGTCATGTACCACGAGTTCTGACCGGGCCGAACCGGCCGGCCGGGTCAGCCGGCGACCCGGCCGTGCACCACCAGCGCCCAGCTGAGCAGCGCGAACCCGGCCAGCGAGGCGACCGCACGCAGCAGGTTCCAGCGGATCCACGCAGGGGCGAACCGGTCCCGCACCGCCGCGACGTCGGCGAGCCGGTCGGGGTCGCCGGCCCGGGCGAGAGCGTTGTTCAGCGGCACGTTGAGCGCCATGGTGACCACCAGCGCGACCAGGTAGAGCACCAGCGCCGCCACGATCCAGGGCAGCACCGCGGTCCAGCCCGGCGAGACGTGCAGAGCAACTGCCGCACCGGTGAAGGCCAGCGCGCCGAAGAAGCAGCTGAGGAACCAGCCGTTGAGGATGGCCTCGTTGATCCGCTGCATGGCGAGGACCAACGTTCGGGCGTCGGCGCGCATGAGGCCGGGCATGACGGAGTACGCGAACGCGGCGAAGAGACCGGCCATCAGTCCCATGGTCACCGTCGCGGCGAGCAGGCTCAGGGTGCGCAGGGTGGTCATGTCGTCATTAGACGTGCCGTCGGGTTACCCGGGCCACCCCGGACACCCCGGCGGCTCCGGCTCACCGGGCGGGCGCGTACGGTGCCAGCGGGTTGGCCAGCGTACCGACGAGTTGCAGCGCGGCCGACGGGTCGGCGAGGTCGACCATCTGCTGGTTATCGCGCAGCTGCAACCGATTGAGGCAGGAGAGGGCGAACTCCGGGGCGAAGAGGTCGTAGCGCTCGATCCGCTCGGCCAGGTGCGGAACGCTCGCCAGGTAGTCGGCGGCGCAGCCCGCCACCGTACGCCAGAAGGCCTCCTCGGGGAGCGTCCCGGTCTCGGCCAGCACCGCGCCCAGGTACCGCAGGTAGCAGTCCACCACGTCGGTGAAGATGCACAGCAGCCGCTCCTGCTCCGGCACGTCGGCCCGGATGCGTTCGACCGCCGGCGGCAGCGGCAGGTCCGGACTCATCACCACGACCTCCTCGGCGATGTCCTTGAAGATCGCCCGCTCGACCGTGTCCTGGTCGTCGAGGACGAGGATCACGTTCTCGCCGTGCGGCATGAAGGCCAGGTCGTAGGCGTAGAACGCGTGCAGCAGCGGAGTCAGGTAGGCGTCCAGGTAGCGGCGCAGCCACGCCTCCGGCGCCAGGCCGGAACGGTCGATCAGCGCCGCGGCGAAGGAGCCGCCGCCGCGATCGACGTGCAGCAGCGAGGCCATGGTGGCCAGTCGCCGGCCCGGTCCGAGGTGCGGCACGGGGCTCTCCCGCCACAGGGCGGCGAGCATCTTCCGGTACGGGGAGTACCGGTCGGTGGCCGCCTCGTACTGCGAGTGCCGGTAGCCGATGGCCGCCCGCTCCCGCAGGACGGTGAGCCCGGTCGCGGCGAAGACCTCGTCGGCGGCGATCAGGTCGGCGAGCCAGTCGTTGATGGCCGGCGTTCCCGCCATGTACGCGGCCGACAACCCGCGCATGAACCCCATGTTGAGCACCGAGAGCGCCGTCTTGACGTAGTGCCGCGTCGGGTCGGTGAGGTTGAAGAACGTCCGGATGGACTGCTGGGCCAGATGTTCATCGGCCCCGGGCCCGAGACAGACCAGCCGGCGCTGCGCGATCTCACCGGCGAAGGTCACCGCGATCCGATTCTGCCACTGCCACGGGTGCACCGGAATCAGCAGGTAGTCGTCCAGGTCGAGGCCGAGCCCGGCCATGACGGCCTCGAACCGGGACAGCGTCTCCGCACCGAGTTCGCCCGCGATGAGGGTGTCGTAGTCGAGGTCCGCGCTGTGGCTGAACCGCGCGTGGTGGCGGTGCGCGGCGAGCCAGACCAGGCGGACCGGCCGGGCCGCCTCCGGGGCGTACCGGTGGTACTCGTCGATGCCGAAGCCGAGCCGGCCGTTGTTGGCCACGAAGCAGGGGTGGCCCTCGGTCATCGAGGTCTCGATGGTCTGGAAGTCGGCCACCGCGAGCTCCTTGGCGGTCAGCGGCGGGCGGTCCAGCTTGTAGGCGATGCCGGCCAGCGTGGACGTGATCTCCTCCAGGTAGACCGGGAGGACCTGGTCGGAGAGTCCGAGGGGCCCGCGCAGCTCGATGATCAGGTCGACGGCGTCCAGGGGCAGTTCCTCGTCGCCGCGATGCCGGGTGATGCTCTCGGCGTCGATCTGCCAGTGCTCGAGGGTACGCACGAGAGCGGCGAAGCGGTACGTCACCATGCCGTCGTCGCTGCGCACCACGTACCACCGTGGGGTGTCGCCGGCAGCGGCGCCGGCCTGCGGGACGGGGGCGGCCGTCGGCTCCGGGGTGAGCAGCCGCTCGTGGGCGAACTCGGCGAGTGCCTTGCGCACCAGCAGCCGGTTGGCCCGGGCCCAGTGCTCGGGCGCGAGGTGGGCGACGGGGTCGAACACGGTCACGCCGAGACTCCATCCATGCTGGGCGCACCGGTCGCGGTGGCCGTGCCGGCGGCGAGGCCGGTGGCGTGGTGGAAGCCGGCGCGGGTGCAGATGCTCAACAGTGCGTCCTTCTCCGGTTTGGTGATGGTGCCGACGACCTGGAAGCCGACGGCGGCGTTCAGCGCGTGCACCGCGGTGTTGCGCACGTCCGGCTCGACCACCACCCGTTCGGTCGACGGGTCGGCGAAGAGCCAGGCCAGCACCGTGGTGATCACCGCGCGGGTGAAGCCGTGCACGGGGACGTCGGCCGGCGCGCAGAGGAAGTGCATGCCCACGTCACCGGGGCTGGCGTCGTACCGGCCGACCAGTTCAACGCGGGCGGGGTCGTAGCGCTCGGCCAGGAAGGCGGGCCGACCGCGCCAGTGGCCCAGGTACGCGTCGTGGTGCGGGTGCGCCGCGATGCGCCGGTACTCCTCGGCGACCCGGGCCACGTCGGAGTCCTGCATGAGCCAGAACACCGCCTTCGGATGGGTCACCCAGCGGTGCAGCAGCGCGGCGTCGGCGTACGGGTCGACCGCGCGCAGGGTGAACTCGCCCAACGAGTGATCGACCCAGGTGAATTCGACGCCGCGCCGCGGCCGAGGGCCGTGAGCGGCCGGCTCGTTCCGCCGGCTCACGGCGCTGATCCCGCCGGTGCGCCGAACTCCTGGAAGGTGATGCTCTTCTCGATCGGGTAGTGCTCCCGGCCGAGCAGCTCACGGATGATCCACGAGTTGCGGTACGGACCCATGCCGAGGTCGGGCGAGGTCACGCTGTGGGTGTGGGTGCCGCCGTTCTGGAGGAAGATCTCGCGGCCGGCGTGGTCGATGCTGTAGTTGCGGGCGACGTCGAAACGTCCGTGCCCGTCCCAGCGGATCCGGTCCCGGACCGGTTCCAGGAACGCCGGCGGCAGGTAGCGGTAGCCGGTGGCCAGCACCAGCCCCTCCGTACGCACGGTGAAGTCCCGCGCCTGTTCGACGTGCCGCAGCCCGAGGGTGTACGTGCCGGTGGCCGGTTCGTACGCGGCGCTCGCCAGCTCTGTGTTGGTGAGCAAGCGGGTGTTCACCGGTCCGGCCACGCTGCGCTCGTACAGCAGGTCGAAGATCCCGTCGACGAGGTCCGCGCTGATGCCCTTGAACAGCCCCTTCTGCTCGGACTCCAGCCGGTAGCGGGTCGACTCGGGCAGGGCGTGGAAGTAGTCCACGTAGTCCGGTGAGGTCATCTCCAGGGTGAGCTTGGTGTACTCCAGCGGGAAGAACCGGGGTGAGCGGGTGACCCAGTTCAGTTGGTAGCCGTACGTGTCGATGTCGCCGAGCAGGTCGTGGTAGATCTCCGCCGCGCTCTGCCCGCTGCCGATCACCGTGATGCTCCGTCTGGTCCGCAGCGCCGTGCGGTTCTCCAGGTACCGCGAGGTGTGCACCGGGTCGCCGCCGAGCCCTTCGCACGCCTGCGGCAGGTACGGCGGGGTCCCGGTGCCGAGCACCAGGTGCCGCGCCCGGTAGGTGACGGTCTCCCCGGCGCCCGTGTCCTCCTGCCCCGCGCCCACCCGGGCGCGCACCACGTACCGCCCGTCGGCCGGGTCGTACTCGACGGAGGTGACCTCGTGGTTGAACCGCAGGTTGGGCAGCTTCGCGGCGGCCCACCGGCAGTACGCGCTGTACTCGCTGCGCAGTGGGTAGAAGCTCTCCCGGATGTAGAACGGGTAGAGCCGGCCGGTCTCCTTCAGGTAGCTGAGGAACGAGAACGGCGAGGTGGGATCGGCGAGGGTGACCAGGTCGGCCAGGAACGGTGTCTGGAGGCGGGCCGAGGACAACAGCATGCCGGGGTGCCAGTCGACGCCCGGTCGGGCCTCCAGGAACATCCCGTCCAGTTCGGGGATCGGTGCGGTGAGGCAGGCCAGGCCGAGGTTGTACGGGCCGAGGCCGATGGCGATGAAATCGTGCGTGGACATGCGGCCCTCCCGGGCGGGTTCGCGAGCTCCGGTGGTCAGCCGACCCGGCAGGCCAGATCGGCGGTGCTCCGCTCGTGCACGTACCGGCCCGCGTGCTCGGCGATGAGCTGCAGCACGTGCCCGACGTCGTCGAGGGTGGTCTCGGGGTTGAGCAGGGTGAACTTGAGGAAGTGGCGGCCGTCCACAGTGGTGCCGGCGACCAGGGCGGCCCCGGAGGCGGCCAGCGCCTCCCGCGCGTACAGGTTCGCCTCGTCGGCGAGCCCCCGCCCCGGTCCGGTGGGCAGGTAGCGGAAGACGACGGTGCTCAGCGGTGACCTGGTCACCACCTCGAACCGGGGGTCCTCGCTGATCAGTTCCCAGGCGCCGGCGGCCCGGTCCACCACCTCGTCGAAGAGGTCGCCGAGCAGGTCCGGACCCATCACCCGCAGGGTCAGCCAGAGCTTGAGGGCGTCGAACCGCCGCGTGGTCTGGAGGCTCTTGTCCACCTGGTTGGGGATGCGCTGCTCGACCATCCGGGCCGGATTGAGGTAGTCGGCGTGGTAGGTGACGTGCCGCAGCACGCGTCGGTCGCGTACCAGCACGGCGCTGGAGCTGACCGGCTGGAAGAAGGACTTGTGGTAGTCGACGGTCACCGAGTCGGCCCGCTCGATCCCGTCGAGCAGGTGCCGGCGGGTGGGCGAGGCCAGCAGCCCGCAGCCGTACGCCGCGTCGACGTGCAGCCAGACGCCGGTGGCGGCGCAGACCCCGGCGATCTCGTCGAGCGGGTCGATGGAGCCGAAGTCCGTGGTGCCGGCAGTGGCCACCACGGCCATCACCACCAGCCCCTCGCGCCGGCAGCGCTCGATCTCCCGCCGCAGCACGGCGGGGATCATCCGCCGCTGCGCGTCGGTCGGGATGGTCAGTACCGCGTCCGGGGCCAGGCCGAGCAGGTTCGCCGACTTCTGCACGCTGAAGTGACCGGCCGTCGAGGTGAGCACCCGCAGCCGGGGCAGCAGTTCGGCCCGGGCCTCCCGGCCGGGCGCGGCCTGGCACGCCTCCTCCCGGGCCAGCAGCAGCGCCTGCAGGTTCGACTGGCTGCCGCCGCTGGTGAAGACCCCGTCGGCGGCGGGACCGAGGCCGATCCGCTCAGCCGTCCAGTCGATCAGGCGGCGTTCGATGAGGGTCGCCCCGATGCTCTGGTCCCAGGTGTCGAGCGAGGAGTTCACGGCGCTCAGCACCGCCTCGCCGAGCAGCGCCGGGATCACCACCGGGCAGTTCAGGTGTGCCAGGTAGCGGGGGTGGTGGAACCAGACCGCATCGCGCAGGTAGACCTCGTCGAGTTCGTCGAGAGCGGCGGCGGTGTCGCCGAGCGGCCGGTCCAGGTCGATGCCGGCGACCCGGGGCGCCAACTCGCCCGGGGTCACGCCGGTGAACGGCCGGTCCACCCCGGCCACCCGCCGGGCCATCCGGTCGACACCACGGGTGAGAACCGTTCGGTACCGCGCGGCCGTCCCGCCGTTGAACAGATGTCTCCGGGCGGCCGTGGCGCCGGACCGGAAATCGAGCGGTGCATCGGCCGGGGCCGGGGTGGGCGAACCGGGCAGGTTCGCGACTGCCTCGACGGGGTACGCCGGCAGACTCATTGGAAGGTCCTCCACGCTCGGTTGCGGACGGAGCTGATCTCGGGGCAGCCGGAACCCGCCGCCGTGGTCGGGCGGCAGAACGGCAGGGGGAAACGGTGTCGCCGGACGACGTGCCGGACATGCGTGGCGGATGCCGCGCGAGATGTCAGGAAGGGGCCCCGCACGCGGCGGATTCGTCGGCGGGGGCTCTTCGTCGCCTCGTCAGCTCAGCTTCTTGGCGGCGCGGATGGTGGTGGCGAGGTTCTCCAGCAGCGGCGCGGCGCCGGCGTAGGAGAAGCGTGGGACGGCGTCCCACGGCGCGACCTGGTTGGCCTTGACCGCGGGCAGCTGCGCCCAGGTCGGCTTGGCGGCGAGGTCCTTGGTCTGCAGCGCGGTGCTGCGGTTGTCCAGCAGGATCAGGTCGGCCGGGAACTTGCCGGCGTTCTCCCAGCTGAGCGCCTCGAAGTAGTCACCCGCTTCGAGCTTGGTGGGCACCACGATGTCGACCCCGAGCTCGGCAAAGTACATGAGGTCGGTGCTGACCTTGGGGTTGGAGACGTAGAACAGGTCCGGGCTGCCGGAGGCGGCCAGCACCTTGATGCCGGGGTTGGCCTTCACCGCCTGACGGACCGACTCGGCCGCCGCCTCGAAGCGGGCCTTGGCGTCGGTGACCTTCTTCGCGGACAGATCCGCGCCGAGAGACTCGGCGAGCTGGGCGTAGCGCTCGATCGGCTTGGTCATCGGCACCCGAGCGGTGGTGACCGCCACGGTGGGCGCGAGTGGAAGGATCTTGTTCTTGCTCTCGTCCGGGACGTACCAGAGGGCGCCGGGATCGTACATGTGGGTGACGAGCAGCTCGGGGCGGAGCGCCGCGTACTTCTCGACGCTGAACTCGCCCCAGACGTTGCCGAGGATCTCCACGCTCTCCACGTTCAGATCACCGGCCTGCGGATCGATCGTGCCGTCGGCCCGCTTCGTCTCACCGAAGACCCCGACGATCTGCTTGTCGAGTCCGAAGTCGACGAGCGCGGCGGCCGTGCCGGTGAAGGCCACGACCCGGGTCGGCCGGTTGGCGGCGGTCACCTTCTCGCGCCGGTCGTCGGTGAACGTCCAAGGGCCATCACTGCTGGTGGTCGGTTTGGCGGAATCGCCACCGCCGCTACAACCAGCCAGCAGGAGGGCGACGGCGGCGGCCCCGCCGGCCAGCAGGCCGCGACGGGAGATACGAGACGTGGAATCGAGCATGGCGTCGTCTTTCGATCAGGGTCCAGGATGACCGTGGACAGCGCGGTTAGGTTAACCTAACCTAATTCGCTGTCAAGTCTCGTCCGGCGTTTCTCCCCCTACCGGAGCCCACACTGTCCGTTCTCCAGTCATCACCGTCCGGCGTCGCCGCGACGGCCCCCCGACCGGCCCCACCGTGGCGCGGACGGGCCACCGTACGGGCCGTCGGCCTGGTCGGAGCCGTGGCGCTGCTCGCGGCCGTCGTCGTGCTCAGCATCACGGTGGGCGCGAAGCAGCTGCCCCTCGCCGACGTCTGGTCGGGCCTACGGGACCCCGATTCGGCCGAGTACGCGGTCGTCCACCAGATGCGCCTGCCGCGTACGCTGCTCGGCCTGCTCGCCGGCGCGGCCCTCGGCGTCGCCGGTGCGGTGATGCAGGCGCTCACCCGCAACCCGCTCGCCGATCCGGGTCTGCTCGGCATCAACTCGGGTGCCTCCGCCGCGGTGGCCACCGCGGCCGTGCTCGGCGTGACCGCGCTCAACGGGTACGTGTGGTTCGCGCTGCTCGGCGCGGCGGCGGTGACCGCGCTGGTCTACGCCGTCGGAGGCGGGCGCGGTGCCACCCCGGCCCGGCTCGCGCTTGCCGGCGCGGCGCTCAACGCCGCCCTCTACTCGTACGTCAGCGCGGTGATGCTGCTCGACGCCGCCTCACTGGACCGGCTGCGCTTCTGGACCGTCGGCTCGTTGGCCAGCGCCGACGCCGCGACGGTCGCCCGGGTGGCGCCGTTCGTCGGGGCGGGGCTGCTGGTCGCGCTCGCCACCGCGCGTCCACTCAACGCCCTCGCCCTCGGCGACGACACGGCCCGGGCCCTCGGCGCGCGACCGACGCTGATCCGGGCGGCCGTCATCACGGTGGTCACCCTGCTGTGCGGGGCGGCCACCGCCGCCTGCGGCCCGATCGTCTTCGTCGGCCTGCTCGTGCCGCACCTGGTCCGCGCGCTCGCCGGGCCCGACCTGCGCTGGCTGCTGCCCTACTGCGCGGTGCTCTCACCGGTGCTGCTGCTCGGCGCCGACGTGCTGGGCCGGGTGCTCGGCCGCCCCGGAGAACTCCAGGTGGGGATGGTGACGGCCGTGCTCGGTGGGCCGCTCTTCCTCTGGCTGGTGCTGCGCCGGCGGGTGGCCCGACCGTGACCGTGCTGCGTACCCCGGGCGGGTACTCGCTGCGGTTCCGACCCCGCGCGCTCGCCGTCGGAGCCGGCTGTGCCCTGCTCGCCGCGGGCCTCGGCGTGCTGGCCATCGCCGGCGGCGACTACCCGATGACGCCCGCCGACGTGCTGCGCACCCTGCTCGGCGGCGGCACCCCGGCCGAGCGGTTCATCATCCACGAGTTGCGGCTGCCCCGGCTGGTCACCGCGCTGCTGGTGGGCGCGGCCCTGGCGCTGGCCGGGGCGGTCTTCCAGTCGCTGGTACGAAACCCGCTGGGCAGCCCCGACATGCTCGGTCTCACCCAGGGTGCGTCGACCGGCGCGCTGGTCGTGGTGGTACTCGGCGGCGGCAGCCTCGCCCTCTCCGGCGCGGCAGTCGCCAGCGGCCTCGCCACCGGAGTGCTCGTCTACCTCCTCACCTGGCGCAACGGCGTGCACGGCTACCGGCTGATCCTGGTCGGCATCGGCATCACCGCCATCCTCACCGGAGTCAACGGCTACCTGCTGACCCGGGCGCCACTGATGGACGCCGCCCGGGCGGTGCTCTGGCTCACCGGGAGCCTGGACGGGCGGGGCTGGTCCGAGGCGCTGCCGCTGCTGATCGTGCTGGGGGTGCTCGGCCCGCTGGTGCTGCTCGGCTGCGGGCCGGCGCTGCGGATGCTGGAGATGGGCGACGACACCGCCGCGGCGCTCGGCGTTCCGGTGCGGCGGCTGCGGATGGCACTGCTCGCCGCGGCGGTGCTGCTGGTGTCCTTCGCGGCGGCGGCCGCCGGGCCGGTGTCGTTCGTGGCGCTGACCGCCCCGCACCTGGCCCGGCGCCTCACCCGCTCGCCCGGGCCGAACCTGCTTCCCACGATGTGTGTGGGCGCGACACTGCTCGTGGCGGCCGATCTGGTGGCGCAACGGGCGTTCACCGGTCACCAGCTTCCGGCCGGCGTGATCACCGGCGCGATCGGCGGGGCGTACCTGGTCTGGCTGCTGGCGATGCAACGACGGGCGGGCCGGCTGTGAGCCGGTTCGCGAGGGGCGGCGGGACCGCCGGGAACACCAGCGACGAGAACGGAGCACCACTCATGCAGGCCGGCACCTCCAGGCTCCGCGGCACCGGGATGACCCTCGCGTACGACCGGCGCACCGTCGCCGAAGACCTGACCGTCGCCGTGCCGGACCACTCCTTCACGGTGGTGATCGGGCCGAACGCGTGCGGCAAGTCGACGGTGCTGCGGGCGCTGTCGCGGATGCTCAGGCCGACGAGCGGATCGGTGCTGCTCGACGGGGCGGACATCCACCGCCGGCCGGCCCGACAGGTCGCCCGCACGCTCGGTCTGCTGCCGCAGTCCTCGATCGCGCCGGACGGCATCACGGTGGCCGAGCTGGTGGCCCGCGGCCGGTACCCGCACCAGGGCCTGCTGCGGCAGTGGTCCCGCGAGGACGAGCGGGTGGTCGAGGAGTCGATGACGGCCACCGGCGTCGCCGACCTCGCCGACCGGGTGGTGGACGAACTCTCCGGTGGGCAGCGCCAGCGGGTGTGGATCGCCATGGCGCTGGCCCAGCAGACGCCGCTGCTGCTGCTCGACGAGCCCACCACCTACCTGGACATCGCCCACCAGATCGAGATCCTCGACCTGTGCGCCCGGCTGCACGAGGAGCAGGGCCGCACCCTGGTCGCGGTGCTGCACGACCTGAACCACGCCGCCCGGTACGCCACCCACCTGATCGCGATGCGCGACGGTCGGGTCGTCGCCGCCGGGCCGCCCGGCGAGGTGGTCACCGCGGAGCTGGTCGCGGAGGTGTTCGGGCTGTCCTGCCGGGTGATCGAGGACCCGGAGAGCGGCACCCCGCTGGTCGTTCCGGCCGCCCGCCGCCCGGCCGCGCGACCCGCCCCGGAGCCGGCGTGACCGCCCGGGTGTTCCGCGACGCCTGGGGCGTCCCGCACCTGCGGGCCGACGGGGAGCTGGCGCTCGCCGCGGCGCAGGGCCGGGTGACCGCGTACGACCGGGCCTGGCAGCTGGAGGTGGAGCGGCACCGGGCCCAGGGCACCAGCGCGGCCTTCCTCGGCGTCGACGAACTCGGCTGGGATCGGTTCGTCCGGTGCGCGCGGCTGGCGAACACCGCCCGCCGCTGCCACGCCGCGCTGGATCCGGCCACCGCCGAGTGGGTGGGCGCCTACGTCGAGGGGGTCAACGCCGGCCTGCCCGCCGGGGCGGCCCGGTCGCCGCAGTTCGCCGCCGTCGGGCTACGGCCCGGCCGGTGGGAGCCGTGGACCCCGCTGGCCGTGTGGCTGTCCCACCACGTCCTGTTCGCCAACATGCCGACGAAGCTGTGGCGCGAGCACGTGGCCCGCCGGCTCGGCGAGCGGTGGATGACTCTCTTCGCGGCCGACGCTCCGGCCACCGCCGGCAGCAACGGCTGGCTGCTGGCCGGTGACCGCACCGCCGCCGGGGCGGCACTGCTCGCCGGGGACCCGCACCGCTTCATCGAGGACCCCGGCGTGTACCAGCAGATCCGGCTGGCCTGCCCGGAGTACGACGTGGTCGGGCTCGCGGTGCCGGGCGTGCCAGGCATCGCCCACTTCGGACACACCGGAGCGGTCGCCTGGGCCATCACCAACGCGATGGCCGACTACCAGGACCTGTACGCGGAGCGGCTGCGCCGCCGCGGCACCGCCGTCGAGGCGTACGGACCGGACGGCTGGGAGCCCGCGGCGACGCACACGGAGACCGTCGAGGTGGCCGGCGGGAACCCGATCGAGGTCGAGGTGATCGAGACAGCCCGGGGACCGGTGGTGATCGGCGGCCCGGACGACGCGACGGCGATCAGCCTCCGCCATCCGCCCCGGGTGCTGGCGGAGCTGGGCTTCGCCACGCTGCCGGCGCTGCTGCGGGCCCGGACCGTCGCCGACGTGGACGCGGCCGTCGACCGGTGGGTCGAGCCGGTCAACGTGCTCCAGGCGGCCGACACCTCCGGCGGGCTGCTGCACCGCGTCGCCGGCGCGGTGCCGGTGCGGCACCCGGCGAACCGGCACCGGGTGGTCCCCGCCTGGTCGGCCGAGCACGCCTGGCAGGGCTGGTACGCGCCGATGCCGCGCGCCGAGGTGAACGGCCGCGCGGTGATGGCGAACGCGCGCGAACTCGCCGCGCCGCTCGGCGTCGAGTTCGCCCCGCCGTACCGGGCCGACCGGATCCGTGAACTGCTCGACGCGGGCGGCGACTGGACGGCCGAGGCGATGGCGACTGTCCACACTGACGCGCACCTGGCCTCGGCGGGCCCCCTGATCGCCCGGCTGGCCCGGCTCACCGGGCTCGGTCCCGGCGCCACCGCCCTGCGCGACCGGTTGCTGGGCTGGGACCGCCGGATGGCCGCCGACAGCCGCGACGCCGCCGCGTACGCGTTGGTGCGGGCGGCCCTCGTACGCCGGCTCGCTGCCCACGAGGCACTGGCCCCGCTCGCCGACCCACCGGCGTACCCGCAGGTGTTCCAGCCCTGGCTGGCGCTCACGCCGCGGGTGGCGCACGCGATCGAGGCGGTGCTGGGCAGCGGGCTCCTGCCCGACGGCGTTCCCGAGGCGCTGGTGCGCGCCGCCGTCGAGGAAGTGGCGGAACGGGACCTGCCCCGCTGGGGCGAGCTGCACCGGCTCACGCCGTGGCGGGCGCTGCCGGAGGTGGACGCGGAGGCGGTGCCGGGCCTCGCCGGCGATCACCACTGTGTGCTCTCCACCTCCAGCGTGCCGGGAGTCACCCACGACTGCCTGCGCGGGCCGGCGGCGCGTTACGTCTGGGATCTCGGCGACCGCGATCGCAGCCGTTGGGTCGTGCCGTTCGGCGCCTGCGGGGTGCCCGGCGACGCGCACCACCACGACCAGACGCCGGCCTGGCTGGCCGGCGACCTGCTGCCCGTGACCACGGACTGGGCGCGGCTCACCGAGGAGCGAGATGACCACTGACCAGGACAGCACCGGGACCGGCCTGCACCACTACGACCGCGACGTGGCCGGGTTCGGCCGGCTCACCGTCCGCCCGGTCGACCCGGACGGCGACGTCGACCTGCTGCACGGCTGGGTGACGCAGGAACGGGCCCGGTTCTGGGGCATGCTGGACGCCGACCGCGAGCGGGTGCGGGAGATCTACGCCTACCTGGATTCGCTGACCACGCACCACGCCTACCTGGTGCACCGGGACGGGCTGCCGGTGGCGCTGTTCCAGACGTACCAACCGGAGGCCGACCCGGTCGGCGAGTGCTACCCGGTCCAGCCCGGGGACTTCGGCCTGCACCTGCTGGTCGGCCCGGCGGCCGTGGCCGAGCCGGGCTTCACCGGAGTGTTGTTCGGCGCGCTGCTCGACTTCGTCTGGGCCGACCCGAACCGGCGACGGTTGTTGGCCGAGCCGGACGCACGCAACGAAAAGGCGATCGCCCGGCTGGTGCGTGCCGGCTTCCGCCTCGGGCCGATCGTCGACAAGCCGGAGAAACGAGCCAGACTGCTCTTCCTCGACCGGCCGGCGGTCGCTGCGGACCGGCCCCCGACCGACGATCGGTGACGACGGTCGCGGCGACGTGGCCCGGGCCGCCGGATCCCGCGCGACGTGGCACCTTCGGTGGGTCAGGACGGCGGGGCGGGCAGCACCACGCGCGGCTGGAACGGCACAGCGCGGGGTTTCCACTCCCTCGGGTAGCCCAGCGACACCTCCTCGAAGCGGACCCCGTCGTACCAGGTGGTGCGCGGGATGTGCAGGTGGCCGTAGACCACCGCTGCCGCGCGGAAGCGCAGGTGCCAGTCCGCCGTCCGCGTGGTGCCGCACCACTGCGCGAACTCCGGAAAGCGCAGAACCCGGGTCGGCTCGCGGACCAGTGGGAAGTGGTTCACCAGCACCGTCGGCTGGGCGGGGTCGACGGCCGCCAGCCGCCGCTCCGTGTGCGTCACCCGCGCCGCGCACCAGGCGTCGCGTCCCGGGTACGGGTCGGGATGCAGCAGCATCTCGTCGGTGCACACCACCCCGGCGTCGTACGCCCGGCGCAGCGACTCCTCCTTGTTGGTGGTGCCAGGGGCGTGGAACGAGTAGTCGTAGAGCGTGAACAGCGGGGCCACCGTCACCGGGCCGTCCGGGCCGGACCAGACCGGGTACGCGTCCTCCGGGGTGAGTACGCCCAACTCGCGGCACATCGCGACCAGTTCCCGGTAGCGCGCCGCACCGCGCAGCTGGACCGGATCGTCGCGCAGCGTCCACAGCTCGTGGTTGCCGGGAGCCCAGATCACGGTGGCGAACCGGTCGCGCAGCAGCGCCAGCGTCGCGCGGACGTCCGCGAAGTACTCGGCCACGTCGCCGGCCACGATCAGCCAGTCGTGGTCGGAACCGGGGCGCAGCCCGTCGACGATCGCGCGGTTCTCGGCGTACCGCACGTGCAGGTCGCTGACGGCGAGCAGCCGCCCGCCCCTCACCGTGCCCGACCACGGGCCGGGGCGGCGACGCGGCGACCCGACGTCCGTACCCGCACGGCCGCACCCCCTGCTCCACCGACTGTCCGCAGTAGATTAACGCCGATCCGCGCCGCCATGCCCCAGCACTCCGGGCGCATGGCGCGTCGGTCGCGTTGATCGTGGTTCGCGGCCTGACAGACCGGGGAGCCGACCCGCCAGCTCCATGATCGAGACGGTGGTCCGGCCGGGTCGGGTCAGGCGAACTCGCGCCGGACCCAGCCGGCGAGGTCACGGGCGCAGTCGTCGACCGCGTCCCGCCAGGCCCGGTCCGCGCCCTCGCCCGCCTCGTCGCTGACCCGCTTGACCAACCGGCACGGCACCCCGGCCTGCGCCGCCGCCCAGGCGACGGCGTACCCCTCCATGTCGACGAGGTCCGCCTGCCGCGCGAGCCGGGCGCGGGCGGCCTCCTCGGCGACGAATGTGTCGCCGGTGGCCAGCACCGCGGTGCGCGTGCCGAGGGTCAGCGGCGCGCCGTAGATCTGCCCGGTGAGGGTGCGCAGCAGCTCGGTGTCGAGGTCGTGTTGGAGCACGGTGCCGATCTCGTGGATGCCGGCCCAGCCCGGGCGCAGCGCCCCGGCGGTGCCGAGGTTGAGCAGCAGACTCGGCCTCGGCCCGGTGGCCAATGCCGCCGCCACGGCGGCCGCCGCGTTGACCTTGCCCATCCCGGTGAGCAGCACCGGCAGGTCGGCGTCGAGATGAGCCGCTTCCTCCTCGACGGCCAGGACCAGCAGCGGCGCGTCGGACCGGATCTTGCCGCGAAGAATCACAGAGGCAGCGTACGGAGCGGCGGGACCGCGGCGGCCCAGGGGCGAGCCGTCATAACCTGCGTCACTTCCACCCCGGGCGCAATCTGACGGCTCGGCGCCCGGACTGCGGACGCAAGCCGAGCGGATAGCCAGGACGTCCACCGGCCGAAGCACCAGGTCAATCAGAGGCGGCGCTCGGCCGGCCTTCCCGCTGCACGAACAAGTCGGCCTCCAGCAGCCGGCCCGAGAGCCGGCCCGCCTCGTGGATCTCGTCGGTCGTCATCCGCGGCACGATCGCATGTGCTTCGTGGATGCCGTCGCCGCTATCTACGTTCAACATGGCGAGGTACCACCGAAGTGCCTGCACAAGGTCGACAGGACCGCCGAATCCGTCGCGGTACCAGCAGGCCGCCGCGAACATGCTGCCCTTGTCGCCGGCCTCGGCACCCCGCACGTACCACCGCAACGCCTCCTCGTCGAGGTCACGCTCGCTGAGCCGATCACCCAGCCGCGAGTACGCCTCAACGACCCCGGCGTCGGCCGCCTGGCGCAGCCAGTGCACCGCCTCATCGGACCCACCGGACAGCACACCAAGGTTGAACGCGGCAAACGCATCCCCCTGCTCGGCGGCGGCCTGATAGAGAGCGTTCGCCCGGACATCGTCCTTTGCCGTGCCGACGCCGTGCTGGACCAGGTAGCCGAGCGTTCGCTGGGCGACCGGGTCCCCGCCCTCCGCCGAGACGGCGAGCAGCTTCACTCCTCCGGCCGGATCCCCGAGGTGGAAGGCGCGGATCACCCCGAGCATCGTGCGAGCCCGAGGGTCCACCGAAGCCAACAGACGGAGCTTCGGCGCGAGTAGAGCCAATTCCCGCTCGGCCGCCTCGATGCCCGCCTTGGCGGCCTCCAGGTACCAGGACGCAGCCTCCGGCAGGTTCACCCTGTGGTATGCGAAGAGGGCGCCCAGATCGTGCAACGCCTGTGCCTCGCCGGCGGCCGCGGCCATCCGCCAGTGCCGCTCGGCTGCATCCTGGTCCACGGGCGCGCCCTGACCGGTGGCGTACATGAGACCGACCATCCGGCGAGCGGGCCCGTAGCCCAGCTCGGCCG
Organism: Micromonospora avicenniae; assembly: GCF_900156065.1. GTDB lineage: Bacteria > Actinomycetota > Actinomycetes > Mycobacteriales > Micromonosporaceae > Micromonospora > Micromonospora avicenniae. Next base: position 36,731 of record NZ_FTNF01000020.1, on the reverse strand, counting down.
AACGCTGATACCACCGCAACGCCGCCGCCTGGTCCTCCGCGACACCCCGTCCGGTGGCGTACAGGACCCCGAGGTTGTGCGCCGCCTCGGCACTGCCCAACTCAGCCGCGCGCTCGTACAACTCGCGAGCCCGCACCGGATCCACCTGCTCGCCGTGACCGGCGCTGGCCAACTGGCCCAGCAGCAGCAGCGCCCGGTCATCCGGTCCGGCCAGCGCCAGCTGCTCACGAGCCTCCTCGAAGGCCCGACGCTGCATGGCGAGCAACCCACGTTCGTATGCCCGAAGTGCCACGCGCAGCAGTGTAGGAACGCCGCCGACGCAGTAAGCCGTGGGCATCGCCGACCGGACGGATCAGCTGGGTGGCTGAGCGGCCAGATCCACCGCGCCCGGCGCGAGCCGTACATCCGGGGCCGGGCCGCGACGCACCCAGTGCGGTGGTCGGTGACCGAAGACGGTGGTGGGGCCGTCCCCGACCAGGACGGCCCCACCAACGTTCGATCGGTGTCAGCGGATCTCGTACGCCCGGATCACGGTCGTGGTCACGACCGCGCCGGCCGAGTCGGTGACGCGGGCACGCAGCGACACGAATCCGGCCCGGCCCGGATGCTTGACCTTGGCGGTGTGGCCGCCCGGCAGCGACAGCACCTGCGTCCTGCTCCAGTGGGCGCCGTCGTCGAACGAGGCCTCGACCTCGACCTTGGCGACCTTGCCGGCGCCGGCCTGGCGGGTGAAGGTCAGCGGCACCGCCAGCATGCCGTGCTTCTTCGCCGCGTTGGTGTCGTCCAGTTGCGGCGCGAAGCCGACCGCGGTCAGCGGCAGGGCCGTACCGGTCGCGGTGTACGCCGAGTCGAACTCCCACACGGTCTCGACGCTGGTGGAGAGCCGCGCCGGCGCCGGCTGGGTGAAGCCGTACGACAGCCGGTACCGGGACCGGCCCGGCTCGCCGACGTCGACGCCGGCGTACGCCCCGGCCCGCTCCTCGACCAGCGTGTCACCCCGGTACAGCGCCAGCTTGCCGGTGGACCCGGCCGCCTCCGAGAAGCCCCGGTGACCGGCGGCGTCGGCGTAGCCGTCGAGCCGGAGGAGGAACTCGTTGCCGCGCCGCTCGACGATCGGGTACTCAGGGAAGGCCGGCGTCATCGGCGTGCTGAAGACAGCCTGGTTCCACTGCTCGGTGTAGTCCTTCCCGGCCTGGTAGTCCGACCGTTGCGCGTCGAACTCGGCCACCCGCCGGTAGTCCGCGCCCGCGCCGACGCCCTCCTCGAAGGTCGACTCCCAGCCGAGGTTGCCGGCGTAGTACTCGGTTCGCTGCGCCGGCAGCGGCGTGGACGGCAGGATGAAACCGTCGGGGTAGTCGACCCCGGGGATGACCGGGTAGTTGGCCCGGGTACCCACCCCGTCGGTCGCCGCGGACGCGTAGCCGACCCGGACCTTGGCCACGTCGCGCTCGCTGAGCTCGCGGGTGAAGCCGGTGACGAACGAGCCGGTCTGGTACCAGCCGGTCTGGTAGGTGTACGGGCTGGCCGTGAAGCCACCGTTCCCGTCGGGGCGGGCGAAGAGCGCCGTCACCGACGTGATCAGACCGTCGACGTTCTTCGGACCCAGGTCGGCGGTGTAGATGGAGCCAGGGTCGCCGGCGAGGCTCATGGCGAACAGCTGCGGGGCGCCGGTGTGCTGGACCTCGACCTCACCGAGGACCGGGGCGGCGTCCCGCTCCGGAAGCCGGATGTCGACCCGCCGGGCCTGGCGGCCGTCGAGCGTCAGGTCGGTCGTCCGGTCGACGGTCAGCCGGCCGTTGGCCAGGATGGTGCCCGTGCCGTCGGCGCTGATGCCCATGCTGAGCACCACGTAGTCGCCCATCGGCACCCGGAGGGTGTCCGCGCTGTCGTAGCTGACGACGAACTCGCCGGTGGCGAGGTTGCCGAGCTGGGTGACCACCTCCTGCGGGGCGTCGGTGCGGGCGGTGACCTTCAGGTGCACGTCGGCCGACGGCTGTTCCCGGAAGACGCTGAACGGGGTCTGCACACTCACCCCGTCCGCGGTGGCGACCAGTCGGCCGCCGAAGGTGCCGTACGCGTCCCCACCGGCGCGGGTGTCGGCGGTGAGCTGGACCGTGGCCTGCCCGTGGGCGGGCACCGTCACCGTGCTGCCGTCCAACGTGATCACGCCGGCCGGCACGTCACCGGTCACGGCGAGCCGCAGGGTGATCGGCGCGTCGGCGTCGTTGCGGTACGTCACCGGCCGGGTGACCACGTCCTGCGCGTCGTGCGGGTACGCCCGGAAGCCGAAGTTGACCGCCGGTGGGTCTGCGGCGACCGGCTGGGCGAGCGCCCGGGCCACGTCGAGCTGGCCGGCGCCCTGGCCGAACAGGTCGATCGCCGCGCTGGGCCGGGCGGAACCCATCAGCGCCGATTTGAGCTGGCCGGCACGCCAGTCGGGGTGCGCCTGGGCGAGCAGCGCCGCCGCGCCGGCGACGTGCGGGCTCGCCATCGAGGTGCCGCTGAACGAGACGTACTGCTCGCCGGGTGGGGCGACGTCGGCGGTGGCGGAGCGGGCCGCGGTAATCGCCGTACCGGGGGCGGTGATCTCCGGCTTGACGGCGTAGTCCCCCAGCCGAGGGCCCTGGCCGGAGTCCCAGCTGCGGACACCGCTCTTGTCGACGTTGCCCACCGCGAGGGCGGCGTCGGCCGAGGCCGGTGAGCCGATCGACTGCGGTACCCAGCCGCTGTTGCCGGCGGCGGCGACGAAGAGGGTGCCGTACTCGGCGGTCAGCTCGTTGACGGCAGCCTCGATCGGATCGACGCCGGGCTGGTCGTCGGCGCCGAGGCTGAGGTTGACCACCCGGGCGCCGGATTCGGCCGCCCAGCGCAACCCCTCGAGGATCGCCGAGTCGGGGCAGGCCGCGCCGAGGCCGTAGTAGCTGAAGCAGACCTTGCCGACCAGCAGGTCCGCTCCGGGCGCCATGCCCCGGTAGCGGCCGTCGGAGGCCGCCCCGCTGCCGGCCAGGATGGAGGCGACGTGGGTGCCGTGTCCGGCGAGGTCGTCGTCGGTGGTCTCGTAGTCGGTGACGAAGTTCCGCTCGGCGGCTACCCGTCCGGCGAAGTCGGGGTGGGTGTCGTCGATGCCGCTGTCGAGCACCGCCACCTTGACACCCGAGCCGTCGTAGCCGGCAGCCCAGACGGCCGGGGCGCCACTGGCGGGCACGCTGACGTCGAGGGCCGGCTTGCGGATCCCGTCCAGCCAGAGCTTCCCCGCGCGCAGCGAGTCTCGCAGCGTCGGCCAGTTGCGCGCCAGGTCGGCGACCGGGATCTCGGCGGCGAAGCCGTCGACCGAGGCGAGTCGTCGCTGCGCGGTGAGCCCGCGCATGCCGGTCAGGTCGGACGCGATCAGCGGTAGCCCGTCACGCCTGTCGAAGCCGTCGGCGAGGAGTTGCGTCACGTTGAACAGCCGCTCGTCGAGCCGGTCCTCGCGCAGCAGCCCGAGGGCATCGGAGGGCACGACGTACTCGTCGTCGCCGTGCCGGTAGCGGAGGAACTGGATGCCGTGGCGCGGAACGATCGCGATCCGGCCGGCCGAGGACTCGATCCGGTCGCCGGTGATCAGGGTCAGGGTGCGGGCCGGTTGCCTGGCCGGTTCGGCCGGGGTGGGCTCGGCGGCCGAGGTGGCGGCCGGCGTGGGAGGTGTGGTGGCGGCATCGGCCGGGCCGGCCCCGATCAGCAGCCCGGCGACGGTGACGAGGGCAAGCGCGCCGTAAGGGGATGAACGGCGACGTCGCATGCGTGCTCCTTTGCATGGCGACAGGGCGTGCCGCCGGCCGGGTCACCGGAGCCGGCGGTACGTCGTGTCCGAATAGGATTCGGGTGGTGTTTTCGCACTGCCAATGCGAGAACCCGCCCGGACGGTAATGCTTGTGGATCATCGACTGGCTGTCGACCCCGTCAAGATCACGTAATGGCAACCGTTCGTCGGGCGGGCCCAACCGAAGCGGGCGCCCGGCGAGTTCACCGAGCGCCCGCACACCTGCCTGGTACGCGCTAGGCGTGGCCGGCCCACCCGGCCGCGACCGGCGCGGCGGGCCGACCGGCGACCGGCACGTCGACGGCGAGCAGCGCGCCGTCGAACGGACCGGGGTCGGGCAAGCCGTACGAAGCGGTGGTCACGAAGAGGCGGCGCAGGCCGGGACCGCCGAAGCAAACACTGGTCGGCTGTGCCGCGGGCAGCCGGATCTCCCGGTCCAGCGTGCCGTCGGGCCGGTAGCGGCGTACCGCCGAGCCACCCCAGAGCGCCACCCAGAGGTGGTCCTCCGCGTCGACGGTCATGCCGTCCGGCGCACCCTCGGCGGGGTCGAGCCGCAGGAACGGCGTCCGGTCGCCGAGGGCACCGGTGCCGGCGTCCACAGTGAACCTGTCGACGTGCCCGCGCGGGGTGTCGGCCAGGTACATGGTGGTACCCGCGCAGTCGAAGGCCGGTCCGTTGGCGATGGTCAACCCGGTCACCACCGGCACCGGCGCGGCTCCCGGATCGATCCGGTAGAGCGAGCCGCCGCCGGGCGTCCCGGCGTACGTCATGCTGCCGGCCCAGAACCGGCCGTGCGGATCGGCCACGGCGTCGTTCATGCGAGCCGGCTCGGTGTTCCCGCCCTCCAGGTCCGCGACGGCGCGCTGCCCACCGTCGGCGGTGAGCCGAGCGACGCCGGTGCCGGCGACGGCGAGCCACTCCCCCGGGTGACCGTCGACCGGGGCGACCGCGCCCAGCGGGACGTCCAGCCGGCGCAGCTCGACCAGCGGCGCGGGGCCGTCGCCATCGGTGGTGAGCAGTCGCCCGGCGAGCAGGTCCACCAGCACGAGGCGGTCGTCCACCCAACGGGCGCCCTCGCCCAGCTCCAGCCGGTCGGCGCTCCACGCGGTCGGCTCGGTCAACTCCATCTCTCCTCCTCGATCGGCGGGCGGTACGTCCAGCAACACAGCGGTGGGCAGGTCCCGTGCCTCGATCAGCGCGGGGACGGTACGGCCGGCACGTCGGCCACCGCCGCGCGGAAGGCGGCGGCCCGGGCGCGGAGCGCGTCGAGATCTCCGCCGCGCACCGCGTCACCGAGCAGCGGGGAGCCGACTCCGACGGCTACCGCGCCCCGGGCCAGGTACTGGCGGGCGCTCTCGGCGTCCACCCCGCCGACCGGCACGAACGGGACGTCGGGCAACGGGTCGCGCAGCGCACCGAGATAGCCGGGCCCGCCGATCGAGGCGGGGAAGAGCTTGACCGCGGCGGCACCGGCCGCCAGCGCGCCGAGCACCTCGGTCGGGGTCAGCGCGCCGGCGAGCACCGGCAGCCCGAGTCGGGGCCCCTCGTCGAGGCTCTCGGCCAGCGCCGGAGTGACGAGGAAGGTCGCGCCCGCGTCGGCGGCGGCGCGGGCGTCTGTCGCGCTGAGCACGGTACCGGCGCCGAGACCGAACTCGGGGCCGAGCGCGGCCCGGGCACGGCGCAGCGTGCCGAGGGCGTCCGCGCTGGTCAGCGACACCTCGATCAGCGCCACGCCGCTGTCGGCGAGGGTCAGGACCGCGGCGAGCGCCGCGTCCGGGTCCGGGCCGCGCACGATGGCGAGGAGCCGGTGTGTGCGCAGGGCGTCGGTCAGGTTCACGGGTGGCCTTTCTGTCGATGGGCGGAGACGGTCAGCCGCCAGGCGACCTCTCCGGCCGGGGGGACGACCGCCGCGTCTGCAGGCCCGGCCTCGGCCAGGTCGAAGGCGGCGCCGAGCATCGGCTCCACGCCGAGACTGCGGTAGGGATTCGTCTCGGGCCAGCCGCGCAGGTTGCGCCAGAAACCGACGCCCACGGGTTGGCCGTCGCACTCCAGCTCGAAGGTGAGCACATCGGGTGCGTCCACGACCCGGACCCGGCGGCAGCCCACCAGTACGGCACCGACGGCGGTGCCGTCGTCCGGGCCGAGGGCGTCCAGCGCCAGACCGGCCGGCGCGGGCCAGTCGCCCGTGAGCCAGGGCCGCCCGGCCGGCCAGACGCCCGGCGGCAGCAGCGCGGCGGCCTCCGGGTGCAGCCGGGTCGGGGTGCCGGCAGGGGCCTCCAGCCGGGCCGCCGGCGACAGGTCGAGCAGGGCGTGCGCGGCCCAGAGGAAACGGTAGCCGGGGTCGGCGGCGAGCCGATAGTCGGCGACGACCGCGCCGGAACGTTCGGCGATCCGGCGGGTGAGGCTGAACTGCGGGCTGTCGACGACCGCGGCACCGGGACCGACCTCCCGCCATTGGCGGGACCAGACGTCACCGTGGTCGGGGTTGCCCCGCACGGTGGGCAGGCACTCCTCCAGCCCGCCGGCGTCCACGAAGGCCGCCCCCGGCGAAACCGTCTCCCGGCCCGGTTCGGGCCCCTGCCAGAGCCATTCCCGCCCGCCGCCGCGCAGGCTGGTCCAGCGTCCGCCGAGCGCGAGGTCGACGTCGGCGCGCAGGGGTACCAGCTCGCCGGGGGCGGCGGGCACCGCGTGCGGACGCGAGACGGCCGGGTCGTCCGGTCGCTCCCCGGCCGGCGTCACCATTCGGCGAACGACCCGTCGGGGTGATGCCAGACCGGGTTACGCCAGGCGTGCGGGCTCTTCGCGGCGCGCCGCACGGCCGACTCGTCGATGGTGATGCCGAGGCCGGGCCCGTCGAACCGCAGGATGTGCCCGTCGGTGAACCGGAACGGCTCCGGGTCGAGCAGGTAGTCCAGCAGCTCCGAACCGGCGTTGTAGTGGATGCCGATGCTCTGTTCCTGGATGAGGAAGTTCGGCGTCGCGAAGGCCACCTGGAGGCTGGCCGCGAGCGCGATCGGGCCGAGCGGGCAGTGCGGGGCCAGCAGGGCGCCGTACGTCTCGGCGAGCGCGGCGATGCGCCGCACCTCGGAGATGCCCCCCGCGTGGGACAGGTCGGGTTGCACCACCGACACCCCGGCCTGCAGCGGCGCGAGGAACTCCGACCGCGAGTAGAGGCGCTCGCCGGTGGCGACCGGCACCGGGGAGCTGATGACCACGTCCCGCAGGTGGTGGGCCTGGTCCGGGAGCAGTGGCTCCTCGACGAAGAACGGGCGCAGCGGCGCCAACTCGGGCAGGATGCGGCGCACCGCGGCGAGCCCGGCACGGCCGTGGAAGTCCAGCGCGATGTCGCGCTCGTCGCCGAGCACCGCCCGGGCGGCGGCGACCCGGTTGACGATGTCGTCGATCTCGGCCGGAGTGGGGATCGGGGAGAGCTGGCCGCAGGCGTTCATCTTCAGCCCGGTGAGCCCGGCGGCGACCTGCTCGGCGGCGGCGTCGGCGATCTCGCCGGGCTCGTCCCCACCGATCCAGGAGTAGATGCGCACCCGGTCGCGGACCGGCCCGCCGAGCAGAGCGTGCACCGGAACTCCGTACGCCTGCCCGGTGATGTCCCACAGCGCCTGGTCCAGCCCGGCGACAGCACTGGACAGGACCGGGCCGCCACGGTAGAAGCCACCCTTGGTCAGCACCTGCCAGTGCTGCTCCACCCGGAGGGGATCCTCCCCGACGAGGTACTCGGCGAGCACCTCGACCGCGGCACGGACCACTTCGGCCCGCCCCTCCACCACCGGCTCACCCCAGCCGACCACACCGGTGTCGGTCTCCACCCGGCAGAACAGCCACCGCGGCGGGACCAGGAAGGTCTCGATGCGTTCGATCTTCACTGGACCGCCCTCTCGTTCGCGGCTGCGGGGCTCGCAAGCTCACTCCTCGCGCTCACCGAGCCGACCCTTCGTTCGCGACTGCGGGGCTCGCAAGCTCACTCCTCGCGCTCACCGGTCACCCTCTCCTGAGCGCAGCTTCTCCACGTCCCGGACGGCCTTGGCGAGCAGTTCGCGCATCGCCGTCTCGGCGGCGCGCTCGTCGCCGGCGCGGATCGCGTCGACCACCGCGCGGTGGCTGGGGACGGGATCGTCGTCGCTGTCGCGGCCGTGCACCAGCCGGTCGCGCTCGGCGAGCCCGGTCTTCATCACCACCTCCATCCGGACCAGCAACTCGTTGTGGGTGGCGGCGAGCAGGGCCCGGTGGAACGCGAGGTCGGCGGCCACGGCCGCCGAAGGGCGGCCCTTCGCCTCGGCCATCGCCGCCAGGGCCGCGTCGAGCGCCGCCACGTCCTCAGCGCTGGCCCGGGAGGACGCCAGCCGGGCCGCCGCCGGCTCGATGATGGCCCGGACCTCCTGCAACTGGTCGATGAGCAGCGGGTCCGCCCCGTCGGCGAACTGCCAGCGGATCACGTCACCGTCGAGCAGGTTCCAGTCCGCACGGGGCCGCACGAAGGTGCCGCGCTTCTGCCGGGCGTCCACTATGCCCTTGGCAGTGAGGACCTTGAGCGCCTCGCGGAGGGCGGTGAGACTGACGTCCAGCTCCTCCTGGAGCGCGGCGAGGTTCAGGGTGGCGCCTTCAGCGATCTCCCCGGTGAGGATGCGCCGGGCGATCACCTCGACGGTCTGTCCGTGGACGCCACGGCCTGCGTACTGTGCCAATGCTCTTCGCGCCTTCTTCGCTCGTCGGTCCCGGCCGGTCAGGCCGAGGCTTTCACCGCGGTCCATCCACCGTCCACCACCAGGCTCGTGCCGGTGACGAAGGCGGCGTCCGGCGAGGCGAGGAAGGCCACCACGGCGGCCACCTCGTCCGGCGTACCGAACCGCTTGGCGACCGTCTCCGCGACGCTGCGTCGGCGGTCCTCCTCCCCGATACCGTCCCAGGCACCGGTGAGGATCGGGCCGGGCAACACGCTGTTGACCCGTACGCGTGGTCCGTACTCCACGGCCAGTTGACGGCCGAGCGCGACCAGGGCGCCCTTGGCGGCCGCGTAGGCGGGCCGGCCGGGCAACCCGATCAGGGCGTGCACGGAGGAGATCAGCACGACCGCGCCGGCGCGGTCGAGCAGGTCGTCCAGGCAGGCCCGGACGCCGAGGAAGGCGGCGGTGAGATTGACGCCGAGCTGGCTGTCCCAGGATGCGCGGCTGGTCAGGTGAGCGGGCGCGATCTCGACGGCCGACGCGTTGCTGACCAGGATGTCGACCGGGCCGAGTTCGGCGCGCACCCGGTCGATCGCGGCGGCCCAGGACGCCTCGTCGGAGACGTCGGCCACGATGGACAGTGCCTGCGCTCCGGCGGCGGTCAGCTCCTCGGCCACCGGGGCGGGATCGCGGACGTCGAGCAGCGCGACCCGGGCTCCCTCCGCGGCGAGGCGACGGGCGGTGGCCGCGCCGATCCCGCCGTAGGCGCCGGTGACCACAGCTGTCTTGCCGTCCAACCGGCGTACGACCGGATCCATCGACCACCCCAGGCACGGTTTAACCATTAATTACGAATACATCTTGACAGTGAGAGTACCCCGGATGCAACCTTCTGGTCACACCGTTAACAAGACCGACACCGAGCGCCGCGTCGCAGCGTGTCGATGAGGAAGGGACCACCTGTGACGGACTTCGATCCCGGTCGCCGTCGATTCCTCGGCCACCTGGGGCTCGCGGGCCTGGGCGCGCTCGGCGCCGGCTCGTTGCTGAGCGCCTGCGCCAGCTCCGCCAGCGGGCCTGCGAAGAGCGGCGGCTCCGGTGCCGTGACCATCCAGTCCAACCTCTCCTCGCCGCAGGCCAAGACGGCGATCGAGAAGCTCGTCGAGAACTTCAACAAGCTGGGCAAGGGCACCGCGTCGGTCAACACGATCGCCTCGGAGACGTTCCGCACCCAGCTGCCGACCTACCTGACGTCGGCCAACCCGCCGGACCTCTACACGTGGTACGCGGGCTCGGTGGCCAACGACTACGCCAGCAAGGGCCTGCTGCTCGACGTCTCCGACGTGTGGCAGGGGCTCGGCGAGTACCCGCAGTCGCTGAAGACGCTCTCCACCGACGCCAGCGGCAAGCAGGTCTTCGTGCCGATGACCAACTACTGGTGGGGCTTCTTCTACCGCAAGAGCAACTTCGCCAAGTGGGGCGTGCAGGAGCCGAAGACCTGGGCCGACTTCCTCGCCCTCTGCGAGACCCTCAAGGGCAAGGGCGTTCCCCCGATCGGCATCGGTCTCGGCGACACCCCCTGGGTCGCCTCGGCCTGGTTCGACTACCTCAACATCCGCATCAACGGCGCCCCGTTCCACCGCGAGCTGCTCGCCGGCAAGCAGCGCTTCGACGACCCGAAGGTCAAGGCCGTCCTCACCCGCTGGCGCGAGGTCCTGCCGTACTTCGACCCGAAGGGCAAGGCGTACCCGTTCCAGGAGGCGACCACCGCGCTGCTCGCCGGCAAGACCGGCATGTTCCTGATCGGCACCTTCTTCGCCGACGCCGCGCCGAAGGACGCCCTGGGCGACCTGGACTTCTTCCGCTTCCCGATCATCGACCAGGCGGTGCCGGTCGCCGAGGAGGCGCCGACCGACGGCTTCTTCGCCAGCGCCAAGAGCGCCAACCCGGCCGGCACCAAGGAGCTGCTGAAGTACTTCGCCTCCGTCGAGGCGCAGGAGGAGTACGTCAAGTCCAGCTCCGGCATCGTGCTGCCGGTCCACCCGAAGGCCAAGGCGGCCGACTCGCCCCTGGTGGCCAAGGGCAAGGCGATGCTGGACAGCGCCGCCGAGCTGACCCAGTTCTTCAACCGCGACTCCAGCGACGCGCTCCAGCCGACCGCGGACACGGCGCTGACCAAGTTCATGGACAAGCCCGACCAGATCGACGCGATCCTCCGCGAGTGGCAGGCGTCCGCCGAGAAGGTCTTCAAGGGCTGACGTGGCAGACGTGTCCACAATCGCCGAGACACCCGGGACTGCGACGTCCGCGGTGGCCGGCACCCCCCGGCGGCGGCGACGGTCGGCCCGACTGTCGCCGCTGCTGGTGGCGTTCGTGCTGGTGCCCTTCGCGGTCGAGAGCATCTGGGTGTTCTGGCCGGCGTTGCAGGGCTTCTGGTTTTCGCTGACCCGCTGGGACGGCCAGACCCCACCCGAATTCATCGGCGTCGACAACTACGTGGAGCTCGCCGGGGACGCCACGTTCCGCGGCGCCCTGCTCAACACGGTCATCTGGTTGGTCCTCTTCGGCGGGCTCTCCGTCGTGGGGGGCTTCGGGATGGCGCTGCTGCTGCAGCGGGAACGGCGGGGTGTCGGCTTCTACCGGGCCGCGCTCTTCACCCCGGTGGTCTTCTCCCTGGTGGTGACCGCGCTGGTCTGGCGGGTGTTCTACCAGCCGGACGGGCTGGCCGACCAGATCCTGCGCACCGTCGGGCTGGAACACCTCATCCGGCCGTGGCTCGCCGACCCGAAGACCGCCCTCTACGCGGTGATCCTGCCGGCCCTGTGGCGGCAGATCGGCTACGTGATGGTGCTCTTCCTCGCCGGCCTCAAGGCGATCGACCCGGCGCTGCAGGAGGCCGCGCGGATGGACGGGGCGAACGGCTGGCAGCGGCTCTGGCACGTCACGGTCCCCCAGCTCAAGGGCGTCAACGCGGTCGTGCTCTCGGTCATCGTGATCGACTCGCTGCGCTCGTTCGACATCGTCTGGTCGCTGACCAAGGGCGGGCCGTACCACTCGTCCGAGCTGCTCAGCACGTACATGTACTCGGCCGCCTTCCAGAGCCTGCGGCTCGGGTACGCCTCGGCCATCGCCGTGGTGATCTTCGTGCTCGCGCTCGCCGTCATCCTCGGCTACCTCGTCCGTGCGTTCCGGGAGGAAGCGTGATCCGCAAGCTCCGCACCGGGACCTTCCACACCGGGATGGTCCTGCTCTCGCTGCTCTGGCTCGGGCCGGTCATCTGGGTGGTGGTGATGTCCACCCGCACCTTCGACGACATCGCCGCCAACGGGGTGGGCAGCCTGCCGCACTCGTTCACCCTCGACACCTACCGGCAGGCGTGGGTCGACGGCGGGGAACTGCGGGCGCTGGTCAACAGCCTGCTGGTGACCGTGCCCTCGGTGCTGCTGAGCCTGGCGCTGGCCGCCGTCGCGGCGTTCGCGCTGAGCCGCTACCGGATCCCCGGCCGGCGGACCATCCTGCTGCTGATGCTCGCCGGCAACCTGCTGCCGCCGCAGATCCTGCTCATCCCGGTACAGAAGTTCAGTGAGCTGACCGGCCTGTACGACACGCTCTGGGCGCTGATCACGGTGCAGGTCGGCTTCGGGCTCGGCTTCTACACGTTCGTGCTGCACGGCTTCATGCGCGACCTGCCCGGCGAAATCCAGGAGGCGGCGACGATCGACGGCGCGGGCCCGGCGCAGATCTTCACCCGGGTGATGCTGCCGCTGACCCGGCCGGCCCTGGCCGCGCTCGGCGCGCTCTCCTTCACCTGGATCTTCAACGATCTGCTCTGGGCCATCACGGTGCTGCGCACCGACGATCGGATGCCGGTCACCCCGGCGCTGCTCGCGCTCCAAGGCCAGTTCGTCTCCTCGTGGAGCGTGATCGCCGCCGGCACGGTGATCGCCGCGGTGCCGACCGTCGCGGTCTTCCTGCGCTTCCAGCGGCACTTCATCGGCGGCCTGGCGATCGGCGCGGTCAAGTGAGCGCGAGGAGTGAGCCGCTCCTGCGAGCCCCGCAGTCGCGAACAGAGGACAGCCAGTGAGCGCGAGGAGTGAGCCGCTTTTGCGAGCCCCGCAGTCGCGAACGAAGGAGAGCCAGTGAGCGAGCAGGGTACGGACGCCGCGCGGCGGTGGACGCTGCGCGGCGCGCACACCGAGTACGTGGTGACGGTGCCGGCGCACGGGCGCTGGCTGGAACTAGTCGCGTGGGGGCCGCACGGGGTCGGCAACGGCCCCTCCCCCGTCGCGTACGACGGGCCGGTGCCGTTCCTCACGGCCGGGGACGCCGCCCCGATCGAGTACGCCACCGACGCGGACCGCCCGTTCACGGGCGCCGATCTGGTGGTGGAGACGATGACCGGGCACCGGCGGGTGGCGTTCGGCTTCACCGAGGCGGCGCACGATCCGGCCGCCGGCACGCTGGCGGTCACCTTCGCCGACCCGGTCACCGGGCTGCGGGCGGTGCTGCGCTACGCCGTACCGGCCGGCGCCGACGTGGTCCGCCGCTGGGTGGAGCTGACCAACACCGGCAACGAGCCCCTCCGACTGGCCCGCGTCGGCACGGGCGGTTTCTGCGTACCCACCCCGCACGGCGCGCTGCTCAGCCACCAGTGGGGCCAGTGGGCGCAGGAGTTCCAGCTCGAGCACGTCGACCTGAAGCACGGGGCGTTCACCATCGGCAGCAGCCAGGGCGTACCCGGGCATCTGCACGTGCCGTGGCTGGCCGTACGGGACGGGGCCGAGCCGGACGGACCGGCCTGGGGCGTGGCGGTGGCCTGGACCGGTTCGTGGGAGATCACCGCAGAGCGGGACACCGGCGGGCTCACCCGGATCCGGGCCGGGCGCCGGTTGCCGGACGGCCCCCTGGAACTGCCGGCGCGTGGCACGCTGACCCTCCCGGAGGTCGCCGGAGCGTACAGCACCGACGGGCTGGACGGGCTGGCCCGGGTCTGGCACCGCTACCAGCGCCTGCTCGCCGGGGACCGGCTCGTCCCCCGGCCGGTGCTCTACAACTCGTGGGAGGCGACCTACTTCGCGGTCGACGCGAAGAGCCAGCTGGAACTGGCCCGGATCGCCGCCGACCTCGGGGTCGAGACGTTCGTCGTCGACGACGGTTGGTTCGTCGGCCGCAACGACGACACCGCCGGGCTGGGCGACTGGACGCCCGACCCGGCCGGCTTCCCGGACGGCTTCGAGGCGTTCATCGCCGAGGTCCGCGGCCTGGGGCTGCGCTTCGGGCTCTGGGTGGAGCCCGAGTGTGTGAATCCGCGCTCCCGCCTCTACGCCGAGCACCCCGACTGGGTCTACCAGGTCGACGGGCGGCCGCTGACCCCGATCCGCAACCAGTACCTGCTGGACCTGGGACGGCCGGAGGTCGCCGACTTCGTCCACTCCACGCTGGACGGCCTGCTGCGCCGGTACGACATCGCGTACCTGAAGTGGGACTTCAACCGGCCGCGGACCGAACCGGGCCGCGCCGGCGCGGACGGACCGCTGGACCTCGACGGCGCGCACGTGACCGCCCTGCACCGGATCTACGACCAGCTCCGCCGGGACCACCCGGACGTGCTGATCGAGTCCTGCGCCGGCGGTGGCGCCCGCACCGACCTCGCCATGGCCGGTCGGGCCGACATCTTCTGGCCCAGCGACAACACGGCCCCCATGGACCGGCTGGCGATCCAGCACGGTTTCCTGCACGCCAACGCTCCGCACCTGCTGAGCTCGTGGGTGACAGATGCGCCCGGGATCTTCGATCCGCGGCCCCGGTCGCTGGCGTTCCGGTTCGTCCTCGCCATGGCCGGGGTGCTCGGCATCGGCGCGGACATCCGGCACTGGACGCCGCAGCAGCGCGCCGAGGCGGCCGGGTGGATCTCCCGGTACAAGGAGATCCGGGAGGTCGTCACACACGGCGAGGTGCACCTGATCGGCGGGCCGGACCAGGCCCGCTGCGCGGTGCAGTACACCTCTCCCGACGGGCGGCGGGTGGTCGTGCTGGCCTGGCACACCGGCCGGTCGGACGGCCCGGGACTGTTGCCGTCCCGCCCGGTGCGGCTGCCGCTGCGCGGCCTCGCCCCGGACGCGCGGTACCGGCAGGGCGACCAGAGCTACTCGGGCAGCCACCTCAGCGCGGTCGGACTTCCCGTGCAGTGGACGCCGACCCACGACGCCGACCTCATCGTCCTCGATCGGGAGTGAGCCCGCCCCGCCCGCCCGGCCGCCTCGCACGGCCCGGGCGGGCGGGTTCGAGGCGTCCCGTGGCGGGGTCAGTCCGACGCGAAGCGGTAGATGACGAAGTCCTTCTCCGCGCCGCAGACGATCAGCCGGGTGTTCCACGAACAACTGCTGCCGCGCACGCCGACGAGTTCACCGAGTTCGGTCACCTCGCCGGTACCCGCCCACACACCGGCGACGCTGCGGTCGGACTCGACCGTGCTCGGCGGCTGCGCGAAGACCAGCAGATTCCCCGCGTCGAGCCGGACCGCGACCCCCCGCCGATCGCGCAGCACCGCCTTGCCGTCCGAGTCGAAGAGCGTACTCGTGGCCGCCGAGTCGGTCACCCGGACCAGCAGACGTTCACCGACGGGCGCCAGCGTGCTCGCGTTCGGCGCCGGCCAACTCTTCGGCGCCTCGCCCTCGGTCGCCGCCACCACGACGGTCTGATCGGCCTTGGCATCCGGCACCTCCAGCACGCAGGCCCGGTGCTCGCCGCACGCCACCAACGCCTCGGGCCGACGCCTGTCGTCCGGAGCCCGGTAGAGCACGACCGGTTGCGCGGCGAGTGAGTTCAGGTCGTACCCGAGCAGCTGGTAGCCGCCCTCGTCGGCGGCGACGTAGAGCCGGTCCTCGTGCGCCGCGAGAAGATCGTCGAGGTCGGCCACGTTTCCCCGGCTGCCGATGACCTTGCCGCTGTCCATCTCGACGACCCGCACCGAGCGGTCCGCGCCCACCTGGAGCAGGCGCCGTCCCTTCTCCCGCCACGGATTCCGCGGCACACCGTCGAGGTAGCCGGGCCCGGCGTCCGCCTGGCGGGTGCCGACCGGCACGACCGTGGTGCGGGCGCCGCCGTACTCGTCCTGAGGGTTGGGCAGGTCCCACCGTTGCTCACCGTCGCGCAGGCGCAGGCCGACGAGCCGCTTCCCGGTCCGATCGACCAGGACCGCCACCTGATCGGTGAAGTAGACGTCGTCGTCGCCGTGAATGGCCCGCTTCCACCGCTGCGCGCCGGTGGTGGCGTCCAGCACCACCATCTCTCGCGGCGTGCTGGTGGCGGGCTCGCTGGGGTACGCGACGACAGCACCCGGCACGGCGACGATCTGCTCCCAGTCATCGGCGGCGACGCCGGTCGTCTTCCGCCACAGTTCCTCACCGGTGCCGGCCTCGACGGCCACCACCTCCAGCTGTCCGTCGGTTCGTCGGTACGCCAGATACGCACGGTCGCCCAGCACGGCCGTCCACACGCCGACGGAACGCTCGTCGCCGGCGGCCACCCGGTTCACCTCCTGCAGTGTGTGGAAGTCCAGCCCCGGGTAACGGTCCCGGGTCAGGTAGAGCAGCGCGGCGGTGGCCACCCCGGCGAGGGCGACCACGGCGCCGAGGACGATCCAACCGGTCCGCCGTCGACCGGCTCGCACGCCGGGCGCACCGGACGGGGGCGGCGACACCGGGCCGACCGGCGAGGGTCGCGCGGCCGGTCCGCGGAACGGTGCAGCGTGGTGGCCGGCGGGCGGCGCGGAGACGGGGTTGACGGACGGAGGCGGCCCGGGCAACGGCGGCCCGGCGGGAGAGCCGGGACGGTCGACGAGGGTCGGACCGACGTTTGCGGGCAGCGTGGCCGCGAGCCCCGACCGGGGCGGCGCGCCGGCAGGCGCCGGCACGGCAGATTCCGGCCCCGGACCGGCCGGCACCGCGCCGGGCGCCTGTGCCGGCGCGGCCGGGCCGGCGTCCAGCACCGTCGGGGCCGGCCGCTGCGCGGGAAAGGCCGGACCGGCGGCCGTCGCCGTCGGCACACGTAGCGGCAGGTCGGTCAGGGCGCCCTCGGCGACCGGCAGCTCCGGCTGTTCCAGGACGGTCGGCGCGATGCCCAGGTCGGCGTGGAGCATCCTGGCCACCAGTGGCATCCGGGACGACCCGCCGACCAGGAAGAGCCCGGCGAGCCGCTCGGGCGTGAGCCCGGCCGCGCCGATCACCTCCCGGGCGGCGGCGACCGCGCGCTCCAGCAACGGACGGGCGGCCCGCTCGACGTCGTCCCGGGTCAGCCGGACCGGCTCGGCCACGCCGGGTACCGCCACCGGCGCGGCCGTGGCACGGGACAGCGACTCCTTGGCGCCCCGTACCGCCTCCCAGAGCGCGATGGCGTCGCGACGCTGCATCGTGTCGCTCGGCGCGGTCAGCCGCGCCCACTGCTGCGCGTACCGGCCGGCGACCAGTTCACCGACCCGGGCGACCAGCGCCGCGTCGACGTCCAGGCCGCCGAGGTCGGGTAGCCCACCGCAGGAGATGACGGTGAAGCCCGAGTCGCCCCACGGGTCGGCTCCCTCGTTGCGTACGACGGCGACATCCAGGGTGCCGCCGCCGAAGTCGAAGACCGCGATCGCCTCGCCGACCGGAACCGGGCGGCGCAGCACCTGCGTGTAGTAGCGGGCGGCGGCCACCGGCTCACGCAGCAGCCGGGTGCCGGGTGGGGTCGGGCCGGCGAGGGTGTGCTCGGCCGCCTGCGGCCAGCCGGCGCCCAGCAGCGCCTCGCCGAGCACCTGCCGCCGGGTGTCGTCCCAGGTGGCCGGGCAGGTGAGCACCGCCGGGGGCAGGAAGCCGACGGCCTCGACCGCGGCCCGACCGACCGCGTGCAGCACCGCCCCGAGCAGTTTCGCGGGCGGCAGGTCGCGGTCGCCGAGGCGTACGGTCGGCTCGTCGATGCGGCGCTTCGGGTTCGGCTCGTAGCGGCCCGGGTCGGCCTGCGCCAGCCGTCGGGCGTCGAGGCCGGCGTGCAGACCGCCGTCCTGGTCGGCGTACACGCCGGAGGGCATGATCGGCTGGCCGTCCACCAGCAGCGGCCGGGTACGCCCGTCCGGCCAGCGCAGCACCGCCACGGTGTTGGACGTACCGAGGTCGACACCGAGAGCGAAGCCCTCGTGCTGGCCTGCCATCTACCGATACCTCCGCGGTGAGGATGCCCGGTCCCGCATCGTACGCAGCCGCCACCGCGTGGCTGACCGGCCGGTCAGCCACGTTGGTCGGTAAGGAATCCGCAACATCTCGCCCCCGACCGTTCGGCGGAGGCCCTGGCTAGGGTTGGCGCGGGGAGGTGCATGTGAGTCATCGGGTGCTGGTGGTGGACGACGACCGGACGGTCAGCGACGTGGTCTGCCGCTACCTGGAACACGCCGGCTACGAGGTCGACCACATCGGAGACGGCCTGGCGGCCCTCGACGCGGTGCGGGAACGCCGGCCGCACCTGGTGGTGCTCGATCTGATGCTGCCCGGGCTGGACGGGTTGCAGGTGTGCCGGCGGCTGCGGCAGGGGTCGGACGGCGTACCGATCATCATGCTCACCGCCCGCGGCGACGAGGCCGACCGGGTGCTCGGGCTGCAACTGGGCGCCGACGACTACCTGGGCAAACCGTTCTCGCCACGGGAGTTGGTGCTGCGAGTCGGCTCGGTGCTGCGCCGGGCCGGGGAGCCCGCACCGCCGGAGGCGGAGGTCTTCGTCGACGCCGGCCTCGAGGTGGCGACCGGCCCCCGGGTGGCCCGGCTGCACGGCCGGGAGCTGACCCTCACCCTGCGTGAGTTCGACCTGCTGGCTCACCTGTTGCGGCACCCGGCGCGGGCGTTCCGTCGCGCCGAACTGCTGGAGCGGGTCTGGGGCTGGACGTTCGGCGACGAGTCCACGGTGACCGTGCACGTACGCCGGCTGCGGGAGAAGATCGAGGACGACCCGGCCGCGCCACGACGCATCGTCACGGTGTGGGGCGTCGGTTACCGCTACCAGCCCGCCGATGCGTGACCTCATTCTGATCTTCGCCATGGCGCTGGCGGCGGCGCTGGGCGTCGGGCTGGCCGGCGCGCTCGCGCTGCGGTTGCTGCGGCACCGGTCGATCACCGTGCACGTCTGCGTGCTGCTCGCGGTGACCGTGGCCGCCGTGGTGGCCGGTGTGACGGTGGTCGCCCGGGCGATGTTCCTGTCCCGCCACGACCTTCAGGTCGTGCTGCTCACCGTGGCCGCCGCCGCGGCGGTGAGCCTCGCCATCGGCTGGTACTTCGGCCGGCGGCTCGCCGCCGCCGCCGTCTGGGCCGACCAGGCGCGCGAGCGGGAACGCCGGATCGAGAAGGGTCGTCGGGACCTGGTCGCCTGGGTGTCCCACGACCTGCGTACGCCGCTGGCCGGCCTGCGGGCGATGGCCGAGGCGCTGGAGGACCGTGTGGTGGACGAACCGGCGACGGTCGCCGAGTACCACCGGCGCATCCGGGTGCAGACCGACCGGATGACCCGGTTGGTGGACGACCTGTTCGAGCTGTCCCGGATCAACGCGGGCGCGCTGCGGCTCTCCCTGGCCTCGGTGCCGCTCGGCGAGGTGGTGTCCGACGCCCTCGCCGGCGCCGCGCCGCTCGCCGCCGCCCGAGGAATCAAACTCGTCGCCGCCGAGTCGGGCTGGCCCACCGTGCTGGCCAGCGAACCCGAGCTGGCCCGGGTGGTGGGCAACCTGCTGCTCAACGCGGTGCGCTACACCCCCGAGGACGGCACCGTGCACGTCGACGGGGGCCGGGACGACGACGAGGCCTGGCTGGCGGTGGCGGACACCTGCGGCGGCATCCCGGAGGAGGATCTGCCGCGCCTGTTCGACGTGGCGTTCCGCGGCGAGCCGGCACGTACGCCCCGGCTGGGCGGCAACGGGGAGGACTCCGGCGGGCTGGGCCTGGCCATCGTGCGGGGGCTGGTCGAGGCGCACGGCGGCCGGGTCACCGTACGGAACACGGGCGACGGATGCCGGTTCGTGGTCCGGCTTCCCGCCGTACCCGCCTGAGCCGACCAGCGGTGGCCACGGCCGGGGATGGCACGGCGCGCCACCGGCCGGACACCGGTGGAGCCATGATCAGGCCACGAAACGGGTCCGCCGGCGCCTGGCCGCCAGGAAGCCACCCGCGCCGGCAACGAGCAGCAGACCGCCGATGCCGATGATCAGGCTGGTCGACGAACCAGTGATCGGCAGCGAGGGGCCGTCGTCGCCCTGACCGCCGCCCTGGCCGTCTCCTGCAGCCGGGTTGATCAGGATCTTGGCTTCGTCGTTGGCCGGGTGCAGGTCCTCGTTGTAGCCCTCGTCGGAGCCACCGTGGTACAGCCTGACGATGCCCTGCTGGGGACCGGCCTTGTCGATGCGTAGCGAGAACGGGAACGCGGCCGTCTTGCCCTTGCCGAGCGGCCCGGGCAGGCTGCACGCGAAGTCAGGGTTTCCGCGGTTGTCACCGTGGCCGAACACCTCGTCGTAGTCCGCGCAGTACTCAGGCGTCTCGACCACAGTGGTGTCCTCGGGCAGGGTCACCAGCGCCATGGTGGGGAGGGATTCGGTGCCGGCGACGCCAACGGCCGCCGGCCCGTTGTTGGTGAAGCCGACCGTCACCGGCACGTTTTCGCCGACCTCGCCCGTGACGGTGGCACCGTTCGCCACCACATCGGCCTGTTGATCGCCCTCGACCGTGAGCCGGACCCAGGTCTCGTTGTTGGACGGGTCGACGTCCGTCTGCGTCCCGTGGGACGACAGGTTCTGGGGCATGCTCGTCGGCTCCAGCTTCAGCACCCCGTCGCCGCCCTTCCCGCCCAGGTCGAACTCGTGCCGCACCTCCTGCCAGTCCGCCGCGGTCAACCACGCGGCGAAGCCGTTCTGCAGGTCCGGCGCCCAGGCGTCACTCGGCACAGTGAATCCGAACCCGGCGTCGACCCGGGCAGCCTCGCCGGGCGCGAGTGACCGGTCGAAGCTGCACGCGAACAGGTTGGGCATGTAACGGTTCGGGCCGGTGTTGCCGTACTCGCAGTTCTCGTACCGCTTCGACGGAGTGAGGCCGTAGTTGCCGTAGACGAGGAGCACCAGGCCGCTCGCGGTCTGCTCGCTCTGGTTGCCCACCGACAGCGGCGCCTTCACCGTGTCACCGGGCCGACCGCTCAGTCCCAATCCGGGTTCCGACACCAGGTCGACGCCCTCGCCAACGGTGATGGTCGACCGGAAGTCGTCGGTACCGGAGTCGGACGTGGAGACGGTGAAGCGCAGCTGCCCCTGTTGGCCCGCCTTGGCGCCGGCGAGCGGAACCACCGGGAGGGTGAGCAGGTCCGGCCTCCTGGCCCCATCGACCTTGCAGGTCAGGATCGCGTCGTCCTCAGTGCAGGAGCCGTACTCGTTTCCCTCCGGCTTCCGCACCTCCGCGAACCGCTCGACCGCGCTGCGGTCCACCGTCACGGTGTACTCGCTGAGCGGCTGACCCACCAGGGCACGGAGCGTGACGTGCTTCTCCGACCCCGAGCGGGTGACGGTGACGCTGTTGGCATACAGGTCGAAGCCCTCGGCCCCGCGCACCCCGACCGGTACGGGGTTTGCTGCGGCGGCGGTAGCGGAGGCGACGATGATCGCGCCTGCGACGCCGATCCCGGCGAGCCAGCACCGGACGAAGTGCTTGGACATCGGTTTCCTCCCCGTGCGAAACAAGGTGAAGCCCGTGGATGTTAAGGACTTCTCACGGGGCCAGGTCGCCCCGATCCACGGGTTCCCGTCGGAAGGAGCCGAACGGTTGAACACATCTGCCGCACCGTCACCTTCGCGCTGACGACACGGTCAGCTCGCCGAACCAGCGCCTGCCGTGCCGGAACACGTCACGCACGGCGAGGCCGGCGCGTGCGGCGACCTGGTGCACCGCCCGGGTGTCCAGCCGGGCCCAGCGGAACGCCGGTCCCAGCGTGGTCAGCCCCGGCCGGTGTGGCGCGGCCACCCGGACCTGCCCCTGCCACAGCCCGGGTCCGGGCGCTTCCAGCTCGACCAGCACCGTGCCGCCCGCGTCGAGCAGGGCCCGGCAGCGGGCCAGCAGCGCGACCGGGTCGCCGCCGATGCCGATGTTGCCGTCGAGCAGGACGGCGTGCGCCCACCGGCCCTCGGCGGGCAGCGGCTCGAACAGGTCGCCGTGCAGCGCCACGGCTCCACTGGCCCGGGCGGCGGCCACCGCGTACGCGGAGATGTCCACTCCGACGGCGGTGACCCCGGCCCGGGCCAGCGCCACGGTGAGCCGACCGGGACCGCACCCGAGGTCGAGCGTCGGGCCGGCGCAGCGGGCCACCACCTCGGCCGTGGCCGGCTCGGCCGGACCGTGCCAGCGGCGCACCGGCAGCCGGTGCCGTACGCCGTCGCCGTTGACGAGCCAGTGGCCGTCGGCCGCACGGTCGCGCAGCGCCATGGCGAAGCCGTCCACGCTCATCCGCGGCCTCCGGACACCAGGGCACGGCGGACCGTGCCGATCTGTCGCGCGAACCTGCCGGACGGCGCCTCGGCGGCGACCGCGAGCGCGTCGGGCCACTCGTCGACGTCGCGCAGCAGAGGCAGCGGCGCGACCCTTAGGCCCCGCTCCGTCAGCGCCGACCAGGTGAGCCAGCCGGTGCGTGGGGTCGACATCGGCACCGTACGCAGCAGCTCCGCCTCCCGCGGCTCGCGCAGTCCCAGCGCCCACCAGCCGCCGTCGACCGCCGCGCCGAGCACCGCGTCGGCGCTCGCCAGCCGCAGTACCGCCGCGGTGAGCCCGGCCGGGGTCAGCTGCGGGGTGTCCATGCCGACCTGGAGCACCGGGCGACTCGGGAAGACATCGGCCACCTCGGCGTACGCGTTGGCGAGCCGGTCACCGAGCCCGCTGCCCCGCTGCGGCAGCACGGTCCAGCCACGCAGGGACGTGACGAGTCCGGCGGCGTCCTCCGCGTCGGTCATCCGACCGGCGCAGGCGAGCACCGGGGTGACCCCGGGGGTGGCCCGTACGGCGTCCAGGGTGTCTCGCAACGCGGCGGCGGCGATCCGGGCCGCCTGCAAGGGGCTGACCGGTGGGCAGAGCCGGGTCTTGACGGCACCGGGCACCGGTGCCTTCGCCACCACCAGGAGCACGGTCACCGGGAACCGTTCACGGTACGCAGCACCCCGGCGAAGTCGCGGGTCGCCCGGAGCGTGCCTCGCACCGAGCCGGAGACCTTCGAGCGGGTGCCGGCCGCGCGGGGCGCGTACCGCACGTCGAGTTCGTGGATGCGCCAGCCGGCGGCGGCCGCCCGGATCAGCAGTTCGAGGGGGTAGCCGAAGGCCCGGTCGGTGACGCCGAGCGCGAGCAGCGCCTCGCGGCGGGCGACCCGGATCGGGCTGAGGTCCCGCAGCGGTACGCCCCGGCGGCGCAGCAGCGCCGCGACCAGGGCGTTGCCGACCCGGGCGTGCCACGGCCAGGCGCCCACCCCCACCGGGCGGCGGCGACCCACGGCCAGGTCCGCCGCGCCGGCCGCCACCGGAGCGACCAGCGCCGGCAGTTCACCGGGGTAGAACGAGCCGTCGGCGTCGAGCACGCAGACCAGTTCGGTGCCGGCGGCCTCCAGTCCGGTGTGCACGGCGGCGCCGTAGCCTCGTCGCGGCTCGTGCACCACCCGGGCGCCGTACCGGGCGGCGACCTGCGGCGAGCCGTCCCGGGAGCCGTTGTCGACCACGATGGCCCGGTAGCCGGGCGGCAGGGCGGTGAGCACGTGCGGCAGCGCGGCGGCCTCGTCCAGACAGGGCAGCACGACATCGATCGGAACGGGATCAATCTGGGTCGGCATGAGGCCGACGCTAGGTCGCAACCAACGCGTCCGGGGGCGGAACGTCCTTACCGAACGCTTACCGCGCGGGCGATTCTTACCGGACGGTGACGGTGCGGCCGTTCGGCCCCCGCAAGGCGTCACACCGCCGTACGGTTCCAGGGTCATGGCCTCCGCAACCACGCTCACCGCCGCGCCCCGACGGACTGCGAAACCCCGGCACCGCGCCGACCTGGTGGTGCTCGCGGTGGAGGTCGCGCTGCTCACGGCCGCGGCCGGCGTCGGGTTCATGCTCAACGCACGCGGTGCGGGCCTGTACGCCGACGCCGCCCCGCTCTACGCCACGTGGCAACCGCACGTCGGCTGGGGCACACCGGCCGCGCTGCTGGTCGCGGTGACGGTGCTGTGGTGGGGTGTGCGCTGGGCGCGAACCGCCCGTTGGGGTGCCCTGCTCACCGCCGGCTGGCTGGCGTCGGTGGCCTGGACCCTGTCGTTGGCGTTGGTGGACGGCTGGTCGGCGGGGCTGACGGAGCGGCTGACGGTGCAGGCGGAGTACCTGACCGAGGTCCCGGGGGTCCACGACGTGCCGGCGATGCTGGCCGGTTTCACCGACCGGATCCTCGACTTCCAGCCCGAATCGTGGTCCACCCACACGGCCGGGCATCCGCCGGGCGCGCTGCTGCTCTTCGTCGGGTTGGACCGGGTGGGACTGGGCGGCGGCACCGTCGCGGGGCTGGCCTGCGTGCTGGTCGGGGCGACGGTCGCCGTGTCGGTGCCGGTCACCCTGCGGGCGCTCGGCGCCCCCGACGCGGCGCGCGCGGTGCTGCCGTTCCTGGTGCTGCTGCCGGGCGCGGTCTGGATGGGCGCGTCGGCCGACGCGATGTTCGCCGGGGTGATCGCCGCCGGTCTCGCCCTGCTGGCGGTACGCGGCCCGGCCGCCGCCGCACTCGGCGGGGTGCTGCTCGGCTTCGCGCTCTACCTGTCGTACGGCTTCGTCCTGGTCGGGATGCTCGCGCTGGCCGTGCTGGTGCTGCGCCCGACCGCACGGCTGCGGGCGCTGCTCGCCGGCGGGGCCGGGGTCGTCGCCGTCGCGGTGGCGTTCAGCCTCGCCGGTTTCCACTGGTGGGAGGGGTACCGGCTGGTCGTCGAGCGCTACTACCAGGGCTGGGCCGCCGAACGCCCGTACGCCTACTGGGTGTGGGCGAACCTGGCGGCGCTGCTGCTCAGCGCCGGCCCGGCGGTCGGGCCGGCGCTGCGCCGCACGATGGTGGCGGCCACGGGGCGGGCGCGCGCCGGCTGGCGGCGGGCGGCGCTGGCCACGGCGGTGCGGGACGCCGGTCCGGCCGTCGTGCTGCCACTGGCCGCCGCCGTGGCGGTGCTCGGCGCCGACCTGTCGGGGCTGAGCAAGGCGGAGGTGGAGCGGATCTGGCTGCCGTTCGCGGTCTGGCTGCTGGCGGCCGCCGCGCTGCTGCCCGCCGGCGCGCGCCGCTGGTGGCTGGCCGGGCAGGCGGTCACCGCGCTCGCCGTCAACCACCTGCTCTGGACGGTCTCCTGACCGGTTCCGCACCTGCCGGCGTGCTCGTTCCGGCCCGGTCGCCGGTCCCTGTTCGAGACGCTGTCGAGCTGCCCCAACTCTGGGACGCCGACATGCCGGATCCGCGCGGTCTCAGATCTGGGGCAGCTCGACAGTGCCTACACCCCACCCCGCCACGGTGACAACAGCCGGCTGTGGGAGCTGCGCCGGCGCCAGCACGGACCCGACCGGCAAGCGCGGACCGCGCGGACGTGGAGGTCGGTCAGGCCGCAAGCGCCGCCGGTTCGCGCAGCGGGTCGGTGGCGAAACCTGCGACGCCCTCGGCGAAGCTGACCCGAGCGGTGTAGCCGAGCAGCTCGGCGGCGCGGCGCGGGTCGGCGACGACGTGCCGTACGTCGGCGGCCCGGGCACCGCCGACGACCAGCGGGTCCGGCCCGCCCATCGCGCCGGCGAGGGTCTGCGCGAGCTCGCCGACGGTGTGCGGCTCGCCGGAGCAGACGTTCACGGGCACCAGCGCCGCCGTGGGCGGTGGCGCGGCCAGCGCCAGCAGGTTCGCCCGGGCGACGTCGGTGACGTGCACGAAGTCGCGTCGCTGCCGGCCGTCCTCCAGCACCCGGGGTGGCAGGCCCGCCGCGAGCGCGGAACGGAAGATCGACGCGACACCGGCGTACGGGGTGTCGCGGGGCATCCGTGGGCCGTAGACGTTGTGGTACCGCAGGGCCCACACTCCCCCGCCGGTCTGCCGGGCCCACGCCGCGGCGAAGTGCTCCTGGGCGAGCTTGCTGGCCGCGTACGTGCTGCGCGGCTCCAGCGGCGCGTCCTCGGGCACCAGTACCGACGTGAGTGGGTCACCACAACGGGCGCAGGTGGGGTCATACCGACCGGCCGCCACGTCCTCTGCTCGGCGCGGGGCCGGTCGCACCACCCCGTGGGCGGCACACCGGTAGCGCCCTTCTCCATAGACCACCATCGAGCTGGCCAGCACCAGACGGGACACACCGGCCCGGTACATCGCGGCCAGCAGCACCGCGGTGCCCAGGTCGTTGTGGCCGGCGTACTCCGGCGCGTCGTCCGGGTCGAGGCCATGCCCCACCATCGCCGCCTGGTGGCAGACCGCGTCCACACCGGTCAGCAGGTGATCCAGCAGCCGGCCGTCGCGGACGTCCCCGCGCACCAGCTCGTGCCGCTGCGCCCACGGCGGCGGCTGCGCGCCATGCGCCTGGGGCAGCAGCGCGTCAAGCGCCACCACCTCGTGCCCCTCGTCGGCGAGCAGGTCGGCGACCTGCGATCCGATGAACCCGGCCGCGCCGGTGACCAGTACCCGCATGTCCGGTGACGGTAGGTCAACCGACCGGCGCGAAGGGCCGGTACGGCGGGTCTGTAAGGAGTTCGCAACAGGTCGCACCCGGCCGGCTGATCGGTAAGCCTCCGGTAATGCGGCAAACCCGGCCACCCGGCCCGGCGGTCGGCCACGATGGCCAGGAGATCGACCACTCGACCGAGGAGGGGCAGTGCCTGCGAGCGACCCGGCAACCGGGGAAGGCGCCGATCCGACCGGGGACTACGGCGCACCCCGGCGGCTCTGGCGGACCCTCGACCGACACCGGCCGCCCGGCGTCGAGGCGGTCACGACGGGCTGGCGCAGCCCGCTGCGGGGCCCCTGGCTCACCTCGGTGTACGGCTTGGCGCTGCTCGTCACGCTGCCGCTGGTCATCGTCACCGGGCTGCTGGACTACGCCGCGTACAGCCCGCAGTTCGGGCAGGCGTTCCCGTTCGACGTGGGCTGGCTGCGACTGCCGCACTTCGACTGGCCGACCCGCCCGGCGTGGCTGTTCCAGCTCACCCAGGGGCTGCACGTGGGGCTCGGGATCGTGATCGTGCCGGTGGTGCTGGGCAAGCTCTGGTCGGTGATCCCGAAGCTCTTCGACTGGCCGCCGGCCCGATCGGTGGCGCAGGTGCTCGAACGGCTCTCCCTGCTGCTGCTCGTCGGCGGGATCCTCTTCCAGATCGCCACCGGGCTGCTGAACATCCAGTACGCGTACGTCTTCGGTTTCGACTTCTACACGGCGCACTACTTCGGGGCCTGGGTCTTCACCGCGGCGCTCGTGGCGCACGTGGTGCTGAAGCTGCCCCGGATGGTGACGGCGCTGCGGTCCCGCCCGGCGGGCGCCGAGCTGCGTACGGGCCGAGCCGAGACCCGGCCCGAGCCGCCCGACCCGGACGGACTGGTGCCCGCCCGGCCGGACCCGCCGACGGTGAGCCGGCGCGGCGCGATCGCGCTGGTCGGCGGCGGTTCGCTGCTGCTGGCCGCGCTGACCGTCGGGCAGAGCGTCGACGGGCCGCTGCGTCGCATGGCCTGGCTGCTGCCGCGCGGACAGGACCCCGGCGAGGGACCGAACGGGTTCCAGATCAACCGGAGTGCCGCGGCGGCCGGCATCCGACCCGCCGACACCGGCTCCGGTTGGCGGCTGACGCTGCGCGGTGGCGGACGCACCACGACCCTCGACCGTCCCGGGCTGCTCGCCATGGCGCAGCACACCGCGCGCCTGCCGATCGCCTGCGTCGAAGGCTGGTCGACCACGCAGACCTGGACCGGTGTACGGCTGCGCGACCTCGCCGCTCTCGCCGGGGTGCCCGACCCGGTGGCGGCGCACGTCGAGTCGCTGGAGCGCAACGGGCTGTTCCGGCGGGCCACGCTCCAGGCGAACCAGGTGCTCGACCCGGACTCGCTGCTGGCGCTGCGGGTCAACGGGGCCGACCTCTCCCTCGACCATGGTTCCCCGGCCAGGATCATCGTTCCGGCGCTGCCCGGCGTGCACTGCACGAAGTGGGTGGCCAGCATCGACTTCCGTACCGATGCGTGAGGCGCTCGCCCGGCTGCGGGCCACCTACGGCGCCGGGCCGCGGCACCTGCTCGTCCTGCTGCTCTGCTTCGTGGTCACCGGCTGGGTGGCCCTGCGGGTGGCCGGGGAGGCTACAGCGGGGCGGATGCTGCTCTGGTTCATCGGCGCCGTGGTCCTCCACGACCTGCTCCTCTTCCCCGTGTACGCGCTGGTCGACCGGGTGCTGCGGGCCGCGGTCGGCGTACCCGCCCGGCCGGCCGCGCCGGACCCCCGGCCGAGCCACGCCCGGCGGGTTCCGGTGCGGCTCGCGCTGCTCAACCACGTGCGGCTGCCGGCGCTCGGCGCCGGGCTCCTCTTCCTCGTCTACCTGCCGGGCGTGCTCGGCTGGGGCGCGGACACCTACCGGGCGGCGACCGCCCGCGAGCGGATCCCGTTCCTGGGCCGATGGCTGGCGGTCACCGGAATCCTGTTCCTGATCAGCGCCGTGGTGTTCCTGCTGCGGTGGCTGCGCCGGCGGGCGGTGCAGCGCCGTCCCGGTCCGCCGGGTTGACGCGCGCGGGCGGTGGGGCCGGTTTCAGCCGCCGCTCGCCGGGAAGCACGGAGGTCACCGCGCCGCCGGCCGCGTCGTCACCGAGGAGGTACGTCCATGGGAAGCTTCGCCAGGCCCGCGCCCCGGCACGGTGGCGCCCGCGGTGGCCCGGCGTGAACGGGCCGGTGGGCGACGAGCCGGTCGGTGAGCTGGAGCTGGTGCACACCTTCACCGGGCCGATGCCGACCGGGGTGACCGTCTCGCACACCGGGCGGATCTTCGTCAACTACCCGCAGTGGGGTGACGACCCGCCGGCCACCGTGGCCGAGCTGCGCGACGGCCGGGAGGTGCCGTTCCCGGACGAGCGGTGGAACTCCCCCGGCGGGGACGACGACGCGCAGGCGTTCGTGTCGGTGCAGTCCGTGGTGGTCGATCCGGCCGATCGGCTCTGGGTGGTGGACACCGGCAGCCCGATGTTCCGGCCGACGAAGCCGGGCGGCCCGAAGCTGGTCCGCATCGACCTGGACACCGACCAGGTCGCCCAGGTGATCACGTTCCCGCCCGACGTGGTGCTGCCCAGCACCTACCTCAACGACGTCCGCTTCGACCTGCGACGCGGGCCGGCCGGGCTGGCCTACCTCACCGACTCCGCGAGCAACGGCCCGAACGGCATCGTGGTCGTCGACCTCGCCACCGGCCGCTCGTGGCGGCGGCTGCACGACCACCCGTCGACGAAGGCCGAGTCGCTGCACGGCTACCGGCCGATGGTCGAGGGGCGGCCGCTGCTGCAGCGGCCGCCGGACGGGCCGCCGACGCCGCTGTCGATGGGCTCCGACGGGATCGCCATCAGCGCCGACGGGTCGCGGCTCTATTACTGCCCGCTGGCGTCGCGGCACTGGTACAGCGTCTCCACCGACGCGCTCGCCGACGCGTCGCTGCCCGACGAGGAGATGTCCGACGCGGTCGTCGACGAGGGCGACAAGGGCACCGGTTCGGACGGGCTGGAGAGCGACGACGCGGGGCGGATCTACTTCACCTCGTACGAGCACAACGCGGTGTACCGGCGGCTGCCCGACGGGCAGTTCGAGACGCTGCTGCACGACCCGCGCCTGCTCTGGCCGGACACCATGTCGGTCGCCACCGACGGGCACCTCTACGTCACCGCCAACCAACTGCACCGGCAGGCCACCTACCAGGGCGGACAGGACCGGCGGCGCAAGCCGTACGCGCTGTTCCGGACTCCGATCGACGCCGGACCGGTGCTGCTGCGCTGACGCCGGAAAACGGCCGTGGGCGGGCCGTGAGACACGGCCCGCCCACGGCGGTTGCACTACCTCCGGCTCAGCCGGTGACCCGGAACGGCAGCGTGATCCGCTTGTCCGAGTCGGCACCGGTCAGCGTGACGCTGGTCGAGCCGACCTTCGCCGTGCCGGGAACGCTGATGGTGACGCCGGAGATGACGCCGTCAGCGTTCGCCCGCACGGTGCTGGTGGCGAGGCCGTCACCGAAGCGGACGGTGACCGTCTCGTTCGGCGCGAACCCGAAACCGTCGATCATGATCGCCGTGCCGCGCTGGCCCGACGTGGTCAGCAGCCCCGCCCGCGGTTGGTACGTCCGCGGCTGTGCCGGCTCGGTCACCTGGATGGTGGCCGTCGCCGGGGTCCGCGAGGAGGCGCCGGTGGCGGTGACGGAGTAGCGGCCCGGCTGCGCCGCGCCGGACGTCGCGATCGAGGCCTTCACCGCCCCCTTCGAGGACGCGGTGACCTTCATGGTCCGCACCGGACTGGTGCCGAGCGTCACGGTGACCTGCTCGCCGGCGGCGAACCCGCTGCCGTTGACGGTGATCGTGTCGCCGGTGGTGACGGTGGCGGACGCGGACATGGCGATCGCCGGCTGGGTCTCGCCACGTCCCACGGTCACGGTGAAGGTGCCGGTGCTGCTGGACTGCCGGTCCCACGCGGTGACGTGCACCGTGTAGGTGCCCTCCCGCGCGTAGGTGTGCTGCCCGCTCATCGCACCCGACCCGTCGATCGTGACGTCTTCCGGAACCGTGCCGTCACCCCACTGGACGCGCGCACGGTAGCCCGACGCGTCCGGAACGCCACCGCTCACCGAGCCGAGGTTCGCGGTGAGGACCTGACCGGCGTCGGCCGTCTGGTCCTTCGCCGCGGCGACCGCCAGCTCCTCCGACGTGCCGTCGTCGGCGATGGCGAACACGTGGATCCGGCCCGCCGAGGCGGGGTCGCCGGTCTGCGCCGGCAGGGTCACCGAGACCAGCGTCTTGCCCGCCGGAATCTGGTACGGCGCGGTGGCGAACAGGAACGGCTGGGCGCCGTCCCGGCTCGTGCCGTACAACCGGTACGCGGTCCTGGCGACGATCACGTTGCCGTAGGACGGCGTGCCGTTGGCGTTGCCGCCCAGCGTCCAGTCGCTCATCTGGATCGGGATGCTGGCGGTGCTGCCGTCGCTGAACGTCGCCGTGCCGGTCGTGCTCTGGTTGCCCTGCGTGCCGGCGCCGATGAACGAGATGCTGGTGGCGTCGTCCGGCAGGTCGAGCGCGATCGTCCGCCCGTTGCCGCTGGCGTTGTCGGCCTGCCCCGCCGGGATCGCCGGCAGGGTGAAGTGCAGCGACGTACCCGGCACCGCGTGCCGCTTGCCCTGCGTCACGCCGGCCGCCGTCAGGGCGGCCCGCGAGTACGCCCACTGCTTGGCGTCGCAGTTCGCCGCGCGGACGCCCTCGTCACCGATGCAGACGGTGTCGAAGGCGGCGACGAGGCCGTCGCTCGGCGCGTAGGAAACGTCGACGCCGACGGTCACGGAACCCTGGCCGGCACCGTCGGTGACGGTGACGTTCGCCTGGTGGTAACCGGGCGTGGCGTAGGTGTGCGAGCCGCTGACGCTGTAGACGGCACGCGAGCTGAGCGCGAGGGTGCCGTCGGTGACCGGCGTGCCGTCTCCCCAGTCGATGGTGACCTGGTAGCCCTCGGCGTTGCCGCCGGTGACGGTGGCCAGCGGTACGGACACGGGAACGCCGGCCCGCGCGTTGACGCTGCTCGCCGCGGTCACCGCGACGTCGCCACCGCCGAGTTCCAGGTCACCGCCGGCGAGCAGTTCGACCTCGGCGAGGTTCGTCTGCGCTGCGCCGACGCTCTTCGTCACGACGACGCGGAACTGAGCGAACCGTCCCGGCTTGTCGATCTTGAAGGGGCGGGTTTGGTTGCGCCACCGGAACACCTCACCCTTGCGGGAGTCGACGGTGGTCCAGGTGATGCCGTCGTTGGAGCCCTGCAGGCGCCAGTCCGCCGGGTCACCCGCGGCGGCCCCCGAGGTGAGGGTGTAGTACGCCGGCTTCTGCTTCTCGCCGCGGAACGTCCAGTCGATCTCCGGCGTGCCGGAGGTGAAGGTCAGCTGCGTGGTCGACGAGTCGTCGAACAGCTTCGCCGCGTCCTGGCCGCCCGTCGCGGTCGCGGTGCCGAGGCCCGGGCCGGTGGTGTCCTGCAGCGGTTCGGGCGTCGCGTTCCCCTTGGTCAGCGACGGCGGCGCGTCGTTCTCACCGGTACCCCAGGACGACGGGTTGGGACCCATCTGGAAGTCGATGGTGCCGCCCTTGGCGAACGCGGACGCGTCGATGGAGACCGTGCGCTGCTTCTTGCCGTTGACCTGCACGCCCTGCACGTAGACGTTCTTCGTGCTGTTGTTCGGCGCGTTGACGACGATGTCGCCGTTGGCGCGGTGCACGACCATCCGGGTGAACAGCGGCGAGCCGATGGCCCATTGGGACGACCCGGCCTGCAGCGGGTAGATGCCCAGCGAGCTGAGGATGTACCACGACGACATCTCGCCGTTGTCCTCGTCACCCAGGTAGCCCTGGCCGATCTCGCTGCCCACGTAGTGACGCTGCAGGATCTCCCGGACGATCGCCTGGGTCTTGGCCGGCACCCCGGCGAAGTCGTACATGTACGGGATGTGGTGCGACGGCTGGTTGCTCATGCCGAGCTGACCCATCCGCACGGCCCGCGCCTCGAGCATCTCGTGAATGATGCCGCCGTAGCCGCCGGGCCGGTCGGCGTTCTCCGGGGCGGCGAAGAACTCGTCGAGCTTCTGCTCCAACGCCTTCGGCCCGCCGAGCAGGTTGGCCAGTCCCCGGCCGTCCTGCTGCGCGGTGAACGCGAAGTTCCACCCGTTGGTCTCGGTGTAGACGCCACCCCAGTCCAGCGGGTCGCTGACGAGGAAGTTACCGGCGGCGTCACGGCCCTGGAAGAGCTTGGTCTTCGGGTCGAACAGGTGGACGTAGTTGCGGGCCCGCTGCAGGAAGTACTCCGACTCGTCCTTGAGCCGGTTGCGTTCCGACTTCGGCGTCGCCGGGTCCTTCGCCAGGGCCGCAGCCATGTTGCCGATGCCGTAGTCGTTGATGAAGCCTTCCAGGGCCCACGACACCGACTCACCGGTGGAGGTCGGCGTGTAGCCGAGGAAGAGCGAGGTCTCGATGCCCTTGCGGCCGACCGCGTTGCGTCCGGACGCGACTGTCGCGTCCTTGACCGCGGCGTCGTACGCGGCGAGCGGGTCGGGCAGCTTGACCCCGGTGAGGTAGGCCTGGGCCAGCGACACGTTCGCGCTGGTGCCGGTCATCAGGTCGGCGTAGCCGGGGGACGACCAGCGGGCGATCCAGCCGCCGTCACGGTACTGCTGGACGAACCCGTCGGCGATCCGGGCCGCGACGTCCGGGTACAGCAGTGCGTAGGCGGGCCACACGGTGCGGTAGGTGTCCCAGAATCCGTTGTTGACGTAGATCTGACCGTCGACGATCTTGGCACCGGTCTGCGTGGCGGTCGACGCGCCGGTCGGCGCCGACACCGGGCTCGCGTACTGCCAGCGCGGCTCGGCGGCGGTGCCGGTGTTCTCCGACTGCGAGTTCGGGTACAGGTTCAGCCGGTACAGGTTCGAGTAGAGCGTCACCAACTGCGTCTCGGTCGCGTCCCGCACCTCGATCCGGCCGAGCCGCTCCTGCCAGGAGGCGGTCGCGGCGGCGTGGATCTGGTCGAAGCTCTTCCCGGTGACCTCCAGGTCGAGGTTCTTACGCGCCTGGTCGACCGAGAGGAACGACGTCGCGATACGCATCGTGACCTGACGGTTCGCGGAGACGTCGAAGGTGGCGGACGTCGCGGCGGACGCCGTCGGCGCGCGGTCGAAGGCGCCGGCCACGAACATCCGGCTACGACCGGCCGAGAAGCCGCTTCCGTTGTCGACCCAGCCGGTGAACGTGCCGTCCGTGCCGATGCTGAACGTGCCGTTGTAGAAGACGAGGCTTCCGGTGGCCTTCCCGGTGGGGAAGGTGAACCGCATGACCCCGGCGTGGTCGGTGGGTGCCATCTCCGCGACCAGGCCGTTCTGCAGGGCGACCCGGTAGTAGTCCGGCCGCGCCGTCTCGTCCTCGTGGCGGAACGCGACCGCCCGGCTGGCGGGCTCCCCGGTCAGGGGACCGTCGCCGGCGACCGGCATGACCGACATCTGGTTGCGGTCACCCATCCACGGGCTGGGCTCGTGCGAGATCCCGAGGCCCTGCAGCTCGGGCAGGTTGGCCTCGTTGTTGTACCGGTGGTAGTTGTACTGCCACGAGTCGGAGACCGCATCGGTGACCGGGGTGAAGAAGTTGAAGCCGTTCGGCAGCGCGCTGATCGGCAGGTTGTTGCCGCGCGAGAAGCCGCCCGTCGAGTTCGTCCCGCGCCGCGTGTCGACGTAGTTGGTCAGCTGCGAGCCGTCGATCGGCGTCGGCGAGGCCGTCAGCTCGAGGTCGTCGAGCCAACCCCGGAACCGGGTCGTGTCGGTGGTGTCGGGGTTGTCGTAGGCGAGCAGGATCCGGTCGATGGTCTTGCCCTGCGCGACCGCGCCGATGTCGGACTGCACCGCGTTCCACTGGTCGGCGTAGAGCACCTTGGACGCGGCCTGTCCGGCCGTGGTCAGCGGGTAGCCGTGCTGGTCGACCGGCGAGAGACGACTCAGGTAGCTGCCGTCGGTGAAGTGCAGGTCCACCGCCGTGTAGGTGGACGGGTACTGCCCGTTCCCGTCGGTGAACTCGGGGAAGATCTTGTAGGAGAGCCGGGTCTTCGGTCCGACCGGGATGTGCACGTCGAACAGCTTGTTCGTCGCGTACGAACGACCGGCGGATTCGGAGCCACCCGCGTACCGCAGCGCGGAGATTCCGGTGAATCCGGCGTCGGGCTTGGTGGTGTAGCCGTCCATCGGCCCGGTGCCCGCGCTGGTGACCATCGGGGTGGTCGGCGGCCGGGTGTTCGAGCCGTCGCTGATGCTCCAGCCGGCGAGTTGCAGGAGGGGCTCGCCGGAGTTCGCGGTGACCTTCAGGCGGTAGTAACCGTAGGCGGTCTTGTTGGTGAAGCTGTAGTACTTGGTGGCGTACCGCCCGCTGAACCGCTCACCGCTCCGCTTGTCCAGGTCGGTCCAGGTGCTGCCGTCGTTCGACCCCTGGATGACGAAGTCCCGCGGGTCACGGCCCGGTTCGTCGTTGGCAGCCGTCAGCGCGTAGCGCACCACCGCGGCCGGCTCGGTCAGCCGGTAGGTGACCCAGCCGGTCTGGCTGAACGCCAACCACTTCGTCGCCGAGTCCTCGTCCGTCAGCTTCGCGGCGATCTCGTTCGGCGCGTTCTCGTCGCTCGCGGTCACCGAGCTGACCTTGTCGAGCAGGCTGCCGGGCAGGGTGGTTGTCGTCCCGCTCAGGTTGGCCTGGACCGGCTTTCCGTCCGTACCCACCTCTGCGGTGCTCGTCACGGGCTGCGGGTCGGCCGCCTCGAACGAGGAGCTGAAGTTGCCGGGCGGCTCCGTCGGGGACGCCGCATTCGCGAGGGGCGCGCCCAGGACCACGCCCACCGGCAGCAGCACCGCGGTTGCCGCGGCGAGCAGTCGGCGCGACGGGGGGCGCGCGGATGAGGGATACGACATACAGGTAGGGCCTTTCGACTCGATTCGCGTCGAGTACGTCGAACGTGGTGGTGGAGCGGGCCGCGACCGCGGCCCGTCAGGGGTGCAGGCGTTGCCGCCTGCTCAGGCCGGTTGAACCGTCCGTCGGAGTTGGCGTCGAGCCGTCACGGCACCGCCGGACAGGATGCTCGCCGCCCTGGTGCGTGGCCCGCCGATCTCGGCAATGTGCTCTCCTCCGGAGTCGCGGCCTGACATCGTTGTCATGTGGACCCATCGCCCACAAGAGGCAGGCCACCGAACCGTCGCTGATAGTCCCGGGCAGAGCGGTGCCGTGTCAACGAGTTGATCAAACCGCAACATCGGACTCGTGGCCCGGCCGTTCTGGGCGGGCCCACCGGACCGCGTTGGATCATCTACGATCCGACCCCATGCGTCGTGTCGCGCGGGTGTTGACCTCCCTGCTTCTGGTGCCGCTGCCCGGCTGCACCTCTGAGTCGGCGGACTTCGCACACACCACGGTGGCCGTCATCCTCGATCAGGACGTGACATCCGAGCAGAAGAGCGCGGTGGAGCAACAGCTGCGCTCGATGCCGAGCGTCGAGGGCGTCACCCTCGAGACGCGCGAGCAGGCGTACGCACGCCAGAAGGAGACCCTGAAGGACGACCCGGACCTGCTTGCGCGCCTGAATCCCGAGTACGTGCCGGAGTCGTTCCACGCCACCATCACCGACCCGCTGGCCGCCGAGGCGATCAAACTTGTCATGGGTACGGTCGACCATGTCGGAGCGGTCGCGCTCCGCATCGCCGACGCAGAGCCGCTGCCATCGCGGATCGGGCTCATCGTCCGGATGGAATCAACGGCCACGGGAGAGCAGCTGTCCGCCGCGGAGGAGGCCGTCCGGGCGCTGCCGCACGCGAAGTCGATCGAGGTTGAGAAGCGCGACGCGGCGTACGAGCGCCTCCGTGAGCAGTGTCAGGGCAAGGGCGACTTGGCCGCGCAGCTCGACCGGCAGATGATGCGCGAGTCCGTACGGTTCGAGCTACCTGTCGACGGGAAGTCACCCGGAGCGCCGAAGCTCATGAACCTTGACGGTGTCGACGAGGTGGAACTGGTACCAGCGGCGGTGCTCTGACCTGCCGACACCGGTCCGTACCTGCGGCGCCGGCCGTCACCCGAGACGCCGAACACGGACCTTCGGGCGGTCGTTGCGCAGGTGGCCCAGCTTGTGCTGGCGGACCTGCTCGTCCCAGACCCCCTGGTCGTAGTCCGGCTCCGGCGGAATCCACCGGTGGGAGTCATCACTGTAGTGGAACTTCTCGTCCCCCGGCCGCAGATGCTCCCGCCGCTGGTGCAACACGAAGGACTGTGGCCACCGCAACCGCGCCTGCGCCTACTACGCCCCGCAGAAGGCGAAGGGCCAGGGGTCCTGACCAATTCACCGCTTGTGATCGCAGGCTCACAACGCTCAGACTCGATCAACGTCCCCGGACGCTCCTATGCCGCGTCAAGTGGTCCTGGTGGGGTTTCGAGGCGTCGGTAGAGCTCTCGGGCGACGTAGCGCTTGAGGCAGCGTTTGATCTC
>NZ_FTNF01000042.1 GCF_900156065.1 Micromonospora avicenniae | reverse complement strand
TCCGCCGCTACATCATCTGGCGGAACAAGCACGCCGCCGACGAACGCCTACGCGAGGTAGTCAACAGGGCAAACGTTGCCTGACGCGGCACTAGCAGCCAAAACAGGGCCATGATCGCCGCTAGGCCGTCGCCAGGCCGTCCGGAGTCGACCCCAACACCTTGTCCACTGCCCGGCGGGTGCGGTCCTCGCTGGTC
Organism: Micromonospora avicenniae; assembly: GCF_900156065.1. Classification (GTDB taxonomy): domain Bacteria; phylum Actinomycetota; class Actinomycetes; order Mycobacteriales; family Micromonosporaceae; genus Micromonospora; species Micromonospora avicenniae. The sequence continues at coordinate 21,215 of NZ_FTNF01000042.1, read as the reverse complement.
GGCATGAGGTGGGTGTAGGTGCGCAGGGTGAAGCCGGGATCCGCGTGACCCAGGTACTCCGACAGCGCCTTGACGCTCTCCCCGGCGTCGAGCAGGACCGAGGCGTAGAAGTGGCGCAGAGCGTGCATGCCAGTTGCCCGAGCCGACCTGAATCGAACATGCGTACGATCGGTCTTGTGGCGCGGGAGTTGGTAGGACGCTGGTGGGACGGCGTGTGGGGACGCTTGACCCGGCGTGACGTTTGGCTCGCCCGCGAGGTCCGATGCCACGTAGTCGCCCGTGCGGGCGACTCGGAGACGGGCACGGTGCTCCGGTGGCAGTTCGACACGGAAGACGAGGCCCGGCGATGGTGCGGCGTCTCGTTCACGCCGACGGCGGCCAGTGGCGAGAGCAGACCGGGGCGGCGGCCACCCAGCCGCCAGCGTGAGGCCGGGACCGGCTGCCGGATGTCCAGTCCCACCACATGCTTGACGCCGTCCAAAACATGTTTGGACAGTTGGTCTAGGTTGTTGACACGACTTGCGGAGTCGCTGTTGCGGTGAGAGAAGAACGCTGGTGGTTCCTGGTCCCCTTAAGGCCGCCACGCGGAAGCTTCGCCGGGTGCGCTCGATACGACCCACTGATCCTGTGGATCCCTGTGACCTGGCCGAGTGGCGGGAAGCTATGGCTGAGGCGTTGGACGGTCTGGCCCGGGTACTGCTGTTCGAGGCGGATCGCAGCAATGCTCACGCGGAGGCGGAAGCAGCCCGTGCTGAGGCAGCGCGGCTGCGCGCGACGTGCGTGTCGCATTGCCGTTGATCTAGACATGCGGCCGGCTGTCGGATGTCTAGTCCCACCACATGCTCGACAGATCCGTCCCAGCACATGTGCGACAGTCGGCCTTGGTCACCCGGTCATCCTGTTCACGGTCGGTGACAACCGAGCGGCGATGGCGGCCCACTCCCTGACCAGGATGTTTAGCGAATGACATCGGAACACTTGCTCGCCCGTCTGGGCGCGATGGGAGAGTCACCGAGCGACCAACGTGGTTAGGTCTCCGACGTGACCACGAATGCCTTGGCAAGGGAGCTGGACAAAACTGAACGTCGGCGGCTTCGGGCGCTCGTCGAAGTGAGACTGGCAGACGCAGATGCCTTGCACGCTCGGGTCTGCTGCGCCGGCAGGTGACAGGTGTAGTCACGCGGCCTGACTGGCCGGTGGGTGCATGATGGTCTCGAATTCAACGGGGGTCAACCGGGACAGCGACCGCTGTCTTCTGCGGCGGTGGTAGGTCCGTTCTATCCAGGTCACGATCGCGATCCGGAGTTGCTCGCGGGTGGTCCATGATCGCCGGTTCAGGACGTTGTTCTGCAGCAGTCCGAAGAAGGATTCCATGGCGGCGTTGTCGCCCGCGGCGCCGACTCTGCCCATCGATCCGGTCATGTGGTGGCGGTTGAGGGCTCGGACGAATTTCCTGGACCGGAATTGGGATCCGCGGTCGGTGTGCAGGATGCAACCGGCCAGGTCACCGCGTCTGGCGGCGGCGTTGTCCAGTGCGGTGACGGCCAGGCGGGACTTCATCCGCGAGTCGATGGAATAACCGACGATCCGGTTCGACCAGACGTCCTTGATCGCGCAGAGGTAGAGCTTGCCCTCGGCGGTGTGGTGCTCGGTGATGTCGGCCAGCCACAGCCGGTTCGGGCCGTCGGCGGTGAAGTCCCGCTGGACCAGGTCGTCGTGCACGGGTGGGCCTGGCTTGCCGCCCATGCCGCGACGCTTGCGCTTGCCGAACGCGCTCCACCAGCCGTTACGGGAGCAGATCCGCCATGCGGTGCGGTCGGCCATCGGCTGCCCCGCGTCGCGGGCCTCGTCGACGAGGAACCGGTAGCCGAACTCCGGATCATCACGATGGGCGTCGAACAACGCGTTGGCCCGATACGCCGCCACCTGCTCGGCGCTGGTGACGGGTCGGGCCAGCCACCGGTAATACGGCTGACGAGCGATCTTCAACACCCGGCACGTCACCGCCACGGGGATCCCGTCGGCGGCCAGCTCGCTCACGAGCGGGTAGAGCCTTTTCCCGGCAGATGCGCCTGCGACAAGTAGGCAGCGGCCCGGCGCAGGACCTCGTTCTCCTGCTCCAACAACCTGATCCGCTTACGCGCCTCGCGCAGCTCGGCCGACTCACTGCCGGACGTCCCGGGCGCGGCGCCGGCGTCGACGTCGGCCTGGCGAAGCCACTTGAACAACGTCATCGGGTGGACCCCGAAGTCCTTAGCGATCTGCTCGACCGTCACGCCTGGCTCGCGGTCACGGGCCACCCGCACGACATCGTCGCGGAACTCCCGGGGATAGGGCTTGGGCACAGCGACATCCTTCCAGCTCGCCGTCAGGGCAAGCCATCTCAGATGTCACCTATCGGTGCAGCAGACCCCTCCGGATTTTGAGCTCGTTCATCCCAGCGGCGGGGTGTGGTCCAAGGAGCACTACCTCGGCGGCATCGCATCAGGCGACATCAACTACCGCCGCTTTGAGGCGGTGTCGGGCATCGACGTGATGGTGGACGGCAGTTTGGCCGTTCTGCGCTACCGATCACTCATCGACATCGCGGTCCAGGGACAGACCCCGGGGTTGCTGGAGTGCTGGCACCTCGATTGCTATCGCCGCGACCGGCACGGCGGCCCCTGGAGGGTGCGTTGGTCGCAGGCGACTGCCATCGACGGACCTTAGGCAGAGCAAGTCCACCCGGCCGCCGTGGACGTTAGTACATGCGGCCATGCGTGCCCCTGTCGCGGACAGTTAGGCCTGCGGCGACGTCTTGAGGACGATGTTAAGCATCTGGTGGGACGCGACCGTCAAGCATGTCCCGTGACGGGACACGGCCGGCTGCCGGAAAGCTGACGCTCCTATTTTTCGCAACCCCGTTGGTCAGGTTGGTGTGGGATCAGGGCTGTTGGGTTGCCGGCCCGGGCAGAACTGGACTGGTTGTGGCTGTCGTCCGAAGATCGCCACGAATCAGGGCGGCGAACGCGTTAGCGATCTGCCGGATGGGTTGTAGATCGAGATCACCTGTCCAGGTATCGGTTCCGCCGACACGTCGTTCGTTGAGCCACGTCGCCGGGATGCAGCCGGTCCGACCGGCAAGTCGGTTTAGGTGCTCCTGGGCTTGATCGGTCAGTCGGCGGGCAACCTCGACTCGGTCTTGTGAAGTGAGGAGAGCATCGAGGCCGACGTCAATGGAGCCCTGGAAGCCGGTGCGGGCTTGTTCCTGCCAGTGTCGTTGAGCGTTGTGCAGCCAGGCGGGTGCGTGCGTGGGTACGACCTCCGCGAGCGCTTGGAGCCAGACTTCCAGGAGCCCGTCGCGAGCCCAGAAGCCATAGCTACGAAACTCTGTGAAACTCGAACCCATGACCTCGACTGTGGCAGCAGAGTCGCGAGGTGAGCAACCGAGCGCCGCTGGCTCTACCGGAGATGACTGCTCGGGCGGCGGACTCGGCGTCGATGGTGTCGGTCTTGCCGATGCGGCGGCGGGTGGAGCGGTCCGGGCGGTCGACCTCGACCACGGCCAGGCCGTAGTCCGTCAGGAACCGCAGCAACCCGGCGCCGTAACTGCCGCTGCCTTCCAGACCGACCTTGTCAACCGTGCCGAAGGATTCAGCCCAGGTGGCGAGCTGCGCGTAGCCGCGCATCGTCGTCGGAAAGCCTCTGGTGGCCAACACCCTGCCGGCTTGGTCCAACACCGCCGCGACGTGCACGTCCTTGTGCGTGTCGACCCCGACGGTCACGTTCTGGTCCTCACTCACGCTGCCTCCCAGTTGCTGCTTGACGGCAAGGCTCGACCACCGGGCACGAGGAGAACGTTGGACAGAACGGGGATGAGGGACGAACCCAAGCTCATAATCAGGTCACCACGCCGGGCCCGTGCACGCGCCGAGAGAGGTGCCCCCGCCAACCGGGTCGACGGGTCCACATGAGGGCACGAAGCCAGTTCAAACTCGGGTCAGGCCCGGCCGGCGGGGACACCCTCACCAGAATTGCCGGGTCTCAGGACCTGCATGACAGATCAGTCTCGGGACGTGCGTGACATGTCCGGCTAGACGATCTTTGTATTGGGTCAGTAGACGCGCGGCTGGAATGATCGGGCCGTGAAGACTGCTGCCGCAGGTCGTCCCAGCCTCGACGAGATACGCGAGTACCACGTGACCCGGCTCAACCTGGCTCTGCGCCGGCCTGGGATGTGGGGCCGCGAGACGACCTTGCGGCTGTTCATGGACGCTGTGGCCTTCGTTGACGGGCTCGACGAGGTCTGGCAGGCGGAGCAGGAGCAGCTCAGGGCGCGGGGAGCGTTTACCTCTCTGGGTGTACACGGGGCCTTCGCTGGCATCCTGCCCGGCTATCTCGACGACGGATCCGCGGTGGCCTCGGTCTATGCCGACATCGCCTGGCGCCACGGCTGGCTCAGAGTCGACCGCACCTTTTCCACAGATGACCACCAGCGGCTACGTGACGGCGCAAGCCGCTGGTGTGACCGAGACCGAGACCTCGATGAGATCCTGGCCGAATTCGGTCCGCCATCCGTGCTGCTTGGGCCCAGCAGCCCAGGGAACCCGAAGGTCCTGGCCTACGCTGCCGACCGCTCGCATGGGCTGGTCTGCCTGCACTTCGCCAGCATCTACGACCGGACCACCAGACAGGTCCAGTCGGATTCTCCACCAGCGCTGGTCGCGGTCCGCTACGGCGACGGCGGCTTTCTTGACTCCTTCACCTTTACCCCTGCCGGCACTGCATACCGCCACAACGCCGACCGCTGACCATCCACGGGCAGACTCTCCCACCTACCGCTTGGGCAGGGCCCTGAGTGTCACCCAGGTCCTGATACCGATCTGTCACGCACGTCCTGAGACCGGACACACCCTCACCAGAGTCCCCGTTCAAAGTTTCTGTACGTCTTCAAGGCGGCCCTGAACGGCCCGCACGCGCCGCCGCCCGGGCATCAGGCGCGGAAAGCGGGAAGCCCGGAGGGCCGCCGCCGAACGACAGACTTTGTGAAGTGTGAGGTGGTCGGCCGACAGCCGGCAGGCCGCGCGGGCAGGACCCGCGCGGCGTAGGGAAGCGCCAGCCCGCGGCGTCGGCGAGTGGCGGCGGTCGCGCGTTTGCGGTTAGTACGCCTCCGGAGGTGGCGCTCAGGCTCCAGGATGGCCGAGGATCGTCGGCAGCCGCCGGGTCCGTGGGTGGTTGCGGTAGGCCATCCCGCCTGCCCTCGACCCGGGCAAGCCGAGCAGACCGCCGGTGTCCGGCTCGGCCAATGCCAACCGCTCCAACCTCAATGACAGTTCGGGCCGCAAGCTGTCGTGCAGCTCTCCCCCTGGTCATACCGTCGATGGGTTTCCCCGCGTCTTCCGTGGCGGCTTCACCGCGCCTTCCGCACCTGTCTGCGCGCGGGCACCACCTGGCAGGCGGATACGCCTGTCAGCGCAGCACACCGCCGGTGGCCGGCCTGGTCACCGGTGGTGACAGTTCCGGACTCCCTCCCACAGGAGGGAGTCCCTTCGTTTCTACTCCCTGAGGAGATCCTCATGTCCTCCGACTCACCGGCCCCCGAACCGCGCCCGTCCCCACCCCGCCCGTCCGCCTCCGCCCGCCGGCCGAGCAGAGCCCAACTCCTGTCCAACCTGCGCCGGCTCACCCTGCGCGACCACCAACTCCTGGCCTGGCTCGCCGAGCATTACCTGCTGTCCACCGCCCAGATCGCCACCGCGCTGTTCCCGTCGGAACGCTCCGCCCGGCTGCGCCTGGCCACGCTGCACCATCTGGAGGCGGTACACCGCTTTGGCGATGTCACCACCGGCACCGGCGGCTACCTGTACACCCTCGGCCCGCTCGGCGCGGTCGTGCACCCCAGCGCCTACAGCGACCCCGCACGACCCGACGCCCGTCCGCCGCGCACCAGCCTCGAACGCGCCGAACGCATCATCGGCAGCCGCCGCCTTCGGCACCTGCTCGGCGTCAACCAACTCTTCGTCGACCTGCACGCTCACACCCGCACCGACCCCGGCGCCGAACTGGTCCGTTGGTGGTCCGAACAGCACGCCACCGCCGCCTTCGCCCTCGCCGACATTCGCCCCGACGGCCACGGCATCTGGCACGCCTCCGGACGCGCCGTCGGGTTCTTCCTTGAACATGACAACGGCACCGAGAACCTGCGCACCGTGCTGCGTAAGCTGCGCGCCTACGAACGCCTCGCCGAGTTCGGCCCCCGCTATCCGGTCCTGCTGCGTGTGCCCGGCCACCGGCGCGAGGCCCACCTGCTCGACGCCCTCGCTGGCGTCCCCACCGCCATGCCCGTAGCCACCGGTCTGCACCACGAACACCCCGCCGGACCCGCCTGGATGCTCGCCTCCGATCCCGGCGCCCGCCGTTGGCTGCATGAACTGCCCAGCGACCACGGCCCCGACAACACCGCCACCAACCCCCACCGCTACACCGACCCCGACGACACCTGACAGCCCCGGCTCGCTTACCGCCGCTCACACCGCAGGTCACCGCCGAGCCCGCCGCCTCACCATCGGCTCGGAAGGATCCTGTGCTCCAGGCGACCGGCTGTGAGCGGACCCGCCACTCACAGCGACCCACGGCCGCTTACGGCGGCACCGCAGTGCGGCGCCGATTGCCTCTCACATCGCAGGTCAACCCGCCTGCACGGCCGTTACGGCAGCCCCGCACCGCTGTGAGTGCTCAGGGCTACCTTTCACGGCACCACCACACTCACCTATCGCTTCACCCCGGTTCGGTCCCACCCCAGGGATCCTCGCCGCACCAACCCGGTGCGCCACGCCCACCCGCCTCGGCCGGTCGGCACGCGCACCTCGCGGCGACCCTGACGGTCGCACCCACCACCCCCATCAGCGCACCACGCGCCCGCACGTCACCGACCTGACCCACGCACCCAATGGGCTCGGTCGCCTCCGCGCGTCCACACGCACGCGCTCTCCTGCCGAACTGACCCGGCCCGCGAAACCGGCGAGCCGGCCATCTTGTGCGCGCCCCCACACATCCCACCCATCCGAAGGAGGACCTTCACCTATGTCCACTGTCAACGGCACCCCGCTGACCCGCCACGGCAGCCGCGTGCCCCTCATCCCCGCACGATCCACCCCACCGACGCCCGCCCTGCCAGCCCGCGCCCAGGCCACCGCTGTCCGGCCGCCAGTCACCCCGGCACCCACGATCAAGATCATGGTCATTTGTCTGCCCGACGACCTACCGGCCCAGGCGATGACCAGCCACCAACTCGACACCCACTTCGGGGTCACCGGCACCCTCACCACCCTGTACTGGGCCACCCCGCGGCTACGGCCGTGGCAACGGCACCAGCTCATCGGCGCCCGCAAAGGCCAACCCACCCTGTGTGCGGGCGGACCCATACGGCTGCTCGACCTGCCTGGCATGCGGCACGCCGCCGCCGTCGGCGCCGGCATCCGTCACCAGATGTGGCAGCAGATCGTCCACGGCACCGGGCCGGCTACCCCATGGCCGGTGTTCGAGTCTCGCCACCTCACCGACCCCGACCGCTACCCCCTCGACCAGGCGAGCGAGGACTTCCACGCCCAGCCCCGGGTGCACGCCATGCGCCTGCACACCGCCACCACCCCCGGCGCCGGTCATCTGAGTGTCGGGGAGCTGGAGATGTACCAGGCCGGTCAGGTCGCCTACCAGCACTACCGCGCCGCCAGCGCCGTCGCCGGTGACGCGATGCTCACCGCCGACGGCCGCCACCTCGCCCCGGCCAGCGATGCGCTCGCCCACCGCATCACCTACCTCGAGCAGGCCCTGGCCCACCTCGACACCGTCGGACCAGAGCAGCGGCTGCTCGCCATCTCCCTCTAACCATCCCTCGGCCGCTGACACCCCACACACGCTGGTGTCTGCTCACCGCCGCACCAAGCCGACCACCGCTGCTCCGGACGGCACCGGAAGCCGCCCGCGCAGCGACGCGAGCAGCGGCCACCGCCTCCGACGTGGATGCGCGCCAGCCGTCAGGCGATTGCCCACCGCGCTGTCGACGCAACACCCGCCACGTTCGTGCGCTCCCGCGCTTGCTGGTTGGTGATCGCCGCAACCCGGCAGGTGGGTGATACCTCTGCCACACACGCCGGGCGCCCCGGGTAAAGGGGCACCCCCACCCCGCTGGCCTGCGGCAGGCCGCTCTGTTCCTCTTCCTGCCCCTTCTGTTGCACGGAGGTCCGCTTGACCATGTCCAGCCGACTGTGGTTCCGCGTCGAGGATGTGCTGCCCCTGGCAGAACACGCCCTCGCCTGTCCCACCCACCGCCTCACCCGCGCGCAACTCGCGGCAGGCGAGCACAACACCCCGGCGCTGACCCTGCGACGCGCCGGCTCTGAAGGCCACCTTCGTTCCAACGGTGTGCCGGTCTGGCACACCCCGCACGGCGACGAGCAGGTCGCCTACGGCGGCGCCTGGCACCCTGTCGGCGGCGCGGTGTCGGAGCTGGAACAGCACCTGTACCTGCCGCTGCGGCACCCCGACCCCGACGGGCGGCAGCTGATTGACGTGCTGCGCGCCGGCCGAGCCCTCGACCGCACCTGGCTTGCGCTCGACACCGACACCGCACCTGGATGCACGCTCGACGCCGGATGCGTGGAGCTGTTCGACCATCGCGCGGAGATCGTTCCGCCGGGAACGCGCTGGCGGCCGGACATGGTCACCTCGCCGCAAACCGGCGGTCGTGATTATCCCGCGCTGGTCGCCGACGGATACGACGCCGGCGACGACGGCTGGCTCATCTGCCGATTCGATCCGCACACGGTGCGACAGATAGCCGCGGAGCTCGGCGGGCCATGGCGGGCCGGCACGATGCCCGGGGAGTACCCGCTGCTGCGCTTCGACGGCAGCACCGTGGTGCTGCTCGAGGAGACCGACTCCGCGGACGGAATCCGTCTCGATGTCGACGACCGCTGCTACCCCGACCGGGACGGCTACTACAGCATCGGCGCCTACCGGTGGCTCTGGCACACCTCACCCACCGGCTCGATGCCCACCCGCACGCGACTCCGGCTGCGCCTGGCCGCCCAATCCGGCCGCCTCCGCGAGCGCACCGACATCCGTCGCCCACGGCAGCAGATGCCCGCCGCGGACGACCGTCCCTCGGGCTGACCCGCGGCATCACAGCCCTTCGCCGAACCGGATCCCGCGGGATGTCCCAAGATCCGGTCATCGCACTTGATCAGCGGCGCAAACGAAGCGTGGATCAGTGCTGACCTCACACCACAGGGAGATGCCCATGACCGACGCACCCGAACCCGTACCCGCACATGCCATGTTCAACGTCCACGCCGCGCTCGCGGAGCTCGGTGAAGCCACCGCCGCCGACGTGGCTGACAAGGCCGGGCTCGCCTACTCCACCGCCACGGCGAAGCTCCGCGCCTTGCAACACGCCGGGCAGGCCGAATCCATCCGCACCGAGGACAAGCGCGCGGTGTGGCAGCTGACCGACGCGGGCCGCACCACCGTCGGCACCGACCACAGCCCACTATCGGTCCACGGCACCGGCACCGTGGTGCCGCCCGAGACACCGGCACCGGCCACCGCCGACCACCCCGCCGAGGACGGCGACGCCACCCCCAAGGAGCGGACTCCTCCGCGGCCGGAGGATCGCACCCTCACCGCGCCTTCGGCCTCCGCCCTTACCCCAGCCGCGCCGGACGACGCAGGGGACGGATCCGTGGCCGCGGCCGACGCGGGCAGCGCGCACCCTGTTGCGGCGTCGGAGGATGCCGACTCGGACACGGCCGTCCCGGCGGGTGAGGCCGGCACCTCGGCTGCGGGCAGTCGCCGGACCAAGGGCTCCCTGAGAGGGGCGGTGCTGGACATCCTCGAAGCCCACCCCGAGCGGGCCTACAAGACCAGCGAGCTGTGCAGGCTCATCGACGCCGCGAACGCCGGCACCGACGCGAGGAAAGCCAGTGCCGGCGCGGTCGTCAACGCGGCGGACAAGCTAATCGGCGACGGCAAGGCCGTACGGACCGTCGAGAAGCCCGCCACCTTCCAACTCGCCCCCGCCCGCCCGTAGTCGGCGGAACCCCACGCCAGGTAGCCCAGGGGCGGGCGTCGAAGTTAGCGCCTCACGCCCACCCCCGGTGCTCCTTCATACCCAAGGAGCGATCTCAGTGTCTCAGACCGTGCACGTACTGCTCACCGCCGCTGGCGGCATCCTCGCAGGCCTCGCCCTCGCCGTGGCTGTGCTGTGGCGACAGCAGCACGCCCTGCGGACGGCCCGTTATGAGGCCACCCACGACGACGTCACCAGCCTGCCCAACCGGCGGCTGTTCCTCACCCGCCTCCGTGCGGCCCTCCACGACAACACGCCGGTGGGGGTGGTGCTGCTGGACCTCAACCGGTTCAAGGCCGTCAACGACAGCCTCGGCCACGAGGTCGGCAACGACCTGCTCGACCAGGTCGGCCGACGCCTGGCCGGGCTCCCCGCTCCCGTGCAGGTCGCGGCCCGGCTCTCCGGCGACGAGTTCGCGCTGCTCGTGACCGGCGACCGCGACGACACCGCCGCCGCGGCCCACGCCGCGTGGCAGACGATCGCCGACGGCTTCATCCGCGTTGTCAACGGCGACCTTCGTGTGACGGCGTCGGTCGGCTACACCCACGTGAACCGTGCCGACGCCAGCCCTCGACAGCTGCTCACCCAGGCCGACTCCGCGATGTACGAGGCGAAACGCGGCAGCGTCGGCGTGCAGGAGTACCTGCCGCATCGCACAGCGACGGTGCGCAGCCGCGACCGCCACGGCTGACCCCGCCCCTACCCCCCGCCAGGGCCCCGCAGCTGTCCGGCTGCGGGGCCCCTTCGTCTCTGCCTACGACAGGGAGACCCTGTGTTGTCCTTCCCCGATGTCCACGCCCTCACCTCGTGCCTCGCGGCCGCCGACGCTGACGCCGACACGCGGGGCTGGGGCCAGCCGATAACGCTGCTGCTCCTCCACGACGGGGCACCGGCCACCGACGAGGCGCAGCGCGAGATCCGCAGCCTGGAGTTCCCACTCCACCCCCACGACGCACTCGCCGATGCGGCGGGCCCGGCCGCGCTGCTGCACCACATCGCGGACGAACTCGACGGGCCTGCAACGCCCTACCAGGCCACCCTCGCCGCCATCGTCGGCATGATCCGGGTGGCCACGCCCAACGCCCGGTTGCTGGCCTGGGCCGCCTGCTACCGCAGTCTTCAACCCGTCGACCGGCGGCTGCGGCAAGCCCGCCGGGTTGACGCCGTCGACATCGACGGCCGCTTCTACCAGCTCACCCGTCTGCACGGCGACGACCACCCCGTGGTGCTCGTCGACGACACCCCCGCGAACGACGCCCCTCCCACTTATCGCGGCCTGGTCGCGCTACTGGCCGCCGGCGTCCACTTCACCCAGACCCGCCCCCGCGTAGGGCTCCGCATGACCAGCACGGGGCGCAAGCCACGATCGGAGCTGGACGAGCCGATCTTCGGGGTGTGCGGCCCTGACGGCGCGTCCCTGCGCTGCCGGATCTGCGGGGCGGTCGACGAGGTCACCGTCACCGAGTTGCCGTCCATGGCCGGCTACGGCGAGGACACCTCCGTCCGCTGCAGCCGCTGCGGGTCGGCCGAAACCACCGACCCAATCTTCGGCTGGCGCGCCAAACCCGCCACCTGGCCTCCCCTGCCCCCGCACGACCAGCCGTGACGCGCTGCTCCCGCCCCCATTCGCTGAAGGAGTCGAGTTTCGTGAGCACCCACTGCTACATCGGGGCCATCCGCCCCGACAACCCGCATCTGGTGCACGCCCGGTTCGTGCTGTTCGACGGCCACCCGGCCGTCGTGCTACCCACGCTGGCCACGATCTGGGCCAACCACAACCACCACGACACCAACGCGCTGATCACCGCGATCCTCGCCCACGACTGGGAGTACCTCGACGCGGACATCACCACCACGATCCGCTCGCCGTTTCCCGGGCAGCGTCCGCTGCCGGGCGTGGGCATGACCCTGGCGTCCGAGGTGGACCCGCCGGAGCCGGTCACGGTGTTCCCGCTCTGCCACGCCAAGCACCTCGACGCCGGATGGATTTACCTCATCGACGCGGGCACCGCCAGCATTCGCGTGCACACCAGCGACGGCACCCGTGTCGCCACCTACCACCTGGATAACTGCCTGCACCCGGGTGACATCGAACCCGGCGAGCGGCCGAGCCGACTGCGGCCAGCGGTGGAAGTACGCAGGTGAGTGCCCGCGCTCTCGCCGCGATCAGCGTCGCCGTGGTCGCCGTGCTGGTGCTGTGCGCGGGCGGCGTCGGAGCCTTGTTCACCGGCGGTGGCAGCGCCTCAGCCGGCTGCTACAGCGCGGTCGGTCCGGACGGACAACCGTTGCTGCCCACCCTTGCCCTGTCCCCACCTGCTGTCGGGGCCGGCGGGTGGAACAGCGAACAGGTAGCCAACGCCGCGACCATCGTCGCCGTCGGCACGGAACTGCAGGTGCCGCCCCGCGGGTGGGTCATCGCCTTGGCCACTGCCCTGCAGGAATCGCGCCTGCGCAACCTGCCCGCCGGGGACCGTGACTCGATCGGGCTGTTCCAGCAACGCCCCTCGCAGGGCTGGGGCACTCCCGTCCAACTGCGGGATCCCCGCTACGTGGCCGGGAAGTTCTACCAGGCGTTGCTGGCCGTCGACGGGTGGCAGGCCATGGCCCTGACCGACGCCGCTCAGGCCGTGCAGCGCTCCGCCTATCCCGGCGCCTACGCCAGATGGGAAGACGACGCGATCGCCCTGGTCCGCGTCCTGACCGGCGGCACGCCCGCCGGCCCTGTGGCCGGTGATCTGGAGCAGGCGATGAGTAACCCGCTGTGCCTGTTCGACGGCGGCGACGGCCGGCCCGGCGCCGAGCAGGTGCCTCTACCGGACGGGTTCGCTCTGCCTCTGGGCACCCCGCCGCAGGTCCAGACGGCGATCGGCTGGGCCCTCGGCCAGCTCGGCACGCCGTACACCTTTGGCGGGGACTGCACCGCGCCGCATTCCGGTATCCCCGCCCGCCAGTGCGACTGCTCATCGCTGATGCAGCAGGCCTACCGAGCGGCAGGTGTCGACCTGCCCAGGGTCACTCGCGATCAGGTTCACGCCGGCCGTCCGGTCACCAACCAGCAAGACCTGCGGCCCGGGGACCTGCTGTTCATCCCCGGCAGCCGCGGCAGCACCAGCCGTCCCAGCCACGTCGGCATGTACCTCGGCAACGGGCTCCTCGTGCAAGCCCCACACAGCGGCGACGTCGTCAAGATCAGCCGCCTGTCCGCCTGGGCCAACCAGCTCGCCGCCGTCCGCCGCATCGTCGAAACCAGAGGAAGGAACAGCGCATGACCACACGTAAACCGGACGCGATACCGGGTGACGCCGCCCCAACGATGACATACCAACCGGGCGACCGCGTCGCCCTGGAGCACACCGCCGACCCGCACACTCTGCTACGACCCGGGGACGAGGGCACCGTGCGCCGCTACGACCCGCAGACGCGGGTGCTCGACGTCGACTGGGACAACGGCTCACGCCTGTCACTGCTCCTCGGCGAGGGCGACCGACTCCGCCGCACTGCCGATACCGGACCCGATCGGGATTGGGAGCGAGTACTCGACGCGCTGCGATCCGCCGGCGAGACCGCCGGACGCGACGCGGCCACCCGGTGGGCGCAGCATGTCCTTGGCGGCCGGGCAGACGGCGATGTGGCCGCGGCAGCCCGAGAGGTCCTCACCGGCTTCGACGACATCGACCCGCCGATCCTCGACCAGATCCCCACCGCCGACCGGTACTTCCTGGCCGACGACTCCGACCGGTACGCCGAACACGCACCGCCAGACGCGCCGGCCTGGGAGACGCTCACCGCACGGCAGTGTGACCAGACGCGGTGGGCGTGGTGCGACGGCTACGACGCCGCCGCGCACGCCGAAGCGGCCCGCCGCTGCCGGACGGTCCTGCACCCCGACGGTGACGACCGGGACCTGCGCCACGTCTACCCGGACCGGGTACGGCTGGGCGGGCCGGGCGTGTTCGCGGGCGACTGGGCGTGGGCACCGAACGACGCCGGGGACATGCGGATCCCCGTCGGGTTTGTCGGCACCCTGATCGACACCTGGAACGGGTGGGCCGTGTTCTGCTGCGCTCGGGACGTCGCCGAGGCGATCGTCGCCGACCAGCACAACCACCGGGACCGCTTGCGCCGGCACCTCACGGCCGAGGGCATCCCGGAAGCGGATCTGGACCGTCGGGTGGACGAGTCCCTCGGGCGGATGTGGTTCGACGGGGACGTCATCGTCGACGACACGCGCGTGCAGAACGACCCGGACGCGATTGATCACATTCCGCCGACCTTTGATGGCCAGTACGTCGTGATGGGTTGGTGCTGGACGTGGATCGCGGTGCATCCCTACGACTGTGATCGCATCGCCGGCACCATCCCCGACCCGCCGGCGACGGCCAGCACCCCGAGGGGCTCATCTCGCGGTCATCACCTCGGACCGAAGCCGACCTGACGCGGAGCCGGCGACGCGACCGGTTCCAGTACCCCGAGTTCACCTGCCCTCGACGCCACAGGCGCGCCGAGGGCTCCTGCCTCTCTGGCCCTAAACGGAAGGAACGCCTCCGATGGCAACCCAGACGGTTGTCCTGATCACGGACGACCTCGACCACAGCACCGACAACGTCGACACTCACCACTTCGCGCTCGACGGCGTGGAATACGAGATCGACCTGTCCGGGCAGAACGCGGCGCGGTTGCGGGAAGCCCTCGCCCCGTACGTTGCGGCGGCACGCCGGATCCCGAAGCGACGCGCCACCCGCCAGGCCGATGCCGGCACCCGCAACGGCCGCCCGGCCGACGCCCCGGTCCGCGCCTTCTGAGCCAGCCACGGGCGGGAGGTGAACCTGCCGCCGTATCGAAGCCACGGCCCGATCCCCTCAGCGGTCCGAGACGCCTACCGCGCCGCCGGCTCGACCGGGCGGGAGGAGCGCTGATGGGACACCGCCTGTTCGCGGTGCTCGTGCGTGCCACCGCCACCGTCACGACCATCGACGCGCACCTGGCCCATCCGATGCGTCAATTGCTGCGCGCCGGCGTCATCGACGGCTACCGGGGCGGGCAGGTGACCGGAGCGTGGGCACCGGCCTACGAGCCGGCCGCCGACCCGAACAACTGGCGCGCCTGCCCTGCCTGCGCCGGTAGCAGCACTGTCGACGGAGCCGTGTGCGCGGTGTGCGCCGACGCGGAACGGGCCGGCCGCCGGCCCGGCACGGTGGCGGCCTGGAGTTACACCGACTGGGCGCGGTATCCCGGCGACATCGTCGCGCTGCCGCGGCTGCTGCATCCCGGGTGGCGTTTTCCGCCGCGCCGCACGCCGATCGCCTGGGTCGACCTGGCCGGCGCCGTGTGGCTAGGCACCGAACGGGCGGTGCTCACCGGTGCTGACAGCGGCAGCGTTCCGCCGCGCCTGCTGGCGGTTTTCCGCAACCTGCTGGCCGGCCGCCGCAACCCCGACCCGACGCCACCGGCGCCCCGACGCGGGACCACCCCGGCTGGCTGGCTTCCGCCCGGACGGTCCGCTCCCCGCCAGCAGCGACCGCTGAACGGCGGGTTCCATCCGGCGGACTGGTCCGTGGCGGTGGTCGATGCCCACTCCTGAACACCACCCGCCACAAGGCCAGGCCGCCGTGTTCTCCGGCCCTTGGTTGCGCTACCAGCCGGTCCCTGCGTCCACCGCTTCCACCGCGGCTACGTCGGCACGGTGACCGGCTTCTGGAACGGCACCTACGAGATCACCGTCGACACCGAAGCCGTTGCCGCTCTCGCCGAGTCGTTCCACGCGATGGCCGACTACGTCGGGGGTGACTGGCGCACCGTCGGCTTCGACGGACGATTCCTGACTGTCGCCCGCCCCCTGTCCCTCGGCGGCGGTGTCCACCGCGTCACGCCCGACGACGGCCGCTACCGGATCGGCTGGGGCCTGCCCTGGCAGCCCGTCGACCTTCGACGCTGCGACCGGGTCTTCGGCCGCTCATAACCGCTCTCCGATAGCGACGGCTGCCGCTCCCTGTGGCTGCTGACGTTGCTCCAACTGTTCCGTCTCCGCTGCGCGGATGTTCTTTCGCCCGCGCACCCGGAGACGGGTGCGCGGGCCCATCCCGAACCTCTGGAGGGCTCGCATGAATCCCACACCCCCCACCGCCGCGCCTGCGGCGGCCGGTGGCCGGCGCCCCGGCTACCTGTACCACAAGGTCGCCTCGCACCTCGCCGCCAACCCGGACCGGATGCTCACCGTCGGCGAGGTCACGAACGCCATCTCCGCCCCCTCCACCGGGGCGGTCTTCGAGGCGTTGAAGAAGATGGCCGCCGCCGGGTACGCCACCCACCTGACCGGCCCGCACCGCTTCCAGATCACCCAGGCTGGTATCGACGCCGCCGGAACCATGCCGCCGCCCGCACCACGTACACCCCGCAGCGGCTCCAGCAGCGGGCGGCGGCAGCCGGTCACCCGCCCGAACGGCGACCTGTACTTCCCGCGCAAACTCGCCGGCGCCACCGACGTGGACGTGCTGCGCCGGCTACGTGACAAGCGCATCCCCGTGCTGCTCTACGGGCCACCCGGCACCGGCAAAACCGCGCTCGTCGAAGCCGCGTTCCCCGACCTGCTGACCGTCGCTGGCACCGGCGACACGGTGGTGGAGGACTTCCTCGGCAACTTCATCCCCCTCCCCGACGGCGGGTTCGAGTTCGTCTACGGCCCCCTCGTCACCGCCATGCGCGACGGGCGAGCGCTGCTGGTCGACGACGCCACGCTCATCCCCCCGAAAGTCCTCGCGGTGCTGTACCCGGCGATGGACGGCCGCCGTGTCATCACCATCCCCGGCTACCGCAACGAACGTGTCGAAGCCGTCGACGGGTTCTACGTGATCGCCGGCCACAACCCCGGCGTCCACGGCGCCATCTTGACCGAGGCCCTCGCGTCGCGGTTCGACGTGCACATCGAGGTCACCACCGACTGGGACCTCGCCCGCCATCTCGGCGTCCCCCGACCCGCCGTCGAGGCCGCCATCGCGCTCAACGCCGACCTCGCCGCTGGACGCGTCAGCTGGGCGCCGCAGCTACGCGAACTGCTCGGCTTCACCCGCGTCAGCAAAACCCTCGGCCCCGCGGCGGCGGTGGCGAACCTCGTCGGCCGCGCCCCGCAAGAGGACCGCGAACAGGTCCTCGCCGCCCTCAGGCAGAGATTCGGCGCGGACATCACCCCGCTGACCCTCGGCAAACAGCGCTAACCCCCACCCTCGGAAGGAGAACCTGTCATGTCTCACCCCTCCACCCACCGGGCCGCCGGCTCCGGCGTCCCGGCCGCCAGCGCCCCGGACTGGCATCCGTGGAGTGACGCCTGGACCCGACACATCCCGGTCCTGACCGGCCGCCACGACCTGACCGTCACCGTCGCCCCCGGCGCGGGCGGCGGCGCACCCGCGTGTTTCTACCCCGACGCCCGCCGCATCGAGGTCGACGCCACCCACATCGGCGCCCCCGACATCACCAACCCTCACAAGGCCGGACACAAACGTCTGGTGCCCACCGCCTACGGGCTGCTCGTCCACGAAGCCGCTCACGCCACCCACAGCCTGTGGACGACACCACCGCGCACCCCGCCGGTCGTCGCCGCCGTCGCCGACCTGCTCGAGGAGTCCCGCGCCGAGAACCGGCAACGCGGCAGACGACGCGGCGACCGCCGGTGGCTGCGTCACACCGTCACCACCCTGCTCGACCCCAACGACGCACCCGTGGACGACGCCTGGCACGCCGCTCACCTCGCCGGGCTGCTCCTGGCCCGCGTAGACGCCCGCATCATCACCACCAAAGACATCAAAGGCGTCCGGGCCGCCGTCACCACCGTCATCGGCCGCAAGAAGCTCCGCCAGCTGCGCGACGTGTGGCGCCAGGCCCACACGGTCGACGACACCGACGCCGCCACGATGATCGACCTGGCATGGCGGTGGTGCCGCATCCTCGACATCGACCCCCGCCAGCGGCCCGAACCGCCGCAGCCCGACCCCGGCGCGTTCGCCGGCCAGCTCGCCCAAGCACTGGGCGACTACCTCGCGCACACCGCCGGCCTGACCCCCGCCGAATACACCGCCCAACAAATCCGCACCCGGCACAGCGCTCCCCCGTCATGGACGCGCCGCGACCCCACCGACGCCGAACGCGCCGCCGCCCGACAGCTCGCCGCCCGGCTGCGCCGCGCCCGCACCCACCAGCCCGAACCCGACACCCGCCCCAGCCCCGTCCCGCCCGGGCGGCTACGCACCCGACACGCCATCACCGCCCAGGCGCAGAT
Organism: Micromonospora avicenniae; assembly: GCF_900156065.1. Classification (GTDB taxonomy): domain Bacteria; phylum Actinomycetota; class Actinomycetes; order Mycobacteriales; family Micromonosporaceae; genus Micromonospora; species Micromonospora avicenniae. Next base: position 2,835 of record NZ_FTNF01000042.1, on the reverse strand, counting down.
CGCCTCCGGCAGCATGCCCACCGCCACACCCTGGCAACGGCGCACCACTCTGCCGCCACCAAAACCGCACCTGCACCTGGCCGTACTCGTGGACACGTCCTTCTCTATGCATCCCTACGCGGCGCCGATGTCCTCAGCCGGGTGGATCCTCGCCCACGCCGCACGCACCAACCAGGCCACCACCACCATGATCGGATTCGGCGACCGGGCCACCCTCCTCGTGCCACCCCACCAACAGCCGGCATCTGTCCTGGAGATGCGGGCCTTCGGCGGCACCACCGCGTTCATCGACGCGGTGAAACTCGCCGACCAGCTCCTGCGCCTGCGCCAACCCGGCACGCTGCGGATGCTCGCCGTCGTCTCCGACGGCGACCTACCCGACACCGCGCCTGCCCAGCGGCTGATCACCACCCTGCACCAGACGGGCTGCGCAGTGCTGTGGCTACGCCCCGCCGACCTGGCCGGGCACACCTTCACCCATACCACCACCATCGAGGTGGCCGACCCCATCCAGGCCGTCGACGCCATCGCCGACGCCGCCGTCACCGCGCTCGAACACGCCTGACGACCCCTGCGCACGAGCGAGGGCGCCGGAGCCGGCTCCTAGACACAAGCGACGCCAGGAGCCACGGCGACCCATCGCCGCTCCCGCAGGTTCGCGCTGCCTACACCCCGCCTGCCTGCCGTGCTCGCCGCCGTCCACCGGCGGCCTCGTCATCGGCGCCCGCATCGGCCTCGGCCATCACTCGAGTTGAGCAACCCCTTCAACCTGACCGATCCGCCCGAGTGGCAGGCGGCTGATCTGCCGCCGGTCCCACCGCCAGGTCCGCACGTTCCGCCCAGCGGCTGCGAAGCCCTTAAGGCCAAGGAGTTATCCCCCATGACGCACGACCATCCGGCCCGACTGCCGGTGACCTCGATCAGCGACCTGCTCGCCGCCGTGCCCTACCTGCTCGGCTTCCACCCCGCCGACAGCCTCGTCACCATCGGCCTCACCGGCCACCGCATCGCCGTGGCCACCCGCGCCGACCTCCCCGAGCCCGCCACCATCTCCGACTGGGTGCCCGGGGCGGTGCGGCAGCACCTCGCCCTGCTGCGCAACGTCGACGCCACCACCGCGATCCTCATCGGCTACGGACCCGCCACCGCCGTCACCCCGGTCGTCGACGCGATCACCCCACACCTGGACGCGGCCGGCATCACCATCTTCGACACGCTGCGCGTCACCGACGGCCGCTACCACTCCTACCAATGCCAGGACCCGCAATGCTGCCCACCCGACGGGGTGCCGTTCGACGCGCACCACAGCCCCACCGCGGTGCACGCCATCGTGGCCGGGCAGACCGCCCTGCCGGACCGGGCCACGCTCGTGGCCAGCCTCGCCCCCACCGGCAGCGCCGGCATGGCCGCAGCCAGCCGCAAGGCGCAGGAACGCGCGCTTGCCGCCCAGATGTCCGGCGGGCGGGCGGCGCTCATCCGCGCCGGCAGGAAAGCCACGGACGAGGCGTTCGCCCGCTACGCCGGCGACGCGGTCCTCACCGACGACGAGGTGGCCTGGCTTGCGGTTCTGCTTGCCGACGTCGCCGTCCGCGACCAGGCCGGGGAAGCCACCGGGACCGAGCCGTGGCGTCTCGCCATGTGGACCGACATCACCCGCCGCGCCGACCCCGCCTACGCCGCTGCCCCCGCCACCCTGCTCGCCCTCACGGCCTGGCGGCTCGGGCAAGGCGCCCTCGCCGCCGTCGCCCTCGACCGGGCCCTCGCGGCCGACCCCCACTACCGCCTCGCCCGGCTCATCGACACCGCCATGCGCCACGGCGTCCCACCCACCGCCCTCGACGGGCCCACCTACGGCAATTCCGCCCGATAACCGCCTGCACCGCACACAAGCCCGCCCCGGACGTCCAGCCCACCAACCGCCCGGCGGGCTGGTTGTCGATCAGCCACACGGACAGTCTTCGAGCACCTGCATCTCATCGAGCGGCCCGCACCGCTGATCGACACGCTGCGCGCCGCCCCCACCGCCGGCTACCGGTGGCCGCACATGACCGCCAGCGCCGACACGTACGAGCACGGGAGCGCGCACCCGCTGTCCCGACTGACCACCCCGCCCGCCGGCCTCGCCCCCTTCCCTGGGAGGTGCGGCCGGCGGCGGCTCACCGATTCGGAGATCTCATGTCCACACCGGAAAATCACCTACCGGGGCCGCCGAGCATGGAGGCCGTCCTGCGCGATGCGTGGGACGCCTTTCACCCCGGCCACCCAGCACCACTGGGCTGGCTCACCCACACCGTCGCCCGTCTCCACGACCATTTCCACACTCATCAGCTCGTATCGCCGGCGACGGCGGCGTTTCCCTCCGTCGACGGGCAATTCGCCGCGCTTCGGCGGCGGGTGTGGCAGACGTTGCGCGACGCCGCCGCCGACGGTGTCAACCCGGACGTCGCCGACCACATCCTGCAGACCCTCGATTTGCCCACCCTGGCACGCCGATGGCAGGTCCGTCTCACGCTGCCCGTGACGATCGAGGTCACCGCCACAAGCCGCGATGAGGCCCTCGAGGCCGCTGAAGAAGCCATCGACGCCGCTCTCACCAGCACCGGTCACGACACGTACCTCGACTGGCACAACGCCACCCGGGATGACGCCACCGCCGGCGCCGTCGATACCACCACCGACACGCCCGCGGATCTTCGTTCCGCCATCGCAGTCCCGGAACCGGGCCACGGCGTCTCCGCCCGCTAGTGCCGCGTCAGGCAACGTTTGCCCTGTTGACTACCTCGCGTAGGCGTTCGTCGGCGGCGTGCTTGTTCCGCCAGATGATGTAGCGGCGGA
>NZ_FTNF01000013.1 GCF_900156065.1 Micromonospora avicenniae | reverse complement strand
CGCCTGGCTCCATCACTACAATCACCACCGGCCCCACACTGCTACCGGCGGCAAGCCGCCCATCACCAGGTTGACCAACGTCCCTGGGCAGTACACCTAGCTAGCTCGACTCCCGCCCCGTCCATCGGCAGGGTGCTAGCGGCCACGAGAGACCGCTCAAATGCCGCCCGGAGCCGCCCGTACCCGCCCGCGTCGGCGCTGTCCGGTTCGTTTCTGTTGGTATCGGTCACGATCGGCTCCTTTCATGCCCAAGAAAAAGAGAGCTGAACAACGGGGGTCTTCCTCTTGCACCCCTACGGGGAAAACTCACCAACGTGTCCCAGGTACAGGCTCAGGATCAGGGGTACGCCTAGGGTCTCCCACCCTCAAGTTACAAGGAGTACAGGCCGCTACTAGGTACGCAGGGTCATCCCCAGTAACCATTCGCCCGAGCGTATGGTGTACGCAATCCGCCTTACCCCTACATCGAAGCTCGACCCCATACCGGTTCTTCCACGTACCCCTCAGGGCTATCCGACACTGCCACCCGTCCCGAGCTAACACGGACAGCCGTAGCTTCCCCCACGCTCGCGACGACAGCAGGACTATCCCGCCTTCTCTCGTCGTCGGACCTCCCCACGCCTTACTCATGCCTAATCCTAGCGACCCTATTTCCTGCATCTAAGACATCGACGTTCTTAATCGACCTCGGTTTGATCGACCTCCTAAAGGTCCGGGGGTCGGAGGTCGATGACCTCCTCCGCCCCGTCCCGGGTTATCGACTTCGGGTGATCGACCTTCGAGGTCGATGACATTTGCCCTGGTAGACGCCCATCGACCTCGATCTTGATTATTCCGAGGTCGATCCGCGAGGTGCCTGGATCCTGATCGACCTCGCCTCCCACACATCCCGCTTCCGAGGTCGGCCGTTTTCGAGCCGCTCGATGGTCTTCTGGACCAGCATTCCGTCCCTCACGAGCGCGTCGAATTCCGTCTTGGCCTTCTTCTCGCCGATGCGCATTTCCGCCTGGATCGCGCGCAGGATCTGAGCCTGCGTCTCCTGCGGGTGCTCCTCGACCCAGGCCAGCAACCCGATCTGGATGTCGTTGCGGTTAGGTCCGCGCTTGGCCTCGTCCTCAACCGGAGGCAGCGACTTCTCCAACACCGCCGAGGAGCCGACCTCCGTCCGCTCGACCCAGATCCGCGCTCCCGCCGGACCCTCCTTAACCTTCTTGCGGGTGAGCGAGACCGGGCCGTTGGGGTCCTTGGGGTCTGCCTTCTCCAACACCAGGACCTCATCCACGTTCGACTCCAGTTGTGATCCGCCACGAGCGCGGTCCTGCGGTCCCCAGCCGGTGTGGTGGACGAGGATCGCCGTGCAGTCGTTGTCGGCCGACAGATCCGCCAACCGGCGGGTGGCCGTAGCTGCCTCGGTGGTCTCGTCGGCGTCCGGAGCGAGCGAGGAGAAGGTGTCCAAGATGACCAGCCGAGCGGACCGCTCCCGGACCAGCGCGGTCAGCGCTCGCCAGAAGTCCCGATCCGTGAGCGAGGCGGGCCGGAGCAAGAACAACAGCCGATCCGGAGGCACCGTCGTCCCGTTGTGCTCCTCCCAGGCCGCGATGCGGTTCTTGAGCCCGAAGGCACCCTCACCCACGACGTAGACGACTGGACCGGTGAGCGCTACCCGGTGCCCGAGCCACGGCCTCCCGGTCGCCACCGAGCACGCCATCCCCAGCGCCGAGAAGGTCTTGTTGGTACCGGTCGCACCGACCATCAGCACCGCCGAGCGGTAGGTGAGCATGCCCTCGATCAGCGGCTCAGGGTCCGGCAGCGCGTCGAGGTCCGAGCGGGTGAGGATGGTGCCGAGCTTCTTGTACAGCTCTGCGGTGTCCGGCTCCTCGGTGGTCGTCCGCCACGCGTCCAACCCGAGGTCGCAGTCATCCTCCTCGCCCGGCTCGACCCCATCCGCCCGGACGCCGGCAACCGCCCCGTCGAGCGCCCGCTGCCACTCGCCTTCCGCGTCCGCGAGGGAGCGCCGGTCGCGCACCTCCGCCAAGAAGGCTCGCTGCGTCGCGGCAAGCGCGGTACTGATACCTCGATGGCCATCGCGGGCGTCCCGGATGAGCCCCCACACGAGATCCCGCATGTAGTCGTGGGCGCCATCCCGGCCGTTCTCCGCGAACCACAGCGCTGCCCGCGTGATCGCCGATCGCAAGTGCTCGCAAGGCTCGCCGCCCGCCCGCTCCGCCAACCACTCCTCGGTCGCTTTGCTGGTCGCCTTGGCCTTGGGGATCGGCTTCCATTCCCGACCCTGGGTCAGCCCCTCGACCCATGCCGTAGGCATCTGCACCATCAGATATCACCAACCCCAGGGATCTCGCCGGAAGCCGTCTCGCCGCTCGGCTTCAACCAGCGGTACTCCAGGCCGGTGTAGTGGATCGAGGGAGCCACGATGGCGTATCGGTGATCCCATCGGATGATCTCCACCCCGCCGCCGAAGCTCTTGGTCAGGCTCTCCGGCCACGCGAGTCCGGGCGGTACGCGGTAGAACCGGATGCCCGAGCCGTCCGACCGAGAGGTGCTGATCCAGGTAGGCGGGAGCTTCCCCAACTTCTCCTCGGCATCCGCGATAGTGGCCGCTCCGGGCTTCCCGTCGTACATGTCTACGTCGATCCCGATGATGTCCTTGGGGAGCCGTAGAGCGATGTTGGCCGTTGGGTACTCCTCCACCCATCGCTCGATCTGCTTCCGGTCGGGCCAGTTGTCCTGGCCGCCGGTCCACCCGGACACCAACAAAGCCTTTCGCTTGGCTCCGCCGACCGGGAGCGGGAACCACCCATCATTGAAGTAGTCAAGCGCGGCATCCGCGTACGGAGTGCTCATCGGTCGCTCCTAGCGGCACTTTTCGTATCGGAGTACATTAGGACTTGCCTCCGTAGGGGTCGGAGAGAGCGTCGGGAGAGCGGCCCGGCGCTCTTTCATTTGTCAGGGACAAATTCAGCGAGATCCGACTGTCGATGAGTTCGGCGCGGACCTCCGCCAATTCCTCTTGCGCCTCGCGGAAGAACTCCCGCCAGGCCGCCCGGATCTTCTCGCCTTCCGCCTCGCAGCTCATGAGTTCGCCGTCATCCACGCGACGCCGCCCCAGCAGCAGAGGTACACGAGCACGACCGTCACGACCAGGGTGATCAAGCAGCCCTTGACGGTCATCGGCTTCTGTTCCGGCTTGGGCTTGGGGGCGTTGATCTGGCGCGAGTAGCGGACCGGCCCCATCCCGAAGTTGATACGCCAGTTGCTCATCGCCGAGCCGCCTTCTTCATCAGCGCCTCGATGGCGTCGCGGGCAACCTGGCCGCAGGACACACCCCGCCGGTCCGCCTCCTGCTCCAGGAACTCCAGCTGCGCCTCGGTGAGCCGGGTCTCGAAGCGTCCGCCGTGGTACAGCTTGGGTCGCCCCGGTCCGCGCTTGGTCTTGGCCTTCATCACAAACACCCCTCACACACGATCTCGTTGTCGTCGTCAAAACCGGCCAACTCGCCCTTGGCCATAAATTCCTGGCAGCTCGCGCACGTCCGGCCACGGCGCAGGTAGAACTGCCGAGGTCCGGGAACACCCGGATCCTCGGCCACGGGAATTCGCCCCCAACTCACTTTCTTGGACACGCCAAATACCGCCTTCCAAAGAATGGGATAAGGCGGCTCTGGCGTCCCTGCGCTCCTTGAGCCGAGGTAAACGCTACGGGCTAATCATTCGCGCCGTCTAGATCAAACGATATTCGATCGAATAAGAGATAGCGTTCGGACTATATGCGCAGGCGGGGGAGGTCGGGCGTTACCTAATAGTTATCTCGATCGCATTTCCGATCGGATATTCGCAGCCTCGCCGGGAGCCTTCTCGACCGGCGGTAGTGCTGATGCGATCCGATCCGCCTGCTCGGCGGTGAGCGGCTTGGCCGCTGCTAGCTGCTTCTTGATCCAGTCCTCGGGTGTCACCGGGCGCACTCCTGCTAAGGCAGGAGAGCCGGTTACGTTTGTGGCATCTCAACCAGCGTGCCGCACGTTGCCCCTAGGGCCTGGCAGTGTTCGCTCTCGGGATGTTCTGACGGCCGTGAGTCTAGGCGGATTTCGACTGCCGAGCTATAGCCACGTGACCTTTACCCTCTGGTGAGCGGGAAGGTAGGCGCGCTGCGTAGGAATGATCACTATCTTCATCAGCGTCCGGATCACGGTACGTCGAGCCGCGAGCGGAGCGGCTTCCCACCGCGCCCGGACGTCCTCGGGTGGCCCGGCGAACTCCCGGAGCGCTACGGGGAGGGATGCCGATGCGGCTCGCGCCTCCTCCGCCTCGATCTGCGCTGCCAACTCCGCCTCGGCAAAAGCGAGGGTGGCCGGGGTGGTCTCTCCTCGGATCGCCGACCGGCGGAACTCATCGAGCCGCGCCCGTAGCTCGGCTGCCTTGTTGCGAGCCTCGGTCACCTCGCGGTCCGCCGACTCTCCCGCCCGGCGCATCCGGTCGTAGATGTCCGGCATCGCCAGCCGACCCAAGACCAGCTCCGTCACGAGCCGGTCTACCGGCTCCCGCCGGATCGAGATGTGTCCCCGGCGGCAGGCGTAGTCGGTCTGGTCTTTCCCCGTCATCGGGTCACCCTCCGGGCAGGTCGCCAGGTAGGTAAGGAGGTGCTTCTGGCGGCCGGGGCGGGCCTGTGAGAGGCGGGTCGGCTCGTTGAGGATGCGCTGAGCTGCGTAGAACACCTGCTCGCTAACGATCGGCTCCCAGTCCGCCCGGTAGGTCTCCTCCTTGTGCTTCCGGAGCCCAACGTACGCCGGGTTTGTCGCCATGTCCCGGATTCGCTGTCGGTACCAATTCGCCCCGTACGGAGCGGGCACGCCCCGATCGTTGAGGTCTCGGGCGATGACCGAGATGGGGACGGACCGAGCTACCTGCTCGATGATCGAGCGAGCTATGGGAGCGGTTGCCGGGTCGGGCTCCTGTCCGAGGAGTTCTCCGGTCCGCGAGTCGTACACCCGCCGGTAGCCGTAGACCGGACGACCCATCGGCGGACGGCCGGACTTGGCGGAGGCAGCTACACCCCGCCGCGTGCGGATGGACAGCACCTCGGATTCATAGGCGTTGCTGACGCCCTCCTCGGCGAGGCTCTTCCAGTCCCGCGCGTTGTCCAGGTTGTAGGTCCGCTCGTGGGTGATGACGTGGATCTTCACGCCCTTGGAGCGGCAGGAGCTGAGGAAGGCAAACCAGGTCTCCGGCGTCCGGTCGCCCCGGCTCGACTCCCACAAGACCAAGACGTCCAGCCGCCCGGCCTCGATGTCCTCTAGGACCTTGGCCCAGCCTCCGCGTGGCTTGGTCCCGTAGCGGGAGGCGGACGTGCCGTCTTCGTAGGTGCCGGCGAGCGTCCACCCCTCCTCCCGGACCGTCTCCTCACCCGCTGCCAGCTGCTCAAGGATGGACTTCCGCTTGCCGACCGACTGCCGACCGTAGACCCCGGCTCGCTCTTGCAGACTTTCACTCATGTTGATACGGTACCGCCCCCTAGGTCCGTATCTCTACACAGTTCAGGCACGGGCCGGCCGGAGGGCGTACCAGCGGCCCGATCACCGGCACGCCCTCCTGAAGGGTGATCAGCAGGTGCGGCTGGCGGCGGCGGGCGTACCCGGCGGCGAGCAGGGCGGCCGGGCGGTCGGTGCCGAGCTGCACCACCAAATCGACTCGGCCGCGCCGGCCGGTGGAGCCCGCGGTACCGGGGGCGGCCCGGGCGATCGCGTCCCGTACGGCGGCGGCGAGCGGCCGCCCGAGATCCGCGGCGGGGATGCCGGTGCCGGCCAGGTCGGCCGGGCGCACCGGGCCGCTGAGCTCCACGGCGACCTGTCCGACGCCGGCCTGGGCGAGTGCCACGGCCACCGCGGCGCCGAGCCGGCCGGTCCCGGTCACCAGCACCCGGGCCGCCAGTCGGCGGCGGAGCACCTGGGCCGGCGTGGCCGGCAGCCGGGTGGCGGCGAGCGCGAGCGCACCGGCCTCCGCGCCGAGCCGGGCCCGCGTCGGTCCGGCCAGGTCGCGCGGCAGCAGGGTGTGGCCCGGTACGAGCAGGCCGGCGGCGCGCAGGGCTTCGATGAGGGTACGGGCCGGTTCGGCACCGACGTCGGTGGTGAGCGGATGGCTCAGTACGCCGCGCTCGCTGCGCGTGCCGTCGAGCAGATCGAGCAGTCGGGCGGCCCGCGGGTCGGCGATCTCGAGCAGGACGGCGCGCTCCGGCCCGACCCCGAGCTGAAGCGTGTGCCGGTCGCGCCAGAGCCGGGTGAGGCCGGGAAGCAGCGTGGGACGGGGGAGTGGGGCACGACTCATGGCAACGAATCGTGGTCGCATCCATGCGCTACGTCGCTCGTTGTCCACAGATGCGGAGCGCCCTATCCAGGGCTGTCCACAGAAGGTCCTGAGTTATCCACAGGTCTGGTGGCGTGCTGTCGGCCACGCGACACGGATCCGCACCAGGCGGCTCGGCACTACCCGTCGGCCGCGTCCTGCCCGACCTGCAGCACGCGGCCGGGCGCGTGGCCGGCGTGCTCGCCATAGACGGGCGGGGCGCGACCGTCAGAGCCGCGCCCCGCCCGTTGGCGAACGTGTCAGACCTTGGCCTTGCCCAGGATGCGGTTCACTGTTGTGCCGCATACCGGACACTTGCCCTTGGCCATGTTCATCCCGGTCTTCGAGACCTCGATGTGTCCCTCGAAGTCCCGCTTCTCCTTGCACTTGACGCAGTAACCGTTGTAGGTCTGGGCCTGGTCGGCCACGGTGCCCTCCTCGTCTCGTCCGCCGGCCGGTACCGGTTCCGGCGGGGTTCCCGGCGGCGGGCCGTGAGAGGCGCCGCGCTGGGTCAAACTCCTGCGGCCACCCACGTGGTCGCTGGTCCGCGGACCCTACCCAGGTCTGGGCAGTTCCATGTCAGCTGCGCGTCGACACTGTGAGGAAGCCGACCACGAGAGTGTGCACGGCGAATAACGTCGGATAAGTCAGTTTGGCGGGGACACGCCGACCGAACCGCCACAGACGCCCCTTCGGGGCGCCCCCGTGAGGCGGGCGAGCCGGTTGATCACTTACCGTGGGGGTGGCCGGGGTTCATCCCAGGTGGCGGCGCCGGCGGTCGCCACGAAGGGTTACGGAGTGCGTCTCGACACGCCGGCCAGATTTTTTTCGGGACTCCTGGCGACCAATCACCATCTTCTGGACGCGTGTCGGAGGGTTGACCCTTGCGTACCCCTGGTCACTAGGCAGTAGCTTTCCTTCGTGGCAGCAAATCGAGGCTGCGCGGGTCTGTGATGGCAGGGGCGCGCAAGCCGGTCGTCGAGGTACGGCGCAGCCAGCGCCGACGGCGTACGGTGTCCGCGTACCGCGACGGTGAGCGGGTCGTCGTCCTGATTCCCGACCAGTTCTCCCGGGCCGAGGAGAGCGAGTGGGTCGACCGCATGCTCGCCCGGCTCGCCGCCCGCGAGGGGCGACTGGCCCGGTCCGACGCCGAGCTGCTCGCCCGGGCCACCCGGCTGATGGACGCCTACCTCTCGGACTACGGCACGCGGGCCGTCCCGGCCAGCGTCCGGTGGGTGACCAACCAGAACGGCCGCTGGGGCTCCTGCACTCCCGCTGACCGGACGATCCGCATCTCGCACCGGGTGCAGGAGATGCCGGACTGGGTGATCGACTACGTGCTGCTGCACGAACTGGCGCACCTCATCGTGCCGAGCCACAACGCCGCCTTCTGGGCGTTGGTCGCCCGCTACCCGAAGTCGGAGCGGGCCCGCGGCTACCTGGAGGGCATCGCCGCGGCCGTCCCCGCCCTGACCGACTGACCGGCTTCGCCGGGACCGCCCAACCGTCCCTGCCTGACCTGCCTGACCTGCACACGCCAGGATCGCGCAGCACCCCCGGGAGTGGTGGCCTCAGCCGGCCGTTGAATCCCCTACTTCCTTCCAGCTACGCGATCTTGATCCCGCAAAGCACCGTCCGGCCGAACGGGTGCGGTCCCCGTGGGCGCGGCACGGGTGGGCGTCGGCCGGGTGCGGCGTTAGGGTCGGGGAATGGTACGGCGGGTGGTGGTGGCCTTGCTCGGGCCCGTGACGTGGGCGCCGCCGGGCGTCGACCCGGTGCGGTGGCGCACGGCGCTCGCCGAGGACACCGTCGACCTGCTCGCCATGCTGACCGAGGTGGACACCGCCGTGGCGGTCACCCCCGCCGACCGGGCGGTCGCCGACGCCGTGACATGGCCGGACACGGCCGTGTACGAGGTGCCTGAGCCGACTCCGAGCGCGGTGTTCGCGGCACTTTCCGGGTACGACCAGGCGGCCGTGATCGCCGCCGACGCGCCGGACCTGCCCGGGCTGACCATCGGAAAGCTGCTTCGCCCGCTGACCAGCCGCCCGGTCGCGGTCGCGCCCGCCGAGGGTGGCCCAGGTCTGCTCGGGGTAGCCGCGCGGCTGCCCGTACCCCCGTGGCTGCCCCCCGTGGACCTGGAGGAGACGCTGCCGGCAGCCGTGCGCGCCGCCGCTCCCCGGCCGGGCGACCTCGCGGTGACGCCGGCCTGGCGCCGGCTGCGCGGGCCCGCCGACCTGGCCGCCCTCGACCCGGCCGTCGAGGGCTGGGAAGCCACCCGCGCCCTGCTCTCCGGCGCCGCCCACCCCGGCTGACCCCCGCCCACCCGCGGCCGAGGGCAGTCCGCGTGATCAAGAGCTTTGCGTCACCGAGCGGCATCCGGATGACGCAAAGCTCTTGATCACGCTCGCGTCGGTAGCTGGCTGACGGGAGGATCAGGAACGGGTGTCGTCGTCGCCCTCGTCGTGGCGCCGCTCGGACTCGCCGGGGGTCTCCTCGTGCGGCCCGCCGGGGGCTGTGAAGTCGAACTTCTCCAGTTCGCCGATGACGTCGAAGTCGGCCATCGCGAACGCCACCGGGTCGGCGAAGTCGTCCTCGGAGGGGAGCAGGTCGGGGTGGCCCCAGAGGGCGTCCCGCCCGGCGATGCCGCGATGCTCGGTGAGCGCCGCCCAGAGCGCGGCCGCCTCACGCAGCCGGCGCGGGCGCAGTTCCAGGCCGACCAGAGCGGCGAAGGTCTGCTCGGCGGGCCCCCCGGCCGCGCGGCGACGGCGGAACGCCTCGGCGAGGCGTACGACGTCCGGCAGCCGGCCGCCGGCGGCGCTGTCCACCACATGGCACACCCAGCCCTCGACCAGGGCCAGCGCGGTCTCCAGGCGAGCCAGCGACGCCTTCTGCGCCGGGCTGTCCTCCGGGGTGAAGATGCCCTCCAGGGCGATCGCCTGCATCGACTCCGGGTCGGTCGGGTCGACCCGACCCATCGCCTCCTCGATCGCCTCCCGGTTGACCCGGATGCCCGCGGCGTACGTCTCGACGGCATTCAGCACGTGCCCGCGCAGCCATGGGACGTGCTGGAAGAGCCGCTGGTGGGCGGCCTCGCGCAGGGCCACGTAGAGGCGGACCTCGTCCTCCGGCAGTTCCAGGCCCTCGCCGTACGCCTTTATGTTGGCGGGGATGAGCGCGGCCGTGCCGGCGGGGCCGAGCGGCAGCCCGATGTCGCCGGCGGAGAGCACCTCGGCCGCGAGCGAGCCGAGCGCCTGACCCAACTGGCCCCCGAAGAGGGCGCCACCGAGGGTGGCGACCATCGACTGCATCGGGCCGAGCTGGGCGCGGGCCTCCGGCGGCACCAGGTCACCCATCGCGCCGACCATCCGGCTGGCCACCGGATCGCAGAGCTTCCGCCACACGTCCAGGGTCTTGTAGATCCACTCGTTGCGGTTCCAGGCCACCGAGGTCTGGATGCCGGAGGGCAGGGCCGAGGCGGGCTCGAGCCAGAGGTCGGCCAGGCGCAGAGCCTCCTCCACGGCGTTGCGCTCGTACGGCGAGACCGCCGGGTCGCCGGCGGCGGCGAGCTGGCTGGCGGCCACCTGCCGGGCGAGGTCCCAGTTCACCGGCCCGCTGCCCGACGTGGAGAGCAGGTGCTGCAACTGCGACATGAACTGCTGCATCTGCGCGGGGTCGTTGGGGTCTGGTGGTTGCCCACCCGGTAGCGCGAAACCGAACGGAATATCAGGCACGACGTCTACGGTACGCGCGCCGCGCCCCCAGGTAGCGCCGCTGGCGTTGCGCTGAGGGCGAAGTCGCCCGCGCAGCGCCGGGTCGACCCGGAGCGGTCGGTACGCTCTGCCGCATGAGACGTCGCGGCCTGACCGTCCTGCTCGGTGCCCTGCTCACCGCCCTGCTCAGCATCGGGGTGCTCGGTGCGCCGATCCCGTACGTGGTGCTCGGCCCCGGACCGACGGTCAACACGCTCGGCGCGGAGAACGGCAAGGAGGTCATCCAGGTCTCCGGTCGGGCGACCTCCACGTCGGCCGGGCAACTGCGGCTCACCACGGTCGGCGTCCAGCCGTCGGTGAAGCTCCGTTCGGCCATCGCCGGCTGGTTCTCCAATGACGAGGCGGTGGTGCCGCGGGAGCTGATCTACCCGCCGGGGGAGTCGCAGCAGCAGGTCGAGCAGCGTAACGCCGAGGACTTCGAGGCCTCCCAGACCAGCGCCGAGACCGCCGCGCTGCGAGAACTGGGCTTCCCGGTGCAGGTGGTGGTGAAGGCGGTGACCGGCGGCGGCCCGTCCGCCGGCATGCTCAAGCCCGGTGACGTGCTGACCTCGGTCGACGGCCAGCCGGTGCCGGTCGCCGTCCGGCTCACCGAGCTGATCCGTGCCAAGCCGGCGGGCAGCACGCTGACCATCGGCTACACCCGTGACGGCGTGCCGGCCACCGCGCGGATCACGAGCCGTGAGCAGGACGGCAGCCCGCGGATCGGGGTCGAGATCGAGCAGAAGCAGCCGCATCCGTTCAACCTCAGCATCGACCTGGAGGACATCGGCGGGCCGAGCGCCGGCCTGATGTTCGCCCTCGGCATCGTGGACAAGCTGACTCCGGCCGACCTGACCGGCGGCATCGTGATCGCGGGCACCGGCACCATCGACGACGAGGGGAAGGTCGGCCCCATCGGCGGGATCGCGCAGAAGCTGGTCGGCGCGAAGCACGCGGGGGCCAAGGTCTTCCTGGTGCCGGCCGACAACTGCGCCGAGGCCGTCCGGAACCCGCAGCCCGACCTGCCGCTGATCAGGGTGGGGTCGCTGGACGAGGCGCTCAGCGCGCTCGAGACGTTGCGCGCCGGCGGTGAGCCGACCCGCTGCTGACCGCCAGGGTCGGCAGGGCTGCCGCCGGCCCCGGCCTCGTTCGACGGCCGCCGGCGGGTCGCGCGCGCCACGCCGGCGCGACACCGGCCGTGCCGTGCCCGCGGGCGGCGGTACCGGTCCGGACCTCGCTCGACGTCCGCGGCGGGTCGCGCGGGCCATGCCAGGGCCCGGCGACCGGCACGGCGCGACCATGGGGCGCCGTATTCAGGAACACCCCGTACTCTGGGTGCCTGGTCGGAGCCGATCAATCGAGCGTGCGGAGCCAACAGTGGTCATGCGAAGCAGCAGCCCTCTGCCGAGGATGAGTCGGCGCGGTCGCGTCACGATCGCCGTCCTGGTCGGGGTGTTCGCGCTCTTCACCCTGCTCGGCTGGGGCGTGCGGGCCTGGACGGACTGGTTGTGGTTCGACGAGGTCAACTACACCGAGGTCTTCACCGGTGTGCTCCTCACGCGGCTGCTGCTCTTCCTGGTGATCGGCCTCGTCATGGCGTTGGTCATCGGCGGGAACCTCTGGCTGGCCTACCGGCTGCGTCCCCGGCTGCGCCCGCACTCGGTCGAGCAGGCGACGCTGGAGCGCTACCGGATGGCGCTCACCCCGCGGCTCGGCACCTGGATCGCGATCATCGCCGTGATCGTCGGCCTCTTCGCCGGGCTCTCCGCGCAGGGCCGGTGGAGCCAGTGGCTGCTCTTCCGCAACGGCGGCGACTTCGGCGTCAAGGACCCGGAGTTCGGCGTCGACGTCGGGTTCTACGTCTTCCAGCTGCCGTTCTACCGCTACCTGCTCGGTGTCGGCTTCACCGCGGTGGTGCTGTCCGTGATCGGCGCGCTCGCCATGCACTACATCTTCGGCGGCGTCCGCCTGCAGGGCGTGGGTGACCGGATGACCAACGCCGCGCGCGCCCACCTGAGCACGCTGGTCGCGATCTTCGTGGCGCTCAAGGCGATCGCGTACGTGCTGGACCGGCGGGCGATGCTGCTCGAGTACAACGAGGGCGCCAAGCTCTACGGCGCCGGCTACGCCGACGTCAACGCACTGCTGCCGGCGAAGGAGATCCTGGCCTACATCTCGATCGTGGTAGCCGTCGCGATCATCATCTTCTCCAACGCGTGGATGCGGAACCTGGTCTGGCCTGGCATCTCGCTCGCCCTGCTCGGCGTGTCCGCGGTCGCCATCGGCGGCATCTACCCGTGGGCGGTGCAGACGTTCGAGGTGAAGCCGAGCGCCAAGGAGAAGGAGGCGCCGTACATCGAGCGTGGCATCCAGGCGACCCGGACCGCGTTCGACCTCGGGGACACCAAGACCACGGCGTACGCGGCGAACAACCTCACCCCGCCGGCGAACCTGGCCACCGACACCTCGGTGGTGCCCAACATCCGGCTGCTCGACCCGCAGCTGGTCAGCGAGACGTACACCCAGCTCCAGCAGGTGCGCGGCTTCTACGACTTCGGTCCGAAGCTGGACATCGACCGGTACGGGGTCAACGGCAAGACCTCGGACTACGTGGTCGGCGTCCGGGAGATCAACTACGGCGAGCTGACCGACCAGCAGAACACCTGGATCAACCGGCACACCGTGTACACGCACGGCTACGGACTGGTGGCCGCGCCGGCCAACCAGGTGTGCAGCGGCCAGCCGTTCTTCGTCTCCGGCTTCCTCGGCGACAAGGCCGGGCAGGGGTGCGCCTCGCAGACCGAGCAGATTCCGGCCGACCAGCCGCGGATCTACTACGGCGAGCGGATGGGCGAGGACGACTACGCGATCGTCGGCCAGACCGACCCGAACAAGAAGGCCGAGTTCGACCGGCCGGTCGGGGAGGGTGGCGGCGAGTTCTACACGTACACCGGCGCCGGCGGCGTGGAGATCGGTTCGTTCACCCGGCGGCTGCTCTACGCGATCAAGGAGCAGGAGTCGAACTTCCTGCTCTCCGGCGCGGTCAACGACGGCTCGAAGCTGCTCTACGTCCGCAATCCGCGGGACCGGGTGGAGAAGGTCGCGCCGTTCCTGACGATCGACGGTGACCCGTACCCGGCGGTGGTGGACGGCCGGGTCCAGTGGATCATCGACGGCTACACCACGTCGGCGAGCTACCCGTACGCCCAGCGGGTCAACCTGCGCGAGGAGACCACCGACGAGTTGACCGGTCGGGGCACCTTTCAGCTGGCCCGGGAGAACGTCAACTACATCCGCAACTCGGTCAAGGCGACGGTGGACGCGTACGACGGCACCGTCCGGCTCTACGAGTTCGACGAGAACGACCCGGTGCTCAAGGCCTGGAACAAGGCGTTCGGCGGTGACCTCGTGTTGCCGAAGAAGGACATCCCGGTCGAGCTGGCCGAGCACTTCCGCTACCCGGCGGACCTGTTCAAGGTGCAGCGCAACCTGCTCACCAAGTTCCACGTCACCAACCCGGGCGACTTCTACTCCGCGCAGGACTTCTGGCAGGTGCCGAACGTGCCGGACGCTCCGGACAGCGGGCAGAAGCAGCCGCCGTACTACCTCTTCACCCAGTTCCCCGGGCAGGAGGGGCCGCGGTTCCAGCTCACCTCGGCGGTCACCCCTAACAAGCGGGAGAACCTCGCCGCGCTGATCTCCGGGTCGTACGTCGACGGCGAGCCCCGGCTGGAGGTGCTGGAGCTGCCGGACCAGACCCGGATCTCCGGGCCGGTGCAGGTGCACCAGCAGATGACCAACAACGGTGACATCCGGCAGCAGCTCAACCTGCTCGCCGCCTCGGGTCAGGCCCAGGTGTTGTACGGCAACCTGCTCTCCCTCCCGTTCGGCAACGGGATGCTGTATGTCGAGCCGGTCTACGTGAAGAGCAACAACCAGGACGCCTTCCCGCAGTTGCAGCGGGTGCTCGTCTCCTACGGCGACGGCAGCTCGTTCGTGGCGCTGGCGAACAGCCTGTCCGACGGCATCAAGCAGCTCGTCGAGCAGGGCAAGCGGGCCGCGGAGAACGCACCCCCGCCGCCCACCGGGGACGACCCGCCCGTGACGCCGCCCACCGGGCCCGACACGCCGCCGGTCACCGGCGAGCTCGCCGCCGCGGCGGACCGGGTGCAGACCGCCATCGCCGAGGTACGCGCCGCCCAGACGTCCGGTGACTTCGAGCGGTACGGGCGGGCGCTCAAGGCGCTTGACGACGCGATGAAGGCCTTCGAGGCGGCTCAGGCACAGACCACGCCGACGGCCGGTACGCCGGCCGCCACTCCGACGCCGAGCGGAACCCCGACGCCTGGCGGCAGCAGCCCGCCACCGTCACCGAACGGCAGCGCGCCCTCCGGCGGCTGACCCGCGCGGCACGACAGCCCGGCCCCCGGCCCGTGGACCTGCTCCGGTCCCGGTGCCCGGGGGCTCTGTCGTCTCTCCGACCCATCACTGATTGCAACCGTCCCCACTCCCCGATCGTCCTGTCTGCATACGGGGCGATGAATGTGGGGGGAGCGTGGTGGCGAGATGAGGGACGCGGACAGTTTCGACGACTTCTATCGAAGCACGTCGCGGCGGATGCTCCGGTACGGCTACGCGGTCGCTGGTGACTACACCGAGGCGCAGGATCTGGTGCAGGAGGCGTACGCCCGGGCCTGGCGGCAGTGGGGGCAGATGTCGGTGCACCCGGCGCCGGAGGCGTGGCTGCGGCTGGTCGTCGCCCGGCTGGCCACGGACCGCTGGCGCCGGCTCCACGGCTGGCGGGCGGCGCTCGTCCGCAGCGGCCCACCGGAGGTGGTGCAGCCACCCGGCGAGGACGGTGTGCTGCTGCTCGACGCGCTGCGTCAGCTGCCGGCCGCGCAGCGCCAGGCGCTCGCGCTGCACTACCTCGTCGACCTGTCGGTGGAGGAGATCGCTCGGGAGATGCAGGTGCCGGTCGGCACCGTGAAGTCCTGGCTGTCCCGGGGGCGGGTGCGCCTGGCCGCGCTGTTGCCCGGCGTTTCCGCGGAGGAACTGGAGGCCAATGATGTCGCGTGACGTGTCCGACTTCTACCGATCGCTCGCCGCGGACGTCGACGGCCGCCCGCTGGACGGGCCGGGCGAGCTGCGCCGCCGGACCGACCGGCGGGCCCGGGTGCGGGCAGCGGGGGGAGTGTTCCTGGTGGCCCTGCTGGTCGCCGGCGCGGCCACCGGCACCCGGCTGGTTCTGGCAGCCGATCAGGGCACCGTCGGGCCACCGGCCGGCCCGCCGGTCCCGACGGTGATCGCGCCCAGCCCGTCGCCGTCGACGGTCACCCCGTCGACGGTCACCCCGTCACGGGCCACTCCGTCGTCGGCCACCTCGTCACCGAAGGCGACGCCGACCGGCCGGCCGTCCGCGACGAGCAGCGGTACTCACGACCCGCGTACACCGAGGTCGATCCCGGACCGGGCGTTCTTCACCCAGCCCGCGTCGACCATGGCGGCAGAACCCACTTTCCAGCAAGGCGGCGAGGTTCTGCCGGACTTCTGCGGTGCGGACCTCGATGGTCGGGTGGTGCAGACCCGCAGTCGCGTGCTCACCTATCACCTGACCCCGGACCAGCCGGAGGGGACGGTGCCGTACGGCACCTACCGGAACTCCATCTCCATCCACCGACCCGGGCGGGCCGACGACTGGATGGCCGACCTGCGCCGGGCGGTGCGGGAGTGCCCGGAGCAGGAGACCGTACCGGGACGGTCCGACCGGCACCGGCTGCTCCCGGGCGGCGACTTCGGCGACGAGGCGGTGCTCATCGAGGTGCGCGAACCGGCCTGGGAGGCGGGCGAACCGGCGGAGGGCGAGGTACTGCGGCTGATCCGGGTGATTCGGATCGGCGACGTGGTGACGGTGCTCTGGGAGATGGGCTGGGAGGGTACGTCCAGCGACCGGCGGCAGGTGGACGACTACAGCCGGCGTGCGGAACGGGCCATCTCGAACTGGCTGGACTGACCAGCCAAGCGGGCCGGTGCTTCGGCACCGGCCCGTCGGCTCGACCGCGTCGTTTTGCGGCAGACGGGGGGCGTGCGCTACGGTTGTCGAGCCGACGCGGGGTGGAGCAGCTCGGTAGCTCGCTGGGCTCATAACCCAGAGGTCGCAGGTTCAAATCCTGTCCCCGCTACGAGAGAAACATCAGATCGAGCCCGTCCCTGTTCCCGGGGGCGGGCTCGATTGCGTCGGCCGGAGGTGCTGCGGACTGTAGGGCGGCCGCTCGCCAGATTCAATACTTGAAGAAGTTAAATATTTGCCTAAGCTTTCGGGCATGTTTCCTGGCAGCGACACGGGATCGCTCGCGGGGGCGCCGGCGGCGACGGCGGTCTTCACGACGGTGCTCACCGAGGGCCCGGTCAGCAGGGTCGGCCTCGCCCGCCGGCTCGGGCTCTCCTCCGCCGCCGTGACGAAGGCGGCCCGTCCCCTCATCGAACTGGGTTACCTGCACGAGTTGGCCGCGACGGAGCGCACCGGCCCCGGTGCCGGACGCCCGGCCAGCCCACTGGCCGTCCGCGCCGACCGCGAGTTCTTCGTCGGCGTCAAGATCACCGCTGACGAGCTGATCGGCGTGATCTGTGACCTCTGCGCCCAGGTGCGCGCCACCGCCCGTCGGCCGCTCACCGATACCGACGTCGACTCGGTGCTCGCCGAGGTCGGCCGGCTGGTCGACGGACTGCTCGACACGCCGCCCGAGCACCGCCACCGCACCCGTCGGCTCGGGCTGTCCCTCTCCGGCGACGTGGACCACACCACCGGCCTGGTCCGCTACTCGCCGTTCCTGCACTGGCGGCACGTACCACTGGGCGAACGCGCAGCCCGGCTCACCGGTCTCGCGGTCACCGTCGAGAACGACGTGAAGGCGCTCACCGCCGCCGAGCACTGGTTCGGCGAGGGGGTTGGCGCCGAGTCGTTCGCCCTCGTCACCGTCGGTACCGGCATCGGCTGCGGCCTGGTGGTCAACGGGCGGCTGGTCTCCGGCGCGTACGGCGTCGCGGGCGAGATCGGCCACGTCGTCGTCGACGCGAGCGGCCCAGACTGCCACTGTGGAGGACGCGGCTGCGTGGAGTCGATCGCCGGCACGGACGCCATCGTGGCGCAGGCCCGGGAGCGGACCGGCCATCCGGACCTCACCCTCGACGAGGCGGTGACCCTGGCCCGCGGCGGCCACGAGCTGCTTCGCGGGGTCTTCACCCGGGCCGGCAACGCCATCGGCTGCGGCATCGCTGCCGTGGCGAACCTCGTGGGCCCGACCCGGATCGTCGTGTCCGGTGAAGGGCTGGCCGCGTACGACCTGTTCGACGCGCCCATCCGGACGAGCTTCGAACGCCAGGCCTTCGGCGCGGCCGCACGTTGTCCCCTCACCATCCGTCCGCTGCCCTTCGAGGAATGGGCCCGCGGCGCGGCCGCGGTGAGCATCCAGTCCCTCGTTCTTCCCTGACCCCTCGGCGCCGGCCCGGCCCCGGCCGGTCACGCCGACGCCGGCACCACCCGCCACCAGGAGGTTGATGATGAGAACCAGCAGAGGTGCCCGGCGCCGCAGCAGCGTGGCCGTCGTGGCCGCGGCGCTGGCCGGGACGCTCGGCGCGGGCGCCGCCCCGGCACAGGCCGCCCCTGACACGCAGCCGGCCGCGACACCCAGCGGCGTGGTGGCCACCGCGGTCCACACCGGTGTCGCGGCCCGCCCCTACCTGGGGTGGACCAGCTGGAGCATGCAGTCCTCCAAGTACCCGGGCCTGAACCCGGACGGCGACTACAGCTACCTGACCGAGTCGAACGTGCTGAAGCAGGCCGACGCGATGGCCCGCAAGCTGAAGCCGTACGGCTACGAGTACGTCAACATCGACGCCGGCTGGTGGCGTGACTTCGCGTGGAAGCCGAGGTTCGACGAGTACGCCCGCCAGACCCCCGAACCGTCCCGCTTCCCGCGCGGCATGAAGGCGGTCGCCGACGACATCCACGCCAAGGGGTTGAAGGCCGGCATCTACCTGCCCGTCGGCCTGGAGAAGGAGGCGTACGCCGACGGCGCAGCGCCCATCTGGAACGCGCCGGGCTGCACCACGGCCGACATCGTCTACCCGGACCTGCGTACCACCAACGGCTGGGACAGCGCCTACAAACTGAACTTCGCCGACCCCTGCGCCGAGCGGTACATCGACTCGCAGGCACAGATGTTCGCTGACTGGGGGTACGACTTCCTCAAGCTCGACGGCGTCGGGCCGGGCTCGTTCAAGTCCGGTGACAACTACGACAACGTCGCCGACGTGGCCGCCTGGCAGCGAGCCATCGCCGCCACCGGCCGCCCCATTCACCTCGAACTCTCCTGGTCGCTGGACATCGGCCACGCCGCCGACTGGCAGCGCTACTCCAACGGCTGGCGTATCGACACCGACGTCGAGTGCTACTGCAACACCCTTGTCACCTGGGAGAACTCGGTCGACGACCGGTTCGACGACGCGCCGGCCTGGAGCCGGAAGGCCGGCCCCGGCGGCTGGAACGACCTCGACTCCCTGAACGTCGGCAACGGCGCCATGGACGGCCTCACCAAGGCCGAGCGGCAGACGTACATGACCTTGTGGGCCATTTCGAAGTCTCCCCTCTACACCGGCGACGACCTCACGCGCCTCGACGAGTACGGGCTCTCGCTGCTGACCAACCGCGAGGTCATCGCGGTCGACCAGAACGGCGGCCGGCCGGCCCGTCCGCTCACGCCGGCCGGTGACCAGCAGGTCTGGGGTACGCGGAACCCCGACGGCAGTTGGACGGTCGCCCTGTTCAACCTCGCCGACGCACCGGCGGCCGTCACCGCCAACTGGGCTTCCCTCGGGTTTACCGGCAAGGCCTCCGTACGCGACCTGTGGAACAGCAAGAACCTCGGCACGTACCAGAACAAGCTCACCGCGACGCTGCCGGCACACGGCTCGCGGTTGTTCACCGTCAGCCCCGGCGGCGCCGAGCTGGTCACCACGAGCTACGAGGCCGAGGCGTCGACGAACACCCTGAGCGGCAACGCCTCGGTCGCCGGTTGCGACGCCTGCTCCGGCGGCCAGAAGGTCGGCAACCTGTACCTCGGCGGCAAGGTGCAGATCAACGGCGTCACGGCGAAGAAGGCGGGGATCTACACGATCAACGTGGCGTACGTCAGCGGCGACGCCCGTTCGGTGACCGTCTACTCCAACGACGGCAACGGCACCAGCCTCAAGTTCCCCTCCACCGGTGACTGGGGCACGGTGGAGACCGTCAGCGTCCAGCTCGCCCTGAAGGCGGGCACCAACACGGTCACCTTTGACAGTGCCGACTGGTACGCCCCGGACATCGACCGGATCCACGTGCCGCAGACCCCTTGAGGTGGCACCGGGGCCCGATCGTCGACGACTGGGCCCCGCCTACCCGTTCGGCCGCGACACCTGCCGCTGTCCCGTCCCGCCCCCCGCGCATCCGTGAATCGCCCAGTTGGAGTACCGACATGGATATCCGGAACAACCAGTCGCGCGACATCCGTCCGAGCCGTCGCGGCTTCCTGGCCCTCGCCGCCGCCTCCGGCGTGGCCACCGCCCTGGGCGGCCTGCCGACGTTCGCCGCGTCGGCGGCGCCCCGGCGTCCCACCGAATCCCCCCTGCTCTCCCCGAGCGACGCGGCGCGCAACCAGCTCTGGTGGCTGGCACCCGGCTCCGCCAACTCCGTGATCGAGCAGGGGCTGCCGGTCGGGAACGGGCGGCTCGGGGCACTCGCGAGCAACGACCCCGCCCGTGAACTCCTGACGATCAGCGACGCCACCCTCTGGACCGGCGGCCTCAACGACACGCTGCAGGACGACGGGCAGTTCCCCTACGGCCGGGACGACTTCGGTTCGCTGACGCTGCTGGGGATGCTCACCGTCGACATCCCCGAGCACGACCTGGGCGTCGTCGACAACTACCGCCGTACGCTCGACCTGGCCCAGGGCCTGATCGGAAGCACGTACGAGATCGACGGCGTCACCTACCGTCGGCAGATCTTCGCCAGCCGCCCGGACGACGTCATCGTGCTGCACTTCACGCAGGAGGGACGCGGCAGCTACACCGGCACCGTCTCGCTGGCCGGCACCCACGGCGAGACCACCACCGCCACCGGCCGGTACGCGTCGTTCGGCGCCTCCTTCGCGAACGGGCTGAAGTACGGCGGCGCCGTCACCGCGTACAGCAGCAGCGGGAAGGTCACCCTCGACGGCACCTCGATCTCCTTCACGAACTGCCGGGACCTGACGGTCGTCTTCAGCGGCGGCACCAACTACGCCCCGGACGCGGCGGCCGGGTTCCGCGACCCGTCGGTCGACCCCGAGCACCTCGCCCAGACGAAGGTCCTGGCCGCGGCCCGGGAGTCCGTCCGCGACCTGCTGTACACCCACGTCGCCGACTTCCGTCCGATCTTCGAGCGGTTCGACCTGGACCTCGGCGGGTCCACCGCGGCGCAGCGCGAGCTGGACACGTGGGGCCGGCTGGAGGCGCGCTGGCGGGACAACGTCCCCGACCCCGAGCTGGAGGCCGCGTACCTGCAGTTCGGGCGCTACCTGACGATCTCCGGGTCGCGGGGCAGCCTCCCGATGGGCCTGCAGGGACCGTGGCTGGACGGCAACGACCCGGACTGGATGGGCGACTACCACACCGACATCAACATCCAGATGAGCTACTGGCTGGCCGACCGGGCCGGCCTCTCCGACTGCTTCGACGCCCTCGCCGACTACTGCGTCGCGCAGCTGCCCGCCTGGACGGACATCACCCAGCGGCTCTTCAACACCCCGACCAACCGGTTCCGCAACTCCAGCGGCAGGGTCGCCGGTTGGGCGGTGGCCTTCTCGACCAACCCGTACGGCGGCAGCGGATGGTGGTGGCATCCGGCCGGGAACGCCTGGCTCTGCCAGAACCTCTTCGAGCACTACGAGTACGTCCAGGACCGGGCCTACCTCGCGAGGATCTATCCCCTACTCAAGGGCGCGGTCGAGTTCTGGGAGACCCGTCTCGTCACCATGACCGTCACCGACGCGGCGGGTGTCGCCCGGGAGGTGCTGGTCGCCGACGGCGACTGGTCACCCGAGCACGGCCCGCAGGACACCAGGGGCAACACCTACGCCCAGGAACTGGTGTGGAACCTGTTCGAGAACTACCGCACGGCGACACGGTTGCTCGGCCGGGACACCGGCCACGGCGAGACCGTCGACGGTCTGCGCCGACGCCTGTACCTGCCCGAGGTCAGCCCGACCACGGGGTGGCTCCAGGAGTGGATGTCACCGGACAACCTCGGGGAGACCACCCACCGGCACCTCTCCCCGCTCGTCGGCCTCTTTCCCGGTGACCGGATCCGCCCCGACGACTCCACACCCGCGGAGGTCATCGCCGGAGCGACCGCATTGCTCACCGCACGCGGCATGAACAGCTACGGCTGGGCCAACGCGTGGCGGAGCCTGTGCTGGGCGCGATTGAAGGACGCGGAGAAGGCGTACCAGCTGCTGGTCAACAACCTGAGGCCGTCGAGGAACGGCAGCAACGGCACGGCGATGAACCTCTTCGACATCTACGAGACGAACCCGGGACGCGGGATCTTCCAGATCGACGCGAACCTCGGCACCCCCGCCGCCATCGTCGAGATGCTGGTCTACTCGCGGCCGGGCCACGTCGAGCTGCTGCCCGCGCTGCCCGCCGCCTGGGCGGCCTCCGGTTCGGTCTCCGGGGTGGGCCTACGCGGTGGTTTCGTCGTCGACGTCAGCTGGAAGAACGGCACCGTCACCCAGGCGACCGTGACCAGCGTCGGTGGTCGCGCCACGACGGTGCACGCGGGTGGCCGCTCGCGGCAGGTCACTCTCCGGCCGGGCGAGTCGGTCACGCTGCGGAGCTTCCAATGACGGCCCGGGTGAGCCACCACGCCCGGCAGGCCCGACGCCGGCGTTCGCTGGCTGTCGCGTCGGTGTTCGCCCTGGTCTGCGTACCCCTCACCAGCGCGACCGTGGCGCAGGCCCGGCCCTCGGCCCCGGCAGAGGCGGCGTCGGTTCCGGTGGCGGCGGTCCCGGCCGGCTCGTCGCCGGTGGCGGCGGTCGCCACCTCGGCCGTGGCGCCGAGCGCCTCGGCGGGGGCGGATCGGCATTCCGTGATCACGTGGGGTGCCAGCGCCGACCGGCAGGGCGCCGGGCCTGCCGACCGCAGCTACCGGCTGGTCGTACGCACCAGCGTCGGGGGGTCGAACGCGCGCATCCGCCTGACCAACGCCTTCGGTGCGTACCCGGTGACCTTCACGAGCGCCTACGCGGGGCTGCGACGGCAGGGCGCGGAGCTGGTGCGGGGCAGTAACCGCCGATTGACGTTCGGTGGGCAGGCCTCCGTCGTCGTGCCGGCGGGCGCGACCGTGTACAGCGATCCGTTGCCCGGAAAGCTGGCCGCCCAGGCCGACCTGGTCGTGAGCCTGTACGTGACGGGTGCCCAGGGCCCGACGACCGGGCACGGCATGGCGATGCAGACGTCGTACGCGGCCGCGGGAGACCACGCCGCGGAGGAGGCGGCGACCAACTGGACCGACCGGATCAGCTCCTGGTACTGGCTGGACGCCGTAACCGTGCAGACCACTGCCGAGATCAGCGCGGTGGCGGTCCTCGGGGATTCCATCACCGACGGCTGGGCCTCCACCCAGGACGAGAACCGTCGCTGGCCCGACTATCTCGCCCGACGACTCCAGGCGGCGCCGGACAGCACGGTGAAGGGCGTGGCCAACGAGGGTGTCTCGGGCAACAAGGTGCTCGCGGACGGCGCCGGTGAGTCCGCGCTGCGCCGGTTGGACCGGGACGTGCTCTCGCATCCCGGGGTCGGCACGGTGTTCCTGTTCGAGGGGATCAACGACATCAAGGCGCACTCCGGCGTGACAGCGGACGACCTGATCGCCGGCTACCGGGAGATCATCGGGCGGGTGCACGCGTCGGGCGGGTGCGTCGTCGGTGCGACGGTCATGCCGTTCAAGGGCTGGTCCGAGTACGACGAAGCCGGCGAGGCGGTGCGCCAGGCCGTCAACGACTGGGTCCGGCAGGGCGGCGAGTTCGACGCGGTCGTCGACTTCGACAGGGTCACCCGCAGCCCGTACGACCCGCAGCGGATGCTGCCGTTCTTCGACGGCGGGGACCACCTCCACCCCAACGACAAGGGCATGCAGGCGATGGCGGACGCGGTCGACCTGGCCGCGCTGAGATGTGACAGTTGAAGCTCCGCCGGCGAGGGCGGTGGTCGGGCCGACGTGACGGCCAGGCCGACCTGACGGGTGGGCGCGACAGGGTGTGTCAACCACCCTCGGCGCGCCGCAGGGCTGTTTCCCCAGGTGGCGGGCCATCTCCGTGGACCTTGGAGCGAATCGCGGGCCCGACGAACAGGCCCGAGGAGGATGGGGTAGGGTTGTTCTCACCGACGCGGGGTGGAGCAGCTCGGTAGCTCGCTGGGCTCATAACCCAGAGGTCGCAGGTTCAAATCCTGTCCCCGCTACGAGAGTGGATGACCCGGTGTCCCGGCAGGGGCACCGGGTTGTTTCGTATCCGGGGCCGCGTGCGGGGCGGCGGGACGAGGGCGGCGCGCGTACGGTGTGGGCAACCCCAGGGAGATCCGGATGGCAGTCCGACCGCAGGGGCGTCGCAAGGCCAACACGCCGCGCTTCCTCGCCCTGTTCATCGCGCTGATCGTCGTCGGTGTCGGCGTCGTGTACGGCCTGCACTGGGCCGCGAATCCGTGGGCTCTCTCCCTGCCGGGCCGACCGGCCCTGACCGGCTACTGGCAGGGGACGGTGCCGTACGGTCCGAGCGACGACCGGAGGATCGTGCTGCACCTGACCGACGACCCCCCGAGCGCCACCGACCGCTGCGGCGACTGTCCGGGCATGGAGGGTGCCGCCAAGGTCTGCGACGCGGGGCAGATCGAGACCTACGAGCTGTGGGGAGACGCCAGCAACTATCGCGGGACCCGATTCGCCCTGCACACCCGTTCCGGAGCCGACCGCCCGGGCCCGCGCCTGAACGAACTCCACGGGGAGTGGGACGGCGACCTGGTGCGGATCAGCACCTCGCTGATCGTGCTGAAGGACGATGGCGCGGCCACCGGGTCCGACTCGCCGCCGGTGACGTTCGAGATGACTCGCGCCGACGAGAAGGACTTCGATCGCCTCTCCTGCCGCTGACGGGGCGGGACGGGCCCGGTCGAAGCCTCATCACGACCGGGGGCTCGTCGGATGCCGAATCGGCAGTGGTTGCGGTCCTCGGCGAGGATGTCAGCATGTCTTCTTTCGGCAAGTGGTGGGGCCGCCTCGGCGCGGTCCTCGGTGCGGTGGTGCTCTCGGTGTTCGTACCGGTGGCGGCGTGGGCGTCGACCGGGACGGGTGAGCTGGTGGTGGAGGCCGCGCGGCGGCGTTCACGGGGCGGCTTCGGCTTCTTGGGCCTGCTCTGCTGTCTCGTGGTCGTCGTGGTGATCGTGCTTCTGCTGCTGCGCCTGACCCGCAACCGTCGCGGCGGCCCGCCGCGCTGACGGTGACGTCGCGATGATGCTGACGGCGCGGCTGTGCCGGGTCAGCTGGTCAGCGCGGCGTTGGCCTGCGCCAGAAAGCGGCTCGCGGCCGCCCGGATGTCGCTGTCACCGGAGCGGACGCTCTCGGCGGCCGCGACCAGAAGGGAACGGACCCGGGCGTGTCCCGTCGGGGGTGGGGGCGGGGCGGAGCCGGGGCTGGAGCCCAGGAGCTCACCGAGGGCCTTGGCTCGCCGCTGCCCCGGATCGGTGATGCTGCCCTCGATGGCCCGCCGGACGGCCTGGCTCGGTGTCAGGCCGCGCTCGTGCCCGAGGGCGGCACCGGCCGCGACATCGGTGGTCAGAAAGTTGATCACGTCGGTGGCCGTCTCAGGGTCCCGGCTGCCGCGAAAGACCGCCCAGTACATCGAAGCCCGCGGCCACTGGCTGGTGAGGGAACCGGGGAAGGCGGTCAATCCCAGCTCGGCCCGGGTGAGGCGTTGCAGCTCGGGCAGTTGATGCGACCAGGCGAAGGACGCGGCGGTCAGCCCCGACACGACGAGCTGTCGGGCCGGCTCACCGCTGTCGGCCTGCTCGACCAGTGCGGCGCTCGGTGTGGCTCGCCCGGCGCGCGCCCGCCGCCACAGCTCCAACCAGCCGATCAGCTCGTCCACGCCGAAGGCGAGCTGCCGGCCGCGGTAGAACTCCCCGCCCTGCCCCCGTAGCCACAGCCACAGCGCCCGGTAGTCGCCGGACGGGTCCATCGTGCCGGCCACTCGGCCGCGGCTCGCATCCGTGACCTGCTCGGCCCAGTCGACGTACTCTTCCCAGGTCATTTCCGCGCGCGGCTCGGAAATCCGCAGGTCACGCAGCAGGTCCCGATTGAAGATCACAGCCGCGGCCGTCTGCCCGGCGGCCACCGCCATCGTCCGGCCTTCCACCTGGCCGTACCGGGCCAGCCCTTCGGGAAGGTTGCGCAGGTCGAGCCGGTTGTCCGCGACGTGGTCGGTGAGATCGAGGATGATCTCCCGTTCCGCGTACTCGGTCAGGACGCTGTCGTCGAGCTGGATCAGGTCGGGTACGTTGCCGCCGCCGGCCTGGGTGGCCAGCCGCCCGTAGTAGCCGTCCAGGCCCTGCCAGGTGACCCGGAAACTCACCCGGGGGTTGCGCTCGCTGTAGAGGCGCAGCGCCTGCTCGGTCAGCTTGGCGCGCTCCGGCCCGCCCCACCAGAAGACCGACAACTCGACCGGCCCCTCCCGGGTCGGCGCGGTGGTCGGCCCAGAGCTGCAGCCCGTGAGGCCGCCGGCCGCGAGCAGCGGCGCACCCAGTAGCGCGGCGAGCACGCGACGCCGGCCGGGGTCGGCTACGGGTAGCGGCGATCCGGAAACGGGCACACGGGACTCCCGGGACGAGGCGTTGGGGCAGTCGGCCCATTCACGCAGGGACCGCCCGAAGCTGTCAACGTCCGTCCGGGCACAGCACGCCCACACCACGGCCGTACGGATCGGTGCGCGCGGCCACCCTTACCGCCGTACGCGGGCCGCGTGATGTACTAGGCCGCGTGGAACTTCTGCACTCCGGCAAGGTTCGGGACGTCTACGCCGACGGCGACGACCTGATTCTGGTCGCCTCCGACCGGATCTCGATCTACGACGTCGCGCTGCCGACACCCATTCCGGACAAGGGCAAGCTGCTCACCGCGCTCTCGCTCTGGTGGTTCGAGCAGCTGTCGGACCTGGTACCGAACCACGTCATCTCGGCGACCGACGTGCCGGCGGAGTTCGCCGGCCGGGCGATCCGCTGCCGACGGCTGGAGATGGTGCCGGTCGAGTGCGTCGCCCGCGGATACCTCACCGGCGGCGGGCTGAAGGAGTACGAGCGCACCGGCGCGGTCTCCGGTGTCCCGCTGCCCCGGGGTCTGGGCGAGGCGTCGATCCTGCCCGAGCCGATCTTCACGCCGTCGAGCAAGGCGCCGCTCGGCGAACACGACGAACCGATCACGTACGCCGATGTGGTGGCCAAGGTCGGCGAGGCGACCGCCGAGCGGCTGCGCCAGATCACCATCGACGTCTACCGGCGCGGCGCCGAGATCGCCGCCGACCGGGGGATCCTGATCGCCGACACCAAGCTCGAGCTGGGCTGGGCGCCGGACGGCAGCCTGGTCCTCGGCGACGAGCTGCTCACCTCGGACTCCTCCCGGTTCTGGCCGGCCGAGTCGTACCAGCCGGGCCGGGTGCAGTTCTCCTACGACAAGCAGTACGTGCGGGACTGGGCCACCAGCGGCGGCTGGAACAAGCAGGCGCCCGCGCCGGAAGTGCCGACCGAGGTGGTCGAGGCGACCCGGGCCCGCTACGTCGAGGTCTACGAGAAGCTCACCGGTAACAGCTGGGACTGAGTGTTCCCGGCCGGCGTGCCGGCCGGGAACACTGACTCAGTTGCCGCCGCCGAGCGCGGTCTTCGGCTCCGCCCGGTACGAGCGGTCCTCGGCCTGCCGGCCGACGACACCGCCGCCCGGGGTCTCCACGCTGAACGCCTGCTCGTCCGTGACGATCGTCTGCTCGTCCTGGTCGTGCTGCTGCGCCGGCGCGGGGTTGGCGTTGCTGGTTCGCCGTGGCGCCAGCTCCGGGGGTACGGCCCGGCCACCGCGGGCCGGTCGCGGCTGGGCGCTCGCCGCCGGGCGGCCCCGCAGGCTGCTCGGCACCTCCTCCAGCCGCGACACCCGCGCGCCGGTGGGCGGCGCGAGCGGCGCGTCGAGGATCGGCGCGACACCTTCCGGCTGCCCGTCACCCAGCCACTCGCCGCCGGCCTGCACCGGCCGGGCCGTACGGTCCTGGTCCCGCCGGGACCGGGCCGGCGTGGCCGGAGGGGTGCTGCCGCCCTTGGCCGAGCTGCCCAGCACCGATGGGGACGTGCCGGGGCGGGCCGGCGTCGAGCTGCCGAGCCCGTCCGACGGACGTGCCGTTCCGGGCCGGCTCTTGGTGGGCTGCCGGTTCTGCAGTACGGGTGGGGTGGTGGCGTTGTTGCGCGGGGCGAACTGCTCGGTGCCGGGCGCCCCCGGTCGGCCCGGCGTGCGGCCGGTGGTGGACTCGGACGTAGTGCCGGGCGCACCCGGCCGACGAGTGGTCGACGCCGGCGGAGCCCCAGTCTGCGCGGGACCGCCTCGGGCCCCGGTCGGCGGCGGGGTTGCCTTCGCCGAGGCACCCGGCCCGCGCAGCGCGTTCGGCGGCGCCGCGCGGCCGCCACCGGGCGGCGGGGCCGAGGTCGCGCCGGGGGACCGCAACGAGGCCTGCGGCGGCTCCGCCACGGGCGCGTTCGTGCCGCCGCGGATCACCCCGTTGCGCATCGCGCCACGCTCACCCGCGTTCAGCCCGTCGAGCCCGGGTGGACGCGCCACGCTGGGCCGGGGCCCACTGGTCACCGGCGGCCCGGTCCTGGCCACGCCCGGCGGAGGCGCGACCATGGGGGGCGTCGCCACCGGCGGTGGGGCCACGCTCGGCGTCGGCGTCGGCGTCGGCGTCGCCACCGGCGGTGGTGGCTGAATCCTCTCCAGGATCTGCTTCTGGATCTCCGTCGGATCGGTCGGCCTGGGCACCGCCCGGACCTGCGGCGGCTTCGTGACCGGTGGCTTCGTGACGGGTGGCTTCGTGACCGGCGGGCGCACCGCGGGCGGAACCCCGGTCGGGCCGCGCCAGGGCGGGTGACCCACCGGGTTGAGCACCGCGTCCATCGGGAAGAACGGTGGGCCGTGCCCGCCGCTGACCTTGCTCATCGTGTCGAAGTACTCGTTGGCCGTCCGGTGCGCCAACTGCTGCGCCTTGCGGTTGTATTCCTTCTGCTTCTCCTGGACCGCCTCGGCCTCGGCCGCCTGGATCCCCTTCTCGCCGTCGTAGAGACCCAGCGTGAAGCCCTGCTTGAAGCCCTCGGAGAACTGGGTCCACCCGTCGGCGTTCTTGGCGTCGTTGATGGCGTTCTGGTATTCCGTCCAGAGCCGGTCCATCTCCGCGCGGGAGTCGCGGGCGATGCCTACCATCGCCCGCAGCGCGGCGACGTTGTTGAGCGTGGCGTCCATCCACTCGTCGAGGTAGGCCAGGGTCTTGCCCGGACCGGCCTGCAGGAAGGCGTCGCGCGCCTGCGGCGACTTCCAGGTCTCGTCGTGCAGGACCTGGCTCGCCTTGAACAGTTGCTGGTGGATGCTGTGCAGCAGGTTGTACGCGTTCTGCCACTGGTCGGCCAGCGCGGAGATGTCCTCCGGGTGCTGCCCCATCAGCTGTACGCGGATGGCCTCGATCGTCTCCCCGCCCTCGTCGGCGGGGGGCGGGGTGAACTTCAGGTCCGTCTGCTGCGGCGGAGTGACGTAACGGGTGCCCTCGCCGCTGGGCCCACCGTGTGGGTAGGTCGCACGGGCACCCCAGTAGTCCGCCATGGCGTCTTTCCTCCCTGGCTCAGATGCCGTAGTCGTGCTGCTTGATCTCCTCAAGCGCGCTCTTGCTCGGGGAGTCGAGGGCATCGGAAGTGCTCACGCCCTCCGTGTCCTGCCCGGTGTGCAGCTCCTGGGTGACCTTGCCCTTGCCGTCCGTCTCGGTGACGTGCCGGGTGCCGTCGGCGTTGTGCTGGTCGACGGTCTTCGAGGTCGGCTTGCCGTCGGCACCCAACTTCTCGTCGGTCTGACTGCGGCTTCCGTCCGCGCCGTAGCTGTCGGTCTGCCGGTGGCCCCCGGTCGGCTTGCCGTGGGCGTCGTAGTCGGTGGTCGTGGTGATCGTCGAGTTGTCCCGCACGACCGTGGTGGTCTTGCTGCTGGTGGTGCTGATCACCTTGCCGGACGGGTCCTTGGTGACGTACGTGACCAGCGTTCCACCGCCCGGCAGCATCTGCGTGGTCATCAGCTGGACGCTGCCGTCCGGGGCGACGGAGGTGTGGGTGATGCTGCCGTCGGGGTTGACGACCGGCTGGCCGGTGTCCGTGAACTTCTTCTCGCCCGTGCCCTCGTTCTCGGCTCCGTCCTGGCCCGCTCCGGACAGATTCTCGAAGTACTGGTCCCAGTAGGTCTTACCGGTGATGAAGGGGGGCAGGCCCGGCGGTCGTGGCGCGTCCGTGTCGCCGAAGGCGAACCGCACCGCGTCCAGCGAAGCCGCTGACCAGCCGTCGGTCGAGGAATAGGCGTCGGCGATGGTCTGCGCGGCCATGCCGGTGTTCGTCAGGGCGGTGCCCAGGTAGGTGATGTACTGCTGCAGCTCGCCGGAGTTCTGGAGCATCTGCGACCTCATGTACTTCGCCTCGGGGAGCACCGCACCCTCCCAGGCGGCGGCCGGCATCTCGTTGAGCAGATTCAGCTGCCCGCCGTGGCTCTGCAGGTTGTCGCGGATGGTGACCATGTTCTTGCCGTAGTCGACCATGCCGTCGATGTCGACGTCGACCGGCTTCTGGTCGGCGAGCCAGTCCTTGCGGGTGTTGAGATCGGTCTCCCGCTGGTACGGATTCTCCTCCGCCACTCGACCCTCCCCTGGTGCGGCGGGCCCCCGCCCGAGTGTGCACAGATCGATGCACAGCCTAACTTCTACCGGCGACACGCGGGTACCGGCGATCGGTCACAGCCTGTCATCATGCACCACATCAGACCGATCGAGGTAGCCCGATTCGGCACGGGACGCTACCGTCAGCATCGGCCGGACACGGCCATACATCAAGGGGACGCTTCCCTGAACGGGGGGCGCGAGCAGAGGAGCGGGTGAGTCCACCTTGACCGATACTCCAGGACTGGGTCAGGTTCACGCCACCCAGGAACAGCTCAACGCAATGGCGCAGCGTTGCAACGACACCGGCGAGAGTCTCGCGCAGGGCATGGCCCAGCTCATCGAGCGGATCCAGACCCTGGGCGGCGGCGGCATGCGGGGCTCGGCGAACAACGCCCTGCAAGACGTCTCGGTTCAGCTCAACGACGGTCTGCGGACGATCATCACGGCGCTCGACGAGCTGTCCGGCAAGATGACCAACGCCGCGACGCAGTACGGGGTGAACGACGAGGACGCGGCGACCGAGATCCGTAACGCCGCTGCCGAGACCGGCGACACCAGCGTGATGAGCATCCTGCGTGGCTGAGGCCGCAAGCGACGAGCGAGAGGTGACATTCCAGTGACCAGTCCCATCACCTACAACTTCGGCCAGATCTCAGACGTGGCGACCGCCATCGGCACCTACCAGGGCCACATGGACGGTGCCCTCCAGGACCTCTACACCCAGTTCACCCAGCTCTTCGCTGCGGACTGGCAGGGTGCGGCGGGTCAGGCGTGCGACGAGGCCCGGCAGAAGTGGAACCAGGGCGCCAACGAGATCAAGGACGCGCTGATGCGCGTCGGAGTGAAGCTCGGCGCCTCCGCCGACCGGATGCAGCAGGTCGACCGGGCGATCGCCGCCGGCATGTGACGGACGGGTCGGGCCGCCTCCGTCCATGAGGGAGGCGGCCCGACCGGCCCGCCGATTCACGACCGGGCCGGCGGGGCGGCCGCGCGGCGAGGTTTTCGCTAGGCTGCCGTCGGCGACCTTTGGGGGAGGGGCGATGGAGGAACGACCGAACTTCGGCGCGTTGAGCGCCATGATCGGTGACCTCAAGAAGGCCTGGTCCGGGATGGACGAGGTGCAGAGCCGGATGCTCAAGGTGACCGGTACGGCCTGGTCCGACGACCAGACCATCAAGGCGGTGGTCGGCCCCCGTGGTCACCTGCTCGAGCTCGAGATCGACCCGCGGGTCTTCCGGCACCCCAACTCGAAGGCGCTCGCGGCGACGATCGTGGCCACCGTCCGGATGGCCGTCGAAGATGCCGCCGAGCAGTCCAAGGAGATCCTCGACAGCAGTCTCGCCCCCGACCTGCGGCGGCTCGCACCAGGCGGGGACCAGCTACAGAAGATGCTGCACAGCCACGACGCGGACGTGCTCGTGAAGGGGAACGACGATGAGTAACTTCGTCGAGATCAAGTCCAGCGTCGCCGACATCATCGGCATCGCCAACCACCTCAGCTCCAGCGGGATCTCCATCTCCTCGACGATGCAGGTCAAGCTCGCGGCGGTCACGGCGATGGAGAACGCGCACGGCACGCTGCCGCGCGGGGACGAGTTCGTCGAGGAGTTCCTCAAGACGTACCACAAGTCGATCGAGGCGCCCGACGGTGGCGCGCAGCCGATGAACGAGGCCGTCAAGGCCAGCATGCCGAAGCTGGGCGAGGCGATGACGCAGCTCGGCAAGTACGCCGCCGACGCCATGTGGAGCTACACCGGCGTCGACGACGACAACCGCAACCAGATCAACCGGGCTGGTGGCCGCAGCTGACCGTGGGCCGGCCGTGGAGCACGGCGGTGAGGGAAGGGGCTGCGCGTGAGCGACAGTGACCACGCGCTCGCCGAGATCCTGGAATGGTTCTCCGACCTCGAAGCCGCGATCCCCGGGGTCCGTTCCACCGTCGGCGAGATCCTGATCGGCAAGATCCCCGAGTCGGACATCGGCGCCGTCTACGATCTCGCCGACACCTGGGCCGACGCCGCCCAGGCACTCGGCAGGTTCTACGAGGAGGCCGTGCACGCGGCCGACGGCATCCTGGACAACTGGAGCGGCGACGGCGCGTCCACGGTGTTCGCCGAGGAGTGGTACAAGTACGTCGAGTCGCTCGCTGGATCGGTCGACACGCTCGCCTCCATGGAGCAGGCCGTACAGAGCTTCGGGCTGCAGATCGAGCTCATGAAGTTCATGGCCCTGATCGGCCTGATCATGCTCGCGGTCTCGCTCTTCATGCTGGTCGCCGCGGCCATTCCGTCGCTCGGCCTCTCCACCGCCGGGATTCCCGGCGCCTTCGCCGCCTGCCGCACGGCGATCAGCGTCGCCGCCAGCAACGCGATGCGCGCGATCGGCAGCATCTCGATACGCGCGGCGCTCGCCGAGGTGACCGCGCTGGTGACCCGGGCGCTGCCCACCCTGATCCGTACCCAGCTGCCCAACCTGGTCCGTACCCAACTGCCCAGGCTGGTGACCACCCAGCTACCGAACCTGATCCGGCACGAGCTGCCCACCCTTTTGCGGCACACCCTGCCCACCCTGATCCGGCAGGGGGGCTCGACCGTCGCCCGCGGCGTCCTGCCCCGCAACGTGATCGCCCGCTCCGTGGCGGACCGGATGGCCGGGCAGTGGCTGCGCAGCGTCACCAACCGCGAGCTGCTCCGCCAGCTCGGCCGCGAGGCCGGGTTGGAGTCCCGGCGACTCGCCGGACGTGGTCTGCTCGCCGCCCGCAACCAGCTGGCCAAGGAGATCGAGGAGCAGCTGCTCCGTAAGTTCGGCTCCCGGGTCGGCACCGACCTTGCCGGCCGCGCGGCGGGCACCTCCTTGACCCGGATGGCCGGCAATGAGGTGTTCGAGCAGGTCAGCCGCGAGGCGCTGAGCCAGTACGCGGCCCGCGAGATCGCCGCCACCACGTTCAGCCGGGAATTGGCAAAGTACGTCGGCACCCGGGTGGCGTTCGGTGCCGGCTTCATGGGCGCCGGTGACCTGCTCGGCCAGATGTACCAGATCGCCGGTGGCGAGCGGACCAGCCTCGACCTGGGGCAGCTGGGCATGTCCACGCTCCAGGGCGGCGTCTTCGGCGCCTCGATGTTCGGCGGCATCACCGGGCACGTCGTCGGCGGCGGCGTGGTCGGCGCGGGCATGTCGGCGGCGACGCTCGCCGCGCAGGGCAAGCTCGACTTCACGAACATCACCCGGGAGAACGTCACCGAGATCCTGCACGGCGGTGCCGAGGGAGCCAAGGCCGGCGCGATCTTCGGCGCACAGAACAAGATGGAGGCCGTCAACGTCGGCAGCACCCTGCGGATCGGCCACGACGTGGTGGTGCTCCCCGAGGGCATCGGCGCGATCGACCGAGCCGACGGGCTGCAGGTCACCTACAGCGAGCACGGCGCCTCCTGGCAGCGGGTCGATCCCAGCGGCACCCGGATCGACGGTGGAAGCATCGGCGCCGACGGGACCGTCCTCTCCCGGGACGGTGGTCAGTCGCCGACCCCGCACGTGGTCGACGGGGACGTCATCCGGTCCGAGCCGCCCGCCCCGCACGCGCCACTGGCACAACTGCCCACCACCGACGTCCCGCAGCGTACGAACCTGGTCGGCGGGACGAGCGGCGGGGACGGTGGTGGTGGCGGTGGCGGCCCGCGCCAGCCCGCCCACCCGACGTCCGGCGGCCGTACCGGGGATGTCGGGATCCGGAACACCGACCCGTCGCGGCCGATCGGAGAGCCCACCCGACCGGAGCACAGCTCGCCGGTGCTCGACCGTACGCCCACCGACTCGCCGCCACAGCGCTCGACGACCGACTCGGTGCCGCCGGGCGAGCGGCCGCCCGGGGACCGCAGCCCCGAGCACCCCGCCACCCGGGAGACGGTGCCGGATCGGATCGGTGACGACCCGAGCGGGCCGGAGCAGCGCGAGCCCGGTGATGGACCTCCACCGGAGCGCACCCGCTCGGACCCGCCCGCGTCGCCCCGCGACACCGCCGGGCAGCATCCCACCGAAACCGCTCCGACCCGGCCGCATTCCGACCACCGGTCGGGCGACGTGCCGCCGCCGCGCACGGATTCGGAGCGGCCGACGGATCCGCCCTCCGGAGCACGCGCCGACACCGCCCCGCCGGCCCGGGCGGACACCGCGCCCGCCCTCCGGGGCGACACCCCGCCGACGCGTACCGACGGTCCTGTCCCGCCCCGCGTGGATGGCCCGATGTCGCCCCGCGTGGACGGCCCGACGTCGCCCCGCACGGACGGCTGGGCACCGCCGCGTACGGACGGCCCTGTCTCGCCGCGTACCGACGGCCATGTCCCGCCGCGTGCGGATGGTCCTACGCCGTCGCGTGCCGACGGGCCCTCGTCGGTACGCCCGGACGGTCCGCCGCCGGCCCGCGACTCCTCCACGCCGACGGGCCGGCCGGACACGACCACGATCCGGGACGGTCAGCGCGGCCCGACCGATCCGGTCCAGGACCGGCCCACCGGTGCGGGCGACCGCAACGGGGGCCCAGCGGTGCGGGACGAGCACGGCTCGCCGCCGAACCGCCACCAGGATCCACCCGCGCCGGTACGCGCCGACGAGCAGCACACTGACCCGACGGCCGCAGAGGCGCAGACCGGCGCGTCCATCCGACCAAGAGACGAACTGCGGGCCCAGGAGTGGGCCGCCAAGGCGTACGACCGGTTCCGGGCCGACCCGGGGGACGTGCCGGAGATCGCGACGCACCTCGCCGACGTGGAGCGACCCAACGGCACCATCGGCTTCAGCCACGCCGAGATCGCCCGGGTCAAGCAGCACCTCATGTTCGACGAGCACACGCTGCGCGACTACCCCGACGGTTGGGAGCGGCGGCGGTTCGACGCCGACGAGGACATCGCCGAGGCCTGGATCCGCCTGCGGGAGGGTCGGCACCTCGAGCCCGACCTGGTGCTGCTGGAACACGAGCTGGCCGAGTCGGGCTACATGCGGGTCCACCCCGACGCCACGTACCCGGAGGCGCACGCACACGCCCAGAGCCTGTTCAATTGGGAGCGGGTCGCGCCCGGCCGTACCGGCGAGGACCTGGACAGCGCGTATCCGAGGAGAACCGGCGATGGCGATTCTGGTGGACTTCGAACTGATTCGACAGGACAGTCGGGAGGTCGAATACAGCTTCGGCTTCCCGGAGAAGGATCGGCGACTGGTCATCCAGAAGGACTCCCGGCAGGGGATGCCGCTGGACGGGGCGGAGGACATGCAGTACCGGAAGGCGTACGGCAAGATCCTGCGGATGCAGGCCGAGGCGGCGACCTGGCCGGCCGGGGGGAGCTACGCGGCGTAACCCCGGAGACACCGTCGAGTTCAAGGAGTGCAGATGGCGGCACTGCTGGACTTCGAACTGATCCGGGAAGACAGCCAGACGGTGGAATACACCTTCGGGTACCCGACGATGGATCGTCGACTGGTCATCCAGAAGGCCACGGGCGAGGGGAATCCGACGGACGAGCTGAAGGACTCGGACTACGCGGCGGTCTACGTGAAGATCACGCGGTTCCACCGCAGCGAGGCCCGCTGGCCTCAGAAGGGCAGCTACGCGGCGTAGCGTCGGCGGACGGGCGGGTTCCGTTCGAGCTGGTGCCGGTCGAGCCCCGTCCGGTCGGGCCATCGGTGCCGATGCCGGAAGCCGTCCGGTCGACCTTCGACGGGCACATCGGCGACCTGCTCGCGGGCCGCGATCCCGGCCCGGTGGACCAGCCGCACCGGGCGAGCTGGGACGAGTCGACGCGGCTGCTGACCGTGGAATACCCGGACGGCGTCACCGTACGGGTCGCGTTGCAGGTCAACTCGTCCCTGCCGCCGGGGCAGCCGGTGGTGCTGCGACCGGGGCTGGAGGTCGAGCACGGGCAGTGGGTGCAGCGCGAACCGGCCGGTGTGGTGCTGCCCGACCATCTGCCGACCGACCCGAACACCCGGGCGGCCTTCGTCGACCGGCAACTCGGCGACGCCTGGAGCACCCTGCACAGGGAGCTGCACCAGGTGCTCGACCGGCCGGTCGAGCCCCCGTCGCCACGCGGCGACGGCACGACCCGGACCGACACCTCACGCACCGAGATCGGGCCGCGTAGCGATCGGATGCCCACCGACGGTGGACCGCGTACCGACCGGACGCCCAGCGACCCGTCCCGGACCGACTCCACCCGGACCGACACGTCGCGGAACGACGGTACGACCCGGACCGAGCGGCCTCGGGACGATGCCGCCGGGCCGCGTACGGACCGGGATGACGCCGCCGGGCCGCGTTCGGAGCGGGAAGACGCTACCGGGCCGCGCGCGGAGCGGGATGATGCCGCCGGGCCGCGCGCGGACCGCGACGGCAACCCGACGGAGCCGAGGCCTGGGCCGGACGCGAACGATCCGGCGCCGGTCCGGCCCGAGCACGACGCGCGGGCCGACGGGATGCCGGAAAGCCCGCGGGATACCGCGGCGACGCCGCGCCCGGAGGAGCCCCCGCGCCGGGTGGACGAGCCCTCGCTTGTCGAGCTGGAACGGTCGCTGCACCCGGACCCGCCGGTGCTCGACCGGGTCACTCTCCGCGACGCCACCCCGTCGGATCCCGCGCCACCCCGGCCACTCACCCCGGACACCGTCCGTGGCCTGCTGGCCGACGCCGGCACCCCGGAGCAGGTACGCGGGTGGGCCCGCGACCACCTCGCCGTACGGCAGGAGGACGGCTCGTACGTGCCGCGTTCGCAGGCCGAGATCGACGCTGCGGTGACCCGGCTGCACGAGGAGACCGCTGCGGTCGTCGAGTCCCACGTACCGGCCGACCCCAGCGCGACGCCGGAGGGCGCCGTACATCCGGAGCAGGCGGTGCGTCCGGGTGACTCGCCGATCGTCCAGGAGCTGGCGCCCAGCAAGAACTTCCCGCCGCACCGTACGAGGACTGGTGCCGAGCTGCCCGAACAGGTCCACGAGCTGGTGCAGCGGGCCAAGGAGAACCTGCTCGCCCGGTACCCGGAGACGGCGGTGGCGGCCCGGATCGCCGACCTGGACGCCATCGGCGGTATCGCCGACCGGTTGCAGACGGCCGCCGACGCGGCCCGTGAGAGCGGCCGCCTCGGTGACGTGGTGCAGGGTGTCCGCGACCTGAGCCGAGCCGTCAACGATTACGCCGACCAGTACCGCGACTGGCGTGACTTCGAGCGCGGCGGCGACTACGCCGACCCGGGTTGGCGGGACCTCGACGGCGTCGACCCGTTGAACTCGGTGGAGATGGCCACCCGGGTGGTGAGCGTCGACCCGCAGACCCACCGGTTCCACGTGCTGGACCAGGCGATCGCGATCGCCAAGATCGGTGACGTGCTCGGCCCGGCGTTCGAGGGCCACGCGGCCCGTACGTTCGAGCGGGTGATCCCGAAGGACATGGAGAGCGTCGAGGCGCTGATCCCAGAGCAACTACGCGACCCGAACCTGGAGGAGTGGATCCAGGGACCGGCGCGTGGTGGCTTCGATACGGTGACCGAAATCCTCTACGTCGACCCGCGGGACGCAGGCGGGTTGGACCGACCGATCAGCGCGGTCGCCGCGACAGTGGTGCACGAGAGCATGCATCGTCTCCAGCCAAACCCGGACGTGGTAGCGCGACATGTCATGCAGCCGGCGCCCGAAGGCCCGCCGAGGATGGACGTCGTCGGCGAGGTCCTCACGCCGCTCCGCTTCGAAGGCGAGTTTCAGGCGTTTGCCGTCCAGCAGCAGTTCCTGCGTGGACTGGCCGGATTCCGGGCTCTCGACCACGCGGGTGACCCGCGCCTACCGCGCAGCGACAGCTATCAGGAGATGGCGGACTGGACTCCGCAACAAATGCGGGACCACATAGTCAAGCAGTACGTCCGCACCCCCGACCGAGCGCACATTCCGGACCACCTGCTCGACCGGCTCATGGCGCTCACCCCGGAGAGCATTCTTGAGCGTGCCCGCCTCTCCATTGACGAGGCAAACTTCCCCATCGCCGACGGTCGCCGGCAGGGCACCTTCTACGGTCCGATGACCCGGGAGGTCGCCGAACAGCACGGCATCAACCTCGACGCGGTCGGACGGGACCAGGCAGCCCGGGCAGTGTCTCCGCTTGCGGACCAGAGCGCCGCCACGCCGGACACCTCCGTACCCCGTAACGGCACCGACTCGCTACCGCTGGCCGAGTGGGGACCCGGCCGGGACGGTGAGCCGCACTGGTCGCCCGAGCAACAGT
Source organism: Micromonospora avicenniae (assembly GCF_900156065.1). Lineage (GTDB taxonomy): Bacteria > Actinomycetota > Actinomycetes > Mycobacteriales > Micromonosporaceae > Micromonospora > Micromonospora avicenniae. The sequence goes on along the minus strand of NZ_FTNF01000013.1, from coordinate 178,014 downwards.
CGCCCTATACGGCCCCACCGTGGCGGGCGGATGGCCCGCCTATCGGCGCCACACCTCCGTGGCACACCTCTCCACCAGCGCAAGGATCGGGCGCGCACCACGAGGGGCAGTTGGCCCGCCCGGAGCCGGAGCGGCGGCCCAACGTGCTGTCCCGGGCGTTGCGCCGGATCACCGGTCTCTTCGGTGGTGCCGACCCGGTATCACGCGCGCCCGAACCGGGGCCGACGACTCAGCCGTGGGCTCCGCGACCGGGTGAACCGAGTCAGGGTGGCCTCGGACAGTGGGGTGGCCAGCGCCCGGCGGAGCCGACCTTCGGGTCGTGGGGCCAGCGGCCCGGCGAGCCGATTCACGGCGACACGGGCCCATGGGGCCAGCGTCCGGCGGCGCCTCAGCAGTGGGGACAGCATCAGGCGGAGCCGCAGCAGTGGGGCCAGCGTCCGAACGAACCCCAGCAGTGGGGCCAGCGTCCGGCGGAGCCGCAGCAGTGGGGTCAGCGTCCGGGTGAGGCGACCCCGAGTTGGCGGCCCGGTGAGACCTTCCCGCCGGCCCACGATCCGTACCCGGGCCGAGGTTGGCCGCCGGAGACCGACCCGGGGCATACCGGAACCGCGGGGCGGCCGGGCGTCGACCCGTACACCGGGCAGGCGCGCCCCACCGACGGTCCCGCCTGGGGTGCCCCCGAGCGGGCGCCGGAACCGGCGACCCCGGCCTGGTCGGCGCCGGAGACCGCCGCCGACCGTCCGGGGTGGACGGACGGGCCGGAACGTACGGCCACCGAGCCGATCTCCACCGACGGCCGGACGAACCTGGCGCTCTCCGAACGCCGCTTCGCCTTGGAGGAACTGCGCGCGTCGACGGACCCGGTGCACCAGGCCCAGGTGCGCGCGGACATCCAGCGGATCGACGCCGATCTGGCCCAGCGTGGCTACCCGGTGCATCAGTTGGAGCGGGTGCCGGAGGCGGACGGTCCCACGGCCGCCGATGCGCCCGCCTCGGACGGTCGGGACCACTCCCGGCACGACGAGATCTGGTCCGACCCGCCGTGGCGGCAGGAAGACCGGCGGCCTTCGCTCGACGAGCTGATCCCCAGCTCAGAGGAGGAGGCGACCGCCTGGGGCGACTCGGTACGGCGGGAATTCGCCGACCAGCTCGACGGGCGCGAATTCGCGGGGCTGCGGATCCGGGTGGACCTGGAGGACCAGTACAGCGTCAGCGTGTACCGCAACGAGGTGGTGGTCCGGGCGGACGTGCAGGACGCGAACGGTGTGAACGCCGGCCGGGTGGTGCGCTCCTTCCAGCGCGACCACAACGGCAGCCTCTTCGTGGAGCACGTCTCGCTGAAGCTCGAAGATCGCGTCCAGGGCAACGGCTTCGCCCGGGAGTTCAACGACAGCCTCATCGACTGGTACCGCTACTCCGGTGTCGAGCGGATCGAGGTGCATGCCGCGTCGACCGTCGGCGGGTACGCGTGGGCACGCGACGGCTACGACTGGGCGGCCAACACGGAGCACCGGGCCGATGCGGTGCTGAACCGGCTCCGGGTCGAGCTGCGTGGGTTGGACGCCGACGTCGACATGGCCCGGCGGCTGGCCGCGGACGACCCCGACGTGGACGCCGACGGGCTGCGCAAGCGTTACGGCACCACCGATCCGGAGCAGGTGGCCCGGGAGGTGCAACGGCAGCGGGAGGCGGCCGAGCAGATCCTCGAACGGGCCCGTACCAGCTCGTTCGGCAGCGCCCGCTACCCGACGCCGTTCGAGATCAGTCAGGCCGGCTGGGGCGATCACCACCATGGCCGGGAAGCGTCGTGGGTCGGCAAGCGCGCGCTGCTCGGCGCGGACTGGAAGGGCGTCAAGGAGATCAGCGACACGGGCCCGCTGTATCCCCGCTCGGCGCACAGCCAGGGCATGCCCCGGGTGCCCGACCCGTCGTCGATCCACAGCCTGCTAAGCGGCGACGGACATCCGCCGGTCACCGCTGCCCGGGTGCCCGAGGGCGAGTTCCACGGGTACGGCCGGGACGTCCCCGAGCCGGACGTGGTGCGGCAGCTCGGCGACGACGCCCTGCGCCAGGTCGTGGAGACGTTGCCGGATCACAGCCCGCTCAAGGGCGTACGGCTGGAGTTGACCACCGTCCCGGCGGATGCGCTGCCGGACGGCGCGGTGGCCCGGTCGGTGCCCATCGACGCGCAGGGGCGCGACCTGCCGCACGGCACCGTGCCGCCCCAGGACGGTGGATGGCGCGTCGAGTTGTCGGACCGCGCCAGCGACGTCAACGTCGCCCGCGCCATCGCCCACGAGGCAGCCGAGCTGACCGCGATCCGTGAGCGGGCGGATGGTGGGCTGGATCCCTTCACACCGGACGCCCTCGTGCCCGGCGCGATGGCCGACGGCGCCATGCTCAGCCCCCACGACCACGGGCGGCTGGCCGAGGCGGAGGTGCTCGCGGACCTGCTGCGCGATCCGGCGCAGGCCGCACACGCCCGGTCCGAGCTGCGTGCCCTCCGCGACCACCTCGGCCTGCACCCGGACGATCCCGGTGCCCCAGCCCGGCTGCGGATGCTCGACGGGCGGATCAGCGACACCGGCCGGGACGCTCTGCTCGGCCGGGACAGGCCCCCCGCCGAGTCCACCCGTCCGCCCATGGATGTTGGCCCGGCGCGCGCGACCGACGGCGAGGCGGTCCCGGTACCGGCTCGTGACGGCGAGGGTCCGGTACCGGGTCGCGACGGCGAGGGTCCGGTTTCGGATCGCGACGGCGAGGGTTCGGTATCGGATCGCGTCGAGGCCGATCCAATGCCGGACCGGTCCGACTCCGCCGAGCTGGGGATGCCGGATCGGTCCGACTCCGCCGAGCTGGCGGTGCCGGAGCGGGCCGAGGCGGCCGCCGCGACCTACCCGGCACGAACCACCCGGGTGCCGTTCGACTTCGAGCGGTTCCTGAACGATCCGCGCTGGGCCGACGAGGCGACGCGGTTCGAGCAGCGCCTCGGGGCGTACTACTTCCGCGACCCGGAGGTGCTGGACACCGTCCGTACGGCGCTGACCCGGATGCGGGACATTGTGGTGGACCTCACCGAGCCGCGACCGGGTGAAACCCCGGCCCAGGTGAAGGCCCGGGTCGAGAGCGCCTTCTTCCGGGACGACGCCAAGGACAGTGCCGGCCAGGTCGGCAGCGGGGTCGGCTTCGACCGGCTGATCGCCGAGGGCAACCTGCGCGAGACGATGACCGCCTTCTACAACGCCGCGTACACCAACTGGAAGAACCCGCACACGCTCTCGCACGCCTTGCGGGCGGTGCTGGACGGGGACCGCTGGGAGCAGGCTCGGGCGGCGGGCGTCGACGTGCCGGCCGTGCGCCGGATGGGCGAGCTGCTCGACGGCAACCTGAACCGGGTGATGCCGGAGGTCCTGCAGGAGAAGCTCAGATTCGGTCGCGACTTCTTCGCGACCGGCAACGTGGCGCGCAACTCCGAACACGGCATCCGCGACCTGGTCGAAATGACCGTGAGCCAGCATGCCCGTGACGATCGCCACCCCGACGTGCAGCAGGAACTCGCCACGACGCCCGATCACTACGCCCGGCTGGGCACCCCACTCGGACAACTGGAGCGGGCCTACGTTGACCAGGTGCAGCGGCAGAAGACCGGGGAGTCGCTGGGCGAACACGACAAGCTGCCGTGGCGGGAGGGCGTCGTCGCGCACGACACCGACCACGGCCCGTGGGCCCGGTGGGTCGGCCGGGACGGATTCCCCGTCATCGACGGTGTCTCCGGCACCACGGCCCGGATGCTGACCGCCGCCCGGTTCATCGGTCTCGACGGCCCGCAGCTCGAGCGGTTCCTCAGCGGGCTGATGGGCTGGATGCTCCCCGCCCGCGACCACAGCCTCTTCGAGATCCTGCGCGGATCGGAGATCGCCGGCGTCGCGCGGGTCGACGTGCGTCCGCCCGGCACCCGGTTCACCGCGGTGGATCTCTACCGCGCCCTTCCCGACATCGATCTGCCGACGCTGCGACGGGAGGTCGGCGTCGACGGGCTCCTTCCGCACGAGGCCCGCTACCTGGAACACGCCGTCGACCCACGCGGCTTCTCCGAGACGCAGCACAAGGTGCCGCAGATCGCCGACCGGCTGTGGCCCCAGCTGGAGCGCGGGCAGGTCCGGGACGCGGACCTGGCCGACTGGCTGCGGCGCAACGGCATCGACCCGACCGACTCGGCCGCCGTGCGGGAGCTGGGCCAGCGACTGTCGAAGCCGCACGTGATGGCGTTGACCGTCTACACCCGACACAGCCATTACCTGATCAACAACGTTATTCGGTCGCACCTGTTCACCGGGGCACTCGGAGAGGCGCCGGCCAAGGGGCTCTTCGAGCACAAGGTCCGTCAGCTGGTGAAGAACTACCTCGACAACATTGCCGCCGGGACGAAGGCGCTGCCGCTGCCGTTGAAGCTGCGTCCGGTGGTGCACGACGGCGAGGGACACCTGACGTCCAGGTCACCCCTGCGTGGATCGGCCGAGCACTGGGTGGAGGCGCGGCGGCGGGCCCTCGACGCCGAGCAGCGCGCCGAGACGCACCGTACGGCGGGGAACGAACTCGAAGCACGCCGCGCCGACAGCGAGGTGCGGCGTGCGAACAGGGCGATGGACGCGGCCTGGAAGCAGCTCAAGAGCCAACTGCGGTCGGTCTCGCCGGGGCTCCTCGACGAGATGCAGTGGCACGCGGACATGGTCCACGATGCGATGATGCAACTTCCTGCCGTGGGCAGCCCGGATCGGCCGGTCATCGCCTACCGGGGCGACTGGACGACGCCGGTGTACTCGCCGATCTACGGGAACTCGTGGCTTCCGCACGGCACGGCGAGGGAGTTCCTCAGTGTGAGCCGCCGGCTGGACGTGGCGGTCCGGTTCATGTCGGAGAACCCCGCCTCCGGCGGTAAGGTGCTGGTGGTCTACCGGTTGACCGGGCAGCAGGCCCGGGACATCTCGGTGTTCTCGTCCTTCGCCACGGACGAGGAAGCGGTCTTCCCGCCTCGATCACGGACCGTGCGGATTGTCGACGACCAACTGGTGGAGGCGGTGCGGAACCAGTTGCCCGCGGAGTTCCGCGACGACTGCGAAATCATCATCATGGAAGAGGCGCACCGATCGTGACTGACGATCCCGGCTGGGACGAAGGGGAGCGGCTCCTCGCCGAGGTGCACCGGATGCTGCTGCGTCTGGCGGGCCGAGTCCCCAACGAGGTGCTGACCGCGCTCCGTGAGCTGCTCGGACACGGCGATCTTCGTTACCTGCCGGACGCGGTGTCGGTCGCCACCGTGCAGCACGCCGTGCCGATCACTCCCGCGGACAAGGAGCTGCTCGCGCGCATCCTGATCGTCCTGGACGTCCCAGGAGGCGAGCCGCAGCTTTACGACGAGGTGCCGGTGGCCGCGCAACCGCCACCCGCAGGGCCGTTCCGTTTCCTTCCGGTGCCGCCGGCGGTGGCCGCACAGGCAGCGGAGCGGGTATCCGGCCGGCTCGACCTGACCGGTGGCAGCGATCCGTTCAACCTCACCGAACTTCCGGCTGACCTCGCACACCTCGCCGATCTCGCTCCTGAGCTGACGGACCAGGCCGACGACCGTGCGATGGACAATCTCAGTCTCGCCGAAGGGGTACGGGGAATCTGGCGGACGTGGCGCCTCGGGGCGAGCGGGTCCGACCCGGCACGCCGGGTCTACCTGGTAGAACTCGGTCCCGGCGTGCCGGCCTGGGACGTCACGCAGGAGGCCCAGGACGCGCTGACCATGAAGGGTGAACAGGCGCCCCAGGTGGAGGCGTTCTGGGCCGGTGAGCCACTCACCGCCTACCACCGGGCGGCGCTGGCCGGGGCGGCGCTGCTGTGGGCGCCGAACGCCGACCGGGTCCGGGTGGCGTTGCGCGAGGAGCAGCTGGCCGATCTCGTCCGGTCCGGGTCTCCCCGTCTGCCGGTAGGGGAGCGTGGGACGTTGGCCGAGCGGTTGGCGGCGGGCGTGGCCGTGCCCGGCCGGGCCGAGCGGCTGCCCGACCTGGTCGAGCCGGGGCGCGGTGTCGTGGTGCCGGGCGGGTACCGAACCGACGGCCGGTGGGTGTGGCCGGAGGCGCTCGGCTACTACCTGGCCGAATACGGCGTGGCACCTCCTCGGGAGCTGACGGAAGCGCCGGCCGCAGGTGGCCCGCCGACGCCGGCGGGCCAGGTGGCGGTCTTCCGCGCCGGACTCGCGCTCTCTGGCCGCTGACCGCGCCCGGTCCAGTTCCGGTCGGCTGCTCGACGTATCCGACGGGTCGGACCACTGTGGCAGGATGATATGCCGCCGCTGGGCCATGACGGAGAGGTGTCCGAGTGAATACGGAGCGGACCGCCGAGGCGATCCAACGCTACGTGCTGGAGCGTACGAGCACCGTCGACCAGATATGGACCGACTCCGAATCAGTCACCCTGGACACCTCGACCGCCATGTACTGGGCGCGTCCTGCCGACTGGATTGTGGCCGGGGAGAAATGGGTGGCCGACGCGGTCCGGGTCGTGGCCGCTCGCCAACCGATATTCGTCACCCACGGACTGCTTCTTCCTCTCGAGGGTGAACCCTTGCACCTGAATCGCCCGGAGGTGATGGCGGCGCTCGGTCGCCGGGTGGGGGACGGGTTGAGCCCGCTGGCGTACGCGGAGCTGTTCGGCGAGCTCTACTCGGGCTGGAAGATCGACGGTCCGGTGGTGCGCCCGTTCTCTGCCACGCAGACCGTTCCGGCGGGTTGGCTGGTGCGCGAGGCCGACCATTTCGCCCGCGTGATGGTCGCGCCTGACGCGCCGCCGGTGGCACCTCCGGCGTTCGAACAGGGCACGGGCGGGGAGTGGACCTTGACATTCTTCACGCACAACTACTACCTGCTGGAGATCGACACGGCGGTGGACGTCTATGCCTGGACGGTGACCGGTGGTCCGGACCGGCCGGCTACCTGGGAACGAAAGACCCTCGCCAAGCGGGTACTGCTTCCGCTTCCCTAGCGGAGCAGGGGCCGACCGACCACCGCTCATCATTCGTGCCCGCGGCGGCGCGGCGGTGCGCTCACGGCCTCCGGATGCGGCGCGAGCCGTTGCGGAGTCACGGGTTCGTCTCGAAGGTCCATCAGAAGCTGGCGGACGCCGGGCGGACCTGGCCCGACCGGACGGGTTCCGGCCGCGGTTGACGCCAACTGCCCACGCGGCGAGGAGGGCGTCCGGGGATGTGTTCGGCGGAACCGGCGCAGTGGGCTGCTGCGGCAGGATGAGGGCGGCCGCTCGCTACGACGGAGAGGTGCCGGAGTGAACACGGAGCGGATTGCCGAGGCGATCCAGCGACAGGTGCTGACGCCCGGCGAGACCATCGACAGCATGTCGATCCTCCCGGACGCGGTCTTCGTGAGTACGTCGGTAGCCATGTATTCGACCAAGCCCGTGGACTGGGCCGTTGCCGGTGCGGACTGGGTGGATGCGGCGATCCGGGTGGTGGCCTCGCGCCAGCCGATATTCACCACCCACGGCCTGCTTTTTCCGACAGGGGGCGAGCCGCTGCACTTGAACCGCCCGGAGGTGATGGCAGACCTCGGTCGCCGGGTGGGCGCCGGGTTGAGTCCCTTGTCGTATGCGGAGCTGTTCGGCGAGTTGTACTCGGCTTGGGAGATCGACGGGCCGGTGGTGCACCCGTTCGGTGTGACCCGAACTGCTCGACCGGGATGGTTGGTGCGCGAGGCTGACCACTTCGCTCGGGTTGTGGCCGTGCCCGACGCTCCTGCGGTGGCTCCGCCGACGTTCGAGCAGGGGACGGACGGGCAGTGGACGTTGACCTTCTTCTCACACAACTTCTACTCGTTGGAGATCCAGACCGCGGTAGATGTCTATGCCTGGACGGTTTCCGGTGGTCCGGACCGGGCGGCTACCTGGGTGCGGAAGACCATCGCCGAGCGGGTGCTGCGCCCACTCCCGGCTTGACGACGATGGGCCGACGGGCGAACGTTGGCCCATGTACGACGCGAGCCTCGCGCATCTGGATCGGCTGCCGGACCACGTACGCGACGACTACCTGAGGATAGTGGAGTGGGTGCTGGCCGAGCTGCCCGCTCGATTGTCGTCGAGGTTCTTCGTGAACTCGCTGTGGCTGACGCTCGGAACGACCGGGAGCGTCGTGCGGACGGAACCGGTCGATCTCACCGAGTTGTATCGCCGCAACGGCTATCCCGACGAGTTCTCGCGCTGGGTGATGTCGGCGGTGCGGTCACGGATGACCGAGGCCGGGGCACGGTGCGCCGCGATGATCGCCAACAATCGCATGAACAAACCGTTGTCCGGTCCGCTGCTGGGCGCGCTGCTCGGCCCGGCGGAGCGCACCGTCTTCCTGTACGCGGCGCACCGGGACGCCTCGCTCGAGTTCCGGGACTCCTTCCGGATCCGGCGCGGGCCGTTGCGGCGTCTCGGGTTCGCCCCGGAAGTTCATCAGAAGCTGGCGGAAGCCCGGCGCACCTGGCCCGACCGGACGGATTCCGGGCGCGGGTGACAGCGGCATCGGCACCCTGGGCCCTGCCCCTCGGACGCTCGGCGGCCGCGGCCTCGTGGGTCACTGTGGCAGGATTGGGCCGCCGCCGGTTGGGACGGGGAGGGTGCCCGGGTGGATACGGAGCGGACCGTCGAGGCGATTCAGCATTACGTGCTGAGCCCCGGGGAAACCGTCGAGAAGACTTGGACGACACCCAACTGGGTTTCCCTCCGAACGCGCCATTACGGCTACCGGGCGACCCCCGCCGACTGGGCGGTGGCCGGGCAGGACTGGGTATCCGATGCGGTCCGGGTCGTGGCCTCGGGGCAACCGGTATTCGTCACCCACGGCCTGCTGTTTCCGGTGCAGGGCGAGCCGCTGCACCTGAACGAACCGGAGGTGATGGCGGAGCTCGGTCGCCGGGTGGGCGCCGGATTGAGCCCACTGGCCTATGCGGAGCTCATCGGCGAGTTGTACTCGACGCGAAGGATCGATCGCCCGGTCGTGCATCCGTTCGCAGCGACGGAGGGCACCCCGGCGGGTTGGCTGGTGCGTGAGGCCGATCACTTCGCGCGGGTCATGGTCGCGCCCGACGCTCCTGCGGTGGCCCCGCCCGCGTTCGAGCAGGGCATCGGCGGGGAGTGGACGTTGACATTCTTCTCGCACAACTACTACTTCGTCTCGGAAATCGTCACGGCGGTGGATGTCTACGCGTGGACGGTGACCGGCGGTCCGGACCGGCCGGCCGCCTGGGAGCGGAAGCCCCTCGCGGAACGGCTGCCGCTGCCGGTGTGACCGGCCGGCGGGAAACCGAAGGCGGCTGACCGGGAGCCTGGACCCTGCTACGACGACCACGGTGGAAAGGAAGACGGTGCGGCGATGAAGACCGATCCGGAGCGGCAGCGGCGACTACGGGAGCTGGCCGAGCTGCACAATCGGTGGCAGGCGGAGCATCGGGTGGACGACGCGGACTTCACCCCCGAGGGTGCCGACTCGGCGAACCGTCGACCACCGTCGCCGGAGGCCGAGCGTGAGTACATGCGCCGGGCACGGGAGATCATGGGACTCGACCCGGACACCGGGCACTACCGGGAGGTGTGATGACGCTGCTGCCCGCCGTACGCAGCCGGGACGAGGCGGACCTCTACCTGGAGCTGCATCCGTGCCCGCGGTGCGGGTCGATGGAGGCCACCTGGGAGGAGGCGCCCACCGCGCAGGGGACCCGGCCCGCATACCGGTACAGCGGTCACTGCGCGGACTGCGGTGATCGGCGCGAGTTCGTCTTCGCGCTGCCGGAGGGGCAGCCCGCCCCCGCCGCCCCCGGCCCGCATCCCACCACCCGCTTCGGCGGGCCGCAGCCCTCGGCGCTGCTCGACCCGGGCGAGTGGCTGCTGGTCGCCGACTGGTGCGGGGAGGCCTCGGAGGTGGCCGAACGGCAGGGCGACGACGCCGAGGCGGCGGACCTGCGCTGGACCGCGGTGGCGGCCATGGAGGAGGTCCGCAAGTTCGTCCCGGCCGGGGGCGACGTGATCCCCGAGTCGGCATTCTGGTCGACCCGGGGGCGCACGGTCTACCAGCGTGACCCGGGCCGCTTCCGGCGGCGACGGCTCGAAGTGATCCGCGACTTCTACCTGAACGACATGCCTTGGAGCCCGTCGTGACCGCGCTCGCGGCCCGTACCGCCAACGAGGCGCACCTCTACATGGACCTGCACCCGTGTGGCTGTGGGGACGGCCGTTTCCCCCGTGCCTCCGCGATCCTCACGCTGCCCGACGGCGCCCTGGCACGCCGGTACGCGGGTCCCTGCGAACGCTGCGGCACCACCCGGGAGTTCCTCTTCCGGCTGCCGGCCGAGCCGGAGAACGGCGAGGTGGGCTTCCACTACGGAGCCGCCGAACCGTCCGCGTTGATCGACGCGGGGGAGTGGCTGTGGGTGGCCGAGGGGCACGCCCGGGGCGTACCGGCCGGTGCGGAGCGGTTGCCGGAGGCGGATCGGCGGCGGTGCCGTACGCGGCTGGTGGCGGCGGTCGCGGCGGTGGACGAGGCGCTGAAGTTCGTGCCGCCAGGGGGCAGCCGGGTGCCGTTCACCGCCGTCTGGAGCCCGTTGGGCCGATCCGTCTACCAGCGGGAACCGGGCCGGTTCCGGGCCAACCGCCTCACCGCCGTCCGTTCGGCTTACGACACCGTGTTGCGGCGTCTGGGCTGATGCCCGGAGCGGACGTCAGCCGGCACTGGCGCTCGGGCCGGGCGGCGGGGTGGCGGAGAGGTTGAAGTCGCACTGCGGGGCGGCGCTGGTGTCCGTCTCGACCACCTGCCCGTTGATGCGCAGCCGGCACTCGACCGACGGCTGCCCGTTGACGAAGGCGAGTCGATCGTCCACGCTGGGCTTCTTCTGGGCGGACGCGGTGACGTAGACGTACTTGTCGTCGGGCCAGGTCAGCGTCAGATCCTTGACCCAGTTCGGTGCCGGCGTGCGTTCCTCCTGGGTCTCGACGTTGTTGTGGCCCCACTGCACCACCATGTCGAAGAACTCGATCGGACCGATCAGCGCCACCTCGAGGGTGACCTTCTGCTGCACCGGCTTCTGTGCGTCCAGGGCCGACGTGTCGGGCGAGCAGCCGGCCAGCAGGGCGGTCAACGCAGCGACCGTGGCGAGGCGTCGCATGGATCCTCCTCAGGGGACGTCGATCGACGGCGACCGGCCCGTAGCCTAGCGTGCATCGTCGGCGGGGTCCCGCCCATCGACACCGGATCGCTAGGCTCGGACCCGACAGCGCGGAAGCTCGACGGCGCGTGGGGAGGAGACCCGTCGTGGACGAGTCTTGGCAGCCGGCCAACGACACCGAACGGGCGTTGCTACGCGCGGCGCAGGCCGACGACCGGGTGGAGTTCTTCCGGATCCTGACCCGGGCCGAGCTCTACCTGCCGCAGCACAGCGGCGACACCGACGCCAGCGGCCAGCGGTTCATCACCATGGACCTCTTCGGGCAGCCGTTCCTGCCCGTGTTCACCTCGGTGCAGACGATGGCGCCCCGGGTCGCCGGAGTGGCCGACGCCTACACCGTGACCGGGTACGACGAGCTGCGTGAGCGGTGGCCGGTGGCCGACTGGAAGCTGGCGGTCAACCCGGGCACTCCGCTGGACGTGTACCTGCCGGTGGAGGCGTTGCAGGCGGCGGCCGACGGCGAGCTGACCGTACCCGCCGGGTTGGAGGTCCTTGCCGAGGTGGCCGAGACGACCGCCGGTGAGGAGATCACCGCCGCGGTCACCGACGGCGACGACGGCGACCTGATGGCGGAGTTCGAGGCCGCGATGGCGCGGGCCGTGCCCGGCCCGGAGCCGGACACCGCCGAGTTGCTGCTCGCCGCCGGGGAGAGCGGCGACGTGGCCGGCTACCTGGACGCCCTGCTGGACGCGATGGTGGTGCTCCCGACGGCCCGCCCGGTGGACGATCCGGCCCAGGTGGTCGACCTCGACTTCCCGTGGCGTCCCGTCGGGCCGCCGGAGGCGCCGATGATCGAGGTGTTCACCACGCCCGAGCGCTTCCAGCGGGCCTACCCGGACGGTACGCCGAGCCTGCGCGCCACCCTCGTCTCGCTGCTCACGGTCTGGCCGCAGGGGCACGCCCTCGCCGTCGACCCGGATTCGCCGGCGGGTATCACCCTGCCCCCCGAGCAGGTGCAGTTCCTGCTGCTCTGGCCCGCCGCCGACGAGGACGCCGCGGCCTCCGGCGAGGACACCGCCGACGGGTGGCCGAGGTGAGCGGGGCGGTGCGTGTCCCCGGGGCGCGGTACGCCTTCAGCGTGTTCCACCCGGCCTCCCCGATGCTGCGGATCCGCTACCGCCAGGGCGTGGCCGTCGACCCACACGGCTTTCCCGACTGGATCCCGTACGCCCGGGAGGTGGTCGAGCTGCCGCCGCTGCCGACCGGCACCGGGGTGGACGTCGCCCGGGTGCTGGCCGTGGTCACCGCCAACCTGGTGCTGGCCGACCCGGCGGACCCCGACGCCCGTACCCCGGTGGGCTGGACCTGGGCGCACCTGCCCGGGGCCCGCCGGGTGGCGCTGGTCCCCGCCGAACTGCACGCCGCCTTCCGGCACCTGGGCGGGATCAGCACCGGCGACGCCGACCACGGGCGGCGGGGGTTGCCGGTGGACAGCGTCGATCCGCCGCCGATCGAGGTCACCGAGCGACTGTCGCCGGAGGTGGTGGCCCTGGTCGAGGAACGCATCGGTGGCCCACTGCCCGCCGGTTACCGGGACTTCCTCACCCGGACCAACGGTGGTCGGCCCGGATGGCCCGCCGTGCACCCCCGTTTCGGCTTCGTGGTCGACCAGCCGTTTCTCGGCCTCGCCCGCACCGACGGGCTCCAAGACCTGAACTACGCCAACACCTGGTGGGCGGACCGCTTCCCCTCGGACTGGCTGGCCATCGGCCACGTGCAGGGCGGGCTGCTCCTGGTGAAGATCCGGGGCGAAGACTCGGGGTCGATCTGGTACTGGGACGATGACGACCCACGGGCCCGCGACGGTGACAGCCCCGCGGAGGTCGGCGACCGGTTGCTGCACCGGTGCGCGGAAGGCTTCGGCTCCTTCTGGCACGCGCTGCGCGCGGTCCCCGCCACGCTGTGGGAGGCCGCCGCCACGGCCGTCGCCGAGGGCCGGTCGGTGCGGGTCGATGACGACCGGATCGGTACGGCTCTGCCGGCCGCCCGGCGGGCCGGCGCGAGATGACGGAGGTACAGGTCGGGATGGCGAACCGTCGTGCGGCATGGACGGTACGACGCTGGACGGCCGGGGCGGCCGTCGCCGTCACCATGGCCGCCGGTCTGGTCGGGCCGGCGGCGCCGGCTCAGGCGGCACCGGAATGCGCGCGGCCGGGCGGTCCGGTCACCGCGATGCCCTGGGCGCAGCAGGTGCTCAACCCCGATGAGGTGTGGCCGTTCAGCCAGGGCGCCGGGATGACCGTCGCGGTCCTCAGTTCCGGTGTGGACGCGTCACATCCGCAGTTGCGCGGCCGGGTGATGGACGGATACGACGCGGTCCGTGGGTTCGGTGGCGCGGACAGCGACTGCAACGGGGCAGGCACCCGGGTAGCAGGACTGATCGTCGCCCGTCAGGCCGACGGGGCCCGGTTCACCGGCCTTGCCCCGGCGGCCCGCGTCCTGCCGGTCCGGGTGCGCGACGACGCCGGCCCCGACGACGCGCCGGCCGATCCGCAGGTGCTGGCCAACGGCATCTCCTGGGCGGTCGACCGGGGCGCTCAGGTGATCGCGGTCGCCGTCGACTCGGACAAGGACCATCCGGCGCTGCGGGCGGCGGTACGCAAGGCGGTCGACCGGGGGAGTGTCGTGGTGGCGGCCAGCGGCGACCACGGCGACGACGGTAATCCGCAGTCGTACCCGGCGGGCTACCCGGAGGTGCTCGCGGTCGGGGCGATCGACCAGGAGGGTCAACGTTGGGGCCGGTCGCAGTTCGGCCCCTACCTCGACCTCGTCGCCCCGGGGGTGGGCATCACCACCACCCAACGTGGCGGCGGGCTGACCGAAGCGGCCGATGGCACCGCGCTGGCCTGCGGTTTCGTCGCGGCCTCGGTGGCGCTCACCTTGGCCAAGCGGGACGGGGTCACGCGCGAGGAGCTGATCCAGCTGCTCACCGCGACCGCGGTGTCCGGAGCCGATCCCTACCAGTACGGGCATGGCGTGGTGAACCCGTACGGCGCGCTCAACGGTCACCTGCTGCCGGACGAGCGGCCGGCGCCGATGCCCGGGTTCACCGCCGGCCTGGACCGTTCCGACCCGGACGAGGCGGCGAGCCGCCGTACCGCTCTCACCGGCGCGCTGGCCGCGCTGATCGTGGTTCTGGTGGTGTCCATCGTCGCGATCATGTTGCCCCGGGCCCGGCGGCGGCGTTGGCGAGCGGCGGTGGCGTCCCGACCGGTGACGCCCCCGGAGCCCGACGAGCCGGGCCCGCCCATTCAACTCTTCGACGAGGTCCCCACCGGCCCGGCCCGCTGAGCTTCGGGTGGCCTCGGCTCGGTTCACCGGGAATGCTGTGGAACTGAGTCGTTTGCGTCATCGCGTCGGGCAGGCCGTGGTCGGCGCCGCTCGACTGATGCGGCAACGACATCAGCTCCACAGGACGCCCGCTGCGCGTCCCTCCACCCGCCACGCTGTCGGCCGCACGGGGGCGGTAATCAGCCGGGCGTCGGCGCCCGTCCGGTGGGCCGGGATGCGTGGCCGGTGGGTCGGGATGCGTGGCGGCTGGGCAGGGATGCGTGGCCGTCCCGGACGCGGCCGGTCGAGCCGGGGGTCAGCTCCCGGTGCCGGCCGCACCGGCTGCCGCAGCGGCTGTGGCGGGCATCGTGGCGGCGCGGGGATCGAGCGACGGCCCGGTCGGGATGAGCAGGATCAGGCTGGGCGGCACGTCCAGCGCCGCTTCGGCCGGGTAGCCGAGCAGCGCGAGCGCCGCCGCCGACGGGACCGGGTATCGGATGCCCAGGTCGGTGACGATGCTGTACGAGCCGGGGCTGCCCAGCGCCTTCAGCACGGTGACCCGGCCGGCCGGCGCGAGGATCTGGTCCGCGAGCGGGATGCCGTCGGGTGAGACGGAGCCGGTCGGCGTGGCCCGTTCCGCGCCGGGCACCGCGCCGCCCACCGTCAGCTCCGGCGGGCTACCGGATTCCCGGGTCACGGCACAGATTTGCTGGCCTCGGTCGACCGTGACGAGATGCGGTGGCGTCGCCGGTGCCTGACCGTTCGACGCGGCCTGGGGCAACTGCTCGCTCGTCGGTAGCGAGGTCACCTCGGAGACCGGCACCTCGATCGGCTGGTGACCGAATCGTCCACTCAGGATCACCTGCTGCACCGGGGTGATCGGTGCGACGCCGTCGGCGAGCACCAGGTAGTGCTGGGGGCCGGAGCCGGTCTGCGCGACCAGCAGATCGCCGTTGCGCCGCCCGGGCACCGCGTCCGACCGCTTTTCCCGGTTCGTGATCGGCAGCGCGGCGAGATCCACGCCGGCCGGTAGCGCGTTGAGCCAGGAGGTGCCGACCGGGGCGGGGGTGACGGCGCCGAAGAGCGCGGGCACCAGGACTCGTGGTTCCTGCACAAGGTGCCGGCGACCGCGCCACACCAGGTACTCCATGCCGAGCGCGGCATCCTTGACGAGCAGCCCGCCGTCGCCGATCCCGGTCGCCGCGGACGGCGTGACGGAGAGCGCGAGGGTCACCCTGGTCGCCGCCTGCCCGCTGCCGTCCGGGTTCGACATGGAACAGACCGACCATGGCAAGCCCGCCCGCTCCTTCACTCCGGGCAGCGAGTCGGGCGCGTTCGGGATGCCCATCGGGACGCCCCGTGGCACACCGGCGAGGGTCGCGCTGGAGACGCGCGCGACCGGAGCACCGGGCCGGCCCACGGCCAGCAGCGCCGAGGTGTAGTTGAGCGTCGGGTGCAACCTGCCGTCCAGGTAGACGTAGGTGGCCCCGTTCTCCTTCTCGACCACCACCGAGCCGGGCTTGCGCCAGCTCTCGCCGCCCACCTTGGTCAGCAGGCCGTAGATGCCGACGCCGGCGGCGACGAGCACGGCCACCATCAGCCCGCCGAAGAGCGCGCCGATGCCGCGCCGCAGCGGCGACTGTTGCGGATCGGTCTCCCGCGTCACGAAGGCGGAGATGACCCGCTGGGTCATGAACTGGTACGACTGGAGCTGATCCCGCCGGGTCGCCATCCGTGCCTCACCCGCCGATCGAGGCGAACATTCCCTGGATCGCCCCGAACAGGCCGATCACCGCGCAGGCCAGCGGAATGAGCGCCATGATGGCGACCACGTCCGCGATGTCGGCGGCCCGGCCGAGATGCGGCGTCGGCCGCCGGCGGCTGAACCGCAGCCCGGCCGCCAGCACCAGCGCGGACGCGGCGAGCACGCCGAGCAGGACCAGCAGTCGCCCCCCGCTGGCTTCGGCGCCGGACATCTCGCCCAGCGCGAGGGCCACCAGCCCGAGCAGGCCGCCCGCCAGCAGCGGCACCCGCTGCTCGGCGGTGGGGAACAGCCGGGCGCGCAGCAGCATCGCGCCGGACCCACAGAGAGCGAGCAGCGCGCCCGCCGGTGTGTGGTCGTGGTTGAGGAGGAACGCGATGGCCAGCGCGCCGCAGACCGAGACGGACAGCAGCATTCCGGAGAGCAGTTCGGTGGCCCGGGCGACGGTCACGAAGACCTTCGCGCGCTCGGGCACCGGCCGGTCCTTGAGGATCTCCTCCGGCCGGTCGGGCAGCTCCGGCACGGGCAGCTTGCCCAGCCAACTCGCGATCAGCGGGTAGCCCGGCAGCAGACCGATGACGGCGGTCAACGTGACGGCGGCCGAGCCGGCCGTGGAGACCCCTCCGTAGCTGAGCAGGGCGGCGAGCAGGCCCGTCACGCTGGCCGCGAGCCCGGCCATGAAGAGTCGCTGCACGCCCGCGACCGCCGCGTACCCGATCAGGCTGAAGACCAGCAGCGTGGCCGAGCCGAGCAGCAGCCCCGGGGCGCCGATGCCGGTGACCGGTGTGCCGTCCGGGGTGGCCAGCAGCGCCCCGCCGAAGAAGCCGTAGGGCAGGCCCGCAGCGGCCACCACCGCGCCGGTGGTGGCGTCGCCCATGGCCCGGGAGAGCACCGGCCCGGCGACCGCCAGCAGCAGCGCGACACCGAGCGCCACCAGCGCCGGTACGAGCCACGGCGAACCGACCGCCAGCAACGCGATCAGGCCGACGCCGAGCAGCGCCGCGGTGACCGCCAGCGCGCATCGTCGAGTGGCGTTGTCGCTCCAGGCCCGACCGGCTCGCCGCGCACTGCTCGCGATCACCTCGACCACGTCGTCGTACGCCAGCTCCGGCCACTCGTCCCGGCCGGGCCTCAGGTGCAGCAGCTCGCCGTCGCGTACGCCCTGCGCGGACAGGTTCCGGTTGGCCTCCAGCAGTGTGCCGGTGGCCCGCCGGAGCACCCAGCCGCCCTGCTGCTCACCGACGTCGCCGAGCCCTTCACCGGCGTGCCGGATCAGGTGCGGCAACAATTCCGCAACGAGCATGGCGTTCGGTAACGCCACGTCCATCCGCCGCTTGGGGGCGGCGATAGTCACCCTGGCCAGACTGAGACCGCCGGGGGCCGTCACGCTGGTCACCTCCCGTGCATGCGTCTGCGCGCGGTCGCTCCTCGGCCTCCGCGCCGGTCAACGTAACACGGCCGGATCGAGCCCGGCGTCCGTCCATCGGCGGGCAGCGGTCCGTGCGCGGGACCATCGGTCTATAGGATTGGCGCCGCTGTCGGCCAATGTGGTGGGAGGGACTGGCAGATGTCGTCGTTGGTGGTCGTCAAACGGCCGCCCCGTCGGCCGGCGCCCATGCTGCCGACCGGCGAGGTGTTGCTCGATCCCCCGCCGGAGGTGCCCCCGGCGGGTGGCCGTGGCTGGACCCGCATGCTGATGATCCTGCCCATGGCGGCGGGCGCTGCCGCGATGGGCCTGATGATGGGCATGCAGCGCGGCGGAGTGATGACCTACGTGGTCGGTGGGATGTACGGCGTCTCCATCCTCGGCATGATCGCCGTGATGGTGGTGAACCAGTCCGGCCCGGGCAAGAAGGAGATGATCGAGTCCCGGCGCCAGTACATGCGCCGACTCGCCCAGCTCCGGGCGCAGGTGCGGGCCACCATCCGCCAGCAGCGGGAGGCCCTCCACTACCGGCACCCCGACCCGGACGCCCTCTGGTCCACCGCGAGCAGCGGACGGTTGTGGGAGCGCCGCCGAGGCGACGCGGACTTCGGCGTGGTGCGGATCGCGCTCGGGCCGCAGGAGGTGGCGACGCCTCTGGTGCCGCCGCAGGCCCGACCGGTGGACGAGCTGGAGCCGCTCTGCGCGCTGGCACTGCGCCGCTTCGTCTCGACCTACTCGGTGGTGCCAGACCTGCCGGTGGCGATCGCGCTGCGCGACTTCTCGCACGTCTACCTCCGGGGCGAAGGCGACGCCGTGTCGGGCCTGGTCCGCGCGATTCTGGCGCAGATGACGTCCTTCCACGCCCCCGAGGACCTGCTCGTCGCCTTCTGCGTCGCCGAGGACCGGCGGGCCGAGTGGGAGTGGGCGAAGTGGCTCCCGCACGCGCAACACCCGGACAAGCTCGACGCCGTCGGGCCGATCAGGTTGTTCGCGCCGACGGTGGTCGCACTGGAGGCGATGCTCGTCGACGTGCTGAGCAACCGGCCCCGCTTCGACCCCGCCGTGACCCAGTCGACGCTGCCGTACGTGCTGGTGGTTATCGACGGCGGGCACGTCGGAGGCGCCGACCATCTGATGACCGAGGGTGGCCTGGCCGGGGTCACGGTCCTGGATCTCACCAGCCGTCCGCCCCGGCTGCTCGACGAGACGTCGGTGGTGCTGGATGTCGCCGAGGACGGCAGCGTCTCCGGCACCACGGCCGACGGCACCACCCGGGTCGGCCAGGCCGACGCCCTCGGCCGGGACGCGATCGAGGTGCTGTCCCGGGAACTGGCCCCGCTGCGCTTGTCCGCCGTGTCCTACCAGGAGCAGCAGGCGGTCAACGTCGACCTTGGCCTGGCCGAGCTGCTCGGCCTCGGCGACCCGTACGAGCTGGACCTCACCGAGTCCTGGGTGAACCGGCCCACGCGCAACCGGCTCCGGGTGCCGATCGGCGTCAACGAGAGCGGACGCCCGATCGAACTGGACCTCAAGGAGTCGGCCCAGGAGGGCATGGGCCCGCACGGCCTGCTGGTCGGTGCCACCGGTTCCGGCAAGAGTGAGCTGCTCCGTACGCTCGTGCTCGCGCTCGCGGTGACCCACAGCCCGGAGATCCTCAACCTGGTACTTGTCGACTTCAAGGGTGGTGCCACGTTCGCGGCGATGGACCGCCTGCCGCACACCAGCGCGGTAATCACCAACCTGTCCGAGGAACTCTTCCTGGTGGACCGGATGCTCGGTGCCATCCAGGGTGAGATCACCCGCCGGCAGGAACTGCTGCGCCGGGCCGGGAACTACGCGTCGCAGCGGGACTACGAGCGGGCCCGGGCCGCGGGCGTGCCGCTCGAGCCGTTACCGAGCCTGCTCATCGTGGTCGACGAGTTCAGCGAGCTGCTCAGCGCCCGCCCCGACTTCATCGACATGTTCGTGCAGATCGGCCGGGTCGGCCGGTCCCTCGGAATGCACCTGCTGCTCGCCTCGCAGCGGCTGGAGGAGGGGCGGCTGCGCGGGCTGGAGACGCACCTGTCGTACCGGCTCGGCCTGCGGACCTTCTCCTCGATGGAGAGCCGCGCGGTGCTCGGTGTGGCGGACGCGTACGAGCTGCCCCGCTCACCCGGGCACGGTTACCTGAAGGCGGGTACGGAGGGCCTGATCCGGTTCAAGGCCGCGTACGTCTCCGGCGCGGTACGGCACCAGAGCGGTGTTCCGACGGTAGGTGGGCGGCAGATCGACCCGGTACGCGACTACAGCACCGACTACGTGCCGGTGGTCGCCGACGAGGAGCCGGACGAGGCCGTCGAGACGCCGAACGAGGAGTTCGTCGGGGAGAGCCTGCTCGACGTCCTGGTGGAGCGGATGGAGGGGCGCGGGCCGGCGGCGCACCAGGTGTGGCTCCCCCCGCTGGACGAGCCGCCCACCCTCGACCAGCTTCTCGGTCCGATCGCGCCGATCCCGCAGCGGGGCCTCACGGTTGCCGAGGAGGCCCGGCACGGGGCCCTGCAGGGCGTCGCCGGGATCGTGGACAAGCCGCTCGAGCAGAGCCGCGACCCGTTCTGGATCGACCTGTCCGGAGCGGCCGGCAACGTGATGGTGGTGGGTGCGCAGCAGACCGGCAAGAGCAACCTGCTGCGCACGCTGGTGACCAGCCTCGCCCTCACCCACACGCCGCGCGAGGCGCAGTTCTACTGCCTCGACTTCGGTGGCGGCACGCTCGCCGCGCTGAGCGGGCTGCCGCACGTCGGTGGCGTGGCCAACAAACGTGAGGTGGACAAGGTCCGCCGGACCATCGCCGAGCTGCACGGCCTGATGCAGGCTCGGGACGCCATGTTCGCCACGGAGGGCATCGAGGGTGCGGCGGGCTACCGCCGGGCCCGCCGCGAGGGGCGGTTCCGGCAGGATCCGTTCGGGGACGTCTTCCTGGTGGTGGACGGCTGGTCGACGCTGCGGGCCGACTTCGAGGACCTGGAGCCCATGGTCACCGAGCTGACCAACCGGGGTCTCGGGTACGGCATCCACATCCTCGCGACGACGAACCGGTGGATGGACGTCCGGCCCGCGGTGCGCGACATGTTCGGCACCAAGGTGGAACTGCGGCTCGGCGAGCCGGCCGACTCGGTCATCAACCGCCGAGCCGCCGTCAACGTGCCCGAGCAGCACGGCCACGGTCTCACCCCGGACGGACTCCACTTCCTCGCCGGCCTGCCCAGGGTGGATGGCCGGCAGGAGACCGACGACCTGCCGGACGCCCTCGGCGACCTGGTGAAACTGATCCAGCAGAACTGGACGGCCGCAGGTGCCCCGCCGGTACGACTGCTCCCCGCCGAGCTGCCGTACGACTCGTTGCCCGCCGCGCAAGGCGGCGTCATTCCGGTCGGCATCGCCGAGACCAACCTTCAGCCGGTCCACCTGGACTTCACCGCTGAGCCGCACCTGCTGCTCTTCGGTGACGTCGAGTGCGGCAAGAGCACCTTCCTGCGGACGATGGCCCGCAGCATCGTGTCGGGCAACGATCCGGCGAAGGCGCGGCTCATCCTGGTGGACTTCCGGCGCAGCCTGCTGGGCGCGGTGGACAGCGAGCACCTGATCGGCTACGGCACCTCCCAGCAGGTCACCGCCGACCTGGTGAAGCAGGTCGTCACGGTGATGAAGGAACGGCTTCCCGGCCGCGAGGTGACCCAGGAGCAGCTGCGCAACCGCTCCTGGTGGAAGGGGCCGGAGCTGTACGTGCTGGTCGACGACTACGACCTGGTGGCCGGCGCCTCGGTCAACCCGCTCGGCCCGCTGCTGGAGTTCCTGCCCCAGGCACGGGACATCGGCCTGCACCTGATCCTGACCCGCCGGATCGGTGGCGCGAGCCGGGCGATGTTCGATCCGGTCATCGGCCGGATCAGGGAGCTGGCCTCGCCGGCCATCATGATGTCCGGTCCGCGCGAGGAGGGTGCGTTGTTCGGCAACATGAAGCCGCAGCGTCTTCCCGCCGGTCGGGGGTGGCTGTTCACCCGCCGGGGCGGCGCTCAGCTGGTCCAGCTGCCCTGGCTGCCGCCCACGCAGTGAACTCGGCTGGTGCCGGGCCGGCGCGACGCCGGCCCGGCCCACCAGCGGTCAGCGGCGGGGCGGCCCCAGCACCTGATGCTCCACATCGGTCTGGTGCAGCCAGAGGTGGCGGTCGCCGGCGGCACCGACCAGGGTGATCATGTCGTCTGCCATCACCTGAAGGAACCGGGCGCTGTCCCGAGGCAGCCGCAGAGCGTGCTGGGCCAGCGCGGACTCGGCTGCCGTCAGTCGTTGCAGCAGACAGAGCCCACTTTCCTTGAGTGCCCGCGCGGCGGCCGGCTCGAGCCGCCGCACGATCGTGAGGCGGGTCTGCCACGGCTGCTCCGGCAGCGCGTTGCCCAGGGCGGCCGGCGGCACGTCGTGGATCAGCAGCATCGGTCGCTGGGCGTTGGCCGGCCGGACCTCGCCCGGGGCGGTACGGATCTCCACCCGGTCGTCGGCCCGGCCCAGTGCGGCCGGGCCGAGGGCGTTCCACACTGCCGGTTCGGTGGTCACCACGGTGACCCGTGCGCCCAGGGCCAGAACGCGGAAGGCGACGAGCTGTGCCGCCCAGACTCCACCGACCAGGGTGATCCGGCTGGGCTCGGGGTGGAACATCCGGAGGGTGACCGGTACGCGCCGACGGTCGGCTCCCAGGACGAGGCCGGCAGCGTACCGGGCCGGGCTGAGCCGGGCCAGGGCGGCCGGCGAGACGGCGTGGCTGCCGATCCGCAGCCGGGGCATCCGTCCGGCGGGGCCCCGCGCGGTGCCGGGCTCGGCCATGAACGGATGGGTCGGCGGGGTGCGCGGTCGGCGTGGATCTCCGTACGGAGCGGCGAGCGGGCTGGCCACACTCCGGGCGAGCCGGTCGCCACGAGCCGTCGCAAGGGCCGTGGCTGCGGCTGTGGACGCGGTCTCGGCACCGGTCGACGGCGCCGCGACCAGTGCCGCGTTCTCGGCGGGCGCAGCCTGCGCGGGCACTTGGTGGGCGGCCGTGGACGGCGGGGCCACCGCCGCGGCGCCGCCCGGATATGCCGGGTTGCCGGGCGATCCGCCGAAGGTGGCCGGTACCCTCGCGCGTCCCTGGTCTCCGGATCGGCTCATCCCGCGCCACCTCCCGTCGGCGCCGACGCGTACACCGCCGGGCCGTGCTCGCCGTCGAGCGGGAAGAGTTCCCCGCCCGCCTTGCCCACCCCGTCGGCGACCGCGCCGGAGAGTTGGGGAAGGGCCTGCGCCGGGCCGGTCAACCGGACCAGCCCGCGCAGGTCGAAGTCCTCGTCCGCGCCCTTCGCGGTGAGGGTCAGCGACACCGTCACCATCGACGCGGGGACGGTGTCCAGCCAGCCGAACAGCGCGGCGGCCCGGTCCACCGCCGGCCACTGGCGCAGCCAGAAGCAGCGATGCGCCAGGTGGCCGTACTGCCAGGCGGACCACTCCTCGCGGACCTGCTCGGCACCGACGCGGGTCTCCGGGTTGAACCCGCAGGAACCGGCGAGGGCCGCGACCAGCGCCTCGGCGTCCAGTAGCCGGTGGACGACTCCGACCCGGCGCAGTGACTTACTCACCCGGCGGGCCAGCGCCGCCACCACGGAGGGGGCGAGGCTCAGGTCGACCGCGTAGTCCGAGAGCGCCTCGGCGAGGGAGCGGGCGTCCAGCCGGACCGCGATCCAGGTCGTCCGTTCCGCCGGTACGACCGGGGTGTCCAGACCGGCCAGCAGCCGGCGGTAGGACTCCCTGGCCGGCGTGACGGGCGTGGCCTCCGCACCGTCCGGAGGCACGGTGCTGGTGACCACCTGGAGCACCGCGCCCTGCTGGCCGGTTTCGGTGAGCGCGGTGGCCAGCAGGTTCAGCGGCAGCCCGGGCGCCGGCCCGGCGCCGGACTCCGGCGGGACGACGGCGGCCACGGCGAACCACCCGGCGTCGTCGCGGGCCACACCGACGACGCTCCCGTCGGACATCGCCACGTTCTCCACCGACAGGCTGGGGGCGAGGCGGTGCAGGACGCCGAGGCGCGGATCGGACACGACCGGCGGCCCGGCCGCCCGGCGGCGTCGGTGCTGGCGGGCCATGGCCTGGCGCTCCAGCCACCAGCGCCCCCGGGACCGGAGGAAGGTC
Source organism: Micromonospora avicenniae (assembly GCF_900156065.1). Lineage (GTDB taxonomy): Bacteria > Actinomycetota > Actinomycetes > Mycobacteriales > Micromonosporaceae > Micromonospora > Micromonospora avicenniae. The sequence goes on along the minus strand of NZ_FTNF01000013.1, from coordinate 154,115 downwards.
ACGGTCAGCACGAGGACCCCGAGCACGCCGACGCCGATCAGTGCCGGCGTCCCGATCAGCCCGCTGGCCAGGACGCCCAGCACGACCGCCTCGAGAACGAACAGTTGCAGTACGTGCACCTCGCCGACCCGGCCCGGGCGGCGGCGGGCTCGAAGTCGCGGGGCTTCGGCGGAGCCGTCGGGTCGTGCGTCGGGGCGTGCTGGTCGCGGTGCTCCGGTCATCTCCGGCTGCTACCTCCAGACGCATTGACTTGTGTGGTCCGCCCACGGGCTGTGCTCATCATAGGAACTCCGGTGCTTCGCCCGGGGGCCGTGCGCCACCGAACCGGGCCGATCCCCGTCATCGGGTGGCGACGAGCAGGTCGTCCAGGACCAGGGTGCGCAGGTCGTCGCGGTTCGGCATCCGGCCCAGCGCGCGCAGCCGTCCGGACTGCGCCTTCCGCATCCCCTCCAGCAGCTTGCGGGCCTCACGCGCATTGCCGAAGTTCTGATCCCGGTCGATCTGGCTGAACCACTCCAGCAGCCCGTCGGTCAGGCCGTCGAGCAGCACGTAGTCGTCGTTGCGGGCGATCCGGCCGACGATCTCGACCAGCTGCTCCGGGCTGTAGTTCTCGAACTCCAGGGTCTTGGCGAACCGGGAGGCCAGACCGGAGTTGGCGTCCAGAAAGGCCGCCATCTCGGCGGTGTAACCGGCCACGATGACGGCGACCTGGTCCCGGTGGTCCTCCATCAGCTTGACCAGCGTGTCGATCGCTTCCTGGCCGAAGTCGCCGCCGGTGCTCCCGGCGCGGGAGAGGGTGTACGCCTCGTCGATGAAGAGCACCCCGCCCAGCGCCTCGTTGAACACCGAGGAGGTCTTCTCCGCGGTGTGGCCGATGTACTGGCCGACCAGGTCGCGCCGGGCGACCTCGCGGAACAGGCCGTTCGGCAGCACGCCGAGGGCCTTGAGCAGCTGACCGTAGAGGCGGGCCACCGTCGTCTTACCGGTACCCGGAGCGCCCGTGAAGATGAGGTGGTGACTGACCGCGCCGACCGACAGGCCGGCGTTGCGCCGCCACTCGTTGACCTGGATCTCGTCGATCAGCGAGCGGACCTCCGCCTTCACCCCCTCCAGGCCGATCATCGAGTCGAGCTCGGCGAGAAGTTCGTCGACCTTCTGCTCGTCCTGCCCGGCCGAACCGCCCGAGCTGACGCCGGCCTTCGGCCGCCCCGCGGCCGGCTCGCTCTCGCGGAGCACGGTGGTCGCGCCCTCGGCGATCCGTACGCCCGGCTCGGCGGTGTGCTCGGTCCGGCAGCCCTCCACCACACCGCCGCAGCCACGCCCCACGTCGATGCCGACGCCGGGTGTGTCGTGCACCCAGCAGTCCACGATGGTGGGTCCGCTCTGCAGCGCCACCACGATGCCCGCGTCGCCGGTGGCGGACACCTCGCAGCGCTCGATGGTGGGACGGGCGGCCTGGTAGACGTACACGCCGCGGTAGCCGCTGTTCACCACCGTGCAGTTGCGCACGGTCGGGTCGGCCCCGAGCCGGATGATGAGGCCGTCCTCGGCGACGTCCCGGATCTCGCACTGTTCGATGGTGCCGCCGGCGTCGGAGATCACCATGCCGTGTTGCCCGCCGGTGACGGTCACCTCGACGGCGTCCAGCCGCGCGCCGTCGCCCACCGACACCGCCGCGGCGTAGCCCGCGGCGACCGTGCACTTCTCCATCCGGAGCCGGCCACGTGTCGCCTGGACGGCCGGGTGGTCGGCGCCCTTGACGACGAGCCCCTGGAGGGTCACCTCGCCGCCGGCGAAGCCGATCGTCGGTTGACCGGCGGCCTCGCCGTCCACCGTCACCGATCCGGCCTCGCCGGCGGCGGACAGCGTTATCCGCCGGCCATCGAGGCGTAGCGCCTCGCGGTAGACGCCGGGTTCGATCGAGACGACCGCGCCGTCCGGCGCGATCTCGAGTGCGTCCGAGATGGTCGGACAGGCGCCAGGTCGATCAGGGGAGACAGTCAGCACGCGCACGATGGCCCCGCTCGGTCGTGGAAGGGACGGACCGGAACGCCCCTGGGGCGTCCGGCTCGAAGACTACCGGTCAGTCGACCCAGTCGAGAGTGCGCTGCACGGCCTTGCGCCAGTTGCGCAGCTCGCGGTCGCGGTGCGCCGGATCCATCCGAGGCGCCCACTCGGCGTCGGAGCGCCAGTGGGCCCGCAGCGCGGCCGGATCCGGCCAGAAACCGACCGCGAGTCCAGCCGCGTACGCGGCGCCGAGGCAGGTGGTCTCGGTGATCCGGGAACGGACCACCGGGACGTCGAGCACGTCGGCGAGGAACTGCATGAGCAGGGTGTTGGCGGTCATGCCGCCGTCCACGCGCAGCCGTCGCAGGGCCACGTCCGAGTCGGCGTTCATCGCGTCGACCACCTCGCGGGTCTGCCAGGCGGTGGCCTCCAGCACCGCCCGGGCCAGGTGCCCCTTGGTGACGTAGCCGGTCAGCCCGGCGATCACCCCGCGCGCGTCGCTGCGCCAGTGCGGGGCGAAGAGCCCGGAGAAGGCCGGCACCACGTAACAGCCGCCGTTGTCCTCGACCGTGCCGGCCAACTCCTCCACCTCCGCCGCGGTGGAGATCAGGCCCAGGTTGTCCCGCAGCCACTGGACCAGTGACCCGGTCACCGCGATCGCCCCCTCCAGGGCGTACGCGGCCGGCTGCCCGTCGATCCGGTAGGCGACAGTGGTGAGCAGACCGTGTGCCGAGGCGACCGCGTTCGCACCGGTGTTCATCAGCAGGAAGCTGCCGGTGCCGTACGTGCACTTGGCCTCGCCCGGCTGGAAGCAGGTCTGTCCGAACAGTGCGGCCTGCTGGTCGCCGAGCGCACTGGCCACCGGCACCCCGGCGAGCACCCCGGTGGCCGTTCCGTAGACCTCGGCGGAGCTGCGGATCTCCGGCAGCATCGCCGCCGGTACGCCCATCGCGGCGAGCAGCTCGGGATCCCAGTCGAGAGTGGAGAGGTTCATCAGCATGGTGCGGCTCGCGTTGGTCACGTCGGTGACGTGGCGGTCGGTGAGTTTCCAGATCAGCCAACTGTCCATGGTGCCGAAGAGCACCTCGCCGGCCTCGGCGCGGGTACGCAGCCCGTCCACGTTCTCCAGCAGCCAGCGCAGCTTCGGCCCGGCGAAGTAGGTCGCCAGCGGCAGCCCGGTGCGCTCCCGGAATCGCTGCTCGCCGTACGCCTGGTCGAGCTCGCGCAGCAGCGGGGCGGTCCTGGTGTCCTGCCAGACGATCGCGTTCGCCACCGGGCGGCCGGTGACCCGGTCCCAGACGACTGTGGTCTCCCGCTGGTTGGTGATGCCGACGGCGGCTAGATCGGTCGGTTCCGTGCCGGCTTTTCGCAGGGCCTCGCGGACGACGTGCTCGACGTTCGCCCAGATCTCCTCGGCATCGTGTTCGACCCAGCCGGGGCGCGGAAGGATCTGCCGGTGCTCGCGCTGTGCCACGGAGACGATCTCCCCGGCCCGGTCGAAGACGATGCACCTCGAGGAGGTGGTGCCCTGATCGATGGCGGCGACGTACTCTCCGGTCACGGCAGCACCGTACCCGCAGCGGCGCGGTCGCGCCGACCGCCGTCAGCTCCGGTGCCACGGGTCCGACGACCCGCCACGGCCCGTCGCACCCCACGTCCCCGGCACGGCCGTACGATGTGCAGACGTGCGTGACATCGCCGTCTTCAGCGGATCCGCCCATCCGGAACTCGCCGCCGAGATCTGTGCCCAGCTGAGCGTGCCGCTGCGCCCGGCGCGGGTGTCCCGGTTCGCGAACGACTGCCTCGAGGTGCAGCTGCAGGCGAACTGCCGGGAGCGGGACGTCTTCCTGATCCAGCCGTTGGTGCCTCCGGTGCAGGAGCACCTGGTCGAGCTGCTGCTGATGATCGACGCCGCCCGGGGCGCCTCGGCCGGCCGGATCACCGTGGTGCTGCCGCACTACGCGTACGCCCGGTCGGACAAGAAGGACGCCCCGCGTATCTCGATAGGTGGTCGGCTCGTCGCCGACCTGCTCACCTCCGCCGGGGCGCACCGGGTACTGGCGATGACGCTGCACTCGCCGCAGGTGCACGGCTTCTTCAGCGTCCCCGTCGACCACCTGCACGCGTTGCGCGAGCTGGCCGGTCACTTCAAGCGCTACGACCTGACCAACACCGTGGTGGTCTCACCAGACCTGGGCAACGCCAAGCAGGCGGCGGCCTTCGCCCGGATGCTCGGCACGCCGGTCGCGGCGGGCGCGAAGCAGCGCTTCAGCGACGACAAGGTCACCATCAGCGCGGTGATCGGTGACGTGGCGGGCCGGGACGTGATCGTGCTGGACGACGAGATCGCCAAGGGCAGCACGATGATCGAGCTGATGGACCACCTGCGCGAGCTGGAGGTCGGGTCGATCAGGCTGGCGTGCACGCACGGGCTCTTCTCGGGTGACGCGCTGGCCCGGCTCAGCGAGCAGCCGGGGGTGTTGGAGATCGTCTGCACCAACACGGTGCCGATCCCGGCCGGGAAACGGGGGCCGAAGCTGAAGGTGCTGTCGGTGGCGCCGGCGCTGGCCGAGGCGATGCGGCGGATCCACAACGGCGAGTCGGTCAGCGCGCTCTTCGGTTGAGCTGCGCCGTACGCTCAGTCGGGCCGGCTGGTCGGGGTGTGCGCCGGGACGGCGGTGGTGATCCGGACGACCGTGCCGGTCTCGCCGCTGACCACTTCCATGCTGTCGCTGAGTTTGCGGGCGAGCCAGAGACCCCAGCCGCCGGCGGTGTCCGGCGCGGGGCGGCTCCGGTCGTCCAGCCGCTGGGTGCTGATGCCGAGCCCCTGATCGGCGACCTCGCAGATCAGCCTTCTGTCACGTCGCCACATCCGGAGCGAGCCGTGGCCACCGCCGTGCCGCACCGCGTTCGTGATCAGCTCGTTGACCGCGAGAGTGAAGTCGTCGAGCCGCTGGCCGCGCAGGCCCGCCTCGTGGGCACAGGACGTGACCGAGTGACGCAACTCGGTCACCCGGCCCCGGTCGAAGGCTTCGGCGATGAGAAGTGCAGGTTCGATGGGCGCAACGGTACGCGGTACGCGAGGGTCGACGTTCGTCATGGCCCGTCCCGGCAGCGGATCTCGGAGTTTTCGCGGCATTTCCACCGTACGTTAGGGTTTGCTGACGTGCATCAGCACCCGTGCGCGGTGTGACGGCCGTGGCTCCGTAGGCGGCCGGGTCTGTCGTCGCCGGGAAGTTCGTGGTGCCGCCGTGGCCCGCCGTCGCGTTCCTCCGGGTGGCCTCGGTGAGCGTCGTGGGCCCGGGCGACCGGCTGCGAGTGCCGTGTCGATCCGGGTCCGTCAGACCGAGTGCGGTGGTCGTGTCTCGTGCACGGCCAGTTCCTCGGCGGTAGCCCCGCCGCCGGCCGAGCCCGCGTCGTACGCCACGTTGTCGGTCTCCTGGTCGGCGTGCGACCCCTCGTCCGGTTCGACGATCCGGCCCACCTGCGCGTCGGCGACGGTGCCGAGCTGGCCGTGGTCGTAGAGCGAGACCGGCGACTTCGGGTCCGAGCTCGGGCCCGGATCCATCACGTCGGCGTCGAGCTGGGCCTGTGCCGCGGCCTCCTCGCTGTCCGCCTCGGCCGCGATGTCCGGGTCCACCGGACCGGCCAGCGGGTCGTCGGTGGGGCGTTCGTACTGCTCACGCTGGAGCTTGTAGTCCAGCGACTCGCCGTCGAGCTGCTCGTCGGCGGTGGTCCCGTAGTGGTCCACGGCGACGGGGGTCCGGTCGGCGGGCAACTGGGCCGGGTCCGGGCCGTCCGCCTCGCGACCGGTCAGCACGTCGTCGTTCGCGGTCGAGTCGTCGTCGGCGGTCCCCGGCAGGCCGTTCGCCTCCGGGTCGGACACGGGGGTCGGGTACTCGTCGTCGCGCATGACGGATCTCTACCCACTCGATCCGTCGATCATGCAGTTGGGCTGCCCCTCAAAGGCCGCGTAACCGGCTATAGCGCCCACCGGGAACCGCCGCGCGACGGGCTCAGGCCGAGGGTGCGAGGACGCACCAGACCAGCTTGCCGTCGGGGAGGGGAGTGCTCCCCCAACGGTCTGCGAGGGCGTCCACCAGCAGTAGACCTCGGCCGCCGATCGAGGTCGGCGAGGCCGGCCCGGCGAAGGCGGGCGGGTGCGTCGAGTGGTCGCGTACGGCCAGGTGCAGCGCGTCGCCGTCCGGGGCGACCCGCACCGTCATCGGCGTGCCGGCGTGCGCGACCACGTTGTTCACCAGTTCGGTGATCGCGATGCCACCGGCCTCGGCGAGTGCCGGCACGCCCCACCGCACGCAGCCGTCGGTGACCAGTTCCCGAGCCTGCCGGGCCGAGCCGACCGCCGGGGCGAGGTCGGCGCTGAGCACCGCCGCCATCGGCGACCGGGCCAGCGCGTCCATGGCCGCGTCCAGGTCGGGCAGGACCGGCACCCCGGCCAGGGCCGGATCCAGCCGGTCGGCCCCGGGGTCGCAGACCAGCAGCCCCGCCGCGGGCCAGTCGGCGACCTCGCGCTGCACGTCGGCGAAGACGGAACGGGTGGCCGGATCGGCGACCCGCAGGTCGGTTAGGTCCGCCACCACCGGGCCGGGACGCTGGCAGAGCCGGATGAGCAGCGCGTCGCGTACGGCGGGGACGCCGGCCGGTTCGAGCACTCCGGTGAGCCGGACCACCGCCGAGGACTCGTCGGCCGCCAGGCGCCAGGGCGCTCCGGCCGAGTCGATCGTCGTCTCGTGCCCGGCCGCCGGCCGCTCGATCCGCGTCATGAGCGGTCCGTCCGCGCTCGCCGGGTCCGGGCGGCCATCGTGCCGACGGCCGTACCCGCCGCCGCGAGGCCGAAGGCGGCGGTCATCCGGATCAGTTGCCGGCGCCGGCCGTGCCAGCCGCCGTCGCGTCGGCCGTCCGCGTCGGCCCGGAACACGTTCCCCACGGTCTCCGGCCGGACACCCGGCCCGAACTGCGTCTTGTGCGCGTACCAGCCGAGCGTGCGCTCGGCGAGCGCCGGCGCCAGCCGCCACTGGAGGCCGATCAGCCGTGCCGCGCCGCCGGCGTACACCTCGCGGCGCGGCCGGCGCAGCAGACGCACGATCGTCGTCGCCACCATCTCCGGTGGATAGACCGGCGGCGGCGGTGTCACCTCCCGCCCGCTGTGGTTGGCGACGTGCCGGAAGAACGGGGTGTCGATGCTGGCCGGCAGGACCGTGCAGATCGAGATGGCGGCCCGTCCGGTGACCCGCAGCTCCTGGCGGACCGTGTCGGCCAGGCCGCGCAGGCCGTGCTTGGTGGCGTTGTACGCCGACTGGTAGGGCATCGCCACCTCCGCCAGCACGGACGCGTTGTTGACCACCACCCCACCCCCGGCCGCGTCCAGGTGCGGCAGCGCGGCCCGGATGCCGTGCACCGCACCGAGCAGGTTGACCTCCAGCACCCGCCGGAACTCGGCCACCGGGATCTCGTCGAAGAGACCGACGGCACTCACCGCCGCGTTGTTGATCCACGCGTCGATCCGACCGAACTCCGCCGCCGCCCGGTCGGCCAACCGCTCGACCGAGGCCGCGTCGGTGACGTCGGTCGGTACGACCAGCGCCCGGCCACCGAGTTCCCGGCACCGCTCGGCGACCCGGACCAGGGCGGCCTCGCTCCGTGCCGCCAGCACCACGGCGGCCCGCTGGCGAGCCAGCGCGTACGCGGTGGCGGTGCCGATGCCGCTGGAGGCGCCAGTTATCACGACGGTGGCGGCGTCGAGGCTGCGCGTGAGTGGCATTCCCCGCCGGTACCCCCACCCGGGGCGGGTCATGCCGACGAAGGCCGCCGGATCACCACGGAAAGTGATCAACAGGACGATGACCGGGATGTTTGGTGGTCTCGTGGCGCAAGTGTCCGGGTGACTCGCCGGGCTCTTCCTGATCTGCCAGGTTTCGGCCTCTGGGGCCGTGGTTAATGGGACCCTCTGACCGGGAGGACCACCGTTGGACACATCGCATGGAGGTGACCCATGCGCGTCGGCCTCGTCTGCGCGCACGCCGGCCCGTCCAGGACGACCGACGGCCCGACCGTCGGCACCCATCAACACATCGCACGGGTCGCCGCCGAACTCGCCAAACGAGGCCATGAGGTCCGGGTCTACGAACGCCGGGAGGACCCCGCGCTGCCGGCGACCCTCGACGTCGACGGCTACCAGGTGGAGCGCGTCCCCGTCGGTCCGGCCGAACCGCTGCCCACGGCCGAACTGATCCGCCACGTGGCGGAGTTCGGCGGCTGGCTGGCCGACCGTTGGACCGGCGAACGATCGCCGGAGGTGGTGCACGGTCACTACTGGGTCGGTGGGCTGGCCGCGGCGCACGCGGTGCGCGAGACGGACATTCCGGTCGTGCAGACCTTCCACTCGCTCGGCATCGAGCAGCTGCGCCACCTCGGCCGGGCGTACGACGGCCCGGGGGAACGGATCCCCCTGGAGCGGGCGCTGACCCGGGCGGTGGACGTGGCGGTCGCCCAGTGCAACGACGAGGTCGACGAGCTGACCCGGATGGGACTGCAACGCACCGCGGTCGCGATGGTGCCGACCGGGGTGGACGTCGAACAGTTCCATCCCGACGGCGAGGCGGCCCCCCGCGACCAGCGGTCTCGGATCCTCTCCGTCGGCGGGCTCGCCCCCGGACACGGCCAGGACGACCTGATCCAGGCCATGCGGCTGGTCGGGGACGCCGAGCTGGTGATCGCCGGCGGGCCGCCGCTCGAACAGTTGGACAACCACGCCGAGGCGCGCCGGCTGCGCGAACTCGCGGAGCGCACGGGAGTGGGCGAGCAGGTACGCCTGGTGGGGGCGGTGCCGCACGACCAGATGGCCACCTGGTACCGGTCGGCGGACGTGGTGGCCTGCACCCCGCACTACTCCTCGGCCGGGCGGGTCTCGCTGGAGGCGATGGCCTGCGGTGTGCCCGTGGTCGGCTACGCGATGGGCGGGATCGCCGACGCGGTGGTCGACGAGGTGACCGGGCGGCTCGTGCCACCGGGCGACGTACGCACGCTCGGGGTGACGCTCCGGCGGCTGCTCGCGGACAATGCGGGCCGGTTCGCGTACGGTCACGCGGCAGTGGACCGGGTGCGGTGCAGCTACACCTGGGAGCGGACCGCCGCCGCGCTGGAGCGCCTCTACGAGCGGGTGATGAGCCGGCGCAAGCCGGTCGAGGCCTGAGCAGCCCCGCGGCGGCTGCGGCCGGTCGGGGTGGGCTCCGCGGCCGGTGGCCTCAGCGGGGACCCGCGACGCCGACCATGGCGGGCTCGTCGGCCCGGCCCGACGCGGGGTGGTGCTGCGGCTCGGCGTACCGGGTCAGGCCGATCACCGCCGCGAGGGTGATCAGGAAACCGGCGCCGGCCAGCCACTCCCGGCCCGGCCAGATCTTGTCGTTGAGCAGCAACAACCCGACCACCGCCGCGGGTACCGCGCCGGCCGCGTCCATCGCCGCCACCGCCGCCGTCGTGGAGCCGCGCTGCATCGCCAGGCCGAGCAGCAGTTGCCCGACGATCGAGTGCGCGACCAAGAGGTAGAGCAGCGGGTTGCGGGCGAACGCCTCGGCCGACGGTGTGGAGGCGAGCGGCCGGGCGGCCACCGCGGCGGCGGAGAACGCCAGCCCGGCCAGCGACCCGAGGGCCACCGAGCCGGGCGACCCGTGCAGCCGGACCGCGAAGAAGCCGAGGACGGCGATGAGCCCGAGCACCAGCAGCAGGCCGAGCAGGGCCCCGGGGCCGAGCTGCCGCGACGGCGCCGGGCGCGCCGCCAGCACCAGTGCGCTGATCCCGGCGAAGAGCAGCGCCAGCAGCACCACCTCGGCGACCGGTAGTCGCCATTTCAGCACCACCACGCCGAGGAGGGCGGTCACGCCGAGCCCGGCGGCCACGCTCGACTGCACCAGGAAGAGCGGCAGGTCGCGGCGGGCCAGGAAGGCCAGCAGGAACCCGCCGAGCTGACAGGTCACGCCGACCAGGTAGGTGCGGTGCCCGGCCAGTCGCAACAGCAGCCCGGGATCGAAGGTGTGGTGCACGGTCGTACGTGCCGCGGCCACCGACTGGAGCAGGTTGGCTACGCCGTACGCGACGATCATGGCGGCGAGGAAGCACCAGCCGGAGGAGACCACCTGGCGAGGATAGAGGCTGACGAGGGTCAGCGCTCGGCTGGTCGACCGAGCCGGGCGAGGATGTCGGGGTGCAGGTCGCCGTTGCTCGCCACCACGCTGTGCTCGGTGCCGGGACCACCCGCGGGGGCCGGCGCGCCCGCCAGGTCGGTGATGGCGCCGCCCGCCTCGAGCACGATCGGCACCAGCGCCGCGACGTCCCAGAGCGACAGTTCCGGCTCCACCATCACGTCCAGCGCCCCCTCGGCCAGCAGCACGTAGCCGTAGAAGTCGCCGTACGCACGGCTGCGCCAGCAGTCACGCATGAGGTCGAGCATCGCGTCCAGCCGTCCGGCGGCCTCCCACCCCGTCAACGAGGAGTAGCAGAAGCTGGCGTCGGCCAGTTTCCGCACCGCGGAGACGCGGATCGGCTCGCCGCTGTCCCGGTCCGGTCCGGCCCAGGCGCCCGCGCCGGCCGCAGCCCACCAGCGGCGTCCCAAGGCCGGGGCGGAGACCAGCCCGAGCACCGGCCGGTCCCGCTCGAGCAGGCCGATCAGGGTGCCCCAGATCGGCACGCCCCGGACGAAGTTCTTGGTGCCGTCGATCGGGTCGATCACCCAGCGCCGCTCACCCGGCCCGGCGGGCGGGGTGTCGCCGTACTCCTCGCCGAGCAACCCGTCGGCCGGGCGGTGCTCGGCCAGCAGGGCGCGGATCTCCCGTTCGACGGCGGTGTCCGCGTCGGAGACCGGCGTCAGGTCCGGCTTCGACTCGACTCGCAGGTCGAGCGCCCGGAACCGGGCGGTCGAGATGGCGTCCGCCGCGTCGGCGAGGCGGTGGGCGAGGACGAGATCGTCGGCGTACCCGGTCATGCCGGCAACCTAGCGGACCAGGTGCGGATCATCCGAGGGTGGGCGGCTCGCCGCGGGGCTCCGGTTCACCGCGCGCGTCGCCGTCGCCGGCCCGGGAGGCGAGGAGCCGGCGGTACGACGCGAGCCGGCGCGGATCGGCCTTGCCGGCGGCCACCCACGCGTCCAGCCCGCACTCCGGCGCTTCAGCCGTGTGCGGGCAGTTGGCCGGGCAGTCGACCGTCCCCTCGACCAGGTCGGGGAAGCCGTGCAGCAGGCTGTCGGCGGAGACGTGCGCCAGCCCGAAGCTGCGTACCCCCGGCGTGTCGATGATCCAGCCGTCGCCGTCCCCGCCGGGCGCCCGCGGCAGCCGCAGCGCCACGGCGCTGGTCGAGGTGTGCCGGCCGCGGCCGATCGCGCTGACCGTGCCGACCGCCCGGGCCGCCTCCGGGACCAGCCGGTTGACCAGCGTCGACTTGCCCACCCCGGAGTGCCCGACCATGACCGACACCCGCCCGGCGAGCAGCGCGCGCAGTGCGTCCAGCTCCGAATCGGGCCGGATCAGCACGTACGGCAGCTCCAGCTCGGCGTAGTAGCCGAGCACCGCCTCCGGCCCGGCCAGGTCGGCCTTGGTGAGGCAGAGCAGTGGCTCGATGTCCGCGTCGTACGCGGCCACCAGGCAGCGGTCGATGAACCCGGTGCGTGGCGGTGGGTCGGCCAGCGCGCTGACGATCACCAACTGGTCGGCGTTGGCCACCACCACCCGTTCCAGCCGTCCCTCGGCGGTGGTCTCGTCGTCGTCGGCGGTGCGCCGCAGCACGGACGACCGCTCGGCGATCCGGACGATCCGGGCAAGTGCGCCCGGCGCGCCGGAGGTGTCGCCGACCAGGGCCACCCGGTCGCCGACCACTACCGACTTGCGGCCCAGCTCGCGGGCGCGCATCGCGGTGACCATGGCCGCAACCCGCTCGGTGCCGTCGAGCACGCAGGTGTAGCGCCCCCGGTCCACGGCGACGACGAAGCCCTCCACCGCGTCGGCGTGCCGGGGACGGGTGCGGGTACGCGGGCGCGAGGACCTGCCGGGTCGGACCCGTACGTCGTCCTCGTCGTACTCCCGCCGTCTGGTCGCCAGGACCGCCCCTCCGTCGCGTCAGCTCTTGCCCGTCACCATCGCTGACCATAGTGCCGGGAATTCGGGCATGGTCTTCGAGGTACAGGCGACGTCGTCGACTTCGATGCCGGGCACGGCGAGCCCGGCCACCGCGGCGGCGTGCGCCATCCGGTGGTCGGCGTAGGTGCGGAACGTGCCGCCGCGCAGCGGGCGGGGCCGGATCTGCAGCCCGTCGTGGGACTCGGTGAGGTCGGCGCCGAGCGCGGTGAACTCCCGCGCCAGCGCGGCGATCCGGTCGGTCTCGTGACCGCGGATGTGCGCCACCCCGGTGAACCGGGACGGCGAGTCGGCCAGCATGGCCAGCGCGGTCAGCGCCGGGGTCAGCTCGCTGACGTCGGAGAGATCCGCCTCCAGACCGTGCACCGAGCCGGTGCCGCGTACGGTCAGCCCGTCGGTGGTGAGGGTCACCTCGCCGCCCATCCGCTGCAGCAGCTCCCGTAGCCGCTCGACCGGTTGGGCGCTGCTGTGCGGCCACCCCTGGAGGGTGACCTCACCGCCGGTGACCAGTGCGGCGGCGAAGAACGGCACTGCACCGGACAGGTCGGGCTCGATCTGCCAGCCACGACCGGCGATCGGCCCCGGCTCGACCACCCAGACGTCGGCGACGGTGTCGTCGACCGCGGCGCCGGCGGCGCGCAGCATCTGCACGGTCATCCGGAGGTGCGGCGCGGAGGGCACCGGCGGGCCGACGTGCCGGACCACCACCCCGCGGTCGAATCGGGGCGCGGCCAGCAGCAGGCCGGAGACCAGCTGGCTGGAGGCGGAGGCGTCGATGACGACCTCGCCGCCGGCGACCCGACCTGCGCCGAGCACGGTGAGCGGGAGGCTCCCGGGGCCTTCGACGTCGATCCGGACGCCGAGCGAGCGCAGCGCCCCGATCAGCGGGCCGAGCGGGCGGGTCCGGGCGTGCGGGTCGCCGTCGAAGGTGATCCGCCCGTCGGCCAGCCCGGCGACCGGCGGCGCGAAGCGCATCACCGTGCCGGCCAGGCCGACGTCGACGTGCGCGGGGCCGACGAGCCGGTGCGGTCGGACGAGCCAGCGCTCGTCGTCGCTGATCGACACGTGCGCGCCCATGCCGCGCAGGCCGGCGGCCATCAGTTCGGTGTCCCGCGCCCGCAGCGGCCCGGCCAGCGTCGACGGACCGCCGGCCAGCGCGCTGAGCACCAGCGCGCGGGCGGTCATCGACTTGGATCCGGGCAGGCGCAGCATGGCCGCGACCGGGTCGGAGGCGGTCGGTGCGGTCCACGGCTGCGGCGGCCGGGTCGCGGTCAGATTCCCCACGGTTACATTCTGCCGTGTCCGCCGGCCGGTGACGCGGGCCGCCCGGCAGTCGGGACAGCCGGAGGGGTGTCCGGCGGGTTAGCGTGTGCGACATGTGCGGCAGGTACGCGACGACTCGGAGCTCCGGCGAGCTGAGCGCCATCTTCGAGTCGTCCGACGACACCGCCGGCGAGGTGGGCCCGGATTACAACGTGGCGCCCACCGACCCGGTCCCGCTGGTGCGGTTGAGCCCGGAGGGGCATCGCGCCCTCTGCGTGGGCCGCTGGGGCTTTCTGCCGCACTGGTCCCGCGACGCCGCCGGGGCCGCACGGATGATCAACGCCCGTGCGGAGACGGTGGCGACCAGCCGGGCGTACGCCGGCGCCTTCGCCCGGCGCCGCTGCCTGGTGCCGGCCGACGGGTGGTACGAGTGGGTGCGCTCGCCCGAGGGCCGGCAGGCCTACTACATGACTCCGGCGGACGGCTCGGTGCTGGCCTTCGCCGGCATCTGGTCGACCTGGGGTGCCGGTGACGGGGAGCGGCTCACGTTCAGCATGCTCACCACCGCCGCGCTCGGCGAGCTGGCCGAGGTGCACGACCGGATGCCGCTGCTGCTGCCGCGGGAGCGCTGGGCGTCGTGGCTGGCCTCCGCGGAGGATCCGACCGAGCTGCTCGCCCCACCGCAGCCCGAGTGGCTCGCCGGGCTGGAGATCCGTCCGGTCGGCCCCGCGGTGGGCGACGTACGCAACGACGGCCCGCAGTTGACCGCGCGGGTGCCGCTCGCCCGCGGCGTCGACGTGGCGGAGCCGACCCTGTTCTGATAGCGGCTCGCGCATTGTCGCGTACCGATTTGCCGGTATTCCGGGCGAAACGTCTCCCGGCCGTTCAGCCATCTTCCCGATAGCCCCTTGTGACCCCCTCCACAAGTGCGGTAGAACACAGCGCCGGTGGTGAGTGTCGATCCGCAGGGGGCGGACGACACCCATCGATCTTGCCGGTCCCACGGGGGAGGTGGGTGGATGACCCGGGCGCGTATGCCCCGCCCGCACGAGGTTGCTGCCGCACGACGAGATCCGCGTCTGCTCCGCGCGCTGCGCGAACGACGTGAGGACGAGGCGTGGCGGACCAGAGGTGCCTGCCAGACTGTCGATCCGGAGACGTTCTTTCCCGCGCCGAACGAGCCCGCCGACGCGGCGGTCGCGCTCTGCCGCAGCTGCGAGGTACAGGGTTCGTGCCTCGCCTGGGCGCTCGAGGTGGGCGACTGCCACGGCGTGTGGGGCGGGACGACGCCCCGGGAACGCCGAGCCATGCTGGTCGCCTGGCGTGGCGAGGTCCAACCGGATCCGGATGCCGCCGAGGAGGCCGGGCCGCCGGTCCGCGACCGCCTGCTCACCCTCGTCCCGCTCAGCTGAGCCGCCGGGTAGGCCTCTCGCCGTGATCGGATCGGGCACCCCGCCGTCGAGGTGACCGCGCGCAGACCTCCGGGCCCCCGGTGAAGTCGAACCGAATCGTCGGCTCCGTCCGGTCGGGTCCGGGCGTCACACCGGTCGCCGGGGACGAGAATGGGCCAGTGACACAGCACGACGAGATCACCACCCCCCGCGGGCCGGCCCGGGTCGACACCGACCTGCCCGCAGGGCCCGTCGCGTCCCTGCTCGTACTCGGGCACGGCGCGGGTGGCGACGTCGACGCCCCGGACCTGCTCGCGGTACGGGACGAGGCGGTGGCCGCCGGCGTGACGGTGGTCCGGGTGACCCAGCCGTACCGGGTGGCCGGTCGGCGCGCGCCCGCGCCCGCCGGGCACCTCGACGAGGCCTGGACGGCGGTGCTCGCCGTACTGCGGGAGCGGCACCAGGGCGTGCCCGTGCTCGTCGGCGGGCGGTCCAGTGGTGCCCGGGTGGCCTGCCGGACGGCCGGTACGGTCGGCGCGGCCGGGATCGTGGCCCTGGCCTTTCCACTGCACCCACCGGGTCGGCCGGAGCGGTCCCGGGCGGCGGAGCTGCTGACCGGCCTGCCAACCTTGGTGGTCAACGGCGACCGGGACCCGTTCGGCGTGCCCGAGGCGAGCCCGGGGGTGACCGTGGTGACGCGCTCCGGCGAGGTGCACGACCTGCGGAAGGACCCGTCCGGCGTGGCCGCCGTGGTGCGGGACTGGCTGCGCGGGCAGGGTTGGGCGAACAACTGACGGGGCGCCGCCGGGGCGGCGTCGCCCGGGAGAGCCCGCGGCCACGACGGGATGTCGGCCGCCTGCCGGCACCGCGGATCAGTGGGGTCGGACCGGCTGTCCGGCCACCCGGGGCGGGGCGCGAAGACGGTGCGGTGTCCGGAAGGAGCCGTTTCCGGCGGTGGAGGAGGGTCGTTGCATCGGATGGTGCCGACGCCCGGTTCGGGCGGCGGAACCATCCTCCCAGGCCCTTCCTGGTCCCAGCGCCGGTCGCGCCGACGCCGGGACCAGGAAAGGGGGGCGGGCGGCGAACGATCACCGGCTCGACCTCAACGGGTCGCGGTGCCGACCCGCCGGGACAGCCGGATTCCGCTGGACCCGAGTCGATCAGCCGAGACTCTCGGAATGCCCCACCGCACACCCGCGTTACTACCCCCGGGACGACTTTTCTTCGCGGAGGGGGGACCGGGTGCCGATCGAGACACGGAGCCGGGAGCGGGACGACCGGGACGTGCGGCAGCTACGGCAGTTGCTCGCCGGACCCGAGTGGCCCGTCACATCGGGCGCAACGGCAGTGGTGAGCACGAGCACACCGGCCCGAAGTGAATCTGCGGGCAGGTCCGTACGCGTATCCTCGGCGGGAAAGCATCCGACGCGAGGGGATGTGCGGTTGACCACCGAGAAGACGGACGAGCGCAGGGCCCGCTTCGAGCGGGACGCGATGCCATTCGTCGATCAGCTCTACGCTGCTGGGTTGCGGATGACGCGTAACCCGGCGGATGCCGAGGATCTGGTCCAGGAGACCTACCTGAAGGCGTACGCCGCCTTCCACCAGTTCGAGCAGGGCACAAACCTCAAGGCTTGGCTCTACCGGATCCTGACGAACACCTACATCAACTCCTACCGGCGGCGGCAGCGCCAGCCGGTGCAGGCGCCGACCGATGAGATCACCGACTGGCAGCTTGCCGAGGCCGAGTCGCACACCTCCAGTGGGTTGCGTTCGGCGGAGACGGAGGCGCTGGACCGGCTGCCGGACAGCGACGTCAAGGAGGCCCTCCAGCAGTTGCCGGAGGAGTTCCGCCTGGCCGTCTACCTGACCGATGTCGAGGGCTTCTCCTACAAGGAGGTCGCCGACATCATGGGTACGCCGATCGGCACGGTGATGTCGCGCCTGCACCGCGGTCGGCGTAATCTGCGCAAGCTGTTGGAGCAGTACGCCAAGGAGCGCGGCTTCACCGCCGCCACCAAGGGCTCGACCGCTCCCGCCGGCCGGGAGGTGTGACGTGAGCTGTGGAGAGCCGCACGAAACGGACTGCCGTGAGGTCCTCGCGGAGGTGTACCTCTACCTGGACCTCGAGTGCGCCGATGAGCGGCGCACGCTGATCCGGCACCATCTCGACGAATGCGGGCACTGCCTGCAGGAGTACGGCATCGAGCAGGAGGTCAAGGCGCTGGTGGCCCGTTGCTGCGGCAACGAGACCGCGCCGGAGCAGCTGCGCGAGCGGCTCCGCCTCAAGCTCACCGAGCTGGTCGTCTTCGAGAGCAGCGAGTCACGCGAACTGGCCGACTGAGAACCGATACGCACGGTGGCCCGGGTCGAGAATCGACCCGGGCCACCGGCGTCCCGGCCGGGGCCGGGTCAGCTGACTGGTCGTCGGCGGGGTCACCCGCCGCGAGGTCAGGAGTTGGGGCGCTTGCCGTGGTTGGCGCCGCTCTTCTTACGGGCCTTCTTCTTACGGGCCTTCTTCGCCATGGTGCCTCCTTGTGATGGTCGGATCCGGCTTGACGACCTCGGCGCCGGTGCAGTCACCGGCCGCCCGGCACCGGGTCCGACCCGCTGATGCTAGTGCGGCCCACGTCGGCCACGCCGCGCCGGGGCGTCGGCCACCCGGTGAGTCCGTGGTGACCGTCCGCGTGGCGGTGCCTACCCGGCCGCTCGGCGCTCACGCCCGCGCGGCCGCATGATTGGATACGTCGTCAGGCAACCGCGAGAGGGAGGGCCCTGGAGATGGCCGAGGAGATCCGCGCCGAGATGGTGGCGAACGTCTGGAAGGTCGTCGCGACGCAGGGCGACTCGGTGTCGGAGGGGGACACCCTGGTGATCCTCGAGTCGATGAAGATGGAGATCCCCGTCGTCGCCGAGTCCGACGGGATCCTGCAGCAGCTCGCCGTGAACGAGGGAGACGTGGTGCAGGACGGCGACCTGATCGCCGTGATCGCTTGATCGGGCTGCACGTCCGGCCGGCCACGCCTGCCGATTTCCCCGCGATCGCCCGGCTGACGGTGGCCGCCTACGAGGCGGACGGGCAGCTCAAGGGGGAGAACGGCTACGGCGTGGTGCTGGCGGACGTACCGACCCGGGCGGAGAACGGCACGGTGCTGGTCGCCGAGGACGCGGCCGGCCGGGTGCTCGGCTCGGTCACCTTCGTGCTGCCCGGCACCCGGTACGCCGAACTCGCCGATCCCGGCGAGGCGGAGTTCCGGATGCTGGCCGTCGACCCCGCGGCGCAGGGGCTCGGGGCCGGAGTCGCGTTGGCCCGGGCGTGCATCGACCGTGCCGGTGAACTCGGCTGCTCGGCCGTGGTGATCTGCGTCCGCGACGGGATGGCCGACAAGGCGCAGCGTCTCTACGAGCGGCTCGGCTTCGCCCGCACGCCGGAGAAGGACTGGTCGCCGTTGCCCGGGGTGAAGCTGCTGGCCCTTCGCCTCGAGCTGTCCCAGCCCTGACGCGCCGGCCTTGAGCCGTCCGGCGTTGAGCTGCCTGGCGTTGAGGTGACCGGCCCTGAGGTGACCGGTCGAGGCTCGACCGGGCGAGGCCCGAGCCGGTGGAGCTTGAGCCGGACCGTGCGGGTGGGCACCGGGTCGCCGGGTTCGCGCGCCCGCCGGCCCCTTGTCGGCTAGACCTCGCCGTCCGCGCGGTCCGGCTGGCCGATCCGGTCGAGCAGCTCGTCGGCCACCTCGAGGGCGATCTTCCGGCGTTCGGCGTCCGTGATGTGTGGCGTCCGTACGGCGAACCAGCTGCTGTGCACGGCGAAGAGTGAGAGCGCGGCGCGCAGCTGCGCCGCCGGAGAGTCGTCACCGTGGCAGAGGGCGCTGGCCAGCTGCATCATCCGGCCGCGCATCTGCTGCCCGGCCACCAGGCTCTTGAGCACCGTCTGGTTCTGCTCGAAGAAGCGCATCACCGAGGGGTGGTCGCCGGTGAACATCGCGTCGGCGTACCGCGCGATCAGCTCACGCCGCGTCTCCCGGTTGGTCGGCTGAGTCTCGGCCCAGGTGACGATGGCGTCGATCTGCTGCAGCCGGTCCTCGACGAAGCTGCTGACGATCTCGTCCTTGCTCTTGAAGTGGTAGTAGAGCGCGGCCTTCGTCACATTCAGCCGCTCGGCGATCTCCCGTAGCGAGGTCTTCTCGTACCCCTGCTCGGTGAAGAGTTCCAGGGCCACGGCCTTGATCCGGTCCCGCGTGCCGCCCGTGCTCTCTCGCACCTTCACCCACCCAACTCGCTTGACCCCGGTCCGTCGTTAACTTACCGTGCGGCTAGTAAGGGAACTAGCCGGCCGGCAAGTAAATAGGCCGTACCGCCTTCCGGGGGAGCTTACCGATGACTCAACCAGCCCAGGCTGCCGTGCGACCCAACGTACGGGTCGTCCTCTTCGGCCTGATGATCGCGATGATGCTCGCGATGCTCGACAACATGATCGTCAGCACCGCGTTGCCGCGGATCGTCGGCGAGTTCGGCGGCTTGGACCACTTCACCTGGGTGGTCACCGCGTACGTCCTGGGCACCACGGTCTCCACGCCCATCTGGGGCAAGCTGGGCGACCTCTATGGACGCAAGTCCGTCTTCCTGACCTCGGTCGCCATCTTCCTCGTCGGGTCGGCGCTCTGCGGCATGTCCGGCTCCGGCTTCCTGGGCGGCCCGGGCGACGGCATGGTCCAATTGATCGCCTTCCGGGCGGTGCAGGGCCTCGGCGCGGGTGGCCTGATGGTCGGTGTGATGGCGATCATCGGTGACCTCGTCCCGCCGCGTGAGCGGGGCCGCTACCAGGGCATGATCGCCGGCATCATGGCCATCGCCATGGTGGCCGGCCCGCTGGTGGGTGGCTTCATCACCGACCACCTCTCGTGGCGCTGGGCCTTCTACGTCAACCTGCCACTCGGCGGCATCGCGCTCGCGTTGCTGATCACGACCATGCACCTGCCCAAGTACCGCACCGAGCACCGGATCGACTGGCTGGGCGCGGCGCTGCTCTCCGTCGGCATCACCGCGATCGTGCTGGTCACGACCTGGGGCGGCAACGAGTACGCCTGGTTCTCCGGGCAGATCCTCGGTCTGGCCGCGCTCGCCCTGGTGGCGCTGGTCGCCTTCGGATTCGTCGAACGGCGGGCGCCCGAGCCGATCCTGCCGTTGGGGCTCTTCGCCAACCGGAACTTCGCGCTGATCTCGGTGATCGGTTTCCTGCTCGGCTTCGCGATGTTCGGCGCCATGAACTTCCTGCCGCTCTACCAGCAGACGGTGCAGGGCGCCTCGGCCACCAACAGCGGCCTGCTGCTGCTCCCGCTCATGTTCGGCATGCTGGTGGTCTCGCTCGCCATCGGCCGGGCGATCACCCGGACCGGGCGCTACCGCGCGTACCCGATCATCGGCGGCGTCGTGATGACCGCGGGCATGGGCCTGCTGACCATGCTGGACGTGGGCACCAGCAAGGTCGAGTCCTCGCTGTTCATGATCGTGCTCGGCGTCGGCATGGGCTTCCTCATGCAGACCTCGATGCTCATCGCGCAGAACAGCGTGGCGCAGAAGGACCTGGGCGCGACGAGCGGCGCCGCCACCTTCTTCCGGTCGATCGGCGGATCGTTCGGCATCTCGCTGTTCGGCGCCATCTTCGCCAACCGACTCGCCGGTTCGGCCGCGGGGGGCGCGTTCAGCGGCGGCGGCGAGAGCGGCGGACGGATGGACCTCGAGCAGTTGAAGGAGCTGCCCGCCCAGGCGCGTGAGTTGGTGCTCGCCGGCCTCGCGGACGCCATCTCGCACGTGTTCTGGTGGGCGGTGCTCTTCACCGTCGCCGTGCCGGTGCTCGCCTGGTTCATCAAGGAGATCCCGCTGCGGACGGCCAACGAGCAGCCGGCGCAGGCCACCGGTGCGGAGACCGAGCCAGCCTCCGTCGCCTGAGCCACACCCTCCCGGTGATCATGAAGCTGTTGCCGCGCCGGGGCGAGCGGCAACGACTTCATGATCAACCCTCTGGTGGGGTGGGGTCAGCGGCGGCGGAGGGTGGCCGTGAGGCGCTGCCAGAGGCGGGTCAGCGGGTTGCGGGGGCGGGGGACCGCAGCGGCGGCGCCGAGCAGGGCGGTGGCGAGCTCGCGAGTCTCCGCGTCCACCCCCGGGGTGGCCAGCGCCAGGTGAGCCAGTGACGTGGCGATGGGCACCGGACGCGTCCGAGCCACGGCCGCCGCGTCGGCGAGCCGCTCGGCGACCACCCGGGCCACGTCGGGGCGTACGGCCGGATCGACCCAGGCGGCGGTGACCATCGCGAACAGGGCCGCCTCGGTGATCCAGTCCTCTACGCCCCACACCAGGTCGAGCAGCACCTGGCGGCGGGTGGAGGCGGCCCACGGCTCGTCGGTGCGATGGTGCAGCATCCCCAGGCAGGCCCAGACCTGCACGCAGCGCACCCACATCGTCGGGTCCTGGCCGGCCAGCACCCGACCGATCGCGGTGGCCGGCGGTTCCGGCGGGTGGACCAGCAGCCCGACCAGGTCCGCCAGCTCCAGGGTGGCCAGGCCCACCGCCGCGTCGTACGCGGCCGGCGGGTGCGGCCAGGCCGGGTGCGCGAGCTGGCGCAGCCGGTCGGCGGCCCCCACCGAGGGGGCCGGCACCGCGGGCACCGGGATCGTGCCCTCGTAGCGCCAGAGCCGTCGGGTGCCCGCCCGCCGGGGCTCGCGGGCGTCCGGCGAGCCGTTTCCGGTCACCTCGACCCGCATTCCCACCGCCGTGCCCGCCCGCAGCGCGCTGGGCGGGGGAGGCGTCGGCGACCGTACGGTGGCACCGATACCGGGATGCTCCGCCGCGACCGCTTGGCGCAACGCGTCGGCCACCGGCCCGCCGGCCGGGGTCAACTGCCCGAGCCAGGGCCGGCTGCGGCAGCACTCGGCCAGGTCGCCGTGCTCGTGCGTGTCGTCGGGGTGGTCCCGGGCGAAGTCGGCGAGCGCGACCAGGTGCGCGACGTCGCCGTCCCGCAGGTAGCGCAGCCGATGCGCGGTGTGCACCGCGCAGTCGAAGGTCGGGTCCCGGTCCAGGGCCCGATCGATCCAGTCCAGCGCCTCGTCGAGCCGGCCGGTGTCGGCCAGGGTCCCGGCGATGTCGGCGTAGACGGCGAGGTCGTCGGGATCGTGCTCGACCGCCCGGCCGAGCGCCGCCAGCGCCTCCCGGGTACGGCCGGCGCTGCGGTACGCGTACCCGAGCCAGACCTCACCGAGTTTCGTCGGCTCGGCGCGTACGCCTCGCCCGGCCCAGTCGATCGCCAGCGCGACCTCACCGAGGCGGCGGGCCAGCGCGGACGCCGCGCCGAGCAGCAACGCGTGCCCGGGATGAGCGGTGACCGCGTTGCGGGCCAGCGTGAGGTACGCGGCCAGTGCCGGCCGCCCGGCGCGCGGCACCGGGTCGGGAACCGCCGCGCAGACCTGCATGAGGATCCGTGCGACGTGCTCCGGCGTGATCCGCGCGATCAGTTCGGGCGCGGTCACCCAGGGCACCCCGGCCCAGTCGGTCTGCGGTGCGTAGCCGGTCGCCGCGGCGAGCAGGTCCAGCCCGTCGCCCGGGTGCCCGGTGGCGGCGAGCAGGTGGGCGCGGGCGACCGCGGCGCCGACGTAGGTGTGCTGGTCGAGGGGGAAGAGGTCCACGCCGCCGCCGCTCACCGCGGCGAGTCGGGCCAGTGTCTCGTGCGCCTCGGGCAGGGTCGGCGCCTGCGCGAGCGCGCCGGCCACGTGCCCGGCCGCGTGCTGCAGGTCGCCCTCCGCCAACGCCAGCCGGGCCAGGGCGAGTTCCTCCGCGGCGGAGAGCGCGGCGTCGTCCTCGGGCACGTCGTCCTCTCGTCGTCCGGTGGCGGAACAGAGCCGGGACAGCCTAGGTGATGTTGGAGCGACATGGTGATCATCTGCGCACTACTGCTCGTTCAATTGCTCGTGTCAGATCAAAGATGCAAGACTGAGCAGGAAACGCGCGGCAATCGCGCAGTGGGAGGAGTTTCCGTGACGCGTGCAGGGGCCGGCATGGCGGCCGACATCGACGAGCAGCCGGCCGGCTACGAGCGGTTGCTCTCCGCCGAGCACGCCGGGGCGATCGCCCGGGTCGCGGCCGTGATCGCCGAGAGCCGGCCACGGCACGTCGTCTTCACCGCACGGGGCACCTCGGACCACGCGGCGCTCTACGGGGCGTACCTCACCGAGATCCGGCTCGGCCTGCCGGCCGGGCTCGCCTCACCCAGCGTCGTCACGCTCTACGGCGGCCGACCGGACCTCTCCGACGCGCTGGTGGTCGGGGTGAGCCAGAGCGGCGGCTCGCCGGACCTCACCGAGGTGCTGCGGGAGGCCCGGGCCGCCGGTGCGCTCACCCTCGCGGTCACCAACGCGCCCGACTCGCCGCTCGCCGACGTCGCGGAGCTCAGC
Source organism: Micromonospora avicenniae (assembly GCF_900156065.1). Classification (GTDB taxonomy): domain Bacteria; phylum Actinomycetota; class Actinomycetes; order Mycobacteriales; family Micromonosporaceae; genus Micromonospora; species Micromonospora avicenniae. Next base: position 130,871 of record NZ_FTNF01000013.1, on the reverse strand, counting down.
GTGGACATCGCCGCGGGTCACGAGCGAGCGGTGGCGGCCACCAAGACGTACACCGCCGAACTGCTCGCCCTCCTCCTGCTCGTCGAGGGGATCCGGGCCGGCGACGGGGTGTTGCCGGCCGAGGAGCGGGCCGCCGTCGCGGCGCTGCCGGAGCTGGCCGCCCGTACCCTCGCCGATCCCACCCCGGCGCAGTTGGCACCGCGCTACCGGTTCGCCGCCCAACTCGTCACCACCGGCCGCGGGTACGCCTACCCGACCGCGCGGGAGGCCGCGCTCAAGCTGATGGAGACGTCTTACCTGCCGGCGCTCGCCTTCTCCGGCGCCGACCTGCTGCACGGCCCGCTCGCGATGACCAACCCGGACGTCCCGGTGCTCGCCGTGGTCGGTTCCGGGCCCGGCGGTCGTTCGATGGGCAAGGTGCTGCCCCGGCTCGGTGAGCGCCGCGCGGACGTGGTCGTCGTCGGCTCGGCCGACGTCGAGGGGGCCACCCGGATCGCCGTCCCCGAGGTCGACGAGCGGTACGCCCCGCTGCTGGACATCCTGCCGTTGCAGCGGCTCGCCCTGGCGCTGGCCCTCACCCGGGGTGAGGATCCGGACGCCCCGCGCGGACTCAAGAAGGTCACCGCGACGATGTGAGGACGCGCGTGGCACGCTGGTGAGCGTGTCCACGCTGCGCGACCTCGCCGAGGAGCACACCCAGCTCCGCCCGGCGGACATCGACCACCTGCACCGGATCGCCGGAGACTGGCAGCTGCTCTCCGACATGTCCTTCGCCGACCTGCTGCTCTGGGCGCCGGTGGACGCCGACGGCACGTTCCTCTGCGTCGCCCAGGTACGCCCGACCACCGCGCCCACCGCGTACCAGGACGACCAGGTGGGCCGGATCGTCGGCGGGCCGGAGGTGGCGCACCTGGAGGTCGCCTACCGGCAGGGCCGGATCTGGCGGGAGGGCGACCCGGTCTGGTACGGCGACGTGCCCGCCCGGCACGAGGCGATTCCGGTCCGGCTGCGTACCTCCGACGGCGAGGCGGGTGAGGTGGTGGCCGTGGTCGGCCGGGACACCAACCTCTCCACCGCGCGTACGCCCAGCCAACTGGAGCTCAACTACCTGACCACCGCCGACGACCTGGCCCAGATGATCGCCGACGGCACCTTCCCGCCGCCCCGGCACCCGGGCGAGACGACCTCCGCGCCCCGCGTCGGCGATGGCCTGGTCCGGTTGGACGCGAACGGCAAGGTCACCTATGCGAGCCCGAACGCCCAGTCCGCGTACCGGCGGCTGGGTTACGCCTCGCACCTGGTGGGCGAGGACCTGGCGGCGCTGCACCGCCGGCTCGCCAACGACCCGCTGGAGGGAACCGACGCGGCCAACGCGGTGCTGGCCGCGCTGCGGGGTGATGCGCCACCGCGCCGGGAGATCGACGCCCGTGGCGCCACCGTGCTGACCCGGGCGCTGCCGCTGATGCCCGCCGGCGTGCCGATCGGCGCGCTGGTCCTCGTCCGCGACATCACCGAGGTACGTCGCCGGGACCGCGCCCTGATCACGAAGGACGCGACCATCCGGGAGATCCACCACCGGGTGAAGAACAACCTGCAGACCGTCGCCGCGCTGCTGCGCCTGCAGGCCCGCCGGGTCGCCATGCCGGAGGCGCGGGTCGCCCTGGAGGACTCGGTACGCCGGGTCGCCTCGATCGCGTTGGTGCACGAGACGCTCTCCATGTCCAGCGACGAGGCGGTCGAGTTCGACACGATCGTCGACCGGGTCGCCAGCGCGGCGACCGAGGTGGCGGCGACCGAGGTGCCGGTCGGCATGCGTCGCACGGGAAGCTTCGGCGTGTTGCCCGCCGAGATCGCCACGTCCCTGGTGATGGTCCTCAACGAGCTGCTCCTCAACGCCGTCGAGCACGGCTTCCCCTCGGCCGACGGGGACGAGGACACCGACGGGGCCGGACTCACCGCGCCGGCGTTGGTGAGCGCCTCGACCGGCGATGGTGACCTGTCGGCGATGCCGGAGGTGGTGGTGTCGGCGCACCGGTTCCGCAAGCAGCTGCACGTCACGGTGACCGACAACGGGCGGGGGCTGCCCGCCGGGTTCGACGCCGACAGCGGGGGCAACCTCGGGCTGCAGATCGTCCGGGCCCTGGTCACCGGCGAGCTGCGGGGCAGCATCGAGCTGCGCGACGCCTCCGGTGGGGGCACGGAGGCCGTGCTGGTCGTGCCGCTGGCGCGCGGTGGCGCGGACGGCCGTTCCGCCTGACGGTCGCGCTCCCGGCCACCAATTCCACCCGCGCCGCCGCGCCGCCGCGCCACCTGCGCTGCCCGGGCCAGCTGCGCTGCGCGGGCCGCCCGTGTCACCGCGCTGCCCGGGCCGCCGGTCACCGGGTGAGCAGGGTGAGCGTGAGGCCCGGCCGCTGCCAGACCTGCGTGACGGTGAAGCCGTCCCGCAGGGCGGCGCCCTTGGCGCCGGACACCGCGGCGAGCGGATCGGTGTGCCGGCCGGAGAGCACCAGCCAGACCCGGGGAACTCCGGCCAGGCAGTCGGCGGGCCGGCCGCACTCGGCGGCCCAGAGGTCGCCGCGCTGCGCCGCGCTCTCGGTGAGCAGCGCGTCCCGGGGACGCCGATCACCGAGCTGGTACTCGATCCCGAAGTCGAGGAAGAGCCAGCTACGCCGGGGCGAGTACACGATGGCGTCGCCGGGGCGCTGATCGGCCTGGATCACCTCGGCCACCCCCTGGTAGTCGATCGGCGCGCTGCGCGGCCACTCGTGCGTGTGCCGCAGCGCGGTCTGGTCCGGCAGGCCGAGCAGCCCGGCCAGCACCACCACGGCGAGCCCGCCGGGCAGCGCCACCGCGGCCAGCGCCGCGCCGGCCAGCAGGCACGCGAACGGTACGACGAAGACCAGGTAGCGGGGCACCCAGAGCGGTACGGCCAACCCGGCGACGAAGAGCAGCGACACCGGCAGCAGCACCGCGGCGCCGGGCAGCAGGGCACGCCGGCCGAGCCGGGCGGCACCGAGTACGGCGAGCCCCACCAGCAGCCCGCCCACCACGCTGCTCTGCGCGACCCCACCGGGCAACGTGGTGAGATCGGCCGGCCGGACGATGTCCACCCACTGCAACTGGCGTCCGCGCTGGTTGCGGGCGACCAGTGCGAGTGGGGCCACCAGCAGCACCGCCGGCAGCACGGCCGGCAGCCAGAACCAGCGCCGCCGGTCCGGGTGGCCCCTGCCGCCGTCGGTGAGCCCGACACGGTGGGCGACGAGCACGGCGACCGCGTGCGCGGCGAGCAGGGTGAGCGCGATCAGGTGGGTCAGCCCGAGCGCGGCGAGGGCGGCCGCGTACCCGGTCCAACGTCCCCAGCCCGGCCGGCGCAGCGCGTCGACCAGGAGTAGCGAGGCGAGTACGGCGAGCAGGGTGGCCAGCGCGTAGGGGCGAGCCTCCTGGGCGTACCGGGACGTGCTGGGCAGGAGCGCGAAGAGCAGCCCGGCGAGCAGCCCGGCCCGGGCTCCGGCGAGGCGCCGGCCGAGCAGCGCGGTCAGCGCCGCCGCCCCGGTCATCGCCAGCACCGACGGAAGCCGCAGTGCGACGATCGAGTCGCCGGCGAGAGCGACCCAGCCGTGCATGAGCAGGTAGTACGGCCCGGTCGCCGCATCGATGGTGCCCGCCAGCCGCACCAGGTCCCGTACCGAGCGGGTGGCGGCGCTCCACGTCGCCAGCTCGTCGCGCCACAGCTGTGCGCCGGTGAGCCCGGAGAGGGTCACCGCGAGGGTCAGCAGCGCCGGCGCCAGCCAGATCGCGGTTCCGGGCAGGCCACGCCGGGCCGCGGGCGTCACCGTGTCGCTCGCCGCCGGGGTCGCCCGATGCCGCTTATCGGACTTTTCGCCCACGGGTCGAGCCTATCGACGGGGTCGGCCCGTCATGTGGGATCAGGCACGCGCTCGGTGGCCGGGGCCGCTCAGGTATGGCAGCATGACGGGCATGACTGCCGCCGTCGTGCGTCGATTCGTGGCCCGCCGCCACGTCGACTACGGCCGCGTGCGCAGCGCGATCTGTCCGGCCCACTGACGACGCCCGACTCATTCATCTCGGGCGCGTTCCGCGCCGGCTCTCCTGACATCGCTGTCCTCAACCCGTCCTGACGGGCCGCCGTCGCGTACGCGCTCGCACCGAAGTCCAGCAGACGACGGAGGAGGCCGCGATGGCGGTCAGCAGCATCTCCACCCGGCCCGAGGATCCGCCGGCCCGCCCCGCCCGAGCCCCGCGCCGCCCGCGCGGGGAGGGGCAGTGGGCGCTCGGTCACCGCGAGCCGCTCAACGCCAACGAACGGACCAAGAAGGACGACGATCCGCTGAACGTCCGCGCGCGGATCGAGAACATCTACGCGCACCGCGGCTTCGCCTCCATCGACCCCGCCGACCTGCGCGGGCGGTTGCGCTGGTGGGGTCTCTACACCCAGCGCAAGCCCGGCATCGACGGCGGGCGTACGGCCGTGCTGGAACCGCACGAGCTCGAGGACGAGCACTTCATGCTCCGGGTGCGGATCGACGGCGGCCAGCTCTCCCTGGCTCAGCTGCGGACGATCGCCACCATCTCGCAGGAGTTCGCCCGGGACACCGCCGACATCACCGACCGGCAGAACGTGCAGTTCCACTGGATCCGGATCGAGGACGTGCCGGAGATCTGGCGGCGGCTGGAGTCGGTCGGCCTGCAGACCACCGAGGCGTGCGGAGACTGTCCACGGATCGTGTTGGGCAGCCCGGTCGCCGGGGTGGCCGAGGCCGAGGTGGTCGACCCGACCCCGGCGATCGACGAGATCGTCCGCCGGTACGTGGGCAACCCCGAGTTCTCCAACCTGCCGCGCAAGTTCAAGTCGTCGATCTCGTGGCTGGTGGACACCCCGTACGAGGCCAACGACGTCGCGTTCCTCGGCGTGGAGCACCCCGAGCTCGGCCCCGGCTTCGACCTCTGGGTCGGTGGCGGCCTCTCCACCAACCCGATGCTGGCGCAGCGGCTGGGCGTCTGGGTGCCGCTGGCCGAGGTGCCCGACGTCTGGGCCGGCGTGGTCGGGATCTTCCGCGACTACGGCTACCGTCGGCTGCGCAACCGGGCCCGGCTGAAGTTCCTCGTCGCCGACTGGGGCCCGGCGCGCTTCCGGGAGGTGTTGGAGAAGGAGTACCTGGGCCGGACGCTGCTCGACGGCCCCGCCCCGGAGCTGCCCGAGAAGCCGATCGACCACATCGGCGTACACCGCCAGCGGGACGGGCTCAGCTACGTGGGCGCCGCCCCGATCGTGGGCCGGGTCTCCGGCGGGCAGCTCGCCCGTCTCGCCGACGTGGTCGAGTCGCACGGCAGCGGCCGGGTACGACTCACCCCGTACCAGAAGCTGCTGGTGCTGGACGTGGCGCCGGATCGGGTGGAGTCCCTGGTCGCCGCCCTGCGCGGGATCGGTCTGGAGGCCCGGCCCTCGGCCTGGCGGCGCGGCACGATGGCCTGTACCGGCATCGAGTACTGCAAGCTCGCCATCGTCGAGACCAAGGCCCGCGGCGAGGAACTGGTGACCCGCCTCGAGCAGCGGCTGCGCGACTTCGACGCGGACATCTCCATCCACCTCAACGGCTGCCCGAACGCCTGCGCCCGCACCCAGGTGGCCGACATCGGGCTCAAGGGCCAGCTGGTGCTCGGCCCGGACGGCCGCCAGGTGGAGGGCTTCCAGGTCCACCTCGGCGGCGGGCTCGGCATGGCGGCGGGGCAGACCGCCGGCTTCGGCCGCAAGCTGCGCGGCCTGAAGACCACCGCCGAGGAGCTTCCGGCGTACGTCGAGCGGCTGGCGCGCCGCTACCTGGCCGGCCGGCGCGAGGGCGAGGCGTTCGCCCAGTGGGTGATCAGAGTCGACGAGGAGGAACTGCGATGAGCAGCGAGAACCGAGCGGCACCTCTGTACTGCCCGTACTGCGGCGAGGAGGACCTGCGGCCGAACGAGGCGAGCCACGGCGCGTGGGAGTGCCACGCCTGCGCCCGGGTCTTCACGGTCAGGTTCACCGGCCTGCTCGGCCGGGCGGTGACCCGGTGAGCGCCGAGGTCGCGCCGGCCGCGACGGCTCTCGTGTCGGCGGTGGACCTCGCCCTGGTGGGTGTCGGCGCGTCCGTGCCGGCGGACCCCGCCCGGCGCGGCCCGGAGGAGTTGCGTGCGCTCGCCGAGGCGGCCGGTCGGGAGCTGGAGGGCGCCCCGGCGCTGGAGATCGCCCGCTGGGCCGCGGAGACCTTCGGCGACCGGTTCTGCGTCACCAGCTCGATGGCCGACGCGGTGCTGGCCCACCTGGTGTCCCGGGCCGCGCCGGGCGTGGACGTGGTCTTCCTCGACACCGGCCTGCACTTCCCGGAGACGCTGCGGGTACGCGACGAGGTGGCCCGGACGCTGCCGGTGAACGTCCGCTCGGTCCGGCCCCGGCTGACTGTGGGCCAGCAGGACGGCCAGTACGGTCCGCGGCTGTTCAACAGGTCCCCGGACGACTGCTGCCAGCTCCGCAAGGTCGAGCCGTTGGAGCGCGCGCTCAGCGGGTACGACGCGTGGGCCGCAGGGCTGCGCCGGGACGAGTCGCCGACCCGGGCGAACACGCCGGTGGTCGCGTTCGACGCCCGCCGCGGCAAGGTGAAGGTGAACCCGATCGCCACCTGGACACAGGCGGATGTGGACAACTACATCGCCCGCTGGAACGTGCCGGTCAACGAACTGTTCAAGCAGGGGTACGGCTCGATCGGCTGCTGGCCGTGCACCCGCCGGACGAGGGCGGGGGAGGACCCGCGCGCCGGCCGGTGGGCGATGTTCGAGAAGACCGAATGCGGGCTGCACACCTGACCCGGCCGGCCCGGGCGGTGGCGACGCGACCCGACCCCGTGGTCCTGGTCGCGCACGGCAGCCGTGATCCGCGAGCCGGCGCGGCGACCCGGGCACTGGTCCGGGCGGTGCGTGCCGCCCGGCCCGGTGTTCCGGTCTCGGCGAGCTGGCTGGACCACACGGAGCCGGGCCCGACCGAGGTGCTGCGGGCGCTGGCCGGTGCCGGGCGGCACCGGGCGGTGCTGGTACCGCTGCTGCTCACCGCCGCGTACCACCGTCGGGTCGACATTCCGGCGGCGGTGGCCGCCGCCCGGGCCGCCGAGCCGGAACTCGCGGTACGGGTGACCGACGTGCTGGGGCCGACCGGTGCGGAGGTGGACGGGGCGCTCCTGGCCGCTCTGCTGCGCCGGCTGGCCGAGGCGGATCCGGGGCGGCTCGACGCGCTGGTGCTGGCGGCGGCGGGCACCCGTGACGCGCGGGCCCGTGGCTCGGTGGGTCGCGTCGCGGCTGCGCTCGGCCGTGAACTGGGTGTGCCGGTCCGGGTGGCGTACGCCTCGGCGGCCCCGCCGTCGGTCGGTGCGGCGGTGGCCCGGCTGCGCGCGGCGGGGGCTCGCCGGGTCGCGGTGTCGGCGTACTTCCTGGCACCGGGGCTCTTCCACGACGCGGTCACGGCGGCCGCGCGTGATGCGGGAGCGGCGACGATCTCGGCCCCGCTCACCGACGCGCCGGAGCTGGCGGGTCTGGTGTTGCGTCGGGTCGACGCCGCGTGCGCCGGGTCGACCCGGCGCCTGAACGGCGGTCCGGCCGTGCCCGCCGCCCCGGGGCCGCGAGTTGACGCTGCGTGATGGCGCTCGCCGTCACTCTCCGACAGGAGCGGCGGGCCGGACGACGCCGTTGCGTGACGACGCCCGGGCGCGCGGGCCCGGACGGCAGAACGCCCCGCGGGGTGACCCGCGGGGCGTTCTACTGTGTCGTTGGTCAGGCGGAGTGGGCGCGCAGCACCCGGAGGCCACCGCGACGCTTGAGGGCGCGCCGCTCCTCCTCGCTCATCCCGCCCCAGACGCCGGCGTCCTGACCGGACTCGAGCGCCCACTGCAGGCACTGGTCGGTCACGGAGCAGCGCCGGCAGACGGCCTTGGCCTGCTCGACCTGCAGGAGAGCCGGGCCAGACGTCCCGATCGGGAAGAACAGCTCCGGGTCCTCGTCGCGGCAGACAGCATGGTGACGCCAGTCCATGGCGGCAACACTCCTCATTCTGGATGGGTGGCAGATAACGCTTTTGGTGCTTTTCCTATATGCGTCCGCACTGCCGGTCGTAACGGTTCGCGTTCGACTATTCGGCACTGCGTGAGCAGGCTGCTGGCCCCGCGGACCTGCTGGAACGGCTCAGCGTGGTGAGCGTGTCCAGGCGATGTCCCGGTAACTCAAGTTCGCTTGTGAATACTTTCACGAACTCACGCAATGTCAAGGGTGACGCTCGGAAAAACTCCGCGCGGTGAGCAAGCCCACAACCCATTTGTCCGTATTCTTAAGCCCTCTGGTTACCCGGAGTGCCACAGTCGAGGATCAATATAGTACGGATCTTGTGTCAACGCTGACATTTCCGGCACCCTTCCGTCGGCGTGGCGGCTGCTCGTCCTGGCGTGAGCGCCGCGTCGACCTTCGGTGGTACCCGAGACCTAGCAGATTACTCTCAGTGCGGCGGGAACGGATGTGAATCTGACTTTCTCCCGTTCACCCAGGTAGTCGCCATCGAGCTGGAAGGCCTGCGGACGGCTGGAGACCAGCGTGAACTCCGCCACGTCGTGCAGGCGCAGCACCTGCCGCCCGGTCGGATCGGGCCGCGAGGAGAAAAACTGGGTAACCGTCCGTGTAGTACTGGGCACCCGCAGTTGACGCAGCGCGAGCACGTCGAGGTCGAGGTCGAAGGAGGCCTTCGGATTAGGGTTGATCTCCCGGTCGCCCAGGTACGTCCACGGAGCCGTGTTCTGGATGATCGCCGTCGACAGGCCAGCTTCCACCAGTTCGCCCGGCCGCTCCAGGCGGATGGCCGGACGCCGGCGGTCCGAGGCGAAGAAGTACTGGCTCAGGATCGCGCGCAGGTAGAGGCTGGGGCTGGAGACCCGTCCCCGGCGACGCGCCTGCTCCACCCGGTGGATGACCGCGGCGTCCAGGCCGAAACCGGCGCAGAAGGTGAAGTAGCGGTCGTCGGCCCGGCCCAGACCGATGGTCCGGTAGCGGCCGAGGCGCAGCCCTTCGAGGATCATGCTGGTCCCCTCCGGCCACTCCCGGGGCAGGCCCAGTGCCCGCGCGAAGACGTTCGTCGATCCGCCCGGCACGGTGGCCAGCGCGGGCAGCCGCTCGGCCGACGACACCGCGCCCGGCACGGTCGGCGGCTGGGCCGTCATGAGGCCGTTGACCATCTCGTTCACGGTGCCGTCGCCACCCAGCGTGACGACGACGTCGACGCCCTCCTCGGCGGCCTCCCGAGCCAACGTGGTCGCGTGTCCCCGCCGGCGGGTGTAGCGCACGGTGAGGTGGACCTCGCTGCGCAGTGCCCGGACCAGGACGTCCCGGCTGCGTTCGCTGGTGGTGGTGGCCTTCGGATTGACCACCAGGACGGCCCGCATGGGCGGCACTGTACCTCCCGGTAGCCCGGGTATCGTGGCGCCCGTGACCACCGACTCCGACCCGATTCCCGTCACGCTCCGCTGGGCCGTGTGGCTGCTGCGCGGCGAAGCGGTCGCCGTGGGACTGATCGCCCTCTGGCTGGTGTGGGCCGACCTGACCGCGGACACCACCGTCGGCCTGACCTCGGCACTGCTGGTGACGGCGTTCGCGGTCGCCGGAGCTGTCGCCCTCTGGGTGCTCGGCGCGGCGCTGCACCGCCGCCGCGCCGGCGCGCGCGCCCCGGCGATCGTGCTCCAGTTGATGCTCCTGCCGATCGGCTGGTACATGATCCAGGGCGGGATGGGCTGGCTAGGCGTACCGCTGATGGCGCTCGGCGTCGGGGTGAGCGTGCTGCTTGTCGCGCCCGCGAGCAACCGGGCCCTGGGCTTCTCCTGACCAGGCCGGCGGCGGCTCAGTAGCCGGTGGACCGTCGCGTGAGCAGCGAGATGGTGGCCCGCCCGTCACTGGCGGTGGCGCGGGCCGACGTGGTCAGCGCGGTGAGCACCTTCCACGCGAAGGACGACTCGGCGGGGAGCGCCGCGCCGCGGACGGTCGGGACGGTCACCTCGACGGTCAGGGCGTCCTCGGTCACCGAGAACCGACACTCCAACTCGGCGTCGGACGTGGCGACGGCCAACAGCATCGCGCAGGCCTCGTCGACGGCGATCCGCAGATCCTCGATCTCGTCGAGGGCGAACTGCAGCCGGGCCGCGAGGCCGGCGGTGGCGGTGCGGAGCACACCCAGGTAGCCGCCGTCAGCGGGCACGGTGAGGTGCACGACATCGTCGCCGGTGGCCGCCTGGCCGGTCAGTTGAGTCACCACTCATCCCCCCGGTCGGGGACTCTACCCGCTCAGACGGTCGTGCGCGTGGGGGCCGTCACCGCCTGGGCGGCCAGTCCGTGCAGAGCCTCGCCGCTGAGCCGGTAGGGAACCCACTCGTCCATCTTCTCCGCGCCGATCGCCGCGTAGAAGCCGGCCGCCGGGTTCCAGTTGATCATCCACCATTCGAGCCGGCGGTAGCCCCGCTCGACGCAGATCGATGCGAGGGTGGCCAGCAGGAGCCGGCCCGCGCCGCTGCCCCGGGCCGCCGGACGCACGTAGAGGTCCTCCAGGTAGATGCCGTGCACGCCGGCCCAGGTGGAGAAGTTGAGGAACCAGAGCGCGAACCCGATCGGCTCGTCCCGCGCGTCCACGGCAACGTGACCGAAGAGCGCGGGCGCCGGACCGAACAGCGCGGTGGTCAGCTGCTCGTCGGTGAGGTGGCACTGGTCGGGAGCGCGTTCGTACGCCGCTAGTTCGTGCACCATCGCGACGACGGCCGGCACGTCCTCGGGACGTACCGGCCGGATCGTCGGTGCCTGAGCCCCGAGGGTCACGCCTTCTTGGTCTCCCAGAAGATCTTGGCGATCTCGTCGATCTTCTGCAGCAGCTGGTCGGCGGTGGCCGGGTCGAGGCTGCCCTTGACGCCGCCGGAACCGGCGAGCTTGGTGGCCTCGTTGAAGAGCTGGTGCAGCTGCGGGTACTTCTCGAAGTGGGTGGCCTTGAAGTAGTCCGTCCAGAGCACCCAGAGGTGGTGCTTGACCAGCTCGGCGCGCTGCTCCTTGATGATGACCGCGCGGGTACGGAACTCCGGGTCGGTGTTCGCCTGGTACTTCTCGCAGATCATTTTCACCGACTCGGCCTCGATGCGGGCCTGGGCCGGGTCGTAGACGCCGCACGGCAGGTCGCAGTGGGCGCTCGCCGTGACGCGGGGCGTAAGGATGCGCGGAAGTCGCATCGGGATCCTCCATGGGAAGTTTGCGATGATCCAAGACGACATTACTCCTGGACCGGCTCCCCGACCCGGTGGAGGTGAAACCATGCCGCCCAGTCACCCGGCGGAGCCGCACCGGCTCCGCTGGCCGCTGACCGCGGTCCTGGTGACCGGCCCGTCCATGGCGCCGACCCTGCGCCACGGCGACGCGCTGCTGGTGCGCCGGGGCGGTCGACCGGTACGCCCCGGAGACGTGGTGGTGGCGGTCTTCCGCAGCCGCCCGGACCTCCTGGTGGTCAAGCGCGCGGTACGGCCGCAGGACGGCGGCTGGTGGCTGCGCGGGGACAACGACCTGATCACCGACGACTCCCGCGCGTACGGCGTGGCCGACGTGCGGGGCCGGGTCCTGGTTCGTTACTGGCCCCGGCCCGGCCGGGTCGGCGCGCGACCGTTATGACCCTGCGCACGTCCGGAGGGCGCCTCCGACACTATGCTCGGAAAGTGCCCGGGTGACCCCCGCACCGCGCGCCGCCGCTCGCCGCCCACCTCGCGCACCGAGCGGGCCGCCCCGTCTGCTCGACAGAGTTCTGGAGTCACCAATGCCTTCGTCCTCCGTGGACCCCGCTGACCCCGTCTTCCAGCTGCACCGCGGCGGGAAGATGGCCATCGCCTCGACGGTGCCGCTCACCAGCCGGGAGGATCTCTCCCTGGCGTACACCCCGGGGGTCGCCCGGGTGTGCGAGGCGATCGCCGCCGACCCGGGCCTGGCCGCCGACTACACCTGGACCGCGCACACCGTCGCGGTGGTCACCGACGGCTCGGCGGTGCTCGGGCTCGGCAACATCGGTCCACGAGCGGCGCTGCCCGTGATGGAGGGCAAGGCGGTGCTGTTCAAGCAGTTCGCCGGCGTGGACGCGGTCCCCGTCTGCCTGGACACCCAGGACGTGGACGAGATCGTCGCGACCGTGCGGGCGCTCGCGCCCTCGTTCGGCGGAATCAACCTGGAGGACATCAGCGCGCCGCGCTGCTTCGAGGTGGAGCGTCGGCTCGACGAGGCGCTGGACATCCCGGTCTTCCACGACGACCAGCACGGCACCGCCATCGTGGTGCTGGCCGCGCTGCGCAACGCGGCGACGCTGCTCACCCGCAAGCTCGGCGACCTGCGGGTGGCCGTGAGCGGCGCCGGCGCGGCCGGTGTCGCCGTGACCAGGATGCTGATCGCGGGCGGGGTGGACCCCGACCAGGTGGTGGTCTGCGACTCCAAGGGGATCATCGGCCGGCACCGCACCGACCTGAGCGGTACGAAGGCCGAGCTGGCCGCGACGACCAACGCCGATGGTCGTACCGGCGACATCACCGAGGCGCTGCGTGACGCGGACGTGCTGATCGGCGTCTCCGGCGGGCAGATCCCGGAGGCGGCGGTGGCCGGCATGGCGGCGGACGGCATCGTCTTCGCCCTGGCCAACCCCACCCCCGAGGTGCACCCGGAGGTGGCTGCCCGGCACGTCGCCGTGGTCGCCACCGGACGCAGCGACTACCCGAACCAGATCAACAACGTGCTCGCCTTCCCCGGAGTGTTCCGGGGGGCGCTCGACGCCCGGGCGACCCGGATCACCGACGGGATGAAGGTGGCCGCCGCCGACGCCATCGCCGGAGTGGTCGCCGAGACGCTCACCGCCGACGCGATCGTGCCGTCACCGCTGGACCCGCGGGTCGCGCCCGCGGTGGCGGAAGCGGTCGCCGAGGCGGCCCGCCGGGACGGCGTCGCCCGCGCCTGAACTCGCCGCCCAGGCCGATAGCGGCCCATTCTGTCGCGTTCGGCACAGAAATGGGCCTTCTTAACGGCCGCTCAGCTTGTTACGGTGCCGACCATGCGTGCCGCCTTCGCCTCCCGTTTCGATGACACCGACCCGCTCGCCGCGCTCGCCGTCGGGGAGCGGCCGGAGCCGACCCACCCGGCCGACGACTGGGTGACCGTCGAGGTGCGGGCCAGCTCGCTCAACCACCACGACCTCTGGTCGCTGCGCGGTGTCGGCCTCACCGAGGCGCAGCTGCCGATGGTGCTCGGCTGCGACGCGGCGGGCGTGGACCCGGAGGGTAGGGAGGTGGTCGTCTACCCGATCGTGCCCACCCCGGGCGACCCGCGCGGATCCTCCATCCTCTCCGAGTACTTCCCGGGCACCCTCGCCGAGCGGGTGGCCGTACCGCGGGCGAACCTGGTGCCACTGCCCGACGGGCTGTCGCCGGCCGACGCGGCCTGCCTGCCCACGGCCTGGCTCACCGCGTGGCGGATGCTGACCACCAAGGGCCGGTTGGACGAGGCCGACTCCGTGCTGGTGCAGGGCGCCGGCGGCGGGGTGTCGACGGCGGCCGTCGTGCTCGCCGCTGCGATGGGCAAGCGGGTGTACGCGACCAGTCGGGACGCCGGCAAGCGCGAGCGGATCGCGGCGCTGGGCGCGACCGGGGTCGAGCCGGGGGCCCGGCTGCCGGAGCGGGTGAACGTGGTGATCGAGACGGTCGGCGCGGCCACCTTCGACCACTCGCTGAAGTCCGCGGCGCCGGGTGCCCGGATCGTGGTCTCCGGGGCCACCGCCGGGCACGAGCCGAAGGTCAACCTGCGCCGGGTCTTCGCCATGCAGCTGGAGATCCTCGGCACCTCGATGGGTACCCCGGGGGAGCTCTACGACCTGCTGGCGTTCTGCGCCGAACGGCAGGTCCGCCCGGTGGTGGACAGCGTGGTGCCATTCAGCAAGGTCGAGGAGGCCTTCGCCCGCCTACATTCCGGCGAAGCCTTCGGCAAGATCGTCATCGACCACACCGCCTGACCCCCTCGGAGGGTGGCGCGGGAGTTAGAGGCGGTTGTCCAGGGTGGCTAGGTTGCCGCGGGTGGCGTCGGTGGGGATGCGCTTCTTGGCCGCCGGGTCGCCGTACAGGGTCCAGCGGAGGAACTCGACAGTGGTGTCCGCGACGACCCGCATCGCCGCCCCGTCGGAGAGCAACGCCCTCCCGTGGTCGCCCCTGGTGAGGCTGAGCATCGCCTTAGGCCAGGGCACCGCGTCGTAGACGGCCTTGCCCGCCGCGTACTCGACCACCTCGTCCAGCTCACCGTGCACGAAGAACTGCGGGGCGGCCGTGCCGGCGAACGCCGTGCCCACGCCGAGCGCCGTGCCGGCGAAGACCACGCCCGCGTCCAACCGCTCGTCTCGCCCGGCGGTGAAGAGGCCGATGGTGGTGACTCCGCCCGCCGAGTGCCCGGCTGCCGCCACCCGATCGGTGGCGAGCCGGCCGCGTAGCTGGTCACCGGCCCTGTGGTCGAGCGCGAGCACCTGGGTCAGCGCGTACGACACGTCGGCCGGCTGGTTGAGCACGTCGAGCACGTTCGCATCGGCGTTCCGCGAGGTGTGCGGGAAGGTCGGCGCGGCCACCACGAAGCCCGCCGCCGCCCAGCGGGTCAACAGAGCCTCGTAGTCGTCCGGCCGGCCACCCAGGCCGTGGCTGAACATCACGACCGGAAACCTTCCGTCGGCCGCCGCGGCCGCGTGTTCCGGCTCGCCCCCGGGCGGCCCGGCCGCCGGGTACCAGACGGTCACCGGGAGGGGGCGGCCGCCGTCGCGGTTCAGCTTCAGCTGTCGTACGCCGACCCCGAAGTCCCGCGCGGGCGCCGTGCCCTCGGGTACCCGGGGTGCCGGCGTGGCGCTCGCCGGACGGTCGGCCGGGGCGGTCGGCCGCTCGGGAGTGGGCGCCTTGCCGGAACAGCCCGCCGAGCCGGCCGCGAACAGAACGGCGGCGAGCAGGGCGGCGCGCCGACGACGGGACATGAATCCGATTGTGCCCGACCGCTGGGGTGCGGGCCGGCCAACGGACCGACCACCGTCGCCGTCGCCGTCCGCCGTCGCGGTCGCCATCGGTTCGGTCCGGCTCGACACGGTCATCGATCTTGTACGGTCCGGCGGACAGACCTGCCCCGACGAGGACAACGTCGGCACTGCCTGCGGGGGCGGCAGCCGACGGCGCCGAGCTTGATGACTCTGAGGTATAAAAATGCCTCACAGTCATCAAGCTCGGTTGAAACCTTGCTGGCCGCGCCTTCCGACCGCGCTGCCCAGCCGCGCTGGCCGACCGCGCCGCCCTCGCGGTGCCGCCCGACCGCGCCGCCCGGCCGCGCTACGGAAGACCTGATCCGCGACGGCTCGTCGCCGGTCGGTTCGCTAGGCGATGAAGGACGCGCGCAGCCGGGCGAGATCGTCGGCGTCCTTAGGTCGGCGGGGGCGCTCCGGCATCCAGACCGGGAACATCTCCTTGAACTCGATCTGTGCGGCCACCGAGATGACCGGTGCGGTGTGCGAGCCGATCCTTCCGGGCGGGCCGTCGAGCATTCCCGTGGGCAGCTGCGTGCCCGCCCACGGGCCCGCGCCCACCGTGACCTTGCCGCCGGCGTCCTGCGCCAGGTAGGCGAAGCTCACCTCGACGTCGTCCCAGAACAGGTCCAGCTGTACCTCGGCCGGCATCCGGGGGTCGGGTTGCCAGCCACGACCGGTCAACGACGCGGCCAGGCGGTCCACGTCCGCGCGCCAGCAGTACCAGTCGACGTCGACGTGCGGCCGGGTCACCCGCCCGAGGTGGAAGTCCATCGCCCAGCCGCCGCGCAGCCACACCTCGATGCCGGCTGCACCGGCCGTTGCGACCACCTCGTCCACGCTCTGCAACTGCCGCTCCGCGAGCCCGTCCACTCGCCGACCGTACCCGGCCGTCCCGCCCCGGCGCGGGCCTAGCGGGACTCATAGCGGGTCAGCGGCGATCGTGCATCGGTACGAAGCCTCTCCCTGGCCTCCCGGTCACCGTAGAGCGTCCACCGCAGGAAGTCCGTCATGGTGGCGAAGACCTGCTCGAAGCCGGGCTCCCCGGGAATCAGGTACTCGCCGTGGCCCTGCCCGAGCACGCTGACGAAAGCGGCCGGGCCGGGAGCCCGGTCGTACGCCGCGCGGCCCACTGCCAGCGGCACGATCGGATCGGCGGTGCCGTGCACGAAGAGCAGCGGGGCGGGCTGCCCCGCGAGGCCGCCCGCCATCCCGCCGCCCGCGACGATCACACCTGCGCGCAGCCGGGATGGGTGGTCCGAGGTGAACATTCTAGCGGTGGTGTAGCCGCCCGCCGAATGGCCCGCCGCCGCGAACCGGGCGACGTCGAGGTGCCCGGCGAGCGGGTCGTCCTGGCGCGCGTCCAGCCGGACCAGGTGCCGGATCAGCCGCCAGCAGTCGGCCGGCTGGTTTCGTACGTCCGCCCGGTTGAAGCGGGCCGCGCCGCGCCGCGTGTTCGGGAAGGCGGGCGCGGCCACCACGAAGCCCGCGGCGGCCCAGCGGCTCGTCAGCCCGGCGTGGAGCTCGGGCAGGCTGTCCAGCCCGTGGCTGTAGATCACCACCGGGAACCGCCCGACGGCCACCGCCCCGCCCTTCGCCGGGTACCAGACGGTCACCGGCAGGGGACGCGCCGAGCCCGCGTCGAGGGTGAACGTACGCACGCCGACGGCGTACGTGCCCTCGGGCGCCCGGCCGGTCGGAGCCGGTGCCCCGGTCACGGCACCGGCCGGCGCGCAGCCGGCGAGCAGCATCGTCACCACCGCTGCTGCCAACAGCCGCCTCGTCCCCACGGTTCCACGGTAGGGGGCCGGGCGCGGCCGTTGTCCCCGCCGTCCGGCTCCCGCCGGACAACCCCCGGCCGGATGACGTCCACCGCACGGTCGGGTCGCGGGCGGCGGCCGTGGCGGACCGGCCGGCCTGGACCGGCTTCGCTAGGGTCACCGCATGCCTGAGAACTACACCGATCCGAGCGGCAACACCGAAGCCTTCCGCGCCTTCGCCCACACGCCCGAGCCGTCGGCGCCGGCGGCGGCCCCCAGTCGGCTGCCGATGATCGTCGGCGCGGCCGTGGTCGTTGTGGTGCTGGTCGCGGTGGCCGTCTGGCTCGCGGTCGCCTGAGCGGTCAGGCCGCCTCCGCCACCTCACGGGCAGCGCGAGCGATCTCGCGCTCCTCGTCGGTGGTGACCACGCAGACCGTGACCTCGGCCCCGTCCGGTGAGATGACCCGGTCGCCCTTCCCCGCGTTCCGTGCCGGGTCGACGGCGATGCCGAGCCGGTCCAGGCCGGCCAGGGCCGACTCCCGCACCGGTGCGGCGTGCTCACCGACGCCGGCGGTGAAGGTGATCGCGTCGAGCCGGCCGAGCAGCGCGTAGTACGCCCCGACGTAGCTGGTGATACGGCGGCAGTAGACGTCGAAGGCGAGGGCCGCGGCCTCGTCGCCTTCTGCCCGGCGCGCCAGCACCTCCCGGATGTCGTTGGCGCCGGCCAGCCCCAGCAGGCCGCTGCGGTGGTTGAGCAGGTCGTCGATCTCGTCCACCGAGAGCCCGCCCTCGCGTCGCAGGTGGAAGATGACCGCCGGGTCGAGGTCGCCGCTGCGGGTGCCCATGACCAGGCCCTCCAGCGGTGACATGCCCATCGAGGTCGCCACGCTACGGCCCCCGGCGACCGCGCAGGCGCTCGCCCCGTTGCCCAGGTGCAGGGTGATCGTGTTCAGTTCGTCGTACGGGCGGCCGAGCAGTTCGGCGGTGCGCCGGGACACGTACGCGTGCGAGGTGCCGTGGAAGCCGTACCGGCGTATGCCGTACCGCTTCGCGGTGTCGCGTTCGACGGCGTACGTCGCGGCGGCCTCCGGCATCGTGCGGTGGAACGCCGTGTCGAAGACCGCGACCTGCGGCACGCCCGGTAGCGCCTGGCGGGCCACCTCGATGCCGGCCAGGTTCGGCGGATTGTGCAGCGGCGCCAACGGCACCAGGTCACGGATCGCGGCGAGTACCGCCTCGTCGATCCGCACGGGTTCGCCGAAGCGCGTGCCGCCGTGCACCACCCGGTGCCCCACGGCGGCCAGCCCGGTCAGGTCCAGGCCGGCGAGGATCTGCCGGACGGCGGTCTCGTGGTCGGCGGGGCCACCGCCCGGCTCGCCGATCCGCTCGACCGTGCCGTTGTCCCGCACCTCGTCGCCGTCGTAGAGCCGGTACTTCACCGACGACGACCCGCAGTTGAGCACCAGCACCCGACTCATTCGGCCTCCTCGGCCGGCGCGGCGGCCTGGATCGCGGTGATCGCCACCGTGTTGACGATGTCCGGCACGGTGGCTCCCCGGGAAAGGTCGTTGACGGGGCGGCGCAGCCCCTGCATGACCGGCCCTACCGCCACCGCACCTGCGGAGCGCTGCACCGCCTTGTACGTGTTGTTGCCGGTGTTCAGGTCGGGGAAGATGAACACCGTCGCCCGACCGGCGACCGGGCTGCCCGGCAGCTTCGTGGCGGCCACCGCCGGATCGATGGCCGCGTCGTACTGGATGGGGCCCTCCACCAGCAGCTCCGGCCGGCGGGCGCGGACCAGTTCGGTGGCTGTGGCGACCTTCTCCACGTCCGCGCCGGCGCCCGAGCTGCCGGTCGAGTAGGACAGCATGGCCACCCGGGGCTCGATGCCGAACCGGGCCGCGGTGTCCGCCGACGAGATCGCGATGTCGGCGAGCTGAGCGGCGTCCGGATCGCGGTTCACCGCGCAGTCGCCGTAGACCAGCACCCGGTCGGCGAGCAGCATGAAGAACACGCTTGAGGCGACCGAGACGCCGGGCACGGCCCGGATGATCTCGAAGGCGGGACGGATGGTGGCGGCGGTGGTGTGGGTCGCACCGGAAACCATGCCGTCGGCGAAGCCGGCCCGCACCATGAGCGTGCCGAAGTAGTTGGGCTGGGCCACGATGTCGTGCGCCAGCTCCGCGGTCACCCCCCGGTGGGCGCGCAGCCGCGCGTACTCGGTGGCGAACTCGTCCCGCCATTCGCTCGCGGTCGGGTCCACGACGTGCGCGTCGCCGACGTCGACGCCCAGTTCCCGGGCACGCCGGGCGATCTCGTCCGGGCGGCCCAGCAGGGTCAGCTCGGCGACGCCCCGGCGCAGCAGGATCTCCGCCGCGCGCAGGATGCGTTCCTCGCTGCCCTCGGGCAGTACCAGGTGACGGCGCCGGGTGCGGGCCCGGTCGATCAGCTCGTTCTCGAACATCAGCGGGGTGACCCGCTCGGACCGGCTGACCCGTAGCCGGCTGGCCAGGTCGGCGGTGTCCACGTTCGCCTCGAACGCGCCGAGCGCCGCCTCGACCTTTCGCGGGTTGTCGGCGCTCGGCCGCCCCTCGATCCGGCTCGACGCGGCGACCGTGTCGTAACTGTCCGTCCGTACCGAGAGCACGGCGAGGCCGGTGTTCAGCTGCTCCACCAACCGCATCGCCCGTGGGTCCGGCCGCTCGCCGAGGGTGAGCACCAGGCCGGCCAGGGAGACCTGCCCGGCCACGTGCGCGGCGCTCGCCGCGACGAGCAGGTCGGCCCGATCACCCGGGGTGATCATCAGGGCTCCGGGGGTCAGGTGGTCGAGAAGGATCGGCACCTGCGCCGCTCCCACCACGAAGTCGAGCACGTCCCGGCTGAGCGCGGCCTCGTCACCGGCGAGCACGGTGCCGTCGAGCGCCGCCGCCACCTCGGCCACCGTCGGCGCCGAGACGCTCGGCACCTCCGGGATGGCGTACGCGGGCACGGGCAACTCGGGCAGCGGCATCGGCTCGGGCACCCGGTTGGCGATCACGGCGAGCACGGTGGCGCCCAGGTCGGCGAGGTCGTGGTACGCGCCACGGGCGGCCGCGGCGATCGCGGCGGGTTCCTGGCCGAACCCGTCCACCACGGGCACCACGACGCTGCCGAACTCGGTGGCCAGCCGGGCGTTGAACGCCAACTCGCGGGGGCGGGCCGGGTCCCCCGTGTCGTCGAAGTCACTGCCCACCACGACCATCGCCGAGCAGTGCCGCTCGACGGCTCGGTACCGCTCCACGATGAGGGAGATCAGCTCCTCGCGGCGGCCGTCGGAGACCAGGGCGGTGGCCTCGGCGTACGTCGCTCCGGCCAGGTCCGCCAGCGGCAGGTCGACGCGGTAGCGCTCGCTGAGCAGAGCGAGGATCGGGTCCGGGCCGGTGCCGGCGATCAACGGTCGGAACACGCCGATCCGGCCGACCTGGCGGGAGAGCAGCTCGGCCAGCCCGAGTGCGATGGTCGACTTCCCACCGCCGGACCCCACGCTGGTCAAATACACGCTCTGCGCCACGACCTCACGCTACAAGATCGCGGTGTCGCTCGTCGGTTCGTGTCCCGGGTCCGCTCCGGCGGACGCATCCGCATCCGCGCTGGTCGGAGCGGAGCCATCCGGCCCTACGGTCACCACCGGGGGCCGGCGGCAGGCCGATCCGGTGCGGGCCGCGGAGCCGCGGCGGCGGGATCGACGAACAGGGGCGGTACGGCGGCAGAGACGTGAAGGCCCCTCGCTAGACTCGCGACCTGTGACCGACCGCCCCGCCCTCGTCCAGGCCGTGACCCGGAATCCGATCGCGGCCACTGCCGAGGATCCAGAGGTGGTGCCGGGTACGCCGGAGAGTTCGACGGACGACACAGTCATCATCAAGCCCGTGGTGTCGCGGTCGGTGCGGACTCCGGTGGCCGCGCCGCCGGTCTCCGACGACACGACGATCATCATCACGCCCGCCGCCAGACGGGCCGACAGTCCGACCATGCTGATGGCGGTGGTGCCGCGACTCCCACCCGTCTTCGTCGACCCCACCGGCCGGCGACGGTCGCGGCTGCGGCTGGTCGCGTACGCCCTCGGGGCGCTGGGGTTGGCCTACACGGCGCTCGTCGGGGCGAGCTTCGCCGGGGCGTCGGTGAGTCCCGGCTCCATCCTCCCCTTCGTGGAGTCGACGGAGCGGCCCTGGCAGCCGCCACCGATCCCGGCGATCATCCCGGACCCGACCCCCACGAGTTCCGCTCCGGCTTCCGAGGGCACCACCGTCACCTCGGACCCCGCCGTGGAGCCCTCCGACGGATCGTCGTCGGCCGGCGGTCGGGAGCCGCTCGCCCTCGGCGCGGCCCCGGGCACCGAACTTCACCATGGCTGACCGGCTCTCCGCCGTCGCGCCTTCCGCAGCCGTCCGGCGGGTCCGGCGGGTCGTGCCGTCGCCGAGCTGGGCCGTGCTGGGCGTGCTGCTCGTGGTTCTGGCCGGCGTTCTCTTCGTGGCGGCGTACGCGAACGCCGCCTTCGTGCCCGACACCGAGCACACCGACCACGACCAGACCCAGGTCCCCGCCGCCGTCGTGGACGGCGGTCCCATCATCGGCGCCGCTGACGGCAAGGTCCGCTCCTACCGTCTGCCGGCCCGGACCATCGCGCTCACCTTCGACGACGGGCCCGACCCGACGTGGACCCCGGAGATCCTGCAGGTACTGGCGAAGTACGACGTCAAGGCCACCTTCTTCGTGATGGGTTCACAGGTCGCCCGGCATCCCGCGCTGGTCCGCCAGATGTCCGACGAGGGGCACGAGCTCGGGGTGCACACCTTCACCCACCCCGACCTGGCCAACCTGCCCAGCTGGCGGCGACGGCTGGAGTACGCCCAGACCCAGCTGGCGATGGCGAGCGCCGCCGGAGTCGAGACCTCGCTGATCCGCTTTCCGTACTCTTCCTTCGCCAACGCGATCGACGACCGGGACTGGCCGTTGGTGACGGAGGCGGGACAGCTGGGCTATCTGACGGTGCTCAACGACACCGACAGCCTGGACTGGGAGCGGCCCGGTGCGGACAAGGCGATCGCGAACGCCATCCCACCCGGCTACTCCGGCGCGATCACCCTCTGGCACGACGCCGGCGGTGATCGTAGCCAGACGGTCGCCGCGCTGGACCGCTACATCCCGCTGATGAAGGAGCGTGGCTACCGGTTCACCACCGTGTCGGAGGGCATGAACCTGGCGCTGGCGGCGGCCGGGATCGACCAGCGGGTGGTCGGGAACTCGGCGGCCTCGCAGGCGGACCGGTGGCGCGGCAGGTTCCTCGTCTGGGCGGTGCAGGGCGCCGACGGCATGCTGGGTCTCTTCGGGTTCCTCTTCGTCGTCGTCGGTGTGCTCACCATCGGACGTACCGTCATGCTGTTCGTGCTCGCCGTCCGGCACGCCCGCCGCCGTCGCTCCCCGGACTGGGCCTGGGGGTCACCGGTGACGGACCCGGTGTCGGTGATCGTCCCCGCCTACAACGAGAAGGAGGGGATCGCCGCGGCGGTCCGGTCGTTGGCCGGCGGCGACCACCCGGGCGGCATCGAGGTCATCGTGGTCGACGACGGGTCGACCGACGGGACGGCCGACATCGCCGACGGCCTGGGTCTGCCGAACGTCAGGGTGGTCCGGAAGCCGAACGGCGGCAAGGCCAGCGCCTTGAACACCGGGGTCGCGCTCGCCCGGCACGAGCTGATCGTGATGGTCGACGGTGACACGATCCTCGAGCGGGACGCGGTGCGGCGGCTGGTGCAGCCGTTCGCCGACCCACAGGTGGGCGCCGTCGCCGGGAACGTCAAGGTCGGCAACCGCAAGAGCCTGATCGCCAAGTGGCAGCACATCGAGTACGTCATCGGGTTCAACCTCGACCGCCGCCTCTACGAGACCCTGCGCTGCATGTCCACCGTCCCCGGAGCCATCGGCGCCTTCCGGCGGCAGGCGTTGCGCTACGCCGGCGGGATGAGCGACGACACGCTGGCCGAGGACACCGACATCACGATGGCGATGGGCCGGGCCGGCTGGAAGGTGGTGTACGAGGAGGACGCCCGGGCGTGGACCGAGGCGCCCGCCACCATGGGTCAGCTCTGGAAGCAGCGTTACCGGTGGAGCTACGGCACCATGCAGGCGATGTGGAAGCACCGCCGCTCGCTGTTCGACCGTGGCGCCTCCGGCCGGTACACCCGGCGCTGCCTGCTCTTCCTGAGCCTGTTCGGGGTGCTGCTGCCGCTGGTGGCGCCGGTGATCGACCTGCTGGCGCTCTACGGCCTGTTCTTCCTCGACCGGACCGAGACGGTGGTGGCCTGGCTGATCATGCTGGTGGTGCAGACGGTGACGGCGGCCGTGGCGTTCCGGCTCGACCGGGAGAAGCTCGGCGTGCTCTGGGTCCTCCCGTTGCAGCAGTTCGTCTACCGGCAGCTGATGTACCTGGTGATGGTCCAGTCGGTCGTCACCGCGCTGACCGGGGGCCGGCTGGGCTGGCAGAAGCTGCGGCGTACCGGCCTGGAGCCGACCCTGACGAACGCGAACCGCTGACGGCTGGCCGCCCCGGACCTGGTCAGCGTGCCTTCCGGGCCAGTCCGAGGGCGTACTCCGGCCACCATTCGCCGCTCTCCGGCTCGCCGGGGCGGCAGTCGCTGTCCGACTCTCCCGGGTACTTGATCCACAGCAGCGCGTCCACCCGATCCGGCCCCGGGTCGGCCGTCGGCTCCTCGCCGAGCGCCCGGCCGGGCGGATTGCACCAACTCGGCGCGCCGTTCACGGTGGCCGCCGGGTACGCGCCGTTGCCGTTGCGGCTGGTGTCGATGACGAAGCGGCTCTTGCCGCCGAGTTTGTCGGAGATCTGCTGCCCGTAGCGGACGTTCTCGTCCGTGCCGACGAAGTTCGCCACGTTGAGCGCGAACCCGTCCGCTTCCGTCACGCCCGCCTTGCGCAGCGCCGCCGCCAGGGCGCCGACGTCACGTATCCAGGCGGGGTGGCCGGCGTCGATGTAGACCCGGGCGCTGCCGGTGCTCCGCAGCACCGCCACCGCGTCCCGCAGCAGCGCGAACCTCCCACCGACATCCCGCGGGCAGCCGTCGACGGCGTCCGGCACCGCGCCGGGTTCGAGGATCACGATGACCGGCCGGCCGTTCACGCCGGACGCCACGTCCCGGATCCAGCGCTGGTATTCCACGGCGCTCGCCGCGCCTCCGGTCTCCTCCCGCCCGCAGTTGCGATCCGGCACGTTGTGCGCGACGAGTACGGGCGTCTGCCCGGCCAGGTACGCCTCTTGGAGGAACCCGTCCACCTCGTCGCGCACCGGGTCCTCTTCGCCGGTCAGCCACTTCGCCGTCGGCCGTGTGGCGATCTCGTTCAGCAGGGCGGCGTCCTCGGCCCGGCCCTGCTGCGACCGGCGTGCCGCCTCCTGAGCGGCCGGGTTGTCGGGATCGACGTAGAAGACCGGCGGCAGGGGCGGTGCGGAGACCTGGGGGCCGACCGGGGCCGTGGGCGCCGGAGGCTTCGGTTCGGCACCGCAGCCGGACAGGAGGAGGGCGAGTGCGGCGCCGACCGTCACGGCCGACTGACGGGCGAGCAGGGGGCGGGGCGGCAACACGCGGGGTCCGTTCGTCGGGGGCGGACGGTCGTCAGTCCTCGTCCTCGTCGTCGAGGCGGGCCAGCCAGGTGGCGAAACGTTCGACGGGCGTCTCGAACTCCGGGTTCAGGTCGACGAAGTCGCGCAGGCGTTCGGCGAGCCACTCGACGCTGATCTGTTCGTCGCCCCGGCGCTCGACGAGTTCCTCGATGCCTCGGTCGGTGAAGTACATGCGTACGTCCTCTTTCTAGGCCCGACGCGCGCCGGGCGGTTCTGCTACCGACGCAGCCGGGGCAGGCCGTCCATGACGGTCCTGCCCCGGCTTGCGACGCGATCAGATCACGGGCGGGGGAGAGCCGCCTCGATCAGGGCGTTCTGCTCGACCTCGTGCATCTTGGCCGAGCCGACCGACGGGGCGGCGGCGGCGGGCCGGGAGATCCGGCGCAGCCGTACGTCCGCGAGGTGCTCGAGCAGGTTGAGCGCGACGAACGACCAGGCGCCCTGGTTGGCCGGCTCCTCCTGCACCCAGGCGAAGTCCTCGGCGTTCGGGTACTGCGCCAGCGCGGCCCGGATCTCCTCCACCGGCATCGGGTAGAGCTGCTCGATCCGGATGATCGCGGTGTCGGTGATGCCGCGCTCCTGCCGGGCCTGGAACAGGTCGTAGTAGACCTTGCCCGAGCAGAGCAGCACCCGCTTCACCGACTCCGGTGCCGGGGCGGCCGAGTCGGCCAGCACCGGCTGGAAGGTGCCGGTGGTGAACTCCTCGACGTCGGAGACGCAGAGCTTGTGCCGCAGCAGCGACTTCGGCGTGAACACCACCAGCGGCTTGCGCTTCGGCGACAGCGCCTGGCGGCGCAGCAGGTGGAAGTAGTTCGCCGGGGTCGTCGGGATGGCGACGCGCATGTTGTCCTCGGCGCAGAGCTGCAGGAACCGCTCGGGACGGCCGGAGGTGTGGTCCGGGCCCTGGCCCTCGTGGCCGTGCGGCAGCAGCAGGGTCACCGCCGAGCGCTGGCCCCACTTGACCTCGCCGGAGGAGATGAACTCGTCGATCACCGACTGGGCGCCGTTGACGAAGTCGCCGAACTGGGCCTCCCAGCAGACCAGCGCGTTGATGTTCTCCACCGAGTAGCCGTACTCGAAGCCCATCGCCGCGTACTCGCTGAGCAGCGAGTCGTGCACGAAGAACCGGGAGCGTTCGCCGTCGCCGGTCAGCGACTTCAGCGGGAGGTAGTCCTCGCCGGTGCGCGCGTCCACGATCGAGGCGTGCCGCTGCACGAAGGTGCCACGACGGGAGTCCTGCCCGGCCAGCCGGACCGTCACCCCGTCGTTCAGCAGCGAGCCGAACGCGATGATCTCGCCGAAGCCCCAGTCGATATTGCCCTCGACGGACATCTTGGCCCGCCGGTCGAGCAGCTGCTGGATCCGCTTGTGCGGGGTGAAGCCGTCCGGCAGGTTGACGTGCGCGTCGCCGACGGCCCGCACGACCGACGCGTCGATCGCGGTGTCCACCTGCGGCTCCGGCTCCTCCTCGCGGCGGGGCCGGCTGAGCTGCCGCGGCATCGTGGCGGCGTCCCGGGTGGCCTTGAAGACCCGTTCGAGCTGCGCCTGGTAGTCGCGCAGCAGCTCCTCCGCGTCCTCCACGGTGATGTCGCCGCGACCGATCAGCTCCTCGGTGTAGAGCTTCCGCACCGAGCGCTTCGAGTCGATGATCTTGTACATCTGCGGGTTGGTCATCGAGGGGTCGTCGCCCTCGTTGTGGCCACGCCGGCGGTAGCAGACCATGTCGATCACGACGTCCTTGTTGAACGCCTGCCGGTACTCGAAGGCCAGCCGGGCGACCCGGACCACGGCCTCGGGGTCGTCGCCGTTGACGTGGAAGATCGGCGCCTGGATCATCCGGGCCACGTCGGTGCTGTAGAGGCTGGACCGGGAGTACTCGGGCGCGGTCGTGAAGCCGACCTGGTTGTTGACCACCACGTGCACGGTGCCGCCGGTGCGGTACCCGCGTAGCTGGGACAGGTTCAGGGTCTCGGCCACCACACCCTGGCCGGCGAAGGCCGCGTCACCGTGCACCGCCAGCGGCAGCACGGTGTAGCCCTCCAGCTTCAGGTCGATCCGGTCCTGCTTGGCCCGGACGATGCCCTCCAGCACCGGGTCGACGGCCTCCAGGTGCGACGGGTTGGCCACCACCGAGACCTTGACCGAGTTCGCCCCGTCCGGGGTGGTGAACTTGCCGTTCTGGCCGAGGTGGTACTTCACGTCGCCGGAGCCCTGCGTCGAACGCGGGTCGAGGTGTCCCTCGAACTCCGAGAAGATCTTCTCGTACGGCTTGCCGACGATGTTGGCCAGCACGTTGAGCCGGCCCCGGTGCGCCATGCCGATGACGACCTCGTCCAGGCCCCCCTCGGCGGCGGACTCCAGCACCTCGCCCAGCAGCGGGATCAGGGACTCGCCGCCCTCCAGCGAGAAACGCTTCTGGCCGACGTACTTGGTCTGCAGGAACGTCTCGAACGCCTCGGCGGCGTTGAGCCGGTTCAGCACATGCTTCTGCTCGTCCGGAACGGGCTTCTCGTACTTGCGCTCGATCCGCTCCTGGAGCCAGCGCCGCTCCTCCGGGTCCTGGATGTGCATGTACTCGATGCCGACCCGGCGGCAGTACGAGTCGCGCAGCACCCCGAGGATCTCGCGCAGCTTCATCCGCTGCTTGCCCGCGAAGCCGTTGACCGGGAAGGTGCGGTCCAGGTCCCACAGCGTCAGCCCGTGCTGGAGCACGTCCAGGTCGGGGTGCTTGCGGATCTCGAACTCCAGCGGGTCGGTGTCGGCCATGAGGTGGCCCCGCACCCGGTAGGCGTGGATCAGCTCGTGCACCCGGGCGGTCTTGTTGATCTGGCCCTCGCTGTCGACCGCGACGTCGCGCATCCAGCGCACCGGCTCGTACGGGATGCGCAGCGAGGTGAAGATCTCGTCGTAGAAGCCGTGCTCGCCGAGGACCAGCTCGTGCATGGCCTTGAGGAACTCGCCGGACTGCGCGCCCTGGATGACCCGGTGGTCGTACGTGCTGGTCAGCGTGATGACCTTGCTGACCGCCAGCTCGGCGAGGGTGGCCTCGGACATGCCCTGGTACGGCGCCGGGTACTCCATGGCGCCGACGCCGATGATCGCGCTCTGCCCCTGCATGAGTCGCGGCATCGAGTGGACGGTGCCGATGCCGCCCGGGTTGGTCAGCGAGATGGTGGTGCCGCCGTAGTCCTCCATGGTCAGCTCGTTACGGCGGGCCCGCCGGACCACGTCCTCGTACGCCTGCCAGAACTGCCGGAAGTCCATCTGCTCGCAGGACTTGATGGACGGGACCACCAGGTTGCGGCTGCCGTCGGGCCGGGTCATGTCGATCGCGATGCCCAGGTTGACGTGCTCGGGACGGACCAGCGTCGGCTTGCCGTCGACCGCGGCGTAGGAGTTGTTCATCTCCGGGTGCTGGGCCAGCGCCCGGACCAGCGCGTACCCGATGAGGTGGGTGAAGCTGACCTTGCCGCCGCGGCCCCGGGCGAGGTGGTTGTTGATCACGATGCGGTTGTCGACCAGCAGCTTGGCCGGGACGGCACGCACGCTTGTCGCGGTCGGCACGCTGAGCGAGGCGTCCATGTTCTGGACGATCTTCGCGGCGACGCCGCGCAGCGGGGTGGTCTGCGGGCCGGTCGCCGTCGGGGCGGACGCGGCCGGCTTGGCCGCCGGCTTGGCGGCGGAGGTGGCCGCCGGCTTCGCCGGGGCCGCCGCCTTGGCGGGCGCGGCCGGGCTCGGCTTGGCCTCGGCGGGCTTGGTGGCGGGCTGGGCGACCGCGGCGACCGGCTCCTGCTGCTCGGCCGGCTCCGGCGTGGTGGTCGGCGCCGGCTTCGCCTCGGGGCGCGGGGTCGCGGCACCCGGAGCCGGGCGGTAGTCGGCGAAGAAGTCGTGCCAGGCCGAGTCGACACTCTTGGGATCGGCGAGATAACGCTGGTACATCTCCTCGACGATCCACTCGTTCGGGCCGAAACCCGCCAGTGGGTTCTCCTGCGAAGTCTGCTGGGTCGACACGGCCGGTAATCGCCTCTTTCACGCGGGTTTGGTGTGTCACGCGGCGCCCGCTGGACCCCTGTTATCACGGGTCTGCTCGGGACGCTACAAGGCTACGCCGTGCGGATCCCTACGGCATTTCCGCCTCCATCGCGTGGTCGGTTTCACAGAAGATGCCAGAAGTTCAAGAAGCGCTGCGCGTCCCATTGACTCCTGCTATGGCCGAAGAGTCCAGGTGACCGCGGGGAACCCCGCCCGCGACGACCCCGGTCCGGTGGCTGGTCGCCAGTCGGCCGGGGTCGTCGGAACGGCGGACGGACGCGGGTCAGGAGATGTCGCGCCGACGGGTGATCAGGACACCGGCGACACCGCTCACGAGCGCGTATCCGGCCAGCACCAGCGCGCCGACCCACCAGGCGGGGGTCAACGGCGACTGGCCTTCGCTGATCATTACCTGGGAGGCCACGGCGGGCCAGATCACCTGCCACTTCACGACCGCCTGCGTGTCGAGCAGGCTCGAGAGCAGGAGGAACAGCAGACCGACCACCTGAGTGCCGATCAGGTAGAGCACGGCGGCCGTGATCACCGCGCCGAGCTGGTTGGTGATCAGCGTGCCGATGCCCACCCCGAGGATCGTCCAGATCGCGTACGCGAGCAGGTTGAACAGCAGGGCCCGCTGCACCGGCCACTCACCGAGCTGGGTGCCGTGGTCGGTGATGGTGAGGAACGCCGCGCCGGCCACCAGGTCGATCACGGTGGTCGCCAGCCAGAAGAGGAAGCCCAGCAGGCTGGCCGCGACGAGCTTTCCGATGATCACCGACGTCCGCCGCGGGGTCGCCAGGAACGTCGTGGTCGCCGTCTGGTGGAAGAACTCGTTGGTGACCATCAGGATGCCGATGAGCATCACGAACATCAGCCCGAGGTACTGGCCCGAGGTGTAGATGTTCGCCGCCTGCGCCGCCGGCGTCGACTGCTCCCCGCTCAACCCGACGGTGTCGGCGTCGCCGCCGAGCACGGTGCTCGCGACCCACGCGTTGAAGGCGAACGCCAGGACGATCGAGACGAAGGCGCCGATGGCCAGCCACCACCAGGTGCTGGTGGTGCGGATCTTGAGGAGCTCGGCTCTGACCAGGTTCATCGGATGCCCGCCTTTCCGGCCGTCAACTCCAGGAAGACCCCTTCCAGGTCGGGTCGTTCCGTGGTGAGTTCGTGCAGCTCGACGCCGGCCCCGAGAGCGACCCGGCCGACCGTGGCCGCGTCCACACCGGCGACCAGCAGGGCGCCCTGCCCGTCGCCGTCGACTGTCGCGTTCTGGCTCTTCAAGGCCGCGACGAGCGCCTCGGCCTGCGGAGTGCGGACGCGGACCCGCACGCCCTGTGTCATGGATCCGATCACCTGGTCGACCGGCCCCTGACGGACCAGGTGACCGGCCGCGATGATCACCACGTCGTCCGCGAGCAGTTGCATCTCCGACAGCAGGTGGCTGGAGACCAGGACGGTGCGTCCCTCGTGGGCCAGGCCCTTGAGCAACCCGCGCATCCACCGGATGCCCTCCGGGTCGAGCCCGTTCGCCGGCTCGTCGAGGACCAGGACCCGGGGGTCGCCGAGCATCGCCGCGGCGATGCCGAGCCGCTGCTTCATGCCGAGCGAGTAGCCCTTGAACTTCCGTTTCGCCGCCGGAGTCAGCCCGACCAGGGCGAGCGCCTCGTCGGCGCGTTGCCTCGGCAGCCCCGCCGCCGCGCAGAGCACCCGCAGGTGGTTGATCCCGGTCCGGCCCTTGTGCGCACTGGACGCCTCCAGCACGGCGCCCACGTGCCGCAGCGGCTCGACGAGGTCGGCGTACCGCTGGCCGCCGATGGTCGCCGTGCCGCTGGTCGGGGTCACCAGGTTCAGCAGCATGCGCAGGGTGGTGGTCTTGCCCGCGCCGTTCGGGCCGAGGAAGCCGGTCACCCGACCCGGCTCGACCGTGAAGGACAGGTTGTTGACCGCCCGGACGTTGCGGTACTGCTTCGTCAGGCCGGACACCACGATCTGACCGCTGGTGGGGCTTCGCTGCCCGTCAGACATCGTTCTCCTCCCGTGCGATGGCGTCGAGGTACGCCGTTGCACAGCGTGGCGGGCACGCGCGGCAAGGTCAATCAGGCGCGATCCGTACCCACGCCTCCGCCTCGGGCAGGAGTCCGGTCATCCGCGAGGACTACGCCCCGTCGATCGGCCGCGGTCGGGTCAGGCCCGGTCCGGGCCGGTCGGCAGGGCGATCCAGGTGGCTCGGGCGCAGGCGAGCAGGCCGCCGTCCGGCCCGTACAGGCTGCTGTGCACCAGTGCCTTGCGCCCCTCGACGGCGACCGTCACACCGGTCACCACGCACTCGTCGCCCGGCTCGGGCAGCGCGTCCACGCGCGCGGCGATCCGCCCCAGGACGTACGGGCGGCCGGGCGCGATGACCGACCAGCCTCCGGGGCAGTCCAGCGCCGCCCAGACGGTCGCTCCCGTGACCTGCTCGGGAGCGCGGAACGGCGCGGCGGTCCGGCCGTCCGGCAGCCGGCCGGGAAAGATCCGTAGCCCGTCCGCCCGCTGTGGCCCGCAGACGTAGCAGCCGGGAAACGGATGATCGACCAGTCCGGGGTACCTGGCGGCGGCGTCGACGGCGGTGGCCCGGTCCACCGGCGGCACCACCGCGTCGACGGGTGGGGTCGGGCGTATCTCGGCGACCACCAGCCCGGTCGGGTCGCGGACCTCGCCGTCGACGAGGGCCAGGGGCGTCTCCAGCGGCGGCGGCCGGCGCAGTGTCACCTCGACCGGCCCCGGACCGGCCTCGGCGGCGAGGATCCCGGCGCTCCAGCCACCGTTGCCGGAGCCGGGCGGGCCGTTGTAGCGGGACTCGATGCGCACCGGCTGACCTCCGTGGGGGCACGACCCGGCACCGCCGCCGGGTCCCGTCCGGCAGCCTCGCACGACCGGTGAGCGCGACGCACACCGGTGGCCGACCGGCGTTCACCGGATCGACACTCCTCGCCACCCGGGCCGGCAACCCGGGACGCCTACACAGATCACATGGCTGTTCTGCATGCCGCTGGGACCTCCCTGACGACCAGCGGTTACACCCTGCTGATCGCCGACGACCCGACTCAGGTCGCGGCCGCGCAACGCCTGCGTCACGAGGTGTTCGCCACCGAGCTCGGTGCCAACCTCCGCCCGGACGTCACCGGGCTGGACGTGGACCCGTTCGACGCGTACTGCGACCATCTGATCGTCCGGCAGGAGAGCACCGGGGCGGTGGTCGGTACGTACCGGCTGCTGCCGCCCGGCCGGACCGACCGCCGGTACGCCGAGGACGAGTTCGACCTGTCCGCGCTCGCCCCGATGTGCGACGACCTGGTCGAGGCGGGCCGCTCCTGCGTGCACCCGGACCACCGCACCGGCGCGGTGATCAATTTGATGTGGGCCGGTATCACTCGCTACCTGCACCTGCGCGGATCCCGCTGGCTGGGTGGCTGTGCCTCGGTGCCGGTGGACGACGGTGGCCGGGCCGTGGCGGAGGTGTGGTCGCGGGCGCAGGCCCGGCACCTGGCTCCGCCGCCGCTGCGGGTACGTCCGCGACGGCCCTGGTTCGCCGAGGCGCCGGCCGCACCGACCGGTGGGCCGGACGATTCGAGTCTGGTGCCACCGCTGCTCCGCGGCTACCTGCGGCTCGGCGCGTGGATCTGCGGCGAGCCGTCGTACGACCCGGACTTCGGCGTCGCCGACTTCTACGTACTCCTCTCCCTGGACCGGATGAACCCGCGCTACCTGCGGCACTTCCTCGGTGGGTCGGAGCAGTGACCGCTATGACGAACGACCTGTGGCGCCCCACCTCCGGCTGTGGTGAGCAGTGCCTGCCGGCTGCGGGGGAGACGCCGGGTGTACCGGTGGTCCAGCAGGTGGGAAGGCTGCTCGCCGGGGTCGGGATGCTGCTGCTCGGCGCCGGACTGGCCGCGGTACTGCCGATGCTCCCGGGCCGGGACGGGCAGGCGGCGGTGCGTGCCTGGGCCCGGTGGACCGCCCGAGCCTTCGGGGTGCGCCTGGTGGTGCGCGGTCGGCCACCCCGGCGGCGGTCGTTGCTGGTCGCGAACCACATGTCCTGGTTCGACATCCTGGTCGTGCTGGCCGCCGCCCCGAGCCGGATGATGGCGAAGCGGGAGGTCCGATCCTGGCCGCTGATCGGCCTGCTGGCCGCCGCGGCGGGCACCCTCTTCGTGGACCGGTCCCGGCCCCGCGAGCTACCGGTCGCCGTGCGCCGGGTCGCCGACGCGCTGCGTGGCGGTCGGGCGGTCGCCGTCTTCCCGGAGGGTACGACCTGGTGCGCGGGGGACGGTGCGGTCGACTGCCGCCCCGGCGGCGGTTTCCGGCCGGCCATGTTCCAGGCGGCGATCGACGCCGGCGCCCCGATCGTCCCGCTGCGGATCGTCTACCGCTCGGCGGCGACCGGGGCGGGCACCACGGCGGCCGCCTTCCTGGGCGAGGAGAGCCTGCTGCGCTCGGTACGCCGGGTGCTCGCGGCCCGGGGACTCGAGGTCACGGTGACTATCACCGCCGCGCTGCACCCGAGCGGGGACGCGGACCGTCGGTTGCTGGCCCGGGCGGCCGAGTCCGCCGTGCATCTCGTGCCGGCTGTCGCCGTCCCGGCACGTCGGTCGGGCGACTTCGGCCCGGCCTCGCCGCTCTCCGGCCGCGTGGTGGACCGCTCGGACCGGATCGGCGCCGGAGGGCTCGACCTGGCGGCCTGAGGGAAACGCGACAGTCTTGTGCTGTCGCGATGTATCGCGTTACTCTCTCCCTCATCGACGCGCCGCCGGCGTGTCGTCGGAGGGGGAGGATGCCATGGCCGGTTGGACGGTCGACAGCCCACAGCGGCTGAGCCTGGACGGGCCGGTGAACCGGCTGGACGTGCGCCTGTTCAGCGGGCGGCTGAACGTGGTGGCCACCGACGGGCCGGCCCGGGTCGACATCACCCGGGTGGGCCGCCGGCCGATCCTGGTCGACCACCACGACGGGCGGCTCTCCGTCCGGCAGGAACGGAACTGGAGCTGGCGGGACCTCTTCCGGTGGAGCGGGCCGTTCGGGCACTGGGCCCGGGTGGACGTCTCCATCGCGGTACCCGCCGACGTCTGGGCCGACCTGCGCCTGGTCGACGGCTCGCTGGTCGCCTCCGGGCTGCGCCGGCAGACCCGCGCCGACGTCACCTCCGGGCAGATCACCCTGATGGGCCTGCGCGGCAGCACCATGGCGAAGATCGTCTCCGGGCCGGTCGAGGCGCTCGGCGTCGGCGGCGACCTGCACATGGAGACCGTCTCCGGCGAGGTCATCCTGGCCGACAGCGCCGCCGCGCAGGTACGGGCGCAGACGGTGTCGGGTGCGATCACCTGCGATCTCGACAATCCGCGCAGCAGCGAGATCCGGCTGCACACCATCTCCGGCAGCATCACCGTCCGGGTCCGCGAGGACAGCGACCTCGCCGTACGCCTGCACACCACCTCCGGCCGGATCACCAGCGGCTTCCAGCAGGTGCGCACCGAGTCCACGATCGGCTCGGTGGCCAACAGCGAGGGAGTGCTCGGCACCGGCGACGGTAAGCTCTGGGCGTCCGCCACGTCCGGCAGCATCGCGCTGCTCGCCCGCCCGGTGGACGACGAGGAGGATGAGCTGCCGTGACGGCTGTCTTCAGTCACGGGCGGCTCCGGCTGTACCTGCTCAGGCTCCTGGACGACGGCCCGAAGCACGGCTACGAGCTGATCCGGTTGCTCGAGGACCGCTTCCTCGGCCTCTACGCACCCAGCGCCGGCACCATCTACCCCCGCCTCCAGCGGTTGGAGGCGGAGGGGCTGGTCACGCACACCGCCGCCGGTGGCCGGAAGACGTACGAGATCACCGACGCCGGCCGGGCCGAGCTGCGGCAACGTGCCGACGAACTGGCCGCGCTGGAGTCGGACATCGCGGCCTCGGTCGAGGATCTCTCCGCGCTCGCCGGCGAGATCCGCAACGAGGTACGTGGCTCCGTCCGTGACCTCAAGCGGGAGCTGCGGGAGGCCACGCGGCAAACCCGGCAGGAGCGGCGCGCAAGGTGGGAACCGCCCTCGTTCACCTCCGGGCCGCCGCCGTTCCCGCCCGGTCCGCCGCGGGGGGCGGAGCCCGCTCCGGCCGCGCTTGCCGAGTTCGACAAGCGGTTGGCCGAGTTCACCGCCGAGGTGGGCCGGCTGGTACGCGCCCGCCGGTTCACCGACTCGCAGCTGGGCACCGCGATCCGGCTGCTCGACGGCGCCCTGGACGGGCTCCGCCGGCTGCTGCGCTGACCGGCCGGTGGACGCGTCCGGGCGCGGTACCCGGCCCGAACGCCGCTCTCCCCGCTCACAGGTTCTTTGCAGGAAGCGTCCAGCGCGGGCGCAGTCACTTCGCGGATGATGGGGCACATGCCCGCTACCCAGACCGAGGCGCGACTGCTCGTCGTCGAGGACGACCCCAACATCCTCGAACTGCTCTCCGCGAGCCTGCGGTTCGCGGGTTTCGACGTGGCCACCGCGACCAGCGGCAGCACCGCGCTGACCGCCGCCAAGGACCACCGGCCGGACCTCGTCGTACTCGACGTGATGCTCCCCGACCTCGACGGCTTCGAGGTCATCCGGATGCTCAGGGAGGCCGGCACCCGTACGCCAGTGGTCTTCCTGACCGCACGGGACGCCACCGACGACAAGATCCGCGGCCTCACCCTGGGCGGGGACGACTACGTCACCAAGCCGTTCAGCCTGGAGGAGTTGACCGCGCGGATCCGGGCGGTGCTGCGCCGTACGAGCAGCGGGGAGCAGCCGCCCTCCCGGCTGACCTTCGCCGACCTCGAACTGGACGAGGAGACCCACGAGGTCTACCGGGCCGGCCAGCGGGTGCAGCTCTCGCCGACCGAGTTCAAGCTGCTGCGCTACCTGATGTTGAACGCCAACCGCGTGCTGTCCAAGGCGCAGATCCTCGACCACGTGTGGAACTACGACTTCCGCGGCGACGACAACATCGTCGAGTCGTACATCTCGTACCTGCGGCGCAAGGTCGACACCACCCAGCCCCGGTTGATCCACACGCTCCGCGGCGTGGGGTACGTGCTGCGCAAGCCGGCGGCGTGAACGCGGTCGGACAGGCGAAGGGACGGCTGCGCAGCGTTCCGTTGCGGGTGAAGCTGGTCACCGCTGTCCTCACGCTGGTCACCCTCGCACTCGTGGTGATCAGCGTGGCGACGGCCTATTTCCTGCACAGCTATCTGGTCGGTCGGATCGACGGTCAGCTCACCACGCAGCTGGATCGCGGCATCGTGGCCAACGAGACCACCGCGAACAACTTGCCGACCGACTACCTGGTGGTCAACTTCGACCGTAATCTCCGCCTTCGTTTCGTGCTGCGGGATCCGTCACTCGCCGAGAACGACCTGCCTGCGGGCCTGAACGACCCTGGCTGGTACGAGCGGCACGCCGGCCGGGAAGCCTTCACCACGGACGGGGCCGACAAGCGCGTCCGTTGGCGGATCAATGTGCGCCAGGTGGGCGACGACCAGTTCACAGTCGTCGGTCAGAACCTCGCGGACGTCGACGTCGCTGTGCGGCAGCTGCTCTGGATCGACGTGCTGGTCGGCGGGGCGGTGCTGATCCTGCTCGCCTCCGTCGGCGCGGCGATCGTGCGGACCAGCCTGAAGCCGCTTGTCGAGATCGAGCGGACGGCTGCCGCCATCGCCGGCGGCGACCTCACCCAGCGGGTGCCCGATCCGGAGCAGGGGCAGGAGTACCCCACGTCGGAGCTGGGCCGGCTCTCCCGCGCGCTGAACGCGATGCTGAGCCAGATCGAGGCCGCCTTCACGGCCCGGGCCGCCTCGGAGAGCGCCGCCCGCTCGGCCGAGGTGGCCGCCCGGGACGCGGCCGTCGCCGCCCAGGCGTCCGAGGCCCGGGCGCGCCGCTCGGAGGAGCGGATGCGGCAGTTCGTGGCGGACGCCTCGCACGAGCTGCGTACCCCGTTGACCACCATCCGCGGCTTCGCCGAGCTGTACCGGCAGGGCGCCGCCCGCGACCCGGAGCAGACGGCCGGGCTGCTGCGCCGCATCGAGGACGAGGCGGCCCGGATGGGCCTGCTCGTGGAGGACCTGCTGCTGCTCGCCCGGCTGGACCGGGAACGGCCGATCACCCTGGCCCCGGTGGAGCTGCCGGTGCTCGCCGGTGACGCGGTCCAGGCCGCCCGGGCGGTCGCCCCGGACCGGAGGATCGAGCTGGAGATCGAACCCGGCGCCGGTCCGCTGGTGGTGCTCGGCGACGACGCCCGGCTGCGTCAGATCATCGGCAACCTCATGACCAACGCGCTCAGCCACACCCCGCCGGACGCCTCCGTGACCCTCCGGCTGCGCGCCGAGCGGGGGAACCTGGCCGTGGTGGAGGTGGCCGACACCGGCCCCGGGTTGACCCCGGAGCAGGCCGAACGCGTCTTCGAGCGGTTCTACCGGGTCGACGCGGCCCGTACCCGCCGGGCCGGCGGAAACACCGGTACGGGCCTCGGCCTGGCCATCGTGGCGGCCCTGGTCAGCGCCCACCACGGGAACGTGGAGGTCGCTGAGACGCCGGGCGGTGGGGCCACCTTCCGGGTCCGGCTGCCCCTGGTGCCGGCGACAGACGCGGACGGCGAGTGACTTTCAGGCAACTTCCAGGTCGGTTCCAGCTTGATCGCAGAGCAACGGGAGAAGGTTAGGTCATGACCGAGTACGAGTCCGACCCGCAGCGCCGGCCGGCCCCCGCAGACGCCGAGCCGTCGCACCTCACCGCCGAGCTGCCGCGCGTGGAGCGCGCGCAGTCCGACTCCCCGACCACCGACCCGGGTGCCGATCCGGCGGCCCGGGACACAGATCAGTCCGCGGCTCCCGCCGCCGTCACCCCGGAGCCCGCCGCCCTGGCCGGCACCGGAACCGACGCCGCCCGGGACGCCGACGCGACCGTTTCGATGGCTACGACGTCCGGCGCGAACGCGGACGCCGACGCGACCCAGCCGGTGGCGACGCCGTCCGGCGCGAACGCGGACGCCGACGCGACCCAGGCGGCGACCACGACCGCCGGGAGCGGCTACCAGCCGTACGCCGGTACGCCCACATATGCCGGCCACCCGGCTCCGGGCCAGCACATGCCGGGCCAGCACATGCCGGGCCAGCCTGGCCACCACGTGCCGGGCCAGCACGGGTACCCGCAGCCGGCCGCCGGCTACCCGGGCGGCCACTGGTACCCGAACCAGCACTCCGGCTGGGCGGGCGGGGGCCAGCCGGGTGCCGGAACCCAGCCGTACGGGCAGCAGCCGGGCCAGCCCCTGCCGCCGTGGGCGGTCAACACCCAGCCCGACGCCAATCCCGGTGCGCCGCGGATGGGCCGGATCGCCAAGTTCGCCGGCGCTGGAGTCGTGATGCTCGCGCTGATGCTCGGCTCCGGTGTCGGCGGCGGTGCGCTCGCGCTCGCCCTGGACGGTGACGGTGGCGGCGTGACGCGCACCTACTCGGCCGCGCCGGTGATCAACAGCGCGGACCTGCCGAAGATCGCCGCCTCGGTGCAGGACAGCGTCGTCTCCATCGCCACCGAGAACGGCGAGGGCTCCGGCGTGATCCTGACCGCCGACGGCTACGTGCTCACCAACAACCACGTGGTGGCCTCGGCCGACGGCGACACCGTGCGGGTGGTCTTCGCCGACGGTACGAACGCCGAAGCCAAGATCGTCGGTACCGACCCGAAGACCGACCTCGCCGTGGTGAAGGCCAACGGGGTGAGCAACCTGAAGGCGGCCAAGTTCGGCGACAGCGACGGAATGCAGGTCGGCGACCAGGTGCTCGCCCTGGGTAGCCCGTTGGGGCTGCAGGGCTCCGTCACCGCCGGCATCCTGAGCGCCCGCGACCGTACGATCCAGGCCGGTGACGGCCAGCAGCAGGACCCGCGCCAGACGGCCTCCTCGATCGCCGGGCTGCTCCAGACCGACGCCCCGATCAACCCCGGTAACTCCGGTGGTGCGCTGGTCAACACCCGGGGTGAGGTGATCGGCATCAACACCGCGATCGCCACCTCCGGGCAGAGCACCGGCAACATCGGCGTGGGCTTCGCCATCCCGAGCAACAAGGCCAAGGACGTCGCCGGGAAGCTCCAGCGCGGCGAGAAGGTCAGCCACCCGTCGCTCGGGGTCAGCGTGAGCATGGCCGAGGGCGGCGGCGCGATGGTCCGCGACGTCACCCCGGGCAGCGCGGCCGAGAAGGCCGGCCTCCAGCGGGGCGACGTCATCACCCGCTTCGGCGACAAGGTGATCAACGACTCGGACGACCTGGTCGGCGCGGTCCAGGGCGGCAAGGTGGGTGACCGGGTCGAGGTGCACTACAAGCGCAACGGCGCCGAGGCCACCGCGACCGTCACGCTCACCGAGACGTCCTGACCGACAACTGAACCTGCCTCCTCCTCCAGGCGGCGGGTGACGGAGACAAGGGGGTTGCTCCGTCGCCCGCCGCCGCCTCCGCTGAAGACGGCGGTTCACCCGGTACGGGTGAACCGCCGTCACCCGTATCGGGGGCAGTCTCGGCAGCACCGGCGAGGGGAGGGACGCGATGAGCACGGCAGCCGCCGCCCGCGAGGACCAGCGGATCCAGCAGGACGTCCTGGCCGAGCTGGCCTGGGACGCCGAGGTGCAGCCGAACGAGATCGGGGTGAGCGTCGAGCAGGGGGTGGTCAACCTGACCGGCTGGGTCGACAGCTCCGCCCGGCGGTGGGCCGCGACCCGGTGCGCGCAGCGCGTACGCGGGGTGCGCGCGGTCGCCGACGACATCGAGGTACGCCTCCCCGGCAGTCCCGGAGTCACCGATGCGGAGATCGCCATCGCCGCCAGCCGGGCGCTGGAATGGGACAGCTTCGTCCCCGCCGAGCGGCTGGATGTGACAGTCGCCAACGGCTGGGTGATGCTCCGGGGCGAGGTGGAGTTCGGCTGGCAGCGCCGCAGCGCCGAGCGCGAGCTGCGCCGGCTGCGGGGCGTACGCGGCATCACGAACCTCATCGAGGTACGCCCGCCCGCGCCGACGGACACCGACCGGATGCTCCGCGACGTCCGGCGGGCGCTCGGGCGCGCTCTCGGCACCCGGCAGGTGTCGGTGGCGGTGGACGGGGACACGCTGGTGCTCAGCGGCGTGGTGCGGTCCTGGTGGGAACGGGACCAGGCCGAACGGGTGGCCTGGTCGGCGCCGGGCGTACGGGAGGTGGAAACCCAACTGCTCGTCGGGGAGTGAGACGTCGCAGGGGCGGACGAGTGGAGCGTCCCGGTTGTCCGGTTTATCCGCGCCCGGCGCGGGAAAGCGGGCCGTGCACCGGCGTACCGCGCGCACCGGGAACCGACGGGAGGACCCTTGGGCGCGACCCATCTGACGAGCGAGCGGCCGGCCGGCCGGCCGCTGCGGATCGCGATGGTCGTGCCGCCGTGGCTATCCGTACCGCCGCCCGGTTACGGCGGGCTGGAACAGGTCGTGGCGGGTCTGGTGGACGCCCTCGTGCGCCGGGGCCACGCGGTGACCCTCTTCGGCGCCGGCGAGTGGCACGGGACCAGCGCGCAGGCCTTCGTCTCCACCGGGTCGCAGCTGCAGTACGCGCGGCTCGGTGAGTCCCTTCCCGAACTGGCCCACCTGGCCCGGGTACGCCAGTTGATCGATCGTGCGGACTTCGACGTCATCCACGACCACACCACGATCGGCCCGCTCGTCGCGGGGCGGCGCAGCGTGCCCACGGTGGCGACCGTGCACGGCAATCCGGTCGGCGAGTACGGCAGCGTGCTCAGCGACACCGACCACGGCGTCGGGCTGGTCGCCATCTCGCACACGCAGCGCGGGCTGAACCCGGGGCTGCCCTGGGTCGGGACGGTGCACAACGGCCTGGACCTGCGGGACCTGCCACGCAAATCGGTGTCCGCTCCGGGCCCGGTGCTGTGGCTGGCGCGGTTCAGCCCGGACAAGGGGCCGGACGTCGCGATCCGGGCCTGTCGCGCCGCCGGCCTGCCACTGCTGCTGGCCGGCAAGTGCAACGAGCCCGCCGAGCGCCGGTACTACGACGAGGTGGTGGCGCCGATGCTCGGCGACGACGTCGAGGTGGTGCTCAACGCCGACCGGGAGAGCACGCTACGGATGCTCCTCGACGCCCGATGCCTGATCATGCCGATCCAGTGGGATGAGCCGTTCGGGATGGTGATGGTCGAGGCGATGGCCACCGGCACCCCGGTGGTCGCGCTCGCCCGGGGGGCGGTGCCGGAGCTGGTCACGACCGGAGTGACGGGCCTCGTGTGCGAGGGGCCGGAGGAGCTGCCGGCGGCGCTGCGGGCCGTGGAGTGGCTCGACCCGGCCGACTGTGTGGCGCACGTCGAGGCCAACTTCTCCACGACCCGGATGGCGCTGGGCTACGAGGCGGTCTACCGGCACGTGGTGGCCGCGCCCTGGCGTACGGTCCGGGAGCCGGTCCGGCTCACCGGTCGTTGACTCGGCCGCCGGTGGCGGGGTCACGCCGACGCGCGGCGGTCGACGCGCGTAGCCCGGCTCGCTGTTCCGGGCGGCGCCGTCCCGGCGCGCGCGTACCCGGGCCGGCCGGCTTCCGGACGCCCGGCGTCCGATGCGGACCGGCGGTGGCCGGGGTGGCCGGGCTCACCCGGCTGACCGGCGGGCCGGGCCCCGTGGTCGTGCCAGGATGAACGGCATGGCGGCGGGACCGGTGGCGTTCGTGCTCGGCGGCGGTGGCGTGCTCGGCGCGGTCGAGGTGGGCATGCTCCGCGCGCTGTTCCGGGCGGGCATCCAGCCGGACCTGGTGCTCGGCACCTCCATCGGCGCGGTCAACGGCGCGCTGGTCGCCGCGGACCCGTCCGAAGCGGTCACCGACCGGTTGGTCAAGTTGTGGTCGTCGCCCGAGGCGAGCGAGGTGTACGGCGACTCCGTGGCGCGCCAGCTGCGCCGGTTCGCCGCCCGCACGCACCTGCACTCACCGCGCCCGCTGCGCCGGCTGCTCGAGTCGGAGTTGGGGGCCGAGACGACCTTCGCCGACCTGCGGGTGCCGTTCCGGTGCTGTGCGGCGCACATCGAGCGGGCCGCCGAACACTGGTTCGACAGCGGACCGGTGGTGCCGGCCGTGCTCGCCTCCGCCTCGGTGCCCGGACTGCTGCCGCCCACCGAGATCGACGGCGCGCACTACATCGACGGCGGGATCGTCAACTCGATCCCGATCGGCGAGGCGGTCACGGCCGGCGCCACCCGGATCTTCGTACTCCAGGTGGGCCGGATCGAACGGGAGCTCTCCCCGCCCCGCCGGCCCTGGGAGATCGCCCAGGTCGCGTTCGAGATCGCCCGGCGGCACCGGTTCTTCCGGGAGATGGCCGCGCTGCCCGACGGGGTCGAGGTGCACGTGCTGCCGACCGGTGGGCTGAACCCCCGCGACGACACGCCGTGGGCGTACCGGGACGTGGCGGCGGTGGGACGGCGGATCAGCCGCGCGTACACGGCCTCCCGGCGGTACCTGGCCAACCTGGAGCGTTGATGCCGCTGCCGCCACGGTGGGTGCGCCGGGTGCTGCTGGCACCCGCCGTGGTCCTGCTCGCCGTTGTGGTGGTCACCACCCTGCCGGTCTGGGCCCTGCTCGCGGCGGCCCTGTCACCACTGGTTCCCGGTCGGCTGCGCCCGCTACGGCTGCTCTGGATCGGCTGCGTCTACCTGGCCTGGGACGCGGCGGCGCTGATCGCGCTCTTCGGACTCTGGGTCGGGTCCGGCTTCGGTGCCCGGGTCCGCTCGCCGGGCTTCCAACGGGCCCACTACGTGCTCGCCGGCTGGTTCCTGCGGGCGCTCTTCTGGCAGGCCCGGTGGACGTTGCGGCTGCGCATCGACGTGACCGGCGCCGACCCGGACACGGCCCTGCCCGGCCGCCCCGAGCTGGTGCTCTGCCGGCATGCCGGGCCCGGTGACTCGTTCATCCTGATCCACGCCCTGGTGAACTGGTTCAAGCGCGAGCCGCGGATCGTGCTCAAGGACAGCCTCCAGTGGGACCCAGCGATCGACGTGCTGCTCAACCGGTTGCCGAGCCGGTTCATCGCGCCCTCACCCGACCACGACCGGGCTGAGGTGGCGATCCGCCAGATCGGGAACCTGGCCGTCGGCCTGGACGACGACGACGCCTTCGTGATCTTCCCGGAGGGTGGCAACTTCACGCCCAGGCGGCGGTTACACGCCATCGCCCGCCTGCGGTCGCTGGGCCTGGAGCGGATGGCACTGCGGGCCGAGCGGATGCGGCACGTGCTCGCCCCGCAACCCGGTGGGCTGCTGGCCGCGCTGGACGCCGCCCCGGAGGCCGGGGTCGTCTTCGTGGCGCACACCGGACTGGACCGCATGCTGACCGTCGGTGACGTCTGGCGTGAGCTGCCGATGGACAAGCGGATCGTGATGCGGTTCTGGTCGGTGCCGCCCGAGGAGATTCCGCAGGCCCGGCAGGAACGCATCGACTGGCTCTTCGACTGGTGGGCCCGGATCGACGAGTGGATCGCGGCGAATCGGGACGGTGTGGTCATGAGCGACGGTGACCCCGCCGCGTAGGGTGCGGTCGTGGACCGGATCAGCGTGGTGACGACGGTGGTGGACGCCCGTTCGGTCGCCGACGTGTTGGCGGCGGCCGCCGTGGCCGGCCGGCTCGCCGCCTGCGCGCAGGTCGGTGGGCAGGTCGACAGCACGTACTGGTGGCGCTCCGGTGTGGAGACCAGCACCGAGTGGTCGGTGCAGTTCAAGACCGCCCCGGACCGGGTGGCCGCGCTGGTCGACCAGATCCGGGTCAACCACCCGTACGAGGTGCCGGAGATCCTGGTGACCCGGGTGGAGAGCGGGGATCCCGGGTACGCGGCCTGGGTGTACGAGCACACCCGCCCGTGACTTCCCGCAGCCCGGCGCGCGCCGTAGCACGAGCGGGGTCACGAGCGGGGTAGGGCCCTCCCTACCCCCACTCGGGGGCTGACAGGGTTACTCAACGCTACCGATCTCCGGAGACTCGATGGCGGAGGTCGAGCCGTCATGGCCGGCCGTATGTCGACGAAACGGGAGCGGCGATGGTGCTGTCAGCGGTGGCGGATCCGCCGGTACGGCGAGGAAGTGACTACGCACAGTTGTCCCGACGGATCAGTCAGGCGGGCTTGCTGCAGCGGCGTCCGGGCTGGTACGCGGCGCGGATCGCGCTCACGCTGGGTGCCTACGCCGCCGGCTGGGTGGCGGTCTTCGCGCTGGGCGACTCCTGGTGGCAGCCGCTGGTCGCGGTCGTGCTGGCGGTGGCCACCACGCAGGTCGCGTTCCTCG
This sequence comes from Micromonospora avicenniae, assembly GCF_900156065.1. Lineage (GTDB taxonomy): Bacteria > Actinomycetota > Actinomycetes > Mycobacteriales > Micromonosporaceae > Micromonospora > Micromonospora avicenniae. The sequence continues at coordinate 86,968 of NZ_FTNF01000013.1, read as the reverse complement.
GCCACGACGCCGGGCACCGGCAGATGTTCCGCCGGCGTGGCCCGAGCGAGGCGGTCGGCCTGCTCGCCGGCAACCTCGCGGTGGGGCTCAGCTACGGCTGGTGGGTGGACAAGCACAACCGGCACCACGCCAACCCGAACCACGAGGACGAGGACCCGGACGTCGGTGCCGGCGCGCTGGTCTGGACGTACGAGCAGGCCCTCGACACTCGCGGCTTCGGGCGCTGGCTGGCCCGGCGGCAGGCGTACCTGTTCTTCCCGATGCTGCTGCTGGAAGGGCTCAACCTGCACGTCGCGAGCATCCGGGCGATCGTCGGGCGGGAGCCGGACGGCCGGTACCAGACGCCGATGCGGCACCGGCGGGTCGAGGCGCTGCTGCTGGGCGTGCACACGGCGGGCTATCTCGCCGCGCTGCTGCTGGCCATGTCGCCGGGCAAGGCGCTGCTCTTCGCGGCCGTCCACCAGGGACTGTTTGGCCTCTACATGGGCTGCTCCTTCGCCCCGAACCACAAGGGCATGCCGATGCCGACGGCCGACGACGAACTGGACTTCCTGCGCAAGCAGGTCCTCACCTCGCGCAACGTACGGGGTGGCGCACTCGTCGACGCGGCGCTGGGCGGGCTCAACTACCAGATCGAGCACCACCTCTTCCCGAACATGCCGAGGGCGAACCTGCGCCGGGCCCAGCCGATCGTGCGGGCGTACTGCGCGGAACGCGGCATCCCGTACGCCGAGACCGGGCTCGTCGACTCGTACCGGCAGGCGCTCGCCCACCTGCACGAGGTGGGGCGTCCGCTGCGGGGCTGAGGCCGGGAGGTTCCACCCCGGTTCGGCACTCCGCCCGTACGCGCCGTCGGGCTCCGCCTGCCGGGGCTTCCCGCCCCGGTAGGGTCACCCCATGGCAGACGTGCTCACCGCGGAGGCGGTGGAACAGGAGCTGGGCGGGCTGTCCGGATGGTCGGGTGACCCGACCGGGATCAACCGTAGCGTCGAGCTGGCCAGCTTCCCGGCCGCCATCGCGGTGGTGGACCGGGTCGCCGTGACGGCCGAGGAGATCGACCACCACCCGGACATCGACATCCGGTGGCGGACCGTGACGTTCCGATGCGTCACCCACTCGGCCGGCGGGGTCACTCGCCGTGACTTCGACCTGGCCCGTCGCATTGACGAGATCGTTCGGAGCGCCCGATGAGATTCGAGATCAGCAAGGTGTTGGACGCCATCGAGGGGCGGGTCTGCGTCGACCCGTCGCTGGCCCGGGCCGTCCTCGACCTGGCCGAGGTGATCCGCTACCAGGACATCGACGGTGGCCGGCCGGCCAGCCTGCTCCGGCTCGGCATGGTGATCGACGCCCTCTCCCGGCAGTTGGAGGAGGACAGCGTCCAGGTCTACGCCGTGGTACACCGGGCCCTGCTCTCCGACGCCGACCTCACCTCCAACGAGCGGATGGTGGTGCGCCGGTGGGCCGACGACGGGCTGGTCGAGGTGCTCGACAATCCCGGTGACCGGATGCTGGAGGTGGCCGACCTGCTCGGCCTTCCGGTGCTCACCCGGGCCCGTCTCGACGGGCTGCGTGGGCGGTTCCCCTGGGTGGCGGAGGAGCCCGGTCGGGTCCTCGCGCCGGTGCCGGGTGCCGGTGGGCCGAACCTCGTGGCGCACGTCGGGGGCGGCGACAAACCGGTCGCGGGGCACCGATCCCCGGCCGGGGCGAAGCTGCTCACCCGGCAGTGGCGGTGCCCGGAGTCGGGCTGCGCTCTCTTCGGCGGCGGTGGTGGCGGGTCCTTCGCCGACCTGGCCCGGGTACAGCGCAGCCCCGCCGAGCAGGCACCACCGGCGCTGCGTAACGGCGTGCCGACCTGCCCCCGGCACGGCACCCGGCTCCGGGACGTGGGCCCGCGTCCGCGTACCGAGGTCCTCGCGGTGCGGATCGGCGGGCTCGTGCGTCGCCGGTTCGTGGTGAGTGAGGAGCAGCCGGTGCTGGTCGGCCGGGCCCCCGAGGGGGAGGGCGGGATCGTGCTCGGCCAGTGGTTGAACGACGAGGCGCGGCGCTGGATCAGCCGCAACCACCTTCATCTCGAGCTGCGGGTCGGTGAGGTGATCGTGACCGATGTCAGCACGAACGGCTCGGGCATCCGCCCGGGCGGGTCGATGACCGAGGCGGAGCGGATCCCGCTCGCGCCGAAGCAGTCGCGGGTGCTCGGTGAGAACGACATGGTCGAGCTCTACCCGGGAGTGCAGATCGGCCGGGCCGAGGAACTGCCCGCCGGCGCGCCGTTCACCCCCACCTCCGTGATGGCGGAAGCCCCCACCATGGCCATGCGCCTCCCCCGCCCCTAACCCCCACCCCCACCCGGCCCACCCCCACCCGGCCCACCCACCCACCCACCCGAAGCAGTTGATCAAGAGGTTTGCGTCAGGAAGCGGCTGGTTCGTGACGCAAACCTCTTGATCACTGGGTCCAGGGTTGGGGTGGGGTGGGGGTCAGGGGGTGAGGATGGCGGCCAGCTGTGCGACCGCGTGGTCGATCTCCTCCTCGGTGACGACCAGGGGCGGGGCGAGGCGGATCGTCGAGCCGTGGGTGTCCTTGGCCAGGAGGCCCCGCTCCATCAGCCGCTCGCAGGCCTCGCGGCCGGTCATCAGCGCCGGGTCGATGTCCAGTCCGGCCCAGAGGCCCCGGCCCCGCACGGCGACCAGACCCTTGCCGATCAGCTCCTGAAGGCCGGCGTGCAGCCGCTCGCCCAGCTCGGCGGAGCGGCGCTGGAACTCGCCGGTCGCCAGCATCCGGACCACCTCGACGGCCACCGCGCAGGCCAGCGGGTTGCCACCGAAGGTCGAACCGTGCTGGCCGGGCTTGAGCACGCCGAGCACGTCGTTGTTCGCGACCACCGCGGAGACCGGCACGATGCCGCCGCCGAGCGCCTTGCCGAGCAGGTACATGTCCGGGACCACGCCCTCGTGGTCGCAGGCGAACGTCGCCCCGGTGCGGCCGAGGCCCGACTGGATCTCGTCGGCGATGAAGAGCACGTTGCGGTCGGTGCAGACCTGGCGTACGCCCGGCAGGTAGCCCTCCGGCGGCACCACGACGCCCTGCTCGCCCTGGATCGGCTCGATCAGCACGGCGACGGTGTTCTCGTCGATCGCGGCGGTCAACGCGTCCAGGTCGCCGTAGGGAACCACGGTGAACCCGGGGGTGTACGGCCCGAAGTCAGCCCGGGCGTCCTCGTCGGTGGAGAAGCTCACGATCGTGGTCGTGCGTCCGTGGAAGTTGCCCTCGGCGACCACGATGTTGGCCTGCCCCGCCGGTACGCCCTTGACCTGGTAGCCCCACTTGCGGGCGACCTTGATCCCGGTCTCCACCGCCTCGGCGCCGGTGTTCATCGGCAACACCAGGTCCTTGCCGCAGAGTTCCGCCAGCTCCCGGCAGAAGTCCGCGAACTGGTCGTGGATGAACGCGCGGCTGGTGAGGGTGAGCCGGTCGAGCTGCGCGTGCGCCGCGGCGATCAACTGCGGGTGGCGGTGGCCGAAGTTCAGCGCCGAGTAGCCGGCCAGGAAGTCGAGGTAACGGCGGCCGTCCACGTCGGTCAGCCAGGCGCCCTCGGCGGAAGAGATCACCACCGGCAGCGGGTGGTAGTTGTGCGCGGTCCAGCGCTCCGCGTCGCGGACCGCGCCCGGCGTCCGCAGCATGTCGTCGACGATCACTTGTCTGCCTTTCCCTGTCGGAGTCGCAACGTGCAGCACTTCGGTCCGCCGCCGGCCTTACGCAGCTCGGACAGGTCGACACCGATGGTCTCGTAGCCCCGGTCGCGCAGCTTCGCGGCCAGGTCGGTGGCCTGCGCCGGCAGCACCACGTGCCGGCCGTCGCTGACCGAGTTCAGGCCGAAGACCTCGGCGTCGGCCATCGTGGCGTGCACCGCGTCCGGGAAGAGCCGGCGCAACACGGCCTGGCTGCCGGGGGAGAACGCCTCCGGCAGGTACGCCACCGTGCGCTCGTCGAGCACGGTCAGCGCGGTGTCCAGGTGGTAGAAGCGCGGGTCGACCAGCTGCATGGTGATCACCGGGTAGCCGAAGACCTCCTGCAACTGGGCATGCGACGCGTGCGCGGTGCGGAAGCCGGTGCCGGCGAGCAACAGGTCACCGGCGAGGAGGATGTCGCCCTCGCCCTCGTTGACGTGCTTCGGTTCGTACATCTCGAAGCCGGCGGCCTCGAACCAGGCCCGGTAGGCGGGGGCCTCGTCGGCGCGCTGCGGGTCGCGGAACTGCACCGCCATCGCCTTGCCGTCGATCACGGTGCCGCCGTTGGCGGCGAAGACCATGTCGGGCAGGCCGGGCACCGGAGCGATCTCCTCGACGGTGTGGCCCAGGTCGCGGTAGACCTGCCGAAGCTGCTCCCACTGCCGGACGGCCAGGTCGGTGTCGACCGGCGCGGTCGGGTCCATCCACGGGTTGATCGCGTAGTCCACGGCGAAGTACGTCGGCCGGCACATCAGGAAGCGCTGGCGCGTCGCGTCCATCGTCATTGTCCTGCTCCCAGGGGTCGGGCGCGCCCGGCCACCGTCGGCCCACGGGCTGGCGCCGTTGGTCAACGTTATGCGGCCCGGGCCGGCAGGATCCACCGCAGAGGATTGCGCAGGACGTCTGTTCGTTGCGTCTGAGTCATCACCACCGACGATTCGTTGCGTGTGAGCGTTGGCGCGCCCGCCGGGTGGCGGCCGTCACGGAGCTGGGCGGGGTCACGCTCGCGCAACGAGGGCGGTGGCCTCGACGGGATGGGACCGAGACGACATCGACGAAGCTCGCGCGCGTCGTCGCCGGGGGCGGCGGGACGGGTGCGGGCGGGAAACACATCAGGGGCGGCGAACCGCCGCCCCTGAAACTGTGTCGCCCGGCTGGTGAACCACCAGACTGGTCGGGCCCGGCCGGTGAACCACCGGCCCTGGTGGCCGGCGCACCGCCGGCGAGCCGGACAGTGCCCGCTAGAAACGATTCACAAACTGTGAGTCGAGCCACTCCCGGAACCGCTGCACCCAGTCGCCGTCGGTGCTCGGCCAGTCGAACAGGCCGGTCATCGCCAACACCCCGGCGACCACCGCGGCCAGGCCCAGGGCGATGCCGAACAGGGCGTCGGTCTTGCCGGCGACGTGCCGTCGCCGGGTGGCGATCAGGCCCAGCACCGAGAGGGCCGCACCGATCGCGCCCAGTCCGATCCCGTAGCCGGCGAGGGTTCCGGTCAGCACGAACAGGGCTCCGGCGACCGCGACCACCAGGCCGAGGGTCGCGAGCAGGCTGGCCCGGGGCTTCGGTCCGAGCGCCGCCGGTCGGTCCGGCTCGATCCGGCCCGCGTCCGCGTCGACCGGACGGTCCCGCTCCGGGCGTACGGTCCGCTCTCCGTCTCCGTCTCCGTCGCGGTCGGGCCGGGCGGCGGCCGGAACGGGCCGAAGCTCGCCGGTCGGCCGGGCGGTGGCGGCGCGGGCGACCGCCCCACGCGTGGCGGCCGCGGACCCGGCGGTCGGGGCGGCCACCCGCGTGTCGGTGGACGGCGTTTCGGTGCGGGCGACGCCGGCGGGTGCGGTGCCGTCGCGGTACGACGTCCGGTCGGTCACCGCCGCCTGTGTCGCGTCCGGACGGTCCGCGCCCTCCGGCGCGGGGGCGGTGGCGACCGAGGCGTCACCGCCGTCGAGGTTGTCGTCGCGCGTCGGGCGGCGCGACAGCGAAGGAATTCTGACCACAACACACCTCCTCGGTAATGCGGGGCGGCCGTGGAACGGATGGCACCCACGCGGTACGTCCCTCCAAGTACCCGGCTGGGTGTTTTCCGACACGTCTCGTGCGGTCAGGGGCCACCAAGGGTCCCGAGTGCGTTACACGACCCCGACGATCAGGGCACATGGCAGGTGCGGGCCCTGCTGACTACCCTTGCGCCCGTGCCAGAGGGACACACCATCCACCGCCTGGCGGCCCGGCACGCCGAGCTCTTCGCCGGCCGCCCGGTGCACGCCAGCAGCCCGCAGGGCCGGTTCGCCGACGGCGCCGCCCGGCTCACCGGAACCGTTCTCCACGCCACCGAGGCGTACGGCAAGCACCTCCTGCACCACCACGCGGGCGAGCTGACCCTGCACGTGCACCTCGGGCTCTACGGCAAGGTGACCGACGGCGTCGGGGAGCCGCCCGAGCCGGTCGGCCAGGTGCGGCTGCGGCTCAGCAACGACGGCTCCCGGGCGAGGCCCGACGACCGGCACTGGCTCGACCTGCGCGGTCCCACCGCCTGCGAGGTGCTCACCCCGCCCGAGGTGGCGGCGCTACGGGCCCGGCTGGGGCCCGATCCGCTGCGCGCCGACGCCGACCCGGATCGGGCGTACGCCCGGATCTCCCGCAGCGCGACGCCGCTCGCCGCTCTCCTGCTCGACCAGTCGGTGGTGGCCGGCACGGGGTTGATCTTCGTGACCGAGGCGCTGTTCCGCGCCGGCCTGCCGCCGACGCTGCCCGGCAAGGCCCTGGACCGCGCCGGCTGGGATCGGCTCTGGGGCGACCTGGTGACGCTGATGACCCTCGCCGTGCGGCAGGGCCGCATCGACACCGTGCGCGACGAGCACCTGCCGGAAACGATGGGCCGGGCGCCGCGAGTAGACCGGCACGGTGGTGAGGTGTACGTCTACCGCCGTCCCGGTGCGCCCTGCCACGTCTGCGGCACGGCGGTCAGCCGCGGCGAGCTCGCCGGCCGCAACCTCTACTGGTGCTCGACCTGCCAGGCCCGGTAAGGGCGGTCCCGCCGCCCAGGTCCGATCAGGCCGGTGTCCGCCTGCCGGGGCTCCCCCCGGGGCCGGTGAGGCCGGTGTCCCGCCAGCCGGGGTCGGTGTCGCGCCCGCCAGGCCGGTGACGGGGGTCCAGGCTCACCGCGGGTCGTCGAGCAGCCAGCGGACCACGTCCACCTGAGCGGGGAAGACGGCACCCTCGCCGATACTCCAGGCCAGCGTCTGCGCGATCGTCCAGCCCCGCACCCGGTCCCGGTCCAGGCCCAGCTCGGCGCTGAGCCGGTCGAGCCGGTGCCGGACCGCCGCGGGGGAGTGCCCCAGCTCCGCGCCACGCACCACCGGCGCCACCGCGAACTCACGCTCGCCGACCAGCGGCTTCGGGTCGATGACCAGCCACGGCTCCCGGGTCGCCCGCAGCACGTTGCCGGCGTGCAGGTCCTGGTTGACCAGCACCTGCTCGCCCTGGCTCGGCACCAGGTCGGCGAGGAAGCCGAGAGCGGCGTCCAGCAGCCGCCGCTCGTACGGCCGGTTCGCCCGCTCCCACTTGCCCGGCATCCGTTCCGCCCAGCCGGCGGCCTCCTCGGCGAGCGTGGCGAACGGCGGGCCGGCCGGTACGCAGAGCCGAGGCAGGAGCGCGACCATCGTGTCCAACGCCGCGTCGGCCGCAAGTTCGTGCAGCGGGCTGCCGGGAACGGCCCGCTCGACCATGAGGGCCCGCCGCGCCGGGTCGTGTTCGAGCAGCCGGACCGCGCCCGCACCCGACCATCGCGCCAGCGCGGTCGCCTCGTGCTCGCTCTCGGCGTCCGGGTACTGGAGCTTGAGCACCGCCGGCGTACCGTCGGGCAGCTCGGCCGGCATCGCCAGCGAGGCGTAGGCGTACGGGAACGGCGGACCGACCCGCAGCGACCAGTGGGCGACGCAGGCTGCGACCCGGTCCGGCAGCTCGGCCAACCAGGCCCGCCCCGCCCCGGTCCCCTCGACCCAGCGCAGTCCGTCGGGAATCTCCAGGCGGTCCGTCATGCGACCATCCTGGACCCCGCGTGCGGGACCCGTACAACCGATCCCGGCCGGTTCCCGTCTAAGGAGCGTGCCTCGGAGGCGGACGCGGTTCGGCGTAATCGACGCGTCCGGGGCACGCCCGTGGAACCGACGGAGGTAACTGGATGCCGGATGCATCGGATGAGGAATACGTCGCGTACCTGAGTGCGCGGCTGCCGGCGTTGCACCGGCTGGCGTACTCGCTGTGCGGCAACGCCGACCAGGCCGACGACCTGGTGCAGGAGGCGGCGACGCGGCTCTTCGAGCGCTGGTCCCGGGCGTCCAGGGCTGATGACGTCGACGCGTACGTGCGGGCGATCGTGGTGCGGCTCTTCCTCGACGGCCGACGCCGGGGCTGGTGGCGGATCCGGCTCTTCGCGGCCCCGCCCGACGTGCGCCGCAGCGAGGACCGCGGTGTCGAGGAGCGCACGGTGCTGCGCGACGCGCTGGCGCAGGTGCCACCGCGCCAGCGGGCCGTGCTGGTGCTGCGCTTCCTGTACGACCTGCCGGTCGACGAGGTGGCCCGATCCCTGGGCTGCTCGGCCGGAACGGTGAAGAGCCAGACCTCACACGGGCTGGCCGCGATGCGCCGGCTGCTCGGCGACCGTGAGTTGGCCGGTAGTACCGGAAAGGAGCGGTGACGATGAGGATTGACGAGGACCGGGTCGCTGACCTGCTGCGGCGGCTCGACGACGAACCGACCCGCCCACCCCGGGTCGACCTTGGGGTGGCGATCCGGGAGGCGCGGCGACGCCGCCGCAACCGCCGCGTGACGGCGGCCGGAGCCGCGGCGCTCGGCGTGCTGGCGGTGGCCGTCCTACCGGTGGCCCTCCACGGGAGCGAGCGGGCGGCACCCGCACCGGCAGCGACGCCGAGTGCGTCGACGCCGTCGCCGACCGGACCGTTTCTAGGCGAGTGCAGGGCCACGCTGCTGCCGGTACCGAACAGTGATCGAGGGACTGAGGTGACAGGCGGCGACCCCGACGGCCGGTGGTTGGTCGGCCGCCAGAGCGGTCAGTCCCCCATGGACTACCGCCTCCTGATCTGGGACCAGGAGCAGGTGCGGGAGGTCGAGCTCCCCGGCAGGGATGCACAGCTCTATGACGTAAACCGTGCCGGATTGGCGGTGGGCTCGGTAATGGCCATGCGCGGCGGGTTGCAGCCGCGGGCGGTTCATGACGGTGTCGCTGTCCCCCTGCTGGGGATAGACCGTGGTGCCGCGAGGGCGATCAACGACGCTGGCCGGATCGTCGGCTGGCGGTTCGAGGAGAGCGCGCGGGAACCCTTTGTTGAAGAGAGGCCGGTGGTGTGGGACTCGTACCAGGCGCGAGCGGTCGACCTGCCGCTGCCCGGGCCGGAGTGGACGGGTTCGGCGATCGGCATCGACGAGGGCGGCACCATCGTGGGCCGCGTGGCTGACATGAGCCAGCCGGGGCCGTACCAGCCACAGCGCCTAGCCGTGTGGCGGCCGGGGGCCTCCCGACCGGAGGTGCTGCCGCAACCACGGGTGCCCGGCGGAGTCGCCTCCACGTTCTGGCCCGGGTCGTTCGCCGGTGGCTGGGTGACCGGGAGCGCTGCCCGGAACTTGCCGGGCAAGCCCCGAAGTGCGGCGAAGAGCTACCCGGTCCGGATCAACGTGCGGACCGGGGAGGTGGACGTGCTACCGGCCGCCGTGACCACAGGGGCCGGCAACGGTCGGGGCTGGATGGCCGGAGTTCCGTCGTCCCTCATTCCCACGCTGGTGACCGACAAGACGTCGGTGACCCTGCCGGGACCGGATGGCAGAGCCGGCAGTGCCCACGGCTGGGTCAGGAGCCTCAGTGACGACGGGCGGGTGCTCGGTGGGCAGCTCTACCTGAACAAAAGAGGTCACGCGGTGCGCTGGACCTGCCGGTGAGACCGGTCCGGGGGCGGTCCCGCTCCGCCCCCGGACCGGAGCCGTCAGCGCAACCGGCGGATGTCGCCGTACGCCCGGTAGAAGCCGCCCCGGCCGGACTCCCGGACCTCGGTGACCAGGTAGCGGGCCCCCGGCTCGCGGATGCCCTTGGGGAACTGCACCGACCAGTCGCGGTGGTAACCGTCGGAGAGCACCTGGATGCGCAGCCGGCCGCCGTGCTCGACGCACTGCACCACCACGCCGGACCGGTCGTCGCTGGTCACCTCGACCGAGGTCCAGGCGGCCGGCTCGGGCAGCCGGGCCGGGGCCTTCACGTCGACGACGTCCGGCACGCTGCCCGCCTCGGCGGCCCGGATCGCCGGCTCGCTGGCGTCGATGCAGGCGAGGTGACCGCTGGTGGTGACCACGTAGAGCCGTTCCTCGTGGTATTGCATCGAGTAGGCCGAGCCGCAGCCGGTGCCGAGCTTCCACAGCCGGTTGCCGGCCTCGTCGAAGCAGTAGATCGAGGAGGCGCTGTCGCCCGCGAAGACGTAGCGGCCGCCCTCGGCGGTGGCGCAGGAGAAGACCGCGGCGTCGCAGCGGTACGTCCGCTCGGCCCGCCCGTTCTTACGTAGCCGCACCACCTCACGGGTGCCGGTGCCGGCGAAGACGGTGTCCCGTTCCTGCCAACCGAACAGGACCGAGCCGGTGTCGGTGTGCCACAGCTCCCGGCCGGTGCGCCAGTCGTAGCCGGTGACGCCCCGCGAGTGGCCGTGGTAGAGCGCGTCGGTGTCGCAGCGCACCATCCAGGCGGAGCGGCCGCGGCCCGGGCGGCGCCAGAGGAACTCGTCCTCGTGGTCGATCGCGGCGATGCCGCCCTCGCGGTCGGAGACACCGAGCACGCCGTCGTGGATGTCCAGCCAGTAGATGTCGATGTCGGGGGCGATCGCGTATGCCACCCGGGGCACCTTCCCGGAGAGGTCGTAGACGTTGCCGTCGTCGCAGCCGGCGTAGATCCAGGCGTCGTCGGCGACGATGCACTTCACCCCATCGGGGAGCCGGACCTGGTTCAGCACCCGGGCGTCGTGACCGAGGGTGGTGATCACGCCGTGCTCGTTGCCCACCATGCAGCTCTGCCCGTCGACGAAGATGCCGAAGGCGGGTGCGCCCGAGTCGTAACGCCAGAGCACCGGCGCGGTGCGCGCGGTGGAGCGGGTGCTGACGATCTGGCGGCGGGAGACCGAGCGCTTCTGCCGTACGCCGCGCACCGCCGGGGCGTACCCCTTGCGGATCTTCTCGCCGATCTTCTTCGCGGCGGCCGCCCGGGCGCGGACGTTGTCGGGGTAGGCGGTGGTCTTCACCTGCCCCTGGTCGCCGATCCGGCCGTAGCGGACGGTCATGGCAGTGTCCTCGACCACCACCTCGTAGAACTTGTGTGCCCCACCGTCCACTTCGGACAGTTCGAGGTAGGTCGTCTCCTGAGCCATGGGGGGATGCCTCCGGGGAAGTGGCGGGCGACCGGCGGATCACCGGCGCGACAACGGAAGCACGCTAACCCGCACCCCCGACAAGATCGGGCGGTCGGCGCGGGCCCACGCCGGTTACCGCGAGGGGTGGTGCAGCACGTCGACGGCCTTGCGGGCGGCGATCAACACCGGGTCCCAGACCGGCGCGTACGGGGGTGCGTAGCCGAGGTCGAGGGCCGTCATGTCGTCCACCGTCATGCCGTTCCACAGGGCCGCAGCCAGCGTGTCGATCCGCTTCGCCGCCTCGGACCAGCCCACGATCTGTGCGCCGAGCAGCCGGCCGCTCGGCCGTTCGGCGATCAGCTTGACCGTCATCGGGCGGGTGCCCGGGTAGTAGCCGGCCCGGTTGGTGGACTCGGCGACCACGGAGACGAACTCGAATCCGGCCGCCGAGGCATCCCGCTCCCGTAGGCCGGTGCGTCCCACCTCCAGGTCGCAGACCTTGGTCACCGCCGTGCCGATGATCCCCATGAAGGTGGCGTAGCCGCCGCCGATGTTCGTGCCGGCCACCCGGCCCTGCTTGTTCGCGTGCGTGCCGAGGGGCACGTGCACGGGCATACCGCTGATCCGGTGCAGGCACTCGACGCAGTCGCCGGCCGCCCAGACCCCGGGTAGCCCCGGCACCCGCATCCGCCGGTCCACCCGGATGGCTCCGGACGGCCCGAGCGGTATGCCGGCCGCCTCGGCGAGGCCGGTGTCGGGGCGTACGCCCAGGCCGAGCACCACCACGTCGGCCGGGATCGGACCCTCCTCGGTGACCACCGCGCTCACCCGTCCGTCCCGTTCCTCGATCCCGGTCACACCGATCCCGGTGCGGACGTGCACACCCAACTCGCGCATCGCATCGACGACCAGCTCCGCCATGTCCTCGTCCACCGTGGACATCGGCTGGTCGGCCTTCTCGACCAGGGTCACCGTGAGGCCGCGCTGGAGCATCGCCTCGGCGAGTTCCACCCCGATGTAGCCGCCGCCGACCACCACCGCCCGGCGCGGCCTCGGCTCGCCCTCCAGCCAGTCGATCAGCGCCGCACCATCGTCGAGGGTCTGCATCCCGAACACGCCATGGACGTTCGTCTCCGCCCACGCCGGTCGGATCGGCAGCGCGCCGGTGGCGTACATCAGATCGTCGAAGCGTTCGCGGACCTCGCCGCCACCGACGAGGTCCCGGGCGATCACCTCGCGGCGGTCCAGGTCGATCCCCACCACCTCGTGTCGCATGCGTACGTCGACCTCGAACCGCCGGCGGAACGTCTCCGGGTCGCGGGCGACCAGCTTCTCCGGCCCGTCCACCAGCCCGCTGACCCAGTACGGGATGCCGCAGCTCGAGTACGAGGTGAAGTGTCCCCGCTCGAAGGCGATGATCTCCAACTCGTCCCGGCCGCAGCGGCGCCGCGCCTGGGACGCCGCCGACATCCCGGCGGCGTTCCCACCGATCACGATCAACCGCTGCGCCACGGATTCATCCTGTCACGCTACGTGCGTGCCGCGGGTCTGCCTCGCCACGTCCTGCACCACGTCGGAGAGCTGCCCGGTGCGCGCGAAGACCGCCCGCTGCCGCGCCGCGCCGGTGCCGTGCCGGCGCAACCCGCCGAGCAGGTCGGCCACCTCGGCCCAGTCGCCGTGGCGTTCCAACGCCGGGCGCATCCGCTCGACGAACCGGTCCAGCAGCTCCCACGCCGGTCGGAGCTCGCCGGTGGTCACGTCCACCCCGTCGCCCTCCAGCCCGTCGTGGGCGGCCCGCCAGTGCGCGCCCACCAGCAGGTGATGGTCGGTGCGGAGGGCGGGACGTCCGGCCCCGATGTCCTCGATCGCGGTCGCCACCATCGCCCGGACGAGCGCCGCGACGAGCACGGAGTCGTCGACCGACGGGCAGACGTCCCCGATGCGGATCTCCACGGTCGGATACTTCGCCGACAACCGGGCGTACCAGTAGAGCATCCCCTCGTCGAGCATCACCCCGCTGGCGATCAGTTGGCGGATCAGCCGCTCGTAGTGCTCGTGCGAATCCAGGTACGGCGTGGGCGCGACCGATGGCCAGCGCTCCCACTCCACCGACCGCCAGCTCGCGTAGCCGGTGTCCTCGCTCCGGGCGAACGGGGAGTTCGTGGTCACCGCGTGCAGCGTGGGCAGCCAGGGCCGGACGTGGTTGAGCACCTGGACGCCCATCTCCGGGTCGGGGACGCCGACGTGCACGTGCATGCCGTTGTTGCCGGGACCGGGTACGAGCAGACGGAACCGCTCGATCATCCGATCGAACCGGGGCTTGTCGACCACGGGCGGCACCGGGCCGTCCACCGGCCCGGTGCCGATGGCCAGCAGGCGTACGCCGGCCCGCTCGGCGGCGTCGGCCAGCGCGGAGCGCAGTACCCCGAGCGAGTGCCGGATCGAGCGCAGCTCGAGCCCGGGCGGGCTGCCGATTTCGATCTGGCTGGTCTGGAACTCCCGCTCGACCTGCCCACGCAGCTCCGGCGGCACCTGCTCGAGCACCAGGTCGACGGCGGGCACGGCCGCACCGGTGTGCGGGTCGACGAGCAGGAACTCCTCTTCGACACCCACCGTGAGCAGGTCGGTCCCGTCCGCCGCCCGTTCGGGTGCCTCCGCCAACTGGCCCGTCATGCCATCACCGTCCGTTCCTGCTGGTCGCGGTACGTCCGCGCCGGCTTCGTCCCGGTGGTTACCCAGGGTGGCGAAGGCGGAAAACGCGGCTCGGCGGGTGTGCGGCGTGTCGCACCGGCGTGTCGTCGACGTGCGGACGCCGGCCCGGCCCGTCGGCGCCGCCGCCCGCCGCCGGTGGCCCGAGCACGTGCCCCGGCCGCCGGCGCGCGCCCGGAGCGCGGGGCTTGCGGCCCGGTCCTAGGGTGGCGCCGTGCTCGGGTCGGGGTTCGCGTTGGGGTTGTGGGCGTACGCCTGCACCCAACTCGCCATGCTCGCGGACCAGCCGGCCGGCCTGCTCGCCGGAGCCGCGCTCGGCGCGGCGATGCTGCTGGCCACCCTGCTCGCCGCGCGGGCGCTGCTGCTCGACGTCGCGCCGCACGCCGGCGCGCGCGCCACCGGCCTGCGGGCCCGGTTCCGGTCCCGGCGGGTGCCCCGCCAGCTGGACCCGGACGCGCCCGGGCGACCGCGCCCCCGCGCGCCCGGCCGCCGACCCTCGGCCGCGTAGCGCAGCCGGCCCGTCCGGCCTTCCCACCGGGACCGCTGACGGTTCCGGGACACCCTGCGTGCGCGGCCGATTCCGCAGTCATCCGTTCCGCCCGGGCCTGACAACCCGGTCGGGACCACCCGGAATCGACCGAGGGATCTGCCATGCTCGCTTTCGCGCCCCTGCACGCCACGGTCGGCGTCGCCGGCACCGCGCTCGCCCACCTCACCGCCCTGCTCGAACCGATCGCCGGTGGCGCCGCCACGGCCGCCGCGATCGTGCTCTTCACCGTGGCCGTCCGGCTGCTGATCTCCCCGCTGACCGTCGCGCAGGTCTGCGGGGAGCGGCGTCGTGCGGCGCTCGCGCCCCAGGTCCGCGAGCTCCAGCAGCGGTACGCGAACGACCCGACCCGCCTGCAGAGCGAGATCTTCGCGCTCTACCGGTCGGCCGGTGCCAACCCGGTCGCGGGCTGCCTGCCGATGCTGCTCCAGGCGCCCTTCCTGCTGGTGATGTACCGGCTGTTCAGCACGGCCGAGGGCGGCACCGGGCTGCTCGACGAGCGGCTGGCGGGAGTGTCGCTCGGCCACCACTTCGGCGACGGGCTGGCCGGGGCCGCCGGGCCGCTCTTCGCGCTGCTGCTGACCGCCCTCGCGGTGCTGGCCTGGTTGTCGTCGCGGCGGATGCGCCGCGCCGCAGCCGGGACGGGCGCCGGTACGCCGGTCCCGGTGCCCGCGGGTGGCGGGTCGGCCCGGGATGGCGACGGCGCGGCGGCCGGCTTGCCGGGCGCGGCGCTGCTCGGCCGGCTGCTGCCGCTGCTGCCCTACACGACCGTGCTGGTGGCGCTGGTGCTCCCGCTGGCCGCGGTGCTCTACCTGGTGACCACGACGGCCTGGACGGCGTTGGAGCGGGCGGTGCTGCGCCGGCCCCAGGCAAGCCCCGCGGACACCGCAACAGCCCGACGTTGACGAGTGACTGAGGAGCGCCCGGTGTCCGGCGACGTCGGCCGGGCGCTCCTTCGGCCGGTACGGGCTCAGCCTCCGGCCGTGACCTTCGGACGGTCATCGCGGCCACTGCGGCGGCGGACCTTCTTCACCACCCAGATTGTGATCATGAGCGCGAAGAACGCGAGGATGCCGTAGTCGAACCAGGTGCTGTAGCTCTCGACGTGCTGCCAGCGCGAGCCGAGTGCGTACCCGCCGCCGACGAAGAGCCCGTTCCAGAGGCCGCTGCCGAGCGTGGTCAGCACGACGAACTGCACCAGGGGCATCCGGTTCGTCCCGGCGGGGATCGAGACGAGGCTGCGCACCACCGGCATCATCCGGCCGAAGAAGACCGCCCACCGGCCGTACCGCTCGAACCACCTGTCGGCGCGTTCCAGGTCGTCCAGGTCGACCAGAGGCAGCCGGTCCAGCCAACGCTTCAACCGGTCCTCGCCGACCGCGGCGCCCACCCAGTAGAGGATCAGCGCACCCAGCAGCGAGCCGGCGGTGGCGGCGAGCGTCACCACGAGTACGTTGAACCGTCCCTCGCCGGCCAGGAAGCCGGCCATCGCCAGGACGATCTCGCTGGGGATCGGCGGAATGACGCTCTCCAGGGCCACGAGCAGCGCGACGCCGAGGACGCCCATCGCGTCGATGACGCCGGCCACCCAGCCGGTCAACCCGCCGAGCTGGGTCGGGTCGACGTCCTGGGCGCTCGCCATGGTCGATCCTTTCCGCTACGGGAGGGGATCGCTTCCTGTACCCGCCGACGGGGGCGCCACACCTCGGGGCCGCGCCCCGTCACTCCTCCGGGTGCAGAGCCGCGTCGGCCGGCCCCTGACGCCAACCGGTGAACCGGACCACCAGCCCGCCCCGGGTCGGCGAGCAGCAGAACGGGCCGGCGCTCACCTCGGCCTCGGGCGGGAGCGGGGCGAGCCGCACCAGCCGCCACGGCTCCCCGGCCACCCGGGCCCGTACGGTGAGCGCGTCGCCCGCGCGGCTGGCCCGCACGGTCACCTCGCGCCCGGCCCACTCCGGCACCGGAGCGACCGACCAGTCCGACAGTTCCCGGGTAACCACCGCGCCGACCTGTGGCTGACCGTCACTGACCTCCACCCCGGCCTTGATCCAGTTCCGCTCGTCGACCCGGACCAGCACGCCGGCCTGGTCGAACTGCTCGGTCCACTCCAACCGGAAGCTCACCTCGACGGCCGTGCCGGGGGGCAACGGGGCGAGCAGCGCCGGAGCGTCGTCGTGCACGAAGCCGTAGCTGGTGTGCCGCCAGAGGTCGGTGCCGGCGGTCGGCTCCACCACGAGCTCACCCTCCGGCGTACGGTCCGCGCGGACCGGCTGGTGCAGCCAACTGCCGGTGGACCAGTCGACCGGTTCGGTGTGGGATGCGTCGCGCATGATCGGCACGCTACCCGCGGGAGAGCGAACCGGTTTGCCCGGGCGGCGGATCGGAAAAGATGAACGGGCATGGGCGACAGGTGGTACTCCGAGGCGGTCGTCTACTGCCTCGACATCGACACGTACGCGGACTCCGACGGCGACGGAGTCGGTGACATCCCGGGACTCATCGGCCGGCTCGACTACCTCGCCCGGCTCGGCGTGACCTGTCTCTGGCTGCACCCGATCCACCCGTCACCGAACCGGGACGACGGGTACGACGCCACCGACTTCTACAACGTGGACCCGCGCTTCGGCACCCTCGGCGACTTCGCCGAGCTGCTGCACCAGGCCGGCAACCGAGGCATTCGCGTGATCATCGACCTGGTGGTCAACCACACCTCCGACGAGCACCCGTGGTTCCAGTCCGCCCGATCCTCGCCGGACTCGCCGTACCGGGACTGGTTCGTCTGGTCCGAGCAGGAGCCGCCCGACCGTCGGCAGGGCATGGTCTTCCCCGGTGAGCAGAAGGAGACGTGGAGCTACGACCGGACGGCCAAAGCGTGGTACTACCACCGGTTCTACCGGTTCCAGCCCGACCTCAACATGGCGAACCCGGCGGTACGCGCCGAGGTCAAGAAGATCATGTCGTTCTGGCTCCAGCTCGGCGTCTCCGGGTTCCGGATGGATGCGGTCCCGTTCATCATCGAGCTCACCGAGCCGGGCAACCCGAACTCGCCGAAGGACCTGGACTTCCTCACCGACCTGCGTCAGCACGTCCAGTGGCGCCGGGGCGACGCGATCCTGCTGGCCGAGGCGAACGTCGAACCGGACCAGCTGCCGGTCTACTTCGGCGACGGGGGCGGCTCGGCGAACCGGCTGCACATGCTCTTCGACTTCATGCTCAACGGCCGCCTGATGCTCGCCCTGGCCCGGCAGGACCCGGAGCCGGTGATCGAGGCGCTGCGCGACACACCCCTGCTTCCGACGGGCGCTCAGTGGGCCACCTTCCTGCGCAACCACGACGAGATCGACCTGTCCCGGCTGACCGCCGAGCAACGGAACCAGGTCTACGCGCGGTTCGGGCCGGACGAGCACATGCGCCTCTACAACCGGGGCATCCGTCGCCGGCTGGCGCCCATGCTCGGCAACGACCGGCGGTGGATCGAGCTGGCGTACGCGTTGCAGTTCTCGCTGCGCGGCACGCCGGTGCTGCGCTACGGCGAGGAGATCGGAATGGGGGAGGACCTGTCCCTGCCCGGCCGGCAGGCGATCCGTACCCCGATGCAGTGGTCCTTCAAGGAGAACGCCGGCTTCTCCACCGCCGAGCCGGACAAACTGATCCGGCCGGTCATCGACAAGGGTGAGTACGGCTACGAGAAGGTCAACGTCACCGCCCAGCGTCGTGACCCGAGGTCGTTGCTCGCCTGGTTCGAGCGGATGATCCGTACCCTGCGTGAGGCCCCGGAGATCGGGTCCGGCTCGACCACCCACATCGACGTGCCGATGCCACCCGGTGTCCTCGCCCACCGGGCCGACGGACCGACCGGCACCATGGTCTTCCTGCACAACCTCGGCACCGACGACGTCGAGGTGGACCTCAGCCTGCTCCAGCCGGAGGCGGACCAACCGATCGACGTGCTGACCGACCGTGGCTACGGCGAGGTGGGAAAGTTGGAGCGCCTCCAACTGGCCGGTCACGGCTACCGCTGGATCCGGCTGCGTCGAGGCCACTGACCCCGGCCGGTCCGCACCGGAATGGACGGCCCCGACCCTCGCCGCCCGGCGGGATTCAGCGGGCTGCGGGCCGGGACGACCGGCGGAAAGCCACGGGGGCCACGGCACACGCCGTGACCCCCGGGTTCGTACCGTCAGGCGGTCAGCGCAGCCCGAAGGCGCGGATGACGGTCTGGTCGACCGCGTTGCCCGAGCCGTCCGCGGCACCGGCCCGCAGCGACACGTACGACGCACCCTTCGGCGCCTTCAGCTTCGCCGTCCAGGAACCGTCCTTCGTCCGGGTCAACGACTGCTTCTGCCAGTGCGCGCCGTCGTCGTACGAGACCTCCAACCGGACCGCCCCGACGTCGCCGCCGCCCGTGACGCCGGGCAGGTGCGCGGCGGAGACGGTCAGGGCGGTGTCGCGCCTCGCGGTGCCGGCGGTGTCGGTGTCGACCGCATAGTCGAGCTGCAGCAGCGGCAGCACGCTCGACTCCACGCCGGCGGCCGGCGCCTTCGACCGGAAACGCCACTGCGTCTCGGTCTTCGCCGAGTACCGGCTCCCGTTCGGGTCCTGGGTGGTACGGACCACCAGCCGGTACGGCAACTCGCCCGCGCTCGGCGCCGTGCCGCTGATCCAGGTGGTGGTCTCCTCCGCGAGACGCGTGTCGCCCTGGTAGAGCTCGTTGACCTGGGTGGCGTCGTTCATCGCCATGCCGACGTGGTCGTCGCCGCCCCAACCGGGCACGTCGATGTCGAGGGTGTCGCCGGAGCGGGTGGGCAGGGTCCAGTTGTTGTTGAGGTGCGGCCGCGCGATCGGCTCGAAGAACTGCTCCTTCCCGCGGCTGCCCGCCCGGTAGCTGGTCCTGCTGTCGACCTGGTAGTTGTCGAAGCCGATGTACGCCTCCTGGCCCCACTCGTACAGGTCGCTGCCCGTGGACACCCAGTCGGTGCGGACCGGGGCGAGCGGTCGGTCGCTGGTCCGGCCGATGCCCCAGTTCGAGTACGACGGCCAGTCGAACCGGAACTCGCCACCCCGGCTCTGCGTCGACGGGAAGGCGAAGCCGACGTCGATCCGGGCCAGGCTCCGGGTCGTCTCAGTCCGGGTCAGCTCGGCCGGGATCCGGTTGTGGTACGCCTGGACCAGGTCGTACACGTAGTCGGCGACGGGCTTGGAGGTCACGTCGACCGTCGTCGCCCCGCGCTGGATCTGCTCGATCAGTGCCTCGCCCTCGTCCATGCCGAGCAGCGCCACCTCGAAGGGGGCCGGCTGGTTCCACTCGATCGAGTAGTCGCGCACCTCGCGCCACGGGTAGTCGTTGACGACGAGCATCATCTTCGCGCCGGCGGCGCTCGCCGCGGCGGCCTGCTCGAAGTCGAGGACGTCGTCGTTGTGCCGGACCACGACCACCTTGCCGCGTGCGTCGAGCTTGGTGTAGTCGCTCGGCGCGCCGTTGCCCGCGTACACGGCGGGCAGGCTCCATCGGCCCTCCGGGAGCTGGGTGGTGCCCCGCTGGCGGACCACGTCGTCGAAGTCGACGGTCCCGGTGCCGACGCTGAGCACCGGCTGCTCCTTGCGCCAGCGAGCGCCGACGTAGAAGTCGCCGTGCTCGACGTCGTCCTCGGTCGGTGCGGCCCAGAAGCTGTCGTAGTAGACGTCGCCCTCGATGAACGAGCGCCACCGGCCCTCGCCCTGCGACCGCTGGTAGTCAAACCGGGTGTACGTGTCGGCGGCCTGCTGCGGCACCCGCGACTCGACTTGGCGGACGGCGGTGCCGTCCAGCCGGACCACGGTGTCCTCGCGCAGGTCGATGTCGGGGTCACCGAGCAGGGCCACGCCCAACGAGTTCGGCCCGTGGCTACCGGTGACGTTCAGGAAGCTCATCGCCGAGTAGACGCCCTCGGGCACGTGGAGCTGCGCGATGCCGTTGTCGTCGGTGGTGATGAAGTCCGGTTCGTAGCTGCCCACCCGGCCCAACTCGATCAGCCCGGGGACCGGCTTGCCGGCCCGGTCGGTCACCTCCAGCCGCAGCCAGTGGTACGGGACGTACGTGCCCACGGAGATCGCCGTGCGGGTCAGCGTGGCCCGGTCCGGCCCGGTGGCGGTGATCTGCCCGGTGTACCGGCTGCCGGTGGCGGCGCGGGTGGTGTCCGTGGTGAGGGTGACCGTGGCGGTGCCGTTGGCGGGTACGGTCACCTGCGCCGCGGAGAGGCGGAACAGCCCGGTCGGCGCCGTCGGGGCGTCGACCGCGAGGTCCAGCGTGATCGCCTGCGCGGTGGTGTTGGTGTAGGTGACCGGATGAGTGCTGTCGCCCCCACTCGCGGTGTCCGCGCCGATGGCGGTGTGGACGGTGCCGGTGGCGACGACCGGCGCCTTCGTGGCGGCGGCGATGTCGACCCGGCCGGTGCCGGCCTGGTACGCGGTGTACTGCGGGGTGGGCCGGGTGGTGCTCACCAGGGCGTCCTTCAGCTGCTGGCCGGTCCAGTCCGGGTGCTTCGCGGCGAGCAGGGCGGCGGCCCCGGCCACGTGCGGCGTGGCCATCGAGGTGCCGTCCATGGTCGTGTAGAGGCCCTCACCGTCCATGTACTGCGAGCGGGCGGCGAGGATGCCGACGCCGGGCGCGGTCAGCTCCGGCTTGATGGCGTCGTCGCCGCCCCGCGGCCCCTGGCTGGAGAATTGGGCGAGCTTGTCGTCGGCGTCGACCGCGCCGACGGTCAGCGCCGCGTCCGCGGAGCCGGGGGCGGAGACGGTGCCCGCTCCGCCGTCGTTGCCGGCGGCGACGACGAAGAGGGCGTTGGTCTCGGCGCTCAGCGAGTTCACCGCGAGGCAGAGCAGTTCCTCGCCGTTGCTGGGCTGGCCCGCCCCGAGGCTCATGTTGATGATCCGTGCGTGGGCTTCCCGGGTAGCCCACTCCATGCCGGCGATGATCCAGGAGTCCTGCCCGGAGCCCTTGTCGTCGAGCACCTTGCCGATGACGAGCCGGGCGTCGGGGGCGACGCCCTTCTCCGCGCCCTCGGACGCGGCGCCGGTGCCGGCGATGGTCGAGGCGACGTGGGTGCCGTGCCCGACCCGGTCGGCCATCTGCGCACCGGGGACGAACACGGCCGACTCGGTGATCCGGTCGGCCAGGTCCGGGTGGGCGGCGTCGACGCCGGTGTCCAGCACCGCCACGCGTACGCCTTCGCCGGTGTCGCCGCCGGCCCACACGTCGGGGGCGCCGATCTGCGCGGTGCTGTCGGCGAGGTCCGCGCGCACCCGCCCGTCCAGCCAGATCTTCGCGATCCCGCCGCCGAAGCGTCCGGCGCCGCCGCTCGTGGTGGACTTCGCGGTGTGGGCGGTGCCGGTCACCGCGGCCCAGAAGTCGTCGGCCCGGTCGCGGTCCTCCTGCAGGGCCGCGCCGGCGATGCTGCTCAGCGTGCGGGTGCGCGTCGCGCCGGCCGGGGAGGCGGAGGCGCGCAGCCCGGTCTCGGCGTCGGCGTACGACACGATCAGTGGCAGGTGGTCGGAGTGCGCGTCGTCGTACTCGTCGGCGATCAGTTGGGTGATGTTGAACAGTCGCTTGTCGAGGGTGTTCGCGGCCACGTAGGGGAGCACGGACTGCGGGTAGACGTACAGGTCGTCGCCGGCCTCCACCACGCGCACCGGCGTGCGGGCCCCGTCGGGACTCCGCACGTCGAGCGTGCCGCCGTTCGGGGTGCGCCGGGTTGTCACCACGTCACCGGTGATGAGAGTGACCGAGTGGGCGCCGGGAGGGGTGGGCAGGTCGGCCGCGCGCGGGGATGTGGTGCCGGGATCGGCCGGCGAGCCGGGGGCGGCCAGGGCGGGTGCGCCACCGGTCGCCGCGAGGGCCGCGGAGACCACGGCGGCCAGCCAGCCTCCACGGGTACGCGAGATCGTCACGTGATGTCGTTCCTTGCTTCGTCGTCCGCTCCGGTCGCTGCGGGCACGCCGGCGGAGTGTCTTGATGCCGGTACGGGCACAGCAGGGCGGGGCGTTTCTGTCGGGGGACGGCAGGTCACGCTACGCGGGAAAGATCATCCAGTACATAGGTGGGACTCGCTGGGCGGCGGCGCGGGTCGGTGGTCGTCGGTGCGGCAGCGCCAGCGCCCGCCGGTCCGTCCCGGCGACGAGCAGCGGCGTTTCTCGGCCTGACGCCCGAGGGCGGGCGGGGGTTAAGCTCCTTCGATCGAGCCCAAGTTACCGGGAGGTAAGCATGTCGGAGGAGCTCCGCGTCGCCATCGTCACCGGAGCCGCGCGTGGTATCGGCGCGGCCACCGCACGCCGGCTCGCCACCGACGGCATGGCCGTCGCCGTGGTCGACATCGAGGAGTCGGCTACGAAGGAGACGGTCGACGCGATCGTGGCAGCCGGCGGTCGTGCGCTCGGCGTTGGTGCGGATGTCGCGGACCGGGGCCAGGTTAAGGCGGCCGTGGATCGGGTCGCCGCCGAGCTGGGACCGCCGACCGTGCTGGTCAACAACGCCGGAGTGCTCCGGGACAACCTGCTGTTCAAGATGTCCGACGCCGACTGGGACACGGTGATGGGCGTGCACCTGCGCGGTGCCTTCCTGTTCAGCCAGGCCGCCCAGCGGCACATGGTCGAACGCAGGTGGGGCCGGATCGTCAACCTCTCCAGCACCTCAGCGCTGGGCAACCGTGGCCAGGCCAACTACTCGGCCGCGAAGGCCGGGCTGCAGGGCCTCACCAAGACCCTCGCCATCGAACTGGGCCCGTTCGGCGTCACCGTCAACGCCGTCGCACCCGGGTTCATCGTCACCGACATGACCGCGGCGACCGCCGCCCGGATGAAGGTGGACTTCGCCGAGCTGCAGAAGCACGCGATCGCGGAGATCCCGGTACGCCGGGTGGGCCGTCCCGAGGACGTCGCCCACACCATCTCGTTCCTCGTCGGCGAGGCCTCGTCATTCGTCTCCGGCCAGGTCATCTACGTAGCCGGCGGCCCCAAAGCCTGAACGCCACCCCCCACCACCCTCACCCCGCAACGCGAATGGCCACTCTTGCCGTGAAAGAGTGGCCACTCCGCTCGCCAAGGCCACTCTTTCCGTGAAAGAGGCCGATCGAGGGGTGGGGGTGGGTCAGCGGGTGGGGCGGGTGCGGTGGAGCCAGAAGAGGCCGAGTAGGGGCAGGAGCAGCGGGATGTAGCCGTAGCCACTGCCGAACTGCGACCAGACGGTCTCGTCCGGGAAAAGATCCTTGTCAGCCAGGCTGAGGATGCCGACCACCACCACGCCGACCAGCTCCACGGAACAGCACACCAGGGCCAGCCGGCGGCCGGCGTGACCGGCCCGGGCCAGCCCGATCGCCGCCACGATGTAGATCAGCGCGGCCACCGCGGAGAGCGCGTACGCCACCGGCGCCTCGTCGAACTTCGTGATGATCTGGAGCAGTGCCCGGGAGGTCGCCGCGATCGCGAAGAGGATGTAGACGGCGATCAGCAGCCGGCCGGGACCCCGGTTCGTGGTACGCCGCGGCGTAGCCGTGTCAACCACCGAGTACCTCCCAGGTCTGCTGTAGCCGGACCACGACGACCGGGGTCACCAGGCAGACCGCGCAGACGATCGCCGAACCCCAGCGGGTCGGCTCCATCCGGGCCAGCACCGCCGCCAGTGGTGGCAGGCAGACCAGCGTCACCAGATAGCCGAAGAAGGCACCCGGCTCGCCCGGTCGGTCACCTCCGGCGATGGCGACCAGGGCCACCACCGCCAGCGCGAGCAGCAGCAGCTCCAGCACGCCCAATCCGATCAGCTGCCAGCGGTCCGGCGGCCGGTTGCGCGTCGCGGACACCAGGCTCCAGACCGCGAGCAGGAGCGACAGCACGATCGACGCGGTGGCGAGGAGCCCGTCCACCGGCGATCCCGTCGCGGCGGCGACGGTCATCGGGACCACCTCGGTCCATGGCTCGGTCACCGGCACAGCCTACTAATCGCCGTAGTAACGGCTGCTCGACCCCGCCCCGACCTGCCCCCGCGGCCGCGCGGGCCGGATCGGGCGACTAGCGTGGATCACGGCCGCGGCCTTGCCGCGGGGATGACTAGGGCGGGGGTTCACGTGCTGCGATTCGGTTTGTTCGGCACCGGTCACTGGGCGGCGGAGACGCACGGGGCGGCGCTCGACGCGCACCCGCGCACCGAGTTGGCCGGGGTGTGGGGGCGGAACCCGGAGCGGGCCGCAGCGCTGGCCGACCGGTACGGCGTACCGGCCTTCGACGATGTCGATGCCTTGATCGAGGCGTGCGACGCGGCGGCCGTCGCCCTGCCGCCGGACATCCAGGCGGACATCGCGACCCGAGCGGCCGCCGCCGGACGGCACCTGCTGCTGGACAAGCCGCTGTCGCTGAGCCTCGCCGACGCCGACCGGGTGGTGGAGGCCGCGCAGTCCGCCGGGGTCGCCTCGGTGGTCTTCTTCACCCAGCGCTTCCAGCCGAACGTGGCCGCCTTCGTCGCGTCCACCGCCGCGGCCGGCGGCTGGCAGCACGCGAAGACGATCATGTTCTCCTCGATCTACCAGCCGGGCAGCCCGTACGGCGCGTCCCAGTGGCGGCGGGACCACGGCGCGCTCTGGGACGTCGGCCCGCACGCCCTGTCGATCATCCTGCCGGTGCTGGGGCGGGTCGAGAAGGTGGCCGCGGTGGACGGGCCGGACGGCCTCGTGCACCTGCTGCTCACCCACGCCGGCGGCGCGACCAGCAGCGCCTCGCTGACGCTGGACGCCCCGCCCGAGGCGGTGACCCGCGAGTTCGTCTTCTACGGCGAGAGCGGCATCGAAACCGTGCCGAACGGGCAGTACGAGCCGCATGTCGCCTTCGGGGTGGCGATCGACCAGTTGCTCGAGGAGATCGCCGCGGGTACCCGCGACCACCGTTGCGACGTGCGCTTCGGCCGGGAGGTGGTGGCCGTGCTGGCCGCCGCCGAGACCGCCCGCGCCGAGTCCCGTACGGTCAGCGTTCCCGCCTGAGCGCAGTCGTCGGGGCCCTTGTCGGACGCGACGCGTCCGGCAGGACAGCACTGCTCCCTGCGGTAATTCGGTGGTGGAGCGGGATCGCACGAGTTAGCGTGCGGCCATGTTCACGCACGCCCTGATCCAGGTGGTCGGCACGCCGGCCGCCCGGGGCCCCCTGTTGGTGTCCCGTCCGCGAGTCCGGCGTCCGGCCCTGGTGGGCCGGGACGCGACCCGCCTCTGACGCAGGGCGCATTCCCGCGCCACTCTCCAGGGCCGTCCGAGTCCCCATCCACTCGGACAGGCCCCGCTCCGGGCTGCCTGTCCGCTCGTCGCCGCAAGGGCGACAGACAGGACGACGACACGTGGCGCCCCGCCGTACCCGAGCAACCGAACGCGACCGGAACCGTCGCGTACTTTCGCAGAACTTCCTCGCCGATCCGACCGCCATCGCTCGGGTCGTCCGGTCGGCCGCCCCCGACCCGGCCGGCCTCGTGCTGGAGGTCGGCGCCGGTCGAGGCCAGCTGACCCGTCCGCTCGCCGCCCGGTGCGGGCGGCTCGTGGCGTACGAGGTCGACCCCGCCGCCGGAGCCGAACTGGCCGCCGTCTGCGCCGAACTGCCGAACGTCCGGCACCGGCAGACCGACTTCCTCACCGCCGAGCCGCCCGGCGAGCCGTTCACGGTGGTCGGCAACATTCCCTGGTCGCTGACCTCGGCGGTGGTCCGCTGGTGCCTGGCCGCCCCGCAGTTGCGCGCCGCGACGCTGCTCACCCAACTGGAGTACGCGCGCCGGCGCAGTGGCGACTACGGCCGCTGGTCCCGGCTCACCGTGCTGACCTGGCCGGAGTTCTCCTGGCGGCTCGCCGGGCGGCTGTCGCGTACGGCGTTCCGTCCGGTGCCCACTGTGGACGCCGGCATCCTGCGGATCGAACGGCGGCCGGAGCCGCTGGTCGCGCCGGCCGGGCTGCCCGCGTACCGCCGGATGGTGGAGTTGGGGTTCGGCGGCACCGGTGGCTCGCTCGCGGCCTCGTTGAGACGGCGGTACCCGCCGGGTCGGGTGTCGGCGGCGCTGCGAGCCACCCGGCTGGACCCGAGCACCCCGGTCGGTTACGTCTGGCCGGAGCAGTGGCTGGTGCTGTTTCGCCTCCTGCACGCACGCTGAGGCCGCCCGCCCGCCGGCCGGGCCGACCACCGCGGGTCAGGCCAGCGTGCCGAGCGTCTCGTGCAGCTCGGCGGGTGAGTCGAACTGCTCGGCCGGCAGGGCCCGCAGCATCTGCAACATCTCCGTGCTGGCCCCGTTCTCCTGCCCCCAGCGGATCAGGTCCTCGCGGGAGACCGGGTAGTCGAGCCCGGCCAGGAGCTCCTGCCACTGCACCCCGGTGACGGTCATGTCCGGCGGCTACCCGTTCAGCGGGCCGGCACACCGCCGTGCCGGCCGCTGAGCGGGACGGTGCGCCGGCGGGCCGCGCGCGGCCGCCCGCCGTACCTCGGCGCACCGCCGGTTTGCCCGCCGACCCGCCGGGTAGCCGCTGGCATGCTGGTTCAGCGGCTCGGCGCGCCGAGCGACTTCAACCCCCTGCTGGAGCGCGTCCGGGACGCCCGGATAGTGATGATCGGCGAAGCCACCCACGGAACTCACGACTTCTACCGGCTCCGGGAGCAGCTCACCCGGCGACTCATCGCGGAGTGCGGGTTCTCATTCGTGGCCGTCGAGGGGGACTGGCCGGACTGCGACCGGGTGCACCGTTCGGTCACCGCTGCGCCCGGTGGGATCCTCGAGCCGTTGGTCGCGCTCGAGCGGTTCGAGCGCTGGCCCACCTGGATGTGGGCGAACGCCGAGGTCGCGCGTTTCTCCGGCTGGTTGCGAGCCTGGAACGCGCAGCGGCCGGAGGGGCAGCGGGCCGGCTTCCACGGGCTGGACGTCTACAGCTTGTGGGAGTCGATGCAGGCGATCTTCGACTACCTGGGTGAGGAGGACCCGGCGGGGCTGGAGGTCGCACAGGACGCGTACCGCTGTTTCGAGCCGTACGGCAGGCGCCCCGAGGAGTACGGCATCGCGAGCCGGTTCGTCTCCTCCCGGTGCGAGGAGGAGGTGGTCCGGTTGCTGGCCCGTACGCGGGAGCAGGCGCTCGCCGACGGCCCGGACCGCTTCTCGGCCTGGCAGAACGCCGAGGTGGTGGCCGGCGCCGAGCGGTACTACCGGGCGATGGTGGCCGGCGGCCCGGAGTCCTGGAACATCCGGGACATCCACATGCAGGACACCCTGGACCGACTGCTCGACCGGTACGGCCGGGGCGCGCGGGGTGTGGTGTGGGCGCACAACACGCACGTGGGCGACGCGCGGGCCACCGACATGACGGCGGAGGGAATGGTCAACATCGGGCAGTTGGCCCGGGAACGGCACGGTGCCGACGCGGTGGTCCTGGTCGGCTTCGGCTGTTACCAGGGCGCCGTGATCGCCGCGCCGCGCTGGGGCTCACCGGCCGAGGCGATGGTGGTGCCACCGGCCCGGCCCGGTTCGATCGAGCGGCGGTTGCACGAGTTGATGCCGGAGCGGGCGGTGCTCGTCTTCGGCGGCGGCGACCAACCCGGGTGGGCCACCGACACCGCCGACCATCGGGCGATCGGGGTGGTCTACGACCCGACCTTCGAGTCGTGGGGCAACTACGTGCCGACCCGGCTGGGCGAGCGGTATGACGCCTTCATCTGGTGCGACGACACCACGGCGCTGCACCCACTGCCGGCGGTCAGCACCACCGGCGAGCTGGAGACCTACCCCGCCGGGGTGTGACCGGCCCACCGGCCGACACCAGCCGGCGCCGTCGCGACGCCGGCTGGACCGCGGGCTCAGCCAGGACGGCCGACCGAGGCGGGCTCGCGGTCGGCCAGGTGGGCCCGGAGACCCTCACCCTCGATGTCGACGTTCGGCAGCGCCCGCCCGAGCCACTTCGGCAGCCACCAGGCGCGACTGCCCAGCAGCGACATCACCGCCGGCACGATGGTCATCCGGACCACGAAGGCGTCGATGGCCACACCGACGGCGAGCGCGAAGCCGATCGATTTGATCACCGGGTCGTGGAGGAAGAAGACGAAGCCACCGAAGACCGAGATCATGATCAGCGCGGCCGCGGTGACCACGCGTGCGCCGTGCCCCATACCGTTGATCGTCGCCTGCTGCGCGGTGTCACCGTGCACGAAGTCCTCCCGCATGCGGGAGACGAGGAAGACCTCGTAGTCCATGGCCAGGCCGAACAGGATGCCGATCAACAGGATCGGCAGGAAGCTGATCAGCGGCCCCGGGGTGTCGAGGCCGACCAGGTCGGCGAGGTGGCCCTGCTGGAAGACCCCGACCGTGATGCCGAAGGTCGCCGCTACGGTGAGCAGGAAGCCCAGCGCGGCCTTGACCGGCACCAGCAGCGAGCGGAAGACCAGCATCAGCAGCAGGACGGAGAGCCCGACGACCAGCACCAGGTAGATCGGGAGCGCGTCGGCGAGCTTCTCCGAGACGTCGATGCCGATCGCGGTGGCGCCGGTCAGCAGCACGTCCACGTCCTGGATTCCGCCGACCGCGTGCCTGATGTCGTGCACCAGCGTCTCCGTGGCGGCGTCGGTGGGCCCGGTCTTCGGTACCACGCCGAGCAGGGCCGTGCGCCCGTCGGGGCTGAGCTGCGGCGGGGCCACCGCGAGCACGTCGTCGGTGCGCTGGACCAGGGCGGTGACCTGCGGTACGGCGGCCGCCGTGGCCTGCGGCGTGTCACCGGCCACCACCACGGCCAGCCGGCCGGTGAAGCCCGGGCCGAAACCCTCGGTGATCAGGTCGTTCGATACCCGGGCCGGTGAGCCGCCCGCGGCCGTGCCGGCGTCCGGCAGGGCGAGCCGCATGTCAGAGGTGGGGACGGCGAGCAGTCCCAGGCCGAGCAGCCCGACCAGGATCACCGGTACGCGGAGCCGGGTGACCAGCCGGGCCCAGCGGAACCCGAAACCGGAGCGGGCGGGGGCCGGCGTGCCGTCGACCGGCGTGGCGCCGCGCAGGCGTCGGGGGAGCACCTTGCGGCCGGCGAAACCGAGCAGCGCCGGCTGGAGGGTGATCGCGACGAGCACCGCCACGGTGACCGTGCCCGCCGCGGCGAGACCCATGACGGTCAGGAACGGGATGTCGACCACGGCCAGCCCCGCCAGCGCGATCACCACCGTCGCCCCGGCGAAGACGACGGCGGAACCCGCCGTGCCGACGGCGCGGCCGACGGCCTCGTCCGGTGGCAGCCCGTCGAGCAGGTTCTGCCGGTGGCGGGACGTGATGAACAGCGAGTAGTCGATACCTACCGCGAGGCCGAGCATCAGCGCGAGGATCGGCGCGGTGCTGGTCAGCTCGACGGTGCTGCTGAGCGCGAAGAGCCCGGCCATGCCGACGGCGACGCCGATCAGGGCGTTGAGCATGGTCATCCCGGCCGCCACCAGCGAACCGAACGTGACGACCAGGACGACCGCTGCCACCGCCACACCGATCGCCTCGGTCGAACCCACCTCCGGTTCGCCGCCCAGCACCTCGCCGCCGGGGGCCACCTGCCAGCCCTGCGCCTCGGCGCTCGCGCCGACCTTCTCGTACGCGGCGCGCTGCGCGTCGTCCACCTCGTCGGCGCCACCGGCGAACTGCACCTGGACCAGGGCGTACTGGCCGTCGGGGGAGACCGCGCCGACGGCGAGCGGGTCGACCGCGCCGACCACGCCCGGTACGGCGGTCGCCTCCTGGATGATCTCCTTGACCACGGCCTGCCCCTGCGGCGTGGCCAGCTGGCCGTCCGCGGGTGCCTTCACCGCGATCGTCCCGGTGGCGCCGCTGGCGGCCGGGAACTGCTGGGAGAGCAGGTCGAGGGCCCGCTGGGATTCGGTGCCGGGCATGGTGAAGTTGCTCGCCGTCGGGCCGCGCAGGAACGCGGCGGCCAGGCCGAGGCCGACGAGCACGACGAGCCAGATCGCGACGACGAGTCGCCGCCGACGCAACGAGCCCCGGCCGAGCCGGTAGAGCAGGGTCGCCATCAGGTTTCCTTGTCCTGGGTCGGGTGTTCAGGTACGGGTTCGAGAGCTCGCCGGGCGAGCGCGAGCAGCGCGGGACGCAGTTCGGCGTCGGGCATGTCGACGAACTCCGCGCACGTCTCGGAGATGCCGGCGAGCAGCACCAGCGCCGCGACCTGCGCGGCCGGTCGGTCGGTGTTGCCGGCGAGGGCGTCCCGCAGCCGCTCGGAGATCCGCTGGATGTGCGCGAACTCCGGTTGCCGCAGCAGCTCGGGGAACTCGCCACGGATGAGGGCGATCTCCCGCCGGAAACGCACCGCGAGGTCGACGAACCCGTCGGCCGCGGTCTGCTGCGCCGCGCGACCGGTCAACCCGGTGAGGGCGGCGTCGAGCGCCTGGAGCTCCGTGATGGCCGGCGCCATCAGTTCGGTGAGCAGAGCTTCCTTGTTCGCGAAGTGGTAGAGCACGGTGGCCTTCGAGCAACCCACCTCGGTGGCGATGTCCTGGAGCGAAGTGCCCCGGTAGCCGGTCGCCGCGAAGCGGCGCGTCGCCGCTGCCAGGATCTCCCCGCGGGTCTCCGGTTCCGCCCGTCGCATGCCGGTCACCTCCGTTGACCAGCATGCCTGACCGATCGGTCAGACCCTGACCGATCGGTCAGACGAAAACCGTGGCCTTCCCCACAGCCGCCGTGGGTTCGCTCGGAGGACGGCGTGGCGGCGTCCGGCCGGGCTCCGGGAGGCAGGTCCGGCGGCTCAGACCGGCCCGTGCTCCCGGTCGTACGCGATACGGGCGGCGGAGATCGCCCCCCGGTGCCGTTCCGCCCAGTTGGTCAGCCCGACCAGGTACTCGTAGAGCTCCAGCGCGATCGGGGTGGCGGTGTACTCGACCTTGGGTGGCACGGTCGGGTGGACCCGGCGGACCAGTAGGCCGTCTCGTTCCAGGTTGCGCAGCGTCAGAGTGAGCATCCGGCGGCTGATCCCCTCGATCTGCCGCTCCAGCTCGGTGAAGCGCACCGGGCCGTGCGAGGCGGCCACCAGGACGCCGATGCTCCACTTGCCGCCCACCCGGTCGAGCACCTCGCGGACGGTGCAGGCCTTGGCCTGCCCCGGTGTGAACGGCGCCACTGCCTCGCCGTCGCAGTCCACAGGCATGTCCAGCTGTACGGACACATCGGTGTTCCTCTGGGACACAACAGTGCCTCCTTCCGCTCCGGCTCATGGTCACAGACGATGGCCTCGGTAACAAACCGTGCACCATGGAGGCGTCCGATGACTTCCCGTACCGACCGGTCCCGGTGGCCCGCGCTGCTCGTGCTCTGCGCCGGCAGCCTCATGATCATTCTTGACGGCAACATCGTGGCGGTGGCGCTGCCCACCATTCAGCGCGAACTCGGCTTCACTCCGACCGGCCTGGCCTGGGTGGTCAACGCGTACCTGGTCGCCTTCGGCGGTCTGCTGCTGCTCGCCGGCCGCCTCGGCGACCTGCTCGGCCGACGGTCGGTCTTCCTCGCCGGGGTCGCCCTCTTCACCCTGGCCTCGCTGCTCTGCGCCGCCGCCACCGGCCCGGCGGTGCTGATCGGTGCCCGCTTTCTCCAAGGCGTCGGCGGCGCCCTCACCATGGCGGTCAGCCTCGGCATGATCGTCCGGCTCTACCCGGAGCCGGCTGCGCGGGCCCGGGCCATCGGGGTCTTCAGCTTCACCGGGGCGGCCGGCGCGTCGCTCGGCACGGTGGCCGGGGGCGTGCTCACCGACCTCGCCGGATGGCGGTCCATCTTCCTCATCAACCTGCCGATCGGCCTGGCGATCGTGCTCGCCGCCGTACGCCGGATCGCCGCCGACCGCGGGGTGGGGCTGCGGGCCGGGCTCGACCTGCCCGGCGCGGTGCTGGCCACCGCCGGCCTGATGGTGGCGGTGCTGGCGATAGTCGGCACCGGTGAGCACGGCTGGACCTCGGCCCGCACGGCCGGATCGGCCGCCGCGGCGGCCGCGCTGCTCGGTGCGTTCGCGCTGCGCCAGCGGTCCGCGGCCGTCCCACTGCTGCCACCCCGGGTCCTGCGCACGCCCGGCCTGGTCGCCGCGAACGCGGTCCAGTTCCTCGCAGTGGCGGCGTTCTTCGGTTTCCAGTTCCTGCTGGCGCTCGACGTCCAGTTGGTGCTCGGGTTCGACGCCGCCACCACCGGCCTGGCCTTCCTCCCCACCCCCGTCGTCATCGCGGCCGTCTCGCTCGGCGCCGCCGGCCGGCTCATCGCCCGGTACGGCGTGCGGACCGTCCTGGTCACCGGGCTCACGCTGGCGCTGGTCGGGTTCCTGCTGCTGGCCCGGCTGCCGGCCGACGGCGGTTACCTGGCCGACGTGCTCCCTGCGCTCCTGGTCTTCGGGGTGGCCGGTGGCCTGACGCTGCCGGCGGTGACCACGGCCGCCATGGGGGCGGCAGCCGACGGCGACGCCGGACTCGCCTCCGGGCTGACCAACACCACCCAGCAGATCGGCGGCGCGTTCGGTCTGGCCACACTCGCCACCCTGGCCGCCGGCCGGACCGCCGGCCTGCGGGCCCAGGGCTGGGACGAGGCGGCCGCGCTGGCCGCCGGCTACCGAGGCGCGTTCGCCGTGGCCGCCGGGCTGGTCGCCGCCGCCACGCTGGTCGCCGCAGCCACCCTGCGCCCCCGGCCCGCCCCGGCCCCGGCGTCAACTGCCGGCGACCGGCCCTCAGCGGTGGGCGACCGGCCCTCAGCGGTGGGCGGCCGCTGATCGACTCGGGTTGCGGTGCGGTCGGGGTGGGCGAGTCAGCAGGTCGGCTCGACTCCAGTGAAGTCGGTCCGGTCGCGCGACCCCGATCGCTGTGACACGTCCCGTCGTGTCCGGTTGACCGCCGCCCCGCCGACCGGGAAGGTGGGCTGATGGGAGCGGCGGAGGAGACCCGGGACGGGGTGTCGCTGACCAACCTGGATCAGCCGCTCGTCGACGGGGCCAGCAAGCGCGACCTGGTCGACTACCTCGACGGGGTCAGCGAACGGATCCTCCCGCAGCTGCGGGACCGGCCGCTGTCGGTGATCCGGGCGCTGCGCGGGCAGGCGCCGTTCATGCAGAAGAACCTGCCGAAGTACACCCCGGAGTGGGTGCGGCGGGTGTCGGTCTGGGCGGAGGCGTCGCAGCGGGAGGTGTCGTACGCGCTCTGCGACGACCGCCGGACGCTGCTCTGGTTCGCCAACCAGCGGGCCGTCGAGTACCACCCGACGCTGGCCCGGGCGGGCCGGCTCGACCGTCCCACCCACATGGTGCTCGACCTCGACCCGCCGGAGGGGGACTCGTTCCCCTCGGCGGTGGCAGCCGCGCTGCTGGTACGGCAGGCGCTCACCGATTCCGGTCTGGTCGGCGCGGTGAAGACCAGCGGCGCCAAGGGGGTGCACGTCTTCGTGCCGGTCGAGGCCGGCGCCGACGCGGAGGAGCTTGCGGCCGCCACCCGGGCGCTCGCGGCCCGCGCCGAGCGGCTGGACCCGGCGCTGGCCACGACCGCCTTCATCCGCGAGGACCGGGGCGGCCGGGTCTTCGTCGACTCCACCCGGGCGGGCGGGGCCACCGTCGTGGCCGCGTACAGCCCGCGGCTGCGACCGGGACTGCCGGTCTCCTTCCCCGTCGACTGGGCCGCCCTGCCGGACGTCACGCCGGGCGACTTCACCGTGCGTACCGTCCCGGGGCTGGTCGCCGAACGAGATCCGTGGCTCGACCTGATGCCGGAACCGCAGGTGCTCCCGGCCGAGCTGGTCGAGGAGGGGCGGGCCATCCCGATCGCCCGCGTGCAGGCGATGCACGAGGGCAAGCGCCGGGCCCGTGCCCGGCGTCAGACGGGCTGACGCCGGGCACCCGCCGGCTCACTCGGGCCAGTCGTTGCCGAGGATGATCTGCACGAAGTCCTCCCGTACGAACGACGGGTCGAAGTGCGCGAGCACGTCGTCGTTCACCGTGCCGAACGTGGTCTGCGGCCGGTGCGCCACGCCCTGGTTGAACGCCGCCAGGATCTGGCGCTTGAAGTCGGGGCGCGGGTGGGCGGCGGTCACCTCGGCGATCCGCGCCGGGTCGAGGTCGCGGTAGCCGATGCCCAGCACGTCGGTCTCCACGCCGGCGGTCACCAGGGCGATCTCCGGGTCCAGATGCTCGGGTACGCCGGGCGTGGTGTGCAGCGCCACGGCGAGCCAGACCTTGCGCGCCTCCTCGACGGAGCGGCTGTGGTCGAGCAGGAACCGCTCCGCCGCCTTCGCCCCGTCGACCTCGAAGCGCAGATCGGTGCTCCCGTACTCGCCGGTGAGGCCGAGATCGTGGAACATCGCGCCGACGTAGAGCAGCTCCGGGTCGGGGGAGAGGCCACGGCGCTCGCCCTGGAGTGAGCCGAAGAGGAACACGCGGCGGGAGTGGTGGTAGAGCAGGTCGTTGGTGGCCTTACGGACCAGATCGGTCGCGGCGGCGACGAGCGGTGTGTCCGGGATGGTGATCCCGGCGATGATCTCGGTCATCCGAGCTTCCTTCCGTGCTGGGCCGGCTGGTGGCCGCCCGCTTCGGCACCGATGCTGCCGGGGCTAGACTCGATCGGCCATGTCCCTGGGGACATGCACTCCACAGATACGGACATGTGGGCCGGGACGCGGGCTGGCCGCCCCGGAACCTGAGGGGGTATGGCGCATGACCGGGCAGGGCCCGCACCGGGTGGGTGTGGTGGTCTTCGACGGGATGCAGTTGCTCGACGTGTCGGGGCCGGTGGACGTGTTCGACGCGGCTACCCGGCGCGGCGCCGACTACACCGTGCAACTGATCGGCTGGCGGTCCGTGCAGGTACGCACCTCCTCGGGTGTGCGGCTCACCGCCGACATCACCCTGGACGAGGCCGACCCGGTGGACACGCTCGTACTCACCGGCGCCGACGACCTCTCCGCGCTGCCCGACGCGGCAGACGTCCGGGCCCGCCTGGGCCGCCTGGTCCGGCCGGACACCCGCCTCGCCGCGGTCTGCACCGGGGCGTTCGTGCTGGCCCGGACGGGGTGGCTGGACGGGCACCCGGCGACCACCCACTGGCGGCACGCGGAGCGGTTGCGGGCCGAGTTCCCGCAGGTCGAGGTACGACCGGACGCCATCTACGTACGCAGCGGTCGCCTGCTCACCAGCGCCGGGGTGACCGCCGGGATCGACCTCGCGCTCGCCCTCGTCGAGGCGGACCACGGCGCCGGACCGGCCCGGGAGGTGGCCCGGGAACTCGTGGTGTTCATGCAGCGCCCGGGCGGGCAGTCCCAGTTCTCCGTCCGGCAGGATCTTCCGCCGAGCGGCGACCAGCGGCTGCGCCGGGTGATCGACCGGGTGGCCGCCGACCCGGCCCGGCCGTACCCGATCGAGGCGATGGCGCGCGACGCGACGGTCACCCCACGGCACCTGCGGCGGATCTTCCAGCAGGAGCTCGGTCTCACGCCCGGCCGTTACCTGGAGCTGGCGCGGATCGAGGCGGCTCGCGTGCTGCTGGAGCAGGGCGGCACGGTCGGTGAGGCCGCGCGGCGCAGCGGGTTCGGCAGCGACGAGACGCTGCGGCGGGTGTTCACCACGGCGTACGGCATCCCGCCCTCGGTGTACCAGCGCCGGTTCCGCACCACCGGTGTGACCTGACCCGCCGTGCGGCTGATCAAGCTCGGCGCGTCGCCGGCAGGAGCGGGGGAGCGGTCAGGCTAGCCACGCGTACGACAAAGGCCGCTGCCAGGAATGCTGGTCAGCGGCCTTTCGTGTGTCTAATCGGTGGTGCCCCCGGCAGGATTCGAACCTGCGCCCCCGCCTCCGGAGGGCGGTGCTCTATCCCCTGAGCTACGGGGGCTCAGCGACTGGGAAAGACTAGCAAACACCCTGCACGGACGACGAATCGGTATCCGCCGTGCGTGTCATCCCTGCTCAGCCCCCTTCTCCTCACTCAACCCACTCCCGCGGCCCTGCCCTCGCGGCGAGCGTTTCCGGAGGGCGGGGGAGGGGTTGGGTCAGGCGGCTTGGGTGCGGCCGCAGCTGGGCAGCGGGTGCAGCGTGATCCGTCGGGGTAGCCGGCGCGGCCACTCGTTGCGGGCCCAGGAGCCATCCACGATCAGGTGCACCGTGCGCTGCTCCTCGCCACTCAGCCGCAGGACGAAGTCGCGCGGCAAAGGCGGGTCGACGTCAGGAGTGGTGATCATGAACCGGACGCGGCCGCGGGAGGAGACGGCGGAGACGACGTCCGCCGCGGGCATCGTGCCGCGCAGTCGGACCCGGCCGATCCAGTAGACCTCGGCGAGGTGTTCCTGGGCGGCCCGGGTGATCGCCGGGTACTCGCTGCGTACCCAGCGCTCGACCGCGCCCACGCAGAGCCCGCAGGCGCGCTCGCGAGGCTCCCGCGGACCCAACCCCCAGGCCCGCAGGTACGCCCCGACCGCGCCGGCGTCCATCGGCAGGTCGAACTGCCGCTGGATGAGGGCGGTCAGGCTCTGCCGCGTCCACAACTCCTCGCCCAGTTCGAACTGGTCCGGATGGACGCCTCGCAGGGTGTCGATCAGCTCGAGTTCCTGTTCGCGGCTGAGCATCCCCGGCTCGCCCTGCCGCTGTCCGCGACGGGCGGCTGCCACCGCCCCGTCACCGCCGATGGTGTGGCGCCGGCACCAACTGGTGACCGAACGCCGTGCGTCTCTCAGTGCAACCCCCACGTCTTGCGCAACGAGCCCGAATCGCAACTGGTCACGATATGTGTGGAGAAAACTCTCTAACACACGTAATCGGGCAGACCGCCCATAGCGTGTGAGGGTTGTCCTCCTGTGTCCGAGCAGCCGGAAGCCCGGGCGGGGCCGGGTCGGAGATGCTCCAGCCGCGTTGATTCAGGGTGTGTCGTTTCGGGGTGTGTCTAGGGAGTCACCTCGACCTTGACCGCCAGGCTGGCCGCTGGCCGGCGCTGGGCGTTCAAGCTGCATGGTCCCCGGACGAGCCGTTCGGGCCGGCTCGGAGGTCAGGGGCCCGGCCGATGCGGGCCGGGCCGGTCCGGGGTCTTGGCGGGACGGCCGTCAACTTGGTTGATCCACACGAGGTGCGTGTATATCGGGCTGTCCCAGCTGTCCGGATACCCCGACTTCAAGGAACCCGAGTTGATCTTCGCGCCGCCCCCCGGCGCCGCGCCGCGCCGTCCCGGCGCCACCCTCGGGCCGCGCCGCCCCGCCCCCACGCCGCCCCGCCCCCGGGGGCATGCGCCGCCCCGGGGCGTGTCGTGGGCGGGACGGTACGGTCGTCAGCCGCCGAGGCGCTTCTTCGCGTTCTGGAGGTTGGTGAGGTCGGTCTGCTGGGTGTTCTTCATGATCTGCGCCGTCCGGAGCACCTCCGGTTCGTCGCCGGCGTCGAGCACGCCGTCGATCATGTGGACGCCGCCCAGATGGTGATTGATCATCATGTTCAGGAACAGGAGGTCGAACTCCCGGCCCTGCGCCGCGCGCAGCTTCTCCATCTCCTGAGGTGTGGCCATGCCCGGCATCAGGCCGTTCTTGACCAGGCCCGCGCCGTCCGCCATCCACGCCATGCGCGGCTGCGAACCGGTCGGATCCAGCCCCCAGCTGCGCAGCCAGGTCTGCATGATGCCGATCTCGCCCTGCTGGCCGCTGGCGATGTCGCCGCCGATCTGGCGTACCTCGGGGTCGGTGCCGCGCTGGAACGCCAGCATCCCCATCTCGACCGCCTGCGCGTGGTGGGCGGTCATGTCCCGGGCGAAGCCGGCCTCGACCGAGTCGTCGCCGGGGCGGGTCAGCCGGGGGGTCAGCAGCCCCCCGGCGTACCCGAGGAGAAGGGCGACCACGACGGCGACGGCGATTCCCACCAGGCCGAGGCGGGGACGGGACCCCCGGCCGCCGTCGGCGGCCGGGGCGTCGAATGAGCTGTCAAGGGTGGCGGGAGCCGTCATCATGATCCTTACTGGGTCGGCATCTGCACACCGTCGTCATGCGGCGTGGTGCCGGTGGCAGTGATGCCCTGGTTGCACAGCGCGGTCGGGCCCTCGATCGAGGCGTTCACCCGCAGCGTCTTGATGAACTCGTCGATCCGGCTGTCGTCGGCGTTGTCGAGCTTGAGCTGGTAGCCCCAGGCCTGCAGCGAGATCGGCTTGTCCAGACCCTCGAACGGGCTCATGAGCATCTTCTCGTTGCCACGCACCTTGTCGGCGAGCTTGGCGACCTGGTCGGCCGGGAGGTCGGGGCGGTAGGTGATCCAGATCGAGCCGTGCTCCAGGCTGTGCACCGCGTGCTCGTTGGCGATCGGGGCGTCGTAGACGTCGCCCATGCAGTTCTGCCAGGCCTGGTTGTGCGGGCCGGCCACCGGCGGCGAGATCGTGTACTTGATCGGGCCGGGCTGGTGGTTGCTGCCCTTGACCAGCTCCGGGTCCTTCTTGCGGTAGTTGACGATGCCGCTGATCGCGTCGGCCCGCTCCTCCCACGGCTTGGAGCCCTGGAACGCGGCCCAGGCGCCGAAACCGATGATGCCGACCGCGACCAGGCCCACGACGGCGAAGAGGATGATCGGGCCCTTGGCGCGGCCCTGGCTGACCTTGACCGGGGCGATCGGCTTGCGGGGGCCCTTGCCTCCGCCGGACCGGGTGGCGGTCGGCTTGCCGGATCCGGCCTTGGCGCCGGACGCCGGCCGACCCGCGGCCGGCTTCTTGCCCGTGCTGACCACGGTCGGACGGCGCTGCTCGCCGCCCGGGGTGCTGATGCTCATCGTGCCTCGTCAGGTCGGTCGGTCAGGGAGCCGGCGGGTCTGGTACGCACAACGGGTCGCCGCCGCGGGGACCGAGTCTACCCCCGATAACATGTATCGGTGACTCCCGCAGAACTCGCCGAGGTCGTCCTCGCCGCAGCCCACGCCGTCTTCACCCAACGGGGTCTGGACCCCTCCGTGCTGCCCGGGGAGACCACCGTCGAGCGACCCCGGAACCCGGAACACGGCGACTACGCCTCGACCTTGGCGTTGCAGCTGAGCAAGAAGGTCGGCCGGCCGCCGCGGGAGCTGGCGGGCGCCCTCGCCGACGAGCTGGGCAAGGCGCCGGGCGTCAAGTCCGTGGAGATCGCCGGCCCCGGCTTCCTCAACATCCGGCTGGACGCGGCCGCCGCCGGGCAGCTCGCCCGCGTGATCGTCGAGGCCGGCGCGGAGTACGGGCGCAGCGAGCGGCTCGCCGGGCAGCGGATCAACCTGGAGTTCGTCTCCGCCAACCCGACCGGCCCGGTGCACATCGGCGGGGTCCGGTGGGCCGCGGTAGGCGACGCGCTGAGCCGGCTCCTGCGGGCCAGCGGCGCCGACGTGGGCACCGAGTACTACTTCAACGACGCGGGCTCGCAGATCGACCGGTTCGCCCGTTCACTGCTCGCCGCGGCCAAGGGTGAGCCGGCGCCCGAGGACGGCTACGGCGGGGCGTACATCGCGGAGATCGCCGCCGAGGTCCAGGCCCGCCGGCCCGACGTGCTCTCCCTCGACGACACCGCGGCCCAGGAGGTCTTCCGGGTCGAGGGCGTCGCGCTGATGTTCGACGAGATCCGCTCCTCGCTGCGCGACTTCGGGGTCGAGTTCGACACGTACTTCAACGAGAAGGACCTGCACGACCGGGGCGAGCTGGACCTCGCCCTGGCCCGCCTACGGGAGCAGGGCCACGTCTTCGAGGCCGAGGGCGCGACCTGGCTGCGCACCACGGAGTTCGGCGACGACAAGGACCGGGTGCTGCGCAAGTCCAACGGTGAGTGGACCTACTTCGCCGCCGACTGCGCCTACTACCTCGACAAGCGCGAGCGCGGCTTCGAGCGGGTCGTGATCATGCTGGGCGCCGACCACCACGGCTACATCGGCCGGATGAAGGCGATGGCCGCGTGTTTCGGTGACGACCCGGAGCGCAACCTGGAGATCCTCATCGGCCAGCTGGTCAATCTGGTCCGCGACGGCGCTCCGATGCGGATGAGCAAGCGGGCCGGCACCGTGGTCACCCTGGAGGACCTGGTCGACGCGATCGGCGTGGACGCCGCCCGCTACGCGCTCGCTCGCTACTCAAGCGACTCGCCGATCGACATCGACGTGGAGCTGTGGACCCGGGCCACCCGTGACAACCCGGTCTACTACGTCCAGTACGTGGCGGCGCGCACCGCCGGCGTGGGTCGCAACGCGGCCGAGGTCGGTCTGACCCGGGGCGACGCCGACGCGTTCCGCCCGGAGCTGCTCGGCCACGAGAAGGAGAACGAGCTGCTCAAGGCGCTCGCCGAGTTCCCCGCCGTGGTAGCCGCCGCCGCCGAGCTGCGCGCACCGCACCGCCTGGCGCACTACCTGGAGAAGGACCTCTCCCAGGCGTACCACCGCTTCTACGACAACTGCCGGGTCCTGCCGCAGGGCGACGAGGAGATCACCGACCTGCACCGCGCCCGGCTCTGGCTCAACGACGCCACCCGCACCGTGATCGCCAACGGCCTGCACCTGCTCGGCGTCTCCGCACCGGAGAGGATGTAACGAATCATGCGGGCTCACGAGGCAGGCGCGCTGCACGGTGAGATCGGCACCCGTGGGCCGGCCTGGCTGCGTACGCCGGCCGACGTCAACGCTCTGGTGCCGGAACTCTGGCCGCGCAACGTCCGGCGTGGCGCCGACGGGTCGCTCGCCGTCGCGGGCCTGAGCGTGCGCGACCTCGCCGCCCAGTTCGGCACCCCGGTCTACGTGCTGGACGAGGACGACCTGCGCTCGCGCTGCCGCGACTTCCGGACCGCGTTCCCGGACGTGGACGTCTACTACGCCGGCAAGGCGTTCCTCTGCCGGGCCGTGGTGCGGATGATCGACGAGGAGGGCCTGCACCTCGACGTGTGCAGCGGCGGTGAACTGGCCGTCGCGCTGGCGGCCGGGATGCCGGCGGAGCGGATCGGGTTCCACGGCAACAACAAGTCGCTCGCCGAGCTGACCCGGGCGGTGGACGCCGGGGTGGGGCGGATCATCGTCGACTCGTTCGCCGAGATCGACCGGCTGACCGCGCTGGCCCGTGAGCGGGGCGTACGCCCCCGGGTGCTGGTCCGGGTCACCGTCGGAGTCGAGGCGCACACCCACGAGTTCATCGCCACCGCCCACGAGGACCAGAAGTTCGGCTTCTCGCTGGCGGGCGGGGCGGCTGCCGCGGCGGCCTTCAAGATCCTCGACGAGGATGTGCTGGAGTTGCGCGGCCTGCACTCGCACATCGGGTCGCAGATCTTCGACGCCAGCGGTTTCGAGGTTTCGGCCCGGCGGGTGCTCGCCCTGCAGGCGCAGATCCGCGACGCCCGTGGGGTGGAGCTGCCCGAGCTGGACCTGGGCGGCGGCTTCGGCATCGCGTACACGACGCAGGACGACCCGGCCGCGCCGCACGACCTGGCGAAGCGGCTGCGCAAGATCGTCGACAGTGAGTGCGAGGCCGAGCGGCTGGCCGTACCGCAGCTCTCCATCGAGCCCGGCCGGGCGATCGTCGGCCCGGCCATGTTCACCCTCTACGACGTGGGCACGGTCAAGGACGTGGACGGCATCCGTACGTACGTGAGCGTCGACGGCGGAATGAGCGACAACATCCGCACCGCGCTGTACGACGCGTCGTACTCCGCGACGCTGGCCTCCCGGGCGTCGGCCGCCGAGCCGATGCTCGCCCGCGTGGTGGGAAAGCACTGTGAGTCCGGGGACATCGTGGTGAAGGATGAATTCCTGCCCGCCGACGTGCAGCCCGGAGATCTTGTCGCGGTGCCCGGCACCGGCGCGTACTGCCGGAGCATGGCCAGCAACTACAACCACGTGCCGCGCCCCCCGGTGGTCGCGGTGCGCGACGGCCAGGCGCGTCTGATCGTCCGGCGGGAGACCGAAGAGGACCTGCTCGCATTGGATGTTGGATGACCTCACCTGTGCGCCTGGCGTTGCTCGGCTGCGGCACGGTCGGCGGGGAGGTGGTGCGGCTGCTGCACGAGCAGTCGGCCGACCTCGCCGCCCGGATCGGTGCCCCGCTGGAGCTCGCCGGCATCGCCGTACGCCGGATCAATCGGGACCGCGGCGAGCTGCCGGTGGACCCGTCGCTCTTCACCACCGACGCCCTCGGCCTGATCAAGCGGGACGACGTGGACGTCGTGGTCGAGGTGGTGGGCGGCATCGAGCCGGCGCGCGAGTGGCTGGTCGAGGCGCTGCGTGCCGGTAAGAGCGTGGTGACCGCCAACAAGGCGTTGCTCGCCGAGGACGGCGGGGCGCTGCACGACGCGGCCGCCGAGGGCGGCGCGGACCTCTACTACGAGGCCGCGGTGGCCGGCGCGATCCCGTTGCTGCGCCCGCTGCGCGAGTCGCTGCACGGGGACCGGATCACCCGGGTGACCGGCATCGTCAACGGCACCACCAACTTCATCCTCTCCGCCATGGACGCCACCGGCGCCGGCTTCGCCGAGGCGCTGGAGCAGGCGACCGAGCTGGGGTACGCCGAGGCCGACCCGACGGCCGACGTGGAGGGCTTCGACGCGGCGGCGAAGGCGGCGATCCTCGCCTCGCTGGCGTTCCACACCCGGGTGAGCGCCGCCGACGTGCACCGGGAGGGGATCACCGAGGTCACCGCCGCCGACGTGGCCAGCGCCAAGGCGATGGGGTGCACCATCAAGCTGCTCTGTCTCGCCGCCCGGGGCGTGGACGCGGCCGGCCGGGAGACCGTCAACGTCCGGGTGCACCCGGCGATGATCCCGCTGACCCACCCGCTGGCCGGCGTCGGCGACGCGTTCAACGCGGTCTTCGTCGAGGCGGAGGCGGCCGGGCCACTGATGTTCTACGGCCGGGGCGCGGGTGGGGCGCCGACCGCCAGCG
This sequence comes from Micromonospora avicenniae, assembly GCF_900156065.1. GTDB lineage: Bacteria > Actinomycetota > Actinomycetes > Mycobacteriales > Micromonosporaceae > Micromonospora > Micromonospora avicenniae. Next base: position 43,746 of record NZ_FTNF01000013.1, on the reverse strand, counting down.
CGGTGCTCGGCGACGTGGTGGCGGTCGCCCGTAACCGGCTCGCCGGGGTGCGCGCGGCCAGCGAGAGCGCGTACGCCGACCTGTCGGTGCGGTCGATGGGGGAGGCGCTCACCCGCTACCACGTGAGCCTCGACGTGGCCGACCGGCCCGGCGTGCTGGCCGCGGTGGCCGGCGTTTTCGCGCGGCACGACGTGTCGATCGCGACGGTTTGGCAGGGGCCGGCGGAGGGCTCGGCCCCGGGCAGCGGCGCGGACGCCGACCTGGTGATCGTCACCCACGTCGCGCCGGACGCCGCGCTCGCCGCGACCGTCTCCGAGCTGCGTGGCCTGGACATCGTCCGGTCGGTGACAAGCGTGCTCCGGGTCGAGGGCGAGGCGTGACTCGTTGACCCGGTGACGGGCGCTCGTCGCCGGCGGCGGCTGCCGGGCCCCGATTGGAGGCCACGTCGTCGTCCGGGCGGGCGTCCGCGTCCCCCGGCGGCTCCACCCCGGCGGGGCCGCCGTGTGGTGGCCCGGGCGCAGGCGCTGGTGGCGGTACGGTCGCACGGGCGTGGGCGTGCCCGGCGATGAGGGCCCACCGGCTTGGGTGGTGCCCGGCGGTGCTGGCGCACCGGCGTCCCGCCAGGTGGGTAACGGGGGGTGGTGCACGGGCCGGTCCGGCAGGCTGGTCCAGGCTTGGCGTGCCCCTGGTCGGTGGGGCGGGAGAGGCGAGGAGAGCGACATGTGGCGGGGTCTGATCGAGGCGTACCGGGACCGGCTGCCGGTCACCGACGCCACGCCCGTCGTGACCCTGCACGAGGGGAACACGCCGCTGCTGCCCGCGCCGGTGCTCTCCACGAGGCTCGGCTGTGATGTGTACCTGAAGGTGGAGGGGGCCAACCCGACCGGCTCGTTCAAGGACCGCGGCATGACGGTCGCGGTCTCCAAGGCGGTCGAAGCGGGCAACAAGGTGATCATCTGCGCGTCCACCGGGAACACCAGCGCCTCTGCCGCCGCGTACGCGGCCCGCGCCGGCCTGACCTGCGCGGTGCTGGTGCCGCAGGGCAAGATCGCGCTGGGCAAGCTGGCCCAGGCGCTGGTGCACGGCGCGCGGCTGCTCCAGGTCAACGGCAACTTCGACGACTGCCTCGCATTGGCCGCCAAGCTCGCTCAGGACTACCCGGTGGCGTTGGTCAACTCGGTGAACATCGACCGACTGCACGGCCAGAAGACCGCCGCGTTCGAGATCGTCGAGGCGCTCGGCGACGCACCGGACATCCACTGCCTGCCGGTCGGCAACGCCGGCAACATCTCCGCCTACTGGATGGGTTACTCGGAGGAGCTGTCGGACGGGCGGGCCACCCGCGCCCCCAAGATGTACGGTTTCCAGGCTGCTGGGGCGGCGCCGCTGGTCACCGGCGAGGTGGTACGTGAGCCGTCGACGATCGCCACCGCGATCCGGATCGGCAATCCGGCGAGCTGGACCCGGGCGATCGACGCCCGGGAGGCCTCCGGCGGTCTGATCGCGGCGGTGACCGATCGGGAGATCCTCTCCGCGTACCGGCTGCTCGCCCGGGAGGTCGGGGTCTTCGTGGAACTGGGCAGCGCGGCCAGTGTGGCCGGGCTGCTGCAGCAGGCGGCGGCGGGACGGATCCCGACCGGGGCGACCGTGGTCTGCACGGTCACCGGGCACGGGCTCAAGGACCCGGAGTGGGCGATCTCGACGGCCCCCGCCCCGATCACCATCCCCAACGACCCCCTCTCCGCCGCCCGCTCCCTGGACCTGGCCTGACCCCTCCCTCCATCCCTCCCTCCGGCCCGTCCTATCTCGCTGTTGATCAAGAGGTTTGCGGTGCGACACGCCGAACGGCGTGACGCAAACCTCTTGATCACCGAGGCGGGTGCGGGGCGGGTGCGAGGCGGGTGCGAGGCGGGTGTGGGGCGCACCGAGGGCTGGGGGTACTGGTCAGTACCCGGCGCGGAGGGAGGGAAGCGGGTCGGGCACACTTTGCATGCCCTGCAAATTTTTCTAGGAGTGAGCCAGGCCGATGTCGCTGCTCGCCAGATCAAGCCTCGCCAACAGAGGGCTGGTCGCCCTCATCGCGGTGGTGGCCACGGTGTTCGGACTGTTCGCCGTGCCGTCGCTGAAGCAGCAACTGCTGCCGTCGCTGGAGTTCCCGGCCGCCTTCGTCATGGCTGCGTACCCCGGCGCGACACCCGAGATCGTCGAATCCCAGGTCGTCGAGCCGATCGAGAACAGTTTCCAGGGTCTGCCCGGACTGGAGAAGGTCACCTCGACATCTCGTGAGGGCGTGGCAACCGTCCAGGTGCAGTTCGAGTTCGGCACCGACCTGGACGACACGGTCAACAAGATGCAGACCGCGCTCAACCGGATCGGCGCGCAACTGCCAGAGGGCGTGGAGCCCCAGGTGCTCGCGGGCAGCACCGACGACCTGCCGGCCGTGGTGCTCGCCGCGACCGGTGGCGGCGACGAGCGTGCCCTCGCCGACAACCTGCGCGCCAGCGTCCTGCCGGAGCTGGAGGCGATCGACGGTGTGCGTACCGTCGAACTGACCGGCACCCGCAGCGACACAGTGGTCGTCAAGCCGAACCTGGCGAAGCTGGCCGCCGCGAAGCTCGACCCGACCGCGATCGGTACGGCGTTGAAGACCAACGGCGTGTCGATGCCGGCGGGCACGGTCACCGACGGCGGCCAGGCGCTGCCGGTGCAGGTCGGCACCCCGGTGGCCACCCTCGACGACCTGCGCGGCATCGTCGTCGCGCCCGGACCGGCCCCGGTCCGGCTCGGTGACGTGGCCACCGTCGAGGAGACGCTCGCGCCGGCAACCGCCATCACCCGGACCAACGGCGAGGACAGCCTGGGTATCGCGGTCACGGCCAGCCCCGACGGCAACGCGGTGGAGATCTCGCACGAGATCCGGGACCGGCTCGACGCGCTGCGCGACGCGTCCGGCGCAGGGCTGACCGTGGTCTTCGACCAGGCCCCGTTCGTGGAGAAGTCCATCGAGAGCCTGACCACCGAGGGGCTGCTCGGCCTCGTGATGGCGGTCATCGTCATCCTGGTCTTCCTGCTGTCGGTGCGCTCCACCGTGGTCACCGCGGTCTCCATCCCGCTGTCGGTGCTGGTCGCGCTGATCGCCCTCTGGATCGGTGACTACTCGCTCAACCTGCTCACCCTCGGCGCGCTGACCATCGCGGTCGGCCGGGTGGTGGACGACTCGATCGTGGTGCTGGAGAACATCAAACGGCACCTCGGGTACGGCGAGGCGAAGCGCGAAGCGATCGTCGACGCCGTACGTGAGGTGGCCGGCGCGGTCACCGCGTCCACCCTCACCACGGTCGCGGTGTTCGCGCCCATCGCCCTGGTGGGCGGCTTCGTCGGGCAGCTCTTCGCGCCGTTCGCCATCACCGTGACCGTTGCGCTGCTCGCCTCGCTGCTGGTCGCGCTCACGGTCATCCCGGTGCTCGCGTACTGGTTCCTGAAGCCGTCCGGCGGCACGCCGGACGACGACGCCGTGCGCCGGGCCGCGGAGGAGAAGGAGCTGCGCAGTCCGCTGCAACGGGCGTACCTGCCGGCGATCGGGTTCGCGACCCGTACCCGGCGCACCCGGTGGATCACCGTCGGGCTGGGTGTGCTCGTGCTCTTCGGCACGTTCGGCCTCGCCGGCAAGCTGGAGACGAACTTCCTCGACGACTCCGGGCAGGACACCCTGAGCATCCGTCAGGAGTTGCCGGCCGGCACCGGCCTGGCCGCCACCGACGAGGCGGCGGGCAAGGTCGAGGCGGTGCTGAAGCGGACCGACGGCGTCGAGACGTACCAGGTGACGGCCGGCGGCGGCGACAACCCGCTGCTGGGTGGTGGCCGGAACAACGTTGCCAGCTGGTCGCTCGCGCTGGGCGACGACACGGACGCCCAGCAGATGCGCGAGACGCTGCGCAAGGAGTTCGACGCCCTCGGACCCGACGCCGGCGAGTTCACCTTCGGCGGCGGGCAGGACGCGTCCGCGAGCCGCCTGGAGGTCGTCGTCCAGGCCGCCGAGCCCGAGGCGCTCGACCGGGCCGCGAAGGCGGCCGAGGAGGCGATGGCCGGTACGCCGGGCGTGGCGGACGTGTCCACGAGCCTCGCCGATCGGGTGCCGCGGGTCGACGTCACGGTCGACCGGGTCAAGGCCGGCCGGGCCGGCCTCACCGAGGCGGCCGTCGGTCAGTTGGTGGCGCAGACGTTCCGGGGCGCCCCGCTCGGGCAGGTCACCCTCGACGGCGACCAGCAGAACGTGGTGCTCCGCCTCTCCGACAAGCCGCCGCTCACCATCGACGAGCTGCGTGCGTTGCCGGTCGGGCCGGTGCAGCTGGGGGACATCGCCACCGTCGAGCGTGCCGAGGGCCCGCAGCAGGTGAGCCGGATCGACGGCGAGCGCAGCGTCACGGTGACCGGTACGGCCACCGGGTCGAACCTCGGGGCGACCACCGAGGAGCTGCGTAAGCGCCTCGACGGCATCGACGTGCCCGGGGCGACCATCGTCATCGGGGGTGTCAGCGCCGACCAGGCGGACGCGTTCGGCGACCTGGGGCTGGCGGTGCTCGTCGCGATCGCGATCGTCTTCCTGATCATGGTGGCCACGTTCCGCAGCCTCATCCAGGCGCTGATCCTGCTGATCTCGATCCCGTTCGCGGCCACCGGTGCGGTCGGTCTGCTGTTGGTCACCGGGACCCCGCTCGGTGTGCCCGCGCTGATCGGCATGCTCATGCTGGTCGGCATCGTGGTGACCAACGCGATCGTGCTGATGGATCTGATCAACCAGTACCGGGCGCAGGGCCTGGGCGTGCGGGAGGCGGTCGTCGAGGGCGGCCGGCACCGGCTGCGGCCGATCCTGATGACGGCGGTCGCGACCATCTTCGCGCTGCTGCCGATGGCGTTCGGGCTCACCGGCGAGGGTGGCTTCATCTCGCAGCCGCTCGCGGTCGTGGTGATCGGCGGTCTGCTCAGTTCCACGCTGCTGACGCTGCTCCTGGTGCCGACGCTCTACACGATGGTCGAGAACACCAAGGAGTCGGTGCGTGCGCGGCGCCGGCGGCGCGCGGACGGTTCGCCCGCGGCGCCGGAGCCCACCGACGCGCCGGACCCGGCGGCCGTGCCGGAGCCGGTGCTCGCCGGTGCCCGCACGGGCGATGGCAACGGCAACGGGAGCCGGCCGGAAGGCGGCGTGGAGTCGCGACCCGCGCCCTCGGCGGCGCTCGTCGACGGCACGGACCAGTTCGAGGTGCTCAAGCTGCCCAAGAGCCGCACCTCCCCGCTGCCGCCCACCGAGTAGTCGGCGTACGGCCAGGCGCGCCCCCGGCGGGTTCGACCCGCCGGGGGCGCGCCATTCGGGACGGACGGGTCACCACCTGGGAGCGTTCCGGCAGGCGGAGTAGGGTCCTGCTCCGTGGCGTCCACCCTGTCGGTCCTCACCCGCAACCGGAACTTCCGCAACCTGTTCCTCGCCGAGCTGGTGGTCTTCGGGGCCGACTGGTTCGTCATGGTTCCGCTGCTGGTGCTGCTGCCGAATCTCACGGGCAGCGGAGTGTGGGGAGCGCTGGTGCTCGCCGTGGACACCGGCGTCGTGGCGCTGCTGCTGCCGTTCACCGGCGCGATCGCCGACCGGTTCGACCGGCGGAAGATCATGATGGTCGCGAACGTGGCCGCGCTGGTCGGCGTGCTGCTCCTGCTGGGCGTCCACAGCGCGGGCACCGCCTGGCTCGCGCTGCTGGCGATCGGCGTGATCGCGGTCGCCAAGGGCTTCTACTCGCCCGCCGCCCAGGCCGCCCTGCCCAACGTCCTCGACCCGGACGAACTGGCCGCCGGCAACGCGGTCGCGGGCTCGGCGTGGGGAACCATGACCGTCGTGGGCGCCTCGCTCGGCGGTGTGCTCAGCGACCGGGTCGGGCCGTACGCCTGCTTCTGGATCGCCGCGGTCGGCCTGGCGCTCGCCGCGATCCTGGCCGCGACGATCCGCCGGCCGTTGCAGGCGCCGCGGGAGGCCGGCGAGACGCCGCAGCGGGCCTGGGCCGCGGTGAGCGAGGCACTGCGCTACATCGGACACCGGCCGCGGGTGTTGGCGCTGGTGACCGTGAAGTCGGCGGTCGGCCTGGGCAACGGCGTGCTGACGGTGTTCCCGCTGCTGGCCGCCGTGTACGGGGCCGGACCGGCCGGCACCGGGCTGCTCTTCGCGGTACGGGGTGCCGGCGCGCTGGTCGGGCCCATCCTGATGCGTCGGGCGCTCACCAACCGGGCGTTGCTGCTGCCCGGCCTGGCCCTGTCGATGTCCCTGTACGGGCTGGCCTACCTCGGTAGCTCCCTGGTGGGCTGGTTTCCGCTCGTGCTGCTGCTGGTCTTCGTGGCGCACTTCGCCGGCGGCAGCAACTGGGTGATGTCGAACTACGCCCTGCAGGGCGAGGTGCCGGACCGGTTGCGGGGACGCGTCTTCGCCACCGACATGATGCTGGCGACGCTGGCCATCGCGATCAGCCAGCTCGCCGTCGCGCTGGTGGTGGACACGGTGGACGAGCGTGTGATCCTCGCCGGCTGCGGCCTGGTCACTCTGGTGTACGCCGTCGGCTGGCGGATCGCCACCCGGCGGCTCTCGCTCACCGATCCGGTTCCCGAACCGGCCCGTTGATCGGCCCGGAGCCGGGTGGGCCGGTGCCGGCGGCGGCAGGTCGCCGGGCACGACGTTCGGGCCGGCGCCGGCCAGGGCCGCCGGCCCGAGCGACGCCGGCGGCCAACCCGGCAGGCGTGCGGGCGGAACCGGTCCTGACGATGATCGAATCTCAGGGGTCGGGCGGACGGTGGGACTGTCGGGGCAGGGCCATAGCATGAGCCGGTGCCGAAGAACTTCGAAGTCGGGCCGGTCCGGGTCCGGGTTCCCGCGACCAGCGCCAACCTGGGGCCGGGCTTCGACGCGCTGGGGCTCGCCCTCGGGCTCTACGACGACGTGTCGGCCGAGATCGCCCCGTCGGGGGTCCGGGTCACGGTGTCCGGGCAGGGCGCGGGCGAGCTGCCCGGCGGCGACAGCCATCTCGTGGTCCGGTCCATGCGTGCGGCCTTCGACCGGCTCGGCGCGCACCCGCCGGGGCTCGTCGTCGAGTGCGTCAACCGCATCCCGCAGGCACGGGGTCTGGGCTCCTCGTCCGCGGCGATCGTCGCCGGTGTGCTGCTGGCCCGGGCCCTGGTCGTGGAGGGCGAGCGCCGCCTCGACGACGAGGCCGTGCTCCGGCTCGCCGCGGAGTTGGAGGGGCACCCCGACAACGTCGCGCCCTGCCTGCTCGGGGGTTTCACGATCGCCTGGACGGAGCCGTCCGGGGCCCGCGCGGTCACCCGTCGGGTCGCCGAGGGCGTACGCCCGACGGTCTTCGTGCCCGGCGGGCGGGGGCTGACAGCGGTGGCCCGGGCGGCGCTGCCGGCCACCGTGCCGCACGGTGACGCCGCGTTGGGCGCGGGGCGGGCGGCTCTGCTCGTGCACGCGCTCACCGCCGAGCCGGCGTTGCTGCTGCCGGCCACCGTCGACCGGCTGCACCAGGACTACCGTGCGGGCGGGCTGCCGGCCACGGCCGCCCTGGTCAGCGAGCTGCGGGAGGCAGGTGTGGCAGCTGTGGTCAGTGGGGCGGGGCCCAGCGTGCTGGCCCTCAGCGCCCCGCCCGAGGGCTTCGAAGCGGGAAGAGACTGGCAGGTCTTGCGGTTACCGATAGATGTCAGCGGTGCCCGGGTCGCCCGGGGTAGACTTGGACACGCCGAGCGGGACCCTGTTGCCGCAGGTCGGAAGAGTTGATTACGCTCTAGACTTAGCACAGCCGCGAAGCATGCGATCTTCCTGCGGGTCGGCGCACCCCCGAAGCTTTCGGCGGTCAGCCCGCCACCCCTGCCAAGGCCACGCCGCACCGCAGTTTCCACAGGTCGCCGCAGACGGCGAGACCTGCTCACCGAGGCTGGTGAGTCGGAAACCGACCGGCTGCTGTGTCACAGACTCCCGCGACGCGTTCACGCGAGGCGGGTGCACCGAGGCCGCCCGGCCACCTGCTTTGTCGACTCCGGGCAGTCACGGCCTATCGAGGGAAGGAATCCATTGAGCGACACCACCGACGTGACGTCGGATGTTTCCAACGTCGCTGGCGAAGCCACCACCGCCGCTCCCGCTCGTCGGCGGCGTAGCGGCACCGGTCTGTCGGCGATGCTGCTGCCAGAGCTCCAGAGCCTGGCCGCGTCGCTCGGCATCTCCGGCACGGCCCGCATGCGCAAGGGCGAGCTGATCAGCGCGATCACCGAGCGGCAGGGCGGCGCCGCCGCCGGGACCCCTCGACCTCGGGCCGAGGTCGCGGCTGCGGCCGCGACCGCTCCCGCCCGTGAAGAGGTGCACGCAGAGGTGCGGGAGACGACCGAGCGGCCGAAGGCCGAGCGGCGTACCGCCGAGGCGGCACCCGCCGAGCAGGCCGCAGTCGAGACCGAGGGTCGCGGCAGGGGCCGGCGCCGGGCGCGCACCGAGGAGACACGCGCTGCCGAGACTCGTACCGAGGCGGCCGAGACCGGCGAGCGTACCGACCGGGGTGAGGGCCGCGGCGGGCGTGACCGCAATGAGCGTGCCGAGCGCGGTGAGCGAGCCGAGCGCGGCGACCGCAACGAGCGTGCCGAGCGCGGTGAGCGTGCCGAGCGCGGTGAGCGGGCCGAGCGGGCCGAGCGCGGTGAGCGGGCCGAGCGTGGCGACCGCAACGAGCGTGCCGAGCGTGGCGAGCGGGCCGAGCGCGGTGAGCGCGCGGACCGCAACGATCGCGGTGACCGGGGGCAGCGCGCCGAGCGGGAGATCGACGGCGAGGACGACGGCGAGGGCGGCGGCCGGCGCGGCCGGCGCAGCCGGTTCCGGGACCGTCGCCGCGGCCGCGGTGAGCGCTCCGAGGGCGACGGCGGCGGTCGCGAGCCGCAGGTCGGCGAGGACGACGTTCTCGTCCCGGTGGCCGGCATCATCGACGTGCTCGACAACTACGCCTTCGTCCGGACCACCGGCTACCTCGCCGGCCCGAACGACGTGTACGTGTCGATGTCGCAGATCAAGAAGTACGGCCTGCGCCGCGGTGACGCGATCACCGGCGCCGTCCGTGCCGCCCGGGAGGGCGAGCAGCGGCGCGACAAGTACAACCCGCTGGTGCGGCTGGACACCATCAACGGGATGGAGCCGGAGGAGGCCCGGCGTCGGCCGGAGTTCTACAAGCTGACTCCGCTCTACCCGCAGGAGCGGCTGCGGCTGGAGACTGAGCCGCACATCCTGACCACCCGGGTGATCGACCTGGTCATGCCGATCGGCAAGGGCCAGCGGGCGCTGATCGTCTCGCCGCCGAAGGCCGGTAAGACGATGGTGCTGCAGGCGATCGCGAACGCGATCACCCGCAACAACCCGGAGTGCCACCTGATGGTGGTGCTGGTCGACGAGCGGCCGGAAGAGGTCACCGACATGCAGCGGTCGGTGAAGGGCGAGGTCATCGCGGCCACGTTCGACCGTCCGCCGCAGGACCACACCACGGTGGCGGAGCTGGCGATCGAGCGGGCGAAGCGCCTGGTCGAGCTGGGGCACGACGTGGTCGTGCTGCTCGACTCGGTGACCCGGCTCGGTCGGTCGTACAACCTGGCGGCGCCGGCCAGCGGCCGGATCATGTCGGGTGGTATCGACTCCACCGCGCTCTACCCGCCGAAGCGCTTCCTGGGCGCGGCGCGGAACATCGAGAACGGCGGCTCGCTGACCATCCTCGCCACCGCGCTGGTGGAGACCGGGTCCATGGCGGACACGGTAATCTTCGAGGAATTCAAGGGCACCGGAAACGCCGAGCTCAAGCTGGACCGGAAGATCGCCGACAAGCGGGTCTTCCCGGCGATCGACATCAACCCGTCCGGCACGCGCAAGGAGGAGGTCCTGCTCGCGCCGGAGGAGCTGGCGATCATCCACAAGCTGCGCAAGGTCCTGCACTCGCTGGACTCGCAGGCGGCACTGGATCTGCTGCTGGACCGGCTCAAGCAGTCGCGTACCAACATCGAGTTCCTGATGCAGATCGCGAAGTCCACGCCGGGGGAGTGATCCCCGGGTAGGAGGCGACAGGAGGGGCACGGCCGTCTGGCCGTGCCCCTCCTGCTGTACCGGCGGACCGCCGGCTCGTCGCTCCACTCGGGACGGATACTGTGAGTGAGCTTACTCCCCGCTCGTGCCGGTGACAGGCAGTAGTCGCGTCCGCCGAGCCCGCTCGGCCTCGGCCGGTGTCACCTGGCACCGGTGACATTCCGTTGCTGGTGCGGATAGGGGTGCAGAGCAAAGGAGGCGTGAGTGGATGTCATCGGCTGGTGAGCGGTGACGCTTGGTCACTGTCCCGGAGTTCGACATCGCCGGACACGAGTGCAGCTTTCTTCCATTGGTCCAGCTGCTCTTGAAACTTCTATTCACTGTCGGGTTGACTGTCGTCCATGCGTACCCGCAGACGATCCGCCCACCTCGCCGGCGTCCTGCTGCTGACGCCACTGCTTACCGTGGCTGGCCCGCCACCCGCCACCGCCGCGCCCGTCACCGCCGCACCCGCCGCGGTGACCGCCACCGGGCCTGGCGTGGCCGCCAGCGACCGGAGCGGCATCGAGCCGGCGGGTGGCCTGGAGACCACGAAGGCCAGCCGTCCGGTCGCCCCCGGGGTCCAGCTCACCTCGTTCGATCGGTACGACGCGGAAGGTTGGTTGCGTGCCGACGCCCTCACCGCCGACCTCAGCGGCGGCGTCACCGTGGACTACGTCAACTCGGGCGCGGTCAGCCGGGCGGAGCCGCTGCGCGCCGCCGCGAACCGCACCCGCGCGGTCGCCGCGGTCAACGGCGACTTCTTCGACATCAACAACTCCGGAGCCGCGCAGGGCGTCGGCATCCGCGACGGCGAACTGATCCAGTCGGCGGTCAGCGGGCACCAGAACGCGGTGGCGGTGACGAGCCAGGGCATCGGCCGGGTCGTCGAGGTGAACTTCGACGGCACCGCCACCCTGCCCGCCGGCCCGGTCACGCTCACCCAGTTCAACAACATGGTTCAGACCGGCGGCGTCGGCGTGTTCACCGCACTCTGGGGTACGTACACCCGGGAGCGTGCGGTCGCCGGTGCGGCGCGGGTCACCGAGGTCACCGTGGTCGACGGCCGCGTGGCCCGCGTGGACCCGGCGGCGGGCAGCGGGCCCATCCCCGCCGGGACCACCGTCCTGCTCGGCCGGGAGGCCGGCGCCGACGCGCTCGCCGGGCTGCGTCCCGGTGACCCGGTCAGCGTGGCCTGGCAGCCGAAACCGTCCGACGGCGGCAACCTGCACGCCGCGGTCGGCGGCGGCAACGTGCTGGTCCGGGACGGCCTGGTGCAGACGATCTCCGACCCGTCGCTGGCTCCGCGCACGGCGGTCGGCTTCACCGCTGACGGTCGTAAAATGATCATGTTGACGGTGGACGGGCGCCAGGTCGACAGCCGGGGCGTCACCCAGACCGAGATGGGCCGGATGATGGCCGAGCTGGGCGCGCACAACGCGCTCAACCTCGACGGCGGCGGCTCGTCGACGCTGCTCGCCCGGGAGCCGGGTGCGGCGGCCGTCCAGGTGGAGAACAGCCCCTCGGACGGCACCGAGCGCCCCGTCCCCAACGGCCTCGCCCTCTACGCCCCGACGGGCAGCGGGCGGCTCACCGGCTACTGGGTGGAGACCGCCGGCGACCCGACCGCGGCGCCCGGCGTCTCCCCGGTCCGGGGCGGCCGGCCCGACCGGGTCTTCCCGGGACTCACCCGCCGGCTCACCGCGGCCGGCCACGACGAGACGTACGGTCCGGCAGCCGGCAGACCGAGCTGGCAGACCCGACCGGCGGCCCGCGGCCGGGTGGACGGCGACAACGTGTTCCACGCCCTGCTGCCCGGCCCGGCGACCGTCACCGCACGCCGGGGCGCCGCCACCGGATCGCTCGACCTCACCGTGCTCGGGCCGCTGGCCGGCATCGACACCACTGTCGAGCGGGTCGGCCTGACCGGCCTCGACGGCACCGGGCGCTTCGGTGTGGTCGGGCGCGACGCCGAGGGGAACACCGCCCCGATCGAGCCCGCCGACCTGAACCTGGAGTACGACCACGACCTGCTGCGGATCACGCCGGACGACGACGGCAATCTCACGGTCACCGCGCTGCGCGACACCGGCGCCGCCCTGGTAACCGTCCAGGTAGGACAGAAGAGGGTCGTCGTTCCGGTCACCATCGGGCTGACCGACCAGCCGGTGGCGGACTTCGAGGACGCGTCCGCCTGGAAGTTCAGCCAGGCCCGGGCGAGCGGATCCGTCGCGCCGGCGCCGGGCCACACCGGCACCGGCCTGAAGCTCTCGTACGACTTCAGTCAGTCCACCGGAACCCGCGCCGCGTACGCGGACCCGCCGGCCTGGATCGACGTCCCCGGTCAGCCACAGGCGTTCGGGATGTGGATCCACGGCAACGGCAGGGGGGAGTGGCCGAGCCTGCACCTGCACGACGCGCAGGACACCCAGCACGTGCTGCGCGGGCCGTACATCACCTGGACCGGCTGGCGGTACGTCGAGTTCCCCGTCCCGGCCGGCGTGCAGTATCCGGTGCGGGTGCGGCGCTTCTACGTGGCCGAGACCAACGCCGACGCTCAATACACCAGCGAGATCGTCATCGACGACCTGGTGGCCAAGGTGCCCCCGTCGGTCGACGTACCCGCCGAGGAGGCGAGCACCGACCGGGTGGTGGTCACCGACGGCACGGTCGACGCCGCACCGTGGCGCTTCGCGGTGATGTCCGACGCCCAGTTCGTCGCGGCTGATCCGGACAGCGAACTGGTCGCCCAGGCCCGCCGTACGCTGCGCGAGATCAGGGCGGCCCGGCCGGACTTCCTGGTGATCAACGGTGACCTGGTGGACACCGCGTACCCGGCCGACTTCGAGCTGGCGAAGCGGCTGCTGGACGAGGAGCTGGGGGACGAACTGCCCTGGTACTACGTGCCCGGCAACCACGAGATCATGGGCGCCCCGATCAGCAACTTCCGGGCCGTCTTCGGCGACACGTCGCGGGTCTTCGACCACGAGGGCACCCGCTTCGTCACGCTGGACACCTCCACCGGCTCGCTGCGCGGCGGCGGCTTCGACCAGGTGCGGATGCTGCGCGAGGCGCTCGACTCGGCGGCCACCGACCCGGCGGTCGGCTCGGTGGTGGTGCTGCACCACCACCCGCCGCGCGATCCCAGCCCCGTGCAGGCGAGCCAGCTCGGTGACCGGAAGGAGGCGGCGCTGCTGGAACAGTGGCTGGCCGACTTCCAGCACCGTACGGGTAAGGGCGCGCTCTTCGTGGGCGGGCACGTCGGAACGTTCCACGCCGAGCGGGTGGACGGGGTGCCGTACGTCATCAACGGCAACTCCGGCAAGACGCCGTCCACCCCGGCCGATCGGGGCGGCTTCACCGGCTGGACCGAGTTCGGCGTCGACCCGGTCAGCCCGGCGGAGGCCGACCGGGCCCGACGGGACCAGGTGGCCGAGGGACCGAGCTGGGTGACGGCCGAGGTGCACGCACACACCGACCGGCTCACGGTGAGCGCCCCGGCCGCAGTCGCGCTCGGCAGCCCGGTCACGGTCACCGCCACGCTGACCCAACCGGGTGGGCGTGCCGTCCCGGTGGCCGCGCCGGTGAGCGCCGACTGGTCCGCGTCTCCGAACGTGCACATCGGGCCGGTGACCGGGTTGCGGCCGTGGCACGTGGCCTGGTTCGATCCGGCGACTGGCCGGCTCACCGCGCTGCGTCCCGGCGCCTCGCTGGTGCTGGCGGTGACGGTCAACGGGGTACGCGCGGACACCACCATCACCACGGCGGCGCGCGCCGCCGCCTGAACACGCGGGGAGGGGCCCCGGTCGCCGGGGCCTCTCCCGCTCAGAAGTCGCCGTCGGCGACCTGGAACACCGTGAGGCCCAGGGAACGCCACATCCGGACCACCTGCGCCCGGTCGTCGAAGACGCCGACCACCCGGTAGCGGTCCCGCACCTCCCGCTCGTAGATCTCCCGCTTGACCACCGAGTCCTTCCGGGAGTCGCCCACCGCCCGCAGGTGCAGCGCGAGGTACGGCACCCGGACGTGCCGCTCCAGCCACACCACCGTGTCGGCGCGCGCCGAGGCGTCCCGGCCGGAGCAGAAGACCACGCCGTACCCCGCCGCGTGCATGGCCCGGACCGCGGCGATCACCGCCTCGTTCGGCTCGTCCGCACCGACCCGGGTCATGTCGTACGGGCTCCGTGAGACGTTCAGCGCGACGGTGCCGTCGATGTCCACCAGGACGATCTCCGGTGCTCCGGTCGGGGCGCGGTGCACCTGCTTCGGGCGGCCCGTACGTGCCTGTGGCACCGGCAGCGGCAAGGGGCGCCCCGCCAGGTAGCGCTCGTGCAGCCGGCGGATCGCGGCCTCGCCGACTCGGTCCTCCGCCGGGCGCCCGGCGTCCCGGCGCAGGCACTCCGCCAACGGGACGTCGGTGAAGTCGTGCACCTCGAACTCGGCCCCGTACCGGGCGGCCAGGTCGGCCCAGTCCCGCAGCGTTCGCGAGCGCAGGTTGGTGTCGTCGACGCAGACGTCGGCCCGGGCGCGCAGCAGCGCCTCGACCTGGGCGCGCTGAGCGGTGGTCACCTGCGCCTCCGCCCACTGGGTGAACAACCGCTCGCCGTGCAGCATCCGGCGCAGGTCGTCGCGGTTCACCCGGACCACGGACGGCTGGAGCGTACGGGCGAAGGTGGTCTTCCCCGAGGCGGGTAGCCCGCGGGTCGCGATCAGGCGGGGCATCGCGTGCTCACCTCCGTGCGCTCGTCGTCCGGCAGCCGTCGTCCGTCCCCGGTCGTACCCCGCCCGGGGCACGACCGACGTGGGTCGCGTGCCGGTGAATGCCCGGCGGGCGGACGGGAATGCCAGTAGGACGCCGTGTGTTGTCGAGGGCGGACCAGCTGTGCGCCCGGTGACGGGCCCAGGCCGCACCCATGGCACACTGGTCAATCGGCCACCGGTTCCGGTTCACGCCTGAGCCCGTCGTACGTGCGGCGGGTGGCGAGGGCGACCCGGCGACCACCGACGAAAGGACCGAGGCGACATGAAGCCCAACATTCACCCGGAGTACGTGACCACCGAGGTCCGCTGCTCCTGCGGCAACACGTTCACGACCCGTAGCACCGCCAAGGGCGGCGTGATCAGCGTCGAGACCTGCAGCGACTGCCACCCGTTCTACACCGGTAAGCAGCGCGTGCTGGACACCGCCGGTCGGGTCGCGAAGTTCCAGCAGAAGTACGCCAAGGTTCAGGCCAAGAAGGCCAAGTAACTCCACGTTCGGCGCCCGCGTCCGGTTTCCGCCGGACGCGGGCGCCGTCCGTATGCCCGCCGGTTTCCACCCGGTACGCCGTCCGTCCGCCCGCGTCGAAGGAGCATCCGCAGCATGAGCAGCGAGCGTCTGGCCGCCCTTCTCGACGAGTACGCGGACCTGGAGAAGCGGTTGGCCGATCCGGCCATCCACGCCGACCAGGCTGTCGCGCGCCGGGTCGGTCGCCGCTACGCCGAGCTGGTGCCGCTGCACAAGGCGGCAGGTGAGCTCGCCCAGGCGCGCGCGGACCTGGCCGCCGCGCGGGAGCTGGCCGGCGAGGATTCGTCGTTCGCCGCCGAGGCGGAGTCGATCGCGGTGACGTTGCCGGCGCTCGAGGAGCGGCTGGCGGAGCTGCTGATCCCGCGTGACCCGCACGACGCCAAGGACGTGATCGTCGAGATCAAGGCGGGTGAGGGTGGCGAGGAGTCGGCGCTCTTCGCCGGCGACCTGCTGCGGATGTACACCCGGTACGCGGAGCGCCGGGGCTGGTTGGTCGAGGTGATCGACGCCCAGGACTCCGACCTCGGTGGGGTGAAGGACGTCTCGCTGGCGATCAAGACAAAGGGTGTGCCGGAGGGCGGCAACGGCGTCTGGTCCCGCCTCAAGTGGGAGGGCGGCGTGCACCGGGTGCAGCGCGTGCCGGTCACCGAGTCGCAGGGCCGCATCCACACCAGCGCGGCCGGCGTCCTGGTGCTGCCGGAGGCGGAGGACGTCGACGTCACGATCGACCCGAACGACCTGCGGATCGACGTGTTCCGCTCGTCCGGACCCGGCGGGCAGTCGGTGAACACCACCGACTCGGCGGTCCGGATCACCCACGTGCCGACCGGAATCGTCGTCTCCTGCCAGAACGAGAAGTCGCAGCTGCAGAACCGGGAGCAGGCGATGCGGATCCTGCGGGCCCGGCTGCTCGCGGCGGCGCAGGAGCAGGCCGACGCGGCCGCCTCGGACGCCCGTAAGGCGCAGGTGCGCACGGTGGACCGCTCGGAGCGGATCCGTACGTACAACTTCCCGCAGAACCGGATCACCGACCATCGGATCGGCTACACCGCGTACAACCTGGACCTGGCCCTCGCCGGTGACCTGGACGGCGTGCTCGACGCGCTGGCCGAGGCGGATCGCGCCGCCCGCCTGTCCGGCGACACCGAACTAACCCGCCGCTAACTCTCACCCCCCCGCCCCACCCCCCCACCCCCCACCCCCTCTCCCCCGCCGCCCTCCCCGCTGATCAAGAGCTTCGCGTCACGTTCGATCTCCCTGTTGACGCGAACCTCTTGATCACGCGCAGACCGGGGCTGGGCGGGCCTGGGGGCGCGCGGAGCGCGCGGGTGGGGGTTAGGAGGCGTGGGGGCGGGTCTTGGCTCGGAGCATTTCGCGGTCGGCGATCTCGAAGGCGGTGCTGAGCGCGTCACGCAGCTGCGGCCCGGTGCCGGAGACCTCGGCGAAGCCGATGCTCACCCCGACCGGGGTGCCGGGGACCAGCGCCTCCCAGTCCTCACTCGCCACCGCCGCGCCGACGCGGCGGGCCACCTCGGCGGCCTCGCTCATGCCGGCGCCGGGCAGCACCACCACGAACTCGTCGCCGCCGTAGCGGGCCACGAAGTCGCCCCGGCGCATCACTCTGTTGATCACGCCGGCGATGCGCTGGAGGACCAGGTCACCCGAGTGGTGCCCGTGCCGGGTGTTGACCGCCTTGAAGCCGTCCAGGTCGCAGACCCCGATCACCACCTGCTCGCCGCGCGCCACCACGCTGGCGATGTAGCGTTCGAGCCGGCGCCGGTTGGGCAGGCCGGTCAGCGGGTCGGTGAGCGCCTCACCCTCGTAGCGGGCGGCCTCCCGGCGCATCTCCTCGTGGTCGATCCGGGCCGCGATTCCGTCGATGTAGACGTCCCGCAGCCGGTCGTTGCGCTGTGCCGCCAGCCGGAACGCCAGCCGGTCCGCCCGGTGGGCGAGCGCGTGGTCACCGGCGCGGGACAGGGCGATGCTGCGCAACCGGGCCGGCTCGGCCGCCCCGAGCGTCTCGCTGGAGACCCGGATGGTGTCCAGCCGGGCCACCGCCTCGATCGGCCGGCCGGCGGCGACGGCGAGGCACACGTGACCGAGTTCACGCATGTCCCGGGCCCGGGCGCTGTCGCCACCGTGGGCGAGCAGCCGGGTGGGGTCGGCGTCGCTGCCGTGTTCGATCTCGTCGCCGAGCGCTGCCCGTCGGGCGGCGGCGTAGCCGTACGCGGCGAGGCTGCTCGGACGTAGCTGGCCGGCCCGTCCGCCGCGCAGGAAACGGGCGAGGTCGCCCGCCACGTCGCGCAGCACCCGCAGGCAGCCGTCGCTGTCGCCGTTGTGGTCGAGCGCGACGGCGTTGCGCAGGCGGATGCCCGGCGCGGCGAACGTCTCCTCGGGTATGCCGGCGGCCATGCCCAGCTGCCGGGCCCGCTCGATCGCGCCGAGGGCGTAGCCGTGGAAGCTGAGGTAGGAGTACGCCATCGCCAGGTCGTGCCAGCCCCAGGCGGTGTCGCGGTCCGGGTCCTCGACGGCGCCGAGCGCGCGGGCGGCCTTGACCAGGTGGGTGACGCAGCGGTCGAGCGCGCCCTGGTGGTGGGCGGCCAGCGCGGCCAGCGCGTTGACGTGCCCGTGCAGGTAGGGCTCGGCGAGGTCGCGTACGGCCGCCGAGGCCTCCTCGATGGCGCGGGTGAACTCGGCGGTGCGGCCGAGATTGATCAGCGCGGAGAGGCGCTGAACCATGGCGTCGGCGCGGGTGCGCGGATCGGTTGTGGTGCGTAGGACATGTTCCAGCACGGTGTACGCCTCGGCGGACCGGCTCGCCTCCTGCAACGCCCTCGACCGCGTCAGCGCGTCAACCTGGTCTTCGACCCGGTCGAGCCAACCCACCAGCGACCTCCTGTCGGCATGCGCCTGTACGCACCCGCTCGTGACGTGCCCCGCGACGCTTCATGATTATGTCGTGACCATCGAGCCGCAACACCCCCCCGAAGGGACGAACCGGATCCGGCCATCGACCGCCGTGCTGCGGGCGGCCCGGATCCTCGCCGAAGCCGGGGTGGAGGCCGCCCGGACCGAGGCCGAACTGTTGGCCGCGTACGTGCTGGAGGTGCCGCGCGGCCGGCTGGCCCTAGCCGACGGGTTCGACGCCGGCCAGCTCGCCACCTTCGACGCCTTGGTGGCCCGCCGGGCGGGCCGCGAACCGTTGCAGCATCTCACCGGCAGCGCCGCCTTCCGGCGTCTGGAGCTGGCGGTCGGGCCGGGCGTTTTCGTGCCCAGGCCGGAGACCGAGCTGCTGGCCGGCTGGGGAATCGAGCAGGCGCGGGACCGGGACGCGCCGCTGGTGGTGGACCTGTGCAGCGGCTCGGGCGCGATCGCCCTCGCGGTGGCCCAGGAACTGCCGGCGGCCCGGGTCGTCGCGGTCGAGCGTTCCCCGGCGGCGCTGGACTGGCTGCGCCGCAACGCGGGGGAGCGGGCCACGGCGGGGGACCGGCCGATCGAGGTGGTGGCGGCGGACGTCACCGCCCCCGACCTGCTCGACGACCTGGTCGGCCGGGTCGACGTGCTGCTGTGCAACCCGCCGTACGTGCCCGCGGACACGGTGGTGGCGCCGGAGGTGGCCGGGTACGACCCGGCGGAGGCGGTCTTCGGCGGCGTGGACGGGCTGTCGGTGATCCGCCCGGTGATCGCCCGGGCGGGGGAGCTGCTGCGGCCCGGCGGGATGCTCGGCATCGAGCACGACGACACGCACGGCGCGGACGTGCCGGCGCTGCTTGTCGCCGACGGCCGGTTCGCCGCCGTGACCGAGCACCGGGACCTCACCGGGCGGCCCCGGTTCGCCACCGCGTCCCGACGTGCGGACGGCCGCCGGGCCGACCTCGGGCCGGCGTGGCAGACTGGCTCCTCGTGATGCTCTACGACTGCCGGTCGCCCGCCGATCGGGACCGCGGCATCGCCGCGGCCATCGAGGCGGTCAAGAACGGAGAACTGGTCGTCCTGCCGACGGACACCGTTTACGGCATCGGCGCGGACGCGTTTACCCCGTACGCCGTGAAGGCGCTGCTTGACGCCAAGGGCCGGGGGCGGCAGATGCCGCCGCCGGTGCTGATCGGCTCCCGGCAGACCCTGGACGGCTTGGTCCTCTCGCTGCCCCGCGAGGCCCGTGACCTGGTCGAGGCGTTCTGGCCGGGCGCGCTCACCATCGTGATCGAGCACTCGCCGAGCCTGCAGTGGGACCTCGGTGACAAGACCGGCACGGTGGCTGTGCGGATGCCGCTGCACCCGGTGGCGCTGGAGGTGCTGCGGGAGACCGGGCCGATGGCCGTCTCGTCGGCCAACAAGACGGGCCAGCCGTCCGCGCTCACCGCCGAGGAGGCCCGCGACCAGCTGGGCTACTCGGTACGCGCGTACCTGGAGGCGGGCCCCTGCCCGGACCCGGTGCCGAGCACCATCGTGGACCTCACCGGCGAGGTGCCGCAGGTCCTGCGCCTGGGCGCGATTCCGCTGGAGAAGCTGCGCGACGTGGTGCCGGACATCGTCGAGGGGGTCTAGGTGCCACCGTTCACCGTGCTGCACGTCTGCATGGGCAACATCTGCCGGTCGCCGATGGCGGAGCGGCTGCTCGCGCTGGCCGTACGGGATCGGTTGATCCGGCGGGGGCTCGACCCGGCCGGTGCTGACGAGCTGGTGTACAGCCACAGCGCCGGCACCGGCGGCTGGCACGCGGGTGAGGAGATGAACCCGCCGGCTGCCCGGCAGGTCGTCTCCCGGGGCGGCGACGCCGAGGGGTTCGCCGCCCGCAAGCTCCGCTCGGAGCACATCGACGCCGCCGACCTGGTCCTCACGGCGACCGCCGACCAGCAGGACTACGTGGTGGCGCTGCGCCCCGACGCGGCTCCGCGCACCTTCGTGCTGGGGGAGTTCGGCCGGCTGCTGGGCGCGGTGGACGCCGCCGGGCTGCCGGCGGCGGAGGCTTCGCCGGACGCCGTGCATGCCCGCGGGGTGGCGTTGGTGGCGGCGGCGCACGCAGCCCGCCACGATGCGGGCCCCCTCGCCACGGACGACCTGGAAGACCCCTGGGGCCGGGGTGACCAGTGCTTCAGCCGGGTCGCCGACGAGATCGAGGAGACGGTGCAGCCGCTCGCTGCGGCGCTTCTGCCCTGACGGTCCTCCTCGCGAATTTCCTCCGGGTTTGGGGCGAAGCGGCGACGAAACGGGGTATTCCGGGTCATTCTGAACGGGTCCTAGCGTGACCGGCTCCTGCGGGGGAAGCTGATGATCCGGGCCCATCTCGACAAAGTGCTGACCGTGTTGATCGCCGGCGTGCTCGCCGGTCTGGTGTTGGCGGGAGCGGCCCTGCCGGTCGCGCTCGTGTTCGGAATCGGCTTCAGCGCGCTCTCCACGCCGTACTCGGAGCTGCCCAACACGCTGCGCACGTCGCCGCCCGCGCAGCGCTCCAACCTCTACGCCAACGACGGCACCACGCTGATCACGTCCTTCTACCAGGAGGACCGGGTGGACGTGCCGCTGCGCGAGGTGGCACCGGTGATGCGGCAGGCCATCGTGGCCGCCGAGGACACCCGCTTCTACCAGCACCGCGGGGTGGACCTGCGCGGCGTGGCACGCGCCTTCACGGTCAACCAGCGCGACGGTGAGACCCGGCAGGGCGCGTCCACGCTGACGATGCAGTACGTCCGCAACGTGCTGAGCAGCGATCCCCGCCTCTCCGCGGCGCAGCGCCAGGCGGCCACCGAGGTGAGCGCCGCCCGAAAGGTGCAGGAGATGCGGTACGCGCTCGCCCTCGAACGGGAGCTCGACAAGGAGGAGATCCTCACCCGCTACCTCAACATCGCGTACTTCGGTGCCGGGGCGTACGGGATCGCGGCGGCGAGCAAACGGTTCTTCTCCAAGGCGCCGGCCGACCTGACCCTGTCCGAGGCGGCGTTGCTCGCCGGCCTGGTCCGCTCACCGCACACCGACGAGCCGATCAACGGCGACGCGAACGCCGCGCTCGGCCGCCGGTCGTACGTGCTGCAGCGGCTGGTGGAGTCCGGCCAGGTCCCGCCCGAGCAGGCGGCGCGCGCCAACGCCGAGCCGTTGAAGCTGCGCCCCAGTGAGACGCCGAACGACTGCACGGCGGTGCCCGCAGAGCACAAGGACTGGGGCTTCTTCTGCGACTGGTTCACCCGCTGGTGGAGTTCCCAGCACGCCTTCGGGGCCACCGCCGACCAGCGGCAGCAGACGCTGCGGCGGGGCGGGTTCTCGATCGTCTCCTCGCTCGACCCCGCCGTGCAGCGCACCACCGTCGAGCAGGTGCTGCGGATCTACCCGACGAGCGACCGCCGCGCGGCGCCGACCGCCGTCGTCCAGCCCGGCACCGGCCGGGTGCTCGCCATGGCGGTGAACCGCGTCTACAGCGTCGCCGAGAACCCCGACGGGCAGAAGAACCACCCGAACACCGTCAACCAGCTGGTCGCCGGGGGCGGGGCCATCAACGGCTACCAGGGCGGCTCGACCTTCAAACTCTTCACCATGCTCGCCGCGCTGGAATCCGGCCTGCCCCTGCGGACCGAGTACGACGCGCCGGGCCGTTTGATCACCGGCTACCCCGCAACGGGGCCGGCGAGCTGCGACGGCCACTGGTGCCCGCAGAACTCCTCGTCGTCGGTCGATGGCAGGCACGACATGTGGAGCGCCTTCGGCAACTCGGTCAACACGTACTTCGCCTGGCTCATCGAGCGGGTCGGCGCCGACCGGGCGGTGGAGATGGCCGAGCGGCTGGGCATCGTCTTCCGAGCCCAGTCCGACGCCCGGCTCGCCGAGAGCGGCGCCAAGGAGTGGGGGCCGTTCACCCTCGGCGTCTCCGCCACCACGCCGCTGGACCTCGCGAACGCGTACGCCACGGTGGCGGCCGAGGGGACCTGGTGCGCCCCGCTGCCGGTCGTGTCGATCACCGACTCGTCCGGCCGGCCGGTCGAGGCGGCCCAGCCGGCCTGCCGCCAGGCGCTGGACACCGACGTGGCACGGGCGGCCGCCGACGCGGCCCGCTGCCCGGTCGGCGACCAGTCGATGTACAACGGGTGCGACGGCGGGACCGTCGAGGGCCTGCGCGAGCAGCTGGGCCGGCCGGTGGCCGGCAAGACGGGTAGCTCCGAGCGGTACGAGACGGAGACGGTGGTGGCCTTCACGCCGCAGCTCGCGGTCGCCTCGATGGCCGCGAATCCGGACGACCCCCGGGACGCGGTCGGTCAGGCTGTGCAGGCCCAGATGGCGCGGGCGGTCGGCGAGGTGCTCTCGTTCGGGCTGCGCGACCAGCCGGTACGCGACTTCGTGCCACCGAGTGAGCGGATCGCCTACGAGTTCACCGGTCCGCGGAACGGGAACTGACGGCGCCGGCTTCCCGCTCCGCGCCGCGGGCGATGTTGCGGGCCATCCCGCCGAAGACCACCGCGTGGAACGGCGTCACGGCGCCCCAGTAGGCGTGCCCGGCGAGCCCGCGCGGCAGGAACACCGCCCGCTGCTGGTACCGGCTGCGCCCACCGTCGGCCGGCAGCGCCCGCATCTCCAGCCAGGCCCGGCCGGGCAGCCGCATCTCCGCGCGCAGCCGGAGCAGCCTGCCGGGTTCGATCTCCTCGACCCGCCAGAAGTCCAACGCCTCGCCGACCTGGAGCCGGTGCGGATCGCGACGCCCGCGGCGCAGCCCCACCCCGCCGATCAGCCGGTCGAACCAGCCCCGCACCGACCAGGCGAGCGGGAACGAGTACCAGCCGTTCTCGCCGCCGACGCCCTCGATGATCCGCCAGAGCGCCTCGGGCGGCGCGTCGACGACGCTTTCCCGCAGGTCGGTGTACGCGGTGCCGCCGGACCACCGCGGGTCGGTCGGCAGCGGCTCGGCCGGGGCGTACGGGCCGCTCGCGGTCGACCAGCGGGTCTCCACCTGGGCGTCGCGTACCCGGGCCAGGGCCAGCTCGATCGCCCGGTCGAAGCTGGTCAGCCCGTCGGGCGGGTCGGGGACGTACGCGGCGATGTCGTGCTCGTGGGCGACCGCCTCGTGGATCAGGCTCTCCACCAGCGGCCGGGCGATCGCGTTGGGCACCGGCGTGACGAGCCCGACCCAGTACGACGACAGCGCCGGGCTCAGCGGCCGGACCGGCAGGATGATCCGCCGCCGTAGCCCGGCCACCCGGGCGTAGCGCTGGATCATGTCGCTGAAGGTGAGCACGTCCGGCCCGCCGATGTCGAAGGCCCGGTTGACCTCGGGCGGCAGGTCGGCGCAGCCGACGAGGTAGCGCAGTACGTCCCCGACCGCGATCGGCTGGATCCGGTTGCGTACCCAGCGCGGTGTCGTCATGGCCGGTAGGCGCTCGGTCAGGTAGCGCAGCATCTCGAACGAGGCCGAGCCGGACCCGATGATCACCGCGGCGCGGAGCACCGCCGTCGGCACGCCACTGGCCAGCAGGACCCGCCCGACCTCGGCACGGGAACGCAGGTGGGGCGACGCATCGTCCTGCGCCGGCTGGGGTCCGCCGAGGTAGACGATGCGGCGGACGCCGGCGGTCCGGGCCGCCGCGGCGAAGGCCTCGGCGGCTTCCCGGTCGGCCGTCTCGAAACCGGCCTGACCGAGCGAGTGCACCAGGTAGTAGGCCGTGTCCACGCCCGCGAACACGGACGGCAGCGTCTCGGGCCGCCGTAGGTCGCCCTCGGCGATCTCCGCCTCCGTGGCCCAGGGCACGTCGCGCAGCCGGCCGGCGTGACGGGCCAGGCAGCGCACCTGGTACCCCTCGGCCAGCAGCCGGGGCGCGAGCCGCCCACCGATGTAACCGGTCGCGCCGGTGACCAGGCATCTCACGTTGTCCAGTCTGCGGCCCCATAGACTGCTTCGTCGTGGACACCGTGACGAGCACCTTTTGGGGGCCGGATTTCGAGCAGCTCCGCGCCACCGACCCGGAGATCGCCGGCGTGGTGCTAGGCGAGCTGGACCGGCTGCGGGGCGGACTGCAACTGATCGCCAGCGAGAACCTCACCTCGCCCGCCGTGCTCGCCGCGCTCGGCTCGACGCTCACCAACAAGTACGCCGAGGGCTACCCGGGTCGGCGCTACTACGGCGGCTGCGCCGAGGTGGATCGGGCCGAGGAGATCGGCATCGCCCGGGCGAAGGAGCTGTTCGGCGCCGATCACGCCAACCTCCAGCCGCACTCCGGGGCGAGCGCCAACCTGGCCACGTACGCGGCCCTGGTGCAGCCCGGCGACACGGTGCTCGCCATGGACCTGCCGCACGGTGGGCACCTGACCCACGGCAGCCGGGTGAACTTCTCCGGCAAGTGGTTCGCCACCGTGGGCTACACCGTCCGGCGCGACACCGAGCTGATCGACTATGACGAGGTGCGGGATCTGGCCCTGGCGCACCGGCCGAAGATGATCATTTGTGGTGCGACCGCGTACTCCCGGCTGATCGACTTCGCGACGTTCCGGGAGATCGCCGACGAGGTCGACGCGTACCTCATGGTGGACGCCGCCCACTTCATCGGGCTCGTCGCCGGCAAGGCGATCCCGTCGCCGGTGCCGTACGCCGACGTGGTCAGCTGCACCACCCACAAGGTGCTCCGCGGCCCGCGCGGCGGCATGATCCTCTGCCGGGAGTCGCTGGCCCAGCGGATCGACAAGGCGGTCTTCCCGTTCACGCAGGGCGGCCCGCTCATGCACGCCGTCGCGGCCAAGGCGGTGGCGCTGCGCGAGGCCGCGCAGCCCGAGTTCCAGGGGTACGCCGAGCAGGTGATCCGCAACGCACAGGCGCTCGCCGCGGGGCTCGCCGACGAGGGGATGCGCCCCGTCTCCGGCGGCACCGACACCCATCTGGCGCTGATCGATCTGCGACAGGTCGGGGTGACGGGCGCGGAGGCGGAGGCGCGCTGCGACGCCGCCGCGATCACGTTGAACAAGAACGCGATCCCGTACGACCCGCAACGGCCGATGGTCTCCTCCGGCATCCGCGTGGGTACGCCGAGCGTCACCACCCAAGGCATGGGGGAGCCCCAGATGCGGCAGATCGCGAGCCTCATCGCGCGGGCCGTGCGGACCGACCCGGCGGCCGCCGGCGGCACCGACGAGCTCGCCCGGATCGGCACCGAGGTGGCCGACCTGGTCGCCACGTTCCCGGCGTACCCCCGTGGCTGAGCCCGTGGCCCGCGTCGAGCGGGCGGCCGAGGACCGGGGCTGGCGGCTGCGGCACCTGCCGGTGCTGCTGATCGCATCGGTGCTGCTCGCCGGGGTCGCGGCGGTGGTCGGCGGGGTGACCGGCGGGGCCGACGCGGCGCTCGGCGCCGCCGCCGGGGTGGCCGTCACGGTGATCAGCTACAGCCTCACCACTGTGGTGCTGGCGTGGGCCGACGCCCGTAACACGCAGCTGGTGCTGCCGTTCGGCCTCGCGCTCTACGTCGCGAAGTTCACCGTGATCGGCGCCGTGATGGTCGGCGTGGCCTCGACCGGCTGGCCCGGTCTGATCCCGATGTGCCTGGGCATCGCCGCCGGGGTCGCGGTCTGGACGGGCGTGCACATCTGGTGGCTGACCACGGTCCACGCCCGACGGGCGCGGGGCTGACTGCGGTCCAGGCCCGGCCCCGCGCCGGGCTGACGAAGCCCGCGTCCCAATTTTCGGAACGCGCGCCGATGTGTCCCCGATCGGTCATTCTCTCGCCTGCCGAAGGGGAGTAGCGTGCATCGCGACGACTTCGCCCACCCGTGTCCCACACAACCAGGTTGTGCGGGGGGTGAGGCACAGCCTTCTCTCCTCGACTGATATCGTTCGCCCCGTCATGGCCGGTGACCAGAAACCCCCCAGCGCTGGCGGCCCGGATGATGTTCCGTCCGGTGCCGGTCAGGGTTGGACCGCGCTCAGCTACCTGATCGCGGGCATGCTCGTGTGGGGCTTCATCGGCTGGCTGGTTGACGGATGGCTGGAGACCGGGGGCATCGCCACCGGCATCGGGATCGTGCTCGGCATGGCCGGGGGCGTCGTCCTGGTCATCCGCAACCTCGGCACGCCTAAATAGGAAGGGACGCGGTGTTCGGACAGTCGAACGTCCTGGCACAGGGCGAGGTTAATTTCCCACCCAGCGTGGAGGACTTCTACCTGCCCAGCATCGCCCCGTGGGGCGCGCACAACAACTACTGGTTCACCAAGATCACGTTCATGGTGTGGCTGGCGGTCGGGATCCTGATCCTGTTCTTCCTGCTGACCTACCGCAAGCCGCAGCTGGTGCCCACCAAGAAGCAGTGGCTCGCCGAGTCCATTTACGGCTTCGTGCGCAACAACATCGCGGTCGACATGATCGGGCACCAGGGTGTGCGGTTCGCGCCGTACTTCACGACGCTCTTCTGCTTCGTGCTGCTGACGAACTTCTTCGCGATCGTGCCGTTCTTCCAGATCTCCCCGAACTCGCACATCGCCTTCCCGGCCTTCCTCGCCGCGATCAGCTACGTGCTCTTCAACTGGGTCGGCATCAAGAAGCACGGCTTCGGCGGGTACTTCAAGCGGGCCCTCATTCCGCCCGCGCCGTGGTACATCCTGCCGCTGCTGATCCCGATCGAGGCGTTCTCGACCTTCCTGGTCCGGCCGTTCTCGCTCGCCGTCCGTCTCTTCGCGAACATGTTCGCCGGCCACATGCTCCTGCTGGTGTTCACGCTCGGCGGCTTCGCGATGCTCAACGCCAACGCCCTGCTGGCGCCGATCTCGGTCCTGTCCTGGGTGATGACCGTGGCGCTCACCTTCCTCGAGTTCCTGGTGATCGTGCTGCAGGCATACGTCTTCACGGTGCTGACCGCCAGCTACGTGCAGGGCGCGCTCGCCGAGGAACACTGATCCACTCGCACCAACCGTTGTCGTCCCGCGTGAGAGTCACGCGTGATAACCAGGAGGAACCACACCAATGGACGCTAGCGTTCTCGCCGCGGTAGAGGGCAGCACCGCCGCCATCGGCTACGGCCTCGCCGCCATCGGCCCGGGCATCGGCGTCGGCCTGGTCTTCGCCGCCTACATCCAGTCGACCGCCCGCCAGCCGGAGTCGTCGCGGATCACCCTGCCGTACGTCTGGATCGGCTTCGCCGTCATCGAGGCGCTCGCCCTGCTGGGTGTCGCATTCGGCTTCGTGTGGCAGGGCCAGGCCTAATCCCGCCCTTCGACCGGGAGGTCTTCCATGTACTTCCTCGCCGCTGAGGGTGGTGAGACGACCCACAACCCGATCCTTCCGCTCTGGCAGGAGATCGTGGTCGGTGGCATCGCCTTCATCATTCTCTGCTTCGTGCTGATGAAGTTCGTCTTCCCGCGCATGGAGCAGACGTTCCAGGCCCGGGTCGACGCCATCGAGGGTGGCATCAAGCGTGCCGAGGCCGCCCAGGCCGAGGCGAACCAGCTGCTCGAGCAGTACCGCGCGCAGCTCGCCGAGGCGCGTACCGACGCCGCCAAGATCCGGGACGACGCCCGGGCCGACGCAGAGGGCATCCGGCAGGACATCCTCGCCAAGGCGCGGGAGGAGGCCGACCGGGTCATCCAGGCCGGCAAGGACCAGCTCGCGGCCGAACGGGCCACCATCGTGCGCGAGCTGCGCGCCGAGGTCGGCACGATCGCGGTCGACCTGGCCAGCAAGATCGTCGGTGAGTCGCTCGCCGACGAGGCGCGTCGTAAGGGCACCGTCGACCGGTTCCTGGACAGCCTCGAGAGCACGGGGGCCCGCTGATGCAGGCCGCCAGCCGGGAGTCGTACAAGATCGCGGCCGATCGCCTCGACGAGTACGTCCGCGGCGCGGAGGCGTCGGCGGTGGCCACCACCGCCGACGACATCCTCTCCGTCGCCGCCCTGCTGCGGCGGGAGCCGCGGCTGCGCCGGGCGCTCTCCGACCCGGCCCGGTCCGGCGAGGACCGGTCCGGGCTGCTCGAGGGCATGCTCCGCGGAAAGCTCGGCGCGGACGCCCTGACGCTGGTCAGCGTCCTGGTCTCCGGCCGCTGGTCGGCGCCGTCCGAGCTGCTCGAAGGTGCCGAGCGGCTGGGTGTGGAGGCGTTGCTGGCCAGCGCCGACTCCGCCGGCGAGCTGAGCGAGGTCGAGGACGAGCTGTTCCGGTTCGGGCAGGTCGTCTCCGGTTCCCCGGAACTCTCCAGCGCGCTCTCCGACCCGATGGTGCCGGCCGAGCGGCGGGCGACCCTGGTCGACCAGCTGCTCGCCGGTAAGGCCCGGCCGGTCACCGGCTACCTCGTCGGGGTCGCGCTCGCCGGCTTCGGGGGTCGCTCCTTCATCGGGGCGCTCACCCGGTTGGTCGAGCTCGCCGCCGACCGGCGGGACCGGCAGGTCGCGTACGTGACCGTGGCCGCCCCGTTGAGTGACGAGGAAGAGCAGCGGCTGGGCGCTCGGCTCTCCGCGATATACGGTCGGGAGGTATCCGTGCGACAGACGGTGAACCCCGACGTCCTGGGTGGCGTGAGCGTGCGGGTCGGATCCGACCTGTACGACGGCACCGTCCTGCGCCGCCTCAACGAGACCCGCAACGCGCTCGCGAAGCGCTGACCGGCTCCGCCGCACAGCGCCCTGAACGACAGACGCCACTCGGACCGGTCGGTACTAGGTATCCCGGGCCCCTGATACATAAGGAAGCAGAGGATGGCCGAGCTGACCATCTCGACGGACGAGATCCGCGGCGCCCTGGAGCGCTACGTCTCCTCCTACTCGACCGACGTCTCCCGCGAGGAGGTCGGCACCGTCGCGGACGCAGGTGACGGTATCGCCCACGTCGAGGGACTGCCCTCGACCATGACCAACGAGCTCCTGGAGTTCGAGGACGGCACGCTCGGCGTGGCGCTGAACCTCGACGTCCGGGACATCGGCGTCGTCGTTCTCGGCGACTACGCCGGTATCGAGGAGGGGCAGCGCGTCAAGCGCACGGAGCGAGTGCTCTCCGTGCCGGTCGGCGACGCCTTCCTCGGCCGGGTGGTCAACGCGCTCGGCCAGCCGATCGACGGCCTCGGTGACATCGCCAACGAGGGCTACCGCGAGCTGGAGCTGCAGGCTCCGAACGTGATGGCCCGGCAGTCGGTGTTCGAGCCGCTGCAGACCGGCATCAAGGCCGTCGACGCCATGACCCCGATCGGCCGCGGCCAGCGTCAGCTGATCATCGGCGACCGGAAGACCGGCAAGACCACCGTCGCGCTGGACGCGATCCTCAACCAGCGGGAGAACTGGCGCTCCGGCGACCCGACGAAGCAGGTCCGCTGCATCTACGTCGCCATCGGCCAGAAGGCCTCCACGATCGCCTCGATCAAGGGCCTCCTGGAGGAGGCGGGCGCGATGGAGTTCACCACCATCGTCGCCTCGCCGGCGTCCGACCCGGCCGGCTTCAAGTACCTCGCCCCGTACACCGGCTCCTCCATCGGGCAGCACTGGATGTACGGCGGCAAGCACGTCCTGATCGTCTTCGACGACCTGAGCAAGCAGGCCGAGGCGTACCGGGCCGTGTCGCTGCTGCTGCGTCGCCCGCCGGGCCGTGAGGCGTACCCGGGTGACGTCTTCTACCTGCACTCCCGTCTGCTGGAGCGCTGCGCGAAGCTCTCCGACGAGCTGGGCGGCGGCTCGATGACCGGTCTGCCGATCATCGAGACGAAGGCGAACGACATCTCCGCCTTCATCCCGACCAACGTCATCTCGATCACCGACGGCCAGATCTTCCTCGAGACGGACCTGTTCAACCAGGGCGTCCGGCCGGCCATCAACGTCGGCACCTCGGTCTCCCGGGTCGGTGGCGCCGCGCAGGTCAAGCCGATGAAGAAGGTCGCCGGCTCGCTCCGGCTCAACCTGGCCCAGTACCGCGAGCTGGAGGCGTTCGCCGCCTTCGCCTCCGACCTGGACCGGGCCTCCCGGGCCCAGCTGGACCGCGGCGCCCGCCTGGTCGAGCTGCTCAAGCAGCCGAACTACTCGCCGTTCCCGGTGCAGGAGCAGGTCGTCTCGGTCTGGGCCGGCACCGAGGGCAAGCTGGACGACGTCCCGGTGGGCGAGATCCGGCGCTTCGAGTCGGAGTTCCTGCAGTACCTGCGGCACAAGCACGCGGGTGTGCTGGCGGCGATCGCCGACAACAAGTGGGACGACGACATCATCGGCTCGCTGGACTCGGCCATCACCGAGTTCAAGCAGGTCTTCCTGGCCAAGGAGGACGAGCGTCCGATCAACGAGGCCCCGGCCGCGCCGCTGGAGGGCGAGGAGAACCGCGAGACGGTTACCCGCTACCGCGACAGCGCGACCGACCGGCCGGCGGAGTAGGGCTGACTCATGGCGGCCCAGGTACGCGTTCTTCGTCAGCGGATCCGCTCCGCTAAGGGGATGAAGAAGATCACCAAGGCGATGGAGCTCGTGGCGACGAGCCGGATCGCCAAGGCCCAGGCGCGGGTGGAGGCGTCCCTGCCGTACGCCCAGGCCATCACCGGCGTGCTCACTGCGCTGGCGTCCAACGCGCGGATCGACCACCCGCTGCTCACCCCGCGTGAGCGGGTGCGGCGGGCGGGCGTCCTGCTGGTGACCGCCGACCGGGGCCTGGCCGGCGGTTACAGCTCCAACGCGATCAGGACGGCGGAGTCTCTGCTCGCCCGGCTCGCAGCTGAGGGCAAGGAGCCTGTGCTCTACGTCATCGGTCGCAAGGGCGTCAGCTACTACCGGTTCCGCAACCGGCCGATCGAGGCGAACTGGACCGGCTTCTCGGAGCAGCCGTCGTTCGCGGACGCCCGCGCGGTGGGGGAGACGCTGATCAAGGCGTTCTCGGCCGGTGCGGACGACGTGGACGGCGGCGCCGGGGCGGACGGGGTGCTCGGCATCGACGAGTTGCACATCGTCTACACCGAGTTCCACTCCCTGATGACCCAGAACCCGGTCGCGAAGATCATCGGGCCGATGCAGGTCGAGGACCGTCCGCGGTCCGAGGGTCTGCTCCCGGCGTACGAGTTCGAGCCGGAGGCGGAGGCACTGCTCGACGCGCTGCTGCCGAAGTACATCAACACGCGGATCTACGCGGCGTTGATCGAGTCGGCGGCGAGTGAGTCGGCGGCCCGGCGTCGGGCCATGAAGGCGGCCACCGACAACGCCGAAGAGATGATCGAGAAGTACACGCGTGAGATGAACTCGGCCCGCCAGGCCGGGATCACCCAGGAGATCAGCGAGATCGTCGGCGGCGCGAACGCGCTGGCCGCGTCGGGAAGTGAAGTGTGATGACTGCCCCAGTAGAGACCAAGACGGCCACCGGTCGCGTGGTCCGGGTCATCGGCCCGGTCGTCGACGCCGAGTTCCCGCGCGACGCCATGCCTGACCTGTTCAACGCCCTGCACGTGGACGTGACGCTCTCCGGCGGTGAGAAGACGCTGACCCTGGAGGTCGCCCAGCACCTGGGTGACAACCTGGTCCGCGCCATCTCGATGCAGCCGACCGACGGCCTGGTCCGTGGCACGGTGGTGCGTGACACCGGGTCGCCGATCACCGTTCCGGTCGGTGACGGCGTCAAGGGTCACGTGTTCAACGCGATCGGCGAGGTCCTCAACCTCACCGAGGGTGAGACGCTCCAGGCGGACGACCACTGGGGCATCCACCGCAAGGCACCGGCCTTCGCCGACCTGGAGCCGAAGACCGAGATGCTGGAGACCGGCATCAAGGTGATCGACCTGCTCGCCCCGTACGTCAAGGGCGGCAAGATCGGCCTGTTCGGCGGTGCCGGCGTGGGCAAGACCGTGCTCATCCAGGAGATGATCACTCGTGTCGCCCGCAACTTCGGTGGTACGTCGGTCTTCGCCGGCGTGGGTGAGCGGACCCGTGAGGGCAACGACCTCATCGCCGAGATGACCGAGTCGGGCGTCATCGACAAGACCGCGCTGGTCTACGGCCAGATGGACGAGCCGCCGGGCACCCGGCTGCGGGTCGCCCTCTCCGCGCTGACCATGGCGGAGTACTTCCGCGACGTCAAGAAGCAGGAGGTGCTGCTCTTCATCGACAACATCTTCCGCTTCACCCAGGCCGGCTCCGAGGTTTCCACGCTGCTCGGCCGCATGCCGAGCGCGGTGGGTTACCAGCCGACCCTGGCCGACGAGATGGGCGAGCTCCAGGAGCGGATCACCTCCGTCCGGGGCCAGGCCATCACCTCGATGCAGGCGATCTACGTGCCCGCCGACGACTACACCGACCCGGCGCCGGCCACCACGTTCGCCCACCTGGACGCGACCACCAACCTGGAGCGGTCGATCTCCGACAAGGGCATCTACCCGGCCGTGGACCCGCTGGCGTCCTCGTCCCGGATCCTCGCCCCGGAGTTCGTCGGCCAGGAGCACTTCGCGGTGGCCACCGAGGTGAAGCGGATCCTGCAGCGCTACAAGGACCTGCAGGACATCATCGCCATCCTCGGTATCGAGGAGCTCTCCGAGGAAGACAAGGTGACGGTCGGCCGGGCTCGCCGGATCGAGCGCTTCCTGTCGCAGAACACCTACGCCGCGGAGCAGTTCACCGGCGTGCCGGGCTCGACGGTCCCGATCAAGGAGACCATCGAGGCGTTCCGCAAGATCAGCGAGGGTGAGTACGACCACTTCCCTGAGCAGGCGTTCTTCATGTGCGGCGGGTTGGATGACCTGGAGCGCAAGGCAGAGGAACTGATGAAGAGCTGACTCAGCTCTGACGAAAAAGGCCGCCCCGGCAATGCCGGGGCGGCCTTTTGTTCACCTTCGGCCTGTACGGTCCCCACTGCTCCGTTCCTCGCTTTCGGCGAAGGCGCAGATGCGAGGTAGCGTTCATCGCACCTTCACACCTGGTCAACGTGGATCGGTGCAACCTTTTCGAGGACGCGCGCCGTCTTCAGGTTCAAGGGAAGCGGCGTGATGAACGGAGACAGTTGTGGCGAAGGCCGGTAAGAACGGCCGGAAGCGGTCCACCTGGCGGGGCATCCCGCGCTGGGCGCGGATCTGCACCATCTTCGGCACCGTGCTGATGGTGCTCAGCGGGACTGCCCTGGTCGGCACCGCCGCGCTCAAGGCCCGGTACGAGGGGGCCGTCGGCAAGGCCGACCTCTTCGGCGATGAGGCAGCCGGCGCCGCCGCTCCGCCCAAGAGCGACATCAAGGGGCCGCTCAACATCCTGCTGGTGGGCATCGACCCGCGCAATCCGAAGACGCCGCCGCTCGCTGACTCGATCATGGTGCTGCACGTGCCCGCCACGATGGACCGCGCCTATCTCTTCTCGCTGCCGCGCGACCTCTACGTCGACATCCCCGCGTTCCCGAAGGCCGACTTCCCCGGTGAGACCACGAAGTTGAACGCCGCGATGTCGTTCGGCAGCCGGGT
Organism: Micromonospora avicenniae; assembly: GCF_900156065.1. GTDB lineage: Bacteria > Actinomycetota > Actinomycetes > Mycobacteriales > Micromonosporaceae > Micromonospora > Micromonospora avicenniae. Next base: position 10,006 of record NZ_FTNF01000013.1, on the reverse strand, counting down.
GCCGGGGCAGAACCCGGACGCCGCCCGCGGCTTCGAACTGCTGGCGACCACGGTGCAGGAGATCACCGGCATCAAGCGGTTCGACGCGGGTGCGATCGTCAACTTCACCGGCTTCCAGAAGATCGTCGACGCGATGGGCGGCGTCGACATGTACATCGAGCGCGAGGTGCGCTCCGAACACCTCAAGCCGGATGGCACGCACCGACAGGGCAACCCGAACGGTGAGGGCTACATCGGGCCGCAGGCGGTTTACACCAAGGGCAACCACCACCTCAACGGTTGGCAGGCGCTGGACTACGTCCGGCAGCGCTACCCGAAGAACGGCGTGCCGGACGCGGACTACGGCCGGCAGCGTCACCAGCAGCAGTTCATCAAGGCGATGGTGGGGCAGGCGTTCAGCGCCGACGTGGTGACCAACCCGATCAAGCTGGACCGGGTGATCCGCGCGGGCGGCCAATCGCTGATCTTCAACGGCCGGGGTCACAGCGTGCTGGACTTCGCTCTCGCGCTGAAGGACATCCGCCCCAACACGATCCAGATGATCAAGCTGCCCGGAGGTCCCGTCTTCAACGGCAAGACGTACAAGGGGGAGAAGTTCCAGGCCGGCGTGGACGACTTCTTCACCGCGCTGCATGACGAGCAGCTCGACGCGTTCCTTCTCGAGCACCCCAGTTTTCAGAACAAGAACAAGTAGCTGCGGCACGTCTCTCGCCACCCGCGTTGGGTAAGCGGTGGTGGCAGGACTAGAATTTGCCCATTCCGCCGCCCAGCAAGGAGACAGCGTGGCACAGCAGCTTCACGTCGAGCTCGTAGCCGTCGAGGAGAGGGTCTGGTCCGGCGAGGCCGAGATGGTCGTCGCCCGGACGACCGAGGGCGAGCTCGGCGTACTGCCGGGGCACGCGCCGCTGCTCGGCCAGCTCGCCGAGCCCGGTCAGGTGCGGATCAAGCTCGCCGGTGGCGAGCAGGTGTCGTACGAGGTGGCCGGCGGCTTCCTCTCCGTGAGCGCCGAAGGCGTCACGGTCCTCGCCGAGAGCGCCACCCCGGCCTCCACCGCACAGGGTCGCTGACCAGCACCGCCGATGGAGATCGTCGAGGGAATCGGAATCGGAATCGCCGTCGTCCTCGGCGCTCTCCTGATCCTCTTCGCTCGGCGGGCCCTGTTCACCCGTAGCGGTGGCACCATCCGGCTCAGTGTCCGGGTCTCCACCTTGCTCGACGGCCGTGGCTGGTCGCCCGGTTTCGGCAGGTTCGTCGGGGACGAGCTGCGCTGGTACCGCTTGTTCAGCTTCGCTCTGCGTCCCAAGCGGGTGCTCTACCGCGACGGGCTCGTGGTGGAGCGGCGGCGGCTGCCGGAGGGGCAGGAGCGCTTCTCCATGCCCGCCGACTGGGTGATTCTCCGGTGTACCAGTCACCACGCTCCGGTCGAGATCGCCATGGCACGGTCGACCGTGACCGGCTTCCTCTCCTGGCTCGAGGCCGCCCCACCCGGGGCGGTCTCGTCGCGTCTGGCCGCCCAGGACTGGCCCGCGGCCTGAGCCGTCTTCGCTGGTCACCGTTGGGGTTTCCGGGGAGCCCACCCGGCTCCGGGCGGTCAGGCTTGATCCCTGCGCCGGGCGGGCTCCCCGGAAACCCTCGCCGGGGGCTGTGCGCCGTTCAGGCGCTGTTTCGATCAACTGCCGTTACCTGGTGGCGACCAGTTCTACCTCGTAGCCTTGGCCGTCGGTGAGGTAGCCGGCGTACGACTGCGGGCCGCCGGCGTGGGGATGCCGGTCCGGGAAGAGCAACGTCCAGCCGTACGCCGGCGCCGCCGCGACCAGCCGGTCCACGGCGGTTGGCGGGCCCGCGTGGAAGGCGAGATGGTTCAGGCCGGGAGCAAGCCGGTCGTGCCGCCGCCCGCTCATCGCCGGGGACTCCTCCAGTACGAGGTACGTCTCGCCGAGCCGCCAGGAGCGGCCGGCCGGCCACTCCTGGAAGATTTCCCAGCCCAACTCGCCGAGAAGCCAGCCCCAGGAATGTTCAGCGGCGGCCAGATCGGGGACCCACACCTCGACGTGGTGCAGGCCGCCGGTCAGCGCTTCCCGCCCGGAACCCAGAGCACATCTCCGGCTGGATTCGCCGCTCTTGACAGGATAAAGAGCAAATCGGAGAGCCGGTTGAGATACTTTGCCGGAAGAGCACTGGTCCGCTCCGGGTCGTGGCTGACCAGCGCCCACGCCGCACGCTCGGCGCGCCGGGCGACGGTCCGCGCCACGTGCAGCAGTGCCGCACCCGCGGTGCCGCCGGGGAGGACGAAGGAGTCGAGTTTGCTCAGGCGCGCGTTGAACTCGTCGCACCAGCCCTCGAGGCGCTCGACGTACTCCTCGGTGACGCGCAACGGCGGATACTTCGGCTCCGGCTCGACGGGAGTGGCCAGGTCGGCGCCCACGTCGAAGAGGTCGTTCTGGATCGACCCGAGCACCGCCCGAACCTCGTCAGCGAGCTCACCGAGGGCGAGTGCGACGCCTATCGACGCGTTGCACTCGTCGACATCGGCGTACGCGGCGATCCGCGGATCGGTCTTCGGCACCTGCTCGTTGTTGTTCAGCCTGGTCGTGCCGGCGTCGCCGGCCCTGGTGTAGATGCGCGTGAGGTGGACGGCCATGACGCACAGCCTACGGATACCGGACCTGACGATTCCGGTGCGGCCGGGCGCGCCCGGGTGGCCGGCCACCGTCGGTCCCGGAGACGCGGGTGATACCGCGGTCAACGACGTCGACGTCATCCGGGTGCGCGGCGGTGCCCGGCTGGCCGGGACGGTGCACGTGGTCGGGGCGAAGAACTCGGCGCTGAAGCTGATGGCCGCCGCGCTGCTCGCCCCGGGGCGCAGTGTGATCACCAACGTTCCGCGGATCACCGACATCGCGATCATGGGCGAGGTGCTGCGGCGGCTCGGCTGTGACGTCCGGTTCGACGCGGACGACCCGGTGGATCCGATGGTGGCGCGGGGCGGGGTGGCCCGGTCCCGGTCGGTGACCATCGACGTGCCCGAGCAGCTGGGCACCGACGCCGACTACGACCTGGTCCGCCGGCTGCGCGCGTCCATCTGCGTGCTCGGGCCGTTGCTGGCCCGCCAGGGCTACGTACGGGTGGCCCACCCGGGCGGCGACGCCATCGGCTCGCGCGGGCTCGACATGCACATCTCCGGCCTGACCCGGATGGGCGCCGAGATCTCCGGCGAGCACGGCTTCGTCATCGCCGCCGCGCCGCACGGCCTGCACGGCGCGGAGATCATGCTGGACTTCCCCAGCGTGGGCGCCACGGAGAACCTGGTGATGGCCGCGGTGCTGGCCCGCGGCGCCACCGTGATCGACAACGCGGCCCGCGAGCCGGAGATCGTGGACATCTGCACCATGCTGCGGGAGATGGGCGCGCAGATCTCCGGCGCCGGCACGTCCACCCTGCACATCGAAGGCGTACCCACGCTGCGGCCGGCGCGGCACGCCACCGTCGGCGATCGCATCGTCGCGGGCACCTGGGCGTTCGGTGCCGCCATGACCCGCGGCGACGTGACGGTGACCGGGGCGGACCCGGCCTTTCTCGAGGTCGCGCTCGACAAGCTCGTCGCCGCGGGCGGTCTGGTGGAGACGCGGGCGGACGCGTTCCGGATCCGCATGGACGACCGGCCCTACGCGGTGGACGTGGTGACGCTGCCCTTTCCCGGGTTCGCCACCGACCTGCTGCCGATGGCGATCGGACTGGCCGCGGTGAGCGACGGCGCCTCCCTGATCACCGAGAACATCTTCGACGGGCGCTTCATGTTCGCCAACGAGATGATGCGGCTCGGCGCGGACATCAAGACCGACGGCCACCACGCGGTCGTACGCGGCCGCGAGTACCTCTCCGGTGCGCCGGTGCGGGCCACCGACATCCGAGCCGGGGCCGGACTGATCATCGCCGGGCTCTGCGCGGACGGGATCACCGAGGTCTCCCACGTGCACCACGTCGACCGCGGTTACCCGGACTTCGTCGCCGACCTGCGGGCCCTGGGCGTCGAGGTCGAGCGCGGCACCGCGCCCGAGGAACCGGACCTCACCATCTGAGCGCAACCGGCTTAGCCATCGTTCAGCGTCGCCGACTAGGGTGCTGGCAAGCACTCAATCAGGCGAGGGAGAGAGCAGATGGCGGGTCGACTCGCGGTCGTCGGGGCCGGGCTGATGGGTTCCGGCATCGCCCAGGTGGCGGCGCAGGCGGGCTGGCAGGTGACCCTCCGGGACCTGGACGACGCGGCCACGAAGCGGGGCGTCGACGGCATCCGGAAGTCGCTGGAGAAGTTCGCCGAGAAGGGCAAGATCGAGGCGGCCGAGGTCGAGGCGACGCTGGGCCGGATCACCCCCACCACAGACCTGGAGGCGGCCGCCGACGCGGACATCGTGGTCGAGGCGGTCTTCGAGCGGATCGAGATCAAGCACGAGGTGTTCCGGGCGCTGGACAAGATCTGCAAGTCGGACGCCGTTCTCGCCACCAACACCTCCGCCATCCCGGTCACCCAGATCGCGGCGGTCACCGAGCGCCCCGAGTCGGTCGTCGGTACCCACTTCTTCTCGCCGGTGCCGATGATGAAGCTCTGCGAGCTGGTCCGGGGTTACAAGACCAGCGACGCCACGCTCGCCACCGTCCGGGCCTTCGCCGAGGAGATCGGCAAGACGGTGGTCGTGGTCAACCGGGACATCGCCGGCTTCGTCACCACCCGGTTGATCGCCGCGCTCGTGGTCGAGGCGGTCAAGCTGGTCGAGTCCGGCGTCATCTCGGCCGAGGACCTGGACACCGCCTGCAAGCTGGGCTTCGGTCACGCGATGGGTCCGCTGGCCACCACCGACCTGACCGGCGCAGACGTGCTGCTGCACGCCGCGAAGAACATCTACGCCGACACCGCCGACGAGAAGTTCTTCCCGCCGGAGCTGCTCCAGCGCATGGTCACCGCCGGCGACCTGGGCCGAAAGACCGGCAAGGGCTTCTACACGTACTGACGGGAACCTGCGGCAGGCTCCGGTGGCGGGCTCCCCGGTCCGGGAGCGCCACCGGCGCCCGGCGGGCCTGGGTCAGCCGTCGCGGCGGCTGGTCCAGCGGAAGGTGGTCAGGCAGAGCACCAGGCCGATCACGCACCAGGCGCCGAGGACGAGCGCGACCCTGCCGAGCTCGAACGAGCCGCCCGCCTCCTGCGCCCCGAAGCCGTCCGGCAGGAAGACCGAGCGCAGCCCCTGACACATCCACTTCAGCGGGAAGAGCGCGGCCACCTGCTGCATCCAACCGGGCAGCTCGGTGAAGACGAAGAACACCCCGGAGATGAACTGGAGCACCAGCGCCAGCGGGGTCACCACGGCCGAGCCGCTGCGCGCGGTGCGGGCCAGCGACGAGATGGCGATGCCGCAGAGCGTGCAGGCGGTCACGCCGAGCACCGCCACCCAGACGAAGGTGAGCCAGCGCCCGGCGGTGGCCGGCAGGTCGAGGTCGAAGAAGGCGGCCGAGACGGCGAGCAGCAGCAGCGTCTCCACCACGCCGATCGCCACCACCATGACCACCTTGCCGGCGAAGTAGACCCACTTCGGCATCGGCGTGCCCCGGTAGCGCTTCAGTACCCCGCGGTCCCGCTCGATGGGGATCCAGATGCCGAGGTTCTGGAAGCTGACAGTCATCAGACCGGTGGCGATCATGCCGGTGATGAAGTACTGGGTGTAGCTGACCCCGGGGGCGATCTCGTCGTTGAAGATCGCCGCGAAGATCAGGATCATGATCACCGGGAAGCCCATCGTGAAGACGACGGACTCCCGGCTGCGCAGGAACTGGGTGATCTCCAGCCGGCCCTGCCGGAGCCCCAGCGCGACCGCACCGGGCCTTCGGGCCGGAGAGGTGGCGATCGGGGCCGCCGGCTTCGTGGTGGTGCTCATCGGTGTCCGATCATCGTGAGGTAGGCGTCTTCCAGGGTTGGTCGGGTCACGGTCAGGCCCGGCACCTCACCGCCGAAGCGCTCGGCCAGCTCCGCCACCAGCGCCGTCGGCGTCGCGCTCTGGGCGCTCTCCACCGCGCCCGCCGGGGTACGCCAGGAGACGGTCGCCAGGGCCGCCTGCCGGTTGCCGAGCTGCTCGGGCGTGGCCACCTCCACCAGCCGGCCGCCGGCGATCACGCCCACCCGGTCGGCCAGCGCCTCGGCCTCGTCGAGGTAGTGGGTGGTGAGCACGATCGTGGTGCCGGCCGCGGCCAGGTCGCGGATCAGCTCCCAGAACTCCCGGCGCGCCTCCGGGTCGAAGCCGGTCGTCGGCTCGTCCAGGAAGAGCAGCTCGGGGCGGCCGACGATGCCCAGCGCCACGTCGAGGCGGCGCTTCTGCCCGCCGGAGAGGGTGTGCGTACGGGCCCGTGCCTTGTCGGCGAGCCCGACCCGCTCGATCACCTTCGCCGGGTCCTCGGCGTCCGGATAGAAGCCGGCGAAGTGCCGCACCACCTCGCCCACGGTCAGCGCGTCGAACTCGCCGGTGCCCTGGAGCACGATGCCGACCCGGGATCGCCAGTCGCCGGCCGGTGCGGCCGGGTCGCTGCCCAGCACGCGTACCTCGCCCGCGTCGCGCCGGCGGTAGCCCTCCAGGATCTCCACCGTGGTGGTCTTGCCCGCCCCGTTCGGGCCGAGTAACGCGAACACCTCGCCCCGGTGGACGTCGAGGTCCACGCCGGCCACCGCGACGTTGTCGCCGTACGCCTTGCGCAGCCCCCGCACGGAGATCGCCAGCTCGTCATCCATGCCCTCAAGTGTGCTGCGTGGCCCCGGTCGTAGGCAGGGCGGGGTGTGGTGGTCGGAGCCACGTCACGTCGTCCGTGCCCGGGTGTCCTCGACATGGACGTGTGTGGTTTTCCACAGCCCGTTTTACTGAACGGTAACTTAGACTCCCGCCATGGACGAGAAGGGTCTACCTGGCCGGTTGCCCGAGCGTGACCGTCCCTGGGTGATGCGCACGTACGCCGGGCACAGCTCGGCCGCCGCGACCAACGCCCTCTTCCGCCGCAACCTGGCCAAGGGGCAGACCGGCCTGTCGGTCGCCTTCGATCTGCCGACCCAGACCGGGTACGACCCGGACCACGAGCTTGCCGTCGGCGAGGTGGGCCGCGTCGGTGTCCCCGTCGCCCACCTCGGCGACATGCGGGCCCTCTTCGACGGCATCCCGCTCGCCGAGATGAACACCTCGATGACCATCAACGCGCCGGCGATGTGGCTGCTTGCCCTCTACGGCACGGTGGCCACGGAGCAGGGCTGGACCGCCTCGATGCTCTCCGGCACCACCCAGAACGACATCATCAAGGAGTACCTCTCCCGGGGGACGTACATCTTCCCGCCGGCAGCGTCCCTACGGCTCACCGCCGACCTCGTCGCCCACACCCTCGAGACGATGCCGAGATGGAACCCGGTCAACATCTGCTCGTACCACCTCCAGGAGGCGGGCGCGACGCCCGTGCAGGAGGTCGGCTTCGCCCTGGCCACCGCGGTCGCCGTACTCGACGCGGTCCGCGACTGCGGCCAGGTGCCCGCCGAGCGGATGGGCGACGTGGTGCAGCGCATCTCGTTCTTCGTCAACGCCGGAGTGCGCTTCGTCGAGGAGGTCGCCAAGATGCGGGCCTTCTGCGCGCTGTGGGACGAGATCACCCGCGACCGGTACGACGTGACCGACCCGAAGCAGCGCCGGTTCCGCTACGGGGTGCAGGTCAACTCGCTGGGCCTGACCGAGGCGCAACCGGAGAACAACGTCCAGCGGATCGTGCTGGAGATGCTCGGCGTCACGCTGTCCCGGGATGCGCGGGCCCGCGCGGTGCAGCTGCCCGCCTGGAACGAGGCGCTCGGTCTGCCCCGTCCGTGGGACCAGCAATGGTCGCTGCGGATGCAACAGGTGCTCGCGTACGAGTCGGACCTGCTCGAGTATCCGGACCTCTTCGCGGGCTCGCACGTGATGACCGCGCTGGTCGGCGAGATCGTCGCCGGAGCGCGGGCCGAGCTGGACAAGGTGCTGGAGATGGGGGGCGTGGTCGCCGCGGTCGAGACCGGTTACCTGAAGAGCGCCCTGGTCGCCTCGTTGGCCAAGCGGCGACGCCGGATCGAGGCCGGCTCGGACGTGGTGGTGGGCGTCAACCGGTTCACCGAGACCGAGCCCTCGCCGTTGACCGCGACCGGTGCCGAGGCGATCGAACAGATCGACCCGGCGGTCGAGGCGGACGCGGCGATCGCCGTAAGCCGCTGGCGGGCCGATCGTGACCCGGCGGCGGTCGACGCGGCGCTGGCCCGGCTGCGGGCCGACGCGGCTACCACGACGAACCTGATGCCGGCGACGATGGCGTGTGTACGGGCCGGCGTGACCACGGGGGAGTGGGCGGGCGCGCTGCGCCGGGTCTTCGGCGAGTACCGGGCACCCACCGGCCTGACCGGAGCCGCCGGAGCGGGCGCGGATCCCGGACTCTCCGCGGTCCGGCAGCGGGTCGCCGCGACCGCCCGCGAGTTGGGCGTCGGCCGGCTGCGGCTACTGGTCGGCAAACCGGGACTCGACGGGCACTCCAACGGCGCCGAACAGATCGCCGTACGCGCCCGTGACGCCGGCTTCGAGGTGATCTACCAGGGAATCCGGCTGACCGCCGGGCAGATCGTCGCGGCCGCGGTGGAGGAGGACGTCGACCTGGTCGGGCTCTCCGTCCTCTCCGGCTCACACCTCGCGGCGGTGCCGGCCGTGCTCGACGGTCTGCGCGACGCCGGGCGGGGCGACCTGCCGGTGGTGGTCGGCGGCATCATCCCGGCCCCCGACGCGGAGCAGCTACGGGCCGCCGGGGTGGCCCGGGTCTTCACCCCGAGGGACTTCGCCCTCACCGGCGTCGTGGACGAACTGGTCACCGTGATCCGGGAGGCGAACGGGCTGGCCTGAGCTCGCACTCGTACTCGACAGTCGAAGTTCGTCGTCCGTCAGTGCTCGTCGTAGGTGATGCAGTCGGCCAGGTCGTTGTCCGGGCCGACCCGGATGGCCGGGGCGCACACTCAGCCCCGACCACGCCCGCTGCCCCACCTTCGTGCAGCTGCCGGTCCTTGCCGGCGTGGCCGACCTGACCGCCCAGGTCGGCGCCTGTCAGCGGGCCGACTGCCAGCACAACGACCAGCTCCCGATCGTGATGGCAAAGGCGTGGGGACGCCCCCCCGATGGTTGATCGACTCGGGTTCCTTGATGTCGGGGTGTCCGAGACGCTCGGATGCCCCGACTTCATGGATGTCGAGTTGACCATGCGTCGGGTGGGGGTGGCTGGGCGGTCGTGTCCGGTTCGTGCCCGGGGCGGGATGGCCGGATCCGCCCCGTTGGGTGGTTTGGTGGGGTTCTGGGTGTGACCGGTGGCATCCTCGGGCCGGAATCGTGGCCGGGCCGCCGGCGTTGAACACCCCCTGACGGCCGAGGTAGCAGCCCGCCCGGTGGTGTATCCGCCGGGTATGGCAAGGCCCCCGGGAATGACGGTGGCCCGCGGTCGTTGAACACGGTTCGCGCCGCACGACCCCCGGCCCCGTGTCACAGCGGCAAGCCCGGCAAGCCCCGGGAATGATGGCGGCCTGCGGGTCGTTGAACACGGTCCCGGCGCGGTGAAGCCTCCCCGCCTCACCCCGGGACACCCGCCCCCCGTGAACACCCCCCCGGTGTTTCACGGGTGCCCACAGACTTCCCCCCTTGCTTTCGAAGCGCCGGTTCGTGGCGCTGACCCACCCCCCTTGGTGGGTCATCACCCCTGAAGGAGCTTTGATCATGAACACGATCATGCGGAAGAGCATTCTCGGTATCGCTGGTCTCGCGTTCGCCGGTGGCATCGCCGGCGGCCCGATCGCCGCCCACGCCGCCACCCCGGCGGTGGACGCCAAGCCCGTCGCGGTCGTGCAGTCGGACAAGAAGCCGGCCGTGGACACCGCGAAGCTGATCCCCCACGGCACCCAGGGCACCCAGTCGCACATCGCCCTGGACGACGAGCA